>NZ_JAQV02000022.1 GCF_000732485.2 Bacillus sp. SJS | reverse complement strand
GGAACCTAATGAAATTGGGGATAAAGAAAGGAAAGGCATGGGAAGTAGCTAACTCCCGTAAGGGATATTGGCGGAATTCTAAGAACCCCATTCTCCACAAAGCCCTTCCTAACAAGTACTGGAATCAACTTGGATTAAAACAATTAACGATTGTGGTTTCATAAACTTTCAAACCGCCGTATACGGATCCGTACGTACGGTGGTGTGAGAGGTCGGGGGTTAATCACCCCCTCCTACTCGATTGGGATTGGGAATGCGGGATACGCTATGGATAGAGGGAAATAGAAGGAGTGGCGGATACGTGATTCGGTATACGCCATGGGCTGCGGAAAGGGATCCAACGAATAGAGGCGGCTCCGATCTTTGTCGAACCCTCCCGAAAAGTCGATATCCGCTCATTTTAGTCGATAAATCGAAATAATCGACGATATATCAAATTAATCGCCGATATATTAAAATTTCGGTCGATATCCGCTCAAGAATAGCCGATATCTTTCCTGCTGCCCTCAAATGACGTAATTTAAAAACCATATTCTGCCTCATTTTCATCCACCATCCCCTGTACTGAGTCGCGAGGCCGAACCCTATCACCGGTTTCGAAGAAAAGAGGCCGAGTTTTAATCGAAAATCCACGATCCTCATCATTTTCTCCTCCATAAGGCACCCCACAGATACTCCGATAACCGCACCCTCCGAATAATCACCAACCATCTCATTCGCCGATAGACTTTCACGCCACCTCATTCAAATCCCCATTTGTCCCCCACACCATTCCCTATTATAATGAAACAAACAGAGGTGATAATTCAATGTCAGGGAACATCAGCCCTCAGGACGAGGAATTGATACTGGATGCAAAAGAAATCATTCGTGAACATTACGAGTACGGGAAGCATCATGTCGGCGCCGCTCTCCGAACAGCTTCCGGAGAAATTATCAGGGCCGTTCATATTGAAGCGTACATTGGAAGAGTTACGGTATGTGCAGAAGCGATTGCGATTGGGAAGGCTATATCTGAAGGCTTTCGTGAGTTTGAGGCGATTGTGGCGGTTCGGCACCCCGGCCCGGATGAGCATGATCGTGAAATCAAGGTTGTTGCGCCGTGCGGAATGTGCAGGGAACTGATCGGTGATTACGGGGAAAATATGAAGGTTATTTTAGATACGAAAGACGGTCTTGCAAAACTAAGCATTCAAGAACTGCTTCCCCTTAAATATACGAGACCGACTGAAACGTAAATTTGCTGCTAAGATAAAAGAGGGATCATTAAATGACTGATAAGCCAACAAAAAAGAAATTTGAGGTCGCAGAGAATGAAAGCATTGGTGCTGTTCTCGACCGCATGAAGGAAGAAGGATATGCTCCTGTACGCAGAATGGAGGAACCTATCTTTAAAGAAGTAAAAGAGAATGGACAAACACAGATTGTTCCGGCAGGAAGAATGATTGTATTTGAAGGGAAGTTGCTCTAAACCCGAACGATATACCCCTTTAATGCAGTAATGTTCGATATTTTGTATTGACATGTTACAAAATCTCTTGTTATGATGGAGATGAAAATAACGACGAAGCCTTCATATAAATTTGGGGATATGGCCCAAGAGTTTCTACCCGGACACCGTAAATGACCGGACTATGAGGGAAAGTGGATTAACCAGCGTAGTGGATATACATACTATGCCCGGTTCGTATTGCTTTCTCTTAAGCATACGGCCGGGCTTTTTTTCATTTTAGGAGAGCGGGGGAGAGCGATGATCGAACAGGTTGGAGTCATTATGGGAAGCCAGTCAGATTGGGAAACGATGAGACAGGCGTGCGAGCTGCTGGATGAACTTGAGATTTTTTATGAAAAAAAAGTTGTATCTGCTCACCGGACACCAGAGCTCATGTTTGAGTATGCGGAATCGGCCAGGGAACGAGGGCTTAAAGTCATTATCGCAGGTGCAGGCGGCGCTGCCCATCTTCCGGGAATGGTAGCAGCAAAGACAACCCTGCCGGTGATTGGCGTACCGGTTCAGTCAAAGGCTCTTAACGGGCTTGATTCACTCCTTTCTATTGTGCAAATGCCTGGAGGTGTTCCGGTTGCAACGGTAGCAATCGGAAAGGCAGGTGCTGTAAATGCGGCCCTTCTTGCTGCACAGATTCTCTCCCTGACAGACGGCAGGATTGAAGCGGCTCTTGCCAAACGGAGAGAGGATACCCGCCAGGCCGTGCTTGAAAGCAGTGATGCTCTTGTATAAGCAGATTTTACCCGGACAGACAATCGGCATCATTGGCGGAGGACAGCTGGGACGGATGATGGCATTGGATGCGAAAAATATGGGCTACCGCATCGCGGTCCTCGATCCTGCAGCGGATAGTCCATGCGGGCAGGCTGCAGACATTGAAATCACCGCGGCCTACAGCGATATAGATGCCATTAAGCAGCTTGCCTCTGTAAGTGACGTCATCACATATGAATTCGAAAACATCGATTATAATGCTCTCGTGTGGCTTGAGAATAACGCCTATCTTCCGCAGGGAAGCCGCCTGCTTTCACTGACCCAGGATAGGCAGACGGAAAAAGAAGCCATCCAGGAAACAGGCTGCCAGGTGGCACCATACAGCATTCTTGAGAACGGCAACGGTCTTGAGGATGCGCTTGAAGATATCGGTTTCCCTGCTGTTTTAAAAACATGCAGAGGGGGCTACGATGGTAAAGGGCAGGCGGTGATCAAGAGTCCAGCTGATATAGAAGAGGCTGAAAAGCTGCTGAATCTGGGGAAATGCATTCTTGAAAAATGGGTTCCCTTTGAGAAAGAGCTCTCCATCATTGTCACAAGAAACCCAAGTGGAGATGTAAAGGTCTTTCCGGCAGCTGAGAATGTTCACCGTGAGAACATCCTTCATCTAAGCATTGTTCCAGCGAGAATAACAGCCGACATCGAAAAAAGGGCAAAAGATGCTGCGTTAAAGCTTGCTGAACGCTTTGAATTGGTTGGAACACTGGCCGTTGAAATGTTTTTGACTGAGGATGGAGAGATCTTCATCAATGAATTGGCGCCGAGGCCGCATAATTCAGGCCATTACACGATGGATTTGTGCGAAACCTCCCAGTTTGAACAGCATATCCGCTCCGTTTGTAATTTACCGCTTGGAAGAACGGATTTATTGAAAAAAGGCCTGATGGTGAACGTATTAGGCGAACATCTCGAAGCTGTTTTAAATAATCTTTCGTTTTTAGATGAAGCTGCGTTATACTTGTACGGTAAAAAGGAAAACAAGCCAAAGAGAAAAATGGGGCATGTTACCTTTAAAACGGACGTCATTGAAGAAACGATGGAGAAAATATCAAATCAGTGGGGTCAATAGGAGAACGGAGGATTTACGATGATCGAACGTTATACAAGGCCGGAAATGGGGGCCATCTGGACAGAGGAAAACCGTTTCCAGGCGTGGCTTGAGGTAGAAATTCTTGCATGTGAAGCATGGGCTGAGCTTGGGGTCATCCCTAAGGAAGATACAGTGCTTCTGCGTGAGAATGCTTCCTTTGACATTAACCGCATTAAAGAGATTGAAGAGGAAACAAGACATGATGTTGTTGCCTTTACAAGAGCGGTTTCTGAAACACTTGGCGAAGAGCGCAAATGGGTCCATTACGGACTTACTTCTACAGATGTTGTGGATACCGCGCTATCTTACCTTTTGAAGCAGGCCAATGATATTTTAAGAGCAGACCTTGAGCGCTTTGTGGAAATTCTTAAAAATAAAGCGATTGAACACAAATACACGGTGATGATGGGCCGCACGCACGGTGTCCATGCAGAGCCGACGACATTCGGTTTGAAGCTTGGCCTGTGGTATGAGGAAATGAAACGGAACCTGGAGCGTTTTAACCGTTCTGCAGAAGGCATTGAATTCGGAAAAATGTCAGGCGCAGTTGGAACGTATGCCAATATCGATCCGTTTGTTGAAAAATATGTGTGCGAGAGGCTTGGTCTTCAGGCAGCACCGATCTCAACTCAAACCCTTCAGCGCGACCGCCACGCTGACTATATGAGCACCCTTGCACTGATTGCCACATCAATTGAAAAATTCGCCGTAGAAGTACGCGGACTTCAGAAGAGTGAAACGCGCGAGGTAGAGGAATTTTTCGCAAAGGGACAAAAGGGCTCCTCAGCCATGCCGCATAAACGCAATCCAATCGGATCGGAAAACATGACTGGGCTTGCCCGTGTCATCCGCGGATACATGATGACGGCTTATGAAAATGTACCGCTATGGCATGAGCGTGATATTTCCCACTCCTCTGCAGAACGGATCATTTTGCCGGATGCAACCATTGCACTGAACTATATGCTGAACCGCTTCGGAAATATCATTAAGAACCTGACCGTGTTCCCTGAAAACATGAAGCGCAACATGGATCGTACCCTTGGGCTGATTTACTCCCAGCGTGTCCTGCTTGCTCTTATTGACTCAGGCATGGCTCGTGAAGCAGCGTACGATCTGGTTCAGCCGAAAGCAATGGAGGCTTGGGAAACACAAGTCCACTTCCGCACATTAGTAGAAGCGGATCCGGCTGTTACCGAACGTTTAACACCAGCTGTAATCGATGACTGCTTCGATTACAACTACCACTTGAAAAATGTAGATGCCATTTTTAACAGGCTCGGTCTATAAAACTGGAGGGGCAAAGCAAAACTTTGCCTCTTTCCAATCTTAAGATTCCCAATATTCCGACTACAGGAGGGCGAAATCAATGGAATTGCTTTATGAGGGAAAAGCGAAGCGCATTTACAGAACAGAGCGTGAGGGTGAATTTCTTGTTTCCTATAAAGACTCCGCTACGGCATTTAACGGAGAGAAAAAAACAGAGATTACTGGAAAAGGCCGATTAAACAACGAGATTTCCGTTCTGATTTTTGAAAAGCTCAAAGAAGCAGGCGTTGCCAACCACCTAATCCGCAAAGTTTCTGAAACCGAGCAGCTGGTAGAGGAAGTCACCATTATTCCGCTTGAAGTCGTTGTACGGAACACGGTCGCCGGAAGTATGGCGAAGCGTCTCGGCATCGAGGAAGGAACACCAATCCCTGAACCCATTGTTGAGTTTTACTACAAGGATGATGCGCTAGGAGATCCGCTTATCACAGAGAGCCATATCAAACTATTGAAAGCGGCAGCACCGGAACAAATCGAAGAACTGAAAACAAAAGCCCTTAAAGTAAATGAAGTGCTCATTCCATATTTTTCAGAGAGAAATGTAAGACTGATAGACTTCAAGCTTGAATTCGGCCTCCGAAAAGACGGAACGATTTTACTGGCGGATGAAATTTCCCCGGATACGTGCCGCCTGTGGGATAAAGAGACAAACGAAAAGTTTGATAAAGATGTTTTTCGCCGGGATCTTGGCAGTTTGACTGAAGCGTACGAAGAAATCTTAAAACGATTGGGAGGACCCGCACATGTATAAAGTGAAGGTGTATGTCAGTTTAAGAGAAAGTATTTTGGATCCGCAGGGGAACGCCGTGAAGAATGCGCTGCACAGTATGTCCTACGGTGAGGTTCAGGACGTCCGCATCGGTAAATACATGGAGCTGATGATCGAGAAAACCGACCGTCCGCTTGAGGAAACCGTGAAGGAAATGTGTGAAAAGCTTTTAGCAAATACGGTTATTGAAGACTACCGCTTTGAAGCAGAGGAGGTTGTCGTTCAGTGAAATTCGCGGTGATAGTTTTCCCCGGCTCCAACTGTGATGTGGATATGTATCATGCGATCAAGGATGAGCTTGGAGAAGAAGCAGAGTATGTTTGGCACGATGAAAACGATTTGAGCGAATTTGACGGCATTCTTCTTCCAGGAGGATTTTCATACGGAGATTACCTGCGCTCCGGCTCCATTGCTCATTTTTCAAATGTCATGGCGGAAGTGAAAAAAGCGGCTGAACAAGGAAAGCCGGTGCTTGGTGTCTGCAATGGATTTCAAATCCTCCTTGAAGCAGGGCTGCTTCCGGGTGCGATGAAACGGAATGAGGGGCTGAAATTCAAGTGCGAACCTGCCTCTTTAAAGGTGGTCAATGCCAAAACCCCGTTCACATCCGGCTATACAGAAAACCAGGTCATCTCCGTTCCGATTGCTCACGGAGAAGGGAATTATTTCTGCGACGAGCTGACGCTGAAAAGACTGACAGAGAACAACCAGATTGTATTTACTTACAGTGAAAATCCGAACGGAAGCCTGGAGGATATTGCGGGGATTGTCAATGAACGAGGCAATGTTCTCGGCATGATGCCTCACCCTGAGCGCGCTGTGGATTCCATGCTTGGAAGCGCGGACGGCCTCGCACTGTTTCAATCGATCGTAAAAAACTGGAGGGAAGCACATGTCACTACTTCTTGAGCCAAATCCTGAACAAATTAAAGCAGAAAAAGTGTATCAGCAGATGGGAATCAGCGACGAAGAATTTGCGATGGTTGAATCCATTCTCGGACGCCTGCCCAACTATACGGAAACGGGAATTTTCTCCGTTATGTGGTCTGAGCACTGCAGCTATAAAAACTCCAAGCCGATTCTGAAAAAGTTCCCTGTCACAGGCGAGCATGTTCTGCAGGGACCCGGCGAGGGAGCGGGGATTGTCGATATCGGCGATAACCAGGCGGTTGTTTTTAAAATCGAGAGCCATAATCACCCTTCTGCTGTTGAGCCTTATCAGGGCGCTGCAACGGGTGTCGGTGGCATCATCCGTGATGTGTTCTCGATGGGCGCGCGCCCGATCGCCCTATTAAACTCACTAAGATTCGGTGAGCTGAAATCCCCTCGGGTGAAGTATTTGTTTGAAGAAGTAGTAGCAGGAATTGCCGGTTACGGAAACTGCATCGGTATTCCAACCGTTGGCGGCGAAATCCAGTTTGATGCCTCCTATGAAGGAAATCCGCTTGTGAACGCGATGTGTGTCGGACTCATTGACCATAAGGATATAAAGAAGGGCCAGGCAAAAGGAGTCGGCAATACGGTCATGTATGTCGGCGCGAAAACAGGCCGTGACGGCATTCACGGAGCCACATTCGCTTCAGAGGAACTCAACGAAAAATCCGATGAAAAGCGCCCGGCCGTCCAGGTGGGCGATCCGTTCATGGAAAAGCTTCTTCTTGAAGCGTGTCTTGAAGTGATCCAAAACGATGCGCTTGTCGGGATTCAGGATATGGGAGCGGCGGGACTTACGAGTTCTTCTGCTGAAATGGCAAGCAAGGCAGGCTCGGGAATCGAAATGAATCTGGATTTGATTCCTCAGCGCGAGTACGGAATGACGCCTTATGAAATGATGCTTTCTGAATCCCAGGAGCGGATGCTGCTTGTTATTGAAAAAGGCCGTGAGCATGAGATCGAAGCCATTTTTGCAAAATACGATTTGGAAGCCGTGTCAGTCGGGACGGTAACGAATGATAAAATGCTCCGCCTTGTCCATAGAGGAGAGGTCGTCGTAGAGATTCCGGTAGATGCGTTAGCAGAGGAAGCGCCGGTTTATCATAAACCTTCTGCAGAGCCAGCCTATTTCCGGGAGTTTCAGCAAATGGAGGAGACGGTGCCAGAGGTTGAAAACCTTGAAGAAACGCTGATCAGCCTTCTTAAGCAGCCGACGATTGCAAGCAAGGAATGGGTCTACAATCAGTACGATTATATGGTCCGCACGAATACGGTAGTCGCGCCTGGTTCCGATGCTGCGGTACTGCGCATCCGCGGAACGAAAAAGGCTCTGGCGATGACAACGGACTGCAACTCGCGCTATCTGTACCTTGATCCGGAAACGGGCGGAAAAATCGCGGTTGCAGAAGCAGCCCGGAACATCGTTTGCTCGGGAGGTACACCGCTTGCCATCACGGATTGCCTGAACTTTGGTAATCCGGAAAAACCGCAGATCTTCTGGCAGCTTGAAAAAGCGGCGGACGGGATGAGTGAGGCTTGTACAGTTCTCGGTGCTCCGGTTATTGGCGGCAACGTTTCTCTTTATAACGAAACGAACGGAACGGCGATCTATCCGACACCTGTCATCGGAATGGTTGGTCTGATTGAGAATACCGATTACATTACGACACAGGACTTTAAAGAAGCAGGCGATTTCATCTATGTGCTAGGGGATACAAAACCTGAATTCGGCGGAAGCGAGCTGCAAAAGCTTGTGTACGGCGAAATTTCCGGAAAAGCCCCGGTGCTTGATTTAGAGGTTGAAAAAACGCGAATGAACCTTTTATCAAAGGCAATCCGTGACGGTCTAGTTCAATCCGCGCATGATGCAGCAGAAGGCGGACTTGCGGTTGCGCTTGCTGAGTCGGCGTTTTCAGGAAAAGGACTTGGAGCAGATGCCGAGTTAACCGGTGATGCGGTAACGGCACTGTTCAGTGAGACTCAATCGCGATATATCCTGACGGTACGCCCTGAAAATAAAGAGCGGTTTGAAGAGTTAACAAATGCTGTAAGAATCGGCCGGGTAACGGACAGCAGAAAATTAACCATTCGCGGAAGCCAAGGGGAACAGTGGGTGGATTTAAGCATCGAGAAGCTTGAAGACGCCTGGAGAGGAGCCATCCCATGCTTGCTGAAATCAAAGGATTAAACGAGGAATGCGGCGTTTTTGGAATCTGGGGCCATCCTGATTCAGCCCAAATTACGTACTACGGCTTGCACAGCCTTCAGCACCGCGGCCAGGAGGGCGCGGGCATTGTAACGACGGACGGCAAGACGATGGACTGCGAGAAAGGTCTTGGCTTGATTACGGATGTTTTCAACAAAGGCCAGCTTGGAGAAATGAGCGGGAAAGCAGCGATCGGCCACGTCCGGTATGCAACAGCGGGAGGGGGCGGCTATGAAAACGTCCAGCCGCTTATGTTCCGTTCGCAAAACGGCGGACTGGCACTTGCGCATAACGGGAATCTGGTAAACGCAAACCATTTAAAGCACCAGCTTGAAAGCCAGGGAAGTATTTTTCAGACAACGTCCGATACGGAAGTGCTTGCCCATTTAATTAAACGAAGCGGCCACTTCTCTTTAAAGGATAAAGTAAAAAACGCCTTATCCATGATAAAAGGGGCTTACGCGTTTGTTATTTTAACCGAAACGGAAATGATGGTGGCGCTTGATCCGAACAGCCTCCGCCCTCTGTCAATCGGCCTGCTTGGCGATGCATATGTGGTCGCATCCGAAACGTGTGCCTTTGATATTGTCGGAGCAGATTACCTGCGCGAGGTGCAGCCGGGCGAACTGATTATCATTAACGACGACGGCCTGCAGTCCGAACGGTTCTCCATGAACAGCAACCGATCAATCTGCAGCATGGAATACATTTATTTTTCCAGACCCGACAGCAACATTGACGGAATCAACGTGCATACCGCCCGGAAAAACCTCGGCAAGCGTTTGGCCCAGGAAGCGGCAGTGGAAGCAGACGTTGTGACAGGGGTGCCTGATTCCTCTATTTCAGCAGCAATCGGCTATGCGGAAGCATCCGGTATTCCGTATGAGCTTGGTCTAATTAAAAACCGGTATGTCGGCCGGACATTTATCCAGCCGTCCCAATCTTTAAGAGAGCAAGGGGTAAAAATGAAGCTTTCTGCCGTCCGCGGTGTTGTAGAGGGCAAGCGGGTCGTGATGGTCGATGATTCGATCGTCCGCGGAACGACGAGCAGACGGATCGTGCAAATGCTGAAGGAAGCAGGCGCGACCGAGGTTCACGTCCGCATCAGCTCACCGCCGATTGCGCATCCGTGCTTTTACGGAATTGATACTTCTACGCATGAGGAACTGATTGCGTCTTCTCATAACGCAGAAGAGATTCGGGAATTAATCGGTGCCGATTCCATCGCGTTCATCAGTCCGGAAGGCTTGCTTGATGGAATTGGCCGCCCTTATGAAGGAGAAACAAGAGGACAGTGCATGGCGTGCTTTACCGGCCGCTATCCGACGGAAATTTATGCCGACACGCTGCTCCCTCATGAAAAAGAAGTAAAAACAGGTGCACGATAAGGAGGAACGGACATGTCAAAAGCCTATCAGGAAGCGGGAGTGAACATCGAAGCCGGCTATGAAGCGGTTTCCAGAATGAAAAAACACGTTGAGCGTACGAAACGCGAGGGTGCCATCGGTCTGCTCGGAGGCTTTGGCGGTGTCTTCGACCTGTCTGCTCTGAATTACCGGAAGCCGGTTCTTGTATCGGGTACAGACGGCGTCGGAACGAAGCTTAAGCTCGCTTTTATGGCGGATCGTCATGATACAATTGGGATCGACGCAGTGGCGATGTGCGTGAACGATATCTTGGCTCAAGGTGCGGAACCGCTTTTTTTCCTGGATTATTTAGCCCTTGGAAAAGCAGATCCTGAAAAAATTGAGCAAATCGTTAAAGGGATTGCCGACGGCTGCGAGGAAGCAGGATGTGCGCTGATTGGCGGCGAAACGGCTGAGATGCCCGGCCTTTACAATGAGGGTGAATACGATGTTGCCGGCTTCAGCGTTGGCGGAGCAGAAAAGGATGAGCTTGTGACCGGGGCAGGGATTAAACCGGGTCATGTGCTGATTGGACTCACCTCAAGCGGTCTTCACAGCAACGGCTTTTCACTTGTCCGGAAAATTCTCCTCGAAGACAGCGGACTCCAGCTGAACCAAACAGTTGAGCCATTGCAAAACCCGCTCGGCGAGGAGCTTTTAACACCAACAAGAATTTATGTAAAACCTGTTATAAAAGTGCTGAAGAATGTAAAAGTGGATGGGATGGCGCATATTACCGGCGGCGGTTTTGTTGAAAACATTCCGAGGATGCTGCCGGAGGGACTGGGCGCAGAAATTGACTATGGTTCATGGCCGATTCCGAAGATTTTTGACCTTCTTGAAGAAAAAGGAAGCCTAAACCGGGAAGAAATGTTCAACATTTTCAATATGGGCATCGGCTTTGTCCTTGCCGTCAGTCCGGAACGAATTCATGATGCGATTGGAATTCTTGAGGAGCATGGCGAAAAAGCCTTTATTATCGGACGGGTGAAAGAAGGTTCCGGGGTCGAATTCGGCGGTGCTGCACTATGAAAAAATCAAAAATCGCCGTTTTCGCATCAGGAAGCGGCAGTAATTTTCAAGCCATTTCAGAAAAAACGAAGAACGGGGAGCTCGATGCGGAAATTGTCCTTCTCGTCTGCGATAAGCCTGGTGCCCCTGTAACGGAAAAAGCAAGATTAGCAGGTGTTCCGGTCCTGGAGCTATCACCAAAATCATTTGAAAACAAAGCCGCCTATGAAGCTGAAATTCTTGCAAACCTTGAGAAGAACGGGACCGAGTGGCTCATCCTGGCAGGCTATATGCGTCTGATCGGGCCTGTTCTCCTTGATGCTTTTCCAACCAAGATTATGAATCTCCATCCCTCGCTGCTTCCGAAATTTCCAGGGAAGGATGCAATCGAACGCGCCTTCGAATCAGGAGACACGGAAACCGGCATTACAATTCATTATGTGGATGAAGGAATGGACACAGGTCCGATCATCGACCAGATGAGAGTCGCTATTCCAGAATCTCTTGAACAGCTAAAAATAAATATTCACAAGGCGGAGCACGCTTTTTTTCCCGCCGTCCTTCAGCATGTACTGAAAATCAAGACAGAGGTGAAGCAATCATGACGATTAAACGAGCACTGATCAGCGTATCCAATAAAGAAAATCTTGTTCCGTTCGCGAAGCGCCTTGGTGAACTTGGGATTGAAGTGATCTCAACCGGCGGTACGAAAAAAATGCTTCAGGATGCGGGAGTAAAGACAATCGGTATCTCCGAGGTAACAGGCTTCCCTGAAATCATGGATGGCCGCGTCAAAACTCTTCATCCGGCCATTCACGGCGGACTTCTTGCCGTAAGAGACAACGAGAGTCATATGAATCAGCTGAAAGAGAACGGCATTCAGCCAATCGACTTAGTTGTCGTGAATCTATATCCGTTCAAAGAAACGATTTCCAAACCGGATTTCACATTCGATGAAGCAGTTGAAAATATCGATATCGGCGGCCCCGGCATGCTTCGTGCATCGGCTAAAAATCACGGGGATGTTACGGTGATTGTTGATCCTGCTGATTATAATTCCGTTCTGGATCAAATTGAAAAAGACGGAGACACAAATCTTGAATTCAGACGCAGGCTTGCTGCGAAAGTATTCAGACACACAGCTGCCTATGATGCTCTGATTGCAGAATACATGACATCCATTACAGGAGAAGAAAATCCTGAAACGATGACCGTTACATATGAAAAGAAACAGGATTTGCGCTACGGAGAAAACCCGCATCAGCAGGCTGTATTCTATCAAACGCCTCTTAAACGGAAGGCATCCATTGCGGAAGCGAAGCAGCTTCACGGCAAAGAGCTTTCCTATAACAATATTAAAGATGCAGACGCTGCCCTTCAAATTGTCCGTGAATTCGCAGCGCCGGCAGCTGTGGCCGTTAAGCATATGAATCCATGCGGAGTCGGAACAGCCGATAGCATTGAACAAGCCTATCAGCGTGCTTTTGAAGCAGATCCCACCTCTATTTTCGGCGGAATCATCGCGTTGAACAGAGAAGTGAATGCGGCAACAGCTGAGAAACTGCATGAAATTTTCCTTGAGATTATTATTGCGCCTTCCTTTTCAGAGGAGGCATTGGAAATTTTGACGTCCAAAAAGAACCTCCGACTCTTGACGATTGAACAGGAGGAAAAAGGAGCAGCAGCCAAGCAGCTTGTGTCCGTTGCAGGCGGTATGCTGGTCCAGGACGAGGATACGCTGACAATTGATGATGCGGAAGTTTCCATTCCAACAAAGCGTGAGCCGACGGAACAGGAGTGGAAGGATTTGAAACTTGCCTGGCAAGTGGTCAAGCATGTGAAATCCAACGCGATTGTTTTAGCGAAGGATGAAATGACAATTGGAATCGGAGCAGGACAGATGAACCGAGTCGGCTCTGCAAAAATTGCGATTGAACAAGCCGGAGCAAAAGCAGGAGGAAGCGCAATGGGATCCGACGCATTTTTCCCAATGGGAGATACAGTGGAAGCCGCAGCAAAAGCCGGCGTCACGGCCATCATTCAGCCGGGAGGCTCCATCAAAGACGAAGATTCCATTCGCGCTGCAGATGAGCATGGCATCACAATGGTATTCACAGGCATTCGCCATTTCAAGCATTAAGAAGGGAGAGCGATCCTTTTGAACGTACTCGTAATCGGACGCGGAGGCCGCGAGCATACCATCGCATGGAAGCTCGCTCAATCCGGCAGGGCAGAAAAAGTATTTGCGGCACCGGGAAATGACGGAATGACCGATTGTGCGGAAAGAGTTCCAGTGGACGAGCTTGATTTTGCCGGCCTTATTGCTTTTGCAAAAGAGAATGAAGTCGGATTAACGGTGGTTGGTCCTGAAGTCCCTTTACTCGAGGGAATCACAGAAGCCTTTGAAAAAGAGGGGCTGCGGATTTTTGGACCGTCAAGCCAGGCGGCGATGGTGGAAGGCAGCAAGCAGTTTGCGAAAGAGCTGATGGAGAAATCCCGCATTCCGACAGCGGGATATGCGGCTTTTACCTCCTATGAAGAAGCACGGGCGTATGTGGAGACAAACGGGGTTCCGATTGTGATCAAAGCGGACGGACTGGCAGCCGGAAAAGGGGTCACGGTTGCCATGACAATGGAGGACGCACTTCAGTGCCTGAAGGATTTCCTCCTCGATGAAAAGTTTGGGGAGGCGAGTAAATCCGTTGTCATAGAAGATTTTCTAGAGGGAGAAGAATTTTCCCTCATGGCCTTCGTGAATGGAGAAAAAGTGTATCCAATGGTCATCGCGCAGGATCACAAACGTGCATTTGACGGCGACCGCGGACCGAACACAGGAGGAATGGGCGCCTACTCTCCTGTACCGCAAATACCGGAAGAGGCGGTGGCTGAAGCGATCCGGTCCGTGCTTGTGCCGGCTGCGAAGGGCCTTGTACAAGAGGGGACACCTTTTACCGGAATCTTATACGCAGGACTCATGCTGACGGCAGACGGTCCGAAAGTCATCGAATTCAACGCGCGCTTCGGTGATCCGGAAACACAAGCCGTTCTTCCGAGAATGAAGAGCGACCTGGTCGACGTGATCGAAGCAGTGATGGAAGGCCGGGACTTTGAAATTGAGTGGACAGATGAAGCCGCCGTTGCCGTGGTGCTTGCTTCAGAAGGATATCCGGAAGCGTACGAAAAAGGAACGATGCTGAACGGACTGGCTGAAGCCGGGGGTGAAGCTGCGGTATTTCATGCAGGTACAAAACGCTCTGGAGACACCTTCGTTTCCGACGGCGGCCGGATTCTCGCAGTTTCTGCAAACGGCAGGACCATACAGGAAGCACAGGAAAAAGCATATAAATCGATTCGATATATGGACGGGAACGGCGTTTTTTACCGGACGGATATTGGAAATAAAGCTATTACAGCAAAAACCCCCTACTGAAAAGGGGGTTTTTAGTATATGCTGCTCCGATATCGGCGAAAAAAAGGATATATCGGCGAAAATATCAATATATCGACGATTTTTATAGGATATCGACGATTTTTTATTTTTATAGGCGAAAATAGGAGAATATCGATTATTCGGGAGAATTCGATAACGCCCTCCCCTTACAAAACAAGCCATACTAAAAAGAACCCATATCCAATAAAATATAAGGAAGGAGGAATGAGCCATGGACGAAAAGTACCCGATAGGAACCTTCCAGCATGAAGGGAACATTTCAAACGAACAGGTGGAGAAATGGATCACTCAAATTGAAGAACTGCCTCAGCAGCTGCGCCAAGCGGCAGGCCACCTTACGGAACAGCAGCTGGATACCCCATACCGTCCCGGCGGATGGACTGTACGCCAAGTCGTCCACCATCTGGCTGACAGCCATATGAATGCGTTTATCCGATTTAAGCTTGCCATGACAGAAGAACGGCCGCTCATCAAACCATACAATGAAGGCGCATGGGCCAGGCTTTCGGACTCAAGTTTGCCTGTTGAGCCTTCGCTTCAGCTGATTGAAGCCCTTCATATCCGGCTGGTGGATGTGCTGCGAAGCCTGACTCATTCTGATCGAAAACGGGTTTTCGTACATCCAGACTCCGGCGAGGTATCACTCGGGAGAAACATTGGTCTGTATGCCTGGCATGGAAGGCATCACCTTGCACATATTAAGAGCACCATATAAAACAAGCCTCCGCACATGCGGAGGCTTGTCCTCATTTTTTATAGGATGTTGCCTAGCAAACCGCCAAGCAGACCATCATCATCTTCGTCTTCGTTATCACTGCTGCCTTCATCCTCGTCATTTAAAATACTGCTTAACGATAAGCTGGCCCCAACATTTAAATCAAGCTCCTGGCTTTGCTCATAGCTCCAGCCCATGCTTTCCATCCAGTCCTGCATTTCATCTTCGCTCATGCCTTTTTCATCGGCCCATTTTTCCAAATCACCGGCTTGCCAGTCATTTTCTTCAGCCCATTTGCTGAATTCATTGTAAGAAAAGGACTGTTTGGACTCATACTTCGCATCCAGCACCGTTTCTAAATCCAAGTCTGTTGATTTCTCTTGTGCAGATGCGGCTCCGCCTGCTGCTCCCAAAGCGAGTGAAAGGGCTAATCCTGATGTTGCGATGGTTTTAAACATTCAAAATCTCCTCCTTAAAATTTAGAATCACCAAGCATACGGAGGAGGTTCATATAAAGATCAGTATATTTCAGGGGTTGGGAGGAAGGGGCTATGATCTGTAAAGGATGTTATTTACCTGTCATAATTAATAGATTTAAAGGGGTTTTCTGTGATTTTAAGGTTTTTGGAGATATTAAAGGGAGAGAAAAGATGTGGAATTTTCAATATGCTGCTAAAAAATAGAGACTATGATCATGCTTTTAATTTGTTTCTGGCAGAGTACCCAAATACAAAGCTGAGAAATGATAGAAACGAATAAGGGACAAGGCTGCTATAAAACCGTCAGCGTTGACCCTCAAAAAGCAGTTTGGAAAAAAGGATTTTTATTTGGCCGTTTCTTCAAATTCAGTAATCGTAGCGGAAAATTTTATTTGAGTCTCTTTGATGATGGTTTGGAGGCTGTTTGTGATGCTGCTGACTTTTTGCGCTTCTTTTGTGATGTTCTCCACGTTGGAGTTAACTTTATCAATTGCTTCGTCAACGTTCGTTGATAATCTGCGGATTTCATCTGCGACCACTTTAAAGCCTTTTCCTTGCTCGCCAACCCGTGCTGCTTCAATTGCCGCATTTAAGGCGACCATATTGGTCTGTGATGAAATATGACTGATGGTTTTGGAGGTCTGGCTAATCAAATCGGTTTGGTTTTGCAGGGCCTGGACTGCCTGAATGCTTTCCTTTGTATTGGCAACGACCAGATCCGCTAATTCTTCAGGCATGCTTTTCAGGTCGGATATAATGGTATGCGTTCTGCTTTCATGATCCGTTATATTGGTAGCAATTTTTAAAACGGCTGTTACTTCTCCGGTTTCATCTGCCACGGGAATATAGGTTGCCTCAAACCAAAGCAGACTACCGTTTTTGCTCACGCGCAATATTTTCTCCTGAAACTTCAGCCCTTTTTTCAAATTTGACCACAGGGCCTCGTATTCCTCGCTATTCTGAAATGCTTCTGTGCAAAACTCCTGGTGCTTCATCCCGGTCATTTCTTCGGGCCGGTAGCCCATCGCTGAAGAAAAATTCCCGTTTACCCAGATGACTTCTTTGTTCAAATTGAATTCAATCATAGCCAAATGTGTTTCCAGCGCTT
Source organism: Bacillus sp. SJS (assembly GCF_000732485.2). GTDB lineage: Bacteria > Bacillota > Bacilli > Bacillales > Bacillaceae > Metabacillus_B > Metabacillus_B sediminis. The sequence continues at coordinate 222,879 of NZ_JAQV02000022.1, read as the reverse complement.
TTAAAACGGCATCTGTACTTAAGACCTGAGTAATTGTCATTCGATTGTCCTCCAAATCCCACGTATATATTAGGTATATCGGACCATAAAGCGAATTCTTTAGTAAAATAAAGAACGTCCCGCAAACAGGACGTTCATCTATCTAACCCGTCTTTTCCTTCTTACAAAAACAAACGCCAGCGCCACAATTCCGCCGATCAGAGAAGCGTAAACAAAAATCATGTCTCTCATGTATTCAAGAAACCCCAATACATCACCTCATTTTGAGGGGTCTGTCCCCTGGTGTGATAAAAGAATAAAGCTTGGGCACCGGTTACCGAGAGGCTTTGCCGCTCAAAGGCCCGCGGCTATTCGTCTTAGTCCCCTTCTCCGTTAAAGCAGTGCAGGACTGGCACCGGGTCAGTCCCGCACTCTAATAAAGAAGTAAAGCTCCGGCACCGGCGCTGGAACACATTGCAACTAAAGGCTTCCCGGTGTTTGGTCTCCGTCCCCATTTGCTTTAAAGTAAAACGGGACTGACCCGCTTGCAAATGTTACGATCTCAAGAAGGATTATAGGTTTCACCGCTGTGCTCATCATCCTGATTCGTTTCTTTCGCCTGATCATACATAAGCGTCAGCGGGCAGAAGCGCAGAATTCCTTCTCCAACTTTCATAGCTCCAAGAATGATCAGAAGAATGAGTGACTCTCTCCATGGTTTTTTTGAATATTTGGCAGAAGCAACAGCAACTAATGTTAATCCGGCCGTAATGCGAATCAGGGCATTCACAATGCCGATATTAGGTTTAATCATGGGAAGACCTCCTTAAATTGTGAAAAGTTTTCAAATTATTTTGTTCTTTTATGCATTAACGTATTAATTGTGATAACATGAAAAGGAAAATTAAGGACGCAAACTGCACTTTTGTGAAAGCGTTTGCCTAATGATTTCAGAAGGAGGATTCTTCGATGCCGGAACACCGTGCCGTTTGGAAAAATGACCAGATTCGCGAACAAATCCAAGTACTTGACCAGGAAATGGCGCCGACAATCCTCTTGAAGAATGCGGTCATTTTAAACTCATACTTGAAGCAATGGATCCATGGAAACGTTTGGATATATGGAGATCGCATTGTTTATATAGGCGAAGAGCTTCCGAAACATTCAGACCAGACCGAAATCATGGATTGTGAAGGGCTGTATCTTGTACCGGGATATATTGAGCCTCATGCCCATCCTTTTCAGTTATATAATCCCCAGACATTGGCCCGATATGCGGCTCAATATGGAACAACAACGCTGATTAGCGACAATTTAAACCTGCTGTTTCAAAACGATCAAAAGAAAGCGCTTACTTTGTTGAGACACTGTTCAGAGGAGCTCTTTCATCATTTTTGGTGGGCTCGGTTCGATCTTCAATCTGAAGTTGAAAAGGAAGATTTCATCCTTTCTCCTGACAGGATTTCCGCATGGCTCGACCATGATTGCGTCTTGCAGGGAGGCGAGCTGACGGGATGGCCAAGCCTGCTTTCCGGAGATGACCTCATGCTTGACCGGATTCAGGAGGCTAAAAAGAAACGCAAGCGTGTGGAAGGGCATTTCCCTGGAGCATCTGAAAAAACACTAACTAAGATGAAGCTCTTTGGAATAGATGCCGATCATGAAGCAATGACTGGCAAAGAGGTTTACTCGCGGCTGCTTGCAGGCTACACGGTTGCACTCAGACACTCTTCAATCAGACCGGATCTTCCCAAACTGCTGAAGGAAATCAAGGAACTGCCGATCGCCTCCTATGAGCATTTATTTTTAACGACAGACGGGGCAACCCCGGCTTTTTATCAAAACGGGGTGACGAATCCTTTAATAGAGATGGCGCTGAACGAAGGAGTCGATCCAATTGATGCGTATCATATGGCAAGCTTCAATATTGCACGCTACTATGGAATTGAACATATGCTTGGCTCGGCTGCAGCAGGCCGTTTTGCAACATTGAACTTCTTAGAGGATCCTTCAAAGCCGAATCCGGTTCATGTCATGGCAAAAGGGAAATGGCTGAAAAAGAATCGTCAAAATGTTCAAGAGGATTTGGAGGAGCTGCCGTGGAAGGACTGCGGATTTTCTCCTCTCAGCATGACGTGGGGGCTGACGATGGATGACCTTCAGTTTTCCATGCCGCTCGGTTTGCACATGGTGAATGGCGTCATCATGCAGCCCTATTCCGTCAGCCGGGATTTGGCCACAGATGAATTATCCACTGACCATGATGAATCATTTCTGGCTTTGATTGACCGGAATGGAAATTGGAGAATTAACACCGTACTGAAAGGATTTGGCGGAGTAAAAGGCCTGGCAAGCTCCTTCTCGGCTACTGGCGACATTTTGCTTATCGGCAAAAATAAGGAAGATATGATTGCCGCTTATAAACAGATGGTTGAAATCGGCGGCGGCATTGTCATCTGTGAGGATGGCAGCATCCGTTATGAACTTCAGCTTGAACTGAACGGGACGGCTTCCAAAGCAGAGCTGCCTGAGCTGATGGATAAATACCGGGAGTTCCATTCCTTTCTTAAGGAGAGAGGATACGCATTCGAGGATCCGATTTACACGCTGTTTTTCCTTTCCTCCACCCATCTCCCATTTGTCCGGATTACACCAAGGGGAATTTTCGACGTGAAGAAAAAAACGATACTCTTTCCGTCGATAATGCGTTAAAATAGGAAAGGATAACGAATAATTATAACTAATATATTATTTTCTTCCATTTCCTTTGAATTTTAGACTGAATGCCATAGATTAACATATAAAAAGGAGAATGACTGCATGCAAATTGATAAATTGCGCGGCAAAGAGCTTGATCAACTGTTTGAATCAGTGCTCTCCCTAAAAGATTTGGATGAATGCTATCGGTTTTTTGACGATTTGTGCACGGTGAATGAAATTCAATCTTTGGCACAGCGCCTTGAAGTGGCAAGAATGCTTCGCGAAGGGTTTACGTATCATAAAATTGAGACGCAAACGGGTGCAAGCACAGCAACCATTTCCAGAGTAAAGCGCTGCCTGAATTATGGAAACGATGCTTATACAATGGCGCTTGAGCGCATTCATAAACAGCCAAATGAATCATAAGAGAGACGCCCGCTGAGGTGTCTTTTTTTTGTGCTTCTTTTCCATCAATCAATGCCCGGCTAATAGTGTTCAACCCACCTTAATTTGATATAATAATGAAATGGTTAAAAGGGAGGCGTACATGATGTACGATGTAAAAGAATGGCGCCACGCGTTTAAGCTAGACCCGGACAAGCTGATTACGGATGAAGACCTGGAGCAGGTTTGTGAATCGGGGACAGATGCGATTATTATTGGCGGAAGCGATCATATAAACGAAGAGGATATTTTAAATTTAATGTCCCGTGTTAGACGGTACCTGGTACCATGTGTTTTGGAGGTTTCGAACCTGGAAGCCATTGTTCCCGGATTTGATCTTTATTTTATCCCGACGGTTTTCAACAGCCGCGATCCAAAGTGGATTGTCGGGCTTCATAAAAATGCGCTAAAAGAATTCGGGGAATTGATGGACTGGGATGAAACGCTTGTGGAAGGCTATTGCATCTTAAATGAAGACTGCAAGGCCGCTAAACTGACGGATGCCGATACTACCATTGAGCTTGAGGATGTAAAAGCCTACGCCCGGATGGCGGAAAATATGTTCCATCTGCCGATATTCTATTTGGAATACAGCGGTACATATGGAGATCCTTATGTTGTGGAAGAAGTGAAATCCGTTTTGAACAGCACAAAGCTGTTTTACGGAGGAGGCATCACGACTCCTGAGAAAGCAGCGGAAATGGCTGAATTCGCGGATACGGTCATTGTCGGGAATGTCATTTACGACGATTTAAAGGCAGCTCTAAAAACCGTTGGCGCAGTGAAAAGCTGATTGCAAAAACAAGTGGATAGAATTAAAATAAAAGTAAGAACAAACGTTTGGTTAGGCGGTGGAAATAGTGGATTTTATAGCACAGCAGTTATTAAACGGATTAAATGAAGAGCAGGGGAAGGCCGTAAAAGCTACTGATGGCCCTCTTTTAATTATGGCTGGAGCGGGAAGCGGAAAAACCAGAGTGCTTACTCATCGGATTGCTTATTTAATGGCAGAAAAACGAGTGGCTCCCTGGAACATTCTTGCTTTGACCTTCACAAATAAAGCAGCAAGAGAGATGAAGGAGCGGATTGGACGCCTTCTTGGACCAGGAGCCGATGATATTTGGATTTCAACGTTCCACTCCATGTGTGTCCGTATTTTACGAAGGGACATCGATCGGATCGGAGTGAACCGGAATTTCTCCATCCTCGATTCAGCCGATCAGCTGTCCGTCGTAAAGTCCATCCTTAAGGAACGGAACCTTGATCCGAAGAAATATGATCCCCGTGCCATTTTAGGCTCGATCAGTTCGGCAAAAAATGAATTGATTGATGCGGAGGAATACGCCAAGTCCTCAACTGGCGGTATGTTCGAGCAAATCGTCAGCGATATTTACACCGATTATCAGAGAAAGCTGCTGAAAAATCAGTCGCTGGACTTTGATGACTTGATTATGACGACCATCCGCCTATTTGAAAGAGTTCCTGAGGTCCTTGAATTCTATCAGCGCAAGTTTCAATATATTCACGTGGATGAGTATCAGGATACAAACAGAGCACAGTATCTTCTTGTCAAAATGATGGCCTCCCGTTTCCGTAACCTGTGTGTGGTAGGGGATTCGGATCAGTCCATTTACGCATGGCGCGGAGCGGATATTTCCAACATTCTCTCCTTTGAAAAGGATTATCCGAATGCAGAAGTGATCATGCTTGAGCAAAACTACCGGTCAACACAAAGAATTTTGATTGCAGCGAATCAGGTCATTCAGAATAACTCCAACCGCAAGCCGAAAAATCTTTGGACGGAAAATGCTGAAGGAACGAAGCTGAGCTACTATCGCGCAGACTCTGAATCAGCAGAAGGCCAATTCGTCGCGGGGAAAATCAAGGAGCTGTACGATCAGGGAAAAAGGAAGTTTTCAGATTGTGCGATCCTTTACCGCACCAATGCACAATCACGGGTAATGGAGGAAATCCTGATCAAGTCCAGCATTCAGTATCAAATCGTCGGGGGCATCAAGTTCTATGACAGGAAAGAGATCAAGGATTTGCTCGCCTACCTTCGGATGATTGCGAATCCGGATGATGACATCAGCTTCGCCAGAATCGTTAATGTGCCGAAGCGGGGAATTGGAGCGACTTCAATCGACCGTGTGGCAGGCTATGCGGCAGAAAATGATCTTTCCATGTACCAGGCCATTCACGAGGTAGACTTCATTGGATTGCCGGCAAAGGCGACGAACGCACTGATTGAATTTCGTGATTTAATCCGCAACCTCACCGGTATGCAGGATTATTTATCCGTCACAGAATTAACGGAAGAAATTCTTGAGAGATCCGGCTACAGAGAAATGCTGAAATTGGAGAAGAGCATCGAAGCACAAAGCCGCCTTGAGAATATCGATGAGTTCCTGTCTGTAACGCAAAACTTTGAAAAAAACAACGAAGATAAAACCCTTGTTTCCTTCCTGACGGATCTCGCGCTCATTGCCGATATCGACTCGCTGAGTGAAGAAGAACAGGAAAAACAGGATGCGGTCGTTCTTATGACGCTCCACTCGGCAAAAGGGCTGGAATTCCCTGTCGTTTTCCTTATGGGAATGGAGGAGGGAGTATTCCCTCACAGCCGTTCTCTCATGGAAGAAGGAGAGATGGAAGAAGAGCGCAGACTTGCATATGTAGGGATTACAAGGGCTGAAGAAGAGCTGTATTTAACCAATGCCCAGATGAGGACGCTTTTTGGCCGGACCAATATGAATCCCGAATCCCGGTTCATTGCTGAAATACCTGAGGAATTATTGGAAAACCTAAATGAGAGTAAAAAAATGATGACCACCCCGTTCGGCAATACGAAGCGGGACCGCCAGCGCATGGCCCAGGTCCAACGTCCGGTTAAAGCTTCAACTGGTGGAGAAGGATTTGACTGGGGTGTTGGCGACAAAGCCGAGCATAAAAAATGGGGTGTCGGAACCGTTGTCAGTGTGAAGGGCGAGGGTGACAGCAAGGAACTTGATATCGCCTTCCCGAGTCCGGTAGGCATTAAGAGGCTTCTTGCAGCATTTGCTCCCATAAAAAAAATGTAATAATCACGGATAGCTTTAGGAAAGGGTTGGGATTATGACCGATTTTCAATCATCCCAGAAGAGAGTTCAGGAGCTGCATGAGCTTTTAAACCGCTACAATTATGAATACCACGTCTTGGACAAACCAAGTGTGCCTGATGCCGAATACGATCAGCGCCTTCATGAGCTGATCAGTCTTGAAGAGCAGTTTCCGGAGCTGAAAACGCCTGATTCCCCTTCCCAGCGTGTTGGCGGAGCGATTTTGGAAGGCTTCAGCAAGGTCGAGCATAAAACGCCGATGCTCAGCCTCGGCAATGCATTCAATGATCAGGATCTGCGGGATTTTGACCGCCGTGTCCGCCAGAATGCAGGAGACGATGTCCAATATGTCGTAGAGTTAAAGATCGATGGCCTCGCTGTATCGCTCCGTTATGAAAACGGAGTGTTCGTCCAGGGAGCGACAAGAGGGGATGGCTCCATCGGGGAGGATATTACCGAAAACCTCCGTACGATCCGCTCAATTCCGCTCCGCCTGAGAAAATCCTTATCCATTGAGGTAAGAGGCGAAGCATTTATGCCGAAAAAATCGTTTGAAAAGCTAAACGAGAAAAAAATTGAGCTGGAGGAAGAGCCGTTTGCAAACCCACGGAATGCGGCTGCCGGCTCTCTGCGCCAGCTCGATCCGAAAATTGCCGCGAAACGTAATCTCGACATTTTCGTCTATGGTATTGGAGACCTCGGTGAAACAGGAGTTGAAAGACAAAGTGAAGGTCTTGATCTTCTGGATGAGCTTGGCTTCAAAACGAATCTTGAAAGAAAGAACTGCGAAACCATTGATGAAGTCATTGAAATTTTGCACACCATTCAGGAGCAGCGCAATACACTTCCATACGAAATTGACGGAGTTGTCATCAAAGTAGATGCGCTAAGCCAGCAGCAGCAGCTTGGATTTACAGCGAAAAGCCCGCGCTGGGCCATTGCCTATAAATTCCCGGCAGAAGAAGTGATGACAAAGCTGCTTGATATTGAACTGAACGTGGGAAGAACCGGAGTCATTACACCTACAGCCATTCTTGAACCTGTCCGGGTAGCGGGGACGACTGTTCAGCGCGCTTCCTTGCACAATGAAGACCTGATTCGTGAAAAGGATATCCGTTTAGGTGATTACGTGATCGTGAAAAAAGCGGGAGATATTATTCCAGAGGTCGTAAATGTTCTCGCCGACCACCGAACCGGTGACGAAAAAGAATTCGCGATGCCAACCGAATGTCCGGAATGCGGCAGTGAACTCGTCCGCATCGAAGGGGAAGTGGCATTAAGATGTATTAATCCGATGTGCCCTGCCCAGCTTCGCGAAGGTTTGATTCACTTCGTTTCAAGAAACGCCATGAACATTGACGGTCTTGGCGAGCGCGTGATTGCCCAGCTTTTTCAGGAAGGATTAATAACCGATGTGGCAGATTTGTACGAGCTCACAAAAGATCAGCTGCTCGCACTTGACCGGATGGGTGAGAAATCAACGGAGAATCTATTGAATGCCATTTTAAAATCAAAAGAGAATTCTCTTGAAAAACTTCTGTTCGGACTCGGAATCCGCCATGTAGGCTCAAAAGCTGCAAAAACACTGGCTCAGAATTTTGAAACGATGGACCGCCTTATGGAAGCAGGCCGTGAAGAACTGCTCGCTATTAACGAAATTGGGGACAAAATGGCCGATGCCGTCGTTACGTATTTTGAAAAACCGGAAGTGGCCCAGCTCATCGATGAATTGAAAAGCCATGGAGTAAATATGAATTATAAAGGGCCGAAGCTTGTCGCACCTGAAGAAATCGACTCCTACTTTGCCGGCAAAACCATTGTGCTGACCGGCAAGCTTGAGGAAATGGGCCGAAATGAAGCAAAGGCCGAGATTGAAGCATTGGGCGGAAAAGTAACAGGCAGTGTCAGCAAAAGCACAGATCTCCTGATAGCCGGGGAAGCAGCAGGGAGCAAGCTGTCAAAAGCACAAGAGCTAAGCATTGAAATATGGGATGAAGTAAGAATGATAGAGGAATTAAAGAAATAAAGCAGGGAGTGGGCATTCTTTGAAAAAATGGATCGTCATCCTGGCGGCCTGCAGCATGCTGTTAAGTGCATGCGCACCAAGCTTCGGAGATGACAATGAAGTCGTTCAGGAAACAAACAACGAAAAGCAGAAGGCGATTATTCCGAAAAGCACCATCTCTGACGCTGACTACAGCGTTGTCCTCCCGTTCAAAACGGGAGCAGCAAGAGGTCTTACGGCTGAAAACCTGAACACAAGACTTGACCTTGACCAGTTCGAAACAGGCTTGATGGACCTCGCTCAAGAGTCATTTCCATCGAAAAACAACTACTATTATCAAGAAGGCCAATATCTGAAAGAAGATCAGGTACGCGGCTGGCTAAGGTATAAGTACGAAGGAAAAGCACTCGAAACAAAAGAAAAAGAAGCTAAAGACAGCAAACAGGAATTCAGCAACGCCGGGCTCAATCCGGTCATATCCGACCTTGAAGCAACAGACACTCCAAAATATCTGGCAAGTGTCCTTGAACAAAACTATTTCAAGAGGGTAGACGACAAAACGATCGAGCTTGGCGGTGTCATGATCGGGGTTGCCTTAAACTCCGTTCATTATTATAAGCAGGATGATATTGCAAAAGAGACTAAACTGGACAGCTCCACCATCCGCAAGGAAGGCGAAAAAATTGCCGCTCAAATTGTAAAGCAAACACGCCAAAACAAAGAACTGGCAGATGTCCCGATAACAGTAGCACTGTATGTCCAGCAGCCGAAATCCTCAATCGTGCCAGGAGAATTTATCGCGAAAAGCGAAGCAAAACCGGGAAGCAGCAACCTGGAAGGCTGGAAGGATATCAACGAAAGCTATCAATTCTTCCCATCACCGGAAGCCAAATCAGAAAAACCGGAAGACGCGGATACATTTGAACGCTTCAAAGAAGAAATCGGCGATTACTTCCCTAACTACACGGGCGTAATCGGAAAAGCCCATTATAAAGACGATGAACTGAAGGAACTGAAAATCGAAATTCCCATGCAGTTTTACGGAAAAGCAGAGGTCATCGGCCTCACCCAATTCGTCATCGAAAAAATCAACCAGTACTTCCCGCAGGACTACATTGACCTGGAAATCAACATCACCTCCACCGGCGGACAGGAAGCCCTTATCACCCGCAAAGCAGGGGATAAGAAACCTGTTACGCATATATTTAAATAATGTTTTTGAGACTGTCTGAATGATGCGGGCAGTCTTTTTCTGTGCGGTGGGGGGCGGTTGTGGCGAATATTCGTGTGACTGGTGCAGCTGAGCGCTGGGTGGAGACCTGTGCGCAATTGAGTACGCCGGTGGACCAGTGGACCTGTGCGCGCCTGACCCGCACTCTGCTAAAGCATGAAAGCTCCGGCACCTGCCCGGGAAACCGCTGGGACGCAAGGGTTTGCAGAACACTGCCTCTGTCCCCCGATGCGGTGAAGGATGAGGGGACTGGCACCGTGCCAGTCCCGCTGTTCTCTGCCAGATTAAAGCTCTGGCACCTAAGCGATTAACTGCCTGGTATAGAAGGGATTGCAGACATTAGTCTTTGTCCCCCGATGCTTTAAAGGATAGCGGGTCAGGCGCCGCGTTTACATTTCTGTTCTTTCGGCCGCTTCGCCGGCCCTGTCAAAGTCAAAGGAAGAACGACTTTGTCAGTTCCGGCTCCACCGTCTCTCAGCGCTTGGCAAGCGCCCTTTCGAACTTGGTTTCCGTGTCTAGCTCCGGCGGCTAGCCTCTCGAGGTCATAAGCCCCTCATCCTACGGAGGCCCGCAGGAGGCGGGTCAGTTCGGGGGAGCGACAGGACGTCGCGAACTTCCCCCGAACTTCCTTTATGCCTTCCTCCGGCTGATTGTCTTATGCTTGTCGAGGCTTAGCAAGCCGCCTCCGCTTTTCTTAGTGTCCAGCTCCGGGCGCTAGCGCTTCGGCCGCTTCGCTGGCCCTGTCAAAGTCAAAGAGCGACTTTGTCAGTTCCGGCTCCACCGTCTCTCAGCGCTTGGCAAGCGCCCTTTCGAACTTGGTTTCCGTGTCTAGCTCCGGGCGCTAGCGCTTCGGCCGCTTCGCCGGCCCTGTCAAAGTCAAAGAGCGACTTTGTCAGTTCCGGCTCCACCGTCTCTCAGCGCTGAGCAAGCGCCCTCCGCTTTTCTTAGTAAAATAAAATTTGTAACAATCATTTCTATGTTTGAATGGTTGGGAATAATCAGTTAAGATAGATTTGTAACCGTTTTATTTTAAAAGGAGGCGTATTTTAATGGTAGTACCTTACAAGCATGAGCCGTTTACGGATTTTTCGGTAGATTCTAATAAGCAGGATTTTGAGAAAGGATTGGCAACAGTAGAATCCTATCTTGGGAAAGATTACGATTTGATTGTAGGTGGAGAGAGAATTTCCACTGAAGATAAAATTGTTTCTATTAATCCGGCAAATAAAGAAGAGGTAATCGGACGCGTTTCTAAAGCAACTCGCGAGATTGCGGAAAAAGCGATGCAGGTTGCTGATGAGACGTTCAATACATGGCGCAAGACGAAGCCAGAGGTTCGCGCAGATATTCTTTTCCGTGCTGCAGCCATTGTACGCCGCCGCAAGCATGAGTTCTCTGCCTTGCTTCTTAAAGAAGCTGGTAAACCATGGAATGAAGCAGATGCAGATACGGCAGAAGCCATTGATTTCATGGAGTACTATGCGCGTCAAATGCTGAAGCTGAAAGACGGACAGCCGGTTGAGAGCCGTCAAGGCGAATACAACCGCTACAGCTATATTCCGCTTGGAGTAGGTGTGGTCATTTCTCCTTGGAACTTCGCATTTGCGATCATGGCTGGAACGACAGTTGCTGCACTTGTAGCAGGAAACACAGTTCTATTAAAACCAGCTTCCACGACGCCGGTTGTGGCAGCGAAATTCATAGAAGTTTTAGAAGAAGCAGGCCTTCCGAAGGGCGTTGTCAACTATATTCCTGGAAGCGGTGCAGAGGTTGGAGACTATTTGGTTGACCACCCGCGCACTCGTTTCATTTCCTTCACAGGTTCCCGCGATGTAGGCTTGCGCATTTATGAGCGCGCATCCAAATTGAGCGAAGGCCAAATTTGGCTGAAGCGTGTAATCGCTGAAATGGGCGGTAAGGATACGATTGTAGTAGATAAAGAGGCAGACCTTGAGCTTGCTGCACAATCGATTGTAAAATCTGCTTTCGGATTCTCCGGTCAAAAGTGCTCCGCTTGTTCCCGTGCGGTGATCGTAGAAGATGTATACGATCAAGTTGTAGATCGTGTGATTGAGCTGACAAAAGAGTTAACGGTTGGCGATACGACTGACGGTTCTATTTTCATGGGTCCGGTTATCGACCAGGCTGCTTTTGATAAAATTATGGAATATGTTGAAATTGGACGCAGCGAAGGACGTCTTCTGGCAGGTGGAGAAGGGGACAGCTCAAAAGGCTACTTTATCCAGCCGACTGTTGTGGCAGACGTTGATCCAAAAGCCCGCGTTATGCAGGAAGAAATCTTTGGACCATTTGTTGCCATTGCCAAAGCGAAGGATTTCAATGAAGCGATTGAAATTGCCAACAACACAGAGTATGGTCTGACTGGTGCTGTTATTACAAACAACCGTGATCACATCGAGCAGGCGAGAGAAGATTTCCACGTCGGAAACCTTTACTTCAACCGCGGATGTACGGGTGCCATTGTAGGTTATCAGCCATTCGGAGGATTCAATATGTCCGGAACCGACTCAAAAGCAGGCGGACCTGACTATTTAGTTCTTCATATGCAAGCGAAAACGACTTCTGAAACGCTTTAATAGAATAAGAGAAAAGCCCGCTGAGTTCGTTCAGCGGGCTTTTTTACACGCGAAAAAAGCCATTCAACCCTTAAGCTGAATGGCTTTTCCTAAATTTAAACAAACGTTTATTTGGTCTCTTTGGCCAATACGGTTTCCATCTCTTTGAACCCCTCTATCACTTCATTAGAAGGCTCTGCTGTCATCTTGCTAACCACAATTACAGCGAGAAGACTTAAGAAGAATCCTGGAATCATTTCATACAAGAAATCTGTTAGTCCAGGAATGGTCAGCCAAATCAGTACAGTGACTGCACCAGTAATCATGCCGGCAAGTGCCCCCCATTTCGTCATGCGTTTCCAGTAAAGGCTTAGCAGGATCGCGGGTCCGAAGGCGGAACCGAATCCAGCCCATGCATTTCCGACCAGATCAAGGATCGTTCCGCTTGGCTTAAGGGAAAGCAGGATTGAAATGATCGCTACAACGAGCACAGCCAGTCTTCCGACCATAACCAGTTCTTTATCTGAAGCATTGCGTTTAAAGAAGGTTTTATAGAAATCCTCTGTCAGAGCACTGGATGTAACAAGCAGCTGAGAGGATATCGTACTCATAATCGCCGCGAGAATTGCAGATAGCAAGAATCCTGTAATAAGCGGATGGAAAAGAACATCTGAAAATTTGATAAAGATCGTTTCCGGGTTACCTAAGTCAATTTGATTGGCTTTTACATAAGCAATACCGACAAGTCCAGTCATCAAGGCACCAACAATCGAAACAATCATCCAGCTCATCCCGATGCGGCGGGCCGGCTTTAATTCTTTAATAGAATTGATTGCCATAAAGCGGACGATAATATGAGGCTGTCCGAAATAGCCTAGTCCCCATGCAAGAAATCCGATGATTCCTAGAACGGTCGTTCCGCGAAATACATCAAACAATTTCGGATCGATGGCTTTTACTTGATCAACAGTTGTTCCTAAACCGCCTAAATCAATCAGGGCAACCACAGGTACGAGCACTAACGCTAGAAACATGATGATTCCTTGTACAAAGTCCGTCAGACTCACTGCAAGGAATCCGCCAAATAGTGTATAGGCGATTACGACACCAGCTGTTATCAGAAGTCCGGTCATATAGCTTAATCCAAAGGAGGATTCAAACAGCGTGCCTCCAGAAACCATTCCTGCAGAACAATAAAGCGTAAAGAATATCACGATAACAATCCCGGAAAAAAGGCGAAGCATTTTGGATTTGTCGTGAAAACGATTTTCGAAGTAATCCGGAATTGTAATCGAGTTATTCGCTACAATGGTATACGTTCTAAGTCTTGGAGCAAGTATTAAGTAGTTTGCATAAGCTCCCAGCGTTAATCCGATGGCAATCCACATGGCAGCAAGCCCTGTTGAATACATTTCCCCAGGCAGTCCCATGAGCATCCATCCGCTCATGTCGGAAGCACCTGCAGAAAGAGCCGTAACAGCAGGACCGAGTCCTCGTCCTCCAAGCATATAGCCTTCTACATCACCGGTAGATTGCTTAAACGCATAAAACCCGATTCCGAGCATCATAATGAAGTAGAGAGCTAATGATATATAAACTCCAATTTCCACAATATCTCTCCTATTCTCATTTTTTTTTGCTACTAAACAAACCGCTCAAAACCTTTCACACGGGATGAACCATCCCTCCATACGGTGAAAAAAGCCGTATGCATCCGCTATAAGGACAGCGGTCATCCATATTTTGTCGTCATTTCAATCGAGCAAGGAAAGTGATCCTGCTCACCCCGAAAAAGAATACAGCCCTTACCGCCGGCAATTCCGGCTTTACCTTCTGGAAAATTAGCGCAGCTTTGTCATCTGGAGAATCCAGACAGAGAAGAAAAACAACAATGTATGACAAATCAGGGTCTCTTTTTACAGGAAGGATTGATCAAGAAAGGGATTACGCTGAATCTTAACTGGTGTGAAATGGCGGCGAGCACCGTTCGCAGCTTACGGTTTCTTAACCTAACAAATTAATCCCCAATATTCAAGCAGTCTAAACGTGTCGGAAATTGGAAGCGGTAGCGGGATGTATAAGTTTCATGGTTATGTAAGCGATTACTCAAATGAATTGAAGTAAAACTATTCTGAAAATAAAATTTGGCCTATTTTAGGGAAATGCAAGACTGAAAGGACCTGCTTTTTCGACAAACTCTTTAAATGTTATTTAGGGCGATATCCTTAATTTTCATTCATTTACAAAAACTTTAAAATAATTCTCATAAAACTACAATTCAAAGTGATACGGTTTGGAGGGAAGAGACTGAAAATAAGGTGAAACGGGGAGATGAAGATGAGAAAGCCACGCAGGTTATTAACCGTACTTTTTGCATCTGTATTAGCTGCTCAAACGGCTGCCGCAGGAGTGATGCTGCCAGTTCAAAACGCATCTGCGGAAGAGACAGGCTATTCATTGGGACAAGTCATCGATCAGTGGGAGAAAAAAATTGCACCGGGAATTGAACAGGAGTCGGTCACAATAGGAAGCAGCCGCGGAAGGCAGGAAGCATTTGTTATGAACGTGGACTTGAATGCGCAAAATCTGGACATCGACGCGGGTCTCCCAAATGGAAAAGACCTTGGCATGCAGCCGGTCCGCCAGCAGGCAGCTGCCGTCTCAAAGCCCGGACAGGTTGTAATAGGGGCGTTTAACGGAGATTTCTATAACATGTCCAGCGGAATTCCGAATGGAACCGTCATCCACGATGGCCGCATCCTTAAATCGGGATACAAGGAATCATTTGGGATGAAGAAGGATGGAACACCGCTCTTTGGTATCCCAGGGGTTCAATTCAAGCTGCATGCAGACGGAAATATTCAGCATATTGATAATTTAAATGGAACGAGATCAAATAACCTGCTTGTCTTATATTCAGATCCATTGAAGTCAACCGGGACAAACACAGCCGGAACGGAAGCAGTTTTGACAGTCGAGTCCGGGGATGTACATAAACCGGGAAAAATGAAGGCAAAGGTCGAATCGGTTATTGAGGGAAAGGGCAATCAGTTGATTGAAGAAGGAAAGCTTGTTCTGTCAGGCCATGGAACCAGTGCTGAAAAGGTGAAAAACCTAAAGCCGGGTCAGGAAATTGAAATTGAAACACAGATATCATCTCAATGGCTGGAAGCGGAAGAAGGATTGAGCGGCAATCATAAGCTCGTTCAAAACGGCCAGAAGGTCAATTTGGTTTCAGATGACTTTACAAAAGCAGTGGCTCCCCGGACCGCTGTCGGTAAAAAGGCGGACGGAACGATTTTCTTTGTGGTCATTGACGGCCGCTCACCGGGATATTCAGAGGGAATCACTGTTTTCGAGCTTCGTGACATGATGTTTGAAATGGGCGCTGTAGAAGCATTGAATCTCGATGGCGGCGGATCCTCCACCTTTGCAGCAAGACAGCCGGGTGAAGATGGTCTGGGCCTCGTCAATCGTCCCTCCGATGGCTTTGAGCGCGCTGTCGCTAACTCATTTCTTATTACAACATCCGCTCAGCCGGGAAGCGTGAGCCAGCTTGCGATGCAGCCCGACCACCTGCTCATGCTGAAGGGAAGCACTGAGGATCTTGATGCAAAAGGAATGGATGCAAATTTCTTCCCTAAACCAATAAGCGGGGAGGCGGACTGGTCCGTCTCTGATACCGACCTCGGAACAGTGGATGAAAAAGGTCTGTTCACTGCAGGAAGCAAAGCCGGAAAAGGCATGGTCCTTGCGGATAAAGACGGGGCGAAAGGATCATCGGCCATTACCGTAACGGATAAATTAAGCAGCATCCAGCTTCCACAGGATTCCTTAACCGTAAAAAAAGGAGATGAAATCAACCTCGCTCCTAAAGCCATGCTTGACGGGAAAACGGTTGACGCCGATCCATCCCTTTTTGAATGGAAGATAGAAGGAAATATCGGAACCGTTGATAAAAATGGAATATTCAAGGCATCAAGCCAAGCGGCATCCGGGAAAATTACCGTTCAATACGGAGGGATAACCGATACGATGGATATCCAAGTAGGAAAGCTGCCAATCATTCTAGCAGACTTTGAGAAGGATTTTGCAAATTGGACCTATAGCGGCGCCCGCTTCAACTCCATTTCCATCAAGCAGACAACCTATCCGGAGCCTGCCAGATTCGGAGAGCACTCCCTTCAGCTCAACTACGATTTTTCAGGAACAACGGGAACTTCTGGTGCATACGCCCATCCGAAGCAGCCAATCACGATTGAAGATTACCCGGAATCCATTGGAATGTGGGTATATGGCGACGGAAAAAACCACTGGCTGAGAAGTCAGATGAGAGATGGAAACAACAGCGCGTTCGCTCTTGATTTTGCAACGAAAATGGACTGGACCGGCTGGAAATACGTCGAAGCAAAAGTACCTGCAGGAAAGGCCCTTCCTTTAAAAATGGACCTGCCCGTCCGACTCATGGAGACGAGCGATGCCAACAAAAATGCAGGCTCGATCTATGTTGATAACATCCGGGCAGTATATGGCGAAACAAACGATGATTTAATAAACCCATCGATCGAATCTATCCAGCCTTCGGATCAAGCAAAGGTAACCGATGCAAAGCCGGTTATATCAGCCATCGCAAAGGATGAAGACACCGGGATCAACCCGGCTCGCATTACGTTGAATGTAGACGGAAAAGAAGTGAAAGCTCAATTTGATCCTGAATCCGGCAAAGTTTCCTACCAGCCGGGAAGCCCGATGCTGGACGGATACCATATGGCCAAGCTTACCGTTCAGGACAACTTCGGAAACGAAACAACGAAGTCCTGGACGTTTGAAACCGAAGCCGGCCAGCCTGGCTTCAAAGCGACTGCCCCTGAATCTGCCTACATCGGCGGAGCTTTCCCGATCAAGCTTCAGGCAAGCAAAGCGGAGCAGCTGGATACGCTGAAGCTGAAGTTAAAAGCCAATTTAAAAACAGAAGGCAAATCTGTAAGGCTATCTGAATCCATTACCTCCGATATGATTGTAAAAAACGAGATGACAGAAGACGGTACGATCGAGCTTGAATTAAAAGGATTGAACAAGCTGAAAGGCGATATGGAAATTGGGATCGTGCCGCTTTCCATCCCTGCTTCGGCAAAAGGAAAAGCAGCGGTTGACTTCGTTTCAGGATCACTTGGAGAAACCGATCTGTATCTACCGGACATCGAAAAAAATCTGAAAGCCCATTTCAATGTCAGCACCGACCGGGCATCTACTGGATTTCCCTCCAAAGTAACAGTCAAGGATGAAAATGGAAAACCTGTTCAGGGAGCAGAAGTAAAGGTAACAGCACCGGATTACAAGATTGCAAAAGTAAAAGCGAAAATGACTCAAATCCGAAAAGAAGCGAATGACGTCTCGGAATTGGTGGCTCCGGTATCAAAGAACATTGTGCTGGCTGTGACAAAAACAGAGGGAGACTGGCTTCAAGTCCGCCTGGGAGATGTGCAGGGCTGGCTCAAAGCAGCCGATGCAGAGCTAAGTGACTGGACGCTTGGCAAAACCGGTTCAGACGGTACCATTAACACGAACCTGCTATCTGTCATGCCCGGCAAAGTAACAATCCAGGCAGCAAAAGAAAATAAATACAGCTTCACACAGGAAGTAAATGTGCTGAAGCATCTTGGAACGAACAAACCGGAAAGACTGAACGTTACTTTTACTGGCAAACCATCAAGCCGCAATATCAGCTGGACAACAGCTCCGCAGGTCACAGACTCTGTCGTTCAGATTGCCAAATTAGAAGATTACAAGAAAGATGGCTTCAACGGCAAACGATTTACAGCCAAAAATGGCAAAAGCACACCGCTTGCCATGGACGAAGGCGAGCTTCAGGCACATACCGCTGAAGTCATCGGAATGGTACCGGGACAAATGTACATGTACCGCGCTGGAGACGGAACGCCTGAAGGATGGAGCGAACCTGCAGAAATCAAAGCAAACGAATCGCGGAAAGACCCATTCACCTTCCTGCTGATGGGAGATACCCAGGCACCGCCGAACCAAACGGAATCGGGCTTCGGCATCTACACGGAACTGTTTAAAAAAGCAAAAGCGGACCATCCTGATGCCGCATTCATGATGCACGTCGGCGATATGATTGATGATGGAAACCTATACTCGCACTGGAATGCATTCTTTGAATCTATGAAAGACAAAGAACTCGCGCCTTCCACCGCCATCATGCCAACCGTCGGAAACCATGAAAACATCGGCACTGGCGTCACCACATTCAAGAGCCTGTTCAACATGCCGGACAATGGCCCGGACGGCTTTGAAGGAACGGTTTACTCCTATGACTACGGCGACGCACACTTCGCCGTCCTGAACACCGAAACGGACACCGCAGGTCTCCAAAAACAGGCAGACTGGCTCATCAAAGACATGGCTAAATCGAAAAAGAAATGGAAAATCGTCACCTATCACCGCTCGCCATACTACTCCAATCCTCAAGGCGGAGCAGAAGCAGTCAAAAGTGTATTCCCGAACGCATTCGACAAGGCAGGCATTGACCTCGCCATCTCAGGCCACGACCATGCTTACGTTCGAACGCACAAACTGAAAGACGGCAAGCAAGTGGAAAAAGGCGGCACCACTTACCTGATCGCCGGCTCAACCGCCGGTAAATTCTACGACGCCGTGCCGCAGGATTACATGGATGTGTATTTTGAAGAGAAAACACAAGTGTACTCCAGCGTAACGGTAGGGGAAGATGGAATAAAGATTACGGCTAAAGCACGTGATGGCCGGGTAATTGACGATCATACGATTACAAAGTGACAGGGTTTAAAACCGGGGGCAGGGTGCTGCTCCTGGTTTTTGTGGTTTTTGCACTGACCCTCAACACAGCACCGCGACGGGGGTCAGAGGAGGACGCCGAGAAAGTGCCGGAGGGCAAGGGCTTGAGAGGTGTAGGGACGGAGATTTAGTGCGGTAGAGAAGCGGGGGTCAGTGCAATGCACTGACCCTCAACACAGCACCGCATCGGGGGTCAGAGGAAGAAGCCGCGTAAGTTCCGGATGGCAAAGGCTGGTGAGGGGTGGGGACGGAGGTTTAGTGCGGTAGAGAAGCGGGGGTCAGTGCAAACTTTATTGACTGGCGCCCCAACACACCCGCTGCGGCGCCTGACCCCACATGCATCACCGCAGCGGGGGACGGAGACGGAAGCATGTGAAGGCTTATGTATCGAGGGTTTACAGAGCCGGTGCCAGAGCTTTAGTTCGGCAATAAACAGCGGGACTGGCACCGTGCCAGTCCCCACATCCTTCACCGAAGCGGGGGACAGAGACTGAAGCCGCTCAGCCCTTGCGTACCAATGGTTTACAGCATCGGTGCCGGAGCTTTCATCCTTTAGCGAACCGCGGGTCAGGCGCCGCCCAACCGCCGCCCCAACCGCTGTCAAGCCGCCAAGTCTGTGAACTGCCGCCCCCCAATCCCGCAATGCCTTGCTTTATAGCACTAAATTTTGTTATCATCAGAGTATTGTTTATGCACGATTTTATTGGAGGTGAACAGTTGATGTCACGCATTTCGACTGATCAGGTTAAGCACGTTGCGCACCTTGCCCGTCTTGCGATTACAGAAGAGGAAGCTCAGATGTTTTCGAAGCAGCTTGATGCCATTATTTCATTTGCAGAGCAGCTGAATGAGCTCGATACGGACAACGTTGAGCCGACGACTCATGTATTGGATATGAAAAACGTAATGAGAGAGGACAAGCCGGCTAAAGGTCTTCCGGTTGAGGACGTTGTGAAAAACGCTCCGGACCAGAAAGACGGATACATCCGCGTTCCGACCATTCTTGAATAAGGGAGGGAAACCTAGGTGTCATTATTTGACCATAAGATTTCCGAGTTAAAGCAGCGTTTACATAAAAAAGACATTTCCGTTACGGACCTTGTTGATGAGTCCTATAAACGGATTAACGAAGTAGAAGATAAAGTACAGGCGTTCATGACGCTTGATGAAGAGCGCGCGCGTTCTTATGCAAAACAATTGGACGAGGCAGTCGGTACACGCGATGAGTTCGGTCTCCTTTTTGGAATGCCGATCGGCGTAAAAGACAACATCGTAACAAAGGACCTTCGTACAACTTGCTCCAGTAAAATCTTAGAGAATTTCATGCCGATCTACGATGCAACGGTTGTGCAAAAGCTTCAGCAGGCAGAATCCGTTACGATCGGAAAATTGAACATGGATGAATTCGCGATGGGTTCTTCTACAGAGAACTCCGGATTCAAGCCGACAAGAAATCCGTGGAATCTTGAAACCGTACCAGGCGGATCAAGCGGCGGTTCGGCTGCATCTGTTGCAGCAGGCGAGGTTCCGTTCTCACTTGGGTCTGACACAGGCGGTTCGATCCGTCAGCCGGCAGCTTATTGCGGGGTTGTTGGATTAAAGCCTACGTATGGCCGTGTTTCCCGTTACGGACTTGTGGCATTTGCGTCATCTTTGGACCAAATCGGCCCGATTACCCGTACCGTTGAAGACAATGCGTATCTTCTTCAAGCGATCGCGGGAGGAGACCAAATGGATACAACCTCTGCAAATGTGGATGTTCCAGACTATGTTTCTTCCTTAACAGGCGATATTAAAGGCCTGAAAATCGCGGTTCCAAAAGAATACCTTGGTGAAGGTGTCAGTGAAGAAGCGAAAAATTCCGTGCTTGAAGCGCTTAAAGTTCTGGAAGCTCAAGGAGCGACTTGGGAAGAAGTATCGCTTCCGCATTCTAAATATGCGCTTGCAACCTACTACCTGTTGGCATCCTCTGAAGCGTCATCCAACCTTTCGCGTTTTGACGGAATCCGTTACGGATACCGTACAGACAATGCGGAAAACCTGATTGATCTTTACAAACAGACCCGTGCAGAAGGCTTCGGGAACGAAGTAAAGCGCCGGATTATGCTTGGAACGTTCGCACTGAGCTCCGGTTACTATGATGCGTACTATAAAAAGGCGCAAAAAGTGCGTACGCTCATTAAGAAAGATTTCGAAGATGTTTTTGAAAAGTACGATGTCATTGTTGGACCGACGACTCCGACTCCTGCTTTCAAAATCGGCGAAAAAACAGACGATCCGCTTACGATGTATGCGAATGATATTTTAACGATTCCGGTTAACCTTGCAGGTGTCCCTGGAATTTCCGTCCCTTGCGGATTCTCAAACGGTCTTCCGCTCGGACTTCAAATCATCGGCAAGCACTTTGACGAAAGCACCATCTACCGTGTTGCCCATGTATTTGAGCAGGCGACGGACCATCATAAAGCAAAACCTGAACTGTAAGGGGTGAGAAACGAATGAACTTTGAAACGGTGATTGGACTTGAAGTCCACGTTGAGCTTAAAACGAATTCAAAAATCTTTTCCGCTTCTCCGAACCATTTCGGAGCGGATCCGAATACAAACACTTCCGTTATCGACCTTGGGTACCCTGGTGTCCTTCCGGTACTGAATAAGGAAGCTGTAAACTTCGCGATGAAGGCTGCGATGGCGCTGAACTGTGAAATCGCAACGGATACGAAGTTTGACCGCAAAAACTATTTTTATCCGGATAACCCGAAAGCGTATCAAATCTCTCAATTTGATAAGCCGATCGGCGAAAACGGCTGGATTGAAATTGAAGTAGGCGGCCAAAAGAAGAAAATCGGAATTACCCGTCTTCACCTTGAAGAGGACGCGGGCAAGCTGAACCATACGGGTGACGGCTTCTCCCTTGTTGACTTCAACCGTCAGGGTACACCGCTTGTGGAGATCGTTTCCGAGCCGGATATCCGTACGCCGGAAGAAGCGTATGCGTATCTTGAAAAATTAAAATCCATTATTCAATATACAGGTGTTTCTGACTGTAAAATGGAAGAGGGTTCTCTTCGCTGTGACGCGAACATTTCCCTTCGTCCAGTCGGCCAGGAGCAGTTCGGTACGAAAGCCGAGCTGAAAAACCTGAACTCCTTCAACTTCGTCCGCAAAGGATTGGAGCACGAGGAAAAACGCCAGGCAGAGGTACTATTATCCGGCGGAATCATCGAGCAGGAAACACGACGCTTTGATGAATCCACAGGCAAAACCCTCTTAATGCGTGTAAAAGAAGGATCCGACGACTACCGTTACTTCCCGGAACCGGATCTTGTGTCTCTTTACATTGATGAAGAGTGGAAAGAACGCATCCGTGCTGAAATTCCTGAGCTTCCGGATGAGCGCAAAGCGCGCTACGTAGCGGAGCTTGGTCTTCCTGCATACGATGCAATGGTTCTGACTCTTACTAAAGAAATGTCCGACTTCTTTGAAGCAACCGTCAAAACCGGTGCCGATGCGAAACAGGCATCCAACTGGCTGATGGGAGAAGTTTCTGCATACCTGAACTCGGAGAACAAAGAGCTTGAAGACACGGCTCTAACTCCTGAAGGGCTGGCAGGCATGATCAAGCTGATCGAAGCAGGAACCATTTCTTCTAAAATCGCGAAAAAAGTCTTCAAAGAACTGATCGAAAACGGCGGCGATGCTGAGAAAATCGTGAAAGATAAAGGACTTGTCCAAATCTCTGACGAAGGCGCGCTTCGCACATTTGTAAATGATGCGCTCGATGCCAATCCGCAATCGATTGAAGACTTCAAAAACGGGAAGGACCGCGCAATCGGATTCCTTGTCGGCCAAATCATGAAAGCATCCAAAGGCCAGGCGAACCCGCCAATGGTCAACAAGCTTCTCATGGAAGAAATTAATAAACGATAAGATAAAAGCTTCCGGGGCGTTTGCTCTGGGAGCTTTTTTCGTGTTACATGCTCCAGAAATCGGTAAGAATTCAATATTCAGCTGCTCCTATCAACTTTTCTATTGAAAAAACCACATTAAAAACATATGGTAAATAGTGGAGGTGTACCAATTGATCCGATTCCAGCAAAAATTGAGAACGGCCGCTGTTTGCTCGGTATGCGGGGCCTTGTTATTTGTGCTCGCATTCATCCTAAAAGGTGGACGAGTGGATGAAAACCCAGGTACGTTTATTGCGATGCTTATCACTTTTTCCGTCTATGCCTTTATCATCTTTGGCATCATCGGCATCCCGGTTTCGTACCTCGCAGACGTCATCACGAATCGCAAAAATCTAAAATTCCTTGTCTACTTCATGGCTGGGGCACTGATTCTTCAGCTCACCCATCTCTTCACGGACTATCAAACCTTACAATCCTCTCTTTTTCTTAGTTTGCTTGGAGGAGTTACAGCAACAGCCTTCTATCTATGTGAACGGCTTCTTCTTCTTCGCCATTAAAAAACGACCCGGTCGTATAATCGGGTGGTTTTTGTTATAGCCTTTCAAGATACCGTTTAAACTCTTCCAGCTGGGCTTGATTCTTAAACGATCTTTTCGGAATGATGCAGGCCTGCATAGAGTTGATGTAAATCAAATAGTGTTCCTTTAATTCTACTGCTTTTTCTGCACTCTCCCAGGTGGTGCTGTGCTTGCCGGACTCGCTGATGTCTGTCAATCCGCTGTCATCCAGTATGAGTGTATGTTCCCCAAGTATTTTCCCATTGCTTCCCTCATGCATGAACTTTTTAATTCTCCCTTTAAAAGACTTAAAAAAGTATTTAGGGTAGAGAAAGAACCAGGCAGCTGCGAGAATTAGAAAAACAGTGATCATCGCAAGAAAGTCATCCTTTCCCCAAGAAAAAACAAAGGGGAAACTTAAAAAAATGACGGGTCCTATTATTCGCTGAATCCAAAATGATTGCATGGCGGTCTTTGATTCTTTTACAAAATGAAGGTTAAATGCCGCATAATCTTCAAAGGTTAATTCATATTGATGTTCCAATTGTATTCCCCCATTCTCTACTGATTATAAGGGGGATTTCTTGCTAATGCTACTTGATCTTTCCCTTGTTTCGCGCCAGCCATCCCAGCTGCCAAATCACCAAATGTCCTTACATCGTCCATATAATCGAAATTCCGGTTCTGCCCTGCTTGATTCAGCATTCTTACCGCAACGGCATTATACTCCGGCATGACAAGGCAAATGCAGCCTGTTATGCCGAGCAGCTGATAGGAGCCTTTTGGAACGTTGGGGCCAATTTCGTTCTTTGGAAAATCCTCTTCCTTCACCCACCAGAAGTATCCGTGCTTCGGCAATTGAGGCAATCCTGTAAATTGCACCGAAGTCATTTCATTGAAAGCATCTGGAGTTAATATTCCGGCATTTTTTCCTCTTGCAAGAAATAATTCTCCCCATTTAGCGAGATCTCTTGTGCTGCAATACAGGTTGCTGTCTACGCCGCTGTCATCCAGCTGCAGGGAAGGGTCCGATAGAAAATTTAAAACTAAATTTTCCTCAGACTTTTCCCAGCCGCTCTCTGAAAATCCTGCCTTTTGAAACACCTGCTCATCCAGTATCTGGGCCACGGTCTTTCCTGAGACGGTTTGAAGAAGGCTGATCAGCAAGTTCACTCCAGCATTGTTATAAAACCAGTTTTCACCAGGAGGAAACATGCGGATCCATTTTCCATCCTTTTCTGCGAGACCATGTGTATGAGTAAGAACATGGCGGATGGTTGTTCCTTCAATGACAGGAATTTCAGGAAAATAAGCGTAAAGATTCTGATCTAGCCCCCGGATTTCCCCCTCTGCAATCATGCAGGCAAGTGCAAAGCCGATATAGGATTTCCGTATGGATGCAATGTTGAACCTGGAGTCTTCCTGTACCTTTTTCGCACCGTACTCTCGGCTATGAGTCCCTGTGTAGGATTCATAAACCGTCTTTCCGTCTTGAAGGATCAGGCAGGATAGCGCGGTCGCCCCGGTTTCTTTGTATACTTTTTGATTGTGTGATTCCAATGAAATCAAGTGATTCGCCCCTTTATGGCTCCCATTTAATCCATGATTTAAATGGATATGAAGAATAGATGTTCATCAAACATTAAAACGTGATCTTCCGAAAATCCGAATTTTAGATAGAATTCTTTTCCTGCTTTATTTTCAGGATGGACGGTTAACTGCAGACGGGTACATTGGGGATGATTGTGTTCAATGTGTTTCACTATTTCTTTTAATGCTTTGGTTCCCAGTCCTTGCCGATGGTATTTTTTATCAATGAAAAAATGGACTATCCAATAATCTTCTGCACTTTCAGGTGTGTAGTGCAGATTAAAAAATCCTGACAGCGTGCCATGATTATAAATTCCATAGGGTTCTACCATCTTCCCGCCTGGTCTGATGTATGCTTTAGCCAGTGCAATGGCAACGGGTGGATGGACAGAAGCTACGAATTTCTGTTGTTCATCATGTACGGATAGTTCCAATGCTTCTCTCCAATTAGAAGAATTAATTCTTTTAATTTCAATAGGCATAATTCACCTTCTTCTCAATAGGTTTTGACCTTCGAGGTGCAGAAAAGCAGGCGGCCAGTATAATCATAAAGAGCGGACTCCATCAGCCCGCTCTTATTCTTACTGAGTAAGGGTCCTTTTCCTGTCTCTTTTTTCCGTAATCATCAATGCCCACCAGATAAACAAATACAGAAATCCGGCCAATACATAAACCGCCCAAAGAGCACCGATCTGGAGCTCACTGATAAAATGCTGCCATTCATTCGTTCCTTCCTGTCTTCCGATTGAGCTGAAGAAAGCGACTGGCGGAATCGTCAGGGCAGCCGCGAAGGCTATGGCTGAGTAGGCTTTGCCGTTCTGCCGAATCAGCCGGAAAAGCGCGGTTCCAAGTGTAATCAGAAGAAACAGGTAATAAAAAATCCATATCCAGGCGGGCAATGTAGACATGCTCATTTGCTTT
The DNA here is from genome assembly GCF_000732485.2 of Bacillus sp. SJS. Lineage (GTDB taxonomy): Bacteria > Bacillota > Bacilli > Bacillales > Bacillaceae > Metabacillus_B > Metabacillus_B sediminis. The sequence goes on along the minus strand of NZ_JAQV02000022.1, from coordinate 197,034 downwards.
TTCTCCTTTCTATTGCACTCTCTGCAGCCGGGCATAAGCTCCATTTCTGTTCATCAGCTCCTGATGTGAACCCTGCTCAGCGATGCCGTTTTCTTTCAGAACGATGATCCGTTCTGCGTTCCGGATGGTGGACAAACGATGGGCAATAACAAGGGTGGTGCGGTTTTTGGCAAGCCGCTCGAGTGAGTCCTTGACCACCTTTTCGCTTTCGTTGTCAAGGGCGCTGGTCGCTTCGTCAAAAATGACGATGGGCGGATTTTTCAGGAAGACGCGGGCGATGCTGAGCCGCTGCTTCTGACCGCCGGAAAGCCTTACGCCGCGCTGGCCGATGTCCGTGTCATATCCGTCCGGCAGCTTCATGATGAATTCATGGGCATGGGCGTTTTTGGCCGCTTCGATGATTTCTTCATCTGTCGCATCACGGTTCCCGTAGCGAATGTTCTCAAGGACGGTTCCGGCAAAAAGATACACATCCTGCTGGACGACGCCGATGTTTTTGCGCAAAGAGGCTAGAGTGATGTCTTGAATGCTGATTCCGTCAATCTTGATCTCACCTGACTGGATATCGTAGAAACGGGGAAGGAGGGCGCAAATCGTGCTCTTCCCGGCCCCGGATGGACCGACGAGTGCGGTGTATTCGCCTGCTCCAATGTTCAGTGAAAGATTTTCAACGACATTCGGCTGGCTGTCATCATAACGGAAGCTGACATCCCGGAATTCGATGCTCCCCCTGACATGCTCCAGCTCAATGGCCCCGGGGGAATCCTTAATGTCCGGCTCAATTTTCATCATTTCCATAAACCGTTCAAATCCGGTCATCCCTTCCTGATACAGAACCGCCACATGGGTCACCTTCTGAATCGGCTCAATCAGGAAACCGACGTACAGCAAGAACGTGATTAAATCTGCGAGATCCATTGAGGAGTGCAAAATAGCTGCTCCTCCCGCCACAATGACCGTGATGCTGATCAGCTGGATAAACAGTTCAAATCCGTTAAAAAAATAGGCTTCATACCTGTATCCGGTTTTCCTGCTTTCCAGAAAGCGGAGATTCTCATATTCAAACTTTTCCTTTTCAAGTTCCTCATTCGTGTACGATTGAACAACCCGGATACCTGCAAGGTTATCCTCGACTTGCGCATTTATGTCACTGATTCGGACTTTGTTCCGCTTTAAAGCGATATTCACTTTTTTGTTAAAATAAAGCGCATATACAGCCATAAACGGCAGAAAGGTGAAAATAGCCATCGTCAATGGAACATTAATCGTCAGCAGGATGACGAAGGATCCGATGAATTTTACCGAGTATTTCAGAATATCCTCCGGTCCGTGGTGATACAATTCGGATAACCAGAAGAGATCGTTTGTCATTCGGGACATCAGCTGTCCGGTTTTCTGCCGGTCATAGAACGGGAAGGACAGGCTTTGATAATGGCTGAAAAGCTCGGAGCGCAAATCGCTCTCCATCAACGCTCCCATCCGGTGCCCATGATAATCCATCACATAGTTGAAGCCCGCCTGCAAAACTGCCAGGGCAAGCATTGCCGCCCCTGTAAGCAGGATCTGAATGAGCGCATTTTCGTCAATCCCATCCAGAACATCTTTTGTGATGTACCGGGTAAGCAGCGGATAGGCAAGGGAAATCGCGGATCCGAGAATGGAACAGGCCATTACAGCAGCAAACAAACGCCGGTACGGCTTATAGTAAGAAAGAAATTTCTTCAATCGATTATTCAAATCATTTACCCCTCTGATGTGCAGATTTCACATAGCTGCACAGACCGGGGGAACGAGCGTTACGTTACTTGCTGCCCCCTTTATGTGCGTGTGACGTTCCGGCCAATGAGAAGTTTTTCATTCGAATTCCTCCTAAAGTTTGTTAATTAAAGTATACCTGATTTACCGGTAAATTCCATATTTTTTCAGGTAATCGTTATCTCAAAAGTTCATAACAGCTGCAGGTTCGTTGCTTTTTTTGAAAAATAAAAAAAGGAGCTGCAGCAGCTCCTCCTAGCATTCGGATTCATTTTGCTTCCACACCTTTTTCATGACAAGGCACATCACACCAATAATTGCTGCAAACAGCAGGCTGAGGAAAAATCCGGAACGGCCGGTTTTTTCCAGCAGAGTTCCCGCGATGGCGGCAGCGAGCATAAGGATACCGGCTGCGGCGATCAGTTTCTCCATAACAGACAGCTTTAAAATTTTCAGCGAAGAGAGGATAATAAAGCTCCAATTGTACAGCAGCATGATACCGGCTGCCGTTGTAATATACTCATAAATCTTACCGGGCAGTAACAGGGATGCGATGATGGAGAGCAGCATACCAGCGGTGGCAAGACCGAGTGACGGAAGGGCGAGCTTCCGTTTTCCTTTTGTAGTTCTGGCAAAAAATTTCGGGGCATCTCCGTCTTCTCCGAGCGTAACGAGCAGGGTCGTGACACCAAACAGGGCGGCAGTGAGGGTGGAAAAGCCCGCAATAATAATGGCTGCATTGAAGACGTGCGGGAAAAAAGAAAGATCGTAGCCGCTGAGAGCCGTGACAAATGGGCTCTCTTTTTCGTTAAAAGAGCCGATGGACGTCATGCTGACAGCAAGGACCAGCGAGGCGATATAAATAGCGGTCAGCAAAATCAGCATGACGGAGCCTGCTTTCGGTGCATCTTCTTTTTTCTCCAATTGCATGGCCATCAGCCCGATAACTTCAATTCCTCCGAAGGCGTAAAACGCATAGATGAGGGAGGAGCCAAAGCCTTTCCATCCATCGCGGAAAAGCTGATCCTGAGCGAGCGGGAGCGACGGATTCTGTGCGTCCCCGGGGATCCAGCCGGCAATGGCAGCAATGGCAAGGATGATAAACATGACAATCGCTGCCACCTTGGCAATGGCCATCATGTTTTCCAGCCGGTCAAAGCCCTTCGTTCCAGCCAGAACGACAAGAATGGAGAGCACTGCGTATCCCGACGCAAACAGCCAGAGCGGCACATGGGGAAACCAGAATTTCGAAAGAATCGCAAGCGCCGTGAGCTGGCTGCCCATAATCAGGATATTCGACATCCAGTAATTCCACCCGCAGCTAAACCCCGCCCAGCGGCCAAACGCCTTTCCGGAGTAATAGCAAAACGAACCCTTTTGAGGGTCCTTTGCCGTCATTTTGGCAAGCAGCCTGTAAACGATATATGTACCAAGCGCAGCGAGCAGGAACGAGAAAATGATTGACGCTCCCGTTACTTTTATTCCAATGCTCGAACCAAGAAAGTAGCCGGTCCCGATTGTGCAGCCGATTCCGATCAGCGACAGCTGCCACCACTTTAATTGTTCTTCCTTTTTGTTTTGCTCCGTCACGTTCAGTCCCCCAGTCTAGCCTTTATTTTTTCCGGGGGAGCTGATTTTATGTGCTGAAAAACAGCCGGAATGCTTCGTAGCCAAAATATAATCCGAACCCAACAAGGGACAGGCCGGATAAACAGGAGATGACCTGCAGTGTCCGGTTATTCAGAAATCCGCGTGCGAAGCTTGAGGCGCCGGCCATGCAGACATCCCATATGAGCAGTCCCAGTAAAATTGAGCCGCTGTATAAAAGAAGCTGTGTGTGTTCATACAGCGCTGCGGTTTTCGCTAGTACCGATCCGTAAATACCGACCCAAAACATAATGGTAAGGGGGTTTGTCAGGGACATCATAAAGCCGATCAGATAGGATTTGGTGAGCGAATTGGAAAGCTCCTTCCTCAGCTCCACACTTTTGCTTGCCTGAAGGAGACTCTCAATCCCGGTATAGGTCAGAACGAAAAAACCGAACAGCCAGAGAAACGCTTTAACAATGGGGATTTCGATAAAATGGACAAGCCCCATGAATACCGCAAGCATATAAAGAATATCAGCCGTAATCGATCCAAGGCCGATAAGCCAGGAATGCCAGAAGCCTCGATTGAAGCCTCTCTCAATTTGCGCCGCATTGATCGGGCCAATGGGGGCGGCAAGAGAAATTCCGAGCAGGATATGACTGATAAATGTATTCATTCGTCCTCTCCTTCGTTGTTTTCTCTATATGTATTCCGGGGCTGTCCAAATATCCCAAAAAAAGAAAAGCTATAGCCCGTAACGGCTATAGCGGACCTTGATCTTCTAGTGATTCCAACGTTTCATGCAGATGGATGGCCTGTTCGGCTGCCAGGTCCAGGTGATGCCGCTCTTCTGGATCAAGCTCATCATTCTGATGCTTTTTAATTTGCTCCTTTGCGAGCTGAAGTTTTTGGAACGCCCGCTGGAATTCCCCTGAGCCTGGGTTTCCCTGTGCATCAACAACTGCTTTTTCCGCGTGATGAAGGGCGTGCAATGCGTCATCAATCATTGTAAATCCCCCTTTTTTCTCTTAGCTTTTACAGGTATGAAAACAACTATTCTAAGCTGTTTACATTGAATTTTTTTAGGATATATAATACGAAACAGCATATTAGGGGGGAAGTTCATGCACGACAGCAGGGAGTATGAGAACTGGAAATGGCTTTCTCTGGAATCATTTGATGACCGGCTTTTAGAAACGCTTGACTATAAGGATCAATGGAAGAGCCTGATCCAGTATGGCCACGAAAATCAAATGCACGTACAGGCGCTGAAACTGGATGGGGAAGCTGTTTACGGCTCTCTCGTCTACAGTGATGAGGGAGAGGATGTCCAAAAGGTTTTCCGCTATTACATAAATAAAGACCAATTAGTGACGATTGGATTGGATACCCGGTCGCTGAAACAGGTGAATGAACATGACTTGCAACAGAAGCTTCAGGAATCTGAGCAGGCTCCTGAAGGTTTTTTCGTGCTATTGCACGGATTGGCGAAGCATTATCTGGACGGCATTGATGAGTTTGAGCAGAAGATGGAAAAGGTCCTGAAGGAAGTGCAGCGTAATAATAAATCGAGCATCCTGAACAAAATCTATGATCTGCGGCATTCTCTGCTGACATGGAAAAGTCTGATTTTGAAGGTTGTGGAAGTGAAAAAAGGAATTGAAGAAGCATTTTTAGGAGAAACCGATTCATGGGTGGAATTTAAACGAATTGATAAACAGCTGGAGCGGGGGATGTCCCTTCTAAAGGAATACCAGGAGGAGATTGACACGGTTATCCGCCTCGAGGAGGTCATTTCCACAAATAATGGAAATGAAATTATGAAATCCCTTACCATCATTACCATTCTGTTTACACCATTAACCGCATGGAGTGCGCTGTGGGGGATGAATTTCGAAAAAATGCCGGAGCTGAAATGGGAGCTCGGCTATCCGCTTGCAATCCTGCTCATCGTTTCTACGACCGTTTTCATCTATTGGTATATGAACTCAAAAGGCTATATGAAGGATTTATTGAAGCGAAGAAAGGATTGAGTCTGGCTCACAGCGGGTCAGGCTTTTTTGCGGAATGAAACGGGCTCCGCAAGGAATAAACTGCAAAAGACGTTTGATAGAGAGGGGATTCAGCATGTACCCATATTACCCCTATTACAGCAAGAAAATAGAGTGTGAAGAAAAGCCGCTGACCTTCCCGCCTCAAGCTCAGGACCAGCAGCCGGGCTTTGAATACTTGATGAACCCGAGGCCGATTTCCGAGAATCTGGATTATATAGGAAGCGGAAAACTGGAGGGGAAAACGGCCATCATCAGCGGGGGAGATAGCGGAATCGGAAGAGCAGTGGGCTATGCTTTTGCAAAAGAAGGAGCGGACTTAGTTATTCCTTATTACAATGAACACCAGGATGCGGAGGAGACAAAGCGGAGAATCGAATCCTTTGGGAGACGCTGTCTACTTATTCCTGGGGACTTAACGAAAGAGAAGCAGAATGAAATGGTTGTATCCGAAACCCTTGAGACCTTTGGAAAGATTGATGTCGTAGTTAATAATCTCGCGGTTCAATATCCACAGGTGGATTTCCTGAAGATTACCGCCGAGCAATTTGATAAAACGTTCAAAACCAATATCTATGCGTATTTTTATATGGCGAAGGAAGCCGTCCCCCATCTGAAACAGGGAGCATCCATCATAAACACAGCTTCTGTCACAGCCTATAAAGGACAAAAGGAACTTGTCGACTACTCTGCCACAAAAGGTGCCATTGTTTCATTTACCCGTTCTCTTTCATTAAACCTCATACCTAAAGGCATCCGGGTGAACAGCGTGGCCCCAGGTCCTGTCTGGACACCTCTCACCGTCTCTAGCTTTGACGCAGACCGGGTGAGTAAATTTGGTCTGCAGTCAGCTTCAAAAAGGGCTGCCCAGCCTTTCGAGCTTGCCGCGGCATACGTTTATCTCGCCTCGGATGACTCGCGATATGTCACAGGGGAGACCCTCCATGTAAATGGGGGGCAAATGGTCACAGCGTAAGTGTAGCCAAATTCCATTTAGGGTATGAAAAGAGTAGCAGACAAAAAAGGAGACGGGATTATGGCACGCAAACCGATTATAGGGATAACAGGATCACAAAAAGAAGTGAACGGAATTGATCATTCCTTCGTACACGCCAAATATCCGGAAGCCGTCCTTAGAGCGGGCGGCATTCCGGTTATTCTGCCGCTCGGGAACGATGAAGCGGCAAAGGCTTGGATGGACACGATTGATGGATTGCTTTTAAGCGGAGGAGAGGATGTCGATCCTCAATCCTATGGGGCAAATCCGCATCCGGAGCTCGGCAAAGTCATTTTGGAACGGGATGAAACGGAAATCGCGCTTGTGAAGGAAGCGGAAAAGCAGCGCACACCGATTTTCGCCATCTGCCGTGGGATTGCTTCATTAAATGTGGCGCTTGGGGGTACACTGACCCAGGATATTCACAGTCAGCTTGAGGGTGGAATCAAGCATCATCAGGAAGGTTCCCGAATCAACGCCACCCATGAATGTAACGTAGAAGAGGGAAGCCGGCTGCACAGAATTTTAGGTGAAACGAAGATCAGCATCAACAGTATGCATCACCAGGCACTCGACAAGGTAGCCGATAACCTAAAAGTTACGGCCAAAGCACCGGACGGCGTCATTGAGGCGGTAGAAGGCACAGATTCCAGCTGGTCCATCCTTGCTGTTCAATGGCACCCGGAGGAAATGGCTGTGAAATACGAAAGCATGCAAAGACTGTTTGATTCATTTGTGGAAGAATGTTCAACGAAAGAAAAGGTGTAAAAATAAGAAGCGGGACTCACGTCATAGTGAGTCCCGCTTTTTTTAATCAATCTCCTGCCTTTTCTTTTGATAATAATGAATATTTTACCAATAAAAAGATGATATGATAATAGAAAATAGGGGGTGTCGGCATGTTTTCTGGAATCTTAATCATTCATATCGCAGCTGGATTTATCTGTTTAGTAACCGGGCTCGGAGCCATGCTGTCACAAAAAAGAAGGGGAAAGCACAGCTGGTTTGGTGAGGTGTATCACGGTTCGTTTGTGGTTATTTTTCTTAGCTCCATAACCATGGCGATCATGCATTGGGAAGAGAGTGCGTACCTGTTTTACATCGGCTTCTTTTCCTACTCTTTTGCCATCATCGGGTACCTGACCGTAAAAAAGAAGTGGAAAAACTGGCTAAGGTATCATATCAGCGGGATGCTTGGCTCTTACATAGCCGTCATTACAGCGGTTCTTGTTGTAAATGCACCGAAAATCGCTTTTTTTCAAGGCATTCCGATTCTCTGGATCTGGTTTTTGCCGACGATTATCGGCAGTCCTCTTATTGCCCTCACGAATGTTAAATACCGCAGCAAAAAAGCATCAGCCACCTGATGCTTTTTCCATTCACTTGTCTTCCTGTATAATCTCCACCCCAAAGCAGCGGGCCGGTCCATTGGTCATGATTGTGACGATGCTGTTTGCCATATATGCCGGTGAATAGACCATCCCGTTTTGCAGCCACCAGATCATCATTCCGTTGCAGGCAGACGAAATAAATGTGAGGATGAGCTCTCTTGGCAGAAGCATGTTTTCTTCCTTTAGCCCAGCCTTTGAATATTCGGAATCGAAGCGCCCTTTAATAATTCCAAGCATTTTATGAGAGAAATCCTGGCTTCCTTTTCCTCCAAGCATCGCCTGGAAAAAGTCAGTATGGCTGGAGATGGCTTCAAAAACAGAGGCTATCGAAACCTTTAAGTTGCCGGTATGCAGCTTTCCGTCGATCAAATGCAAGGAGGGATTGATGTTGCCGATTACATCCCCAAGTATGTCTTCTGTCAGCTTCTCCATCAAATCAAATTTATCCTGATAATGCAGATAGAACGTGCCCCGGTTTATCATAGCTTTTTCGGTAATATCATGGATCGTCATCGTATCGAAGCCTTTTTCCGTCACAAGCTGGATAAAGGCATCCTTGATCATTTTCCGGGTGCGGATGACCCGTAAATCGGTTTTGCTCGACATATGAAATCCTCCATGAAATTTTTAATGAACAATTTATCTCAATATGTTGTTTATCCGGCAAAGTGTATGTTTTTGATGATTGTAACGATCTCCTATCTAGAATACCATGTTTTATGTACAGTATGTAAGATAAAAGACAAACTGTCGATTATAATCAGGAGGTAGACCAATGAACGTACTCAAAAGGTTTTTTACCCAGCGGATGTTTTGGGGAGGACTTGCAGGTCTTGCAGCAGCAGCTCTTATTTTTACTTTTGCCTTCCTTGGGTCGGTAGTGAACCCGGCTCCAAAAGACTTGCCTGTCGCTATTGTTGTCCAGGATGAAGGCGTCCAGCTTCCAACCGGTCAAAAACTTGAAATAGGGAAACAGCTCGAGGACAAACTGACACGCAATAAAGATTTGCCTTTTAAATGGTCGGTAGTAAAGGATGAAAAAACGGCGAAAGACGGACTGAACGACCGGACCTATTATGCGGCACTCATTCTTCCAGCTGATCTTTCTCAAAAAGCCGCGTCTATTCAGTCCCCGAAGCCAGTTCAGGCAGAGGCTAAACTGATTCTCAATCAGGGGAAAAATCTGAACGCAGCGAACAGCGTTGGATCCATTATGGATAAAGTGTTTGCAGGGGTTAACGGACAAATTCGCGAGCAAATGATTGCCCCGATTAAAGCACAGGGAAAAATGATTTCTCCTGAACAGGCGAGTTTGCTTGCCAATCCAATCCAGCTCAAATCGGAAACGGTGAATAAGGTAGGGGAGAATAACGGCGGAGGGAACTCTCCGGCGATGATGACTCAAATCCTTTGGCTGACAACGATCATCAGCTCTATAATCATTTTCCTGACGATGAAAAAGGCGTCGGAAAACCGGATTACACCAGGTTTCATCACAGGCCAGCTGATCGCAGGTCTCATCTTTACAGCGATGAACTCGCTCATCATTCTATCGATTGCAACGGGAATTCTAGGGCTTGATGTGCCGGACTTCGCCGCTGCATACGGATTTATGGTTTTCACGGCATTCATGTTCTTCCTTATGCAGGGAGCGCTTCTTAACTGGATCGGATTTGGTGCAATGCCAATTCTTATCCTATTGTTCTTCTTCTCAAGCCCGGTTTTAAGCCTGGCACCCGAATTCCTGCCGGAAGCAACCAGAACATGGCTTCTATCATGGATTCCATTCACTCACAGCGTGGAAGGATTCCGCAGTCTATTCTTCTTCGGCGGCAATGGATTTGAAGAGCAGCGCTGGATCCTTGGAATGATTGGTCTTGGTGCTTTTGCTGTTATGGCTGTGTCGATGGTGAAGGGACTGAAGAAACAGCCGGTTTCAAAAGGACAAACGGCAGCAGAAAATTAAGAAAAAAATAGGCAAAAGGGTAAAAGAACGAATGATAGGGCCGATAAAAAGACTGAGCCGGTAAAACGGTGCAAAAACTAGAATTTATCCTCAATAGATCTTCTGTTCAGCCTCAAGACCCAGACAGCAGCCTTCACCGGCCGGCTGTCTTTTCTTTTAGCTTGATAGTTTGTATTCTTCAAATTTAATATAATGATTAATCAATAGGATAATTGAAAAGGGGGGTGTGATATGTCTGAAATTACATTCCTGGCATCATCCAAACCATTTATCATACCGGATGAAATCAAGGAGTATAATCATCGCACTGTTTTTGAACGGATGGAGGATTTTATGGGATTATGGGCGAGTGAAGTGGATGAGGATGGATGGGGTGACTGGGTGAAAGGGATCTTTACCTTGCCATACATTTATGAAATCTCAGGTGCTGATAATTCATTGTTTTTACTATATCTTGAAAAATATATGGAAGAAGGAGATGTGTTGGAGCTATTGCATTTACCCAATCAGCACAACTTTGAGTATTATGAGAGAAGATTAATGGATAAGCCTGAACCGATTGAAATTAACGCCGGCAGTTTTACATATCAAGATAAATATGGAACGTATCAGCTGAATCCTAAAAAATGGGCTGAAGAGCTGAGTCATAAAAATTATTTAACAGAATACGGGATTACAACAATCGTTAAGTATAATTAAATGCTTTAATCGGAAAACCTCTATTAATATGGATTTCTCTGTATGCAAGTATTAACTTATTACCTGTTGCTTGAGCGGAAAACTTGAGCGGCCTGAGCAAGGGTAAGCGAACGCCAGCCAAGTTTAACAGAAATAGTAAAAGAAAGGCCGCAGCGAATTCTAAAGGATTACGTTGAACTTTTGCTTAGAAATGGATAAGAAAGATTCCCTTTGGTTTTTTACCAGGAGTGGTTTCGAAAACCAGTATTTAGGGGACTTTATAAGGGCGGGCTGATTGAAGGTCTGCATCAAAAGTGGTAGACTGAATGAAGCACAACAATGGTACGAAGAAATAACGTATAGGATGATGGGGAATGAAAAGAGCGAGAATTATTTATAATCCAACCTCCGGAAGGGAAGCGTTCAAGCGCCATTTGCCGGAAGTGTTAGCAAAGTTTGAAAATGCAGGCTATGAAACATCCTGTCATGCTACAACATGTGAAGGAGATGCGGTTCAGGCGGCGAAGCTTGCTGCAGAACGCGGCTTTGATCTTGTCGTTGCAGCCGGCGGGGATGGCACAGTCAATGAAGTGGTAAACGGAATTGCCCGTTTTGACAAGCGTCCGGAACTCGGGATTATTCCGGTCGGTACGACAAATGACTTTGCCCGTGCAATTGCGCTTCCGCTGAACGATGTACTGGCAGCGGTCGACATGCTGGTGGATGGAGTTGCCATTCCGATTGATATTGGACGTGTAAACGATACCCATTTCATTAATATCGCTGGCGGCGGGAAGCTTACCGAGCTGACCTATGAAGTGCCAAGCAAGCTGAAAACAATGCTTGGACAGCTGGCCTATTACTTAAAGGGGATGGAAATGCTGCCTTCCATTCGTCCGACAGAGGTGGAGATTGAATATGACGGCAAGCTTTTCCAAGGAGAAGTCATGCTGTTCTTAGTGTCTCTTACTAATTCTGTGGGCGGATTTGAAAAACTGGCACCAGATTCCAAGCTCAACGATGGATTGTTCGACCTCCTCATCCTGAAAAAGGCGAACCTCGCCGAATTCATCCGGGTTGCTTCATTGGCGCTCCGCGGGGAGCACATGAATGATGAGCACGTCATTTATACGAAGGCGAGCCGCGTGAAGGTTACGACGAAGGATAAAATGCAGCTCAACCTGGATGGAGAATACGGTGGGCTTTTGCCGGCAGAATTTGAAAACCTTTATCGCCACCTCGACATCATCATGTCTAAGGAAAAGGCGCATGAAATGTCTGAGCCTTCCGCTGAAGAGCAGGAAGAGGAAGTATCTCAGCCTGTGAGTTCGGAAGAAAAGCAAAAAGAAGAGCAGTGAAAAAGCAGACCGATCGGGGTCTGCTTTTTTTTACGCCTGTTCTTTCAGCAAATCAAGAATTTCCCTCATTTGAACCACTTCTCTCGGAATCTCATCCTCTTCCTTTTGTGCTTTGGCTAACGGCTTAAGGAAATGTTCATAGGCGAGCGAAAACTCTTTGAAGAAAACCGGTGCCGGAAACGACGTCTCCTCAATCGTATTAAGTGACTCTGAGGGCATTTTTTTGATATCGACTCTGCTCCTGTCAGGGCTGAACTGAAAAGCGATAACATTCTCAGACTCGACTCCGAACGGCGTGACCTTAAATGATTCAAATTTACGGATCAGCTTCATCGCCACATCATAAATCACCGTCTTTGAGACCTCAGTCAAAAATTGCACCGATTTTGCCTCGTATGTAAAAACAAACCTTGTGTCGCCGTTTAAATACGTAAGGAAACGATCTCCCTCTGTCAGGTTTTCTGCTCCAAGTGCTTCTATTTGAATCATTCTATCCCTCCCTTGCTGATTGGTTTATTATACAAACTTTATGTTACATGCTGGTATCATTTGGTTAACATATGTATGTTTTCAAAGGGGGTGATTTACATACGGCAAAAAAAAGAGTGCCATATAGGCACTCCAGGTTAGCTTGCTTTCTTGTATTCAGTCTTCTTCTCTTTAATTCCAACTTTATAAAAGACCAATCCAAGGATGATAAACAGCACAGGACCGATCACCATCGGCGCATATTCGGAAACGGTCGTATCTGTTGAAGGAATCAGGGTCAGCACAATCGTACCGACAACAGAAAGCAATCCTACCCCAGCGACGATGTATGCTGCCGCATTGTGCTTGATTTTAAACGGACGTACAGCTGTCTTATCTGTCATCCGCAGCTTCACATAAGCGGAGATGAGGAACAGATACGGGATAAAGAAGGCAAGTGTCGCCATCAGAATCAGCATGTTCAAGGCAGCAGAAATCGTCGGGATAAAAGCAGAGAATAAGAGGATAACCGTAACGCCTGCTGCCTGCCAGAGAATCAGGTTCACCGGCATTTTGTCTTTGTTGATTTTCAGCAGCGCCTTCGGCAGAACCTTTTTGCCGCTTTCGTACATCATGACGCTTGGATTCAGGATCAGGAAGGACAGCGATCCGACAACCGCAATGACGAAGCAGATACCCAACAGCTGGGATAAGCTAAACGGCAGATTAAACTGAGCGGTCACTTTATCTGCGAACAGGTACAGCGCATTCGCCGTCTGATCCGGTGTAATTTGAATCACAAACTGGAACGCGACTGTTGCCATGATGTAAATAACGGCAATGATGGCGGATGTGAAGAAAATCGCTTTCGGGAACGTTTTTTGCGGATTCTTTACGTCTTCCGCAATCGTTCCAAGCATCTCCATACCTGAAAAAGCGAACATCAGCGTTGATAAAAACATGATTGTATCAAAGGAAACAGAATTCGGCATAACGGATTCTGCAGAGAACGGTGTTGCAGAAGGCTGTCCACTGACAAGGCTCGCAATTCCGAATCCGAAAATGAGAAGAGCGGGAACGACAACGCCAAGCGGCGCACCAAATGATGCAAGCTTCTCACTCATCCGCGTTCCTTTTAGCGTCAAGAGTGTAATGAGCCAGAAAATCACGATAGAGATGATGTTCGTCGTCCACGTGCTGTCCATAATTTGCTGCTGATTGATCGCGTACGCCAGATTGACGGTAATACCGATCAGGAGCGATGGATAATACGTAAAGTTTGCGACCCAGAAAAACCAGCCGGCGAGGAAGCTCGCCTTTTCGCCAAACGCCCGCTTCACCCAGGCGCTGATCCCGCCCTGGTCCGGGTAGGTGGTCGAAAGCTCGGCCACGATTAAGCTGATAGGAATGAAATATAGGAAAGCTGCCGCGATCCAGAAGACAATCGCCGATGGCCCGATCGTAGAGGCAAACGGAATGTTCTTCAATCCGAGAATCGCATTAATGCTGATAAGGGACAACCCCATCAAGCCCAGCTTTTTCGATTTTATAGTCGTCATGGTGTTAACCTGCCTTGTGTGAGTATTTATTCACTTGATAGAATGATTATACAACGGATTTGTATGAATCTCTGATAAAAGTGTATTAGTACAATTCAGATAATTTGAAGGAGAAAACAGACAAAATTTAGAAGGTGCGAAGCCGTGAATGTTTGCATAGCGGATATGGTAAAATGAAAGCAGCATATTTGAAAAGGACGATAAGAATGCCAAATATAGAAGTACCTGTAATGAAAAATGAATTGTATGATGTAACGTTCGAGGACCTGACACATGAAGGAGCGGGAGTCGCCAAGGTCGAGGGCTTCCCGATTTTCGTGCAGAATGCCCTGCCAGGCGAACGCGCCAGCATTAAAATCATAAAGGTGAAAAAGGGCTTTGCCTTTGGCCGCCTGATGGAAATAAAGGAACAAAGCCTCGAGCGAAGAGAAGCTCCATGCCCGATCTACAAGGAATGCGGAGGCTGTCAGCTTCAGCACCTGAGCTATGAAGGCCAGCTCGATTTCAAGCGCAAGCAGGTCGAAAACGTCCTCAGCCGGATCGGTAAGCTCAACCTGGATGAAGTCACCGTCCACCCGACCCTCGGCATGGACAATCCATGGAACTACCGCAACAAAGCACAGGTGCCTGTCGGCGAACGCGAAGGCGGCTTAGTCGCAGGCTTCTACCAGCAGCGCTCCCATGAGATCATCGATATGCAGAAATGCCTCATCCAGCAGGCTGAAAACGACGACGTCGTCCAAGCCGTCAAGGAAATTTGCAGCCGCTATGGTATCCGTGCCTATAATGAAGAAAAACACAAAGGCTGGCTCCGCCACATCATGGTCCGCTACGGCCAGATGACCGGAGAAATGATGGTCGTCTTCGTCACCAGAACGAACGACTTCCCGCACAAAAACGAAATCATCGAAGAAATCACAGGCCGATTCGGACAAGTAAAATCCATCGTCCAAAACATCAACAGCAAACGGACCAACGTCATCTTCGGAGACGAAACCAACGTCCTCTGGGGCGAAGAATACATCTACGACAGCATCGGCGACATCCGCTTCGCCATCTCAGCAAGATCGTTCTACCAGGTCAACCCAGAACAAACTAAGGTCCTGTACGACAAAGCCTTAGAATTTGCCCAGCTGACCGGTGAAGAAACCGTCATCGACGCCTACTGCGGCATCGGAACCATCTCTCTGTTCCTCGCCCAGAAAGCGAAAAAAGTATACGGAGTCGAAATTGTACCGGAAGCAATTGAAGACGCCAAACGCAATGCAGAGCTCAATGGACTGAGCAATGCAGAGTTTGGTGTTGGAGAAGCAGAAGTGGTCATTCCGAACTGGTACAAGCAGGGGATCAAAGCAGACACCATTGTCGTAGATCCGCCACGGAAAGGCTGCGATGAAGCGCTGCTGATAACCATCTTGGATATGAAGCCAAAGCGGGTTGTGTATGTAAGCTGCAATCCGGGGACTTTGGCTAGGGATTTGCATGTGCTGGAGCAGGGAGGGTATCAGACGGTTGAGGTACAGCCGGTGGATATGTTTCCGCATACGATGCATTGTGAGGCGGTTGTTCGGATAGAGAGAAAATAGGCTAATATCTAGGCTTTCAAGGGTTTAAATTATATAGTAACTAGTACCTGTAGATTGGACTCTTCTACAGGTATTTTTTATATATTTGGATTTCAGATTACGGGATTTAAGGGAACTATTTTTTGGTTTATATATAATTCAAATGTGTGGGAACCTCATTTAGTTGAGTATTTCCTTTTTTGGCTATAAATCATATGTGATATTAGTATCTGAAAATATTTTTCTAATAGGGTGCAAAAAGTCTCATTTTTAGGTTATTAATTCGAAAACTATGGGAAATGAGAAGGGAGGTGTGATTTAATGTAATATATAGGAATTTAGGGAATTTTTTGACAAGTGAGGGAGATAAAGTGTTTGGTGAATCTATGTCCGAATTACGTCAACAGCTAGCAAAGAAAGAACAAGAACTTACAGAGCTTGAGAATGCTGCAACACAATTGGAAGAGATTTATCAGGATTTTCTTGATAATGAGAAATTAATATCAGAACCTATCTTAGGAGCAAAAACTTGGTCGGGAAAAGCAGCAAATAAATTCAATGCGGCCAGGGGAAGAGAACTTACTGAAGCTTATAGAGAAGTTTACTTGCAATTGGTTCAGGCATATCGGGTTGTAATTTATTGCATTAATGAAACGAAAGAAGATATAGCATCATTAAAATCTAAAATTGTACAACTTGAGGAAGAAGTGAAATTAAAAGCATTGAATGCTTAATAAAGGAAGAGAAAAATGGCCAACGAAATTAAAGTTAAATTGGAAGAAGTGTACAAATCACTGGATCAACTCAATAAGACTGCTGAAGGATTAAGTTTCAAGACAATATCTCTTAAAGGCGATAATGTTTTAAACATGGCACAAAAAATGGATCAGCTTAACAAAGATATCAACTTGTTAACAGAGGAATACAAATCCTTATTGAAAGTTAACCTTCAGTTAACGAAGCAATCAGTAAACGAATTGGATAACGCAGATAAGGATGTAGCTTCTTTTTATAAATAAAGACAGGAGATTTTAACATATGAAAGTTTTGGATGTAAATGCTTTAAACGACGGGATTGATGCTACTGTCAAAAGCATAGATGAACATTTGAAAGAGATAAAGGGTTTTGCAGAATCTTTATCGTCCTTTTTATCAATTGAAGATTCCTTTAAAGGGGAGACTGCAAATGCTATTCGATCCTTTTATCAGGAAAGCCATATTCCATTCATTGTTTATTACGGCAGAGTACTAACTGAATATCGCCGAAATTTAAAAAGTATGTCTGATGCTATCCAAGCCGTCGAGCCGGAAAGTAACGGATATATTATAGAGAATTTCTTGGAAAAGGACGTAACTGAGGGTCTTAATAAAGTAAAGGATGTAACTATCAGCCTTACAGATGAAGTAAACGCAGTAATTGATCAGATAAAAGATATAGCCTCAATTAATCATATTAAAGATGGGGAATTAATAGATGAAGTGAAAGCAATGAAAAATCGTTCTGAAGAAACCATTAAAAGCCTCCAAAAAATGGACTCTGAACAATCTAAAACACTCGATGAAACAATAGAAAATGTTACAGTTCTCCAAAGCTATACTAAAGAAATTAAATCCAAGTTCAGCAGCAACAAACTGTCCGTGAGTAATTTCAAAATTCCCCAGCTACAAGAAGTAAAGAGCTATCAGAAGCTTCAAGAAAAAATTAGTGAGAAGGATTGGACAGCTTTGGAAGTGATGGATACAGGCATTTTATTTGATGCAACAGCGCCTGTTTCTTCTGCGGGCAGCGCTTTTGGAGTTATTTCTGAAGGCATTGCCTTAGGAAGTACTGCATGGTCAGTGAAAAAAGGATTTGAAATTACAAGTAAAAACAACACTTACTATATAAGAGGCGGCACCGCCATTGGACTTAAAACAGATGAACTAAGAAAATTGCCTAAAAATTACGTTGAAAGTCAGGCGAAAATAGGAAATCTAACAAATGTAGCTGAGCAGGTAAGACCCGCAACAGCTATAAAACAAGCATTAAAAAGTAAGCTGGGCTGGTTTGGCATTGGAGTTTCAACTGTAGAGAATATAAATAAAAATGTTCAAGCCAATGAATCCAATGCTAAAATTACTGGAGACGCAATAGTTGATGTAGGGGTAGGAGCTGTAACCCTTGCAGCTGGTGCTACTTCAGTTGCGCTAGTGACAGCATTGGGGGCACCTGTTTTAGGAGCAGCAGCAATAGGGTTCGGAATTTCGGTCGGTGCGTCTTATCTATTAGACGGGGTTAAGTTTGGTAAAGAAGAAACTAGTATATCCGACGGTATAAAAAGTGGAGTAGAAAAAGGTATTAAAACTATTGCAGGATGGTTTAAGTAAAACTAAATTACAGGTGGTAAATCATATTGAAAATCAGCCAAGATAAAAAACACAGGAATCTCCCAGACCATATAATTGAGCATTTAAGTTTTTTTCCTCCTTTTCAGATTAAATTTTTGGTTGGAGGAACAACATTTTTTTTGCTTGATTTGTTCATTCTTATTCCGCTCATAGCTCCGAAAAATAACCCTTTGCTAATACTTATAGGGACTCTTTTAGTATTCATTAGTCTTTGGGCCCTGTGGATAATAGTAAGAAATCCTAAGGATACGGAATTAGAGTCTATTCTCTTCTTTGGATATCTCGGTGCAGTGGGAGCCCTCTCATATTTTGGAGTAGGCCTTAAATATAGTTATATGATTGGAATTACTCATCCAATTTATTATATAGCTTTGAGTTTGCTATTTTTAAGTTCCATTTACTATTTAATAAGATATTACAATAGGAAATTTTCTTCCCTAAAAGAATTTGATAAGAAAGCTACACCCAAGTGGCATTTTACTATTGCAGGTATATCAGTACCAGCAGGCTACATAGCTGCAAATTATTTTATGGGAGTATCAGATTTTATAATGATATCTTTTCTTAATTTATTGTTTTTTGGACTATCCTTTTTCTTTATTTTTATTTTAGCTAAATATTTCCACAAGTACTTTTTTATGAAAGCTAACTTACACTTTGTAAAATTCTCGAACAAAAAAATCACTTCAAAAAAGGCGGATGCATAAAATGGAAAACCTTTTGCCAATAGGATCTATTGTTATTTTAGAAGGTGGAAATATTAAACTTATGATTTATGGGAGAAAACAAATATTAGTAACAGATGATGATAGAAATGGTCAGTTATTTGATTATCTATCTGCACCATATCCAGAAGGGTACGTATCACAGGAATATACATATGTCTTTAATCATGAAAATATTGCCGAAGTTGTTTTTAAAGGTCACATTGATTCTGAAGAAGAGGAATTTCAGAAAGTGCTGCAAAAGACAACTGCAGAATAAGTGTTTGTGACTTAATAAGTTCCATTAAGAACGTAGAATTAGATTTGGTCAGTAATTTAAATCGCCGAAAAAAGTTTTAAATAAAATAGTCCGATACTAAGGTACCCCTTAACACCTCAAAATCTTGAACTACCAAATTTTTATGCAATTTATATCTAATCCTACCTTAAAACTGCTGAAATAACCGCCCTGAAGATTACAGTAGGGCGGTTTCCATGATAGGAGATTTATTAAGAGTAATTTTTTTTCACCCTCTCCCCAATCCTCCCAATCGACTCCACATCCTCCTCCGTCAACAAACTCAAAAAATGCTCTCTTATAGCCTCCGAAACAACCGGCTGAGCCTCATTCAACGCGGTTTTTCCAGCTTCCGTAATAATAACTTGAACTCCCCGATCTAGGTCTGATGGTTTTCTTCTAACAAGTCCGCGCTTCTCCATTCGTGTCAGGTGGTGAGAGAGTCTGCTTTTGTCCCAGTTCATGGAGTCGGCGAGTTCCTGCTGGCGGAGTTCTCCGTTTCCAAACTGATCGAGCCGGTCGAGGATTCCGAAATCCCCCTCAGAGAGGCCGGTTTGATCTGTCAGGTCTTTGACGACGCGGCCGAAGATGCTCTGATAGGATCCTTTCCACATATGCCATATATTCATTTCTTCTTGACTGATTTGTTTTTTCTTCATGCAGCTATCATATCACGGTTGACGTATCAACCTCAAGGTACTACAATGTGTTTAGGTTGACACGTCAACCTAATGACAAAGGGGTGGATGATGAGATGAATTATGTAAAGCTTGGGAGATCTGGGTTGGATGTTTCGCGGCTGTGTCTTGGATGTATGAGCTTCGGTGAGCCGGAACGCGGCAATACTCCGTGGTCGTTAAGTGAAGAGGAGAGCAGGCCCATTATTAAAAAAGCACTGGATATGGGCATCAATTTTTTCAGCACGGCAAATATGTATTCCGATGGTACGAGTGAAGAAATCGTAGGGCGCGCTTTAAAAGATTATGCCCGTAGGGATGAGGTGGTCGTTGCCACGAAGGTATTTGTTCCAATGCGGAAAGGACCGAATGGAATGGGGCTTTCCCGTAAAGCGATCATGACTGAGATTGATAACAGTCTGCAGAGGCTTGGGACGGACTACATCGATTTGTATCAGATTCATCGCTGGGATCCGCATACCCCGATTGAAGAAACGATGGAGGCTCTTCACGATGTAGTCAAGGCAGGAAAAGTGCGTTACATTGGAGCTTCCTCTATGCTTGCCTGGCAGTTCCTGAAAGCTCAGCATACGGCGGAGCTTCATGGCTGGACCCGCTTTATCTCCATGGAAAACAGGCTCAACCTGCTTTACCGGGAGGAAGAAAGGGAAATGCTGCCGCTTTGCAAGGAGGAGGGAGTGGGCGTCACCCCATACCTGCCGCTGGCTGCCGGCCGGTTAACACGGGAATGGAATGAGCAGACCCACCGATCTGAAAATGACCAGATTGCAAAGGCGCTGTTTTCAAGAACAGAGGAGGCGGACCGGAAAGTAGCGGAGAGAGTAGCGGAAGTGGCAGCTGGACGTGGCGTTCCGCGTGCACAGATTGCTCTTGCCTGGATTCTGCAGAAGGAGGTAGTCACATCTCCGATCATCGGAGCGACGAAGGTGAACCATCTTGAAGATGGGGTTTCGGCATTGTCTATCAGATTAACAGAGGAAGAGATAAAGAGTTTGGAAGAGTTGTATGTGCCGCATAGGCTGGTGTGATTATACAGATGTATAATTTGATCGAAAAAAACGAGTGGTAAAAATTGAATAAACGCCGGTGAGGCGTTCTTTTTATTTGTTCTGGTTCTGGATGGCAGTTTAGTTTTGATAGGGAAGAACAAGCGATAGTTCAATCCAGAATTGAATTACGGAATGTTACAGAATATAATGTATATACAGATGTGGATACGGAAATAGTAGGAGGAGTGAGGTCTGTGTTCGATTGGGATCGAGGAAATATCGAGCATATATTTCAGCATGACATTTCACCTCAGGAAGCGGAAGAAGCTTTTTACGATCCGGACCGGAGCATACATCATGCACATAGTGGAAATAGAAAAATTATCGGCATGACAGAAGATGGACGGTTACTGGCCATCATTTATACAAAGCGTGAGAAGAAGATTAGACCTATCACAGGATGGGATGCAACGGAAACAGAACGAAAATCATACAATAGAAAAAGGAGGCAGTAAAGATGGATGAGGCTCGAATAAACAAGAAAAGAATGGATGAGCTAGGAAGAGTTTTCATTGATGACCTGAATGAAATTCCTCAAAATATGACTGAAGAAGAAACCAAGCAATTTTGGGAGAAGCATGCAATGAGCGAGGGCTTACTGAATACCACACATATTGAAGATGAGGAAGATTTGCCTTTACCCCGAAAGCAGTCCACTAAGCCCATTAACCTTAGAATAGAAAGCGACCTGCTGTCCCGGCTTCAGAAGGTGGCTGAAAAGAAAAATGTACCTTATCAGACTTTATTAAAGCAGTTTGTGGCAGAGAGAGTTTATGAAGAAGAGAAGAGAGAGAAAATTTTGTACTAAAATACACAAAAAACCACCCTCCCAGGTGGTTTTTTCATATCCTATTTCCCGCAGCACTTCTTATACTTCTTCCCGCTTCCGCAAGGGCAGGGAGCATTGCGGCTGATTTTTTCAGTTGGTTCAGTGGATCTTGGAGATGGCGGTGTCAATACCAGCTTTCGATTGCTTCTTTTCGCTTCTCTTTTTTCAATGACTGATTTCCATATATGCAGTTTCGGGTGTTCGACGCCAGTGATGATGCAGGTTGCATAAAGGTCCTTTTCGAGTTCAAGAAGACCATCATCATATCCTTCTTCCATAAAGTCTGCCACTTTGGGAATAGCTTCGGTTGAGAGCTGGCTGCATAATGCTTCTGCCATTAGTGTTTTCGCTGTAAGATCGGTTGCTTGATCGAATAGTGATAAAAGTTTTTCGACAGCAAGCTCAGATTTAATATTTTTCAGTACGGCAATGGGGGAGTAAAATTCATTTGGATCCAGTGCATAGGGAGCGACTTCGGCAATGACTTCATCCGATCCAATTTTAATGAGTGCCTCTTCAAGTTCTCCAATTAGAATTTCTTCATCTCCGCGCAATAGCAGCTTTGCTAAATCCTTAACCAGTGAGTGGATCTTCAGTTCACCTGCAGCATACACAGCTAAGAAACCTTCATATGAAAAATACTCCTTATGTAATTCCTGCTGAATGATTTGCTGAATTTCTTCCGAGGTAATGGCATTCAATTTAATCATCCGGTCGTAAATCCGTTTGGCACCGGAAAAAAGATTATGGTCATAAAATCGCTGTTTTTCAATTTCCTTCAGGACTCCAACAAGTTCCTCCTGAAGTTCTTCAACTGAAAGGTGATTCAAAGCTATGATGTTCTCCAATGGAACGAGGTATTTCTCGTGGACAGACGAACGGATCTCTTCGTAATACTCCTCAATCAGGTCGGAATTTATAGGGGTTAACATTAAAAGATACCAAGCGAAGTTAGCATCCTTTCTTTTAATATGGTCTACAAGCCGCTGCATTTCCTTTTGTCCAATTTGATAATGTTGTGTATACGGCAAGATTTTATTTGTCATTTTTTGAGGGATGTTCTTATCGTTCGCATCCAAAGCCAGATGGAAGGTCTCTTCATTTCCGAGACGGGATTTATCAATGGTATCCATGGCGAAATCCTGAATGATTGGGTCCTTGCTTAAAATGTAGGGCTGGATGGTTTTCAGGAAGTTAGTCATTAGGCTCATGCTCCTTATTTTTATACAGTAGATTAGGATAGATTTATTTTAACATTTGGATTCTGCCATGGTAATAGATAGTAAGAGAATTGGAATATAGTAAGTACAATTATCCAGTGCAAATGGCAAAAAGAAAAAGCACTTTGCTTTCTTGGCAAAGTGCTTTAATCAAATATCATTTCTTAACCGGCACCGGCAAAATCTTCACCAGCTCTCCAAGTGCTTCCTCCACGTTTTTCACAGAAAGCGTAATTCTCTCTTCCTCCGAATACCGCATTGCAGTATGCTCGTAGCGCGGGTCATAGTAGTATTCAAGCAGCAGCATGACCGCATCCTCGTACTCTCCGGCGTTAAGGGATGCTTCAATTTGAGCGGCTGCCGGGGTATGGATGCGGGCTTTGATCCGATAGAAGGCCTTCATGCACTCTTCATGGTGCTCCCATGGCCGGTAGTCTTCGACGAGGAACCGGGCGCGCTCGGCTCTTGGGATGTCGAGGAACAGCTGGGTTCCCTCTTCTTTCTTTTCCGCGATAAATTCGGGAAGTACGGCTTTCCCGATTCGCTTGCTTTCCGCTTCCAGCACGACATAAGGAGAGGCCTGAAGCGGGAGGGCTTCTTTGATCAGCAGGGAATCGAACGTTTTCTGATTGTGGGGATTCAGTCCGATCTGACCGAAGATTGAGCCCCTGTGGTTCGCCATTCCTTCCAAATCCAGCACAGGATAGCCCTGTTCCTTTAGCTTATGGAGCAGCATCGTTTTTCCTGAGCCGGTGTAGCCGTTCAGCACATAGGCATTCGGTCTGAAATGGATGGTTTCAATTTTATCGACAATCCACCTGCGGTACGCTCTCACTCCGCCATCCAGCCGGAACGTTTTGATGCCCATTAAATCAAGGACAGTGGCGGACGTTCTGCTCCGCATGCCGCCTCTCCAGCAGAAGACAGCCTTATGGTTTGGGATGGCACTGAATGTTTTAATGAATTCCGGAAGCTTTGCCGACACAATTTCGAGTCCGCGGTCCTTTGCCGCCTGAACGCCGACCTGTTTATAGATGGTGCCGATCTCAGCCCGCTCCTCATCGTTAAAAAGGGGGATGTTCAAGGCGCCGGGAATAGTCGCTTCCTTGTATTCAGACGGAGAACGGACATCCACCGCCGTAATTTTCTTTTCTTTCTGCATTTCTAATAGCTGGTCAACCGTTAAGTCCTGAAACACCGTCATTCCGCCCTTCTGCCGTTAAAGCTTCTCAGCAACCGTGATGTGTCCGGGATGATCCGCTGTTACTTCACCGATCATGGCCGCTTCCACACCAGCATCCAGAAGGTCCTTCATCAGGGCATCTGCTTCTTCGCCTGCCACTGAAATGAGCAGTCCTCCGGATGTCACCGCATCGCACAATATATATTGATCAATATGGTCCATGTTTTCCGGGAACGTCACATCACCCTGAAGATGGGCGAAGTTGTTTTTCGTCCCGCCCGGAATGACGCCCTGTTCCGCCAGCTCCCGCACTCTCGGGAGGACAGGGACTGCTTCATTTGCAATCCGTACGCCTGCCTTGCTTCCTTTTGCCATCTCAGACGTGTGTCCGAGCAGCCCGAAGCCTGTCACATCGGTACACGCGTGGACATCATACGGTGCCATCGTTTCGGCTGCTGTTTTATTCAGGGTCGCCATGACTTCTGTAACCCGTGCAATTTCTTCCTCCGTCAGCAAGTCTCTCTTAATGGAAGAGGTCAGGATGCCGACACCGATCGGTTTAGTTAAAATCAGTTTGTCACCGTTCTTAGCGCCTGCATTGGCTCGTACTTTATCAGGATGGACCGTTCCGGTTACCGCCAAACCGAATTTCGGCTCTTTATCTTCAATGGAATGGCCGCCGACCAGTGTCGCCCCGGCTTCTTTCAGCTTATCTCCTGCACCGCGGAGGATGTCGGCAAGAATCTGCTTGTCCAAGTCCGCAATCGGAAAAGCGACGATGTTCAAGGCCGTAAGCGGTGTTCCTCCCATCGCATAAATATCACTGATCGCATTCGCCGCGGCCACTTGACCGAAAGAATACGGGTCATCAACAATCGGGGTGAAGAAATCAAGCGTTTGGACAATCGCAAGGTCGTCCGTCAGACGGTACACTCCTGCATCGTCGCTCGTATCAAGACCGACAAGCAAATCGGGATTGGGCATGGCAGGGGGGAGAGAGCGGATGACCTCCTGCAGATCAGCCGGTCCGATTTTGCAGCCGCAGCCGCCCTTTGTGGATAAGGATGTTAATTTTATTTTTTGTGTCATAATGACGCCAACCTTTCTGTATTCACTATGATTAGTATAAATGACCTTTCCCGAAAAAGCATGGCACAAGCCTGCTGCATGTCTGACGTGATATAATTTGATATTGTCTTAATTTCTATTGAAACGGGGAATGAAAAATGGCTCAAAGTGCTCTTCAGCAAACACAGCCCTCTGGAAAAAAAACCATATGGCTTGTGACTCTGTTTCTAGTGATTGCTGCTGCAGGCCTATTATATGTAAAGTGGGTGCCGTATCTTGAAAAGTCTTGGATTGCGGCCTCCACCCACTCTATCGGAGACTCGATTCTCGGCAGCCCTGAAGCAGGAGCTTCTCCATCATGGGGCAGTGCATGGGAATATGCAGCTGTCTATTTCAAGGCTGTCTGGAAAGCAGCGATTCTCGGCATTGTGCTTGGCTCGCTCATTCAAGTTCTGATTCCATCCCAATGGCTTTTGCGCGTTCTGGGAAAAACCACATTCGGCAGCACGGCCGCAGGCGGACTGGCTTCGCTTCCCGGCATGATGTGCACGTGCTGTGCCGCACCGATGGCGGTAGGAATGCGAAAAAAGAACGTATCAGCGGGAGCAAGTCTCGCTTTCTGGATCGGGAACCCAGTGCTGAACCCGGCCGTTCTCGTCTTCATGACCTTTGTGCTTTCCTGGAAATTCACCTTACTTCGTCTTGCTTTTGGACTCCTCCTGACATTCGGCGTCAGCTACCTGGCCAACCGCTTCATGAAGGAGGAGCCACCGCTTCCGGCAGAAAAGCTGATGGAAGAAGCGGAACAAGCACAATCCGGCTCCTTTCTTGCAAGATGGGGGAAAAGCCTTGGAACGATGCTCCTTTATGTCGTCCCGGCATATGTATTATCCGTTCTTCTGCTTGGCGCAGCGCGCGTCTGGCTGTTCCCGAACGTTGGTGAAGCTGCCGCTAACAGCATACTTGTTCTCATTCTATTCGCTGTCGCCGGCATGCTCTTCGTCATCCCGACCGCGGCCGAAATTCCAATCATCCAAACCTTTATGGCAGCAGGCCTCGGAGCAGGACCGGCCGGAGCACTCCTCATCACGCTTCCAGCTATCAGTCTCCCGTCACTGTTAATCTTGGCAGGTTCTTTCCCGAAAAAGGTTCTTGCTTTTGTGGCTGGGTCCGTCGTTTTGCTTGGGATAGCAGCCGGGTTAATAGGAATGCTTATATTGTAAGAGTGCAACCAGCTCTGTTCTGCTTTTTTGCGGGGCGGGGCTGGTTTTTTATAAAATGTACTAGTTTGGCATGAATATACACAATTCATACGAACATGAAAAACTTATAAAACGAACTTATTAAAATACGTTAAAAAATAATACGGAACCATCCAGAAATAGTGATTATCTAGCTTATGATGAATTTTCAATGCGCAGGTAGCCCCTCTAAAGATGCAATTCCCAAGCCTTCGTGTATCCCCTTCTAAAATTTCCAGTGACTATTCAGAAACCCCACTAATTAATCGTAAATAACCCCATCTTTCTCCTTTATAATGGAAAGATTCAGTACAAAAGGCGTTCAAAAATGAGGTGTTCTCATGCAGCCAGGCCTGCAGTTGGAGAATGGACACAGAGTCCTACCGGAACAGCAGCCCATCTGTGCCGCTCAGTGATGAAAGGCTGCCAAACTACAGGCGGTATCGGAAACCGTTTGAGTGAGGAGGCAGAGGAAATGATTCTGAAAAAAATGGCCGGGTACCAGGAGGCTTTGAGGAAGGTGATGGCAGAGGATTTGAAAAAAGGTTTATAAAGATGAAGTAAGGAGTACAAAGATGGGACATTTTTGTTGGATCTGCATGGAAGAGAAACCAAACGAAAAATTCAGTGGGAATGGCCGCAGGCAGAGAATCTGCAAGAGCTGCCGGAAAAAGGGCCCGGAATTTATAAATAAAATAAAAAAGCACAGAGAAGCGCTCAGCATTACACGAACCACGTGAAAAGCGGAAGTGTACTTAAAATTGAAAATGAACATTTTTATCTTTTCACTTATATGGGCCCTTCATATGTAGCAGTTGGGGAACACCTTTTGTTTCCTTAATCTGAAATTGAAAATTTTGTTGACCCTCCTCTTTTGGAACTTTTGTTATTCTAAATAATTCCTTTTTCCCTCCAAAAATCCCAAGATTTAAGTTCCACTATTCAAAGGTTTCCACAAGGGAATATGCCACATTATCCATTTGGACTAAGAAAATTCTAGGTCCGGCTATTTTTTATTACAAGAAGAAAGGATTCCTTCATCACTATTCATCTTAATTCATGAATAATTTTTTATATAAAGAAAATAATATCAAAGGACTATTAATTAATGGAAGGGTGTTCTTTATGAATTCTAACAAGCAAGATGGTAGAAATATAACCTTAACGGCAACAGAATTAGGCGAGCTTTGGAAGAATTATATAGGTGAAACATTATTAGACTGTGTATACACGCATTTCCTAACAAATGTTGATGATAATCGTATCAAGGAGTTACTGGAAAAGGCTCACACCATCACAAAAAAACATATAACAAAACTAAAGGAAATATTCACGGAAGAACAATTTCCTATTCCAAGCGGGTTTGGGGAAAATGATGTGATTAAGAGTGCACCAGCTATTTTTACTGATAAATTTTATCTATTTTACATAAAGGAAACAGCAAGAATTAACTTATTTCTTTTTTCGAATGCATTAACCGTCTCTTTCCGAGAAGATATTCGAAAGTACTTCGATGAATGTATAGATGATATTAGTGAATTATATCAAGATTCCACAAATTGTATGTTAGCCAAAGGTTTAATTATTCGGGCTCCATTTATACCAATACCTAAAACAGTGAAGTTTGTAGAGTCAAATGACTTCTTACATAAGCTAGTCGGCAAACAAAGACCCATGGCTTCTACAGAAATTACAGGAATGTATGTGAATTTAAATTCAAATCAACTGGGTAAGTCTCTGATGATTGCTTTTAGTCAGGTTGTTACGTCTAAAGACATTAAAGAATTTATGTTAAAAGGAAGAGATCTTTCACAAAAAAATGTTAAGATCCTTCAAGAATTCCTCTCTAAAGATCATTTACCAGCTCCTCAACTTTGGGATCCTGAAGTACTGGAATCCAAAGTAGCACCCTTTTCAGAGAAATTGATGTTATACCATGTATCATTGGCAAATGGGGGGAGTCTCTTAAATTTCGGGGTCGGCTTAACCTCTACACTTAGATATGATATATCTTTATCGATCTCGAAGATGGTTGCTGATATTAGTAAATTTTCTAATGATGGTGTTAATCTGCTTATCGAAAAAGGTTGGCTAGAGCAACCGCCTTTGGCAGCTGATCGTGATGAATTAGCAAAGTGAGAAAAAACATAAATCACATCATTATGAATAGAGGGATCATCGCTGGCAGTGCTAAATGAACAAGAATTCCTGATCAATTTTAGGAAATCTTGATCATTCTTAATAAGACTTCTCCTTTTTCTACCACTAAACAATCTTTACCCTTACGATAATTATTTCTTGGACCTAAAAATGGCAATGAATCATACTGTCCTCACACTTTTTCTTCCTCCATCTCTTCACCTTCATATGCTTTGTATTAAAATGCTTATGGTGTTTGTATTATTAGATACAAATTAGTAATAAATGCTTGGACTTTAAAACCATGTAATAGGATCAATCTATATTTTCTTTCTCTTCAATTAATCTAATTCCAACCGTCTCAAAGTGACAAGGCACATCTTTGGCATCTTGGGAATCAACAACGGGTACTTGTATCCCATCAGGAAGAGTGGTTGTTCATCCATTCCTGCTAGGATTGGCTTACTTAGAATTAAATCATGATTATAAATTGAATAATGAACGGTCCCTTTCGTTTTTTTGAGAAAAGCAGCAAGATGAATCTGGTTTAAATACCTCGGATGCAGGTCTGTATATAAGTTGCTGAATAAAAAGAAGAACCCCCGCTGAATGAGCGAGGGGTTTTTGTGTTATCTCTGTTATTGGTCAAATGAAAACACCTCCAAAAAGCAGTTCCCCGCTTTCGAAGGTGTTTTTTTGTTTTGATTTTCTATCTTGTTCTTCAATTATTTTGCACGTTTCGGATAAAAAAACGAAACAACCACCAAAACAACCAAAATTCCAAGGCAAACCGAAGTCCCGATCACATTGTCCTTATTTAACACAAAGGATATGAAAATGACAGCTAAGGACAGGCTTGCCGCAATCGTTGTGAATGGTGCCCATTTCAGCTTGAAAAACGGCACCTTCGGATAGTGTTTGCGAAGCTTGATCTGGGCAAGGCATATTCCAAGCCAAATCAGCAATACAGTAAATCCGGGAATGGTCATTAAATAGCTGATGACTTCATCAGGTGTTTGGTAGGCCAGGAATACGCCAAAGGTAAGAGCGATGGCTGTAAGGGCAATTCCGTTAATCGGGATGTCCTGTTTAGAAAGCCTGGCAAGCCTTTTTGGTGCTTCGCCGTTTTGAGCCATGGAGTATAACGTCCTGGATGTTGCGTAGATCCCGGAATTGGCTGCGGATAACACAGCTGTCAGCAGCACAAAGTTCATGACGTGGGCTGCTCCTGGAATGCCGATTGCCGTAAACACTTGAACAAATGGGCTTTCCTTGCCTGAGACCTCATTCCACGGAATTAAGCCGCAGATGATAAGAATCGGCAATACGTAGAATAGGATGACTCGGATCACAGTGCTTTTAATGACTTTTGGGAGCACTTTTTCGGCATCCTTTGTTTCGGTAACGGCCACTCCAATCAATTCCGCTCCGCCGTAAGAAAACATGACGACGAGGAGTGCAGCGAACATACCGCTTACGCCATTAGGGAAAAACCCTCCGTGAGCTGTATAGTTGGAAATTGGATCTTCAACAGGGCTCGGAACAATGCCGAGGATCATGCTAAGCCCCAGGATAATAAACAGAGTAAGCGTAATGATTTTAATTCCTGCAAAGTAAAATTCAAATTCCCCATAAAATTTTACTTGTGTAAGGTTAATAGAAATGATGAATACCGCACAAATAAGAGCGAGCACCCATAATGGTACGGATGTGAACCAGAATTGCAGAAAACTTCCGGCAGCGAGAACTTCTACAACCGTAACAATGATCCAGTTAATCCAGTAAAGCCATCCGGCAATAAAGGATGTCCTGGCACCAAAAGCCTTTGAGAGTAAATGCTGAGTATTGTGATTTGGGTAGACAGAGGCCATCTCAGCCAGTGCTGACATCACAATAAACAGCAAAAGACCCCCAAGCAAATAAGCAAACACCACACTCGGTCCTGCCATATTCAATGTATCGGAACTGCCTTTAAAAATACCTGTTCCAATCATCCCTGCAAGAGCGATGAATTGGACATGCCTTGGCAGCAAGCCTTTTCTAAGAGTATTGTCCTGTTCCATAAAATCGTCCTGCCTTCCTGATATACGATCTATCTGTTTCACTTAAACGCTTTTATGCTTTTGTGCATTCAAGTTACTAGTATAAGTGCGCTGCTGCTCTCCGTCAATTTTCATATTTAGAGATTGTGCCTGCTATAGTATGTAAGTCCAGTTATTTCTTAAATAGAGGAAAAATATAATTCGTTTTAAGACGTATTAGGTACAAAAAGGTGAAAGCTGCAAACTTGATGGATGAAATAATGGAAGTGATTCAGATGCAGCGAAAAAAAACTGGATAAGTTGAAAAGAGCTTGGATGATTCCAGGCTTATTTTTTTCACCCTATAACGTTAGTTTCCACTCCAGAAAGAGTGTTTGTAAAAAGTATAGTAATTTAAATCACACCTCCTCTACAAAAGCAGGTATTATGGCCGCCGATAATTATAGAAAATTAGCAAGCCTTGAATAATATGACAGGATTTAAAGGTAATGAGCAAACAAATAAAGCTGCCGGACACAAAGCGCGGCAGCTTTAATTACTTATGAATAAATAAAATTTCCATTCCTTGCCAATGGCATGGATTGAAGAGTCTCAGACCGCAGACTATAGGCTGCTGCCTTCTTGTTATACTGCTTGAATACATCCACATGATTGCTGTAAATATACACAGACAGCCTGACATCCATTTTGCCCTTCTTTGTATCAATGACCAATGGGGTTCCGGTGTTCTCTGAAGGTACATCATATTCATCATATCGATCAAAAAATGTCGCTTCATTAAATTGGTGAATAAATTGAATTTTTTCTTCTCCTTCCAGACGTTTTCCTCTTAGGGTTATAGTGGTGGTCTCTTCACTGAGCCTTGCATTCAAGGCAAATTTGTTAAGGAGCCATTCCATAACGAAGGTTGGAGGACTTGCAAGTACTACTTTAAGAGTGCTGATAACTATTAGCAAAATGATAAACCAGGTAGTCATTTATCGTTCATCTCCGTAACGTTTAAAAATACAACTTCCTAATCATCGTATCACAGGAACGGTCGGTTATCTTTGTACATTGTATGAAGTTTAGATGAGGGAATACTTTTTCAATTTAACAGCCCTTCGGCTTTTACAAAATCTCGTACAGGTCCTATATAAGCAAAAATAGAGACGGCGCAATGGATAAGCGCCGTCTCTTATTTTTCCTCCCCGCCATTTAAAAAAGCAGAGATTTCCCTGCCAACTACTCTGTACCCTGCAGGAGTTAAGTGAATCCCGTCATCACTAATCAAATTCTGAAGGCTGCCAGCTTGTCTCAAAGCGGTCCGAACGTCTGCTTTCCCCACTTGCATTTCATCGGCCAGGTTCATTAAGCGGTCATTATACATCCCATGCCAATGCTCCATGCCGCCCTTCAAACTGATCCAATGACCAATGGAGCTGCCATATTGCTGGAACAAATATTGGTAGTACCGCACAGGGTCCAGCGGGGGAAGGGTCATCACAATCGGGATAATCCCGGCCTTTTTCATTTTCTCCATCATCATTTTCACATTTTCAATATAGCGATCGACAGGAACAGTGGCTTGATGCTCCGAATCAGGATGTTCCACCACTTCATTCCAGTTGAAATTGCAGTCATTCCCGCCAATTGCGATGATGACGAAATCAGGATTTTCATCCAGCACATCCTTCTGCAGTCTCCTCAGAAGAAGATCAGAACTATCGTTGAATACCCCTTTATTGAGCACGGTTATATCAGGCTTCAAAAATTCCTTCAGATAATAGGGATAATTCTTTTTGGTTATTCTTAATCTCCCTTTATCAAGCGTTACGCCCCTCGTCAAACTGTCACCAAAGCAAACGATTTTCATCTCTGTTTATCCCCGTGTTCTATAGTTTGATGTTCACATGAGCTGAAAGGTCAACACTTTACTCTATTCATAGTGATAGAAGAAGGTATAGGTAGAAGCGACAAAAATAGTTAAAATCGTGCAGTTTTATTTATAATTCGCGTTTAATTGCCAATGATAAGAAATGAAAATTATAGGAAAAAAGGGGTTCATGATGAAAAAATTTACGTTTCTTAAAGTCACGGCCATCTCAATCATTTGCATATCCACATTCGCATGCTCCAACAAGCAGCAGGAGGGGAGTAAAGAAAAGGAGAAAGCTTCCACCCCTTCCGTTAAGCTTATTGGAAAATACCAATTCGAAAATCCTCCAAAGTTAGCGAAAGATATCCATGCGGCGATGGGATCCTCGCTTCTGCATCTGCCTGGTGACCCGGATCATATTTTTTATTCTTCTTCTGACCGAGGCCCGAACGGGGAATTGACCATTAATAATGAAGAACGGAGAACCTTTCCAATCCCGACGTATACGCCTGCCGTATATAAAATCGAACTTTCCAAAGGGAAAATAAAAGTAACAGATAAAATCCAATTAAAGCTTCCAAAGGGATCCGATCCCGTAACAGGAAATGCCTTTATTACCGGGTTGCCTAATTTTAAGGAAAAAGATGAAGCTCCGTATGATGCGGCAGGGAAAAAGGTGTTGTCGTATGATCCCTACGGTCTGGATACGGAGGGGCTTGCTTACAACCCTGCTGATCAAACGTTTTGGTTAAGTGATGAATACCGTCCAAGTCTTGTTCAGATGAAAAAAGACGGTACGCTTCTGCAGCGGTTAGTGCCGGTTGGAATGGAAGGGGATTTTAAAAACGCTCCTTACCTTCCCGTAAAAGCGAATTTGCCAGGTGTTTTAACGAAGCGGGAGGAAAATAGAGGATTCGAATCCGTAACCATTACTCCAGATGGACGTTACCTTTATACAATGACGCAAAGTGCTCTGACAAACCCTGATGAAAATTCGAGAATTACACGAATTTTAAAGATTGATTTGAAAACGACAAAAGTAATCGCCGAGTATGCCTATATTTTTGAGGATGGCCGAAAGCTAGGACTGGATCAACATGATATTGTCGTATCTGATCTTTTTGCAATAGATGAACACAGTCTTCTTGTCGATGAACGGGATACAGCCTCAGGAAAAGAAGCAAAATTCAAGAAAATCTATAAAATTAATCTCCAAGAGGCAACCAATATTTTAAATAAGGATAAGGGGAAAGGAAAAACGCTCGAGCAAATGAACGCAAAGGATCAAAAAGCTGCGGGAATAAAAGCAGTGGCGAAAAAGGAAGTCGTCGATCTGCTGAAATTCGGTTATCCGTATGAAAAGGCTGAAGGAATAACGCTGGTCGGAAAAAAATTAGCGGTCATTAACGATGACGATTTTGGAGTAACCGATCCGAACAGTAAAACAGAGCTTTGGTTATTCCGGTTACCATAAGTTATTGAGAGAAAGGCTCCTGTGGCAAATCTGCAGGAGCCTTTTGCTGTCCAATAAAAAAAGAATTCCAAATAAATGCCGGCTGCATACGATAATACAAGCATATTCGTTTTACGAACAACACCAACACCGGATAGTTGGTGTTGTTATATTTGCAAAGGAGTAATCCAATGACATCCAAATCCCTTATTACAGCAATCGGCACGTATGTCCCGGCTAAGCGGCTTACAAATGATGATCTCGAAAAGATGGTGGATACGAGAGATGAATGGATTGTCCAAAGAACCGGGATGAGAGAAAGAAGAATCTCCGGTGAGGCCGAGTTCACTTCCGATTTATGCATTAAGGCCGTTGAGAACCTCATGAAAACGTATGATAAAAAAGTGGATGATGTGGACATGATTATCGTCGCCACATCCACTGCGGATTACAGTTTTCCCAGTACCGCATGCAAAGTGCAGGAAGCCTTTCAAATAAAAAGCACAGGAGCCTTTGATCTGAGTGCCGCCTGTTCAGGCTTTGTCTATGCATTAACGATGGCAAATGGATTGATCTCCTCAGGGCTGAACAAAAAAATACTGGTCATTGGGGCAGAAACCATGTCTAGAGTGATCGATTATACAGATCGCACCACCTGCATTCTGTTTGGCGATGGAGCAGGAGCTGTACTAGTCGAATACAGCAAAGAAACCCCGGGCTTTAACGCGTCTATAATGGGGACAGACGGCAGCGGGGGACAGTATCTTTACCTGCCGGGGCTCACGGGCGGCAATCGATTCCTCGTACAAAACGGCCGCGAGGTATACAAATGGGCCACCCGGACAGTATCAGAAGGAATTGAACGGCTCCTGGCACAAGCAGGGATGGGAACAGACGATATTGACTGGTTCGTTCCGCACAGTGCGAACTTAAGAATCATAGAATCCATTTGCGCAAGGTCCGGAGTCAGCATGGAAAAAACCCTGTATAGCGTAGAATACATGGGAAATACATCGTCAGCGTCTATACCTTTGGCATTGCATATAGGGATAAAGGAAAAGAAAGTAAAGCAGGGAGATACCGTTTTGCTTTATGGGTTTGGGGGTGGGCTGACTCATGCTGGGGTAATAGTGAACTGGGTGGTACCGGATCTTCAGTAATCATTTAACCAGGCATCTTCTTAGCAGGCTTAGGAAGCACTTGATCAACCCGCTATAGATTTCTTATCCGTAAACTAATCGCTGCAGTCTCCGCATTGAAAACCACTGTACTTTCAGAATTGAAGGTTTGTGGTTTTTTTATAGCTTATAAGTCAGAATGATTGAATTGACAAAGAACAAAGTGCTGCATGATAAGTTTTTTTGTTTCCCCATTTCTATCCGTCTACTAAAAAAGCGCTTCCATTTTACCGTATAAAAACAAATACACACGTTTTCTGCAAGGGATGAACTGGGATGAAAGCAATATTAATAGCGGAGTGTTTAAGAAAAATTACGTTCAAGAACAGAATCATCAATATTTTCCTATTGACCAGCTTAATCCCCTTCACATGCATCGGATTCCTTCTATACGATTGATTCAATTTTGGGGACAAAGGTGGAGTCTTCAATGCAGAGTAATTTGAAGCAGGATAATATATAAAGTTATTTATATAATAGGAAGAATGAAGTAACTGTTGTTTCAATTGAAGGTGAATCAATCACTAATGCTGTAGTGAAAATCCGTATTTAGCTCAATGCCTTGACTGAGTTTTTTTGGATGTTTCCCAACTTTGTGATAAAAATAAAGAAAGATGTATGTCAAAGACGCGAGGCAAATGATGAAAATACTGTTAGCAGAAGATGATCAGCGCTTAGGAAAGCTAGTGGAGCATATGCTGAAGCAAAAAGGCGGCCACTATGTGGAGTGGTATGAAAACGGATTAGATGCACTGGAATATGCTCAATCCTCCCATTATGACGTCTTAATTTTGGATTGGATGATGCCTGGAATGGATGGTATAAAGGTTTGTCAAAAACTAAGGGAAAGCGGCTATGAGAAAGCCATTCTTCTTTTAACGGCTAGAGACTCTGTCCATGACCGGGTAAAAGGATTGGATGCAGGAGCGGATGATTATCTTATCAAGCCGTTTGAATTTGAGGAATTGTTTGCGAGAATCCGCGTTCTTTCCAGGCGGAACTATGCACCGATCCAAGAGGATACTGCAGCTTTTGGAAACCTGACATTAAACCGCTCTAAATATACGCTTCACCGCGGAGATCATGAAATATCTCTCACCCCCCGCGAGTTTCAGCTGCTTGACCTGCTTGTCCGCAATAAGGGACAGGTGCTGACTCGGGAAATGATTCTCGACCGGATCTGGGGATACAACCATGAAGTGAATAGCAATTCGATTGAGGCGTACATTAAAATGCTCCGCAAAAAAACGGATGAACCAGGCGAGAAAACGAAAATCAGCAACATTCGAGGAGTTGGCTACTCAATTGAAGAATGAGCTGCCGCTTTTTACAAGCACCCGAAAAAATCTAGCCCTCTTCAACAGCAGCATTCTAATTATCTTTCTGCTGTTATTTATTCTCGTCATTAGTACGGTCTTATTTTTTACCGTTTACAATGAGCAGAAGCTTGAAGTAATCGATTTAGCGAAACAGGAATTAGCCGAGCTGCAAACGAAGGAAAGCCATTCAGATAACCAGGAGGGTCAACTATACAATTCAAAAGGAATCTTCCTTAATTATTATGTGAAAAATGATGGAGAAGTCCTTGTAGGGGATGAATTCAACCGCCAATTAAGAAGCACCATTCTAAAATCGGTTGTAAATTGGAAGCCTGATGAATTGTCAGTTAAATATATTAATGTTGATACGTCATCTGACAAGGATATCGATCTATTGATTGCATCACAAAATGTTTATACCAAAGGAGAGAAAACGGGAACCATTTATATCGGGAAAGATGTAACCTATTTGCGGGATATGTTCTTTCGCTTTATCCTGATTCTCCTTGGCATTTCAATTTTATTCTTCGTGATTGCGATTATTGCGGGACGTGTTATGACAGAGAAGGCAATCAAGCCGATTTCTGTTTCCTACCGTTTGCAAAAGGAATTTATTGCAGATGCATCACATGAACTGAGGACTCCATTAAGCGTACTGAAATCAGGATTAGAGGTTCTTGAATTGGAAGAAAGGGTTAAAATGTCTCCTTTTTCTCAAACAATTTTAACTGATTTGAAGGACGAAGTAAGGAGTACCACAAAGCTCATTCAGGATCTGCTGGTGCTGGTGCGCTCTGATACCGGCGAGCAGCCTTTAAATGAGGAAAGGTTCTCCTTGTCCGAGTTATCGGAGCAATCTATCCGAGCATTTAAATCCCTTGCTGATCAGAAGAGGATTCAGCTGAAGCTTCACTATACGAAGGATGTTTTTCTTTATGCAGACAAGGAAAAAGTCAAACAGGCGCTCTATATTTTAATAGACAATGCCATTAAATATACACCTGATTATGGAATGGTAAGTGTTTCCTTTTCAGATGTGCATTCCAGCGGTCATGTTACGATTGCCGTGAGTGATACCGGGATTGGGATTCCTGAAGAGCATCTGGACCGCATTTTTGACCGTTTCTACCGAATCGATAAAAGCAGAGAACGGCAGTCAGGAAGCTCGGGACTTGGTTTGGCGATTGCCAAATCCGTTGTCGAAGCACTCGGCGGATCGATTGAAGCCTTTAGCAATAAGGAACAAGGCAGTGATTTTATCATCATTCTGCCGGACATGAACTCTGAACGATAAATGGACTCCTATAGCAGGGTCCTTTTTTGTTTGTCTATTTTCATTTAATTTTCAGGATTGTCTTGTAAAGTAGCTTTGTAATACGAAATGAAGGAGGTACATTCTATGTCAGAAAAAATAGAGATTCCAACCTTATCACCCGGCAGGGGGATGCTAAATAAAGTGCCTGAGGTCACGATCTTTTTCTGGATTATTAAAATTATGGCGACGACCGTTGGCGAAACAGCCGCAGACTTTTTGTCCTTTAACCTGCACTGGGGGTTAACCAATACGACCTATTTAATGAGCGGACTGTTAGTGATGATCCTGCTGGTCCAATTTTTAAAAAGGAAATACGTCCCGAGTATTTACTGGCTGGCGGTTGTGTTAATTAGTATCGTTGGGACGCTGATTACGGATAATTTAACCGATCACTTCGGGGTTCCGCTCCTCACATCTACCATTGTCTTCTCCATTGCCCTTGCAATCACATTCGCAGCCTGGTATGGCAGCGAAAAAACGTTATCCATCCACTCCATCTATACAACAAAGAGAGAAGGTTTTTACTGGCTGGCGATCCTCTTTACCTTTGCATTAGGAACGGCGGCCGGGGATTTAATTTCTGAAGGAATGAACTTGGGGTATATGATTTCTGGACTCATTTTTGCTGGATTAATTGGATTGACGGCCCTTGCTTATTTCCGATTCAAGCTGAATCCTGTGCTCTCATTCTGGATTGCCTACATCTTAACCCGCCCATTTGGAGCTTCCTTTGGCGATTTCCTATCGCAGTCACAGAAAAATGGAGGACTCGGTCTCGGAACCGTGGGAACGAGTGCCATCTTTTTCGTCATCATTATTGGTTTGGTAACGTACCTTACGAAAACGAGGCGGGATGAAACTCGTATAGAAACATAATATAGGCTAACTCCAATTCTCAGTTTTTCAAAAAGAGACTGCTAATTGGAGTTTTTTATTTAAACAGTAAAATTTATATCGTAAAAACCTCTTCCTCGTAATGGTCCAGCATTTCATTTATCTTAAACAAATCATAAATCCCCTTCTCCACAAAATACGTAACAATCAAATCCCTGTCTTCACTATAGGATATGGAGTATCCTGCAGCAGACAGAAGGTCTTCCAATTCATCTATGTCTAACTCCATTGCCAAAGCCAGTGAGAGGGCTGTCTTCTTGCGCGGCCTGTATCCGCTTGATCTCATCTTGGAAAAGTGCCTGCGGTCGATCCCCGCTTTTTTGTATACTTCTGAATCTGTTAAGGCTTTTTTCTCTAAGAATTCAAATAATATTTGGTTAAAACCCGGTTTCCTGTTTTTGTCTAGAAATTGTGCAATTTCCGCTTGTATTGGCTGATGGGTAGTGTAATTCTCATAAAGATTAAAGCTTGTTTCCCTGTGAGTTCGAAGGTATTCCTCTATTTCATGCAGCAATTTTTCATCCATCATCTGATCTATGCTTCCCCCTAAAATGTCGCTTTGCAGGCGACCACTTCCGGTCTGTTTTTCATTATGATTATACATGATAAACCGAGAGGAGAATTACAATGAAAGCTGGCTTAAAGGAGATTGTGTTCCTGCTTGACCGCAGCGGGTCAATGGCAGGACTTGAACAGGAAACAATCGAAGGCTTTAATTCACTTATAAAAAAGCAAACGGAACGGGAAGGCGAAACGAATGTTACAGCCGTTCTATTTGATGATCAATATGAGGTTCTCTGGAATGGAGAAGACGCAAAGGAGGTATCACTGTCAAAAGAAAATTACGATGTACGGGGATGTACCGCATTGCTGGATGCGATTGGCAAGGCGATTTTGGAAGTGGGAAGCAGGCTTCAGCATACTGAGGAAAATCAGAGACCGGATAAGGTCATGTTCGTCATCACTACGGATGGCATGGAGAATGCCAGCAGAGAATTTACTCATGACAAGGTCAAAGATCTGATTACCCATCAGCGTGAAAAATACAATTGGGAGTTTCTATTTTTAGGAGCGAATATCGATGCGTTTCATGAAGCAAATCTTCTTGGAGTCCAGCAAGATATGGTTCATGAGTTTACAGCATCAGCGGCTGGAATAGAAGCGATGTATTCCAGCGTGCAAGAATCGATCAACAAAATCGTGGAATAGAACAAGGGGGATTAAGATGAATTTTTTGGATTATAAACTTGAGATGGGTGAAACGTTGAACCCCATAACAGATGGAGATAATAAGAAAATGGTCATTTTGGACAGAGATGAAGATACTATTCATGCTGTCCTGGAATTAGGCGAGGAAAATAATTTAATCATTCATCCTCAATGGAGAATTACAATTGAAGTAGCAGGGGATAAACATTTGCGCTTCTCTACACAACTTGCGCAATTTAAAAGGTATAAAGAAAGATAGGGAGCATCCATATGGTTTACTCCCCCTCCAAATGGGAACTAGAGAGATAGAGCAATTACACAAGGAGGAACCTGAAATGAGCAAAACCATCTTCATCACAGGCGCAGGAACCGGACTGGGCAGAGGCGCAGCACTCGGTCTCGCAAAAAAAGGCCATCGCGTCATCGCAGCAACGGAAATCACCGCCCAGAAAACAGATTTGATGCAGGAAGCACAGAGACAGGGTCTCGATATGGAAGTTTTTAAACTGGATATCACCAATGAACGGGACCGGACTCAGATCGAGAAATACGATATTGATGTATTTGTCGCGAATGCGGCAATCAACGAAGGCGGTCCGCTAGCGGAGGTTCCGATGGACCGGTTCCGCGCCCTTTTTGAGGTGAACGTGTTCGCAACGCTTGAAACGGTGCAGCTTGCTGCCCGGAAGATGGTTCAAAAAGGCAGCGGTAAAATCGTGTTTATGAGTTCAATGGCTGGTATTTCCGCAACTCCGTATGTCGGACCTTATACCGCCACAAAACACGCAATTGAAGGAATCGCCCAGACAATGCAGGCTGAGCTGAAAGAATTCGGCGTGCAAGTAGCAACCATTAATCCGGGAGCCTATGGTACAGGCTTTAACGACCGGAGTGCAGAAGAAAAATGGAAATGGTTCGATGAAGAAAAGCATTTTACAAAGAAGGCAGACATGATCAAGCAGGCAGAAGGATTAAAAGACCAGTTTGATCCGCAGGACATGATTGAAAAAATGATCGAAATCATCCCAGCAGACCACCACAAATTCCGTACCGTTCACCCGGAAGAAACAGAGAAACAGCTGAAGGAAACGGAGCAGGAACGGTGGAAAATGGAGATATGATACAGCTTTGTGTCATGAAAAAGACGGACCCTCGAAAATAGAGGTCCGTCTTTTTTCAGCAGTCCGTAATGATTCTAATCTTTCGGAAGAATCCCTTCAGAAATGAGCACTTGCTCAAGGGCATCCACAATCGGCTCCCTGTAATGGCGGTTCGTTAAGCTCTTTATTTCTTTCATTGCATCAACGGGATTCAAGCCTTTTCTGTATACCCGGTCAGAGGTCATGGCATCGTATGTGTCTGCAATGGCAATGATTTGGGCTTCGGTTGAGATTTGGTCTCCTTTTAGCCCGTATGGATATCCAGATCCATCGAGCCTTTCGTGATGGTGAAGGATAATGTTGCTAATATGATCATAGTATGTGGATTTTACCATTTGGGCTCCATCATAAGAGTGCTTTTTTAAAATTTCAAATTCTTTCGGAGTGAGTTTATCGGGCTTGTTCAGTATTTCTTCGGGAACATGTATTTTTCCAACGTCATGGAAAAGCGAGGCATAATATAAGTTTTCAAGCTGATCCTTCGTAAGCTGAAGGTGCTTGGCAATTTGGACAGAGCACGTTTGAACGCGGGCACTGTGCTGATAAGTATATGAGTCCTTTTCTTCTACCTGTTTAACAATTTTCGTAAGCTCTTCAATATTTTTGCTCATGTAATGAAAAACAGGCTGAGTAATAAACCAAAGCATTCTCATTTCGGTTTCCGCTTTAAAATAGGTGGCTTCTTTTAATTGATGCAGATAAAAGTAGTCACCGGACTTCAAATTTTCTCCCGAATCTTTACATACACAATGACCGGATAGGATATAAAAGAACTCCATCAATTCCGGTGTGTCACCAGGATGCACATAAAAGGTCTTCCCCTCAAGGATGGTTTGCAAAATGACCTCAGCACCGTCTCCCTTAGCAAGCAAACTGTACTCAGAGCTGATATCTGTTACTTTTTCTAAAAAATCACCTTGAAAACCGAGATGAAGACCCTTCATGTACATTTGCCTCCGTTCTTAGTGGCAGACCTTAATCGGATCAATCCAGACTAAACGGCCTCCCAATTCAACCAAAGTCCACGAAGCTTCAGCTTGAATGCCTTTTTCTGCTGCTTTTTGAATCATGTCGTTCGACATTTTAAGAGTCGTATCATATAAGTCTGTTATTAATTTATCAAGATCGCGTGTGAATTTTTCAGTGCGGTCGTTGTATTTTTCTGCTTTTTTGTCCAGTCTTTCTTTCAGCTTGGCCATTTTTTCGTCCAGTTTCTTTTTCTCTTTTCCTTCTTCAGGAGCTAAAAGAGAAAGAGCGTCTAATTCTTCTTTAAGAGAAGCCATTTTGGCGCTGATTTTAGCTGTTTCTGCTTCCAGTTTACCATTAAGTGCAGCTAATTCCTTCTGAATTTTTTCGATTTTAACAGAATCGTTTGTTTTGGATAAATCGCTTTCAAGCTTGCCCGCTTGTTCTTTCAGCTTTACCACCGTGTCGCCTTCTTCTAATTTCTGAATATCGGCTAAATAAGCTGCTTCAAGTGCGTCCGCTTCGATGACCGCTTTCGCAATTTTCGCTTCAATGTCTGTGTTCGTTTTCTCGATAGAGGCCATTACTTTATCAACATCGGCAGAGCTGGTGGCTGCAAGTGCGCTTGTTCCAAAAGACGCTGACAGCATTACAGAAATTGAGATGACTAGAGCTTTTTTTAACATGTTTTTTCCCTCCGTTTTTTGATCCCTTAAGGCCTTTCAAGAGGTATTTAAGAGGCAGTGACAGATGGAGACTCATGCAGCATGCTCAAATGGTGTAAAGGGAATTTGCTCCGAATGCTTTGCATCCTAATTCTTTCATTGAATGAGCCCAGCAGGAAATATGATTCAAAAACTAGTATAAACTATCTAGTAGTATTTGACTATCAATAATTGC
Source organism: Bacillus sp. SJS (assembly GCF_000732485.2). Lineage (GTDB taxonomy): Bacteria > Bacillota > Bacilli > Bacillales > Bacillaceae > Metabacillus_B > Metabacillus_B sediminis. The sequence continues at coordinate 154,545 of NZ_JAQV02000022.1, read as the reverse complement.
TTTATAAAGAACGATAATCTAAGAAAATTCAATATATTGAAAATATGTGTTTCTTTATGTCGAATATAGGGTATATATATCATTTCTTTTTTCAGACCTTGAAAAACGGCTTGTATTCTAGTGAAGAGGACAAATTAATCAAAGTGGAGGGCTGGCCATATTCCATAGCGGCATCAATGAAATCCTCCAATGTATGAACAGATTCAGTGACGACTTTTACTAGATAGCTGAACTGTCCGGCAAGCCTGTGGCATTCCATCACCTCAGGATGACCGCTGCAGAATTCGCGGAAGGCTTTGCATCTTTTTGAATCAAATAAAATAAAAGCCGTGACGTATTTATTGATTTTTTCGGGGTTAATCACAGCTCTGTAGGCGGTAATGACGCCTTTATCTTCAAGCTTTTTAACCCTTTCCTTCACAGCCGGTACGGACAAATTGATCCGATTGCCGAGCTCCGTCATGGAAATGCGGGCATCCTCCTGAAGATGAAAAATAATTTTCTGATCCAATGCATCCATTCAAAGAGACCCTCCTTAAAATATAAATCTGTGAATGATAAAGAACGTAAAAAATGAAGTTTTTTTCTATCAATACCTCATAAACTGTATGTTAAATGATTCCAATTCGAAATACAATAAAAGGGCAAACAGATAGGAGGGGATGAGCTGTTGGATAGACATACTCCGCTGCTGATCATAGATGTTCAGAAAGCCTTCGATGACCCAAGCTGGGGACCAAATGACCCTAGTTAATCTGCACGAAGAATTTGCGGAAATCCGGACGACGGAAAAAGTATTGAGAAGAGAGAGGAGCTTGAAAGATGGCGCTTGAAATGAGAACGAATTGTGAGAGATGCGAACATACACTTGATGCGCATTCCACCGCTTATATATGTACCCATGAATGTACGTTTTGCGAAGATTGTACCGAAGAAATGCACGGGGTTTGCCAGAACTGCGGGGGAGAACTGGTGAAGCGCCCAAGAGCGGGCGGAGCTTGCCCGATTAGCCGGTCTTAATATTAGCAACTTCCTGATCCATCCCTTTTCTAATTGAATTGGGATGGATCTTTCGGTTAACTGGTCCGTCATTATATACAAATATGGCTGTTTTTCTTTAGCCAAACGCGCTCATAGGCATCAGTGTAGCGTTCTTTCCAGTGCTGTTTGTACCACTTTATGTGTTCAGGAGGGACTTGTTCACCAATGATTGGCCGGTTAAAACCGTTGCCCATTTGGATATTTTGATAGGAGGTTTTTTCCAGCCATGCTCTTAACAGCTCCATTATATCCCCGGCAGACCGGTTATCTGCAAACTCCATACTGTCCAATACGAGCAAGTCTCTATCTTCGCTTAGCCAAATCCATGATTGAGCCAGTAATTTTGATTTTTTTTCGAAGAGTAAAAAGCCGCTTTCCGGGTTCAATAGCCCTTCCATCATGGATGCTTCCCCGCTTCCATTTAATCGCTGGCAGCAAATGGTCAAATGGCCCAAAATAACCTGTTTCTGATCATTAGGGTCCAAAACATACGCACTTCCATGGATGGAATCTACTCTTTCTTGCTTTAAACTGCACGTAAACGGTGTCACGAAAGAAGCTGGGTATTTTTCTTTACAACGCTCCCATTCTCTCTCTTTTCGGTTGAAAGCGAGGTATTCTTTCTGTTTAGATAAACTGCCTTCCCGCGGAAAATCCGGTTCCTCCCAATAGGCGATTCCATCATGAACGGTTTCATTCTTTGTTTTCCCTGTCTTCGATAGTACCCACTGCTCCAATTCAGGATTCTCAAAAGGGTATTTGCAGGCAATGCCAGCGGCAAAGCTGTGTAAATTTCGTTTTTTCTGCTTCATATGCAGGATTACAGATGGCAAGCGGTCTCTGAAAATAAGGCCGTATGTGATCCGATCATAAATAGAAGGGATGTCATTTTTGAGGGATAAGGCGAAGCGCATACTGCGGACATGAAAGGTCCGAATAAGCATAGGGACATTCAGTTCATCAATCATCTCAACTAAATAGATCAATATTTTCGGGACTTGATTGAACTTACATTGAAAGCCCGTATACATTTTCCAGATGGCCAAAGCGGTGTGAAAGTCATTAAATTGCTTCTTGTATTCATCATCATCCCGGCTTAATTTCTCCAGAACATTCACTAAATCTTTTGGGATGTTAAATTGAAACAACAGTTGAAAAAGTGGGTATTTTTTTTCGTATGCTTTCTCTATTTCATCGCGGCTGAAAGCCCTGAAATGATCGGTGATTTCCTCATCAGTCTCTCTGCTGTCAAAAAAATAAGAGGGTTCGGATTCTTGAGAGGACACGTTAAATAACCCCTTTCTTATTTCTAACATTTTATTGATCAAAGGGTTATGACGTGTCACTCAATTCACAAACTAGACTGATGAACACAAAAAGAAGGAAATAGACAGACAATCCGGTAGAATTCTTGTTTGAATAATGAGCTGTATAGAACCTGCCTGTAAAATTGATATAGAAAGTACGTGAGTCTATAATAATCATTAGACATTATCTAGGAGTGACCCCATGAAGGAAGCCTATTACGACCACATCATGAATGTGAAAACGGAAAGATACCAAAAAGAAATCCTGCAAGCGGTGCATTATCATTATCACCGCTATGAGCCGACTCCCTATCGCGCGCTCGACGCCTTATTTGAATATTATAAGCTTGAGAGCGGCGATCACGTGGTCGATTTCGGCTGCGGAATGGGACGGTTGATTTTCTATATCCATTATCATTTCAATGCCTCGGTTACCGGAATTGAAATGAACGAAGGGTTGTATGAATCCGCTCTGGAAAACCTGGATCGCTACGGAAAAAAAACCAAAAAGAACAAAGATAAAATACAATTCCAATGCTGCCTGGCAGAGGAATATTCCATTACAGATCAAGATAACCGGTTTTACTTCTTCAATCCGTTTTCCATCCAAGTGTTCATCAAAATCGTTAACAACATTCTGCTTTCAGTAGAAAAAGAACCTCGGGAAACGGAACTGGTTTTGTATTATCCATCCGAAGAATACATCCTTTTTTTAGAAAACCAGACAGCCTTTGAGCTGAAAGAAGAAGTCTATGTACCGGAGCTTTATGACATTAACCCCGCAGAGAAGTTTATGATTTATCGGCTTTCTTATTAAGGGAAATTGAATTTCTTATCTGGAGTTGATGAAATGGAAGCGCAAGTTCAAAGGGATTTTGACAATCTGGAATCGGCAGACAAAGAAATTCAATATGCAGCTTTTAAAAATATATTAGCTGTAACAGAAAAAGAAGTGAACTGGGCATATGAAGTGTGGGATCAGTTTCTACAGGACCTAAACGATCGAGATCATCACAAAAGATCACGTGCAGCACAATTTCTTTCTCATCTGGCAATCAGTGATCCGGACAAAAGAATGCTTAATGATTTTCCCCGTTTATGGGAAGTAACGAGAGACCCCAAGTTTGTCACGGCTAGACATTGCTTGCAATTCATCTGGAGAGTAGGTTTGGCTGGAGATGAGCAGCAAGAAATGCTGATTCATCATCTCGCTAATCGTTTTACGCACTGCTCAGATGAAAAAAATCATACGTTAATTCGATTTGATCTGATTCAAGGCCTCAGAAACTTATATGATCAGGTTAAGAATGAAGAAATAAAACAAATAGCGCTTGGTTTAATAGAGGTAGAAGAAGACAGCAAATATCGCAAGAAATATGCAGCTGTATGGCGGAATACATAATAGCAAATAGAAATTCGTCTCTATTTCCTAAGAAGCTGACCGATGAAAGAAGAGTATTATAAGAAGATAGGAATTGATTTTAAATTATCCATCTGAAGAGTCATTTTTCATAAAAAACTTACCATCCTATTTGCTGTAGGAAGAAGTCTATATACCGTAGCTTGTGATAGTAATCCAGCAGAGAAGTTTATAACATACCGTCTGTCATAATAAAGAGAACCAGGCTATGGAAGTGAAGAATCATTCCATAACCTGGTTTTTATTTTTACAATAAACGACAATTGGTAGTCGAAATGATATATGATAAAAGTAACTAAACTTAGAATGCTGGAGTGAAATACATTGGCTTATACGGTCCCTGAAACGATCCGTTCTTCTGCCACAGCTGGTGAAAGACTATTGTTTACGACATTAAAAAATTTTCTTCCGGATGATTATATTGTCTACTATGAGCCTGAGATTCATGGAAGGCATCCTGATTTTGTGATTATCGGGCCTGATCTTGGATTAGTGGTTCTTGAGGTGAAGGATTATACGCAAAATACAATTTTTCAGGTAAATACAGATACATGGACCATTGTGAACGGCAAAGGCCAGCAGGCAGCCGTTAAAAGTCCGATTAAGCAGGCAAGAGATTACATGTTTCATATTACGAATGCCCTTCAAAAGGATAAGAATTTAATTCAAACGGAGGGGCCCTATCGATTTAAATTAAAATTCCCTTCTGGATATGGTGCCGTTTTTACAAGGCTGAAGCAGGATTTTTTCGTGAGGGAAGGGCTTTATTCCGTTTGCGATCCAAATCTGGTGTTAACAAGAGACGAAATCGATCCGGATAAAGAGGAATTCTCAGAAGAAAATCTGATTGAAAAAATCATGGGGATGTTTGTCGTTCCATTCCGCTTAAAGGAACCTCTTACAAAAGAAGAGATTGATGCAATTCGGTATCATTTGTTTCCGGAAGTGCGAATCAGTGCCGAGTTCAAGCCTCCTGTTCCTTATCAGGATCAGCTTCTGCTGTCCCTGCATGAAATCAAAACGATGGATTTGCATCAGGAAAATCTGGCGAGGCAGATCGGAGACAAAAATCGCCTGATACGCGGAGTTGCGGGGAGCGGTAAAACGTTAATTTTATCTGCCAGAGCGAAATATCTATCGAAACAGCACCCGGAGTGGAAAATTCTAGTGTTATGCTACAACATCTCGCTGGCTCAGGAAATCCGGCATATGATTCGGATGAAAATGAATGAACCGGATAGTTTGTTTGATTTTGACCCGATCAATGCGGCAAATGACGGTGATTTGAAGAATATCCAGGTCTATAATTTTCACGCATGGCTGAAGCAGGAAATGAAAATCAGTGAAAAGCAGATTCCTATATTTGTTCAGAAGCTCGCTTCAGGAGAAGCCATTCTTCCAAAATATGATGCCATTCTCATCGATGAAGGACAGGATTTTGAACCGGAATGGCTCTCGCTTGCTAGCTCCGTTTTAAATCCTGATACACAAATGCTCCTGCTCGTGGAAGACCGCGTCCAAAACATTTATTCACGTAAACGTTCCTATGTACAAGATACAGGACTAAGCTTTCAAGGCCGGTCGAAAATCCTTTCTATAAACTATCGGAATACAGCGCAAATCGTAAAATTTGCCTGGGACTTTTACAGAAATCACTCTGCTATGAAGAATAAAGTGGTTAAAGGCTCCATCGAAGGAGAAGAAATTATTTCACCTCAAAGTACGAGAAGAAGAGGGCCGGAGCCAGCAATCTTGAAAGGCAAAAACCTGAAAGAGGAAATGGGTTTCGCCATAAAGCTAATGAAGAGGCTTCATGCTGAAAAGGGCGTTCCGTACTCTGAAATGCTGATCCTTTATAGAGTAAAACGAACGTATAATCAAAACATCATTGAAACCATCCAAAAGGAATTAAAGGCTGCCGGTATCCCGAATTTCTGGCTGACGGAAAACGCAGACAGCAAACGGGGCTATGAGAAAAATCAGGAAAAGGTTGTCATCAGCACAATTGACAGCAGCAAAGGGCTGGATTTTCAGGCTGTCTTCATCGTGAATGCCGAAAACATGCCTTTTGCATTGGAGGCGAATAAGGAAAGAGAGGTATCTCTTCTTTATATCGGAATGACGAGATCAAAGGACTATTTATTTATCTCTTATTCTGGAGAGTCGGAATTCACAAATTACTTCGATAAAATAAAGGATAATCGGTTGAAGCTGAAAGAGAAGTTGGGTTCGGTTTAAGCAGAAGGATATTTCTTTTCGAATGGAGAAGTTAAACCTATTAAAGGGGGTTTTGTCCATTGAAACAGGCACTGCTAGTCATCGACACTCAAGCTGAACTGGTTGAAGGAAATGAAAATGAACAACCTGTTTACAACAAAGAGAGGCTGTTAAGCACTATTAATACCCTCATCGAAAAAGCACAGCAGTCAGACATCGAGGTTATTTTCATCCGTGATTTGGATGTGGCAGGAGGGAAAAGTCCTGGGTTTGATATTCACCCGGCCATTCATGTTCCGGAAAATTCCGTTATTTTTGACAAGCGGGCGACCAATTCTTTTTACGGTACACCTTTACTAGGGTATTTGAGAGAAAAAGAGATTCAGCATCTTGTCATCATGGGATGCCAAACGGAGTATTGCATTGATACCGCGGTCCGGACGGCAACGGTATCGGGGTTTGATGTGACGCTTGTTAAGGACGGGCACTCCACAACGGATTCACCTGTTTTACCTGCTGAACAGATCATCCAGCATCATAATAAAACGCTGCACGGGCATTACAATGTGGACAATTTTTCGATTGTCCGGGAAGCAAGTGAAGAGGTTTTTAGTCCGATGCATGATGGGTATCGAGCCGAGGCATGATGGAGGAGGCCAGGAGAGACGATCCGTTTCTCCTGGCTTTTTTTTACTTGGAGAGGAAGTTTTGAACAGCCGCTAAAAATTCTGGCAGGTTATCATCATGGACAAAGTGCCCGGCAGCTTCAATTGTTACTAGTTCGCAATTCTGAATAAGCCCGGATACTTCCTTCAATTTGTCTTGAGGAATGTGACTGGCTCCGCCGCCGATGATCAGAGCAGGAGCAGAAATATCAGGAAGGCGAGCCCACCATTTCGGATCAGGCTCGTTCAGCTGCTGCATAATAGAAGGCACCACAGGCCAATCGAATGGAAGCGGATCTGAAGGTTCTGAGGGAATATCCAATGGTTTATCCGGAAATGGAGGCGGTGTGTCTTCAACGATTAACCGTTCTACTCTCGAAGGAAAGGTTTCCGAAAAAAGATAGGATACTGTCCCGCCCATGGAATGCCCCAATAATGTAAAGGTCTCTAAATTCATCGCATCTGCAAAATGAAGCAGGTCCTCGCACATCTTTTCAAACGTGTATTGACCAGGTCTTGCGCTCCCGCCGTGCCCCCTTTGATCAAGGGCTAAAACGCGGTATTTTTCCCCCAGCACCGCCGCCGCATGATCCCAAGATTCCCCACTCATCCCAAGTGCATGAAGCGCAACAATCGGCGGGGCAGAAGCTTCCCCTGTTTCCCGATATTGAAAGGGGAGTCCGTTCAATTCGAGCTGGTTTACGCGTGTTTTCATCTTCAGTCATCTCCTTGGCAGGTTCCTGATTAGGAAGATAATTTGCTCTGAAAAACAACATCTATAAAATGGAACAGCATGTTATATTCATAATAAAAAGAATTTACAGAAAAATAAAGGGGTTAATTTAATGAACAAGGAGAAAAGCTCTATTAGCAGAAAAGTGGAGGTTTGATGATGAACATTTATCTACAGCCTTTAAGTGCAGAAGATGCAGAACCTATTTTGAGAATGGAACAAAGAAACAGAGAGTTTTTCAGCCAGTTTGCACCTGACAGAGACGATCAATATTATACGCTGGAAGGGCAAATAAGCAGAATGAAGAAATTCGAGGAAAACCGGGAAAAGGATTCAGGATATTCTTTTGGGATCTACCTGGACCAATCAAAAAAATTAATTCGACAAATTGGCTTTTTTAAAGTAGAAAGAGGCCCAGCCCAAAAGGCAATGATCGGTTATTCCTTAGATCAGGACCATAACGGAAAAGGGTACATGACAGAGGCCGTTCAGTTAATCGTCGACTTTGGCTTCAATGAATTGAATCTGCATCGAATAGAGGCGGAAGTCATGCCACACAACAAAGGCTCAATCCGCATTTTGGAGAAATCAGGCTTTCACAAAGAGGGAATTTCAAAGAAAAACGTCATGATCAACGGTAATTGGGAGGATCATCAGGTTTTGGCCATCATTAATGAGAGTTATAGAGCTAAATAGTGTTTAGAAACGTCTCGACAAGCCAATATAGAGCTCCAATCAGAAAGAAAACGGTCAGATGAGAATGGTTATCGGCTATTTTTCGGAGATATCGACTATTTTTCAAAGATATCGACTATTTTTTAGATATATCGTCTATTTTTCGAATATATCGACCATTATTTTTATATATCGACTTTTCGGGGGGATTCGACACGGACTCCAGCCTTCTAACCAGATTATGGAGAAGAAGGTAGAACTGGAGGCTGTGCTCTGAAGCATAGCCTCCTTACCTCAATACAACCGAAAACACACACCCGCCTGAATCGCTCTCCTTCAGCACCAAATCCCCGCCCAAAGCCTTCGCAAGCATTTTGCTGAACGGCAATCCAAGTCCGAGCCCGCGTACCTTCAGTTTTTTCTTTTCACCCCGGAAAAAGCGTTCGAAGATATACGGCTGCTCACTTTCGGGTATACCTGGTCCGTTGTCAGCAACTTCAATCCGGTCTTCAAATAAAGACACCGTAATTAGTCCTTTTCCGTCCATTGCCTGGCTGGAATTGTTCAATAGGTTGATGAGAATCTGCTGAAGTCTTAGTGGGTCGGTCTCGAGTGTAATGATTTTTTCTGGTGTATACACTACATACTTAACCTCGTTTTGCTGGGTAACGCTCCATTGCCTGACAATATTATGAATAAGTTCGTTCATATTGCATGTCTCCGGATGAAGGGTAAAGGCGCCGGCGGATAGGGAGTTAAAGTCCAGCAGGTCCGCGATCATCGTTTGGAGCCGATGGATTTCTTTTAGCGAAATGTCCAGAAATTCCTGGCGTTCTTCGCCGGTGACGATTCCGTCTCTCACAGCCTGGACGAGTCCGCTGATGGAGGTGACGGGTGTTTTTAAATCATGGGTAACGCCTGCGAGCAGCTCGGCTCTCAGTTTTTCAAGCTGAGTCAGCCTCTGCGTCATCTCTTCAAAAGAGGTTACGAGGTCGTAGATTTCCTGTTCCCTCACGTCAGAGTTCAGCTTGATATCGTATTGCCCTTCTTTGATTTCAGCCGCAGCGAGGGCTACCTCCTGGATCGGCTTCAGGATCCGTTTGGAGAGAATATAGATGACGAGCCAGCCTAGGAGTCCAAGGCCAATAAGTAAAATGGCGATTAGGCGGTATTCCTGATTGACGTCTGCCAGCTGGTCTTCTGTCTGCATGACGACAACCCAGCCTTTTTGCACCGAATCAATGACAATAGGCTCTTTAATGGTGTAAACGGACGTTCCGTTAATCTTTAATTTTTGAACGGTTTCATTATTGGAAAAAATGTTTGCAGAAAGCTTCAGCTTTTCAGGTCCCATCTCGGGTCCCGGACCCCTATGCGGTCCTCTTACCAGCACGCCTTTCTTATTCGTAATGAAAATTTGCGGGGGACGGCCCATATCCAACACCCGGGACCGCTGATCTATCCGCCGGTCAAAGTCTTCAAAAGTATTTTGGCCGCCAGCTGTCTCGGCCGATTCAGCTGCTAAATATTCAAGCAAATTCAGCCGGTTATCAATGGTCGTCTGGCGGATCCACCAGAAGGAGCCGATACCTAAAATGAGAAGACCGATACAAAGGGAGAAGAGGTACCGGGTCGTCCAATATATTAATAATGTTGTCCGTTTTTTATTTTTCGTAAACACTGAACTGATACCCCAATCCTCTGAGCGTTCTGATCTCACCGTAGGCGGATGACCAATTAATGAGCGCCTGGCGGATCCGCTTCACCGCAAGGTCCACGGCCCGGTCGCTTCCTTCATAGTCCATGCCCCATACATGTTCAATTAATTCTTCTCTAGTAAAGGTCCGGTTCGGCCGCTCTGCAAGGAAGATGAGCAGCGAGAGATCCTTCGGAGTCAGGATCACGGATTCGCCATCAATGGTCACAAGATGGGAATCAAAGTGAATGCTTAAATTCCCGATTTGCTTCCGATTATCGGATTCCAGGATTTTTGAAGAACGGCGCAGTACAGCGTTCACCCTGGCAATGACTTCTTCACCGATAAACGGCTTTGAAATGTAATCATCCGCGCCTTGATTGAGTCCTTTTAATTTATAATCAATGTCTCCGAGCGCCGTCAGCATAATGACTGGACAGGCACTTACTTTTCTGATTTCCTGTAAAACCTCCCAGCCCTCCATACCCGGAAGCATCACATCCAGCAGGACAAGGTCAGGGGATTTTTCTTGGAAAACAGCTACCGCATCATTCCCGTCAAAGGCTTGGAGCACTTCATATCCTTCGTGTTTTAAATAAACACTCAACACTCTTGAAATAGTTTCCTCATCTTCTGCTACTAAAATGGTTTTATTCATGACCGCTCCTCCTGTTACCTTCACTATACAAGAAAACTCCCTGGCTATAAATACCAAGGAGTTTCGCTTGTATCTTTTTTAGATGCCCATTCCTTGAGGAGCAGCGTCCGGTCCGTCTTGATCGGGTGTGCCTACAGGACCGCCTTCTCCTGGTCCGCCATGTCCGCGGCCGCCGCCATTATGACCGCCGTGCCCTTTGCCATGATCCGGTCCGAATCCGCCTAAACCTAAACCGAATCCGTCTTTATCCAGCAATTCGTTCAGCTTGTCTGGATTTTTCGTTTTGATTTCTTCTAATAAATCACGAGTCGTTTTATCCGCAGTCGAAATGTTCAGCTCTTTTGCAAGCTTCGCAATTTTTTTATCCATCACTTCGGAAGCGATTTGTTGAACGGTTTTGCCATCCACTGTGATTCCGTATTGTTTCGCATCCGCTTTTACTTTTGCTATGCGGACTTCCTGAGCAAGGTCGCGGATGTCTTTACCGCTCGTTGATATGCCCAGTTCTTTTGCTTCTTTGTTAACGGCTGCCGTGAAAACTTCCTGCTGGATGGTTTGCTGATCCTTGCCGCTTATTGAAACGCCAAGCTCTTTTGCTTTTTTGTTCAGAGCTGCTGTCATTACATCCTGTCTAAGTGTTTGCTCATCTTTATTGTCAGCAGATACGCCGAGTTCTTTTGCTTTTTTCTTCAGCTGGGCAAGCTCGATCTCATTATGAAGGGTTTGCTCATCCTTGTTCGCTGTAGAAAGACCAAGCGCTTTTGCCTGTTTTTGAAGCTTCGCCAAGTGAACTTCCTGCGCCAGTGTTTCAAGATCTTTGCCGGCTGTTTTTATACCAAGCTCCTTCGCTTCTTTATTTACAGCTGCGGTCCTGATTTCCTTCATGATTTCCGGAGCTGTTTTACCCGTTGTACTGATGCCGAGTGACTTCGCTTGAGCCAGCAGCTCGTCTGTATTTCCGCCGAAGAATCCTTTAGGACCATGTCCTTTATGTCCGAATCCCTTTCCGCCGAAATCCTGCTTAGCCGTGCTTGCATCGGCCGCCGCTGTAGTTTTTGTATTTGCATCACTTGCTGCGAAAGCTGAAGATGCTGCATAGCCTCCAAGTAAAACCGTTCCTGCAACCGCAAAGCTTATAGCTGATTTTTTCATTTGTATTTCCTCCTAAGTATGGGCGTTTTAAGGTTGTTTGCCTTGCTGAACCTTATACTCATACTTTACTGGGCGAATGTGTCAGGTAAATGTCAGGGGTAAGGCTTATTAAAGTTTTTCTAGGAATTTCAGTCAGTGTTTGGAAGGATTTGAAGTCAGGAAGATGTCAGAGCTTAAGTTGCGGGTGGAGAAATGCAAAGAATCCATATAAAAGACGAACGAACTTTGTTATGATTATTAATGTATACGCTTACATAAACCTTCATAAAAATTTTAACAAAGGAGGATACAAGCAGATTTAATGATATTATTATATCTTTCGTAGAAAATGTCCCAACGCAAAGGGGCAAAGGCAAGAAAATATGGTACAACAGACAAAAAAGATTGTTTATAGGGGGAGTTTTCAGCATGATGAACTATTTGCAAAGAATTGGCCGTTCCTTAATGCTTCCGGTTGCGGTATTGCCGGCAGCGGCTATATTAATGGGGATTGGCTATTGGATGGATCCAACGGGATGGGGGGCGTCGATTCCGGCTGCCGCTTTTCTGATAAAAGCGGGTTCTTCCATTATTGATAATATGGGAATTTTGTTCGCGGTGGGAGTAGCCTTAGGGATGGCGAAGGAACGGGATGGTTCCGCTGCATTAAGCGGACTCGTTGCCTTTCTCGTCATCACCACTTTGCTGTCATCGGACACAGTCGCCATGCTTCAGGGAATAGATGCGGCGAAAGTGAATCCGGCCTTTGGAAAAATAGAGAACCAGTTTATCGGAATTCTATCAGGTATTATCGCTTCCATTATGTATAACCGCTTCAGCCATGTGAAGCTTGTGGATGCGCTGGCCTTCTTTAGCGGAAAACGTCTTGTGCCGATTATGTCGGCAGTCGCTATGCTTATCGTTTCAGGCATCCTGCTATTTGTTTGGCCGGTTGTATTCTCAGGACTTGTTTCCTTCGGGGAAGGAATCAGTAAGCTAGGATTCGTGGGTGCAGGTCTTTATGGATTTTTCAATCGGTTATTAATTCCTACTGGTCTTCACCACGCACTTAATTCAGTTTTCTGGTTTGACGTGGCGGGAATCAACGATATCGGTAATTTCTGGTCCGGCAAGGGAACTAAAGGTGTAACGGGAATGTATCAAGCGGGCTTCTTCCCGGTTATGATGTTCGGTCTTCCTGCAGCAGCGCTTGCCATGTACCACACAGCAAAAACAAAGAATAAAAAGCAAGTCGCTTCCCTGATGCTTGCTGCAGGTGTGGCATCCTTCTTTACGGGAGTAACCGAGCCATTGGAATTCGCCTTCATGTTTGTGGCGCCGCTATTGTTTGTTGCCCATGCAGTTTTAACGGGATTATCACTTGCAGTTGCGGCTTTCTTCCACTGGACGGCAGGCTTCGGTTTCAGTGCCGGATTCATAGACTTTTTCTTAAGCTCAAGACTTCCTTTAGCAAACAGTCCATACATGCTCATTGTTCAAGGACTGGTCTTCGCCGTACTTTACTACTTCTTGTTCCGTTTTCTGATTGTGAAATTCAACTTGATGACACCTGGAAGAGAAGAAGATGATGCAGCAAAATTAGATGAAGGACTCGTAGTAAACGAAGCAGCACCTGCAGCAGACGCGGATACAGAAAACAAATTCACCCTTATGGCTGCCAGAATCTACGAAGGCCTTGGCGGAGACAACAACGTCACATCCATCGACAACTGCGTCACCCGTCTCCGGATTGAAGTAAAAGACATGAACGCCGTCGATCAGCAAAAAATCAAAGCAACCGGTGTACCGGGAATCAACATCGTCGGCGCCAACAGCATTCAGGTTATTGTAGGAACGAATGTACAGTTTGTGGCAGATGAGATGGTGAAGATACGGAAATGATGTTTTAGGAAAGGGGTGTATGCTCCTTTCTTTTTTTATTTATAATGGAAGATCTAACAGGAAGGAGCATTCACATGTTAAACGATTTTCCTCCAAAATTAGGAAAGCCCGCACAGCGCGCACTGGCAGGTGCAGGGTACGTTCGTCTTGAACAGCTGACAGAGGTTAGCGAGAAAGAACTTTTAAAGCTGCATGGAATGGGACCGAAAGCGATTGGGCAGCTTCGGGAAGCTCTGCAGGAAAAAGGGTTGTCGTTCCGTAAGTAAATCGCCCTCTCTAAAATAGAGGGATAAACACCAAGAAGAAAGAATACATACCTATGTAAAAGATATTTGGGGCAGCGGCAATCTGTCCCATTTTGGAGTGTGAAAAATGAGCGAATCGATTATCAGCGTAAATAGCCTCGTCAAGAAATACGGGGACTTCACGGCTGTGAATGGAATCAAGTTTGAAGTGAAAAAGGGTGAAGTATTTGGTGTGCTCGGCCCGAATGGAGCAGGGAAGACGACGACACTTGAGATGCTTGTCGGACTCCGTAAGCCGGACGGTGGATCAGCGGATATCGGCGGATTTGATGTAGTACGGGATTTAAATAAAGTGAAGGAAGTCATTGGTGTTCAGCTTCAGTCGACGACCTTGTTTGAGCTGTTAACGATTGAGGAGATTTTGGTATTGTATGCAAGTTTTTATAAAAAGCACATTCCCATCCATCCGCTCATTGAGGATATGCTGCTGACGGACAAAACGAAAAGCAGGATTAAAAGCTTATCCGGCGGACAGAAGCAGAGGCTTGCCATTGCGCTTGCTCTTGTCCATGATCCGTGGATTATTTTTCTCGACGAGCCGACAACGGGTCTTGATCCGCAGGCAAGAAGAACACTGTGGGACATCATCTTTAAGCTGAAGGAAAAAGGGAAAACGGTGGTTTTGACGACGCATTATATGGATGAAGCCCATGTACTTTGCGACCGGATTGCGATTATGGATCAGGGGAATCTGATTGCGCTGGATACACCGGCTGAGCTTGTAAGGAGCCTTCATTCGGAAAATGCTGTTGAATTCCGTTTTGAAGAGGAAGGGGCCGAACTGGACCTTACTCAAATAGAAGGAGTGAAGCAGGTTGGCAGTCAAAAGGACGCAACCATTTTGTATACGGATAATCTGCAGGCAACCTTAACGAGTCTCATCCAGACAGCCGCCGATCAAGGCTTGAAGCTCGCAGATTTGCAGATCCGGACGGCAACGCTCGAGGACGTCTTTATCCATATGACCGGAAGGAGTTTGAGGGAAGCATGAAGGCATATTGGCAATTGACGTTAACCCAGCTGCGGATTTTTATCCGGAACCGCCAGGTCTTATTTTGGACGCTTGCGTTTCCGATTTTTCTTATGGTCATGCTCGGATCCTTTCTTGGCGGCGGCAGCAGCATGTCCGTCACGGTTGGCGTTGTAGATGAGGATCAATCCGCGGAGTCTAAGGCGTTTGTAGAGGCACTAAAGAAAAATCAGGCCATGGAGCTGGAAAAGGAATCGAATGAAGACAAGGCATTCAGCGCCGTGAAAAAAGGAGACCTGCAAATCGCAATTGTGATTCCAAAGGATTATGCAGAAAAGCTCGGCAAGGGTGCTCCATTTAAGATGCCGGTATACTATGATGAAACAAATGCGGCCGCATCCCAAATCGGGCTTCAGCTCGTTAACGGAGCGGTTGATCAAATCAGCAAGGAGCAGGTCAATTACAAGCCGGTCGTTGTGACAGAAGCAAAAGGAATCGAAACGCTCAACCTGAAATACATCGACTTCCTCGTACCTGGAATTGTTGCGATGATGATCATGAGCAACAATATGAACGGGGTCGCCGGTCAGATTGCGGCGTGGAGAGAACGCGGTATTTTGAGAAGGATGCAGGGGACGACGCTTAAGGCATCAACCTTTATTGCCGCTCAAATTACTGCCCGCCTCATGCTGAACGGCTTGCAGGCACTGCTTGTCCTCATCATCGCCCAGCTGATTTTCGGAGTGGACGTGCGAGGCTCATGGCTGACGCTTGTTGGCTTTGTTATTTTAGGAACACTTGCCTTTATGGCAATCGGATTTATTATCGCAGGAATTGCGAAAACACCGGAAAGCGCCGCGCCAATCGCAGGCTTCCTTTCCTTCCCGATGCTTTTCCTGGGCGGCGTCTTTTTCCCCATCAAAGACATGCCCGATTTCCTGCAGCCGATCGTGTACGTTCTCCCGATTTCCCATTTAAGCCATGCACTGAGGGAAGTCATGAACGTCGGAACATCACTAATGACGCTTGGTACGGAAGCTCTGATTCTTGCATGCTGGGTAGCAGGGGCTTTTATCATCGCGAGCTTTACGTTTAAATGGGAGTAAGGAAAAGGAATAGATAGGTAGAGGTGATTTCTATGGGAATCTGCAATCTCGATCATTCAAGTGAAGACGTCCTGAAGAAGCTTATGCAGCAGCAGGAACACCTGCCGCAGAAAACGGCGATGGACACCGAGAGTTTTTTGCAGAACGAGCAGCCGCAGGAAACATTGAATGAAGTCTTTCATTTATTGAAAAAATACGATCTTGCTTCTGTGGAAGAGCGGGAGGAACGAAATGACCGGCTGAACGCGCTGGTTGCTGCCAGAACAGAATCCTGAGGGGTTCTGTTTTTTTCTATTGAAAAATCAAAACTTGCTGAATACGCTGCTTTGGTCGGCACAGAAGGTCTGCAACATTGCTCGAGGAACATAGCCTGAAAGATAACTAGCTATGAATTTCCCGTTTCCCCGCCAACTTTCAAGGGTAGAGTACAAGACACGATATTTACATACTTATCCAAAGGGGTGGCAAAACAAGGTGAGCAATCGCAAGGATGAACAGCTGGAACAGTACCGGGTCGACGATGAGGGAAAAAAACTGACGACGAATCAGGGGTTAAAGGTTTCTGAGGATGAGTTTTCGCTTAAGGCAGGAGAACGGGGACCAACGCTGCTGGAGGATTTTCATTTTCGTGAAAAAATGACCCACTTTGACCATGAGCGGATTCCGGAGCGGATTGTGCATGCGCGCGGCTTTGCAGCGCATGGGGAGTTTGAAGTTTACGAGTCTATGAAGGAGTATACGAGAGCTGGATTTTTACAGGATCCTTCTGTGAAAACCCCTGTTTTTGTCCGCTTTTCAACGGTTGCCGGGTCACGCGGTTCTGCTGAAACGGTTCGTGATGCCCGCGGCTTTGCGACGAAGTTTTACACGGAGGAAGGAAACTACGACTTAGTTGGAAACAACATCCCGGTGTTTTTTATTCAGGATGCAATCAAGTTTCCGGATTTAGTTCATGCGGTAAAACCGGAGCCTCATAACGAAATTCCTCAGGCTGCATCGGCTCACGATACATTCTGGGATTTCGTTGCGAACAATCAGGAAGCGGCGCATATGGTGATGTGGACGATGTCCGATCGGGCGATCCCGAGAAGTCTGCGCATGATGGAGGGGTTCGGTGTCCATACATTCCGCTTTGTGAATGAAGAAGGAAAAGCGAGGTTTGTGAAATTTCACTGGAAACCGGTTCTCGGCACGCATTCCCTCGTCTGGGATGAAGCGCAGAAGATCAACGGGAATGATCCGGATTTCCACCGCCGGGATTTATATGACTCGATTGAAAACGGAGACTTTCCGGAGTATGAGCTTGGGGTTCAAATGATTGAAGAAGAGGACGAGTTCAAATTTGACTTTGATCTGCTGGATCCAACGAAGCTTTGGCCTGAAGAGGATATTCCTGTGAAACTGATTGGGAAAATGACGTTGAACCGCAATGTGGACAATGTGTTCGCGGAAACAGAGCAGGTTGCCTTCCATCCGGGATCGGTTGTACCGGGGATCGATTTTTCCAATGATCCGCTTCTGCAGGGACGCCTGTTTTCCTATACAGATACACAGCTGATCCGCCTTGGCGGTCCGAACTTCCATGAGCTGCCGATCAACCGTCCTGTATGCCCGTTCTTTAACAATCAGCGTGACGGCTACGGAAGACATACGATCAACCGCGGCCAGGTCGCGTACCATAAAAACTCGCTTGCTGCGAATACACCGTCTCCGGCCAGTGCCGAAGAGGGCGGATACGTTCATTACCAGGAAAGAGTGGAAGGATATAAGATTCGCGCGCGCAGTGACAGCTTTAAGGATCATTTTTCCCAGGCAACGCTATTCTGGAACAGCATGAGCCAGCCTGAAAAAGAGCATATTATTGACGCATTCAGCTTCGAGCTTGGAAAGGTGAAGAGCGAATCCGTACAGCAGCAGGTTGTCGATATGTTCGCCAATGTCAGCCTGGAGCTCGCCCAAGGGTTTGCTGAAGCAATAGGCGTAACGTCGCCGCAGCAGGGCGGTTCGAACGTAACGAAATCTTCTCCTGCACTAAGCCAGGAAAAAACGAAAAAAAGTCCGGAAACCCGGAAAGTCGGTGTGATTTTGGACGATGGCTTTAACGGACCGGAAGTCAGCTCAGTTCTTGATAGCCTGAAAGCAAAAGGCATCCAGCCGGAAATCATCAGCAGCAAGCTTGGCAAGCTGAAGGGCACAGATGGAAGCGAGCAAAAAGTGGACCACACCTTCCTTACTTGCGATTCTGTACTGTTCGATGCGATTTACGCTGTTGGCGGCAAGGAAGCGAGCAAACGATTCCACCGCGATGCATCGGCATTCCTGCAGGAAGCCTTTATGCACTATAAACCGATTGGGGCGACCCATGAGGGCGAGAAGTGGCTTGAGGCGAATGAGATGAAGAACAGTCCAGGCGTAGTGAGCGGGAATAGCAGTGAAAAGTTTGCTTCGGCGTTTATCGATGCGATTACTGAACACCGTCATTGGGATCGGGAAATAATTTAAGAAAGATCGGTAGCGGCGGCCTTCCAATGGGAGGCCGCTGTTTTTGTGGGTACCTTCGTCGTGGGTGGTAGTCGAACTATGTCGAAAAATCGATATATCGAAATAATCGTCGATATAATCCCAAAATCGTCGATATACTTTTATTTTAGTCGATATATCAAAAAAATCGCCGATATATCGCCAGAATAGCCGATAAATGCTTCAGCCGGTCTGCCAAACTCCCGCTGCGTACCTCTTTTCGATAAAAAAATCGCCGATTTCAATAATATATCAAGATTTTCGATAATATACTTCCCTCCAACCTATTTTGACAGCGCTATCATTCGTAAAATATAATTCTATTAAACCCGAAACCGAAAGGACTGACTGAAATGTCCGCACAAACCGGTCAAAACACCTTAGAATTCGCCAAGCACCTTGATGAACAAGATCCGCTGGCTCATTTTCGCCAGGAATTTTACATATCCCCAGATACAATCTATCTCGATGGCAACTCACTTGGACTGCTCTCTAAACGGTCCGAGCAGGCGGTCCACGATCTCCTGAATTCGTGGAAAACGCTCGGTATTGATGGCTGGACTGAGGGGGAGCATCCATGGTTTTACCTTCCGGAAAAGCTGGGCGAACAGATGGCTCCGCTCCTCGGTGCAGAAGCGGAGGAAGTCATCGTTACAGGCTCCACTACAGCGAACCTCCACCAGCTGATCGCAACGTTTTACAAGCCAAAAGGCACAAGAACGAAGATTGTGACCGATGAGATCACCTTCCCGACTGACATCTACGCTCTGCAAAGCCAGCTCCATCTAAAAGGATACGAGCCAAACGAGCACCTCATCAAGGTGAAAAGCCGCGATGGCCACACCTTGAATGAAGAGGATATCATCGCCGCGATGACGGAGGAGGTTGTCATAGTTATCCTGTCTGGTGTACAGTACCGGAGCGGACAGGTGCTGGATATGGAAAAACTGACAAAAGAAGCGCACAAACGCGGAATCCTTATCGGCTTCGATCTGTGCCATTCAGTCGGTTCCATCCCGCATCATCTTTCACAATGGAACGTCGATTTCGCATTTTGGTGCACCTATAAACACTTAAACGGCGGTCCCGGTGCAGTCGGCGCTCTTTATGTAAACAAGCGTCACTTCGGCACATTGCCAGGACTTGCCGGCTGGTTCAGTTCGGATAAATCGAAGCAGTTCGATATGGAGCATGAGCTGACTGCAGCACCGCATGCTGGAGCTTTTCAAATGGGGACTCCGCATATCCTGAGTATAGCGCCGCTGCTCGGTTCACTCTCCATTTTCAATGAAGCCGGCATGGAAAAAATCCGCGGGAAATCTTTAAAACTGACTCAATACATGATGGACCTGATGAGTCAGGAACTATCGGAGTATGGTTTTACGATTCGCAATCCAATCGATGATACGAGAGGCGGGCATCTTTTCATTGAGCACCCTGAAGCGGCAAGAATCTGCCGGGCGTTAAAAGAAGAGAAGATCATTCCCGATTTCCGCTCGCCAAATGGAATCCGCCTTGCACCCGTCGCTCTTTACAACTCTTTCGGGGATGTATGGCGGACCATTCAAAAGCTGAAGATCATCATGAAGGAAGAAACGTATAAAAAATTCGAAAACAAGCGCGGAGTGGTGGCCTAGATGACATGGATTGATATTTCACAGCCGCTGAACTCCAAAATCGGCCATTGGCCCGGTGATACTCCATTTTCCTATGAAACGGTTTATACAAAGGAACAGACCGGCTCTGTAAACATCGGGAAAATAACGACCAGCCTGCATAGTGGTACTCACGTGGACGCACCGTTTCACTTCGATGACCGCGGGCCGAAAATAAACGAGCTCGATATCAATCTGTTCATCGGCCCAGCGAGAGTCATCGATATGACGGATCAGCTCCAAATCAGCAGGGAAACACTATGCCGATATAACCTAGACGGAGTTACCCGCCTGCTAATCAAAACAGCCGTCCCGAACAAGCCGGAAATCTTTCCGGAAAAAATTGTGCCAATTGATCCCGACTGTGGCGACTATCTTAAAGAAAAGGAAATCTCACTGATCGGGGTAGACGTTCCATCCGTCGACCAGCTGGACAGCAAGGATATGGCGGCTCATCACGCTCTATATAAAAACGGTGTACATATTCTTGAAAACATCATGCTCGACGAGATCGAACCGGGTGATTATGACCTGATTGCGCTCCCCCTTCCAATTGAAGGAGCGGACGGGAGTCCAGTAAGGGCGGTCATTAAAAAAAGGGGGAGTGGCGAATGACGCAGCAGCCGGCCGATTCTGAAAAATCCATACATACCGATTTCAAAAACAGTATGACCTACGGGGAATATCTCCAGCTGGATAAAATTTTAGCCGGTCAGGCAAGGCTCTCTGATCATCATGATGAAATGCTGTTTATCATTATCCACCAGGTGAGTGAGCTTTGGATGAAGCTGATTCTCCATGAACTGGAATCTTCTATTGCCGCCATCGTTAAAGGAGATTTGCAGACGGCATTCAAACAACTGGCCAGGGTTTCAAAAACACAATCTCAAATCATTCAGGCATGGGACGTTCTATCCACACTGACGCCTTCCGAATACATGGAATTCAGGGATACGCTCGGTCAGGCTTCCGGATTTCAGTCCTATCAATACAGAATGATTGAGTTTGCGCTTGGATACAAAACGCCGCATGTCTTGAAAATTTATGAAAAGGACCAGGAGCTTCATGCACGTCTGGAAAAAGCATATAAAGAACCCGGTCTATATGACGTTTCCATCCAGGCACTTGCGAAAGCAGGCCTCCCTATCAGTCCGGATATTTTAAACAGAGACTGCACGAAGCCTTATAGGAAAGATGACTCCGTCCAGGCTGCATGGCTGACGGTTTATCGCAACACGGATCAATACTGGGATTTGTATCAGCTGGCGGAAAAGCTCGTTGATATTGAGGACTGGCTGCAGCAATGGAGGTTCCGTCACATGAAAACGGTGGAGCGGATTATCGGTTTTAAGCAGGGGACGGGCGGTTCTTCCGGAGTTAACTATCTGAAAAAAGTACTAGATCAGCAGTTCTTTCCCGAGCTATGGGATTTGAGGACGGAGATTTGAATAGAGGCACTCCTGATCATCGGGAGTGTCTCTTTTGGTAAGAAAATAGTCTTGTAGATTTTCCAAAAAACCCTACTTCAGGAACAGAAAGGGTGATAGAATAATTCTTTGTGAGGTCCAAAATGAAACTCAAGAGGAGAACTGTCCGAAAGATGAATACCGACCAGATGAAGCTTGTTCACAAGCGTGAGGAATTATTATTTGTTTTCTGTTTAATTGCGAGTCTTGCTATTATTGTATCGCTTCTTATATCCGTTGTAGGTGCTGTCATTTTGGCTGCGCTGGGCCTGATTACATGGTTCAGCCATGCGATTTCCATGGCGCATATTCAAGTAAACGGGGTGAGATTAAGAGAAACCCAGTTTCCGTCTTTATATGAGAGAACGAAACAGATCAGCGAAGCAATGGGCTTGAAAAAAATGCCCGAGGTTTACATTGTTGAATCCGGCGGAGTGCTGAATGCTTTTGCAACCAGGATATTCAGTCAGTTTGGAAAAGATTTTGTGATTTTGTATTCAGATTTTGTGGAGCTTGCAGAGGACGGCCGCGAAGATGAGGTTGAATACGTAATTGCACATGAACTTGCCCACATTAAAAGAAACCATATCGGGAAAAACTTTTATGTGTTTCCTGCCATGTGGGTACCATTTCTTGGAGAAGCTTATTCCAGAGCTTGTGAGTATACGTGCGACCGGATGGCGGTTCATTATACGCAGAAACCGGATCGTGCCATTCAGGCTTTATTGGTGTTTGCGGCAGGAAAACGGTTGTTTAAAAATATTCAGCTGCCGGAATTCCTTGAGCAGTATAACGAAAAAAAGGGGTTCTTAGTCACCTTAATGGAGCTCGTTTCCACCCATCCTCCGCTTCCAAAGAGAATTGCTGCAATCGAAGACTTTGCAGGGCTGCCTGAATCAGCAAAGCTTAAGAGAAGTACGAAGTATGTGATTATTATGGCGCTTGGTGCGGGGATTCTTATTCCGGCTGCATTCACCGCGCTTGGTATATATGCGTTCACAAGCTTTGAAGCTGCTGTGAAAGATAGTGGGATTCTGGAAGATGACAGCGAAGATGAGAACTTAGAGAATCCTCCATTATTTAAAGCTGCTGAAGAGGGAAATGCGGAGGAAGCAATGAAGCTGATTGAAGAAGGCGCTGATCCGAATGAACAAAATAAAATTGGAGAAACCACGTTAATAGGAGCGGTGTACGGCGGAGATCCTGAAATGGTCACTCTATTGCTTGAGAATGGTGCAGATCCTAAAATTGAAGATGAGTACGGATACATTCCATTAACGACCGCTGCTGAACTTGAAAACGTTGAAATAGCAAAACTTCTGCTTGAAGCAGGATCAGATCCAAACCATGAAAACGGCGATGGGGAGACTATTTTCGACATCGCTCAAAAAACGGGCAATGAAGAATTTTTAGAGCTGTTAAATCAATATAAGTAAAACGAAAGGCACTCCCAGAGAACGGGGAGTGCCTCTTTATTTCAAATACCGTTCCTCCAAAATCCTCACATGATGCCGCTCATGGCCGGCAATAATGGCCGCCAGCGCAAGAACAGTAACAGGTCCCCCATTCGCTCTCCCGCGATGCGCCCACGCATCCTGATGCAGCCCTCTAAGCAAAGTAATCGTCGCCAGGCGGACAGCCTTCAAATTTTCCAACAGCTCAGTTAAAGAAACCTCGTTAAACCGTGCGTTTTGAACGTAGCTCTCATCATCATATCCGGGAAATTCCTGTTGTTGACCGCGGGAAATACCGAGCAGACGGTAAGCCATGATTCGTTCAGTATCAGCAATGTGGCCGATGACTTCCTTGATGGTCCATTTTTCGGGTGCATACTGATAAAGTGCCTTCTCATCAGACAAATTCTCAAGCAAGCTGCTTGTGTTTTTGTGCTGCTCGGCGAGAAGGACGATCAGGTCCCCTTCCGGAATTTGTTCAATATAGGATTGATAGTATGTGTGATAGTCATTTTTCTCCGGCCGCATTAGCAAACAGATCACTCCTTTTCCATCTATTATACTCGAACGGGCATGATTGAAGGTTCGCGTGTCTATAATGGTTGTATATACGCCTCTGGTCTTACCTGGCGATACCTTTCCAGGTCTATGGAAGAAACGGGGCAATTCGTGTACGATAAGAATAAGAAAGATGAAACCGGAAACTGTACCCATTCGTATAAAGAGTAAGATTTTATGTCAGGAGTCGATTGAATATGAATCGGTTGATCCCGCATGTTGCAGGGGTGTTTACGGCCATGCCGGTTATGATGACCGTCTGGCTGATCAGCTTTTTTCCTTTGTCCCAGCCTTATTTGGCTGCTTCCGGAATTTCCTTGCTGGGCGGCGCGCTCACTTACGGAACGGCTGCCGCAATCGTCCATGCCCGCTATTTGAAGAAACACGAGCTCACGAGAAGTGAATACCGTTATATACAGAAAAATTTAAAAGAAGCAAAACGAAAAATCAATCGTCTCAGCCGGGCGCTCTTTTCCATCCGCAGTATTTCACTTTTAAAGCAGAGGGTGGATTTGCTCCGGGTGGTACGAAAAATTTACCGCCTTGCCGAAAAGGATCCGCAGCGTTTTTACCGGGCAGAGCCGTTTTTTTACAAACATTTGGACTCTGCAGTCGAGCTTACAGAACGGTATGCGTTTCTATCCGCTCAGCCGAAGAAAAGTGATGAAATTCATTCGTCGCTCAAGGAATCAAACCGGACGCTGAAGGAGCTGCTTTATACGATTGAGCAGGATTTGTACCACGTTCTATCCGATGATATCAGTCAGCTGCATTTTGAATTGGATGTGGCAAAGCAATCCATTAATCAGGCGAAGGATTTAAAATGAATCTGCAGGAACGTACCTTTTCAGAAGGGGAGCGGAGGAGGATTCAGGAAACGGCAGCGCAAATTAATCCAGATATCGGGGAAGAAATTGCATCCTACGGCGTGCCTGCCCAGTCCGGTCTTCTTTCGCTTTCCAATAAAATGATGCACTATGTCAAGGAGAAGGACCGCGGGAATGCTGGTCTGTTTATCCGTGATTTAATGAGAAAGCTGGATGAAGCCGATCCGGACCGGGGAAGAGGATTCAATTTCATGACGAGACTATTTAAAAAATCCCCTTCCTCCCAGGAGCTTATTTCGAGGTACCATAAAATGAGCGCCCAGCTGGACCGTGTCACACTGCAGCTTGAAAACAGCAAAAACGTACTGGGTGCTGACGTTG
The DNA here is from genome assembly GCF_000732485.2 of Bacillus sp. SJS. Classification (GTDB taxonomy): domain Bacteria; phylum Bacillota; class Bacilli; order Bacillales; family Bacillaceae; genus Metabacillus_B; species Metabacillus_B sediminis. The sequence continues at coordinate 129,858 of NZ_JAQV02000022.1, read as the reverse complement.
CGATGCTGGATGAATTGTTTGCTCAAAATCAGTCTTACTTTAAGGAATTGAACGTGTATATAGAAGCAGCTGAGTTAAAGCTGCGGGAGCTTCGGCAGGAAGAGATTCCGGCTTTGGAGAAGTCAGAGGATCCGGTGCATAAGCAAAAGGCAGAAGACACTGCCCGCTTTGCGGAGCGGCTGGAACGCCGGCTGTATGATCTGAAGGTAAGCAGGGAAATTACACGGCAAAGCGCTCCTCAAATCCGGCTTATCCAGCAAACCAATCAGCTGCTTATTGATAAAATCCAATCATCAATCCTGACCGCCATCCCGCTTTGGAAAAATCAGATCACAATGGAATCGGCTATGCTGAGACAAAATAAAGCCAGAGAAACTCATGCAGAGATGAACCGGATGGCAGAGGGTGCAGACACAAGAGAGCATGTGAATGAAACAAAGGAAGAGCTGCGCAGAAATCTGGAGGAATCGCTGAAAATACAAGAGACAGCACAAATGCAGAAGCAGGCTGCAGAGAAAGAATTTGCTGACAGAACATAAAGAAGTGCTAATCGAGTGTGAACCGAATGGTTTTCCACTCGATTTTTTGTGTAAACGCCAGTGCTTTATATGGATATTTAAGGAGTATATTTGGTATAATAACCCAATAGTCATAGGCTTTCCCATGCTTTAAGTGGCAGGCAAAGTAATGGTAAACACAGTTAGATCCTCGTCCGACTCACACGTTATAGAGCCGCCGTGCTTTTCTACGATTTTTTTGCATACAAACAGTCCTATCCCGGTACCGAGTTCTTTTGTCGTGAAGAAGGGTTCAAAGATGGTTTTAATGTTTTCGGCTGGAATGGCAGGGCCGTTGTTAGAGATGGAAAGAATCGCCTGTCCATTCTCCCTGCAGCCATTGATGAGGAGGTTTCGAGGCTTCTCTTTGTGCTTTAATGCATCAATTGAATTAATAAAAAGATTAAGCAATACCTGTTTAAGCTCATCCCTATAAGTGGAAATGACCAAGTCACTTTCCATCCGGCTGATCACATTTACATCCGTATCCACAATGCTTGGATAGGTCAGCTCGCGGATATCCTCAAACAGTTTGGATATAGATGTGTTTTCCTTTTCAGTTCCGTTAAAATCTGCCTTTGAGGTATGAAGAAATTGTGTAATACGGAAATTCAGCTGATTGAGCTCGTGATTGATGATATCAAGATATTGAAAATTAGGATAGTCATTCCTTAATAGCTTAATAAACCCCATAACGGATGTGAGCGGATTCCGGAATTCGTGGACAAAGCTTGAGGACATTTGTCCGAGCAGTGCGAGCTTATCCTTATGATTTTCATGGATATACGTGTTTTTTTCACTTAATTCCTGGTTTTTCAGATTCGTATATTTTGACACCGCATGGTAACAAAACAAGTCGAACTGATGGTTAATGTGGTCAATAAAGAATTGCAGATCCTGAACGGGAATCTGTGAATCGAAGATGTTCCGGATAATAATGCTTCTCCCGGCATTGACATTGAAGACAAAATCGCCAATATTCACATTAGCTTCCAGCCGTTCCTTTGCCACCTTAAAGGCCAGCTCCTTGATGCCTTCTTCAGATATATTCCCTACAATCGCATGTCTAATTAAAGAGAACATAGTCGATCCATTCTCCTTAATTTTTTCCTTATGAGGATCCACTTGCCCGATGAATATCGTTTCATGCCATTCATTCAAAAAGACAGACTGCTGCTCATCCAGAAAACGAACCAAAAGTTTTTTGTGAGATTCGAGTAATGACCGTTTCATAGTTCTCCTCATTTCGCAGGATAATCCTCTATTACTTTCGGAATGATTAATTTATAGAGCTATTCGACAAAAATAGCAAAACTCCTTCTTTATAAGCAGATATGCAAAAGTTTGAAAAATAGAAAAAAGCAGAACCGGTTCAAGTACATGAACGTTTCTGCTTTTTTTTTGGTGAAAATTAAGGTGTCTCAACCGATGATTCATCTTCTTCAATTGTTTCTTCTTGAAGATCTTCATCCTGAGTAAGTGGATCCGTGTAAATGTCCTCATCCTCTTCTAAATCTTCTTCAGGAATTTCAGTATAAACATCTTCTGGAACCTCTTCCGTGTATGGATCTTCATCCTCTCCTGAGGCCGGCGGTTCTTCTGCATTTTCTTCGTAAAATGTCTCGTTCTCATCATAGGGTTCTGCATCCTCGTAATAAGAATCTTCATAGCTGTCTTCTTCTTCCGCAGTGTTTTCATCATATTCCTTGGTATAATCGCCGCCGTCGAAGTAGTATTCGCTATCATCGTAAAGATCCTGGTAAAAGTAAGTTCCTTCGTCCGTATAAAATAGACTGGTTATTTCCTCTGCTGACATTGGATGGCTGACCCAATCATGGATAATAGACATCACTTTAAACAATGGAATGCTGAAGCCGATAGTAGCTTCTTCACCATGGCGGGCTGAATTAATTGCAACCACTTTTTCTGTTTTTCCATCCAGGAGCGGACCGCCGCTGCTGCCGGGAGCAATTGGCGCCGAAATTTGATAGATTCCCTCATACGTATGAGGTTCTATGTAGAACGTTCGGTTTACACCGCTGATGGTACCGGTAGTAGCAGTATTTTCGAAGCCTTGCGGACTGCCAAGAGCAATTACCTCATCCCCAAGTTTCGACTCATTCGTCTCCTCAAGCGCAAGTGGAGTCTGGCCGGCTAAACTGTCTACCCTTATGATGGCAATATCGATTTCATTGCTATAGCCAATCACAGTTCCATTATGGTCGTTTCCTTTATTATCGCGGATCGTCAAGTACAAACTTCCTTCGGCCACGTGGGCATTCGTTAAGACGTCTCCTTTATTATTAATTAGAAATCCTGAGCCCTGTGAATAATCACTTAAAATGGTAAACACTTTTGGCTGTGCGCCGTCAATTATCTGTGACAATTCTTTTGCGGGCTCTGGTGCTGCTTTTTGTACAGGAGGAGTTTCGATATTTTTCGTACTTGTCTGTTTTACATCATTATTTTTCACATTTACTGCAGGAGCCTTACTAGCCTTAAGTTCCTTTGCGGATGAATCAGCATTTGTCATTTCCATATATAGAGCAGTGAAAACACCGGCGCAAATGCATATAGATAACATTAGCAGGGTCAGAAGTTTATAAGGTTTGCCTTTCAGGGAACGTCCGCAATGAGGGCAATATTTTGAGCGTTCCGTGATGGCTGTTCCACAATGTTTACAATACATAAATACTCTCCTTTTTAGGACTATTAGACTATTAGTAGTTTAGTGCTTTATGGGATATTTTTCAATATGATTCTTTTAATTGTTTCTCATTTTTAAAATTTGGCTGTTGATTTCCGTTGCAGGCGATCGCTTTCCGCGGGGCGGGCGGTGAGCCTCCTCGCCGCTTTGCGCCTGCGGGGTCTCACCTTTCCCGCTGCTCTCAGCTCGGAGTCTCACGCCTTCCACTCCAATCAACCGGTGTTAAAAATCAACACCTGGCTTTAAAAGAGCCTAAAATTTAGTAATCCAAAAATAAATTTCCGCATTTTGCACCATCATGCAGCTGCTCTTATAATAGAGGAAGAAGATTTGAGAGAGGATGAAGGCAGATGCTTCAACAGGCACGGTCACTGCTCGAAAAGCACTACGGATATTCATCGTTCCGGAACGGGCAGGAGCAGGCGATTGAATCGGTTCTCGGAGGAAACGATACACTATGCGTCATGCCGACGGGAGGCGGGAAGTCCATTTGCTACCAGGTTCCCGCCCTTATGTTTTCAGGAACGTCAATTGTTATTTCTCCGCTCATTTCCCTGATGAAGGATCAGGTGGATGCGCTTTTGCAAGCAGGCATTCCGGCGGCTTATATAAACAGCTCGCTTTCGGCAGCGGATGTTCATGAACGCATGATGAAAGCGAAGCAGGGGGAATACCGGATGCTTTATATCGCTCCCGAGCGTCTTGAATCATATGAGTTTATGAATCAGCTGATGGAGCTTTCCATTCCGCTTGTCGCTGTGGATGAAGCACACTGTATTTCGCAGTGGGGCCACGATTTCCGTCCAAGCTATCAGCGGATTCAGAGAATGATCACCCAGCTTCCGGTGAAACCAGTGGTGATGGCTCTGACGGCAACGGCAACCCCGAAGGTTCGCGAGGATATTTGCCAGTCACTAAATATCGATGAAGATCACTCCATCCTGACCGGTTTCGCACGGGAGAATCTATCTTTTTCCGTCGTAAAAGGCCAGGACCGGCTTCCCTATTTAAAGGATTTTTTGAAAAAAAATGAAACTGAATCAGGCATCATCTATGCGGCAACAAGAAAAAATGTGGACCAGCTCCATGATCTATTAAACAAGAGCGGAATTCGTGTTTCAAAATATCATGCAGGGATGAGCGATGAGGACAGAATCAGCGGCCAGGAGGATTTTCTTCTCGACCGGACGTCCGTTATGGTGGCAACCTCGGCGTTTGGAATGGGAATCGATAAATCCAACATCCGGTATGTCGTCCATTATCAGCTTCCTAAAAACATGGAAAGCTATTATCAGGAGGCGGGCCGTGCCGGACGGGACGGACTTGATAGTGAATGCATTCTTCTCTACTCCCCGCAGGACGTTCAGGTTCAGCGGTTTCTCATTGATCAGTCAAGCGACCGGACCCGCATGCCGCAGGAGCTCGAGAAGCTGCAGCTTATGGTGGATTATTGCCATACGGAAAACTGTCTGCAGAGGAAAATTGTTCAGTATTTCAGTGAGATGGACATGCCCCCATGCGGCCGCTGCGGCAACTGTACGGATTCAAGGGAGAGCCGGGATGTGACGAAAGAGGCGCAGATGGTGCTGTCCTGCGTAATCCGTATGGGGCAGAAGCGTTTTGGAAAAGCACTTGTTGCCCAGGTGCTAACCGGTTCTCAAAATAGAAAGGTAATCGACCTTGGTCTTAACCGGCTTCCGACGTACGGAATCATGAAGGATAAGAGTGCAAAGGAAGTGACCTCATTTATTGAGTTCCTTATCTCGCAGGATCTAATCGGGGTGGAGCATGGCACGTATCCGCTGATTTATGTGAATCCGGGGGGCAAGGACGTACTAATGGGGAACGTGCCTGTTCAGCGGAAAGAGGCTGTACAGACGAAGACGCTTGCTGCAGGAGATCCGCTGTTCGAGGAGCTTCGTTCAGTCAGGAAATCGCTGGCGGAACAGGAAAAAGTGCCGCCGTTCGTTATTTTTTCAGATACAGCTCTAAAGGATATGTGTGTGAAGCAGCCAGAAACCGAGGAGGCATTCCTGCAGGTTTCTGGAGTTGGACAGCATAAAGCAGACAAGTATGGGAAAGCTTTTATTCAAGCAATCTTCCAGTTTAAAGAACAGAATCCGGAGTACAAAAGCGAGCTGGCAGAGGAGGCCCCGCCTAAAAAACCGATACGCAAACTTACCGGGAACTCTCACTTGGAAACCCTCCAGATGTACAGGGATGGGAAGGGATTCAAAGAAATTGCTGAAGAGAGAGAAATCTCCATCCAAACGGTCGAGAATCATTTGCTTAAATGCTTAGAAGCAGGAGAAATCGTTCAGCATGAAGAATTTGTTCCAATGAAATACAGGGAGCAGATTGAACAAGCCATCTTGGAAGCGGGCGCGGATCGCCTTAAACCAATTAAAGAGCTTCTCCCGGAAGAGATCAGCTATTTTATGATTAAAGCCTTTCTTGTTTTGAAAAAAGCGGAGCCTGCACAATAACGGAGGGATGGAGATGGACAGATTCGGTTTGTTCGGAAAATTGACGGCAAAAGATGGGTACGGTGAGCAGCTCGCCTCCATTCTTTTAGAAGCCTCACATGCAATGAAAGAAGTATCAGGCTGCGAACTGTATGTTGTCAGTGCAGCTGAAAACGAACCCGATGCTGTCATGGTGTATGAAGTCTGGATCAATGAAGAAGCGCACAAGGCATCTCTGGCAATGGAGGCAACGCAAAATCTTATTATGCAGGCGAAGCCAATCATTGCAGGGATGGAAAGAATCAGTACTTTTAAGCCGGTGGGCGGAAAAGGGCTCTAAAACGGAGCCTTTAAACAGAATGAGCATCCCCTTAAAAGGGGATGCTCATTTTAATAGACAAATTGTGACAAGATTCTCTTATAGTAGACATTCTGAAACGAAATGGGTATGATATTGAATGAACATTCAATCAAGAAAGAGGGGATTCACTGCTTGGGCCAAACAGAAGGAAAACATGGCTCTATCCTGAGAGCTACATTGGAGCTGATCTCTGAACATGGGTTTCATGGGACCTCCATGTCAAAGGTGGCAAAGAAGGCCGGGGTAAGCGCAGGGATTATCTATCATTATTTCAGCAATAAAGATGAGCTGATCAATGAATTATATATTGGAGTAAAACGGGATTTTTCGGAGATGATTATTAAGAGGCTGGATGAAAGCCAGTCACTGAGAAAACAGATCCGGGAGCTTGTGAAAAGCACGATTGAAGTGTCTGTCCGCCGTCCGGAAGAGATGCTGTTTATGGAGCAGTTTTTGCAATCGCCATACAATAGCCCCCAAATTCAGGAGACCGTTAATACATACTACGAGCCCATTATGAGGGTCTTTAATAGAGCAAAACAGGAACAAATTATCAAGCCCCTTCCTGATCCGGTAATTTTCGCCCTTACGCTGGATGTCGCAATTTCTCTCGCAAAGCAGCATGATGCAGGGACCATTCACATGGATGAAAAGCTGATTGAAAAAGTGACGGAGGCTTGCTGGGAATCAATAAGACAATAACATAAAGCATTAATTGAATGAACGTTCAATGTATGAATGAAATGAGGAAATAAATGATGAAAAAAACAGTACTGGTTACAGGAGGAACAGGCTATGTTGCGTCATGGCTTGTAAAAGAACTGCTGGAGGACGGACATAACGTCAGAATTACGGTTCGCGATCAATCAAAAACGGCGAATTACAGCCATCTGCTTGAAGTGGAGAAAAATTCGACAGGGAGTCTTCAGGTTTATCAAGCGAATCTGCTCAGAGAAGGAAGCTTTGATGAAGCCGTTGACGGCTGCGAATATGTCTTCCACACGGCTTCTCCATTTTTCATCAGCGGGTTCCGTGATGCCAGAGTAGACTTGATTAAGCCTGCTCAAGAAGGTACTCGCAACGTTCTTGGTTCTGTAAATAAGTTTGATTCAGTTAGAAGAGTGATCCTGACAAGCAGTGCTGTAGCCATTTTCGGCGATAACGCCGATATGGACGGGAAGCCGGCTTTTACGGAAAGAGACTGGAACACAACGAGCTCAGTCACCCACCAGCCATACAGCTATTCAAAGACGATTGCGGAAAAAGAGGCTTGGGAGCTGGCCGAAAAACAAGACAGATGGGACTTGATTACGATTAATCCTACCTTCGTTCTTGGACCGTCACTCGCAAAACGAACCGATTCCACAAGCATTGCGACCATTCTTGATTTGCTGAAAGGGAAATACAAAACCGGTGTGCCGCGCCTTGTAAATGGGGTTGTCGATGTCAGGGATGTCGCCAAAGCACATAAGCTTGCCGCGTTTATGAACACAGCCTCCGGGCGTTTTCTGCTTTCCAATGAAGAAGCGACCCTGCTTGATATGGCGAAGGTGCTGGAAAAGAACTTTCCTAAGCAATATCCTCTTCCAAAATGGGAAGTCCCGAAGCCGCTCATATGGCTGCTGGCACCAAAAATCGGACTGACTCGCCCCTATGTCTCCAAAAACGTTGGAATCCCGGCAAAGTTTGACCACAGTAAAAGCGTGCGTGAGCTAGGCATGACTTACCGCAGCCTTGAAACCACGCTCATTGATCAGAAAGAGCAAATGGATGAAGATGGATTAATATGAAAAAGGATGGGATTCAAACAGTTCAAGCTGTGCTGAATTCCATCCTTTTTGCTAATTGAATGGTAAAGCTTATTTAAACGCTGCTTGTCCTGAAATCGGCTCCGCAACAGAGGAAGTGCGGCTTTTCACCACATACGTTTTTACCATCATGTCGTGCAGTGCTTGTTTCCGGCTGGTGAATCCATCCATTATGAAACCTATATATAGTATGAGCGCGCTTACTGTAAAGGAAAGATATCTGAGGATTGACTTCCCAATCGTTAATCTTCCACCATGTTCATTCACAATCTTCAATCCAAGCAGTTTTTTCCCTATGGTGCCCTGCCAGGAAGTTACCGGCATTATGATAAAGTAGGCAAGACCTGCAATGTATTCTGCTGCGTAAATCAAGATCACAGGAGTTATACTCTCCGGTGGTTCTCCAAAGATAATGGGCAAAAATGGAATATAAAAACAGGTAAATAAAATGACAAAATCAATTAGACTTGCCGCGAACCGAATCCAAAATCCTCCATACTTAACTGAGTTATCCATGTCTTAACACTCTCATCCTTTCCTTTTTAGGTAATTATTTGAAATTACCGGGTTCATTTACTCTCACTATTTAAGGTATAAACTACTATAATTGTTATATTTATACTAAACTATTACATAACAGAAAATAATTTTGTCCTCTATCATAAAACAGGCAGGAAAAACATTAAATATTCAGTATATTAAAGAGTAGCAGTGAATGAGTCCTTATTCACTTTTGCATATAGATATTTAGATGGATAACGGGGGATGTGCATGGGAAGATTTGAGGGGATGAAAGAAAGGCTTCAAAACGGAAACAGGAAAGGGATGCTGGTTGCCCTGATTGCTGTTCTGCTCGTACCGCTTGTGTATGCAGCGGTCCTGCTTTCTTCAAGGTCAGGTCCATATGATCACTTGGATAACCTGCCAGTAGCTGTTGTGAACAAGGATAAAGGAGCGGCTTCCGGGGAGCAGCAGATTCATGCAGGAGATGACTTAGTGGCGGAACTGAAGAAAAGCAGCAGTCTTGGCTGGGATTTTGTCAGCTCTGATGAGGCGGCTAAGGGACTGCAAGATCAATCCTACTACATGGTCATCGAAATTCCGGAAAATTTTTCGGAAAAAGTGACGACTGTATTGGGGGACAATCCGGAGGTGCCTGAGCTGCGCTACATTCAAAATGAAGGGCTCAGCTTTACAGCTGCTCAAATTACTAAGGGCGCTGCCGAAAAAATTAGAGAACAGCTGGGCGATACCATTACTAAAAACTATACGTCAAAGCTATTCGCACAGCTTGGGGAGGTTTCAGAGGGCTTCACAGCTGGCTCAGATGGTTCCAATCAAATTCTTACAGGATCTGAAGAGCTTAAAAAAGGGACAGGCCAGATTCTGGATTCTCTAACAGTCAAGTCTGCGGATATAGCAGCACTGGCTGATGGATCGAAAAAGCTGGAAGCGGGCTCGAAGGAGATGCTCGACTCCCTCAGTGTAAAACAGGGGAGCATATCTGAGCTTGCAGCGGGTACGAAACAGGTAAACGACGGAACAGGAACGCTGCTCCAATCCTTAACAGGGAAGTCCGGAGACATTGAAAAGCTCGCGGACGGCTCCAGGCAGGTGAAAGATGGAACAGGGCTGCTGTATCAATCATTAAAGCAGGGCTCAGGGAAAATCGATCAGCTCGCAGCCGGAGCAGGTGAGGCGGCTAAAGGTGCTGGAAGCTTGAATGCTGGTGCAGCTCAAGTGCTTGAAGGGTTGAAGCAAACGGAAGCAGGAAGCGGTCAGCTGAAGGATGGACTCGCACTCCTTGCGCCGGGAAGCAGCGCAGCAGCGAAGGGCATGAGTGATTTGGACGCCGGAGCAGCCCAGGTATCTGCCGGTGCAAAGGGTCTTGCACAAGGATTGGAAGCGTACCTGGCTAAAAATCCTCAGCTGAAAACAGACCGTGAATTTCTTACACTTCTTGAAACGAGTAAAATTGTAGCAGGCGGTACAGACAGCATCTCGAAAAATACGAAACTCCTGAAAGATGGCACCGCACAAGTAGCAGGCGGCGTCAAACAAGCGTCAGACGGAGCAAATGCTCTGGCAGCAGGCGTGACAAAACTGAAAGATGGACAAGCCCAGGTGAGCGGAGGGGCAGCAAAGCTTGCCGCCGGATCAAAAGCCATTGCAGATGGAAACCAGGCACTTTCTTCTTCCTGGAAAGAGCTTACCTCATCTGTTGCAAAATTGAATGCCGGGGCTTCACAAGTAAGCGACGGAAACCAATCGGTTAACTCAGGCTGGAAAGAGATGAAGTCTGGAGTCTCAAAGCTGTATGGCGGTACACAAAAAATATACAGTGGAAACACGGCAGTTGATGCTGGATGGAAGACCCTTACCGCAGGAGCGGGAGATCTTCATACGGGACTGGTTAAAGTCAGCGGCGGAAATGAAACGGTCAAGAATGGCTGGAGCCAGCTGACAGACGGAGTCACAAAAGTTGACGCCGGCGTTCTGAAGCTGAAGGAAGGAAGCGGCCAGCTTGCAGACGGCCTCGCTAGCGGAGCCGAAAAAACTGGAAGCATTCAGGCAGGGGACGACAATATTTCCATGTTCGCCTCACCTGTAAAACTCGCATCAGAAAAGGTAAACGGATATGAATTTTACCGTGATTCAACTGCACCTTATATATTGTCATTGGCCTTATTCGCGGGTATCTTGCTTCTTACTTTTGTAACCGATTTCAAAAAGCCTGCAGAAGCTTCAGGTATTGGCTGGTATGCAAGCAAGCTTGGCCAAATGGCGATTTTTGCCGTCATTCAGGCACTTGTCCTTTCAATTTTTACACTTGTCATTCTGCAGCTTCAAGTTGAAAACGCTTTCTTGTTTATTTTGTTCACGATTTTCGTCAGTCTTGTTTTCATGATCATCATCTTTGCCCTGACAGCTGTTGCAGGAAACATCGGCCGATTCCTTGCTTTTGTTCTGGTTGTTGCACAGATGACCACAACTGGAGCAAGCCTGCCGGTTATCCTGCTTCCTGAAGGAGTTCAGGCAATCAGCGGCTGGCTTCCATTCACTTATACGATTGCCGGTTTTAAAGCGGTTATCTCACTGGGTGATACAAATGTCCTTTGGGGAAATACAGGGGTATTGATTGGTTTTGCACTTGTATTTGGAATTCTTTCTGCCGTTTCAATTTTCCTTCCTGGACGTGCAGCGGATCAAAGTTCGGAGCTGCAGGCATAAGATAAAGAGAGAACCAGTTTTCGGACTGGTTCTTTTATTATTTAGATCTGTTAAACTTGGCTGTTCCGCTGCAAGCATCCGCTTATCCTTGGGCGGATGGTGAGCCGGAGTCTCATGTGTCCCGCTGCCCTCGCAGAAAGTCTCACACTAACAGGTGTTTAAAAACATAATGCCAGCCTATTCTTTAAACCGGAATGCCGTCTCCACTTCGGAGAAAACGATGTGTGTGACGGTTTGAGCGAGGCTGGAAATACCGTCTATAAACTCCTCCGTTTTTTGGAGAGTTTCAAAATGCACTTTTAGCATAAAGCAGGCGTTACCTGCAATCCGGTGGCAAAACTCTACATTCGTAAGGCTTTCAATATGACGTCTGAAACGACTGTATTCCCCGTTTTTGATAACTGCTTCTATGATGCAGCTGATCGGATATCCTGCTTTGCCATAATCAATATCCAATGTATAGCCCCTGATCATGCCGTATGATTCCATTTGCTTAATGCGTTCAGAAACAGCGGGAGAGGACATCCCGATGTTTCTGCCGAGTTCTCTCATGGAAATCCGGCTGTTCTTGTTTAATTCATTTAATAGTTTTCGGTCTATGTCATCAATTTTCATACGTAAAGTATTTGCTCCTTTTTTGTATCTTTTAATCTGTTAATTATTCTTTTTACTTACAAACAGCATGTAATTCATCTTTAAGCTTCTCTATCATTATGGAGAGGAGGAATGATGATGACAACCATTAATTTTGCCCCAATTGGAGATACGCCCTTTCAAAAACTGCTTGGCCACAATCCAGAGATTATGAGACAGTGGACGAGTCTTGGCGAAACACTTGAGGCGGACGGCGCCTTATCAGCCGAGTTAAAAGAACAAATTAGAAGAACGCTCGCACAGGAAAACGGCTGTGAATACTGCAAGGCAAAGGGTAAGCCCGATCCGGCTGAATTTGATGAGAAAATCTCTTTAGCAGCAGGATTTGCAGAAGTATTTCTAAAGCATAAAGGATCCATTCCGGAAGCCGTTTTTGATGTAGTAAAAAAGGGTTACACCGAGAAGGAGATAAGCGAGCTTTGTGCTTTTATCTGTTTTAGCACGGCTTCCCAATTTTTTGGAGCCATGATGGCGCTGAAGCCTTCGGAAGAGAAAGGACTTTGAACTATTTTAAAATCAAGTATGGGGGCATCGTTAAGCAGCTTTGATGCAGAAATATTGGAGGCTTGAGAGCATGGAACACGCCTCTGCCATATGGCTATTTAGCACAAAATATACGCTCTGTCTGATCCACTAAAATGTGTATCATTAAGGGGCGTTAACTCTCGGTTGAATGGAAAGTTTTTTCAAAAAAATGTTGCAGGCTTCAAAAAATGGTGATAATATTCAGCTCAGGAAATAAAATTTCATACTATTCAGATTGCACTCTTATCCAGAGCAGGCGGAGGGATTTGGCCCTATGATGCCCAGCAACCGACCGTAATTCCGTCGCGAGACGGGGCGCGAAAGCAAGACGCGCCAGGGTTTTGACCCTGAAGGCACGGTGCTAATTCCAACAGAAAGGTTTTTTACCTTTCTGAGAGATAAGAGGCTTTAGAAGACGACTTTAATTCTTCAAGCCTCTTTCTTTATGAGAAAGGGGCTTTTCCTATTTTTCCGGTAAGAAAAGCCCTCGAAAAACGTCCGGAATATTTGAATTAGGGGGAGTAAGATCATGACAAAAAAATATGCAAAGACCATTCTGGCTGCGCTTCTCATTCTTGCCATGCTTGCAGGCTGCCAGCCGAAAGTTGGGGAACAGGCAGGAACAAAAGCAAAAGCAAGTAAAGACAATGCGCTCGCAGGAAAGAAAATCGCCCTTATTATGCAGCAGAACCTTGGAACATTCTCTGCTCAATACATAGAAGGGGTTAAAGAGCAGACGAGCAAGTTTGGCGGGCAAACAGTCGTGTTTACCTCTGACGGCGATTTGGCAAAAATGGCATCCAACGTGGATGCAGCAATTAATCAGGGATTTGACGCGATTCTAATTGACCACGGAACGAAGGAAGCACTGACTGCCGGAGTGGAAAAGGCGATCAGCAAAAAGATTCCGGTTGTCGCCTTTGATGCAGGTGTAGAAGCAAAAGGAGTAACCTCAATCGAACAGGGCGATCAGGATATGGCGCAAATGACCCTTGAACAGCTGGCTAAAGATTCGGGCGGAAAAGCAAATATCGTGAAAATTTGGGTGGCAGGCTTTGCCCCGATGGAACGCCGCCAAGTTGCGTATCAGCAATTTTTGAAAGAAAACACAGGCATTAAGGAAGTGGCCGCATTTGGTGCCGCCACCCAAAATACGGCTCTTGATACACAGGCTCAGATGGAAGCGATCCTTAAGCAGTATCCAAACAAAGGCGAGATTACAGCCGTTTGGGCTGCCTGGGATGAATTTGCTAAAGGTGCCGTCCGAGCTCTTGAACAGGCGGGAAGAACCGATATCAAGGTTTATGGGATTGATATGAGTGATGAGGATCTTCAGATGATTCAAAAGGAAAACAGCCCATGGGTCGCTTCTGCAGCAGTAGATCCGAAAGACATCGGCCGCATCCAGGTACGCTATGCTTATCAGAAAATCAATGGGGACAGCGTGGAGGAAAAAGTGAAATTGAAGCCGGTATTTGTGACGAAGGAAGCCCTCCCGAAGGAGCAGGTGACAACGAATGACCTGGATCAGCACGTAAAAGGCTGGGGGAAAAGCGAACAGGGCTATACGGATGAGCTGAAAAAGCTTGAAGAAGGAAAATAAGAGAGAAGGAGGGAGGAAGATGAGCCTTCTGCGAATGGAGAACATCTCCAAAACATTCGGAAGTGTGGAAGCACTGAAGAATGCCCATATAGAGGTGAAAAGCGGGGAAGTTCATGCGCTGCTTGGAGCGAATGGAGCGGGGAAAAGCACGCTGATGAAAATCCTGTCCGGGGCATATAAGCAGGATGGCGGCAAAATATTTTTGAACGGGCAGCCCGTTCAAATTCGCTCGCCAAAAGAAGCGAAAGAACTCGGAATCGATTGTGTGTATCAGGAAGTGGATACAGCGCTCGTTTCTCAGCTTTCGGTTGCCGACAACATCATGCTCGACTCCTTCTCCTCCTCCAAAAAATGGACGGTTTCGGGAAAAAAATTGAATCAGCAGGCGAAGGAAGCGCTCAAGCTGCTCCAGGAGGACCGCATTCCGGTTGCCAAAAAGGCTTCTGAATTAACGCTTGCCCAAAAGCAAATGGTGCTCATTGCAAGGGCTCTTGTCCGCAAGGCGAAAATCATTATTTTTGATGAACCGACGGCGCCTCTGTCAATCGAGGAAACGAAGCATTTTTTCTCCATTGTTCAAAGGCTTGTAAAGCAGGGAGTCGGCTGTATCTTTATCTCCCACCGTCTTCCGGAAGTATTTGAGCTTTGCAATCGGATTACGGTAATGAGAGACGGAAGCACCATTCAAACATTTGAAACAGCAGAGGTCACGCAGGAGCAGATTGTCGAGACCATGCTGGGCCGGGCCCTCACCCAGGAAATGCAGGAGGAGGGAACGGAGATTGGCCGAACCCTTCTTCAAGTAGATGGACTGGAGGATGAGGAGCGCCTGAAGGGCATTTCGTTCTCTGTTGCAGAAGGGGAAGTCGTAGCATTTGCCGGATTAGTCGGAGCGGGAAAGACAGAGCTTGCGAAAACGCTTTTCGGGCTGAACGACTGGAAGAAAGGCAAGGTTCTCTTAGACGGAAAGCTTTATCGGTTTAAGGAGCCTTCTGAAGCCATTAAAGCTGGATTCGCGCTAATCCCGGAGGAGCGGAGAAAGGAAGGGCTCTTCATTCATGAGTCCATCCTGGAAAACATGTCGTTTCCTCATTTGAAATCCTTCTCTTCGTTTTTGAAAATGAACCGGAAAAAAGAGAAACTGCATGCTGAACAGATGATCACGGAGCTTGGTATCAAAACGGATTCGCCTTTGACGCCTGCTGAAAACTTAAGCGGAGGCAATCAGCAGAAGGTTGCAATCGGCAAATGGATGTATGGAGACGCAAAGGTTTACCTGTTTGACGAACCGGCCAAGGGGGTCGATGTCGGAGCGAAAAAAGATTTATTCCAGCTCATCCGCCGATTGACTGAAGCACGAAAAGCGGTTCTCTATTTTTCATGCGAAATGAACGAAATTCTGGGCATCGCTGACCGAATTCTCATTATGTATGACGGCAGGATCGTCAAAGAGCTGACAAAAGAAGAAGCCACACAGGACAAGATTCTGCTTTACGCAAGCGGCGGAAAGGAAGACATCCATGAAGGAAAAGCTCATCGGGTTTTTGTATAAATACGGCGCCGTCGTATTGATGGCGGTTATCTTAGTTTATTTTAGCTTTGTCAATCACGCATTTTTTTCATATAGCAATCTATCGGATATTCTTCGTTCAATCTCCATCGTTACGCTGCTCGCCCTTGGCGTAACGTTCACGCTGATTGTAGACGGGTTCGATTTGTCGGTGGGAGCAACGATGTCGCTTGCAACCGTCATTTCCTCCTCTCTCATGGTCTGGTATGAGCTGCCGCTATGGCTCGTTTTGCTGCTGCCAATCGGAGTCGGAATACTGGTCGGAATCTTTAATTCTATTTTAATCGTGAAAATCGGCATACCGGATCTGCTGGCGACACTTGGTGCCATGTACATCATTACCGGAATTCACCGGACATACACGGAAGGATACTCGATTTACAGCCATATGCCGCTGACAGCAGGAGGCACTGCACCCGGAGAGTTTTACAAATCGTTCCTGTGGATTGGACAGGGACAGATTGCCGGCGTACCGGTCCCTGTTGTCATCATGCTTCTCTTTACTGCTATCGTCTATTGGATATTAAACCACTCCCGCTGGGGACGGATCCTGTACATGACCGGAGGAAACGCAGAAGCAGCAAGGCTCTCGGGGATTAGCGTGAATAAAGTGAAGTTCGCTGCCTATACGGTATCAGGCGTATTCGCTTCGTTGGCGGGTATTTTATTTGCTGCCCGCGTCGGATCAGGCCAAATCGACGCCGGTGCCTCCATGCTCATGGAAGCGGTCGCCGCTGTATTCGTAGGGTTCTCCGTCCTCGGAGCCGGAAAGCCCAATGCTCTCGGGACGTTCTTTGGGGCAGCGCTGATCGGAGTGCTGCTCAACGGTCTCACGATGATGAATCTTCCCTATTATGCGTTTGAAATCGTAAAAGGGACGGTTTTGGTATTGGCATTGGCGGTAACGTATTTTCATGTGAAAAAAAGAATATAATAGAAGAAAAACGGCTGGCCTTGCGCTGGCTGTTTTTTTATTGTTGAAAATGTTGAATAACCTTAGTAAAATAAGTATAATTTATAAATACTTATTAAAAGAAGGTAAAGTGAGTTGGATTCTTTCGATATGAAAATAATAGAGATTCTTATGGACAATTCCAGAATAAAATGGGCGGATCTTGCTGCCCAAATCGGATTGTCTGCTCCAGCTGCAGCAGAGAGAGTGAGCCGTCTGCAGGAACAGGGGATAATCAAGAAATTTGGGGCCTTAATTGATGCCGATTTAGCAGGCTGCGAGCTGACAGCATTTGTTGCCGTTTCTTTAGCCCGTCCGGAACATAGAGGTCCCTTCCTCCAATTAATGAACAGCTTGGCAGAGATTCAGGAATGCCATCATATTGCAGGTGAAGATGACTACCTGCTGAAAATCCGCTGCCGGAATACGAAGGATCTGGACAGGGTGATCAGCCATGAAATCAAGGGACTGGAAGGAATCATTCGAACAAAAACAACGATTGTCATGGATACGGCAAAAGAAACAACCCGGCTGCCCATCCATAAAGGAAGATAAATGGATATTCTGCTAACGATTAAAGGAATGCTGATGGGTCTTTCGATTGCAGCACCAGTGGGGCCAATTGGAGTTTTGTGTATTCAGAGGACACTGTCCCAAGGTAAAGCCTCCGGTTTTGCAACAGGATTAGGTGCCGCATCAGCTGATGCCGTGTACGGTTTAATCGCAGGCTTCGGTCTGACGGCCATTTCTGATGTGCTCATTGGAAACAAGCTGTGGATTCAATTATCTGGTGTTATTTTTCTGCTTTACCTGGGGGTGAAAACCGTCCTTTCCAAGCCTTCTCAAAAGGCTGCACATGCTTCAGGCCAAACGATTGCGGGGAGCTATTTTTCAAGCTTCCTTCTCACATTGGCTAATCCAATGACGATTTTATCCTTTGCCGCAATCTTAGGGGCGTCCGGTATGATCGTCTCGGACGGCGCGGCTGCATCAGCACTCACTCTTGTATTTGGTATTTTTTCTGGATCTGCTTTGTGGTGGGGGATCTTATCGTTTAGCGCCGGATGGTTTAAGAAGCGGATGGGGGAAAACTCGTTAACGGCTATTAACCGGGTATCAGGCGGAGTGATGATTTTGTTTGGAATCTTCTTTTTGGCAGGTGTATTTTATGCTCTTTCTTAAAGCGTTTATTCTTGGTTTTTCCGTTTCGGCACCCGTTGGGCCAATCGGAATCTTGTGCATTCAGCGAACACTGTCAAAGGGAAAAAGCGCGGGCTTTTTAACGGGATTTGGGGCCGTTACAGCGAATATCATCTACGCAGCAATCGCGGCGTTTGGGTTTTCAATGGTTTCTTCCTTTCTTATGAAATATGAATTTTATCTAAAGGTATTCGGTTCTGTATTTTTAATCTATCTGGGGATCAAAACGTTCTTAAAAAAACCTGCCAGCAATGCAGCGCAATTAGAGGGAGAGACGCTGTTCAGGATGTACGCTTCTACGTTTTTGCTGATGATCACCAATCCTGCTGCAATCTTGAACTTTGCAGCCATGTTTACAGGTCTCGGATTTGATAAGGGGCTTGATTCCAGTTTTGCTTTAATAGGAGGGGTGTTTCTCGGAGCGTCCTTCTGGTGGCTGATTCTGTCCATCGGAGTGAGTGCATTCAAGAAAAGAATTGTACCGCACCTTTCATTCATCAATAAGGCTGCAGGAGCATTGATTGTTCTGCTCGGAATCCTGGCATTTTAACCGCCGGCTGCGTTTTTTTCATCAGTGGAGGGAAAAGGATGGTAACGATGAACTTATTATGGAGGGTTGAGAGATGCTGGATACAATTGATTTGTCTCAAACGATTAGTGATAAGGAGTATAAAAGCGAGCTTAAGTCGCTGCAGCTGAAACTGCTTGGATTGCAGCGGGCACTCGTTGAACATAAAATCGGATGCATTCTTGTGTTTGAGGGCTGGGATGCTGCAGGCAAGGGAGGCTCCATTAAACGGATCGCGGAGGGACTTGATCCAAGGGGCTATAACGTTCACCCGGTGTCAGCCCCGACGGCGGAGGAAAAGGACCGGCATTATCTCCAGCGTTTCTGGACGCATATGCCGAAAAAAGGCGGTATTACGATTTTTGACCGCTCATGGTATGGAAGAGTGCTGGTGGAAAGGGTGGAAAGTTTCGCTTCCCGGGAAGAATGGACACGAGCGTTTGAGCAAATTAATCAGTTTGAAAAATTAATGACAGAAGAAGACTTTATCGTGCAAAAATTTTGGTTCCATATTTCCAAGGCCGAACAGCTGAAGCGCTTTAAAGAGCGGGAGAAGAATCCTTTGAAGAAATGGAAAATCACAGATGAAGACTGGCGCAACCGTGAAAAATGGGAGGAGTATGTCCCGGCGGTTGAAGAAATGCTAAAGCGGACGAATACAGATGAAGCTCCATGGCATGTGATTGAAGGGGAGGATAAGAAATTTGCCCGGGTTAAAACCCTTCAGCTTGTTACACAGGCAATGGAAATGAAAGCGGCGGAAAAAGGGATTTCTCTCAAGGATTACCTTTGAATGCGCTCTGTCCCGTTTAATGCTTTCTTATTAAAGGAAAGACAATAGAAGAACGATTTTACGCGGAGCGGAGTGAGTGATCATGGAACAGCGCGAAAAAATTGCCCTGACCGGCGCAAGCGGATATATCGGAAACAATTTGCTGCAAAAATTAACGGGATATTCGGATGTCATTGCCCTATCTAGAAACGGGGATGACCGTGAGAACAGTGAGCATGTGGAATGGCGTTCGTGTGATTTATATTCACTCGATTCGGCAGAAAAAGGGCTGCAAGGAGCAGATTATGCTGTATACCTTGTCCATTCAATGATGCCGTCTGCGAAACTGACGCAGGCGAAGTTCGAGGACATGGATCTGATTTTGGCGGATAATTTTGCAAGAGCAGCGAAAAAGAACGGCGTAAAGCAGATCATCTATATGAGCGGAATTATTCCGCAGGATACAGAGGAGCTGTCGCGCCATTTGAAAAGCAGACTCGAGGTAGAAAAGGTACTGGGTGCGTACGGCACACCGGTTACAACGATCCGCGCAGGTCTCATAGTCGGTCCGAAAGGTTCTTCATTCCCGATTTTGACGAAGCTTGTTAAACGGCTTCCGATGATGCTGCTGCCGAAGTGGACAAGAACGAAAACCCATCCGATTGCATTGAAAGATGTCCTGACTGCCCTGAAAAAAAGCATCGGAAACAAAAAGCTTTCCGGTAAGTCCATTGATGTCGGCGGTCCTGAAGTGATGACGTACGAGGAAATGATGATTCAGACAGCCGAGGTAATGGGCAGAAAGCCAAAGGTTTTTGAAATTCCTCTTATGACCGTCACTTTATCAAGGCTGTGGGTCAGTTTGATTACTCAATCCCCTAGATCGACCGTCTATCCTTTAATCGAGAGCTTGAAGCATCCGATGGTCGCTCAAAAGGAAAACATGGACGATGAAATTAGCTACGGACAGACTCCTTTTAAAGAAGCAGCTAAAGAAGCCTTAGAGGAAGAGAAAAAGGAACAGAAGAAAAAGAAGACTGCATCCTCTTCTTCTAAAATTTCAGGCGTATCGGACGTCCGTTCCGTTCAGCGCATCCTGCTACCGGAGGGGAAAGATGCCGATTGGACAGGGGATCATTACATGAACTGGCTTTCAAAGCTTGCCCGTCCTCTATTGGAGGTTGAGACGAATCAGCAGAGGGTAAGCCGGTTCCGTTTAATCGGCTTTAAAAAGCCGATTATGGAGCTAAGCTATGCCCCTGAACGGAGCTCCTCGAACCGGGCTCTTTATTATATAACCGGCGGTTCCTTTGCAAAAATAATGGATGGCAGCAGGGGGAGAATAGAGTTCAGACAAATACCGGGTACACAGGAATGCATCATTGCCATTCATGAATACAGACCGTCTCTCCCATGGATTCTCTACCGGATATCTCAGGCCAAGGTGCATATCATTGTGATGTACCTTTATAAACGGCATTTGCAGCACTTGATTGAAAAATCAGAGGAACATAAACAAGAAGGTCCAGTCAAAAAGGTCGTTCATATGAATTAAAAAAACTGCTTCCCGGTTCAATCTGGGGAGCAGTTTTTTTGTATTAGACGAAATTTTTGAATTTCAGGCGTTTGTTCAAAGCGTAAACAATTGGCATCCCGGCGGCCATAACGACAAACTCGCCAACCGCAGTGGTTGCCCAAGTGATCCAAAACGGAAGATCGAAGGCTAAGTGCAGTTCCCAGGCAATGATGAACATCGTGAAGGTAAAAACAAGCGTATTCACAATCATCAAGGCCCATGTGTTTTTAATGAATTTTGCTGCCAGAATCGTAATCAGCAGCGCGATAATCGATTGGCCTGTCCCGAAGATGAGATCATAGGCTTTCATTGGAGAGAAAAGCAGATTGGATATAAACACTCCAAGCACAATCCCGAAAAAATATTTCTTATTAAATACGATGAGATGATTCAGCATTTCCGGCACCCGGAACTGAAACGCCGCAAATGCGATCGGCTGTATAATGAATGAAACCGCAATATAAATCGCAGCTAAAATTCCATTGGCTACTACTGTTCTAGTATTCATTTTTCCTGCTCCTTAGTTTTTTTTCGTGGGAGGATTTCGAACCACGACCGAAAGTAGATATTATAGTACGCCTGAGAGTTTTTGTAAATAGAAAGGTGTTGATTTAACAGTGCGGAGCGTAAAACCCATTTTCAGCAGCACAATGTTGCTATTCAACAAAACGGAATCGCATTTTCACATCATTATAGGGTGCTGAAGAAGGTTTGCCCGTAATCGATACTAAGTTTTCCGCTGTCATAAAGAATCCGCCTACAATCGGCAACCCCACCGTTAAAACCAGTCTCAGCGGCTCCTATTTACCCATCCTCCCCCAATTCGTTATAATAAACCCCATAGAGGAGGAATTCCGTTTGTATTTAACCATTAAAGAAACAGCCGAATATCTTTCCCTGCCAGAGACGTATATTGAGGCACTTGTTCATCAGAACAAAATCCGCTATGTATTTGACGGACAGGTTTATATGATTAATAAAGAGCAATTTAACGGACACTTAGACCAGCTTGAGAAGGCGAAGAAGCAGTTGGAGGAGTGGAGAAACGAGCCAATTCCAGAAGATCCAGATGTGAAGGATGAGGATTGATTTAATATAAAAATGCCGGGAGATCCTCATCTCCCGGCATTTTTATTTTGTTTCTCATTTGATGCTTTGGAAGGTTTTTCTTTTGGCTTTGTTAATGCATACAATTGATATATTAACACCTGTTGATTGGAGTGGAAGGCGTGAGACTCCAGCGGGAGCAGCGGGACAGGTGAGACCCCGCATGCGCACAGCGCATAGGAGGCTCACCGCCCGCCCCGCGGAAAGCGAACGCCTGCAGCGGAAATCAACAGCCAAGTTTAGAAGGGATTTTTATAAATAACCCATTTTAGTTGGAAAATCAAACCGTAAATTTTACACCGGTGTTTTATCTGTATTGAAAATGAAATCCTTTTGCAATGTCATGAAAAAAATCAGTGATAGAATATGAGAATAGATACCTATGAGGTGTAAATGAATCATAGACAGGGAAATTAAAACCTACATACTCTATTTTTTTGGAGGAAAATCATGATTGCAGAAACGCGTTTAAGCAAGAAAACATATTTTGAAGAACTGGCACCGGATACCGGAGTGCACCCGGTCCAGGTATTAGGGACGATGCTGCTTGATGAGCATGTAAAAGAGGATGGGGATGCGTCGGAAATACGCTTTGCCCAGGGTGAGGTGTACTTTCACAACAAGGATTATGAAGCAGCGATTTTTAAATGGGAGCATATCACGAGCGGGCTCGCTCAGTGGGCAAGAAAAAACATGGCCGATGCTTATATGGAGCTTGGTATGGATGCTTCTGCTTTGGATTTATATAAAAGCATCGAGACGGATAGCCTCGTATTAAAGGTTGAGGTAGCCTTGCAGCTGTTCTCTTTGTACCTGCAGCAGGAAAAGCAGGATGCAGCGGTTCATTCCATCAAAAAAGCGGTGGCGCTCGATCCGGATTATCAGAATATCTCATTAATTGCCCGTGCTTTTTTTGAAGAGCATAAGGATTGGGAAAATGCTGTGGAGCTTGCTTCAAATGAAACGATTCGCACTCAGTCCCTCGAATGGGCAGATGTTCTTAAGTCATACATAGACCGCGGACTGACAGAGCGGTTCGAGCCTTCCTATTTTAATGATGTTCTTGTCAGCCTGTATCAGGTCAGCCCGGGGCATTTTGAGGAGCTCGTTCTCTCTTTATGGAATTCGTACACAGGACAGCCTGCTTATTTGCCATGGCTGATTCATTTTAATCAAGTCTTTCAAACGCTTGAAGGTGAGCAGACGCATTCCTGGAGAAAGCTGTCGAAGCAACATGAGGAAACGTATCTTCATTTGATCAGCGGCCATTACACGACGAAGGAGCTTTCAAGCGTACTGCCCGGCTTCCTCGTTAACTGGCTGATAATGTCAGAATCCAATCATGCCATTCTGTCATCAGCGGCAGTTCTCGCCTGGAATGATCTTTTTCCGGACAGCATCTCCGGCAATCAAGTTTATCAGGCTGAAAACCTTGTAAGCTGGAAAACGAATCATATTTCCGGCTTGGAAGAAACCGTGGAACTGTTTGACGCAGTCAAGAAATGGAGTCTTGAAAATGAAGTGGAGATCGGCCAGCAGGCAAACTGGATGGTCGAGGAGCTGCTCGATTTGAACACACGCCAGCTGTTAGTCGCCGGTTCAGCAAGCTCGGGGAAATCCTCCTTTATCAATTCAGTTCTTGATGAGCCGGTGCTTGGTGAGGAAAGCTCAACCGTTGTGATTGTGAGAGACCATCATGAGACGGAAATCAGAGAAGTGACGTCAGGCCTTAAGGCAGACGGTACACAGGGAAGCGAACGCTTTATTGAGTATAGCCTTCCTTCTGCGTTTTTAAGAAAGCATGGCTTGGCGATGATTGATTCCCCTGGATTCAACAGCCGGATGGGCGGAAGAAATGAAGTGCATCATTATGTGAATCTTGCGGACAGCCTGCTGTTCATTCTCTCTGCCAATGCTCCGTTCACTCAACAGGAGGCTGAGTTCCTCTTGAGGATCCGTGATCTTGCTCCTTCCATGCCGATCCATTTCCTTTTGAATAAAATGGACACCATTTATGGGGAGGAAGAAGCGCTGAGGGTATTGGAAGATACAGAGGAAAGAATTGCAGCGGTCTTCCCGGATTCAAAAGTGTTTGCCTATTCTTCGCACTATAAGAGCAGTCAGCAGCTTGCCAGGTTCAACGAATTCCTGAATGTGAATTTCGAGCAGGCAAGATTGGAAAACCGCGTGGCTAAGCTGCTTTATATCATCCGGACGACGATTACGGATCTTTTCGATAAGCGTCTCGATCATGAGCGTGCTCTTGAGAAATCCATTGCCTGGAATGAGGATATGGTCTCTAAGCTGAATGGAGCCATTCATCAGCTCGAAGATTTAGAAAAAGAAAAAACGGCAGAAATACGCCGCTATTTCCATACAGTAAAGACTGAAATCAGGCAGGACATGACGGTGAAAATCCCGGAAATGATCCGCGGCTGTTCGAAGCTTGTGCGTGAGGACAGTGATTTCGGAAAAATTCATTTGCAGCTGAACGAAGAGATGAATCAGCGCATCCAGCTTTACATGGAGGATACGGTCCTGCCGATGTACCGTGATTCCCTGCATGAATGGATTGCATCTTCCCATGAAGAACTGATGCACAGCCAAGCCTTCCTTGATGAAATGAGCTCCGGCTTCAACAAGCTGTTTGAAACAGACCGGATGGAGCTTGCCTGCGATTTCAGAGTCGTAGATGACTGGCGTCGCGACGTGCAGCGGATGACAAGCGGGGTTCAGCTCGAAAAAGTAAATATTCTTCTGCGTCATACGCCTTCCCAGTTTATTTTGAAAAGTGCAGGGAAGCTGATCAATGCCATTGCCCAAAATAAAACCGTGATGGTCAACCGCTATACGCAATACATTGAGAATGAGGATTACACGGAGCTGACAGAATCCATCATTACTAAATTCCTGCTTCCGTTTGACGTATTTGAAAATGGGATTGACCGCGACTTGTCGCTGTTCTTCCATAACCCGGACGATGTCCTGAAACAGACGGTTATTGAAACACACGCGGAGATCTCAGCAAAACAAAGCAAATTGCTGGATATGAAAAATAATCAGGGGACATTCAAGGAGTCTCTCACTCTCTTCGAATTGCGGCTTCGCCAATACGAATGGATGCTTCTTGGCAGCCGCTAAGATGATCATTGGCAAAAAGAAACCGGGCAGCGGCGGTCTGCCCGGTTTTTTCCCCGTTATCCGTGACATCCTGGAGCCTTAAAACGATCAGCGCGAATAGGAAAAACCCGCCTGATGAAATTTCACTTTATGCGATTTCTCTTTTAAGTGGTAAACTAATAGAAAAGAACATATTGGAGGGATTCAATTGACCGGACACATTGAATACGTAACGGTTGCTCAAAGCGGAGAAAAGCCTTTGCAGCTTCAAGTGAAAAGACTGGCTTTTTATAACCGGATGAGAATTGCTGAAACAGTCCACCCGGAAAAAGGCACCTGCTATTTGTTCTTCTATCAAAATCAATTTTTGACCGGCAAGCATACCACTCCCAAAAAAGGCTCTATGCTGAGCAGGGCGTTCCGCAACGGAATCGTTCTTGATGCTCCCCATCCCCTCATTGATGCACTGTTTACCCCCCCGCAGGTTTTCCAGTTAAGGACGGTAACCCAGCTGTTCAAGTCCCTTTCCAAACAGCTCACTCCCCAGGAAACCGTCTATATTCTTTCCCATTTCGATTCGTTTGTTTCAAAAGATAAAATTACCGAGGCCTGCAAGTCGTTTTTCTTCCAGTATAGGAGAAGCGGCCAGTTCAGGATGGCCCACCAAGTTCTTATGACACTTCTGGATGCAGATTCAAAAAACCAGTGGGCTAGTGAATTGTCCCAGCATATGGATTACTTGAAATACCGGCTGCTGTACGAAGGCGGGTATACAGAGATGAAGGCAATCGATCCGCTGCATGCTGAAGTGCTTTGCCGGAAGAAGAAAAAAACAGAACCTTCCTTTACAAGACTGCAGAAGCTCCTTTCCGAGCAGAACAGATGGATGGATCAAGCAGCTCTTTATATCAAGTATTTTAAAAATGAAGAGGAACCTTCACCTGAATACTATGAGCAGTTTACGAAGCTGCTTGCCGCTCATTTTTCAAACAGGGAGCGCGCCATTATTTTATGGGATACATGCAAAGATCAGGTAAAGGATGGGAAGGCGCAGCAGGATTTAGTGGATGCCCTGTTAAGCGATAACCGGCTTGAGGATGCAGTTTCCGTCCTTATCGGCTCTCAGGATTGCAATTCGGAACAGCTGATGGCGCTGTTATCAAATCCTGATCTGGACTATAAGAGACTTGACGAAGAAAAGTTCCAGACCTTCTTTATCAGCCTGGAGGACCAAAAGGCTTGCGGGCAGCTGCTTCGGATTATGGTGCCGAATATGCTGAAGCATCGGGAATTTTCAGCGGTATTAAGCTGGCTTCTTCCCATTCCTTCTCTCCTTACGGAAAACTTTAAAAAAATGGCTGCCTACCAGGATGACCCGGAACAGCAGCTTGAGCTGGGAAGACTTTATGTGGAGCTGAAGCAATATCAGAAAGCAATTGATTGCTTCAGCTGGGAGATGGAATTGAATCCGTCCAACCCTGAACCGGTGCAGTGGCTTTCGAAAACCTATAAAGAGATGGGTATGTCCCAGGAAGCAAAGGCCTACATGTCCGTTTTACATACGATGCAGAAGGCCTCCAACAGCTAATAGGCCTACATCACGCTGCCGCCTGATATTTTTATCGATTCACCGACGATATTGCCGGCAGCATTGATGAGCAGAAACAAAATAGTTTGTGCCACTTCCTCAGGAGTGCTGATTCGACCGGAAGGGATACCGGCTTTCGCTGCTTTCAGCTGTTCTTCATAGCTGCGTCCCGATATTTCACCTTTCCGTTCAATGCTGTCCCGTCCCATTTTCGTATCCACATAGCCAGGGCATACAGCATTGACGCGGATACCATGTTCAATTGCTTCTACAGCAAAGGACTGAGTAAATCCAATCAGCGCAAATTTAGAACCGGCGTAAGCACTGTTTCGAGCTGTTCCGCGCAGCCCTGATAAGGAAGAGACATTCACTACAGCTCCACCATTCGTTTTCCGCATCTCTCTGTATACTGCCTGAGTAATAAGAACAGTAGAGGTAAAGTTTAATTCCATAATTCTTCTCAAATCCTGTTCATCCAGCTCATCAAGGGAAGCACCGCCGGCAATACCGGCTCCGTTGACAAGACCTGTGATCGGACCGTTCTCTGAAATGGCTGCATCAATGAGGCTCTGCCGGTCATCGGCATCATCCAGATCGGCACTGAACAGGAAAACGTTTGACAGAGGACTCAGCTCCTCGCATTCTCCTTTTAAGAGAGAGAGTTTATCTTCATTCCTTCCGGTAATCGTCAGGTGAGCACCGGCTGCAGCACATGCCTTTGCTGTTTCATAGCCGATCCCGCCGGTTGCACCGGTAATGAGGATATGCTGCTCTTTTAATGCATCCTTTGAAAAAATGGTCATCATTGGGCCTCCTTGTTATCGATAATACCCACATTCCCTTTCCAAATGAGGGGGAAACACACAAGTGCTAGAGTGTTTTAATCCAAGCGTTTAAGGTAAATAGAAACGAAAAAGAAGAGAGAGGGATCATGTTGATAGGAAATAAAGACATCGTGACAGGAATGCTTGTGGATGTTGAAACCACAGGATTGTCACCTAAACAGGATGAAATGATCGAGATTGGAATTTTGCTGTTCCGATATAATCAGGCAGCGGATGAATTTTTAGAAATTGAAGAGAAGCACTCTTATTTGAGAGAGCCGCAGTCTTCGGGTGCTCTCGCCAACTATCCTTTTGCACAGCGCGTTCACGGCATTCCGTTTGAGGCTGTGCAGGGGCAGGCTTTCGAGGATGAACGGGTACAGGAGGCTTTTGCAAAAGCGGATTTCGCCATGGCACATAATGCCTCCTTCGATCGCAGCTTCATTTGCACGATGTATCCGGAAGCTGCCGAGCTGAGGTGGCATTGCACGGTCCGGCATATTCCATGGAAGGAATACGGTTTTTTGAATTCCAAGCTTCTTTACCTTGTACGGCAGCATGGTCTCGGTACGTCCCAAACCCACCGTGCCCTCGATGATGTCATGCAGCTGCACGCGCTTCTTCAATGCAAAAACGAAGATCAGGAAACCTACCTCAAAGCTGCGCTGTCACGCAGGCCAATGGGGAAATACGGGGAGAAGAAAACCGGATACAGACGGTTTGGAACAAGATAAGAATAGGAAAGGGCCGGCTGGTTATACCAGCCGGCCCTTTCCTATTGGCTATTCTCCTAAAATCTCCTGTACACGCCCTACTTGTCCATCCTGAAGCCGGACTTTGATGCCGTGCGGATGATTCGGGGAGTTGGTCAGGATATCCTTCACCGTTCCCTCTGTCAGCTTCCCGGTACGCTGGTCGGCTTTCAGAACGATGTTCACCCGGATTCCGGGCTTGATGCTGTTTCTCTGGCGGCCGTCCATCATTAGACGCCCGTCCGACGGCGCTGATTGTTTGGTTTTTTCGTCAGCTGATTCGTCATTTTCTTTGTGGATTTAACAAGTCCATTATCTGCTTGTCCTCCAGCCTGTTCTTGCTTCTTGGCAGCGAGCTTGTTTTTCATTGCTTCCTGCAGGCTCATCTTCGCTTTCGGCTGTTCTTCCGTTTGCTTGCTGTTCTCATTCTGGCTCATATAATGGCCCTCCTTAAAATATTCTTGTAACAATTTTCTTTGAAAACTAAAAAAGTACTGATTCTACCCGATAATACTAATATCCCGTCTATACAGGCCATAACCTCTGGTGCCAGATATATTGCCCATATTCGCCTGATATACCTGTAAACGATAGGCATCTTAACTATTCTTGATGCTTGAAGTATAACGTAATAAAACGAATTGCAGTGCGCACTTCGCATGAAAAAGAAAGTAAAGGAAGATGAATAGTGGATCCAAATGGGGTAGATCATCTAGAAAACTTTGTAGATCCCTTCATCTACGGAGTATGTGCAATTCTTAGCATGCTAAGCGTACTTGGAATTTTGGCTTATTCCATCAAACTGAAAAATCATCCAAAAGCCTCTATTCTGGAAAAAATCAGCGTATCATCAGGAATCGGATGTTTATTTTGGATAACTCAGATTCTATTTTACACCTCTTTGCACTTTTCGGTTAGTCCCGATGTGACGAACTTGTTGTATTTGCCTGCTTTTATACTCGTGATTTTCTTTTTATTTCAATTTATCGGCAGCAGAAAGGCTGGGCAAACAGGGCACAGCCATTACGCCAAGTTTTGTATTTATTTGACTTGCGCTCTTTTGGCAGCTGATTATGCCGGCTTCTATCCTATCTATAAAGGCCAGATGGATATGAACTTTCTGTTAATCATCATTTGCGCAACGATTATGGTGGGAATCGTATTTTCAGGGGCCCAGCTTTTATTTATTGTCCTGGATGAGGAATCAACCCGGTCAGCCATGTATTGGGGACTGGTAGGAAGTATCCTCATCGGCAGTGCGCTTTCCGTTTTTCCTTACATGGTGATTCTATCCGTTCTTTCAGTCAGTGATCAGCATCATCCATTTGTTCTGCTGCCCTATACAATCGGGTTAATTTCAATGGCAGCACTTGAATTTATTCCATCTTATTATTCCTACCGCAAGCTCAATGTAAAAAAGGAGGAGTATGCTTCCCTTTATCAAAATAACCTGGATGCAGTATTTACCCTCAATACCAAGGGGATCATAACCGGATGCAACCGGGCAGCGGAAATACTGACTGGTTATATAGAAAAAGAGCTGCAGGGCGAGAGTTATTTGCTGCTTGGATACAGTGAACAAATTAACAGTTTGTATGTGACTAAAGCGGTGGCTGGCGAGGCGTTTTCCGTAGACGTTGAAATTAAAATGAAGAACGGGAATCCGCTCACCGTCATTGCCTCTATCATATCGATCACAGCCCATGGGAGGGCGACAGGGATTTATGTCATCCTAAAAGACATAACGAAAATTAAACAGGCGGAAGAAACCATTCAGCAGCTCGCTTTTTATGATGATCTTACAGGGCTTCCTAACCAAAAGCGCTTCAAATATTTGGTCAGTCAAACCAAGATTCCGTATACACTCGTTTCCATTTCTATTGTGAATCTGCAGAGCATCGAGGAGCTTTATGGCGAGAGAGCTGCAGCGGAAGTGATTAAGGCAGCGGCGGAGAAATTGAAATACAGTATGCCGGAGGGTTCGATTCTTGGCAGTACAGATCCGGGCATTTTCTCGCTCGCTCTCTTTGGCAAAAAACCGGGGGAATTAAACAGTTCCTATTTTTACGCGCTGGAAAAGCCGGTCTGCTATAAAGAGACCTTTGTGAATATCACAGCTGCCGCAGGAGCTGCTGTCTACCCTGAGCACAGTGCCAGCCATGAGGAAGTATTTAAATATGCGAGCATGGCCCTGAATGTGGCTAAAAACAGGAGTAACAGCAAGCATCTCACGTTCTCGAATGAACTCAATGAACATTACCATCGGGAGCTCTACACGGAGAATGAGCTAAGAAAAGCCATCCTGAATGAAGAATTGACTGTTCACTATCAGCCGAAATTCAGCCTTGAAACCGGTCAGTATAATAGTGCGGAAGCGCTTGTCAGATGGATTCACCCTGAATTGGGACCCGTATCGCCTGCTGTCTTCATCCCAATAGCAGAAAAAACGGGGCTAATCCGCGGCCTGGAAAAATTCGTCCTGAGAACGGCTTTTCTGCAAATGAAGCAATGGAAACAAATCGGTTATCCGTTTCAGCGTGTAGCCGTGAATTTTTCCCATTATCATTTTTACGATGACGGAATTGTAGACACTGTAAAAGAAATACTGGAATTGACAGGTCTTGATCCTGAATGTGCCGAGATTGAAATCACGGAGAGTGCCATGATTGAAAATAAGGAAGAAACAATCAGCAAGCTGAATGAGCTGAAAAAACTCGGCATCAAAATCAGCCTGGACGATTTCGGAACGGGGTACAGCTCCTTAAGTTATCTGCAGGAGCTTCCAATCGATGTGCTGAAGATCGACCGGTCCTTTATTAACAAAATCAACACGAGCAAGCAAAGCAATGCGATTCTTTCGAGCATCATTGCAATCGCGAAAGACCTAAATCTTGAAATCGTCGCAGAAGGGGTCGAGACAAAAGAGCAGCTGGAATTCCTTGAAGCGCTTCACTGTCCATCTATACAAGGCTTTTATTTCAGCCCGCCGCTTCCGCCGTCTGATATGGCTGCATTATTAACCAATCCAATTGGACATAAATAAAACCTTTCCGCTCGGGAAAGGTTTTATTTTATATGTTTTTTGCCATTTTCCTGACAGCTTTTTGAAGAGAGCTTTCCATTTTCATTCCTGAGAAATCAATGCCAAGCTGGATAGCCGTCTGAGCAACCTCCGGCCTGATGCCGCATATGACCGTTTCTACTCCAATGAGTCTGAGAGCTTCAGCCAGCTGGAAAATTTCCTTTGCTACCATCGTGTCGACGGTTACAACTCCTGATAAGTCCAGAATCAGGATAGAAATCCCCGAATCGATGCTTTGCTGAAGCGACGATTCCATAATATTCTTTGCCCTGGCCGTGTCAATGTCACCGATAATCGGGAGAAGCCCAATATCGTCAGTCAGTTCAATGACAGGTGCGCTAAGTTCCTTAATAAGGGATGACTGTGCTTCAAGGCGCATTATCATAATTTTCATGAATTCTTTCGTAAAAGATTCAATCACATAATCCAAGGCTGTATTCAATTTCTTCTCCCAGTAGAACAGGTCCTGGATTGTAATAGGAAGGTTCGTTTCTGAAGTGAATCGCTCAATAAACTGCCAGAAAATCCGGCGGAATATGCCGAAATTACGGGTAACCTCTGCAATCGATGTCCGTGACTGGGCCCTGTCGGCAGCTGTCTTTTTAGTCCAGGCTCCAATGGTTTCTTTCATCTCTTCATTGCTCTGATCAAGAGATTTGGCGACAAGTCTCACATAGTTGGAGATATGTTCTTTGATTTTCTCCGTGATTTGCGGAGGAGCATCAAGAGAATAATCGGATCCGGTTTTAACCGACTGGTGTGTGAACCATTCTTCCGTAAATTGTGGAGCCTTTTCAACGATGAACTGATAGAGTGCTTTTGCTTTTGTTTCCATAATATCTCCTTGGAAGGTAAGTCATGCTTTACTTGATCGGCGCCTGCGAATTTAAGCAAAGAATCATAATACTAAAAGTATAACAGATTTAAAGGTGTGTTTACCTTTTTAATAGGATTGGGAGACCAATGGCGGCAGATGCTTTCCAGCCGTCAGGATCCTTTTTAAAAACAATAACCGTTTCAAAAGTCCATGTCTCATTGGATTCAGCACGGGAAGCTCCAATCAGCGCATATACAGCGGCTTTTCGCAAATCTTGCCCGGTCTTATACACCCTCGCTTCTTTTAATGTTAGAGTATATGGGAATTGTTCAAATACTGCGATCGTGTTTAGTCTCTCAGCCTCGTAATCAAACCCTTGTGCTGTTTTTGACAGAGTGGCCATATACCGGTCCAAATCCTTCATTTTCAACGCATAAAAGTGGTCGTTGAGAACAGTGAAGATTTCTTTCTCATCTTCTTTAGGAAGCCTTTGGTTAATCGATCGCGCCTTTTTAATTGAATGCCCGCTCGTTTTTTTCAAAGAATCCTCCTGAATCAGGACAGGTTCTTTCGGTTTTAGAGAAATAGTGGGATTTACTGGCTTAACAGCTTCCTGATCTGTCATTCCGCAGCCGCCGAGATTGAATAAAAAGAGTATAAGTACGGATAAAATTCGTTTCATGATGCGTCCTTTCAAGCTATATATAGTGAGTCTTTTGGCACAATCTTATCGTTTCTCTATCATGAGTCTAAAATCCTGCTTAAAAAGGAAAAAATAGTATAAAAGGCAGGGCGCTTTCAAAAAATTGTCCCTGCAGGCTTTTTCGGATACACTATAGGTGCTTCATCAATGTAAAAGCAGGGAGATTAATAATGGATAAACAACTAACCTTTACATATGAAATTATGGATGTTTGCCTGCTGGCTGGAAAAATCATGCTTCAAAGCGGGGCGGAAACATACCGGGTTGAGGATACGATGACAAGGATGGCAGCGGCTTTCGGCTTTAGCCACTCCCATAGCTATGTAACGCCGACCGGGATTATTTTTTCAGTAGAGGGCAAGGAACCAACGAAAACGAAGCTCATCCGGATTGCAGAACGTACGACTGACCTTGAAAAGGTAGCACTTGTCAATGGAATCTCACGGAAGATCAGCAGCGGTGAGTTTACTGCAGATGAGGCCTATCAGGAATTAAAGATTGTAGAGAGGGCAAGCCATACTTACCCCCTATGGGTACAGAGTGTGGCCGCTGCTGTCTCTAGCGGCTGCTTCCTCATCATGTTTATGGGGAAATGGCCGGACTTTTTGCCTGCTGTCATTGCCGGGGGAGCGGGATTCATCAGTTTGATTTATTTCCACAGGCTTGTACCGATTAAATTTTTCTCGGAATTTCTTGCTTCGTTCATCATCGGGCTGCTCGCCTTTTTATTTGTCAAAACGGGGGCTGGAATGGAAGTCGATAAAATCATTATTGGTTCCGTAATGCCGCTCGTTCCCGGGCTTTTAATTACAAACGCCGTAAGGGATTTGATGGCCGGCCATCTCGTTTCGGGGCTTTCAAAAGGGGCAGAGGCCTTCTTAACCGCATTTGCAATCGGTTCGGGAATCGCCCTCGTATTTTCTATTTTTGCAGGGATAGGAGGATGACCGGTATGATTGAACAACTCATTACAAGCTTTATTGCCTCGGCTGCGTTTGGGATGATATTTAATGCTCCGCGTAAATCACTGATGAAGTGCGGTTTCGTTGGCATGCTTGGCTGGATCATTTATTACATGATGGTTGAAAATCAATTGGATACGATTTTTTCAACTGTGGTCGCATCATTTGTCATTGCGGTAACCGGCCAGATTTTTTCAAAAATTTATAAAACACCTGTCATTATATTCAGTGTTGCCGGAGTGATACCGCTTGTCCCTGGCGGCATGGCTTATGATGCAATGCGCAACTTTGTGCAGAACGACTATAACATCGCAATCAGCTTAGCGGCAAAAGCCTTTATGGTATCCGGATCGATCGCCATCGGACTTGTATTTTCCGAGGTCATCAATCAGGCAATTAGACAGACTCAGCTGAACAGGCTGAATAAAGGACAGGGCAGGTAAGTATAAAAGAGGATTGACTTCCTCTACCCAGTTGCACTACAATCTGTAGTGTGAGGTGGATCGTATGAAAATTAATCGCTTCAAATCGAATGAGACGGGATTAAACCGCTTTTTCGGTCCGCTCGAGGCAAAAATCATGGATATTCTCTGGTGCCGCGAGGAAATGTCCATTAAAGATGTGCAGGAGCAGCTTGAAAAAGAAAAGCCCATTAGCTTCAACACCGTCATGACTGTCATGAAAAGACTTCAGGAAAAAGAAGTACTGATCAAAAGAACGGAAAAAAGAACATCCTTTTACAAACCGGCCATGACGAGGGAGCACTTTCTTCAAACGCAGTCGAGAGAACTTACCCATGACCTGCTGGATGAATTCGGCCCTCTTGCTGTCAGCCATATGCTTGACGCCCTAGATGAAGCCGATCAGGAGCTTATCAGCAGACTCGAAGATAAGCTGAAACAGTTGAAAAAGGACGTGTAATCATGTGGGAGAGACGTTCAAAACGAATATTTGGATTCGCTGTCGTGCTTTCAGGACTACTGATTCTACAGATGGCCGTTTACGCTTACCAGCTGCTGTGCCAGGGTACATTCGGGGTCAATATGTATAGGGCGTGCCACAGCCTGTTTAAACAGATCGGGCTGTCATCGGTTGCGGTTACGCTTGATGTGCTGATTGTATGTACCTTGATCAGTCTTGGGTATCATTTGTCAAAGCAGTACCTTTTATATAAAAGGTTTTGCCGGAAGCTTGCGATGAGCAGGAATGAGATGGAAAGCAAACAATTAGAAAAACGCTTCGGACACAAGATTTCAGTAATCGATCAAACGGAACCTGCAGCCTTCACGGCAGGTTACTTCAGACCCGTCATTATTGTATCTTCCGGTCTGCTTGAACTGCTGAACGATCAGGAGCTGCAAGCAGTCATCTATCACGAACAGTTTCATCAGAGTCAAAGAGATCCATTGAAGAAATGGATTCTTCAGTTCATTGCACGAACACTTTGGTATATTCCAATTTTTAAATGGTGGCAAAAGCACTACGAGCTGACAAAAGAGGTGCTTGCAGACCGCTTTGCCATCCGGGAATCCGGCAGCATAGCCGGCTTAAGCCACGCTTTGCTGAAAATGATGAAGTGGGGGAAAACAAACAATAGCCCGCATACGGTTTCCATCAGCGAGACCGCGATTAACTACCGGATTATGCATTTGCTTAATCCGGAAACAAGCGAACCGGTGAAAACACCGCGCTCAGCCGTTATTGCATCCGTCCAGGTTGTTATGGTTTTGGCGGGAATGTTCATCATCTCGCCATAACTTTTTTTATAAACAACTACACTACGCAATGTAGTGTGTTGTAAAATAAGGAGGAATGTATCATGCTAAACCATATTGGAACACTCATCATCCGCTTTGTCCTGGGAATCATATTTATCCTTCACGGGTACATGAAGTTTGCTGGAGGCATCGAGCAGACAGCTGAATTCTTCGCAAGTCTCGGTCTCCCTGGGTTTATGGCATACGCCGTGGCTGTAATCGAACTGGCAGGAGGAATTCTGATCCTGATTGGACTCGGAACAAGGATTGTGTCCGTTCTAATTGCAATTATTATGCTCGGAGCCATATTTACGGTAGGATTGAAAAAGGGATTTATCGGGGGCTACGAATTGGACGCGGCTCTTCTTGCTATGGCGCTTAGCCTCGCCTTTACAGGAAGCGGGGCATACTCCGCAGAAGGTCTGTTGAAAAAACGCAGCCGCTCCGCATCATGAAAAGTACAAATAGGAAGTGAGCAAATGGAAGAGAAACAACAAGACAAAAATACATTTTCACAAAAGCCTTTCGTATTCGGGCTCCTTTTCGCGATTCTTTTAGCCATCCTGATCGGCGGACTTTTCGTCGGCTATAACAAGTCATCCATGAGCAATCCGGGCATCATTTCATACAAAAATGAGCCCTACTTAGGAGATAAAGATGCTCCGGTGAAAATTATTGAATTCGGGGATTACAAATGCCCAGCCTGCAAAGGATTCAATGATACGTTCTTCAAGCAGATTGATAAGGAACTGATTCAAACCGGAAAGGTGCAGTTTTTCTTCTTCCACCATCCGTTTATAAACGTAGATTCCTACCGTTCAGCTGAATTCTCGGAGAGCGTCTACAAGGTACTGGGAAACGATAAGTTCTGGGAATTCCATAAAAAGCTTTATGATGCTCAGCCAAGTGATCCTGAAGCCGAAAACAAAGATATTTATAAAAAGGATTACCTGATGAATCTTCTTAGTACAATGGCAAGCAAAGAAGAAGTGGACAAGGTCGTACAATCCTATGATAAAAAAGAAGGCAAGCTCGCCTCCAACGAAGATGATGCCCTCGCTACACAGCTTGGCGTTACCTCTACACCATCGCTTTTCGTGAACGGGAAAATGTTCCTCGGACGCGACATGAAGGATTTAAGGACGCGGGTAGATGCGGCAGCGAAAGAAGAAGGGAAATAAAAAAAGACAGGCACCGTGCCTGTCTTTTTTTATGTGATAATATACTAAAATCTGGATCTCAATGCTAAAAATAACCCATAGAAAAATTAAAAGAAGTCTGTCTTACCTAAAAGGGGGAGTCGAAATGGTGCCGCAATCCGCTATACTGGGGCTTGTTTTTCAGCTGGCCGTGTCCGTCATCCTGCCGGTGGCCGGGTACATATTATTAAAAAAGAAATACAAGATTTCGTTTCGTCCTGTTTTAATAGGGATTCTTATTTTCTTCGTTTTTGCTAATGTGCTGGGAGGTTCGTTTAACCAATTCATTTTGGTCACGAATAAAACAACCTCTCAAATCGCTGATCAGCCTGTACTCTTCGCGATATACGGAGGCCTTTCTGCGGGCTTTTTTGAAGAAATGGGAAGGTTTATCGCGTTCACCTGGCTCCTGAAATTGTATCGGGAGCGAAAGGACGGCCTGGCTTACGGGCTTGGTCACGGAGGAATTGAAGCACTTCTGATTGGCGCGCTTGGAAGCATTCAGATGATTTCCCTGGCGATTCTGCAGAACTCCGGTAAACTTGAGGAAACAATTGCTGCTCAGAACCTCCCTCCTAAAGTCCTGAACCAGCTGACGTCAGCGCTGACGGAGCTAACCTTTCCGCTGGCATTCATGGGCGGACTGGAGCGTGCGGCTGCATTTTTCATTCAAATCGCCTTATCATTGATTGTGCTTTACGCAGTCAAAAACAAAAAATACATCTATGTACTTGCAGCCATTCTTCTGCATGCCCTCATCGACTTTTTCCCTGCCCTGTATCAGGCTGGAGCGATGAATTTGTATGCAGTGGAAATTATTATATATGTGATTGGGATTGGCGCTTTTCTCATTATAAGGAGTTCTTTTTTACGAGATTGATACATCAATGGAGCGAAAAGGACCATAATAACAGAGGAGCTTTGCACAGGTGCAGAGCTTTTTTCAATTTCCAGCACATATCGGAATCAAAATATTTAAATAATTTCCTTCATAAGGATATGATAGGAGTAACAATCCATACATAGAGAAGGGATAACATGAACAGGGTGTTTTCATTTTTAAAACCGTACAGGCTGCCGGCAGGACTTGCTTTAACGCTCATGCTGGTGGAATTGGCCGTTGAATTGGCCCAGCCGCTCATTATCGCACGAATGATTGATCAGGGGATTTTGCAGAAGGATATGGGGGTCATCTGGCTGTGGGGAGGCGTGCTGCTAGCGATGTCCATTTTCGCCTTTGCAGCCGGTGTAACGAACTCTTTTTTGGCGAGCAAGGTGAGTCAGGGCTTTGCTTATGACCTTCGCAGCAGCTTATTTAAAAAGGTGCAGTCCTTTTCTTTCTCCAACCTGGATGATTTTCAGACATCCTCTTTAATTACAAGGGTAACCAATGATGTGAATACGATCCAGATGACCGTGTTTATGAGCCTCCGGATTATGCTGCGCGCACCATTGCTGGTAATCGGCGGAACCGTTATGGCGCTTTTTGTGAATGCGAAGCTTGCCCTCATCCTTGTCATTGCAATCCCCGTCCTTATTTTTTTCCTCCTATGGGTGCTGAAGACGGGAGGCGTGATGTTCCGCGCTGTACAGGAACGGCTCGATAAAGTGAATGGCGTGATGAAAGAGAATCTGGCAGGCATGCGTATCATTAAAGCCTTCTTAAACTCTCGCTACGAAATTCAAAGGTTCACAAGTGCAACGGAGGATTTAAGGAAAAGAACGACGACCGTTTTACGCCTGATTGAAATGACCATGCCAATTCTTTATTTTGTCATGAATGCGGGAATCATTGCGATTCTCTGGTTCGGCGCAGGGGAGGTAAGCAGCGGGGGAGCGAAAGTCGGGGAAGTCGTAGCGATTGTGAACTACTCTTTAAGGATTACAGCGGCGATTTCGATGTTCTCATTTATCATCATGGCCTTCTCCAGAACGAGGGCATCGTCACAGCGTGTTTCGGAGGTGCTGGAAACAGAGCCTCATCTGCATGATCTTCCCTCCTCCAGCCGCTCTCCCGAAGTGACGGATGGAAGTGTGGAGTTTCAAAATGTAACGTTTTTTTACCCAGGAAGCGAAACCCCAGTTTTGAAAAAAGTGAGTTTTACAGCCGAAAAGGGGTCGACTACCGCCATAATGGGGGCAACAGGCTCAGGAAAATCAACCCTTTTTCAGTTGATTCCAAGACTGTATGACGCGACGGAAGGCGAGGTTTTCCTTGATGGAGAAGAAGCGGGGCAATACCGGCTTCAAAATTTAAGGGAGCAAATCGGCTACGTCCCGCAGGAATCCATTCTTTTCACGGGAACCGTTAAAGATAACATTGCTTGGGGAAAGCCTGCTGCCTCAATGGAAGAGATCATTCAGGCAGCAAAGGACGCCCAGATTCATGAAACAATCGAGAGCCTTCCGAAAGGCTATGACACAGTTGTCGGGCAAAAGGGTGTCAATCTGTCTGGCGGGCAGAAACAAAGGCTCTCCATAGCCCGGGCGCTCATTCGCAAACCGGCCATCCTGCTCCTCGATGACAGCACGAGCGCCCTGGATTTGAAAACAGAAGGCAGACTTCTCAAAGCGCTCGGTACTTATTCATGCACGACCTTTCTTATAACCCAAAAAATCAGTACAGCTGCAGCCTCGGATCAAATTCTCATTCTAGATGACGGAGAGCTGCTGGAGTATGGTCCACATGAAGAACTGCTCCGAACATCGGATATTTACCGCCGGATTTGGCAATCTCAAATGAAGGGGGAACGAATTCATGAGACCCTCTAATCATCAGCTAAAAGGAACGAAGCCGCCGCGGCCAAATAACTGGCCGGCGGTCGTAAGGCGAATTTGGAATTACATGGACGGCAATAAAGGCCTGCTTGTTATGGTCGTTTTGATGGTAATTGGAAGCTCCGCACTGGGCCTGTTAGGTCCATATCTGATCGGCCAAACGATTGATATGTATATTGTCCCGCTAAAAACAGACGGGCTGGCAGTCCAGCTGCTGCTTTTGATTATCGTATATGCAGGCTATTCGCTCGCCACTTGGCTGCAGAACTTTTGGATGGCAGGCATCGCCCAGCAGGCCGTCTACCGAATGAGAGTCCAGCTTTTCGAGCATTTTCAAAAGCTGCCGATCTCATTTTTTGATAAGCGGCAGCATGGGGAGCTGATGAGCAGGGTCACAAATGATATGGATAATGTCAGCCAAACGCTGAACAGCTCAGTTATCCAAATTCTCTCAAGTTTGCTTACTTTAGCCGGAACCGTCATCCTCATGCTGATTTTAAGTCCGGTCCTGACCGCACTTTCCATGGTCATCATTCCCCTCATGGTGTTCGGAATGAAGTGGATTACAAGCAGGACAGGGAAAAAATTCAAGGAGCAGCAAAAGCACCTCGGTTCATTGAACGGATACATCGAAGAAACGTTCTCAGGCCAAAAAATCGTCAAAGCTTTTTCCCAGGAAGAGCGGGTAACGGAAGAATTCCTCGATCGCAGCGCCAAGCTCCGTGAAGCAGGTTTTTGGGCACAAACGTACTCAGGCTTTATTCCAAAATTGATGAACGTACTGAATAACCTCAGCTTTGCCATTATCGCAGCAGCCGGCGGCTATATGGCGATTAAAGGCTACATTACGATCGGCACAATTGTTATATTCATAGAATATTCAAGACAGTTCACCCGTCCGCTGAATGATCTGGCCAATCAATTTAATACCATTCTCTCAGCCGTTGCCGGGGCAGAAAGGGTATTTGAAATATTGGATGAAAAAGAAGAAGAACAGAAAGAACAAATTCCTCTGTCTTCAGGGATTACAGAAGGCGACGTTGCATTCCGGGATGTTTCATTCGGCTATGATGACGACCATCTGATTTTGAAGGACATCAGTTTTCATGCATCAAAAGGGGACATGGTCGCGTTTGTAGGCGCTACCGGAGCAGGCAAAACGACCATCATCAACCTGCTGTCGCGCTTTTACGATCCGAGTGCCGGAACGATTCAGATCGATGGACAGGAAATCACCAAAATCAGCCGCCCCGACCTGAGAAAAAACATGGGCTTCGTTCTGCAGGATCCCTTTCTTTTCGAAGGGACCATCAGAGAAAACATCCGCTATGGCCGCCTTCACGCCTCAGACCAGGAAGTAGAAGAAGCAGCCAAGCAAGCCAATGCCCACTCCTTCATTATGAGGCTGCCGAAAAAGTACGAGACGGTTCTAAAACAGGATGGAAGCGGAATCAGCCAGGGGCAAAAACAGCTCCTATCCATTGCAAGAGCCATACTTGCAGATCCCGTGCTGCTCATTCTTGACGAAGCAACGAGCAGCATCGATACAATCACCGAGCTGAAAATACAAGATGCCCTTAAGCACTTAATGAAGGGCAGAACAAGCTTCGTCATCGCCCACCGACTGAACACCATTCAGCAGGCTGACCAAATCATCGTCCTTGACCGGGGAAGGATTGTTGAAAAAGGTACACATGAACAGCTTCTTTCCAATGAAGGAGCCTATTACAGTCTGTACCAATCGCTTGAGGATATTAGTTAATGTTCCATCATATGCTTAGAATGTAGAGATGGAGGGAATAAAGTAACAAATATCCATTAGCGGGGGCGTTAAAATGAAAAAAATGACAGAATGGCTCGAGCATACAGCAAATTGGTTCGGCCGTAAAACAATATCAGGCATCTTTCATACGAGTCTTTTAGAGCACAACCTAAAAGAACAGGAAACTGTACGCAAATGATGAATTTGCCGCGTACATTCCTGTTCTTTTTTCTTTTTAAATAAAGGAAGGCACTGCCCCTTATAAGCAGTGCGAAAAAGAGTGAGAATAGGTTTTCCTTTAAAAAAGGTATCCTCGTCAATATCCTATGCGAATTATTGGTTTGTGCGACCAAAACAAAAAAATAATTTTTCTATAATACCCAAATAAACATTGCAATATTCACTATAACGTGTTTTATGATTTACAATAGGATTTGAAGTGAGGTCATGCCTGTCATGGAAAACCGAATTAAAGAAGTCAGGAAGTGCAATGGCGATACTCTTCAAAGCCTTGCAAAAAAAGTGAATTATGATTATAGCAATCTTTCTAAAATTGAACGCGGTCTTTATGTACCCACTATTTCTCTTCTGAAAAAAATAGCGGAAGTATACGAGGTCGATATAAGTGATTTGCTTGTAACGGAGAAGCGCAGCAAAGAAGTCATAGATCTTCAGTCCAAGAACCTTTTAGTCAAGTATGACCTTGAGCTTGACGGCCGGAAGGTATCTCCAGATGAGATCAGCGTCATCACGTCCATCATTCGCAAATTAAGAAACGCTGCTGCCCAAAACAGCTAAGGGGGTTGGGGGAAGTGATTTTGTGACGAACCCCAATAGTTTTAGCCCATGACGCCCCCGTGATATACTGAATGCGGAGGTGTTTTGCATGCGTTTAGAAAATAAAAAAATTATTCAGCTGGTCAGCAGTGAATTTGAAGATCTTGAGCTATGGTATCCGGTACTCCGCTTACAGGAAGAGGGCGCCACTGTTCACATTGCTGGAGAAAAAGCCAATGAAACCTATATAGGGAAATACGGTGTCCCTGTGACATCGGACATTTCCTTCACCGACGTAAAACCCGAAGAATACGATGCAATCCTTGTACCTGGCGGCTGGTCACCGGACAAGCTGCGACGCTATCCCGAAGTACTCGAAATGGTGCGCTACATGGATCAGCACGAAAAACCGATCGGTCAAATCTGCCACGCCGGCTGGGTCCTGATATCCGCCGGAATCCTAAAAGGCCGGAACGTTACAAGCACACCTGGGATCAAAGATGATATGACCAACGCCGGCGCCATCTGGCACGACGTCGCCGTCATCACCGACGGCCATATTGTCTCCAGCCGCAGACCTCCAGACCTTCCGCAATACGCCAAGGAATTTGCCGATTTGCTGGCAGGGGAATAGATGTGGGAAGCTTCCTTTAATTAGGGGGCTTTTTTTGCTTGTGAGGCTGGATTGTGGATACGGCGATGACTGTGCGAGACTGTGCACTGACCCCCGTTTCGCTAAAGGGTTAAACCTCCGTCCCCGTATGGAGGGAGGCTGGTTGGCTGAAGGGCGGAGGAGACATGTGCTCTGTCCCCTGGTGCGGTGATGGATTGGGGGTCAGTGCATTGCACTGACCCTCAATTCGCTAAAGCAATAAACCTCCGTCCCCAAAAGAAGGCGGACTAGGGCGGATACGGGATAGCCGGATTGCAGCTCTGTCCCCCGCTGCAGTGATTGGCTGGGGGTCAGTGCAACAGCGGAAACGAAGCGCCTGACCCGCACTCTGCTAAAGGATAAAAGCTCCGGCACCGCTTCTCCAAACCGTTGGGGTGCAACGGTTCATCTGCTGTCGTCTTTGTCCCCGTTTGCGGTGAAGCAATAGGGGACTGGCACGGTGCCAGTCCCGCTGTTCTCTATCAAGCTAAAGCTCCGGCACCTGCTCCCCAATCCCTTGCGCCTCAAAAGGCCACAAGCGGCTTCCTTTGTCCCCACA
The DNA here is from genome assembly GCF_000732485.2 of Bacillus sp. SJS. Classification (GTDB taxonomy): domain Bacteria; phylum Bacillota; class Bacilli; order Bacillales; family Bacillaceae; genus Metabacillus_B; species Metabacillus_B sediminis. The sequence continues at coordinate 86,870 of NZ_JAQV02000022.1, read as the reverse complement.
TGCGTTAAAGCAGCGCGGGTCAGGCGCCGCCGTTCACCTCCCATCCGTTCCACCAGCTTCCATCGGTAACTTCGTCCACCCGTCCACAACCACCCTTCCCCAACAAAAAAAGAACCGCCAACTAAGCGGTTCCAAACATTTAGCCTTTATTCAGCAGCAGCGGGAGACCTTTCCGCCTTTCGCATTGTAGCGTTCCTCCTGGGCTTCGCAGAAAAATTCTTTTCGGGTTTTCACGGGTTCGCCTGGATGCTTGGATGACATGTGCGCAACGTATGTTTCATAGCAGGGAACGCCGACGAGCAGGTTTAGGAATTGTTTGCGGTGGCTGAATATACCGGCCATCTTTTTAAGCATAGTGTTTGAATTCTCCTTCCTCGCGCGGAATGTACGGCGCTTCGTGAAGGGTGACGTCCTGTTTTTTGAATACACGGATCCACATTCTCACAGATGAGATGAGAACAGCGATAACGACGAGCATGAAGATGGCGCATAGGGCGGCATCAACGTAGTCATTTACGATGATTTGGTTCATTTGAGCCTGGTTGGCGGCAGGAGCCAGAACTTCTCCTTTGCTTCTTGCATCACTGAATACTTTAGCGTGCGACAGGAAGCCGATTTTAGGATTTTCGTGGAAGAGCTTTTGCCAGCCAGCCGTCATGGTAACGATCAGGATCCAGGTGGTTGGAAGGAGCGTTACCCATACGTAAGCTTTTTTCCCCATTTTAAAGAGCATGGTGGTACCTAGGAGCAGGGCAATTCCGGCAAGCATCTGGTTTGCGATTCCGAAAAGCGGCCATAGGGTGTTGATTCCTCCGAGCGGATCAATGACGCCCTGATATAGGAAGTAGCCCCAGCCAAGGACGCATATTGCAGTAGCGATGATGTTGGCAGGCAGATAGTCAGTTTTGGCAAGCGGCTTATACACTTGTCCCAAAAGATCCTGGATCATGAAGCGGCCGACGCGGGTACCGGCATCAATGGTTGTTAGTATAAACAGCGCCTCAAAGAGTATGGCGAAATGGTACCAGAAGGCCATTAGTGCTTTTCCGCCAAGGAAGCTTGAGAAGATGACGGACATTCCAATCGCGAGAGTCGGTGCCCCGCCTGTTCTTGATTGAATGGTCTCTTCCCCCACGTCTTTGGCAAGCGTGGTTAAATCATCCGGTGTAATGGTAAAGCCCCAGCCGGATACAGTCGCAGCGGCTGAAACGGCGTCCGTTCCGATCACGGCAGGAGGGCTATTGATAGCAAAATAGATCCCGGGAGTCAGTACGCACGCAGCAATGAGGGCCATCATGGCAACAAAAGATTCCGTCAGCATTGCCCCGTACCCAATTGGTCTTGCATGGCTTTCTCTTTCAATCATTTTAGGAGTCGTACCGGATGAAACGAGAGCATGGAAGCCTGAAACGGCACCGCAGGCGATTGTAATGAATAAGAACGGGAAGAGGTTGCCGGCGAAAACCGGGCCTGTCCCATCGATGAATTGAGTAGTAGACGGCATCTGAAGATCAGGTGCCACAACTAAAATTCCAATTGCCAACCCAGCGATGGTACCTACTTTTAAAAAGGTGCTTAAATAATCCCTTGGAGCAAGAAGCAGCCAAACAGGGATAACGGATGCGATAAAACCGTAGGCAATCATCATGATTGCAATTGTTTCTCCGTTAAAGGTAAACATTTTGGCAAGAGCAGGATTAAGAGATACATATTGTCCGAGCATAATAGAACCAATTAGCAGAACGCCGCCGATCACTGAGCCTTCCCCAACCCGGCCCGGCCGGATGTACCGCATGTAAATTCCCATGAAAACAGCGATAGGAATTGTGGCGGCAATGGTAAACATTCCCCACGGACTTCCAATAAGCGCTTTTACTACGACAAGAGCAAGAACAGCGAGAAGAATAATCATGATTCCCAGGATTCCGACCATGGCAATAACGCCTGTAACGGGTCCAATCTCTTCCTTGATCATTTCTCCAAGAGACTTTCCTTTCCGTCTCATTGAACCGAATAGAATGATAAAATCCTGTACTGCTCCGGCAAGCACGACCCCAGCCACGATCCAGATGGTCCCGGGAAGGTAGCCCATTTGAGCGGCAAGGATTGGACCGACAAGCGGCCCTGCACCTGCAATCGCAGCAAAATGGTGGCCGAACAGCACCCATTTGTTTGTGGGAACGTAATCCTTCCCGTCATTTTGCGTTTCTGCAGGTGTCTTGCGGTTGTCATCAAGCTCGAACACCTTTCTTGCTATAAAACGGCTGTAAAAGCGATATGCAACTGCGTATACACTGAGCGCAGCAACAAGAAGCCAGATGGCATTAATGGATTCTCCCCGGTTAAGAGCCAGAACGCCAAAGCCTGCTGCCCCCGCTGCTGAAATGATGCCCCAAATCAGAATGGACTTTATGGCTTTCATATGTACATTCCCCCCCTTTGTCATCTCTACAGAGTAATTGTATTATACTATTCTGAAAATTTAAATAAATATTTAGCTTTTGGGGAATAAAATCTTCCAGACTGCTTTACAAGTGAATCAGTCTGGATAACCCTTCAATCCCGAGAAAATAAGTATCCGGCATATGATTGCCCGCAATAGATCCAGTATCAATCGTAAAAGTGAAGGGAGTTTGCACATGCTGATAAAAGTATTTCAATTTAGTAATAGGGTTGTAGACAAAAATGGGAGGGAGCTTCGGCACGAGGTCCGCTGTATTTACAAAGCGAATGCTGTTTGGAACAAGCTTGTCATATAAAGAGGCAAACTGCCCGTCCCCGACTCTTGGTGCTCCATAGTTGTACATTACAATGGACCTGAAACCTGAATTAGCCGCTGCATCTGCCGCGTGAAGCACTGCGAGTGCCCCCCCAAGACTGTGTCCGGTGATAAAAAGGTTTTTTTCCTTAGCAAGGCTATGATAGGCCTGGAAAATTTCGTCACGGCAAGTGGAATAAATGGACTGAAACCCTTGATGAACAAGACCCGCGTTCTGAATATATAAATAGGGAGCCTGCCTTATGGTCGCGTCTGCAATCCAATCTGCATCAGACTGGGTACCCCTGAAGGCAATAACCACTGCATCCTCTGACTCCAGGATAAATCCGAACCACTCCGGAATGCTGTTTGCACTGGCTTTAAAGGCTTTAACGAGTGTAAAACCCGGTACCACTTCCACAGGTCCGTTATTAAGGAATTGCCGGTATGAATAAACACACATATGAAGCAAAAATTCAGCGAGATCCTTATTATAAAAAGGTTTTTTTCTCCACATAGTCATGTTGTTAATACCCCGCTTCAATAGGCTTATGCATTACCATACGCTGCTGAACGTAAGAAGTGCCTGTATGAAGCTGTACATAAAAATACCTATTGAAAAAAGGGAAATTCGTATCAGCTGTCGTATTTAATCGGTTAAGTGAGAGCTTCACCGTATTCCTTCTCTTCGATTAAGAAAGTGTTTACTGCCCGTTAACAGGGGAAAATATAGCTGCGGGGTAGAAATGATGATCATAGAAAAATTACTGCTGCATGTTCTAATTGTGCTGGCTCCAATTCTGATCCACAGTTTGTTTTTCTCTGACCGCCAGATTGGACGGCCGTCTTATTTTATTGGGATGCTGCATGGTCTTACCGGATCATTATGCATGCTGTTTGCTTACGAAAGTTTCGGTCTTTATTGGGATCTGAGGTATGTACCGCTTGTTCTAGCCACACTTTACGGGGGGATGCGCGGCGGTCTGGTCGTTTTGGCTGCTCTTCTTCTCACAAGAACGTATCTTGGCGGAGATGCTCTTGTTTTTGGCTACTTGTCCTCCTTCCTGGCAGCTGCAGGTCCTATGCTAATCGTGTTCAGATTTAATAAAGCAGAGACAAAATGGAAAAGGGTCAGATGGGCGATACTGGCGGGGCTCTGGCCTGCATTTGTTCAGCTATGTATTCTTTTCACCTATATTGGTGTTTCTGACAAATACGAATTTCTTCCATCGAAACTGATCTACTTTATCGTCATTTTTGGCATTATCCAAGTGATCGGTTCAGGTTTTGCCGCCCTTCTCCATGAAGCGAGTATTGAGAAATACCGCCTTCAGGAAGAAATTTTCAGATCGGAAAAACTGAACACACTTGGTGAGATGGCCGCTTCCATTGCTCATGAAGTAAGAAACCCGCTTACAGTTGTTAAGGGGTTTTTGCAGCTCATGCAGGCTGATGATAAGAAGGGGCAGCATACGTATCTGCCTCTCGTTCTGAGTGAATTGGACAGGGCCGAGTCCATCATCAGCGACTATCTGAACTTTGCCAAGCCTCAGATCGAGAAACTGGAAACGTTTGAACTGGGCGGTTTCTTAAAGGATGCTGTACAGCTGTTAAACCCCCTGGCTTTGAAAAAAGGGATCGTATTAAGCTGTCAGACCGATGCTCCCATCACTCTGGAAACAGATCGTAATCAGCTTCGCCAGGCTATAGTGAATCTTATTAAAAATGCCATTGAAGCAACACCGGAGGAAGGCAGTGTCATGGTTTCCATGACATCCTATGGATCGGAAGCAGAGATAAAGATTGCGGATACAGGGATAGGCATGACAAAGGAGCAGCTAGCCAAGCTCGGAAGCCTTTACTATACAACGAAGGAAACAGGGACAGGACTCGGAACGATGGTTTCTCTCGGCATCATTGATGCAATGGGAGGGAAAACGGTATACTCAAGCCAGCCTGGCAAGGGAACGGTCGTAAAAATCTGTCTGCAGGCAAAAGCATACAGTTCGTAACACGCATTTTTTTGCAGGAGAGGAAAACGGAAATGGGACTAACTTTCAAGATTGCCTCTGAAAAAGAACGATCGGAAATATATGAACTGGCAGGCGAAAACAGGCGAGAAGCAACGAACTCCGTTTCAGATGACAACCAGCAAAAAATGATTGAAGCATACGAGCATTCAGCGGGCTATGATGCTTATTTTGTCTGCTTAATGAACGGGGAAACACTGCTGGGGTGGATCATGATTGATCGGGCATATGACTTGCTGACGGGGGACGAAGTTGGCTGGATCAATGATTTATATGTGAAAGCCGCATACAGGAAAAAGGGATATTCTAAATTATTAATGAAAGAGGCATTTGAGGAATTTAGAAAAAACGGATACCGTGACGTAAGACTGAACGTTTACACCCATAATACAAAAGCGATGAACTTATATGAACAAATGGGATTCCAAGACATTAACAAGTTTATGAAAATATCATTATAGAAAACAAAAAGACCATAATCGGAATTATGGTCTTTTTGTTTGGCTGAAACTTATTTTTTATAAACTTTAATGGTTACCTTTTTTACTCCCCATTTAAGAGCGGTGCTCTTGGATGAGAAGAAAACATCGATTTTTCCTCTTTTAATGGCGCTTCCTTTATCGGCTGCAATCGCTGTACCGTAGCCTGGTACGTATACTTTGGAACCGAGCGGAATGACTCTCGGGTCAACGGAAATTACTTTTGCGCCAGGATTTTTCTTTAAGTTGATGCCGGTTGAAGTGATTCCGCTGCAGCCTTTGCAGCTTGCTGTATAGGCTGTTGCTGTAACGGTATATGTTTTATAGGCCCCTTGTGGAGCAGCTGATTTCGCAGGTGCTGATTTCTTGGAGGTAGACGGTGAAATGGTCAACTTTTGATTTGCTTTAATAACGTCTGTTTTCAATTTGTTCCAAGATTTGATTTGATTCACAGTAACTTTATGCTTCTGAGCAATCTTCCATAGAGTATCCCCGGATTTAACTGTGTAGGTGGCTGCGAAGGCATTGGCTGAGAATCCAAACGACAAGAACAAAACTGCACTGACTGTCAAAATAAACTTCTTCAAAAGTCCTAGTCCCCTTTATGTATATGATGGCTAATATTACTAGATTAATATGACAGGTTTGTTTCAAACAGTTTCTATTTATGTTACAAAAATATTTCATTTAGTAATATTAGGTTTGAAATTCGTAAAAATGAATCCTTTTTGAGGGCTGGTATGAAAGATTTGTAAGAGGATTCAGAATAAAGACTATATTGTAAAAGGAAAAAGCTAACATAGAATAATAATCGTGAAATGTGACTATAGTAGGGGTTTATCGTATGGAAATTAGAGGGGTGAGAATAAGACTAGGGGATGGAGAAACCAAAAATTGAGAAATATCAAGATGTTGTTCCAATGTGGAGATTTCAAAAGAAGTTTGTCAAAATCCTTTAAATAAACTGCTGAAAAAAGTAAACAGCCTTTTTAAAATGACCGACTCACCATTTCACCTTTGGTATTGAAAATTTCGCGTTCCATTTACTTGAGTTGCCCCAACTAAAAAAGCAGCTCCCATTCAAAGGGAACTGCTTCCAAGATATTTAAGGATTCGTCGACCAAAGTCCAGCTGATTTAATAAACGTACGTTTGTTTAATTTAAGCTGGGCTACCATAAACTCTGCGATGTCTTCCGCCTGCATGACAGATTCAGGGTTTCCGTCCGTCAGCTTGTTTTCAATGGCTAGATCCGTTGCAACGGTGCTAGGGGTAAGGGCCGAGACACGAATGTTATGCTTGCGCACTTCCATAGCCAGTGATTCGGTAAGACCGAGCAGACCAAATTTTGAAGCGCTGTAGGCACTGGTGACAGGAGCTCCTTTTTGGCCGGCCGTGGAAGAAACATTAATGATATCGCCTGCTTTTCTTTCCACCATGCCTGGAAGGACAGCGTGTGTTACATAATAAGCACCCAATAGGTTCACTTGAATAATTTTTTCCCAATCCTCAGGGTCAAGCTCCAGAAACCCTCCGAATTTGGCAATTCCGGCATTGTTGATCAAAATATCAATGTGGCCGAGACTTGATTCCAGCTGAGCAACAGCCTTTTTTACTTCTTCATGTGATGATACATCAGCCGCTGCGTAATACGCTTTTACACCTAATGCTTCTGCTTCTTCCGCGGTGCTTTTTACGTGCTCCTCCGTTCGGGCGAGCAGTCCTACATTTACGCCCTCTCTTGCAAGATGCAGGGCTGCGGCACGTCCAATTCCGCGGCCGGCGCCGGTAATGAGTGCGGTTTTGCCTTGTAATGATTCGCTCATGAATGGACCTCCTTAAGTTTTCATTGTGTTAATCATAATTTTTCTCATGGTTTATTTCAAAATATCTGCTTTAACGTGCTGAATCATATCCATGCTTTCTGCGGTATTTCATTCTCATATCCTCATACGCTCCCGAACCAAGAATAACGCCTGAGACAATGAGGATCAGACCGATAAGATGCGAGGCATGTACGGTTTCGTTTAAAATGAGAACGGATCCGGCAAGGGCAAACAGCGTATTCAGGTTCATGAAAATGGCCGATTCAGCCGCACCAACCTGGCTGATCGCAAAGTTATATGTCATATGGCCGATTGCTGTCGCGAAAACTGCGGATAATACAAACGCTGTCCACACTTCCGGGCTTCCGTTCGTAAGCGATGAAAGGCCATCCTTTTCAGTAAGTAAGCCAATTCCAAATAACACAAGCGATCCGAAAAGGAGCATATATCCTGTAAGAAGCCTTGGATCAATCGTTTTGCACATTTTGTTAATGATCACAAAGCTGAATGCCTGTGTGAGGATGGAAAAGAAAATGGATACATCCCCTGCATTAACGGCACTCAGTCCGCCGCCGCCGGCAACCACCGTAAATGAAACACCGGCGAGTCCCAATATAAACCCGCTCAGCCGGATAACGGTCAATCTTTTATTAAGAAAAATGATGGATAAAACGGCAACCAATATCGGTCCCAGACCTAAAATGAGGCCTCCATTCGTCGAACTGGTAAGGGAGAGACCGACTGATAAAAAATAATGATGGGCGACCACATTCAGTAATCCGCAGCCGATAATCAAAGCTGCTTCCCTAAGTGTCGGCAGGCGGAGCAATTTTAAATAGGATAGAATAATGAAAACGCAAATACTGGCTGTGAAAATTCTAAGTGCTGTAATAGTTACTGGGGAGAATGTGCCGACGATAATTTTGAGCAGCGGGACGTTAAAGCCCCAAAGCATCATAATGCCGACAAGGATAAAATAAATGCGTGTGTGTTTCACCGGGTTCCCTTCTTTCAGAAGACTTCAATTATCAGGTTATCACACTGTTTTTTCCATCACAAAGAAGATGTTTTCCAGAAGGGTGATATAATCCAAAAAGGAGGGGATCATTTTGAGACTGAATCATCAACTAGCCCTTATAACAGGGGGATCAAGGGGATTGGGTGCGGCCATCAGTAAAAAGCTTGGCAGGGAAGGCGCTTTTGCAGCCGTCAATTATTTGAACAGTGCAGATGAAGCGGAAGAGGTCGTTCGTGAAATTAAGGCAAATGGAGGCAATGCTGCTGCCATTCAGGCGAATGTCACAAATGAAGAAGACGTTTTCCGTTTTGTACAGGAAGCGGAGAGAGTTTCCGGACTAAGGGTGAGCATTCTCGTCAATAATGCAACGGGTCCGCAGCCGGAGCTTTCGATGGAAGATTTGAATTGGGAGGATTATGAGGATCAGCTGAACTTCTTCGTAAAGGCCCCGTTTTTCCTGATGAAAGCATGTCTTTCTTCTATGAAAGAACAAAAGAAAGGCTCCGTCATTAACATTGGGAGCGAGGTCGTACAGCTGGGAAACGGAAACTTCTCAAGCTATGTAACGGCAAAATCGGCTATGCTCGGAATGACGCGTTCATGGGCAAGCGAATTTGGCGAGTATGGAATTCGGGTAAATCTCCTGAATCCAGGATTTATCCCGGTTGAACGCCATGCTGGGGTATCGGGTGAGGCAATCGATCAATATCGGATGAGCATACCACTGAAACGGATGGGTTTGCCTGAAGATGCAGCCAATACGGTAGCATACCTTGCTTCAGAGGAGTCTTCTTTTATCACTGGCCAGAGCATATCGGTGAACGGCGGGCATACATACGGGATTTGAATCAAGCCAATGTTTCGTAGGGTTAAAAAATATTTCTGTAATTTGATCATGAAAAGGCGGCCGGCAAAGGCCGCCTTCGCTTATTTATGAAATTTCACACGTTCATCAACCGGTTTGAATTCTTTTGGTCCCGGTGCAGAAACAGGCTTTCCAAAAGGCATTTGCGCGATGAGCTTCCAACCGGCAGGAATATGCCATTCCTTTTTCACATCTTCATCAATCAGTGGATTGTAATGCTGAAGGGAAGCTCCGAAGCCCTCCAGTTCAAGTGCTGTCCATACCACAAACTGAAGCATGCCGGATGAATGGTGAGACCAGATTGGGAAATTTTCGCGGTAAAGAGTAAATTGCTGCTGCAGGGATTCAATCACCGCCTCATCTTCAAAGAACAAAACCGTTCCATATCCGCTGCTGAAGCCTTTCATTTTTTCTTCAGTCGGACCGAATGAATCTGCAGGTACAACTTTCCGGAGGGATTCGGATGTAATATTCCACAATTTATCATGCTGTTCCCCTACCAGGACTACCACTCTTGCGCTTTGAGAGTTAAAGGCGGATGGAGTATGTTTAACAGCATGCTCGATTACCTCTCTAATGCGTTCATCCGATACAACCTCCTCCTTGCTGATCGTGTAAAATGAACGTCTTTCTTCAATTGCAGTTGGAAAGTCTTTTTTTACCGAACTGCCTGCATTTTCTTTGCTTCCAAATACACTATCAAAAAATCCCATTGTCGTTTCCTCTTCTCTCAGTAAGTTTTATATAAATAGCCTGCCCTTTTTAAACAGCCAGATGAATCCAATTTCCGGAAGGATCAGCTGCGAGGATCACATCATCCTTAGTGACGGTCTCTGCTCCAAGCTTTTCAAGCCGGCTGGCTGCGTTTTGTCTTTCTTCGGCACTTGGGTAAACGATGGTGAAGGAGCCCATCCTTACGCTGTTTTCAGAAGGCTTGGCGGCACCTGCTCCGTTCCATGTATTCAGTCCAAGATGGTGATGATAGCCGCCAGTTGAGATAAAGAGTGCCTGATTTCCGTATTTCGAGACCACTTCAAACCCAAGGCCTTCCGTGTAAAAGCGTTTTGCATCGTCAAGATTTGAAACATGGAGATGAATGTGGCCCATTACGGTGTCAGCAGGCATGCCGCGCCAATCAGCCAGAGTACTCTCAGACAGGAGATTTTCCGCTTGGAGCGCATGGGTGGCCATTTCAATCTGCCCATCGGTCCAGCGCCAATGATCAGAAGGACGGTCCGCGTAGATTTCGATTCCATTGCCATCCGGATCTGCGAAATAGATGGCTTCACTCACAAGATGATCGGAGGCGCCTTGGATCGGATATTGGGTATGAATCAAATGGTGAAGAAACGATGATAAGTCCTTTCTTGAAGGAAGCAAAATAGCAAAGTGATACAGTCCGGTCCGGCGCGGCTCCTTCTGCATCATATCATTCTGCTGTTGGAGCGTAAGAATCGGATGGACACCATCTGCCGTCAAAGACACCTCTTCCTGTGATTTTTCCAGAACGTTTAAACCGATGATGGATGTATAAAATTCCTCTGCCCTCTTCAAATCGCCAGTCAGAAGAGTTACTGTGCTTACATATGTGTATGGATGCTGCTGAAATTTCATCATGAAACCCTCCTATTAATTACTTAGAGTAAATAAGTTACTTTATGTAAGTAACTATATGATGTCTGTGAATATATGTCAAGTAACTTAGTTGTAAATTGTAACTTTTTTATTTTTTGTAATCATGATATATAATAAAACAACAGGAGTGAGAAAAATGGAGCCATTAAACATTTGCCCAAGGTTCGAACAAGCCATTAACATGCTAGGCAAACGGTGGACAGGCCTAATCATCCATCAGCTTCTCGATGGACCAAAACGATTCAGTGTACTTGAAGCATCGACATCCATCAGCGGAAGAGTCCTATCAGACAGGCTGAAGGATCTTGAACAGAACGGTGTTGTAAAACGCAACATCATCCCTGAATCTCCCGTCCGCATCGAATATTCGCTTACAGATAAAGGCTTAGCACTTGAACCTATATTGAGAGAAATTGAAAACTGGTCGCAAAACTGGATTGAACAGGATTGTGGAGAACAGATTGGCCAATGACCCGATGGGGTGGTTGGCTATTTTTATGGGACGGTATAAACAGGCAAAGCTGGTAGTAGGGGCAACGGGGTTAACTGGAGACGAATGCGGGCCAACTTGAGGCAAATACGGGCCTACTCGGAGCAGATGCGGGCCAACTCGAGCCAAATACGGGCCAAACGACGAATTTCAACAAAATCTGCGCGCTCTCCCAACTCCCCCATACAAAAAAGCGATTCCTTCATCACCGTTACCGGGAAGGGATCGCTTTTTGTGTTTGGATAGTTGTTTTTTCCACTTTTCCTGTTTGGTCATCGTTTTGCGTTCGTGCATGCTGTAGTCGGGAGCAGATCCTCTCAATGCGCTTGGGTCGAACCCGCCGCTGCGAATTTTATGCTCTCTTCGTTTACTGGCTTTGCTTTTCGCCATGTTTTATCACCTCAGAAATAGTATACCATTTTTATCCTGATTGGACTTGATTCTGACGTAACGTCAGGATATATAATGAAGGCATGGGAGGTCATGCCAGTGAATGAAGCCTTATATACGATCGGACAATTTGCAAAAAAGACCGGCGTAACAGTCCGGACACTCCGCTATTATGATCAGCAGGAAATGCTCAAGCCAAGCTTCGTCAGCGAGTCTGGACGGAGGTATTACAAGGATGATGATTTAGTCGTTCTTCAGCAAATTCTTTCGCTTAAGTTCCTGGATTTCAGTCTCCAGCAGATCCGGGAACTGCTTGCTGCAGCTGATGGAGATTTAACATCCTCGCTTAGGATGCAAAAGGAGCTAATGACACAAAAGCAGAATCATTTAAACCGGGTTATTCTCTCTCTGGACCATGCAATAGGAATTCTCGAAACAGAGAAGCGTCCGAACCTGCAGATTCTCTCGTTTGTAATCGACAGCATCCAAAATGAAGAGGAACATATGGATTGGGTAAAAAAGCATTTTCCTGAAAAGTATACAAAACGGGTCGAGAGCATTACAGAGGATGAATGGCTGGATCTGCATAAAAAGACGGCTTTGCTTTTCCAGGAGATGAAGGAAGCGCTGAGGACCCGGAAACCTGAATCTCCGGAGGTTCAGAGTCTTGTCGGTGAATGCCTGGACATGCTTGCTGGAATACTGGGAGAACAGGACATTTTGACGGACATGATTTCTATGGACCTTGATTGGGAGCGGATAGGAGAGAGGGCAGAACAAGACATTTTCTCTGTTTCTCCGTTTACAAGGCAGGAGGAGAAATTAATAGAAAAAGCTTTTGAACATTACTACACTGGGAGGGGAATTCACAGTCATGGCTGAACAAGCAAAAAAAGCAGATAAACAGCAGCTGGATGCCTTTATAAACCTGCTGAAAAAACATAAACCCGCCACCTGGATGATTGTTTCCGTTTTGTTTTTAAGCCTGCTTGAAACAGGAGCCGGTTTGATTGTGCCAATCTTTACAAAGCAACTGGTGGATCAGGCAGGAGCTGCAGCTTTAAGTACAGGGATGATTTTCCTTCTGATTGGTGCATTCGTGCTGCAATCCATTGGAGCGGGGTTTTCCTATTATATGCTGATGTATATTGGGGAAGTTATCGTAAAAGGAATCCGCGAACAGCTGTGGGGACACATTTTAAAGCTCCCTGTTTCTTATTTTGATCAGCATCAGTCCGGGGAAACGATGAGCCGGATTACGCAGGATACGAATACGATCAAAACATTGATTACCAATCATCTTGTTACATTCATATCCGGAATCATTGCCATTGCAGGTTCTGTCATTATCCTCTTTATGCTTGACTGGAAAATGACAGCGATTATGCTTGCCGTCATTCCTCTATCCATGCTTTTGCTATGGCCGATGGGAAGGAAAATGTATAAAATCTCGAAAGCGACACAGGATGGAATGGCTTCTTTCAGCGGTGATCTTGGACGGGTCCTTGGTGAGGTCAGACTCGTGAAGGCCTACAGCGGCGAAAAGATTGAAGAAGAAAAGGGCAGAAGCGGTATTGGCCATTTGTTCAGACTGGGCCTTCGGGAAGCGAAGATTCAGGCGGTGGTTAGTCCGTTCATGACAACGATTATGATGGTCGTTCTTGTCATCCTGATTGGCTATGGAGGGGTGAGGGTAGCGACCGGAAGCTTAACGGCAGGGACATTGGTCGCCATCATTATCTACGTCTTTCAAATTATCGTTCCATTCACCCAGCTTGCTTCGTTTTTTACTGCCTTTCAAAAAGCGATGGGAGCGACAGACCGTATTCATGACTTGCTCAGTCTGAAAACGGAGCAGAATGGACATTCAGAAGCGGACGTGCTGAAAAAAGAGGTGCGCTTTGAGAACATTCATTTCAGCTATTCAGAGGATAAACCAATTTTAACTGATCTTTCGTTTACCATTGCCCCCAGCAAAACGGTGGCCCTCGTCGGACCGAGCGGCGGCGGGAAGACGACCATTTTTTCTCTAATCGAACGCTTTTACAAACCTGTGTCAGGTGCCGTGAAAATCGACGGGCAGGATATCAGCACCCTTGACCTGCGCAGCTGGAGAAAGCAGATTGGCTACGTATCTCAGGACAGTCCGATTATGTCCGGTTCGATCCGGGATAATATTTGCTATGGTCTTGAGCGGGAAATTGCGGATTCAGAAGTGGAGAACGCGGCCCGGCTTGCCAATGCAGCGGAGTTTATCGAAAAAATGCCGGACCGCTATGAAACGGAGGTTGGGGAGCGGGGAGTCAAGCTTTCGGGAGGGCAAAGGCAGCGTATTGCCATCGCAAGAGCCATTTTAAAAAATCCGTCCCTGCTGCTGCTTGATGAAGCAACCTCTAATCTCGACAGCGAATCAGAGGTTCTTGTTCAGCATGCACTGAAAAACCTGATGAAGGGAAGGACGACTTTTGTCATTGCCCACAGATTATCCACAGTTGTTGATGCAGACCAGATTCTTGTATTGGAAAACGGAAGACTGACCGGACAGGGAACACATGAAGAATTATTGAACGCTCACACACTATACAGGAAGCTAGCCGAAAAACAGCTTCAGCTGGAAGCGGCGAATTGATTGAACCAAAAAAGCCCAAGAGAATATTCTTAGGCTTTCCCATTTCTTATGGAAGGACGTTTTCTTTCACTTTCACTTTTTCCTTCGGCTGTTTCCACTTGAAGACCTTGTTAAGCGCGTTGTAAATATGCTTGGATTCCTTCGTGAGCAATGGTCCAAGGATGGCGAGAATGAGCACATAGAGTGCCGAAAATGGCTGCAGTACGGTCATCAGACCGCCTGATAACCCCAGATTGGCCATGATGATGGAGAATTCCCCGCGGGATACAATAGTCAGTCCGATGTTGGCTGAGGCTTTATGGGATAAGCCTGCTCTTCTTCCAGCAATCATGCCTGCAACGAAGTTCCCGATGATTGTAATAGCTACAGCACCGAGTGCAAGCCATACCGCCCCTCCGAGTGTGAATGGATCAATGCTTAATCCAAAGCTGAAAAAGAAGATAGCGCCGAAAAAGTCGCGGAATGGGACGACGAGATGTTCGATTCGTTCACCCTGATTGGTTTCAGAGAAGACCAGACCAAGCAGCAAGGCACCGATTGCTTCGGCAACATGGATCGTTTCTGAAAATCCGGCAATGAAGAACAAAGCCGCAAACACGACGATGATAAAAATTTCATCAGACGAGATGTTGAGTAATTTGTTTAAAAGAGGTGTGGCTTTTCTTGCAATAATAAAGAAAGCCAGCATATAGCCAAGGGCAATCAGAACGGACATGATGGTTCCGCCGATTGACGTGGAGTCTCCCAAAATCAAACCGGAGACAACGGAGAGGTAGACCGCTAAAAAGATGTCCTCGAACATGATGATGCCCAGTATCAGTTCCGTTTCCTTATTCCCGGTACGGCGCAGATCCACGAGCACTTTTGCAACGATGGCACTTGATGAGATGGTGATGATTCCTGCAATAATCAAGACTTCTAATATCGGAAAGCCCATAATCAGCGCGTAGAGGAATCCGAGAGCGAAGTTGATGGAAATATAGATGCTTCCGCCAACTACAATCGATTTACCAGACTTTATGAGTTTTCCGACAGAGAATTCCAGACCGAGGTAGAAGAGAAGGAAAAGAATCCCGATGCGCCCCAGAAAATCAATGAATTCTGCGCTTTCAATGAACCTGAGGTTAATAATGCCAATGACAGGGGCATGAGGACCGACTAGCATTCCAATCACAATCAAAAACGGGATGATGGAGAAATTAAGTTTTCCTGCCAGTATGGCAGCAAATGCTACTAATAACAGTGCAGTTCCTACTTCAAAAATCAAATGATCCATCTATACTTATCCCCCCTTATTTGATAGTAAATCCTTAATAATATTACGCAAATCTTTTCTTTCACCGGAAATCACCAATGTATCCCCAGCTTCAATGATGGCCTCTGGTCCCGGAGTGAGCTGCTTCGATTGGTTCTTTTTGATAATGGCAATAATGGTGATCCCGTAATTGCTGCGGACATCGATATCCCCGATGGACTGGTTGACTGCAGGTGCGCCCGGTTCTACTTTAAACCATTCGATAATGAGATCATTGAACGCCAGCTCAATGTTTTCCATTGCTTTTGGCTTATAGGTCATGCCGCCGAGAATCGCGGCAAGCTGCCTTGCTTCTGCATCATTCATGGTAATGTTGGAGATGCTCTCTTCATGGTCATCATCATCGTAATGGTACATTTCTCTTCTGCCGTCGTCATGGATGATAACCGTGATTTTGTCATTGTTGCGGGTAACCGCCTCGAATTTTCTTCCGATTCCGGGTAAATCGCATTCTCGAATGTTCATAGTATGAACCCCTTCCTTATTCTTCGTTAAGATGGTTTTTGGCCTTGCGCATCAGCTGTTTGAATTTCTCGTCACTTACAATGTCCTGAATATTATGAAGAGATTCAAGATCTGCCTTCGTCATAATCACGAGCCCGTCCTTTTCAATAAATGCAATCCGTTCTCCTTCATGAAGATTCAGCGTTTCACGGATGTGCTTAGGGATGGTAATCTGTCCCTTTGAGCTCAGCTTGGAAAATTCCATGTTCATTCTCCTTGTTTCTTTGTTTTCTAGGAATTGCTTACTTTCCTTACATTCCTTACTTTAATTCTAACAGAAATTTGGAAAAGTATCTAATGATAAACATGAAAAAGACCAAATCACCGGGATTTGGTCTGCATCACTTTTATGATACATGCTCTTTCGGCACATAATTCAATTGTTTTTTCCGAGTAACGGCAGTGAAAATCAAAAGCGTGACGATAATCAGTCCGGACGCATACAAGTAGAGGCTTGATAGCCCAAGATTCGCTGCAAGCATGCCAAGAATGTAAGAGCCAAATGCGATGCCAATATCAAAAAACGTAAAGAAGGTAGATGTCGCATGTCCGCTTCGTGCAGGATGTGCTTTTTGAATGGCCAGCGTCTGGAAGCATGGAACGAGTGAACCGTAGCCGAGTCCGATCAGGGCTCCTGACACAAGCAGCATCCATGATGCGTCCGTAAAGCTAAGCATCAGCATACCTGCGGCAAAGACGATGAAGGACGGAATCATGACAACGGCAGCACCTCTCCGGTCAAAAAGCCGGCCGACGAAAGGTCTCGATAAAAGCATGACAACAGCAAATACGACGAAAAAGTAGCTTGCTGTTCCGGAGAGTCCAATGCTCTTCGCATAAATCGAAATAAAGGAAATGATACCGGAGTAGGAGAAGGCAACTAATCCGCCAATCAAAGCAATCGGTATGACGGATTTTTCAAATAAATCAGAAGCTGTGAATTTTCTAGCCGGAACTTTGATGTGTTCAATTTTTATAAGAAAACTGAAAATCACCCCTGCAGCGGCGATGACAGAAAAAATCATGAACAGAACAGTAAATGTGGTGAACTGAAGCAGGGTCAGAGAAAGAAACGGACCGAAAACGACAGCTAGATTCATGGACATCGCGTGGTAGCCGAGTCCCTCGCCGCGGCGCTCTTTCGGAATAATGTCGGCCGCGATTGCGCCTGTTGCTGTTGTAATCAGGCTGAACGAAATCCCGTGAATGAACCTCAGGATAAGCAGACCTGTAAATTGATCCACCCAAATGTAAACCACTGTCGTAAGCATGAATAAAATCATGCCAATGACGAGACACAGTTTTTTTCCAAACCTTTCAAGCACCTTTCCCCAAACCGGACGGACAAGAATGGCGGAAAGCATGAAAACCGTAATGACTAGACCGGCTTCCGCATTTGTTTTATTTAAATCTTCAAGTACATAAATAGGAAGGGCGGTAAGCAAGGCATAGAAAGTTAAGAAGATGAAGAAGTTGATCAGGAAGTTGCTGATGAAACTCTTCGTCCAGATCGGAGCCTTTGGTGCAGTTGATGACATGTTGAACCTCCTTTGATGATTCTATTCTATAGAAGAAACTGGCGTTTTCCTAATAGAGAGACTTGCAGACTTTAGTTCCAGCCGCCGATTTTTTGAAGCAAAGCAGTAAGGGTGCGGCGCTCATTCTCATTTAACTCTTTGAGCATCTCCTCTTCAAAGGCAGCAATCGATTGTTTGATGTCTTCAAGCTTTTCAATAGCGAAAGGAGTTAAACTGACGATTTTCTCCCGTTTGTCTGAACCGGGTTCCCGTACAATCCATCCGCTTTCTTCTAATCTTGCAATCGTCCTGGTAACCGTAGGGGCTTCAACATTCAAATAACGCCAGATTTCGGTCTGTGACATCGGACCAAACCGGACTAAACAATATAAAATAGACCATTGAGAACTGAATATTCCATGGTCCTGAAGCCGGGCATTCGATTCCTTCGTTAAGTAACGGACGATTTGATGCAGATTATGGATAATGTTACTAGAATCCTCCATTTTTTCACCTCTATTATTTACCTAAGTAAACATTTTATCTTGAAATTGGACGGAAATCAACCAAATTAGACGAATAAGTGTGTAATTGTGAAGAATGTTGCCCCTCTATTGGCGAGAAGTGGATAGATTGCCTATGAAACTCTTAACGGGGAAGTTTTATCCTTTGAATCCATATTTTATTTCTGTTAGGGTTGTTTAAGAGCAAACATAAAGGGAGGAAACATATATGAAAGCCAAAGGTCTAGTATTATCCTCAAGCATTGTAATCGGAGCTCTATCATTTGCTGGGCAGGCGAGCGCAGCAAGTGCTGAAAGCTATAAGGTCCAACAAGGTGATTCTTTTTATAAAATTGGACAGGAGTACGGTGTCTCCATCGATGCATTGAAGGAAGCAAACAGCCGTACCGATAATATGATTTTCACAGGTGAAACCCTTCAAGTTCCTGTAGCCGGCGCAGAAGATGTGAAAGGCGCTGAGCAAGCAGTTTCTGATGAAGATAAAGAATTACTTGCCCGCCTCGTAGAAGCAGAGGCAAAGGGTGAGTCCTACGAAGGAAAAGTTGCGGTTGCGACGGTCATCATGAACCGTGTCGCAAGCGATGAATTCCCTGATACAGTTAAAGATGTTATTTATGAAGAAGGCCAATTCTCACCAGTCGATAACGGAACGATTAATAATCCTGCAAGCCAGGAATCCAAAGATGCAGTAAACGAAGCCATTTCATACTCAAGCATCAGCAAAGGTGCGCTGTATTTCTATAATCCGGACAAAGCAAGCTCAAGCTTCCTTGACGGAAAAGATGTAACAACGGAAATCGGCAACCATGTATTTGCGAAATAATGTGGCTTAACCAAAAAGGAGCGGATCCTCGGGGATCCGCTCCTTTTTTCTCTGCATTAAACCGGAACTGAATTGATCAGAACAAGCACTGCTCCGGCTAATGCCCCAATTCCAATGCCATAAAGCAGCCAGGCCATTCGCTTATTGCCTCTTGGTGCATTTTTCATTCGAACAACGGTCACGAGCCGAAAGGTCATCAATAGAAATGCTGCAACAGCAAATAAAATAATTCCGTTCACCTTCTATGTCCTCCCCGCTGACATTCTGCATGTAAACTATGTACCCGTATTATAAGCTTTTCAAAAACAATTTTTATTTGAAAATTTATCCATAACCCGCAGAATCTGAATCAGGTAAGATAAGAAACCGGAAAACTATGATTTACCAGAAGATTTTTCACATATGCGGTTTTGTTTTCGTTACAATAGTAGAAGAATAAAGATTGTTAGGTGGACGACTATGGAACCATCCAGGAAAATTGCATTTAGAATTGCCATCATCTATTTAATTATAGGCGTTTTGTGGATCTTTGCAACGGACTATGCATCACTGCTGATCGCAAAGCAGGATTTGAAATTATATAATTTTTTTCAGCATTATAAAGGCTGGATTTTCATTTTGGCGACTAGCGCAGGCCTGTATCTTCTTGTTTACAGCCGGACAAAGCGCATCCTGCATTCGAAGGAAAAACTAGAGCAAAAAGAAAAAGAGCTTGAAAGAAGCAACGAACACTATCGCTCTCTTTTTCATCATAATCCGGACGGAGTTTTTGAAGCGGATAGTCAGGGGAAACTTATGGCTCTTAATCCGGAAGGCGAATTGATTATCGGATATAAAGAATCTTATATTAAAGGCAGAGACGCACTTGAATTTGTCATTCCTTCTGAATGGGAGATGGCAACCGCCCTGTTTAGAAAAGTGATAGCCGGGCACCCGCAAAAATTTGAGCTCACCGTCCGCAACCGCCTGAAGCAGAAACGGATTTTGCGCTGTTCCCTACTGCCGATCGTAGTAGACGGAGAAATCCAAGGCGTATTCGGAATTGGCCGTGATATTACGGAATTTAAGGCGAATGAAGAGCTGATGATTACAACGGAAAAGATGTCCATCATCGGCGAGCTTGCAGCTTCCGTCGCCCATGAAATCCGCAACCCGCTCACTTCACTAAAAGGATTTGTCCAGCTTATGTCGTCTACAAGAAAGTTGGACGATCAGCATCTGGACATCATGATGTCGGAAATCGACCGGATCAATTTGATTTCCGGAGAAATGCTTGCTCTCGGGAAAAGGCAGGATGTGGTTTTCCGAAAAGAAAATCTCCTTTCCATCATGAGCCACGTCATGGTGCTTATTGAAGGTGAGGCGAATATGAAGAATGTGATGATCCAGCTTGAGGATGAGAGCATGGATATGATGCACATCTATTGTGATCAAAATCAGCTCAAGCAGGTTTTCCTGAATTTGCTTAAAAATGCAATTGAAGCGATTGATGATAGCGGTTTGATTAAAATAAAGCTGTCTTCAAACGGGGCAGCAGCGATGGTCCGCATTGAAGATGACGGAGCAGGAATGGAGGAAGAACGGCTCGCCAAATTAGGAGAACCTTTTTACTCTACCAAAGAAAAAGGAACCGGTCTTGGTCTTGCTGTCTGCTTCAGCATTGTTAAACGTCATAAGGGCTCCATCCGTTTTGCCAGTACGGTAGGCAAAGGAACAACTGTTGAGGTTGAAGTGCCGCTTGCAAAATAAAAAGAGCTGTCTCCATAGGGAGCAGCCCTTTTTAAGTTTAAGCAATTACCTTTAAACCAATGGTAGATCCTAATATTAATGCAATGAATAAAATCCTTTTCCATTCCTTTGATTCTCCATACAGAATCATGCCCAGCAGCGCACCGCCTGCTGCGCCAATTCCTGTCCAGATGGCATAAGCCGTCCCCATCGGCAGGGACTGCATGGCAATGGAAAGCAGGCTGAAGCTTGCTGTGAAGGAGGCAGCGAGCAAGAGAATATTCCGGAAACTCCTGTTCCTTGCAACCCTGTTCAGCAGGACAACGCCAAGCATTTCAAATAAGCCGGCAGCAACAATTACAATCCATGCCATTACCCTGTCTCTCCTTCCGGATCTTCGGTGACCATTTTAAGGCCGATCACACCTGCAAGCAGTATACCAATCAGAAGAAGCTTAACCGGATCAACCGGCTGTGCGAAGAAGAGGATATCCGCTAAAATCGTCCCGGCTGAACCGAGACCGACAAATACCGCATACACCGTTCCGACGGGAAGCTTCGAGCTTGCAACAATCATAACAGTAAAACTGACTGTGATCGCGATGATGGTAGCAATCCACGTGAGCAAATCGTATGCATGCTTTAATCCAATAACCCAGCCTACTTCAAAAACAGAGGCGAGTATCACATAAATCCAATACCGGTTCATTTTAATCCCTCCAATGCAATCCCATTCCAGAAGATGTTCCAGGCGGC
The DNA here is from genome assembly GCF_000732485.2 of Bacillus sp. SJS. Lineage (GTDB taxonomy): Bacteria > Bacillota > Bacilli > Bacillales > Bacillaceae > Metabacillus_B > Metabacillus_B sediminis. The sequence goes on along the minus strand of NZ_JAQV02000022.1, from coordinate 65,585 downwards.
GTCCAGTCTTTTAATCTGTCTTTCTTTTCCTCCATATAGCATTTCAACAAACACGCTGTCCAGTACACCTAAAAAAGCAATAGCAGCCTGCTCCGGGTTTGCACGGATTTCTGCCTGTGCAAAGAGTGCAGTCAGCGCCTCCTCCAATGTATCGAGATGCCGGTATACCTGTACCATTACAGAATCATATAGATGGCCCGGCGGGAAAAAGGAGATCCGCAGCCAAAAACGGGTTTCTGGATTCTGCTCGTATTTTTCCATATAATCAGCCAGAAATTGATAAAGTGTTTCTTTCAGATTCGATTCACTGCCATGTTTTATATTAGACAGTGCCCGATTCAGTTCATTTTGAAAAACCTCTTCAGCAGCTTTAAGGAAAAGCTCATCCTTGCTTTTAAAATGCGAATAGATGGATTGCTTCTTTATACCGGCTTCATCCGCTATAAGCGATAGGGAAGCCCCTTCGTAGCCATGCCGAGAAAAAATCATCAGGGCTTTTTGCTTTAATTCGTCCGCTGTCATATTATCCACTCCCTTACGACCGTTCGTAAGCCATCGTAGCACAGGCAGTATTTCCAGTCAAATCTAAAAGGAGAGACATGGCTTTTCCACCTGAATAATGCTATTATTTACAATGTTCGTTCTCAAAAAAATAACGATTAGAAAAGGTGTTGAAGGAATGTCACAGGAAACTTCATTTATACAAGCATTCCAGCCGTTTATCCAGGAGGCATGGAAGCAGTCCGAATTTCCAGCTCCCACATCCGTACAAGCCCAATCGGTTCAGCCGATTATGGAAAATAAAGATGTTTTAGCAAAATCACCGACAGGAAGCGGAAAAACGCTTGCTTACCTGCTCCCGGTTCTCGAAAAATTGAATGCAGAGGGCAAGCAGCCCCAAGCGATTATTCTAGCCTCATCCCATGAGCTTGTTATGCAAATTCATTCCGTTATTCAGGAATGGATCAAAGGAAGCGAGCTAAGAACCGCATCCTTTATCGGAGGAGCCAATCCGAAGCGCCAGCTCGAAAAGCTAAAAAAGAACCCTCACATTATCAGCGGAACGCCAGGAAAGGTTCTTGAGCTGATTAAAATGAAAAAGCTTAAGATGCATGAAGTCAAAACGGTCGTTCTTGATGAAGGGGATCAGCTTCTTGTACCTGAGCACATGAAAACGATCGGCGAAGTCATCAAAAGCACCCAGCGCGACCGACAGCTGCTTCTATACTCTGCGACCCTGTCTCCAAAAACAGAAGAAATGGCCGCCGAGATGATGAATGAGCCGGTCAAAATCAGTGTAGACCGCGAGCAGGCAATCAAATCCGAAGTACGCCATCTCTACATTGTCAGCGAACAGCGCGACAAGCTGAAGGCATTGGAAAAAATCATGAGAGCCGCGCCTGTCAAAACGCTCGCATTCATGAAAGACATCGGAAGTGTCAACGTAGCTGCCGAAAAGCTCGCATATGACCGGATGCCCGTCAGCATCCTCCACAGCGAAAGCGGCAAAACCGACCGGGAAGCAGCACTGAGGAAATTCCGCAAAGGCGACACGCCTTTGCTTATCGCAACAGATGTGGCAGCAAGAGGCCTGGACATCCAAGACCTTGAGCAGGTTGTCCACCTGGACTTCCCGGAAGACATCGACCAATTCGTTCACCGTTCCGGCCGAACAGGCAGACTTGGTTCCAAGACAAACGGAAACGTCATCTCACTCGTAACCGAACGCGAAGAACGCGAATTGAAGCAATATGCTAAAAAGCTCGGCATCGAACTTGAACGCAACGTATTGTTTGGCGGGAATATTTTAACGGAAGAAGAACGGCTGCGGAATGGAAGAAAGAGATAATCATGGAGGACCCTCGCTTTGGCGGGGTTCTTTTTTGTTTTGGTGGGGGGGGGGCGGTGGCGTGCGGGTGTCTGACCCGCACTCTGATAAAGGATTAAAGCTCCGGTACCTGGTCCGATGAACGGTTGGGGCGCAAGGAATTGAGGAGAGCTGCCTCTGTCCCCCGCTGCGGTGAAGAATAAGGGGACTGGCACGGTGCCAGTCCCGCGGTTCTGCATCAGACGAAAGCTCCGGCACCGCCTCTGCAAACGGCTGGGGCGCAAAGGATCGAGGACCGCAGCCTGCGTCCCCTGCTGCTTTAAAGCAGAGCGGGTCAGGCGCGGATAAGCTATCTATTTATGCTCGCTATATTTGCCTTGCACTGACCCCCGTTCTGCTAAAGTATTAAACCTCCGTCCCCGTTGCTTTTCAAGTCAACTGGGATAAGGGGGGGCGTGCTCTTTGCTTGTTCCCCCATTGCGTTACTATATGGAGGGTCAGTGCAATGCACTGACCCCCGTTCCACTATAGCACTAAACCTCCGTCCCCCCTTATCAAGGGCATTGCCAGGCAAGGGTTTGTCCGCTCTTTGCTCATTCCCCCATCGCGGTGCAGTACTGGGGGTCAGTGCAAAGACATGCCATCCCCCGATTCCTTGCACCCGCCCTAATTTCTGATAAACTGTAAGAAGGCTATTTTCGCACGGATTTCTGCGATTTATATAAAGCAGGCAGGTTTTCCCTGCCTTGAAAGGATGTTGACATGAGTAAGACGGTTGTTTTGGCTGAGAAGCCATCAGTAGCAAGGGATATTGCACGCGTTCTGAAGGCGGAACGGAAGGGAAATGGTTTTTTGGAGGGCGGCCAGTATATTGTGACGTGGGCGCTCGGACATTTAGTGACGCTTGCCGATCCGGAGGCGTATGACCAGAAGTATAAGTCTTGGGATTTGAATGAGCTTCCGATTATGCCGGATCATTTAAAGCTGACGGTTATTAAACAGAGCAGCAAGCAGTTTCATGCGGTGAAGGCTCTTTTGACACGCGGAGATGTGAAGGAAATTGTGATTGCAACGGATGCCGGGCGCGAAGGCGAGCTTGTTGCGCGCTGGATACTTGAGAAGGCGAAGGTCAATAAGCCGTTGAAGCGTTTGTGGATTTCATCCGTTACTGATCAGGCGATTCGCCAGGGATTTAAGAATCTGAAGGATGGCAAGGAGTATGAGTTCCTTTACCATTCAGCTGTTGCCCGTTCGGAGGCCGATTGGTATGTCGGTATTAATGCTACGCGTGCGCTGACGACGAAATTCAATGCACAGCTTTCCTGCGGCCGGGTTCAGACACCGACACTTGCGATGATTGCAAAGCGGGAAGAGGAAATCAGCCAATTTAAGCCGAAACCATTTTATGGCCTTTCCGCTTCGACAAAGGATGGTCTTAAGCTGACTTGGAGAAACGGAAAAACTAATGAAACAAGAATGTTCGATTCAGAGCAGGCCGGCAATCTTCTGAAAAAGCTTCAAAATGAAGACGGTGTAATCAAGGAAGTTAAAAGAACGAAAAAGAAGAGCTTTGCACCGGCATTGTATGATTTAACCGAACTGCAGCGGGAGGCTTATAAACGTTTTGAGTACTCAGCAAAGCAGACGCTATCGATTATGCAAAAGCTTTATGAACAGCATAAGGCGGTCACATACCCCCGTACGGATTCCAGGTATTTGACCTCGGATATGGCAAGCACGCTGAAGGAACGCGTGAAAGCTGTTGAGGTTAAACCCTATGCTCCTTATGCGGCGGCTATATTGAGAAAAGGGATTAAGGTGAGTAAAGCGTTTGTTGATGATACGAAGGTATCCGATCACCATGCGATTATTCCAACCGAGGAAACACCGCTTCAATCCTCGCTGACGAGCCAGGAACGAAACATTTATGATTTGATTGTCAGACGGTTTTTAGCAGTTTTATCAGATCCTTACGAATACGAACAAACGTCCATTACCGCTGTTATTGGCGGTGAGGAATTTACGGCGAGGGGCAACCGTGTTCTATCCTTGGGATGGAAGGAAGCAGCCGGAAAAGACCCGGATGAAGAGTCTGCTTCAGATGTGCCGCTTGTCAAAGAGGGAGACCGGATTGACCCGGTCATTTCTCAAACTTCAGGAGAAACGAAGCCTCCGGAACGGTTCAATGAAGGTACACTTCTGTCGGCCATGGAAAACCCGGCGAAATTTATGGCTGGTGAAGACAAAGACCTGATTAAAACGATTGGTGAGACAGGCGGGCTGGGTACGGTGGCGACCCGTGCTGATATTATCGAAAAGCTGTTCAGTTCTTTCGTCATTGAAAAGCGCGGCAAGGATCTGGCGGTTACATCGAAGGGCAAGCAGCTTCTCGGACTCGTTCCGGAAGAATTGAAGTCTCCGGTTCTGACGGCTGAGTGGGAACAGAAGCTCGCAGCCATCGCCAAGGGCAAGCTTCCTAAGGATACATTCATTTTAGAAATGAAAACATACGCAGGCCAGGTTGTTTCGGATATAAAAAACAGCGAGCAAAAGTTTAAGCATGATAACGTAACGGGAACTAAATGCCCGGATTGCGGCAAGCTGATGCTTGAAGTGAAGGGCAAAAAAGGCAAAATGCTTGTATGTCAGGACCGTGAGTGCGGAAACAGGAAAAACATTTCCAAGACGACAAATGCCCGCTGCCCGAAATGCCACAAACGCCTTGAACTCCGCGGTGAAGGGGAAGGACAGATGTTTACGTGTTCATGCGGACACCGTGAAAAACTCTCTGCCTTCAATGAGCGCAAAGGCAAAGAGAAGAATCAGAAGGTATCCAAAAAAGAAGTGGCGAATTATATGAAAAAGCAGGATGATGATTTTTCCAACAATGCTTTAGCGGATGCACTGGCAAAGCTGAAGCTCAAATAAAATCCAAAGGTTGATCATGTATGAGTATGTTATCGGTTGAAAATTTATATAAAACATATGGGGAAAAGGTGCTCTTTGATCACCTTTCTTTCTCTATATCTGAAAAGCACCGCATCGGTCTGATTGGTGTAAATGGAACAGGTAAATCAACACTGCTTAAATATTTGGCAGGTTTAGAGACGGCTGAGTCCGGTACCATGACGCACGCGAATCAATTTCATATAGAATATTTGCCGCAGCAATCGGATTTGAACGAGGAATTAACTGTTCTCGACCAGATTTATTACGGAGAGGCAGCGATCATGAAGGGGATGAGGGACTACGAAAAAGCCCTCGCTTCTCTTGAAGAGAATCCGGCAGATGAAAAGAAGCAGGCAGCTCTCATGGCTATGCAGCAAAAGGTGGATGAACTGAATGCCTGGGATGCGATTACAACGGCCAAAACGGTTCTGACCCGTCTTGGCGTTACAAGCTTTACGAAAAAAATCAGCGAGCTTTCCGGCGGCCAGAAAAAACGGGTAGCCATTGCAAAGGCACTCATTCAGCCTGCAAATCTTCTTATTTTGGATGAACCGACGAACCATCTTGATCAGGATACGATTGAATGGCTGGAGGCTTTTCTTGCGCAGTATAAAGGAGCGTTTATTGTCGTAACCCATGACCGGTACTTCCTTAACCGGGTCACGAATCAAATTTTCGAGCTTGATAAAGGTCAGCTTTATACGTATGAAGGGAACTATGAAATGTTCCTTGAGAAAAAGGCGGAGCGTGAAGAGCTTGCTGTCCAGAGCGAGGCAAAGCATCACAATACATTAAGACGCGAGCTTGCCTGGCTGCGCCGCGGTGCAAAGGCGAGAACGACGAAGCAAAAAGCGCGCATTCAGCGTGTCGAAGATATGAAAGAGCAGAAATTCGACAACACGAAGCATGATCTGCAATTTGCTTTAGGCAGCGTAAGGCTCGGCAAAAAGGTGATGGAACTGACCGATGTCAGCAAAAGGTTTGCCGATCTGCAGCTTGTTCAGGATTTCAGTTATCTTGTTGTACCGGGAGACCGGCTTGGCCTGATTGGACCGAATGGAAGCGGGAAAACAACCCTGCTGAATATGCTTGCAGGCAGAATCGAGCCAGATAGCGGAATGATAGAGGTTGGGGAAACCGTCAAAATTGGGTACTACACACAGGATCATTCCGATATGGACGAGAACTTGAGGATGATTGATTATATCAAGGAAACAGCTGAAATTGTTCATACGATAGACGGAACATCCATTACAGCGGAACAGATGCTTGAACGCTTTTTATTTCCGCGATCGATGCAGTTTACCTACATCCGCAAGCTCTCAGGAGGAGAACGCCGGCGTCTTTACCTATTGAATGTACTGATGCAGGAACCGAATGTTTTATTCCTGGATGAACCGACGAATGATCTGGATACACAGACACTCAGGGTCCTGGAGGAGTATCTTGATCATTTCCCTGGAGTTGTCATCACCGTATCCCATGACCGGTACTTCCTGGATCGTGTCATCGATCAGCTGTTTGTCTTTAAAGGTCAGGGTAATATTGAGCGTTTCTATGGAAATTACACTGAATATATGGAGGAGCGTAAAAAGCAGACGGCCGCAAAAAAAGAGTTAAAAGCCGCTGAACTTCCTCAGGCTGTGAAAGAAACAAGAAAAAAACTTTCCTATAAAGAGCAGCAGGAATGGAATGGGCTTGAAGATCAAATCGCAGCTCTTGAAGAAAAGCTTTCAGAACTTCAGGCAAACATTGATGGAGCCGGAAGTGATTTTGGCAAAATTCAAAAGCTTATGGAGGAGCAGAAGGCAGCAGAAGAGAGGCTCGAATACTCTATGCAGCGCTGGGAAGAGCTCTCCCTCATTCTTGAAGAAATTGAACAGGCTAAATCATAGGAAAAGATAGGCCGCCGTTCCCATTACGGCGGTTTTTTCATCGTTTTAATTCAGTTTCTCGCTAAAAAATGGTATCATTTTAAAACGTCAAAGATAAATTTACCAGCCCCTTTCGTTCGTTATTTCTTGGGAAAGGTGGTAGGGTAGTATTCAGAGAATCTACCAGTTAGGGGTGAAACGATGAATCCTCCTGAAAAATTGGCACGGTTTCTTCTTGAAGGAGACCATGAAGCCTCATGGGAAACGGTGCAGATTCACATTCGTGAAGGAGCGACTACACTGGCTCTGTTTGAGGACGTTCTAACCAAAGCGATGCAGCATGTAGGAGTACTTTGGGAGAATAATGAGATTACCGTAGCAGATGAGCATCTCGCTACTTCAACCTGTGATTATATCCTTTCAAAATATCAGCATTATATGAGAGAAAACAAGCCGGTTATGGAAACCGGTAAGAAAGCCATGTTTTTATGCGTACAGGATGAAGACCATTATATTGGCTTGAAAATGGTTCATATTCTCTTTGAGGAAAATGGCTGGCAGACGAAATTCATGGGTCCGAATCTTCCTCTTGAATTTGCGTTATCTGCCGCGGAAAAATGGAAGCCGGAAGTCATTGGGCTATCTTTCAGCTTAAATTACCGAGCCGGTCAGCTGAAGGAGTATATCAGCAGGCTGGAGTCTATTGAAACCAATCCGATTGTCCTTCTTGGGGGCAGGCTTCTCCTTACCCATGACTTTACCAAATTTGGCTCTGAGAAAACGAGGTTTATTCCTACCTTGACCCAGCTTGCTGAATGGTTCGATTTAGAGCGCTCCGGAGGAACCCGATTTGTCAAATAGCCGACACATGCCCATACCTTATTTCAAAATAAATCGGCAGTTTGAGATCCTTGAATTTTCTGAGGAAGCAAGGGATCTTTTTTCATTCCGGGAAGGCTCATCGTTTCTGGAACTTACCGATAGCGGGAGCCGGACAAAGGCTGAAAAATTCCTTTCGGGGGAAGGGAAGATGGAGACAGAGCTTGCGTTGATGACGAAGCGGGAGTCTGCAGCAACCTTTAAGATTTCCGTAAAGTGGGCTGGCGAGGCGGGACATCTCATCTGTACAGGCCAGGACCGTCATATGGAAGAGCTTCTTTCAAAAATCAGCCACCAGCAAAGGCGTTTGGCGGAAACCGATTTGGAACTGCTTTTTCAAAAAGAAGCACTCGAACAATTATTGGATAAAATTACTGAGTTATCAGGCCCGGCTATCACTCTTACGTCTAAGCTTGTGCTCGTGCCGCTCTTTGGTAACCTGGACGAAAATCTCATAAACAGGAATCGGACAAGGCTATTGAACAGCATGCATGAACAAGACTATGAGCATGCGATTTTCGATTTCCACGGAATTGGAGTATTAAATGGAGATGGATTGATGGAGCTTGGAAAACTTATAGCCGAATTCAGACTTATGGGCGTGGAGGCTGTATTTACAGGACTCACCCCCGCCCATGTAAAGGCGATGAACCAATCAGGAGCAGCTCTGGATGTTCAATCTGTCAGTACCTTGCCAAGAGCCATTCAGTCATACTTTTCTGTAAAGTAGAAACCCCATGGGCTTTATGCCAATGGGGTTTGCTTGTATGGAGGAGCGGTTTCACCCTAGGAACAGCTTGCAACCGCTTGTTTCATATCCTTCTCTCTTATTAATACATTTTTATTATTGTCGACCTTATAGTCGATTTTTTCGCTATTTAAACATTCCAAAAGAGATTTCCTCAATTCATCGCTGTTGTTTTCGTGGTTTGCAAAAACAGAGTAATCATTGTCCGTTTGACTGCAGCCTGCCATTAATGTGAATAAAATAATGGTGCAAATTGTTTTTCTGACGCTTCTCATCCAGTTGTCTTCCTCCTTTAGTAAATATTTATTAAGCAAAAAACCGGGAAACATTTCGCCTCCCGGTTCTTTTCACGTTTAAAATACCTTCGTTGTCCAGCTCTCACAATTCCATACTTCGGTAGCAAGGCCCTGATAGAATTCAGGTTCATGGGAAATCATGAGGATGCTGCCTTTATAAGCATTCAATGCACGTTTTAATTCTTCTTTAGCATCGACGTCCAGGTGGTTTGTCGGCTCATCGAGAACGAGCAGATTGCTTTCATTGTTCATTAATTTGCAGAAGCGCACCTTTGCTTTCTCGCCTCCGCTAAGCACTTCAATTTTGCTTTCGATGTGCTTCGTTGTCAGGCCGCATTTGGCGAGGGCCGCGCGAACCTCGGCTTGAGTAAGGGAAGGGAATTCGTTCCAGACTTCCTCGATACAAGTATTGTAGTTGCTTGTTTTTACTTCTTGCTCAAAATAGCCGATGTTCAGGTAATCGCCTCGCTCCACTTCTCCTGAGATCGGTTTGATTTCTCCGAGGATACTGCGCAGAAGCGTTGTTTTCCCGATGCCGTTTGCTCCGACAAGCGCAATTTTCTGACCGCGTTCCATACGGAGGTCAAGCGGTCTCGACAGCGGTTCATTATAGCCAATTACAAGGTTTTTCGTTTCGAAAATCACTCTGCCTGCTGCACGTGATTCTTTAAAGTTAAATTGCGGCTTAGGCTTTTCTGCGGCAAGCTCAATAACGTCCATCTTATCCAGCTTTTTCTGGCGGGACATCGCCATGTTGCGGGTCGAGACGCGTGCTTTATTACGGGCGACAAAGTCTTTCAGATCCGCAATCTCAGCCTGCTGCTTTTTGAAGGCAGATTCCAGCTGCTGTTTTTTAACTTCATGAATTTTCATGAAGTTATCATAATCGCCTACATAGCGGTTTAATTGCTGATTTTCCATATGATAGATCAGGTTGATGACGCTATTTAAGAAAGGAATATCATGCGAAATTAAAATAAACGCATTTTCATATTCCTGTAAATATCGCTTCAGCCACTCAATGTGCTGCTCATCCAAATAGTTCGTAGGCTCGTCCAGTAAGAGGATGTCAGGCTTTTCTAATAGAAGCTTGGCCAGAAGGACCTTAGTCCGCTGTCCGCCGCTCAAATCCTGAACCTCGCGCTCAAGACCGATATCTGTCAGTCCAAGACCGCGGGCGACTTCTTCTACCTTTGAATCAATGACATAAAAGTCGTTGTTTGTCAGAGTATCCTGAAGAACGCCGACTTCTTCAAGAAGCTTTTCCAGTTCCTCAGGAGAGGCGCTTCCCATTTTGTCATAAATACCGTTCATTTCTGCTTCAACATCAAATAGATACTGAAATGCCCCTTGGAGTACCTGGCGCATCGTCTGGCCCTGTGCCAAATTCGTATGCTGGTCCAAATAGCCAACGCGGACTTTTTTAGACCATTCCACTTTTCCTTCATCCGGTTCAAGCTTGCCGGTAATGATGTTCATGAATGTTGATTTTCCTTCACCGTTCGCACCAATCAGACCGATATGCTCGCCTTTTAAAAGACGGAAGGATACGTCATTGAATATGGCCCGGTCACCAAAACCGTGGCTGAGATCTTTTACTGATAATACGCTCATCGTATACACCTTTTCCTTTTATATATAAATGGTTTTTCATTTAAGCTCACCCCCCGATTATATCGAACAAGCCCGGTTAGGGAAAGGGAGAGGAGGAAGAAAAGCATGAGAATTTCCGGAAAGAATAAAAGGGAATACTGGGTTATTTTGATTATTTCCCGGGAAAAACTGTGTCAAAAACCCAGATCTGAACGCATAATTAGGGGATTCAAGAAGATATTGAGCCGGTAATAGTACCTCCTCCTTCTATTTCCTGATACATTTAGATAAAAAGCCTGAAAGGGGACAAAAGATGTCGGACAAACATGAAATTCGCGAAAAAGTGTGGCAGCTGCTTGAGGAAGAGAGGCTTGGGAGATTTCCCTTTCCTTTAAAGGGCAGAATTCCAAATTTTAAAGGAGCGGAAAAAGCAGCGGCTTTTGTTTTTGAGATGCCCGAATATAAGCTGGCGAATGTTATTAAGGTAAATCCTGATGCCCCGCAGCTTCCGCTTAGGGCACAAGTGTTAAAGGATGGGAAAACGCTTCTTGTTCCAACACCAAGATTAAAAGCAGGCTTCATTCAGGTGAAGCCTGAATGGGTGCCGGCGGGAGAAGAGAGAAGGGCAGCCAGTTTAAGCCATATTAAGGAGTACGGGCAGCTTCTGCCGTTATCTGAACTTCCAAAGATTGATCTAATTGTCATCGGCTCTGTGGCGATGACTGCGGACGGTAGGCGTCTTGGAAAAGGAGAAGGCTATGCTGACCGGGAATACGCGATCATCAGAGAGCTTGGCAATCCTGAGGTTCCCGTCATTACGACTGTTAACAGCCGGCAGCTTGTAGAGGAAGATATTCCGGTAGAGGAATTTGATTTAACGGCTGATTGGATCGCGACAGAAGAAGGGCTGATGAAAACGGGATCCTGCGTTCCGAAGCCGAAGGGAATTGTCTGGGGCAGGGTGACGGAGGAAGATATGGAAGCCATGCCTGTGCTTCAGGAAATAAAAGATTTCATAAGCAAAAAAAATCCCCTTTAAGTCCTGCTTAAAGGGGATTCTTTCTGTCATTAGATTTTGGCATAAAGCGGATCTGTTACTTTCACGAGCTGCTTCCCAAGATTTGAACCGCTGAACAGTCCAAGGAACGCATCCGGGATGTTCTCAAATCCTTCTACGATTGTTTCTTCATATTTCAGGCTTCCGTTTTTTACCCATGCACCAAGCTGGCGGGATCCTTCTTCAAAGCGGTCAGCATAGTCTCCTACGACAAAGCCTTTCATCAGAGCACTGGACTTGATGAGCTTCATTTGGACACGCGGTCCCAAATCTTCTCCGGCTTTGTTGTAAGAGGAGATGGCTCCGCAAATCGGTACGCGGGCAAATTTGTTCAACAGGCTGTAGACAGCATCGGAAATTTCTCCGCCTACATTGTCAAAATAGACGTCCACGCCATTCGGACAGGCTTTTTCAAGTGCCTTTTGAACGTCGTCCGTTTTATAGTTGATGGTTTCATCAAAACCAATCTCTTTTAAGTATTGGATTTTATCCTCTGTTCCGGCGATTCCGACAACACGTGCTCCTTTAATCTTCGCGATCTGTCCAACAAGTGATCCTACAGCTCCGGCAGCACCGGATACAACGACGGTTTCGCCTTCCTGAGGCTGACCAATGTGAAGAAGTCCGAAGTAAGCGGTCAGACCGGGCATTCCAAGAACACCAAGAGCTGTTGTGATCGGCGCTACATCCGGATCAATTTTTCGTACTGCTTTTGCCGGGACAGCAGAATATTCCTGCCAGCCGAGCATTCCTACAATCGTATCTCCGCGTTTAAAGTCAGGAGAGTTCGATTGAACGATTTCACCGACTACGCCTCCATGGATAACTTCATCAAGAGGGAACGGTTCAACATACGATTTCGTATCCTGCATACGGCCTCTCATATAGGGATCTACAGATAAGTATAATGTGCGTACAAGCACCTCTCCATCTTTCGGTTCCGGTACGCTTGTGTTAGTAAAGCGGAATGTTTCCGCAGTTGGCATCCCGTTCGGGCGCTGTGCAAGCTGGATTTGTTTTTGAGTTGTGCTTTCCATCATCCATTCCTCCTTGAGTTCTTATATGACTATATTTACCCTATCATCATGCGCAAGCTTGTTCAAAGAATACACCTTGAAAACGGCATATTCGTTTTCGCTTGAATGATCCATTAAAGGTAAAGTAAAGATGGGAGGGATCAATGTGAAAATAGCGATTATTGGAGCCGGGCTTACCGGTTTAACGGCGGCTGCAGTTCTGAAGGAAAAAGGGGTATCGAGTGTCACGCTTTTTGATAAAGGAAAAAGTCCGGGAGGCCGGCTTGCAACCAGAAGAATTGGGGAAGGGAGGGCGGATCATGGTGCTCAGTTTTTTACGGTCCGCACAGAGGAGTTGAAAAAAGAAGCAGATCAATGGCTTGAAAAAGGCTGGATTCAAAAATGGTTCGGCGATCCGTACCCGCGTTACGCAGGGGCGGAGGGAATGAACAGCCTTGCTAAGCATCTCGCAGAGGAACTGGATGTGAAGACACATACCAGAATCGTTCGAATTGAAGAAAAAGGTCATGGTTTTGAGCTTTTTGCTGAATCGGGAGAAAGCTTTCAAGCTGAAGCCATCCTTATAACCATTCCTGCTCCTCAAGCGGTTGATCTTCTGACCGCAAGCCGCATCCGGGCCGGACATGAACTCGCAGGAATCCGGTTCAATCCATGCTTTGTTGCCATGGCATCCCTAAAAAAGGATTTGAGTATTGGCAGTGAAGGGCATATTGATTCGGGCCTTCCGGAAGGTTTGGAAAGGATTGCCTGCCAATCGGAAAAAGGGATATCCATTGAGCCGATCGTAAGCATCTATATGACAGGAGAATGGTCTGCGGAGCATTTTGAAAAGCAGGATGAGGAAATTACGTCTCTTATTCTGGACAAAGTGAAGGAATATGTACCAATGGAGAATCTAAATTCAGTGCAGCTTAAGCGCTGGCGCTATGCAGAAGCGGTGCAGCCTTACCATCGGCCATTTCTGGACCTCAGAACGAAGCATCCGCTTTTGGCTGCAGGGGATGCCTTCTTAAGGGAAGACGATCCTGCGGGAAGGACGAGATTTGAAAGTGCCTTTCTGTCGGGTATGGATGCAGGCGAGGAGCTGTATGAAAGAGCAAAAACACGGGATAAATGACTTAAACAATCGTTTGTTTGTCATAAAAGAGAGAAGCGCCTGGTTGTAACTCGGCGTTTCTTTTTTTGAGAGCTGCGTTAAAGCATGCTGCATCTGTTAATTGGATCGGAAGCCGAACGCCTCCATCAGAAATCAACAGCTATGATAAACAGAGTTTTTTAAAAAAGCTATTTCCTCTTATATGTCATTTGGCCAGTGCTGGTTCAATATGCCTCTATCTATTTTCGTTTATGGGAAATTCCCTTTCAAATAGAGGCGAAAACAAGAGAATGCGCCGTCAGAACTGGATATTGGATGATATTTCCTCTATTGTAAGGTTGGACATTGTGAACCATTTCTACTATTGTTAAGATGGTTGAAAGTCTAGTACGACATATAGGAGGACAGTAGTGACAGATACATATGACCTGTTCCTGAAGGCAAAAGAATTCATTCAAATCAGTTACCATGAGCTAGGAAAAGAAGAGGAAATAGAAGAGCGTTTGCTCAGCATTAAGCAGGAAATTGAAGAAACCGGACAATATGTGCATACGGGGATTGAACTTGAATATGGTGCAAAGCTTGCGTGGCGCAACAGTAATCGCTGTATAGGAAGGCTGTTCTGGCAGTCTCTCCATGTCATGGATGAGCGAGGGGCAGAGACGGAAGAGGAAGTCGCGGAAGCTCTTATCCGCCATATTGAATATGCGTCCAACGGAGGGAAAATCCGGCCTTCCATCACCATTTTTAAGCCGAAGGACAAGGAGAAGCACAGGATTCGAATTTGGAACCACCAGCTGCTCCGATATGCAGGATATAAATTTGATGAAGGGTATAGAGGAGATCCTGCCTCCATCGAATTTACGGAGGTATGCCGGGAACTCGGATGGGAAGGACCGTATACCGACTATGATATGCTTCCGCTCGTCGTTTCTGCAGGCGAGAATCGGCCGAAGTGGTTCCCGATTCCAGAGGACAGAATCATCGAAGTTCCGATCGTTCATCCGGAAATTCCAGCCTTTCAGGATCTTTTCTTAAAATGGTATGGCGTCCCGATTATTTCAGACATGAGCCTCGAAATTGGGGGGATTGTTTATGGAGCTGCCCCATTTAACGGGTGGTACATGGGGACAGAAATCGGTGCCAGAAACCTGGCGGATGAAGACCGGTATAATATGCTTCCTAAGGTCGCTTCCATTATGGGGCTGAAAACGGATTTGAATTCATCCTTATGGAAAGACCGTGCATTGGTCGAGCTCAACGCGGCAGTCCTCTATTCCTTCAAGGAAGCAGGCGTAAGCATTGTCGACCATCACACCGCCGCCGCTCAATTTAAAAGATTTGAGGAAAGAGAAGAGAGCAGCGGGAGAGATGTTACCGGAGACTGGGCATGGCTTATTCCGCCCATCTCGCCAGCCGCAACGCATATTTTTCATAAAAATTACAACAATGAGATAAAAACACCGAACTACTTCTATCAGAAAAAACCCTATTAGATTCCAAATCAAAAAACTCGCCCTGCTGCCGGTCGAGTTTTTTTATGTTCAGTTGTTTTTAGGGTAATAGGAAAATCCGGGATACTTAACTACCGGCCATTTTTCTTTGCGGAGAGAATTCATCAGCTCACGCGTCGCATTTAAATTGGATTGAACAATTTGTTCAGGAGTCAAGGCCATCCACTGGTTCAGTGACAAATCGGCAAATCGGTCGCTTTTGAATATCTCCAAATACCAGAGAGTCTCACTGCCAGTATTTTGGATATAGTGGCCCGCTGCAAAAGGGACATATCCGACATCTCCTGCCTGATAATCAAAAGTACGTGCCGTGCCGTTTCCAGTAAAGACAGTCATGCGTCCTTTTCCTGTAAGGTAATATTGCCACTCCGCATTGTTCGGATGCCAGTGAAGCTCCCTCATGGCTCCCGGCTCGACCTCAACAATCGCTGCCGCTATCGTTTTTGAAATCGGAAAATTGGAGGAGTCCACAATGCGGACGCTTCCCCCTGGCGTGATAAGCGGTTTTTGTTTAAGCAGTTCGTGTTTGAAGGTAAGGGGAACATCTCCATATGGAGACTGAATTTTCTGGCTCTCTAAAGGACCAGGAACCTCCCCTTGATAAATGTAGACCTGATCTTTAGGAATTGAGTCAAAGGCGCTTTCCGGTACGCCGAAATTGGCAGATAAAACATCCTTAGGCGTATGGGCAAACCAGTCGGAAATGGATAGAGTACTTAAATCAGTAAAGTTGCCGTCATCGAACACGAGGAGAAATTCACACTGCTCGAGCCCTTGAATGGAATGCGGAATTCCAGGGGGGAAATACCACAGGTCGCCCGGGCCGACATCGGCAATGAAATTCCTCCCATTTTGATCAACGGCAGTAATCCGTGCGCGTCCCAGTATCATATAAGACCATTCCGCTTCCTGATGCCAATGGAGCTCACGAACTCCGCCGGCCGTTAAGCTCATATTTACCCCTGCAATGGTGGTCGAGACCGGCAATTCCCTCACCGTAATCTCTCTTGACCATCCTCCGTGGTTTAACTTCATGCTCGTGTCAGAAAAAGAGAATTTTAAATTAGGTACAAGCCCTGCATCCGTTTTAGGCGGAACGAGCATATCGGGATTTTGGAGGTCCCTCATTACATTTCGGGGGCCGGCATCGATTGTCCCGGCTCCATCACTCCGTATTGGCTGAGGAAGCTTTTGGACCCCTTGATCAGTCGCTCTTTTATCCAAGAAAAAGCACCTCTCTTTTTCAGATAAGCCTATTTTTAAAAACGAAAATGACGTGTGAATATACACACGTCATTTCCTATCCTAGAGTATTCAATTTTCTTTTCAAATAGAACTCGTTAGTATTTCCCTTTATTCTTCTGAGACTTCGAAACGTGATGCGGTTTCTCTGTCTGAAGACTGATTCTCAAATAGGCTCTTTTTATATAGGCTGCCGATTTTTGGACAACGTGAACCGGCTCTGTATATCGGTCCCAGCTCGCGAGCAGGATGACAGTTATTAAGGCTGTTTGCGGTGAGACGAGCGGGTGATCAAGAATTCCGGTCAGGAAAATAATCGGAATGGAAATCATAAACAGATTCAGAAGCTGTTTCCGCTTGGATTCCATAAAGTACAGGCAGCAAAATTTAAAGGCAATGCCGCCTGCAAGGAGCAAGAAGGCAAGTCCGCCAATTGTGCCGTATTCAGCGAAAAAGGCAAGGAACATGTTATGAGCATGCGGAACAGCTTTTCCTGTCAGCTGCAGGTATGACTCCGAAAAACCGAGAGGGGTCGTACCGAAATAAGTGTTATCCTTCCAGATGCTCAAACTGTTCAGCCAGATTTCTTTACGTGCAAG
Source organism: Bacillus sp. SJS (assembly GCF_000732485.2). GTDB lineage: Bacteria > Bacillota > Bacilli > Bacillales > Bacillaceae > Metabacillus_B > Metabacillus_B sediminis. The sequence continues at coordinate 48,873 of NZ_JAQV02000022.1, read as the reverse complement.
GGCAGAGTGGTCAATGACTTCGGTTCTTGGAATCAATTCAATCAGCTGATCCCGAATAGCGTATAGCATCCCAAGACAGGTAATTCCAAGCTTCGGATTTAATTTTATTAATAGGAATAGAGACATGATAAACATTGTCGCCACTCCCGATCGCGAACCGGTCTGGAAAATGGCTGCGGCAATGACAAGAATCAGCGGAATTTGATATAGAAGAAGCTGATTCTCTCTATTTTTTAGATGGCCGATCATGCTCGTCAGCACAAATGCAAAGGTCAGCAGCAGAAGAAAGGCTGTAAAGTTCGGATTATATGCGCTTCCGAACAGTCTGGCTTCACTATCGCCGGAGCCTCCGATAAATTGAGTGCCTGTTAAGAATGCCATCCATCCGTCCATGTGATGATCCTTTAGCATCAGGCCTGATAAAAATAAATAAAAACCTCCGGCAATTACAATACGCTTATAGCGCTGAAACGATCCTAAGGTTAAGGTGTCTTTAATGTATAGATACAATCCAAGATACCCTGCGATCAGTGCAACAATCAGAAGGTATGATCCGTTTTGCTGAACGATACTTGCCCCTGCGGATGATACGAGAAGGCAAAGGAAGAAAAACGTCGTTAAGTTGAGCGTAAATGGTGCTCTGCGGTATACAGCCTTATTTAGATGATTCCAGCCAATCACCACTAGCCATAAAATGCCTGCGGGAGGGAGGATGAAGCAAAGACCTACACCGATCTCTAAATGATAAGCCTTAATCCATGCTAATAGTTTTTCAAAGTTTATTTTAATCATGAGTCTCCTCTTTCTTACCTTACCTTAGATCGTTTACCGGTAACGGTTAAGAATTTGCATTCACATGAACATAGACTAAAATTTCCCAAACGATAGAAAATTTAAATCTTAATTCTAAATATATATCTAAATTTCAGATGAATGTAACCCTTTCAGCCAATTCTTAACTAAAAATACACAAAAAATACACGAAACCCTTACATTTTGTTTACACAAATTATGCAACTGCACACATCGGAAACCAACTTTAACACTTTACTGCTTTTCGTTTTACTAGTCAATAAGGAAAGGGAACGGTAAATTTTGCTTCCCTGCCCGAGGTTCTTTACCCTTTACTGCAGCGGAGTAAACTAAGAAGAAAATTCCACATCCCGCAAATCCATACAGAATGCAGTTTCTAAAGTTGTTTTCTCTATTTAAAAGTAGTTTGATTGGGGGCAGCAGGAGCCGCGCATAATCTATAATTGTTCATAGTGTCTATAAATAAACAAAACCCCCGGAGTGTGAATGAACACAGCATCTCGGGGGTTTCGATTTCATTTATTCTCTCTCGGCAGGACCTTTTTTAATAACGGATATCGAAAGCACTGAAGGTTTCTTCCTCACTGCATTCGGTCTGCTCAATATCCTTCACTTTCGCTAGCGGGCTTCCTTTTTTCATATCGTCAATGAAGGCTTCCAGCTGCCTGGTTTCACCCTCTGCCACAATTTCAACAGAACCATTGTCCATGTTTTTGGCAAAGCCTTTGATATTCCGATGGATGGCTTTCGTTTGTGCATAATACCGAAAACCTACACCCTGAACATGTCCATGTACAAAAAGTTTTGTTTTCACCATGATCGCCTCCTTACTGAATGCGATTCTTGACCGTTTCGATTAAGTTATCTTTAATGTCATTCCAGAAGTCCGTGTCAGTCGTAAATCGTTGTGCCACGTTTTTGGCAAAGACACCAAACGCATCATTGTATTCAGGGGATTCTTTATCTGGAAGTGTTTGTTTTTGTCCATTGACCCATTCCTGAACGGATTCTGTTCTCGGTCCCCATTTTGCTATTTCCTCTCCATTTTCACTCAGGAAAATGATAATAGGAATAGAGCGGGCCGTCCCATTTGTTAAATACTGATCCATTAATTCAAGATTTTCATCGCGGATCAAATAGCGTGTTTCAATAAGGGCTTCTTCTGAGAGCCTCATGAGAATCGGGAGGTTGACCATTGCATCGCCGCACCAGTCAGCTGTTAGCACAATCGCACGAAGGTTTTCCTTTTGAAGAGTCTGCAGAAAAACACGGTCTTCCTCTTTTAATTGAAACCTGTTGTAGATGTGAAGCAGATTCTCCTGGTGAACATTCATTTTTTTGATATACGTTTCTTTTGTCCAGCCTTTTTCAAACCATTCGTTTAGCATCATGAATAGCCTCCTGTTTATTCTTCTCACGTACTACTATATAAAAGAATAGAAGAGAATGCGAGTGTCCGGGCTGAAGACGCTATACGCGGACCTTTAGGCCGTTAACAGACGGAACATCGTAGCGCTGAAACATGATGTAATAAAGAACGGCGCTCAAGCATGCAAGTAAACTGAGAATGATAAACGTACTGGTGAATCCGAACCAAACGGTCATAGGGATCGATAGCGGAGCAATCGTCCTCCCGATTGTAAACCGAAGACTCGCTGCAGCAAAATATTGGCCGCGCATTGTCTCCGGAGCAATTTTTGAAATAAAGCTTTGCTGAAGACCAGCCGTCATTAGCTCGGCAAAAGTAAACAGTGCCATCGCCCCGAGGAATCCAGCCGTACTGGACATCTGGCCGAACCAGAGGATGGAAATGGCATAGAAGACGGAAGACCAGATAAACACATTCCGCTCCCTGTACTTTGTCATCCAACGTGTGACAGAAATCGTAAAGATGGCTACAAGAAGTCCATTTTCAGAGAGTACGATTCCAAAGGACTGTTCACCATTTACAGTCATATTCCAATTAAAAAAGCTGAAAATGGTTTCCTGTTTAATGACTTCCTTAATATATACGGGCATCAGCAAGTCGAGCTGCATAAAGGTCTGTGCCCCGAGTACTCCGGCTAATATGTACAGCATAAACGTTTTGTCGCGGAAAATGATCCCATAATCCTTCATTTGTGCCCCGACAACACGGTACCATTTTATATTTTCAGCTTTTGCGTTATTTGAAAGGACGAGAGGAGCCGTCTCCCTTGTCCATTTAAGCAAGATAAATGCTAGAAGGATGCAGACAAGTCCAGATACGACAAGTAGCTCCACCTTATAATGAACGTAGAAAATACTGCCGAGTATCGGTCCAAGAACGACCGCAATGTTCAATGAGGTATAGAAAACAGCAAATACATCGCTCCGGTCTTTTTCCGGAACAACATCGGCGATCATCGCCTGACTTGCAGGCCAGTACAATGCGCCGAACACACCGGCAAGCGCGAAGCAAACAAATGCTATAGAAGGCATATCAACCGCTGGAGAAACGGCTATCCCAAAAACGATAAACGAAAGGCCCTGTCCAATCGATGAAAGAACCATCATTTTTTTCCGCCCGAAGCGATCCGCACTATATCCCCCAAGCAAATTAGCAAATACAGAAAACACCTGCGCAGCAATCAAGAAAAGTCCGGCTGCTTCCTTGCCGAATTCATCCGAAAAATAAATAGCGAGGAACGGGAAGAACATCCAAAACGTAACGTTCATCATCGCTTCCCCGAAAAGACGCACCTTTAAATTAGAATCCCAATCTTTAATTCTCATGGCTGTATCCCCAATTCCTGTAAAGTCACCTCTTCATCATAACTCGAAAAAGGAGGAACGGGAACCGTTTCATGGAATTATAGCAGAAACCTTAATTTGGGAATGAAAGGGGATATAACAGATGAAGATCAAGGGCCTTAATCACATGCTTTTTTCAGTCTCCTGCCTACCCCGGTCGATCTCTTTTTACGAGCAGGTTCTGGGGGCAAAACTGCTTGTAAAAGGAAAAACAACCGCTTATTTTGACCTCAGCGGAATCTGGGTGGCCTTAAATGAAGAAGCACATATACCAAGAAATGAAATTGCTTGTTCCTATACACATATTGCTTTTTCAATAGAAGAAAAAAATCTTGAGAGCTGGCTCAAGAAACTGAAAAATTTGAACGTCCATATCCTCCCTGGACGGGAACGGAACGAAAAAGACAAAAAGTCGATCTATTTCATAGACCCTGACGGCCATAAATTTGAACTTCACACCGGTACTCTTAAGGACCGGCTGGATTATTATAGGGCCGAAAAGGGGCATATGGAGATTTTTAGTGAGGGACCGGGTGGTGGATTGGCGGGGAAATAGGGTTTGGCCGATAAAGATGGCGGGCCGGCCGGCGGGAAAAAGACCAGGTTCGGCTGGAAAATGGAGAATGGCCGGAAAGTGTGCGGAAGTGGCTGGAAAAGGAATCCGTTCGGCCGGAAAAGATGGCGGGCTGGCTGGTAAAATGCCTGGTTCGGCTGGAAAATGGAGAATGGCTGGAAAGTGTACGGAAGTGGATGGAAAAGGAATCGGTTCGGCCGGAAAAGCGTGTGGGCCGGCCGGAAAAAGGCCAGGCTCGGCTGGAAAATGGAGAATGGCTGGAAAGTGTGCGGAAGTGGCTGGAAAAGGAATCCGTTCGGCTGGAAAAGAGTGAGAGCCGGCCGGTAAAAGACCTGGGGCGGCTGGAAAAAGGAGAATGGCCGGAAAGCATGCGGAACCGGCTGGAAAAGGAGCCTAAGCGGCCGGAAACGCCAGCTAACTGGCTGGAAAAAGACTAAGTTCGGCTTGAATACCTAGTATAGCTTGAAAGAGGCTGTTCGTCCCTGCCTGAGGTTCGAAAAGTTCCCTGAAAAGGGATTTTAAACTTTCATACACCCACCTAACTAAAACCCCTCCTGCATGAAGCAGGAGGGGTTTTTCATCATTAGACTTGCTTGCTGCTGTATTTAATGAAGCTTGGTCTGACTCCATGGGGTACAAGTTTGCCGCGTCTTTTAATTTCTTTTACATTCATTTGCTGCTTCGCGACATAATGGGCGTAGCGTCTGTTCCAGAATTTTACGGACCATACCATAAAGAAGGCTGCGATAGCTGTGACTCCGAAAATGGCTGGCCAGAAATAAGGTGATACAATTGCCTGCTCGTATGCGAGTCCGATTGGCGAGAAGACGATGTAGGTCATGGCTACTAAAGCAATTAATAGAATGGAAGTGGACAGGGCATATTTCCATGGCACCATGTCTACGACCGCTCTGGATTTAAATTGGTAAGGAGTGGATCTTGGTTTCATCCATCCAAAAGTAAGCATGATGGCAATTTCCGCAGCGAACAGAACCGCATAAATGTAAATGAAATTGATGTCCCACTTGAATCCAAAGAGCTGTTCCGTTCCCCAGATGAGCATGTAGTAAGCAATCACGTGAAAAATGATAATGACTTTACAGGCAATCGCAGGTACGTATTTGGTTAATACACCGATTAGAACGATTGCGATAATCGGTACGTTGAAAAATCCGGTGAATTTGCGGATCAGATCCCAAAGTCCGTTTGGTGCATACATAAGCAGCGGAGCGATGAAAAGCGTAACAAGGGCCAGGAAAGTTCCGAACCACTGGCTGACCATGATTAGTTTTTTATCACTCACCTTCGGATTGAAGCGGGCTTTGTATACATCCAGGGCAAACATTGTAGCTGCACTGTTTAATAGAGAGTTGAAGGAGCTGAATACTGCTCCAAGCAAAACGGCAAGGAATATCCCGGACAACCAGGTAGGCAGCACTTCAGCGATTAATGTCGGGTAGGCAAGGTCAACTGATTTCAATGAATCGCCGTACTGGTGAAAAACAATGACACCCGGAACCATCATGAATAGAGGAATCAACAGCTTGTAGAAACCAGATATGATGACACCTTTTTGACCTTCAGCAAGGTTTTGTGCCCCAAGGGTACGCTGGATGACGTATTGATTGGATGCCCAGTAAAACAGGTTGGCAATGATCATTCCGGTGAAAATGGTGCCGAACGGGACCGAATCCTGAGGTCCGCCGATTGCGTTCAGTTTTTCCGAATGATTCGTAGTAATTTCCTTAACCCCATCAAGGAAATTTCCCCCGCCCAAAGCAACAAAGCCAAGAATGGGAACGAGTGCCCCGATTACGAGCAACCCGATTCCGTTTAACGTATCAGAAATTGCAACGGCTTTTAACCCGCCAAATATTGCGTATGCCGCACCGATTATTCCAATTCCCCATACAACGACCCATATGGATTGCTCATAGCTGATTCCGAATATTGAAGGAACATCAAACAGTTTAAGAACGGCAATGGCCCCTGAATAAAGCATAGAGGGACTCGTGACAAATACGTAGCCGAGCATGAAAAGAATGACTGTATATAAACGAACGCCTTCATCAAAGCGTTTACTCAAAAATTCAGGAAGTGTCGTAAAATTCCCGCCGAGGTATTTAGGCAGAAGATAAAGTGCCATGATAATGATGGGAATCGCAGCGGTAACCTCCCAAGCCATGTTGGTAAGGTTTGTGCGGTAGGCTTGTCCATTTAAGCCGACAAGCTGTTCAGCTGACAAGTTCGTAAGCAGGAGGGACCCGGCAATAAACGTACCATTTAATCCTCTTCCGGCAAGAAAATATCCATCTGAATCTCCTACGTCATTTTTAGATTTCTTATATGAAATCCAGGCAACAGCACCCATAAATAGTGCACATGTTAATAGTGTAAACCAGAGATTTCCCGCACTCATGTTGTTCTCTCCTTCTGTATCAAAATTCTAGTTGCAAGTGTACTGGTTAAATAACCAATTCAGAAGACATTCAAACCAGGAAAATATATATTAAAATCATAATTGGGTTATTAAGCAGTCCTTAAACTAAGGGCAGAACAATCTATTTAGCTCAAAATTCAAAAAAACCGAATCCGCGAAGATTCGGTGTGAATGCTATTTTTCTTTAACAATAAGTGCTTTCGAAAGCTTATGGAGAATACAGTCCTTAAGCTGATCACCTGAGAGAATCCCTAAAGTTAGTGCTGCGTCAATTTTTTCTTTGTTCGGTTTTTTTACGGTCATGATGCAGTCCTCCAATTGCAGCTCCTCCAGCCGGGCAATCAGGTTTTCTTCAGCATAGGAATCCATCGAACGAATCTGCCGCTGCACGACGTAATCCCCAATTTCTGCTTTTCCCTTTTGATTTTCCCCAAACCGGCCGTCGAAATAAGCGTGCAGTTCCTCTTTTAGCTGGCTCTGTTCTGATTCAAGTTCCTTGATATGCAAAGAAACAGCGCGGTACCTCGCGACTTTTTCTTCCACGCTCATTAACTTGTCCCCCTTTATTGCCATTTAATAGATTCATATGGCTGAAAGGGGAGAAATATTCTGGAAATGGGGGCTGGCTGTTGGGTAAATTCCCTGCTTCGGGACCTTTATCACCGCTTCCATTGTAAATTTCCTGGTTCCGAGCTCCTTTTTTTCTTCACACAAAAATTGAAAAATCAACACAGTCCCTTTATGATGGGTTAAAACGAAAGAGTTACGCTGAAGGAAAATGGTTAGGAGAGATCATGTTGAAGAATTCCTTCCTCATCCTTTGCAGCGTTTTACTCATTGGGCTCCTTATGTCACAAGCCGTACAGGCATATGGAGAGCCGGTTACGGGAGGAGAAGAAAACAAAATGCTGACGATTGCTCATCGCGGGGCATCCGGGTATGCACCTGAAAATACGAAGGCTTCCTTTGACAAAGCAATAGAAATTGGAACAGACTGGATTGAATTTGATGTACAGCGTTCAAGGGACGGCGAATTGGTGGTTATTCACGATACGAGTGTCGACCGGACAACGAATGGAACCGGCGAGGTTAGAGATTTACATGCAGCCGACCTGAAAAAGCTAGATGCAGGCAGCTGGTTTTCTCCCGAATTTAAAGGGGAGGGGATTATGACCTTTTCGGAGGTGCTTGAGCGGTATAATGGGAAAGCGGGCATGCTGATTGAACTTAAAAGCCCTTCTCTTTATCCGGGTATTGAGCAGCAGGTAGCGGATGAGTTAGTGAAATATCCGCTTGCAGATAAAGTGGTTCAGTCTTTTGAGCAAGATTCAATGAAAAAAATGCATGCAATCCTGCCATTCGTAAAAATTGGTGTCCTTATGAAATACCGCCCTCTTGGCATTTCAGGCAGGCAGCTTGAGGAAATCTCGAACTATGCTTCATTTGTTAATCCGAATAAAAAGCTCGTTAACCGGGGTCTTGTCCAAAAAATTCATGCTCTCGGAATGAGAATTACCCCTTATACGGTAAGAGACAAAGCCTCTGCCGCTTTTCTGAAAAGCATGGAAGTAGATGGTATGGTTACGGATTATCCGGATTACGTGAATGAAATCAAATAGGGAGGAAGCAGCCGATGGATTTTTTCACGATTGCCGCGGAGGATAAGATAAAAAAGGCGATTAAGGATGGCGAGTTCGAAAATCTGCAAGGAATGGGTAAACCTCTGAAGCTAGAAGATCTATCTGGAATTCCGGAAAACCTCCGTATGGCTTATAAAGTAATGAAAAATGCAGGAATGCTCACGGAAACCGATTTAAAAAAAGAACGGATGACGATCGATCATTTACTCAGCAGCGCAACCAGTGAGGAAGAACAGCAGGAGCTGACAGCTAAGCGGCTGAGAAATGAACAGGAGCTAGAGAAGATTCTAAAAAAACGAAGTGCATTTTCCTCTCCTGCCTCGGCATTTTATAAAGAGAAGGTAGAGCGTACTTTATTAGGAAAAGAAGGCAGGATGCGTTAATTGCCCCTGCCTTTTTATTGTTTTCTATTATACAAGCCCTCTCCCCCCTCCCTCTGCGAGAATAAGATACTACTATCTTGATAGAGAGGAGAGAATGCTATGGCAGGAGTTAAAACACTTATCAATACCACTACAGCAACTTTGCAGATCACGTTGTACGCACGTGCAGGCAGCAATCCTGTAAACCAGGGGCCGGCTTTGAATGTAACCTTGCTTCCTAACCAGACACTTACGGTTCAGTATGGAAGTGATGCAAACCCGTTTTTGAATGGAATCGCTGTGTTCACAATCGCAAATAATGACCTTTATAGCAAAGTGCAATTCGTTCTTGCAAGAGGAAGCGAATTGGACAATGTACTAAATAACAACAATGTGCTCGTCATCTCAAAAGTACTGACTGATTATCTCATTACAGGAGTGGTTAGTCCGTTTTTCCCTTCCTAAAAGAAGAAAGGCCAGGAAATTCTCTGGCCTTTTATTTTTGTCTGTTTGTGGTACATATAAGATAAGGAAAAATGTGTCGATGTTTCACGAGAAACATGTCGGAATTTGGAGTTGTTGGAAATGTTTGTAATAGGAATTGATTTGTCGGGACCTTCTAATCATAAAGACACCGCAGCTGCTTTTTTTGAATTGGCAGGGGAGGAGCTGAAGCTTTTATCTTTGGAATCGGGCTTAAGTGATGCTGGAATTTTAAAGCTAATAGAAAAAACGAACGGATTTCCTCTTACGATAGGGATCGATTCTCCGCTGTCCTATAATGACGGAGGCGGGGACAGGCCATCTGACCGGTGGTTCCGGAGGGAAATGGTCAAGCATGGACTGAAATCGAGCTCGATTATGCCCCCGACCTTGACGAAAATGGTGTACCTAACAATGAGGGGGATTTCACTTGCCGCGCTGGTTGAAAGAGTCAGGACCGATATCAGGATTGCTGAGGTCCACCCTGGAGCAGCGATGATGATGAGGCTTTCGGAAAAGGAAAAAGAGCATGGACTGCTGTATAAAAAGTCCGCAGAATCAAGAACCTATTTACTGCAGTGGTTTGAGAGCCAAAACATATTGGGCATTCCACAAGAGCAAAGCATGACACCACATGAAATTGACGCCATCGCTGCGGCAATGGCAGCAAGAGATTGGATTGTATCTTTTCCGAAGGCCTTATTCCCGAAGCAGCCGCCGCATCATCCATATGACTTTTTGTGCTGAGGCTGACTTATTTGGGAGCATTCATGAAATTTTGCCTGAGAAAACTTTTTTACACACCTCCCATTTTCGTGTAAACCTCAAAAAAGGTTGCTATAGACCCACACGAATTTGATCTGGTAGGATAAATCAGAATTAAAAACGGAGGTCACGCTATGAATGCACCAAAAATTGCTTTTTTATCCGTCCTAAGCAATTCATTTATTGTTATTTTGAAAATTGCAGTCGGTATCGTTACGGGGTCTGTAGCGGTATTATCAGAAGCGATTCACTCATCCCTGGATTTACTCGCATCACTCATTGCCTTTTTTTCTGTCAGGCTGTCAAACAGGCCAGCCGATAAGGAACATCCATATGGACATGGGAAGGTTGAAAATATTTCAGGAACCATTGAAACACTGCTGATTTTTGTAGCAGGAATCTGGATTATTTATGAATGTGTGCATAAGCTGCTGCATCCTGAACCCGTTCACCTTCCGATTCTCGGAATTGGGGTTATGGTGCTTGGAGCTATTATTAATTTCGCCGTTTCAAGGGTTGTCGGGAATGTAGCGAAAAAAACAAATTCCGTTGCGATGAAATCCAATGCACTTCACCTTTTAACGGATGTCTACACATCGCTTGGAGTTGCAGTCAGCTTGCTGCTCGTCAGCTTAACAGATTGGTATTTCCTTGATCCGATTATCGGAATTATTTTAGCTGTCTACATCATGTCAGAGGCGTATAAGCTGATGAAGGAATCCTTTCCTCCGCTGCTTGATGCAAGACTTTCGCCGGCCGATGAACAGCAGATCGTTGAAATTGTGGAAGCTTACAGCGACCGTTATATCGAATTCCATAATTTTCGGACGCGTCAGGCTGGGCCGGAGAACTATGTTGATTTCCATCTTGTTGTTTCGTCTGAAATGGATATTGCAACCGCGCACCAGCTATGTGATCAAATTGAAGCGGACATCAACGAGCAATTTGATAAAATGGAGGTTCTGATTCATTTGGAACCTGAACATGAACAGCTGAATAAAGAAGAGGAAATAAGCAGGGGCTAACCCTGTTTATTTTTTTTGAATGTTTTACTTGAAAACGTGTACATACATGTTTATAATGAAACCGTAACTTGTATATACAGGTCTGCTTATTTAGATGTAAGCGGTGAGCATTATAGCAAGAATCGTTCAACAAGAATGAGAGTACCAAAATGCTCACTCTATGCAGAAATAGATACACGTACTTTTGAAAACGATTACGGGAGGGAATAAAATGAGCAATCATAAACAATCTGCACAAGAGATTGTCGATGCAATCGGCGGAAAAGAAAATATCTCCGCAGCTACGCACTGCGTCACACGGCTCCGGTTTGCTTTGAAGGATGAAAGCAAAGTGGATAAAGAAAAACTAGAAAGCATCGATGTTGTAAAAGGCTCTTTTTCAACTAACGGGCAGTTCCAGGTTGTAATCGGACAGGGAACCGTTAACAAGGTTTATAACGAAATGGCTGAGCAGACAGGAATCGGTGAAGCGTCAAAGGATGATGTGAAATCTGCATCAGAGAAAAATCTGAATCCGCTGCAGCGTGCTGTCAAAATGCTTGCGGATATCTTTATCCCGATTCTTCCCGCCATCATAACGGCTGGTTTATTGCTTGGAATTAACAACCTTCTCACAGGAAAAGGAATCTTTTTCAAAGATTCTCTTATTACCGTTTACCCTCAATGGGCTGACCTTGCGGGAATCATTAACCTTATAGCAAGTACCGCCTTTACCTTCCTGCCAGTTCTCATTGGCTGGTCGGCAGTAAAGCGGTTTGGCGGAAATCCTCTTCTCGGTATTGTGCTGGGATTGATTCTTGTTAACCCTGCTCTGCTTAGTGCCTATGAATACGGGACTGCAAAGGATATTCCAGTCTGGAACCTATTCGGCCTGGAAATCGAAAAGATTGGGTATCAAGGTCAGGTTCTTCCAATTCTTGTCGCATCTTATCTGCTTGCCGTTATTGAAAAATTTCTTACTAAACGGGTACCGGACGCCATTCAAATGCTGGTTGTACCGCCCGTTACGCTATTAATCACTGGATTCGCATCGTTCATTGCGATCGGACCTCTTACATTTGCTCTGGGAAATCTGTTAACAGACGGAGTTATAACCCTGTTCTCAAACTTCGCAGCCATCGGCGGATTGCTGTATGGCGGTCTTTATGCCGTGCTTGTTATTACCGGAATGCATCATACTTTCCTTGCGGTTGACCTGCAGCTCGCTGCGGCGGGCGGAACCTTCCTATGGCCAATGCTTGCACTCTCAAACATTGCACAAGGGTCTTCAGCTCTGGCCATGATGCTTGTTGCTAAAGATGAAAAGCAAAAAGGACTTGCTGGAACCGCAGCCTTATCTGCTTATCTCGGTGTTACGGAACCGGCTATGTTTGGAGTGAACTTACGTTACCGCTATCCGTTTATCGCAGCAATCATTGCTTCCGCACTCGGCGGTTTAATCATCAGCATCAGCGGAGTTAAAGCCTTCTCGATCGGAATCGGCGGTCTTCCTGCTTTCCTATCCATTTCAAAAGAATACTGGCTATCATTTGGAATCGGTGTACTTATCGCACTCGTCGTCCCATTCGTACTAACGTATATCATGGCGAAGATGAAAAAAGCAAAATAAAGAGGAGTTTCCTCATCACCCGTTCATACGGGAAAATCGGACGGGACAAGCAATTGTCCCTTTCCCTTTTTATAAATTGCCGGAAAAACTCTTTCAAATAAAAATTACTAAATGGTGGTGCATCCAAAATGAAACATCCATGGTGGAAAAAATCAACGGTTTATCAAATTTATCCGAAAAGCTTCAATGATACGTCAGGAAACGGAACGGGCGATATTCAGGGGATTATTGAAAAATTGGATTATTTGAAGGAGCTTGGAGTGGATGTCGTTTGGCTGACCCCAATCTATTCATCTCCTCAAAAGGACAACGGCTACGATATTAGCGACTACTATCATATTCACCACGAATACGGAACAATGGAAGATTTCGACCGCCTGCTTGCAGAAGCACATGAACGGGGTTTGAAAATCATTATGGATATCGTCGTGAACCACACCTCTACAGAGCATGAATGGTTCAAACAGGCAGCACAGTCCAAAGACAATCCGTACCGTGATTATTACATTTGGAGAGAATCAAAAGAAGATGGAAGCGCCCCAACGAACTGGGTTTCCAAATTCGGCGGATCAGCATGGCAGCTTGACCAAGCAACAGGCGAAAACTATCTTCATCTGTTCGATGTGACACAGGCTGACCTTAACTGGGAAAACGAGAAACTGCGAAAAGATGTATACGATATGATGAACTTCTGGTTTGAGAAGGGGGTAGATGGCTTCCGTCTGGATGTCATCAATCTTATTTCAAAAAATCAGGATTTCCCGGATGATGACGGCACTATTGCACCGGGAGACGGCCGCAGGTTTTATACTGACGGACCGCGCGTTCATGAATACATGCAGGAAATGAACCGCGAAGTTTTCTCCAAGTATGACGCCATGACGGTTGGAGAAATGTCATCCACAACGATCGACCACTGTATCCGCTACTCGAACGAGGAAGGCACAGAACTGAGCATGACATTCAACTTCCATCATCTGAAGGTTGATTATCCGAATGGAGAAAAGTGGGCGCTCGCGGACTTTGACTTTCTAAAACTAAAAGACATTCTTTCTACATGGCAGGTCAAAATGAACGAGGGCCGCGGCTGGAACGCGCTGTTCTGGTGCAACCATGATCAGCCGAGAATCGTCTCGCGTTACGGAAATGACGGAGAGTACCGGTTAGAATCAGCCAAGATGCTTGCCACCGTCATCCACATGATGCAGGGAACCCCGTACATTTATCAGGGTGAAGAATTCGGCATGACCAATCCGAAGTTCGAACACATCAGCCAATACCGTGACGTGGAGTCGCTGAACATGTATAAGATCCTGCAGCAGGAAGGCCGAAGCGAAGAAGAGATTCTTGAAATCCTGAAGAGTAAATCAAGAGATAATTCCCGGACTCCGGTTCAGTGGAATACGGATCAGCACTCAGGATTTACAACCGGCACCCCTTGGATCCCTGTTGCTTCGAATTATAAGGAAATCAATGCAGACGCCGCCGTAAAAGATAAGGATTCCGTATTTTATCATTACAAAAAGCTAAACCAGCTCCGCAAGGAAGTAGAAATTGTGACAGACGGAGACTATCAGCTGATCCTCGAGGATCATCCTGAAATATTCGCTTATATCCGTAATGGAGAAGGCGAAAAACTGCTGAGCGTGAACAATTTTTATGCAAAAGAAACACAATTCGAATTGCCGGCACAGCTTTCTTTTGACGGCTATGATGTGGAAATATTGATCAGCAACTATGAGGACAGCCCGGAAACAGCAGAGAAAATTTCATTGCGTCCTTACGAATCCATCGTATATCATCTAACCAAACAGTAAAATAACAGAAAATGGTGAAGAGGATGGCAAAAACCAAATATCAAGTGGTGTACCAGGAACTGCTGGAAACCATTCAAGAGGGCAGGCTAAAACCTGGAGAAGTGCTCCCCTCCGAAAACGTCCTGTCCGACAAATACGAAGCATCGCGGGAAACAATCCGCAAAGCCCTAAACCTTCTTGCCCAAAACGGCCATATTCAGAAAATAAAAGGGAAAGGTTCAGTCGTACTGGACACCCAGCGAATGAGCTTTCCCGTATCCGGCCTGGTCAGCTTTAAAGAACTATCAAAAACATTTGGCTCCCAAACTGTAACAAATGTCCATCAGCTCGCGCTTATCAAAGCCGACGACCGAGTTTCAAAGCACCTGACATGCGGAGCAGACGATGAAGTGTGGAAAATCGTCCGTTCCAGGGAGATTAAAGGTGAAAAAATCATTCTGGACAAGGACTTTCTCGACAAGCGCATCGTCCCGGCCCTAACAGAAGAAATTTGTAAAAACAGTATCTATGAACACCTGGAAGGCGAACTAGGCCTGAAAATTGGCTACGCCGAAAAAGAAATCACCGTCGAGGAATGCACAAGCGAAGACCGTGCCTACCTTGACCTCCACGACTTCACCCACGTCGTCGTCGTGAAAAACTATGTATACCTTGAAGACACAAGCCTATTCCAATTCACAGAATCCCGCCACCGGCTCGACAAATTCCGGTTCGTTGATTTTGCAAGAAGGGGACAGGTTTAAACGGGAAAAAGCCGGCGGCAGCGCCGGCTTTTTTTTGTGTGGGATGGATTGGGGAGGGTGTGGGAAAAGCTGGTTTGTCAGACAAAATAGTCAGACAAGCGCGAGCGGATGGCGGGAAAACAGGGTTTGTCAGACAAAATAGTCAGACAAGCGCGTGCAGAAGGCGGAAAATTAGGGTTTGTCAGACAAAATAGTCAGACAAGTGCGTGCATAAGGCGGAAAAACAAGGTTTGTCAGATAAAATAGTCAGACAAGCGCGTGCAGAACGCGGAAATCAGGGTTTGTCAGACAAACTTGTCAGACAAAAACATGATCAGCCGCTGAAAATTACAGTTTCTTCAGACAAAACCGTTCCCCCAATAGCCCACTACAAATACCGCCTGCCCAACGCTCGCATGATTGACCGGTATACATGATACCCGCTCACTGACACTCCGGCTGTCCCTGCTCCTGGAAAGATGCTGTCACCGCAAACCCATAGGCCTTTTACACCTGTCCGGTGGGATAAACTATTGAATAGTGCGTGGTCGAGGGTTTGCGGGAGGCCGCCGACCATGCCGTCCTTGCGTTTTGTGAATCGTTCCCATGCTTTTGGTGCTCCGATTTCTTCCTTTACGATGCCTTTTTCGATTAGCGGCAGGGCTTTTTTTACGCCATCGATCATCTTGCGGCGGAGCTGCTCCTTATAGGCATCGTACTTTTCCTTCGTGTCCCACAGGGCCAAGTCTGTGTGCGTACTGACGTTCAGGGTGCGGTAGCCTTCGGGTGCGCGGAGCCGGTCTTCTTTAGAAGATAGAGAGAGGAAGAGGTGGGCTCCTTCTGCCATCTGCCCGTGCTCATCGGTTAGGACCTGCTGGAAGAGCGGGGTTCCGTCTGGTATGATGTCTTCTTTTACCGCCAAGTACAGTGTCATCGTTCCCCATTGGCGGCTTTGTGCTTTTTTCTCATAGCGGAGGCCGATTTTCTTTTTGAGTGGCTCGTCCAAAAGCTCCAGCAAATTTTGCACAGGCACGGTGGAGATGAAGTGAGGGGCCGTCCATCTTCGCCCTTTCTGATCTGTCGCAAAAAACATTCCCGCTTCGTTTTGAGTAACCGACTGGATCCAGGTGCGTTTTTCTAAAATGGCGCCGGAGTTTTTCGCTGCAGTACTCAGTACATGAGCGAGCCTGTTCAATCCTCCCTCTATATAAAAAGCTCCTTCATGGTAAATCGTCAGGGCATAGGCACCCATGATGGCGGAGCAATTTGCTGAATCTGTCTGCATGGAGTCGATTAGCTGGGCATCCAGCAGGTGGACAAACCCAAATAGTTCATGGAGTCTGTGCTTTTTCAAGAGTTGTCCGACGGTTTTGTAAAAGTAGGGGAGGACGGTAACACTGCTTGGTTTAAGTGAAAACAGCAAATCGCCAATATCCCTCAATGAAGCAGGGGGCAAAACGGGAAGTGTACCGAGCAGTTTATTGACCTCTGAACCGATTTTCCAGATTTCCTGATAAAAAGAGACAATCCGTTCTGCAGCTTCCGGGAACATGTTCCCTAATTCCTCAAGATGGCGTGTCCGATTCTGTTTGTACTCCAGGTAGCCGGCAGGCGTGTGAATTCCCATAACGGTTTCGAGCGGCAGCGCGTACGGGAAGGAGATTCCGAGTTTTTCAAACAGACGCTGATGGATACCGCCTTGTTCAAATCCCATTCCAAGTGTTGCTCCCGCCGGGAATAGAAAGGGTCCTCGCTGAAATTTTCCGGCACATCCTCCCCATTCGCTGGATGCTTCCGCCACGGTTACTTCAAGCCCTCTTTCGGCTAAAAAGGCGGCTGCGGTCAGACCGCTTATTCCTCCGCCTGCAATAAGTACATCACATTCCATAATTTCTGCCTCCAACCCGTCAATATACTTGCATTTTAGGGGGCTTTTCCTTATTAATCCACTTTCTGCTCTTTTGGAATTTATCAAAAATTAATAAAGACTCACATTTGGATGAACAATCCTCACATATAATTCTGTTGGTTAATAAGATATAAAAATTGTGTGAAAAGAGGGTGGGGGCATGGTGTGGTTTGCTGTTGCATCAGCTTTTTTCGTCCTTTGCTTAGCCGCGGTATCGATTCCGCTTTATTTTAGCAACCTTATCATTTTCCCCCGAAAAGTGGAATATCACGAAACTTTTGCAATGGGTGTTAAAAGCGGAGAAATTAATGCGGTTCACTTTGAACAGATTGAGAAGGAAGAGCTGTTTATCGATTCAAAGCATGGCTATCAAATCCACGGGATGTTTTTTCCGGTTGAAAATAGCAAAAAGGCCGTGATTATTGCCCATGGCATCACCTGGTCGCTGTTTGGCAGCTTCAAATATGTCGAGATGTTTCATAAACGCGGGTATCACGTGCTTTTATGTGATCACCGCTATCATGGTCTGAGCGGCGGAAATCATACGTCATTCGGCTTTTTTGAGAAGGATGATCTGTGTGCATGGGTGGACCATCTATTTGAAAAGCTCGGGAGCCATGCCTTCATCGGACTGCTTGGCGAATCGCTTGGCGCTGCCTCTTCGCTGCAATATATAAAAGAGGACAGCCGGGTGGGGTTCTGTATTGCGGATTGTCCGTTCAGTGATTTGACTGCGCTTATGCGGCTCCGGCTTGCTCTGGATTTCAAAATCCGTTTTTCTCCGCTCATTCTTTTAACGAGTTTTGTCACAAAGATCCGGTATGGCTGGGGATTCCGCGAGATTTCACCGATTCGTGAGCTAGAGCAGGTAGAGACGCCGATCCTCTTCATTCATGGCAAGGAAGACCGGTTCATCCCGCTTCAAATGTCGCTTGATCTTTTCAGGAAAAAAAAGAAGGGGAAAAAGCACCTGTATCTGGTTCCAAAAGCCGGCCATGCCCAAGCCTTTTTGACGGACAGGAAAAAGTACGAGGAACGGGTTTTTCATTTTCTAAAAGAAATTGAAATCTTGCATGTAAAAAGGGATCCGGCTCAATAATTTTCCAGAGGACAGAATTGTAAGCGTATACAAACTGACCTCGTTTGAGTAGAGTTTTACTATACCTATTCAGACGAGGAGATTTTTTTATAATGTGATTTAGTCGATGCGAAGATGTTCCGGAAATCTGATCCGTTCTCGTGTAACGGCCTTCACCACTTGCCGGGACGAGCTCATTTTCATGGAACAGGAACAACCAATCTACCTTTCCGTCTACTGCACCGGAGGCATTCTTAACGAAGTTGGTACAAGCCTTCTGCCCTGCCAGTTTTCTACCATTCCATGCCTGATGGCACATCAACATGTTTGTTTGCAGATGAAAAGGGTACATTTACTATAGAGCAAGAAAAACAATGAAACTTTGGAGGTTTTTATCAATGGGTAAAAAAGTTGCTGTATTATTGACAAATGATTTTGAAGATGTAGAGTACACAGATCCTGCGAAAGCCTTTAAAGAGGCTGGACACGAATTAACCGTTATCGAGATGGAAAAAGGAAAAACGCTAAAAGGCAAACAGGGGGAAGCGACTGTTACATCCGATGCATCCATCGATGATGTGAAGCCTGAAGACTTTGATGCGTTATTGCTGCCGGGAGGATTCTCTCCGGATCAGCTTCGTGCGGATGACCGTTTCGTTCAATTCTCCAAATCATTTATGGAGGATAAAAAACCGGTCTTTGCGATTTGCCACGGACCGCAGCTGCTGATTACAGCAAAGGCACTGGAAGGCCGCGATGCAACAGGCTTTAAATCCATTCGTGTGGATATGGAGTATGCGGGAGTGAACTTCCATGACAAGGAAGTAGTCGTGTGCGGCAATCAATTAGTAACAAGCCGTACGCCTGATGACCTGCCGGCATTTAATCGCGAGGCATTGAATCTTTTAAAATAACATAGAAAAAAAAGGCTTCCCGTAATGAAACGGGAAGCCTATTTTTGTACATCCTTTTCTTTATCATCCGTCTCATCATCAAGTGGGTCAATATGCTCGGAATCTTCAGGACGGATGCCGGTTTTCAGGGCAAAAAAGATAAAGAAAATAGCGGCTATGAGAAACAAAAACAGGGCAGCTGTAAGAAGCCACCAGCTTGTAATCATCACCAATTCCCCCTTTGCCCTACTTATATGCAGGAAAAGGGTAGCTGATGCCAAAAGCCTATTTTTTCAGCTTGCCAAGCTCCTCGGTAATCGACTGCATTTCGCTTGGGCTGAAGTTGTCTTTTTTCATTACATATTCATACAGCTCTTTCAATTCTTCGTACATTTCCCCGTCAAAGTGATCAGGTTTGATTGCGCCAATGTTAATCATTCGCAGCTTTGTTGTGATCTGGTCGATCATATATTGTACATTTTCGGTTGATTTTTCAGTTAAATTCAAAGGTCTCTTCCTTTCGGGTACGGAGTTTTTCTTATTGTACCATGTGAGAAGGAAAAAGGAGATGGCTTGTCTAAATTTTAAAGAAGAGCTTATTATCGCGAGGAGAATGATAATGAAGATATTAAAAGCCTCCATAAAAGATGCAGGCACAATAGCCCCCCTTTTCAACGCTTACCGGATATTCTACAGCCAGCCCTCCGATTTGGAAGGTGCGGCACAATTTCTAAAAGACCGGCTTGAAAAAGAGGAGTCCGTCATCTTTATTGCGGAAGATGAATATGGTGCTGCAGGCTTCGTCCAGCTGTATCCCTCCTTCACTTCTGTAGGAATGCAAAGGATTTGGATATTAAATGATTTGTTTGTGGCGGAGCATGCCCGCGGCAAGGGAGTGGGGCAGAAGCTGATTGATCAGGCTGTCGAGCTGTGCCGTGAGACAGGAGCCAAGGCACTGAACCTTGAGACCTCTATAACAAATAAGGGTGCACAAAGGCTGTATGAAAAAAATTCTTTCGTTAAAACAGAAGATTGTTTTTTCTATTCGCTAAGGATTTAACAGTAAAATTGGATTCTTTCCAAAAGTTGAGGTAAAGTTTTGAGTAGCGAAATACTTTGTAAAGGAGGCTGCTCATTGATACATGTTCTGTTTGTTTGCCTCGGAAACATTTGCCGTTCGCCAATGGCGGAGGCTGTGTTCAGAGGGCTGGTAAAAGAAGAAGGATTGGAAAGCAGAATATCGGTGGACTCAGCCGGTACAGGAGACTGGCATATCGGGAAGGCGCCGCACGAAGGGACACAGGACATCCTGACACGGAATGCCATTTCATTTGAGGGAATGGCAGCAAGACAAGTGGTGAAAGAGGATTTATCCAACTTTGATTACATCGTCTGTATGGATGCCGAAAACCTGGGAAATGTTCGCAGAATGGCGGGATATGATCAAACCGGACATATTGGTCGTTTGCTTGATTATGTAGAGGATGCAGAAGTGCTGGATGTACCTGATCCTTATTTTACTGGGAATTTTGAAGAGGTATACGGCCTTGTCAGAAAAGGCTGCAGGGGATTGCTTGAAGAAATCAAGGTGAACGAGAAACTTTCATAATAGAAAAGGGGCATGCTAAATGGGAGAGAAGAATATACTTTTGCGTAACGTATGTATTGGGGCGGCTGCCGGTTTTGTGCTATCGATGTTTCACAAACCGACAAGGGAAGCCGTAATTGAAGAGGCGAGAGAGCTTGGAGAAAAGGCAATCTATTACTATCATAACCCTTCCCTTTTATCTGAAGATTTGAAATCAAAATTAAACGATGCAAAAGATATGGTTCAAAGTGTTAGTGAGGATTTGCGTTTTGTGAATGAAAAAGTAAATGAATTGAAAGAAACCACTCCTGTTGTGATTGAAGCCATTAAGGATGCAAAGGAGCGGATTCTTTCAAGTAAATCAGACTAAAAGCAGGTGATTTATGTGAGAAGCAGAAAAAATCCTACGATCATCACTGAACTCATCAGAAGATTCTCAAGAGACGAGGTGGCCGGACTGTCCGCAGAGCTGGCCTATTTTTTTCTGCTATCCCTATTTCCCTTCATGATCGCCTTGATTACACTAATTGCGTTTATTCCGTTGTCTGTAGAGGACTTGCTGAAATTTATCCGGCAGTTCGCCCCAGCTGACACCATTTTAGTGATGGAAAGCGCCTTGTATCAGCTTTTGAACCAGGAAAGCGGACTGCTGTTTACGTTTGGTATACTGGCTGCCGTCTGGTCAGCCTCTAATGGAATTGATTCCATCATGAGGGCATTCAATCGGGCTTTTGACGTCAGAGAAAACCGGTCGTACTTAAAATCAAGAGCCATTGCGATTCTGCTTGCTGTTGTTATGATGGCGGTCATTGTCATTGCTTTGCTTTTTCCTGTTTTTGGACAAGAAATCGGCTTATTTATATTTAAAGCGTTTGGAATACCCGGGCTGTTTTTTACCGTTTGGAATATCATTCGCTGGGCTGTAAGTGCCATCATCATCTTTTTCATCTTTATCCTTCTTCATAAGCTCGCTCCGAACAAAAAAATGATGTGGAGACAGGCGTTTCCGGGTGCTCTATTTTCAACAGTGGGGTGGATTGGCGTTTCCTATTTGTTCTCCAATTATGTGAGCAACTTCGGCAATTACAGTGCGACATACGGGAGCATTGGCGGCATTATCGTTTTCATGATCTGGTTTTACTTAACCGGCATGATCATCATTATGAGCGGCGAATTGAATGCCATTTTGGTAAATAGAGACGGGAATAGGTGAAGCTTGACATGGCAGACTATTAAAGAAGCAACCATGCTTCTTCAACCATGCACAGGAGGGATTCACAATGGCAAAGCAAAATAAATCAGGCGGAAGCCACACGAAGCAAAACTCCAAAAGCAAGCCGTCCAACAAAACGAGCTCCAGTGCAAACGGCCAGAATGGTTACCATTAAGTGTATGAATAGCTGATCCTTAGGGGTCGGCTTTTTTTATGTTTTTGCAGCAAAATGCCCTTTACACAAACGGAACAAACGTTCTATAATAAAAGAACACATTAAATTTGCAATTTAGGTATTTAAATATAAATAAAGCGGGTATACGTAGAGTAGAGTAAAAAACAAGGAGCTTGCCGCTGCTTTATAGGCCATCTTAACGTCGTTTTTTGTGAAAAAAGTTCAGCCTAAGGTAGCTGGACAAGATTGGAATTTAAAAGTATGGTATTGATAGATGAACAAGCCTGCATTGCGGGAACGGCATTCCTTGTCAGATCAGCATAGTCTTCCGCTAAATGTCACGGAAATTTGTGAAATGGAGAGGCGATCGATAATGAAAACAGGGACTAGAATAAAAAGACTTGAAGCATTCGTTGAAAAGTATAAAAAGCTGGGCATGCGAATCGAAATCGCGAAGTCTCGAACGGAATGGTCGGATGAGACGAAAAGCTTAGTTCCTCTGAAGCCATAAAAAATCACCCTCCAACTGCCGGGTGATTTTTTTTTGCCTTTTATTCGCCCATTTCAATGTTCCGGCTGTAAACATTCGAGTAAATATGTTCCACTTCTTCATCCGTCATGTACATGAACATTTCCCGATCCATCTCTTTCATCGCTGCAATATACTCCACCATGTTTTTCCGTTCTTGTCTGCTCATTTTCATCCGCTCCTTTTTTGTTATGATACAGATTATTATTTATATTTGTATTATATAACAGATAATTCAGAATGTTCAACTGTTTTTTTAAAAAAGGCATTTTTCTTTACTCATCGCAGTTAAAGCTGTCCGTATGGAAAGAAAGTTCTAAGAGCCTTTTTAATTGAATTTGTTTTTTCCGCTCCATTTAGCCTAGCTCATACTTGTCGAAGTACTTATGAAATGCAACACATCCCCGGGAGTCAAATTCACAACGATGACTCAATTTATTTGTCCGAGCGGCGTCCGAATTTAGCCGTTGCAGCCTGGAATTTAGCCGATCGGGCCAGGAAACTATCCGTTTGAATTAATTTGTCCGATGGTGCATGTAATTTGTCCGACCGGCCTCTGAATTTAGCCGATTGAGCCTGGAATCTGTCCGATCGAATTAATTTGTCCGATGGCGCACGTAATTTGTCCGAGCGGCGTCCGAATTTAGCCGTTGCAGCCTGGAATTTAGCCGATCGGGCCAGGAATCTGTCCGTTTGAATTAATTTGTCCGATGGCGCCGTTTATTTGTCCAACCGGCCTCTCATTTTAGCCGATCGGACCAGGAATCTGTCCGTTCGAATTAATTTGTCCAATGACGCCGTTTATTTGTCCGACCCGCATACTAATTTAGCCGTTCCAGCCCCGAATTTAGCCGATCGGGCCAGGAATCTGTCCGTTCGAATTAATTTGTCCAATGACGCCGTGTATTTGTCCGACCGGCATACTAATTTAGCCGTTCCAGCCCCGAATTTAGCCGGTCGGGCCAGGAATCTGTCCGTTCGAATTAATTTGTCCGATGGCGCACGTAATTTGTCCGATCGGCGTGCCAATTTAGCCGTTCCAGCCAGGAATTTAGCCGATTGGGCCAGGAATCTGTCCGTTAATTAATTTGTCCAATGACGCCGTTTATTTGTCTGACCGGCATACTAATTTAGCCGTTCCAGTCTGAAATTTAGCCGATTGGGTCAGGAATCTGTCCGTTCCAATTAATTTGTCCGATGGCGCACCTAAATTGTCCAATCGGTCCCCGAATTTATCCGTTCCAGCCTGGAATTTAGCCGATCGGGCTTGGAACTGTCCCGCCAACCTCATAAAAAAACAGCCGCCTATTGCTTGCAGGCGACTGTTTTTTCCTGTTCATTTCTGTTGAACGCATAGACCGCGAAAACGATGAGCAGCAGGAAGGCAACGATATAAAAGAAGTTGCTGCCGGGGACGTATTCCATGTAGAGCCCGCCGATAACGGGTCCGCTGATGCTGCCAATGCTGAAACAGATTCCGCAGAGCAGATTTCCTGCCGGCAGCAAATGCTTTGGAAGCAGGTCAGCCATATAGGTAAGGCCGAGGGAGAACGTCGATCCGAGCACCATGCCGGCAATAAAGAAACAAACAAGCAGCAGGATGAAGGATTGGGTGAAGCTTGCTGCTGTAAAGGCCAGGAATCCGATAAACAAAACGATCGGGATCGTCCGCTTTCGACCGAACTTATCACTGAGAATGCCGAGCGGGAGCTGAAAAATGATGCCTCCTACTGCAAACGCCGGAAGGAGGATGGCAACATTTTCAGGGGAGAACCCTTGCCTCAACGCATAAACGGGATAGTTTCCGTTTAGCGAGGACTCCAGGAATCCGTATATGAACGGAGGAAGAAAGGCGATCCATGAAAGCTTCCATGCATCCTTGAAGCGTGCAGTGCTTCCGGAAGCGCCTGAAGACTGGTGCTCCGGGAAGTCATTTCTTAACAGAAAGGCAAGTCCCCAAATCACAAGACTGATGAATCCGCTGATGATAAAAGGCAGGTTTGGATTTACTGCCGCTGCACCGGTCAGGATAGGACCGGCGGCAAAACCGAGTCCGAAGCAGATTCCATACAGGGAAATGTTTTTCCCTCTGTTTTGGTCAGAGGAAATGGATGTAATCCATGTTTGGGTTGAAAAGTGCAGCATGTGATCCCCAATTCCAACGAGCAGCCTGAGGACAAACCAAATCCAGAATGACTGGAGAACCGGGAAGGCAAAAAGGCTAGCCATTACAAGAAAGCCTCCGATGATAATCATCTTTTTATAGCCGAGTTTTTGCAAAGGCTTTTCCATAAAAGGAGAGGCCAGCAATACTCCAATATAAAGTCCGGTTGCGTGCAATCCATTTAAAGACGAGGGGTACCCCTGCTGTTCAAAAAGAATGGCGATGACAGGGAGAAGCATGCCTTGAGAAAAACCGGAGACGGTCACGATGCTGATTAAAATGGCAAAACGCAATTTATTCATATGTTAAACCCCGCTGTTGTAAATTTCTCACTTATTTCAGCGTATCACCGCCAGTGTTAGCAGGCAACATATTTCAGCATATTGAAGAAAAAGGATAAGATAAGGAAAAAGGAGGGATTGGCCATGAACTTTAAAATGACGGAAAAAGGATTTTCATCGGAAGTAGAATTCGGGAATCTGCAGGTTTCAGGAGATGAGCAGCATGGCTTCAGACCCTATCAGCTGATGGTTGCTTCCATTGCCGTATGCAGCGGAGGAGTACTCCGGAAGATCCTTGAGAAGAAGCGGCTTGAAATTGAGGATATTCAAATTGAAGCGAACGCAGAAAGAAATGAAGCAGAAGCGAACCGGATTGAGAAGATCCACGTCCACTTTACGATTAAAGGGAAGAACCTGAAGGAAGAGACTATGAAGAAGGCTATGGAGCTAACCCGTAAAAATTGTTCGATGGTACGGTCTGTGGAGGACAGCATTGAAATTAAGGAAACGTTTGAAATTGTTGAGTAAGAAGCCGGTTCCGCATGGAGCCGGTCTTTTTTTGGTATGAATTGCACGGTTCAAGGCTAAATTGAAAAAGAACGGTCAAATATGACCGTCCTCCTCAATCCATCGTAAGTGTTTCCGGATCTTCGCCGGCTTTTGAGAAATAGCAGAACTTTTCAGGTTCGAGCTTTAATAGCAAAAAATCAGGATCGTCAGGGCTTTTGATCCAATCCTTTAACTTCTCGTTCCAAAACTTTTCTTTGAGTGATGAGGACTCTTCAACCGAGGCGTTTGCTTCGATCTCTGCATACTCATCCCGGAAGCCATTTCCTTCAAGCCCCAGCAATAGATGAACAGCCGGATTTTCGCGGATATCCTCTGCTTTATGGGTTTTTTTACTCGTTGCCGTATAAAGGGTTAATCCATCATGAAAAAACAGCATAAAACGGGAGTAGGGCTTGCCGTTCCGAACCGTTGCCATCGATCCGATCTGATGGTTGTCGAGAAGCTTCATGATTTTTTCTTCAAGCTGAGCAGACATTTTATCAATCCTCCTTGCTTTCAAGGTTAATTTGCAACAAAAACGGGGAAACATACATGAGGGTCAGCATTTGGAAATACATATTAATGATCATGGAAAGTAAGGTGAAGGTATGGTAAATCGAATTTTTCTTATTGCAGTTATAGCTGGAATTCCGCTGTCTGTTCTTGGCAGCCTGCTTCATTGGCCTTCTTTGATTATGTTCGCCGTTTACTGTCTGACGATTATCGCACTGGCCGGGTTTATGGGAAGAGCGACCGAAAGTCTGGCCATAGTAGCTGGTCCGAGAATTGGGGGACTATTAAATGCGACATTCGGGAACGCTGTTGAGCTGATCATCTCAATATTTGCCCTGCAGGCAGGTTTAAACGGAGTCGTTCTCGCTTCATTAACTGGTTCCGTTATTGGAAACCTTCTTCTTGTCGGGGGCCTATCCTTCCTTGTGGGCGGACTAAAGTACAAGAGGCAAGAGTTCAACGTCTACGATGCGAGACACAACTCAGGACTGCTGATTTTCTCAATCATCGTTGCCTTCGTTATTCCGGAGGTGTTCTCCATGGACATGGATGAGGGCAAGACCCTGACGTTCAGTGTGGGGATTTCCATCATCCTGATTTTGCTGTATCTTTTTGCCCTGTTCTTCAAGCTGGTGACTCACCGCGGGGTGTATAAGCATAAAACAGATGAAGCGGGTGAACACGAGGAACCGGAGTGGGGGGCAAAGAAAGCAACCCTTGTCCTTCTTCTTGCCACAATCGCTGTTGCTTATGTTTCTGAAAATCTTGTGCACACATTTGAAGAAGTAGGAGAAACACTGGGCTGGAGCGAGCTGTTTATCGGGATCATCATCGTTGCCATCGTCGGGAATGCAGCGGAGCACGCATCCGCAATTGTTATGGCCTATAAAAACAAAATGAACGTTGCCGTGGAAATTGCCGTAGGATCTACGCTGCAAATCGCCATGTTTGTAGCGCCTCTGCTTGTTTTGCTTTCACTAATGTTTGAAAATAACCTAACGCTTGTCTTTACCATGCCAGAGCTCATCTCCATGGTTACAGCCGTCTTTTTAACGATTATCCTGACTAACGACGGGGATACAAACTGGTTTGAAGGAGCAACACTACTCGCGGCTTACTTTATTATGGGGATTGGGTTTTATTTGCTATAAGGATGAGAGAACTCCCGGGTGTGGGGGTTCTCTTTTTTTGGTACCTGGGTCCAAAAAAAAGCGGCTGACTCCATTCAGAGTCAGCCAAAAATTTGTAGGACGAAACCACAATCACACTTTAGGTTGCTTACTGCTATCATATAATTTTAGATTAAATTTGTAAATATTCAGATAAGTATTTTTAAAAAAAAGAGGGCGCAGTCTGCCCTCTTTAAATACTTGCCATGATAAAGAGATAAGAAGAGACCGTGAACAGCAGCCCCATAATAAATGCCGGTATGGCCGGTCCATTTTTCCGGAACTGGAGGATAAGCAGGGTTAAAAAGAGAACGGCCAGCAGTCCGAATAAAAAGCTAAGCCCCCCAAATGCAAACCCAATCTGACTGTCAGGGGACAGGAGCTGGAACATAGGGGAAATCCCATCGCTCACTTTCGTTACTTCAATGTTATGCGGCGGCTCCTGCTGCCCGAGAAGACCCGTAACCGGAAATACGATCAGCAGAAACAGACTCTCTGTTTTCGTCCATCTGCGGGGATCCCCTTCGTTTCCCTTTCGAAGGCGTCCCTTCATATAAAAACCATTCAAAAATCCAAATGCGAGAACCGGAATAACAATTAAATGCTTAATCAGTAAGTACTGTCCGTAATTGAGTACCCAGGTTTGCGGATATTCAGCGACGTTCATCAGCAGTGTCATCAGCAGAAACCCTGTGAAAATGACAAGGACCACCAGAATCATTGCAACAGGCGTAAACCATTTTAAAAAGGACAGCCAATTCCTGCTGTTTTTTGAGAACCAGCTGACCTGCAGCAAAATTCCGATCCATACACTCATCGTCAAAAAGTGAATGGCGTGGTAAAGGATCCCGTATCCGCTCAGTGAAGAGGTATGGCTGTTCACACTAATTGAAAAGATAAGGGATATCACGAAAAATAAAGAAATGGACCGATACTGGACGTCATCAAATATCGGCGCAAAGGTAATAAATAAATAAAACATGATAATTAGGACAAGCGCGAGTGCCCACATTTGGCCAATTTGAAAATCCTTGATCACCTGAACAATGGCTCCGAAGAATCCTCTCGTTTCATAAAATCGGGAAGCAAGCTCGAGCACAGGAGAAAATGAAAAAACAGCGACTCCAAGCGTCGCGAGCTGCAACCAGCGTTTCGGCACATGAATGTCCGGCTTCTTGGATTCTGGTATGTAAGACATAAAGAGGGCTCCCATCAAGATGGAAAAGCTGAGATACAGCCCAACTTCAGAAAGCATAATCCAAACCATATTAGCGACGGCCTTTTCTTACCGAGAAGAAGATCGCAGCAACTGCAGCAATAGCAAGGATGGATCCGATAATGACCATGGTGCTGTCACCGGAAGGCGTTTCAGAGGCTGTTTTTTCTTTCGCAGCCGGTTCTTCTTTTTTCTCAGCAGCAGGCTCTTTCTTCTTGTCTTCGGCAGGTGGCTGTTCTTCCTGGACAGGGGCTGGAACGTTTAATGTAAACTCCAGGGAATCTTTGATCACATGGCCGTCTGCTCCAACAATATCCCAGCTAACCGTATAAGATCCGTTTTCCAATTGCTCGGGCAGCTGCCCGGTAAGTGTGCTGCCGTTTATCTGTATATTTTCGACTGGAACCTCTGTCTTCCCGTCTTTCAGCACTTTAAACGCACTGGACTCCTCAACCTCTGTATTAAACGTAAGCTGAATCTCATCCAGTTTTTCCGTCACCGTCGAGCCCTTCTCTGGGTTTGAACTCTCCAATGTGGAATGAGCCAGAGCCCCGGTCTGATGAAAGGTGAATAAGGCAAAAAGAAAAAGAACGATGATTTTTTTCATAAAAAAGCTCCTTTCAGGTTACTTTTTATTTTACCAATATTTCGTGTCAAAACATGCATAAAGTGTGTTGAATTGTTGAAAATCATCATTTTTTCGCGGAAGATGGATAATCCGCTCAACCCCTGAAAAAACTATAGGAAAAGAAGCTGGAAGGGGACCCACCCATGAAAATGAAACGAATCACCATTTGTGTAGCCGTGCTATTATCCGTTTGTTTTTCAAGCATCTACATGACGGAAGCGAAAACGAAAATCCCATCATCTGTACTGGACATATCCAAGGAAAATACGTATCCTAATCCGGCGCAGAACCTTCCATATCTGCAGCCGAGCGAGCTTGCAAGAGAGCTTTCCGAATCCTCCACCGTTCCAATTGAAAATCCGAATCTCATCAAGCAGCTGAATGAAACAACGATTTCCGATTCGCCCCTTGCAGTTGGATACCGTGCGACCATCTACCTTGGCAGATGGGCACTGAACTATGAATCCAGTGAAACCACGCCACACTGGGAATACCAGCGCATCAACTCGAACCTGTCGGACAACCGCGGAGGAAAAGCAGCCGCCCAAATCCATTACAAACAAAACGACCAGAAAAAAATTAAAGGCGGCCTTACCTCTGAAGTCCCAATGGTCGAAGACGTGAAAAACATGATGCTGCTGAAAGCCATGAAGAAAACCAACCTGCCGCTCTCCTTCGAAACCATCATAGGATCCGGCACCAAAAAAGATCAAATCTACAACGTACCCGTAAAAAAAATGGGCTACCTATACGCATACGCACCGGCTATCAGCGAAAAAGGAAAAGTGACATACGGGGAAGTGTACCTCGAGCTCAAAGGAAACAAGCGAAAAATCAACGTGAAAAACGTTACCTCCCAGGGAATCGGTGCATGGATTCCGGTTCAGGACCACCTATCCTTTGGATACATGGTCTCGGATCGCCCGAGGTAATGAGTGGGAGGACACCGTTCAGGGGGCTGGACGGTGTTTTTTGTTGGGTGTTGGGATTTCACTTGGGATAGGGCGGATTTAACTTGGCAGACGGCGGATTTACGGGCGGAAATTTGTCGATAGCGGGCAAGAACGTGTCGATTACGGGCAAAAATGTGTCGATTACGGGCAAATGTGGGTATTGCTGGTTCAATGGAGGAGCGGGGTGTCGAATATCGACGGGGATTTGTCGAATAGCAACCTCTGCATGTCGAATATCCACGCGGTTTTGTCGAATATCAACCCAATCTTGTCGAATAGCGACCAGGAGACACCATCCCCCAAAATTCGCAGCCGCATCAAACAAAAAAACTGCAAAGCCCCAAGGCTTTACAGTTTCGCTTTTTTCATGGTGAAATCTTCATTCGCATAGTAGCTGTTTTTCACCAGAATATTTGGGCCGAGGCATTGGACGCTCGGGCAGTGGCAGCTTAATGACTTGGCGATTGGTGAACCAGACCACTTTTCATAGGCGCTCTGAAGAGTTGATGTCTGAATGTTGCCGAGTGGAGGAGTATCGCCGAAGTCCGTTACAATAACTTCTCCCGTGAAAATATTGACGTTCAAGCGGGACCGGCCATCCGGGTCATTCCGGACCGTTACGTTTTTCGAAGCACGCAGTCTCCTCATCAGCTCCAAATCCTCATCAGAATCACTGCATGCATAAAACGGCAAGGTGCCGAACAGCATCCAAACATCTTCATTTCGTACATCCAGCAGATTATGAATCGCTTGGCGTGTTTCCTCCAGGGAAAGAGTTTCGAGTGCGCTCGCAAAGTCACTCGGGTACATAGGGTGCACCTCATGCCTTTGACACAGCATTTCCTCTGTAATCTGCTTGTGGATTTTTTCAAGATGTGGGAGTGTGCGCTTATTCAGCATTGTCTCCGCGGACACGGTTACACCTGCAGCGACAAGCGCACGGCTGTTTTCCACCATCCGGTCAAAATATTTCGCGCGTTGCTCAAAGGTCGGCTTTTTCTCCATCATTGCGAAGCCGCCTTCAGCAAAGTCCTCCATCGTGCCCCAGTTATGGGAGATGTGCAGAACATCCAGGTAAGGAATGATTTTCTCATACCTGGCCAGATCAAGTGTCAGGTTTGAATTGATCTGAGTGCGGACACCGCGCTCATGCGCATATTTCAAAAGCGGCACAACATAGTTGTTCACCGACTTCATCGACATCATCGGCTCACCGCCCGTAATGCTGAATGACCGCAAATTCGGAATTTCATCCAAACGGCGGATCAGCAGGTCTAAAGGAAGCGCGTTCGGATCCTTCGGAGTCAGCGTATAGCCGACGGCGCAATGCTCGCACCTCATATTGCAAAGCGTTGTCGTCGTAAACTCAACGTTCGTCAAGGTTGGCTTTCCATATTGTTCTATGTCCATATAAGCTTCCCACGGGTCGTAAGAAGGGGTAATAGGGGGTAAACTGTGAGTAGTGCTCATTATCAAAACTCCTTAAATAAAATCACAGTCTCCATCTTATCATGAATCTCCAGTACCGTGCATAAAGGAAAGTTGTCAATTCACCAGAAATCCGCTACCATGAAAACGGTGAAAGGAGTGAATGCAAAATGGGAAATGCCGCAAAAGATAAAGACTCACAAATAGATTATTTAAAAAACCGCCTGAATATGTTCATGGAGGTCATCGATTCAATGGATCCCGAATCAACGGATCTTGAAGACGTAGACCGCCTGATCCAGATGCTTGATGATTTGGAAGGCAAGTTTGACCGGTTTAAAAAGGATTGGGATCAGGAAGAAGAGTGAGGAGATCATCTGCGGGTGGTCTTTTTTTTTGTCATTTTAAAATATAAATAGAAAACAGACTCTCTGTCCGTTATGATAAAATTCAAATGGAATATTATGGTTCATATAACAGGGGTGGAGAATTGAAATACAAACATGTCCTGATTATCCTGGTCGTAATCCTTGCCATCTGTACCGCTTCAATCTATCTATACACACAGTCAAAATTGAATTTTGTCAAGGAGAAGGTCGTTTCCCTTCATCCCGAAATTACTCGAGTCAATAAAACTGCAGCGCTTGGGAGCTGGGGAGAATTCTATTCAGAGTTCGTGCTGGAAGTGGTTGCTGATGGGGTGCATTACCGCTTATGGACGGATGGAGAAGGAAATCCGGACCCTTTTGTGGAATGGGAACGGATCGGAACTTCTAAATTGAAAGGGAAGAAATGAGATAAAAATGAGATAAAAATGAGAAAAATCAGAGGCATTATTTATTGGGGATGGCTTCTGTTGTCCATGTTTGTTTCACTATCGATATGTAAAGTCACAATTCCTGTCAGAAGCGACTATTTTCCAGATGCAGTGGACTATCTTTGCAGTCTTTTATTTCTGATCGGAGCTTCGATTTGCTGGAGCACGATTGTTTATGGAGCGGGAAACTATGTAAAGTCGAGAAATCACCAAGGTCTTTTGGGGCTGCTTTTATTTGCCCTGCTTGTCACTGCATACGCTTACTTTTTCAAAGGGATGTATTCCCGGCCGACGTATTTCCTGCTGCCGTTTACCGGAACCCTTGTGATTACAGCAATCATGAAATACCTCCATCCAGCGGGGGTATTTTTTTATATTGATTATTATCGTTTCATATTATATTATCAAAAGTGATAATAATAAGAGGTGAAAGCCGTAATGAATCAAACATCCAAAGCGAAACTCCTTCTCCATCCGGTCAGAATGAAAATTGCGCAGGCTTTAATTAATGGGAGAGAGCTGTCTGCTCAGCATCTTTCAGAACGGATTGACGGAGTTCCTCCTGCAACCTTGTACCGGCATATCAACAAGCTTTTAGAAGCGGAAATTATTGAAGTTGTTCAGGAAAATCCGATCCGTGGAACAGTGGAAAAGATTTATGCGCTAAAGCAGACCGGGGCTGCTACACCGGAAGACCTTGAGAAGATTACGAAGGAAGAACATCTGGATTTATTCGCCGCGTTTACGAATCAGCTGGCCGGCATGTATGAAGACTATCTAAGCCAGGAAACATTTAATCTGATAGAGGATGGAGTCGGGTACCGGCTAGCGAGTGTTCATTTAACGGATGAAGAGTTTATGGAACTGATGGAGAAAATGGCCAGTCTGATGGTGGAAGCCATGGAGAAACAGCCGTCACCAGAACGGAGAACGAGGCATATTGCAACGATCACAATTCCTGATCCGGAAAAATAAAAGCAGAGGAGGCGGCTAAATTGTCCAATATTATTGAAGTTTCAGGAGCGGCAAAATCATTTGGAAAAGAGTCCGTGCTGAACGGAGTGGATTTCACCGTGAAAAAGGGCGAAATTCTTGGTCTGCTTGGACCGAACGGGGCAGGGAAGACGACGCTGATCCGGATTCTGAACGGGGTCATCACTCCCGATCAGGGAATGATCCGGGTTGCGGGTTTTGACCCTGTAGCAGAAGGCGATGAAATCAGGAAAATTTCCGGTATTGTGACGGAAAATGCCGGTCTGTATCACGAGATGAGCGGTCTGGATAATTTGAAGTTTTTCGCTGACCTTTATAAAGTTCAGGATAAGAGTGAAATCGGCCGGCTGCTGAAGCTGTTTGATATGGAGGAGTATCAGCATAGACTGGCTGGAACGTACAGTACGGGGATGAAGAAGAGACTGGCCCTTGCGAAGGCGCTCCTCCATAAGCCGGAAATTTTGTTCCTGGACGAACCAACGAACGGCCTCGATCCGGACGGGATCAACCTCGTTCTCTCCTATCTGAAAAAATACAACGAAGAAACAGGCACGACCATTATCATCTGCTCACACGTTTTGCACCAGCTGGAAACCATCTGTGATTCCTTTGCCTTTATGGAAAATCATACGATTGCCGAACAAGGCTCTTTATCTCAACTTACCGAAAAATATATAACTGAGCTCTCGGTTGTGATCGAGACGGATTGGCCGGGAAGGAAAGGAATGGACATCGTTAAAGAAGGGTTCCTTCGCTTCCACGTAAAATCAAAAATGGAAATCTCCAATCTTTTAAAGGAAATCCTAAAAACCCATTCCGTTTATTCTGTCAGCATAGAAAACATCTCCGTTGAAACCATCTACTTCAAAATAAGGGAGGCCCATCATGGATAAAACCGTCATCGCCGCAATCTTTAAAAAAGACATCACTCAGCTGATCCGGACGAAAAACCTGTTTGTCACGCTCATCGTCATCCCGCTGATATTCAGCACGGTGTTTCCAATCGTTATGTCCTGCTTCGTCCTGTTTGCGGACGTAGGAAGCATGATGGACCCCGCCATGCTTCAGCTTATCGATAAAATGATAACTGGGCTTCAAGCTGGCACAATGCCTGAACTGAATCAGAAATTTTTCTATATTTTCACCAATTATCTGTACCCGTCCTTATTTTTACTCATTCCGATCATCACGTCCTCCGTCATCGCCGCCAACAGCTTTGCCGGAGAAAAGGAGCGCCGGACACTGGAAAGCCTCCTATTTTCACCAATCACCATTAAGGAGCTTTTCGCAGGGAAAGTGCTGGCTTCCTTTATTCCATCGGTTGCCGTTTCGCTCATCAGCTTCATCATAAGCGGCATCATCATCAATGCGACCGGCTTCATCCTGTTTGAAAAACTGATCTTTCCATCAGGTAAATGGCTTGTGCTGATTCTTTGTCTCTCACCGCTTGTCATGATCATGACGATTCTGTTAAATGTCATCATCTCAGCAAAAGTGAAAACCTATCAGGAAGCACAAAATATCGGCGGAATCATTGTTCTTCCCGTAATCGGGATGCTCGTCGGGCAGCTAAGCGGCCTTTTCCTGCTTGGGATTGAGCTGATGCTGATGATCTCGACTGTTGTTTTGCTGCTTAATGTTTTTCTGTTTTACTGGATTATGAAGTTTAATAATCGGAATTCGCTGTTTGAGAATCAGATAGGATGAGGGGCTTATTCATTGGGAATAAGCCTTTTTGGTGAATCCTGTCTCTTTGTTTCCTATAAATTAACACCTCTTGTATGATATATATAAATAAAAGAGTGAGATTGACAGGGGGCAAAAATATGAAAATCGAATTCCTTGGCACAGGCGGGGCGATGACGATCCCGAGGCCTCTATGCCGGTGCGCGGTTTGTGAGGAAGCAAGAGAGATTGGCGTTCCTTACAGCCGTTCCGGGCCGAGCCTTTTTGTACACGGGCTCAATCTACTATTCGATACGCCGGAAGATATTTATTTTCAGATTAACCGGTCCTCCATTCAATCGATTGATGGGGTGTTTTATTCCCATTGGCATCCGGATCATGTGATGGGGAGACGGATTTTGGAGTCGCTCAATGCCGATTGGACAAATCATCCTCCAAGCCACACGAAGACAAAGGTGTATTTGCCGAAGCAGGTAGCCGTGGATTTTCAGCGCTTCCTTGGCAGCGGGGATCACTTTGCCTTTTTCGAACAGCAGGGATTTGTGGATCTTCGTGAATTAAAAGACGGCGATTCCGTGTGGGTGAAGGACACGATCATTACACCGTTCCGGCTGGCGGAAGACTATGTGTATGCCTTTTTACTCGAGAATTCCGAGCAAAAAGTCGTCATCGCCATGGATGAAACAAATAACTGGAAACCGGGTCCAGAGGTAATGGGTGCGGACCTTGCCATCCTGCCGGCGGGCATTTTCGAAACGCATCCTCTGACAGGAGAAAGACTGATTGCAGCCGATCATCCTCTATTAAAAGAAGAATGTACCTTTACAGAAACCATCGGAATCATTAAAGCACTTGGGGCTAAAAAAACGATGCTGACCCATATAGAAGAAATCAGCGGGTTGAGCCATGACGACCTGAAAGAGGTTGAAAAATTACTGGCGGCAGAGGGATTGAATGTGGAATTTGCCTACGACACCCTCATCGTTCATACGGATCATCAATAGAAAGAAGGATGAGAAATGCTGGATTTACTGGATGGATTGCTGGACATCCTTAAATGGTTTGAATGGGAATATAGTTCCGCTGTAAATGGCTTTAATGACCGGTTTCAGGAGTATATTTTATCAATTGATTTAAAGCTTCTGGATGCCGATCCTGACTATGTCCTGAAAACAAGAGCGGAACTTGATCAGCATATGAAGCGGGAAAGACTATGAATCATGTATCCCCTTACAATTCCAAAAATGAAGGAGTATAATAAATTTAGAGATTACCATACATAAGCACAAAGGGGAGAGTACGGTTGGAGAAATTTTATGAGAGCATAGTTGAGCTGATTGTGGAAACATCCACACGCCTTCCGAGGGATGTAAGAAGAGCGATACAAAAAGCAAAATTAGGTGAAAACGCAGGGACGCGCGCCGCGATGTCGCTCGACACCATTACCGATAATATCGCGATGGCGGACGAAAATGTATCACCGATCTGCCAGGATACAGGCCTTCCAACCTTTAAATTGAAGGTGCCGGTTGGCGCGAACCAGATCAAAATGAAGGAAGCCATCAAGCGGGCGATTGCCGAGGCGACGAAGACGGGGAAGCTCCGTCCGAACTCTGTTGACTCTTTGACAGGCGGCAATACCGGCGACAACCTTGGCGACGGGACACCGGTCATCAAGTTCGAGCAGTGGGAGAATGATTACATTGACGCGCGCCTCATCCTGAAAGGCGGCGGCTGTGAGAACAAAAACATTCAGTACAGCCTGCCTTGCGAGCTGGACGGGCTAGGACGTGCGGGACGCGACCTGGACGGAATCCGCAAGTGTGTGATGCACTCGGTTTACCAGGCTCAAGGCCAGGGCTGCAGTGCCGGATTTATCGGCGTCGGCATCGGAGGCGACCGGACGAGCGGGTATGAGCTTGCGAAGGAGCAGCTGTTCCGGAGCAATGAGGACGTCAATCCGATTCCGGAACTCCGCGAGCTGGAAGAGTATGTACTGGAAAACGCCAACAAGCTTGGGATCGGCACGATGGGCTTCGGCGGCGAAACGACGCTGCTTGGGTGCAAGGCCGGCGCCATCAACCGCATTCCGGCGAGCTTCTTCGTTTCCGTTGCATACAACTGCTGGGCCTTCAGACGCCTTGGCATGAAAATCAATCCTGAGACCGGCGAGGTTCAGGAATGGCTGTACCAGGATGGCGAAGAAATCAATTTTGCCAAAGAGGTAGCAGCCGCTGCTGAAGAAATCATTCCGGCTGAAGAAATTATACTAGAAGCACCAATTACGGAAGAAAAAATCCGTTCCCTTAAAGTGGGGGACGTCGTGAAAATCACCGGCATGATGTACACAGGCCGTGACGCGATTCACAAGTACCTGTCTGAAAACGATGCGCCAATCGATTTGAACGGCCAAATCATCTATCACTGCGGACCGGTCATGCTGAAGGATGAAAACGAGCAATGGCACGTGAAGGCAGCGGGTCCGACAACAAGTATTCGCGAAGAGCCTTACCAGGGTGACATTATGAAACGCTTCGGCATCCGCGCCGTCATCGGAAAAGGCGGTATGGGCGCCAAAACGCTGAAGGCACTTGAAGAGCACGGTGGCGTCTACCTGAACGCCATCGGCGGCGCAGCCCAGTATTACGCAGACTGCATCAAATCAGTCGAAGGCGTCGACCTCATGCAATTCGGAATCCCGGAAGCAATGTGGCATCTGAAGGTACAGGACTTCAAAGCCGTTGTTACAATGGATTCCCACGGAAACAGCCTTCATAAAGATGTAGAACAGAGCTCGCTTGAGCGATTGGCGCAGTTTAAGGAGCCGGTTTTTAAATAAAACTGGGTCTGTCGGGTCTGTCTGTATTCCGAAATACGGTTATCGAGCAGGATATCAACGAAAATTTTGAGATATCGACGAAATTTTTATTATATCGACGATTTTTTCAGAATATCGACGAAAATTTCAATATATCACCGAAAATCACGATATATCGATTTTTCGCAGAATTCGACATAGACCACCCATCTCATATCATGAACCAAAGGCAAGGATGCAGACGCATTCTTGCCTTTTATACAAGAAAGGAAGCGAAAAACGTGTCAGCGAAACCACCATTTCAGCTGCAGGCAGACTGCGAAAATTGCTTCGGCCTATGCTGTGTGGCATTGCCCTATGCGAAGTCAGCTGATTTTCCAATCGATAAGGAAAGCGGAACCCCATGCCGTAACCTGCAGCCTGATTACCGCTGCGGAATCCATCAGGCCTTAAGAGAAAAAGGGTTCAAGGGCTGTACCGTTTACGAATGCTTCGGGGCCGGCCAAAAAGTCTCTCAAGTTACCTACGCCGGAAAAGACTGGCGCAATCACCCGGATACGGCGAAGGAAATGTTTGAAGTGTTTCCGATCATGCAGCAGCTGCATGAAATGCTAGCGTATCTGCATGAAGCCCTCAACCGAAAAGAAACCGAGCCAATCTTTAAGGATCTTCAGGCGGCTCTCGAACAGACGGAAGCTCTCACCGGACTCAATCCCGAATCCATCATCAGCCTCAATGTGCCCGCGCACCGGTTCATCGTAAATGAACTCCTTATACGCACAAGTGAACTTGTCCGGAAAAACACAGCTCCTAAAAAAGCGAAGAAACTCGATTATATCGGGGCGAAGTTAAAGGGAGCCAACCTCATGGGGGCCAGCTTAAGAGGGGCCCTGCTCATTGCTGCCGATCTCCGGAACGCCGACATGAGACTGGCGGACATGATTGGAGCCGACTTGCGGGATGCCGATTTGAGCGGGGCGGATTTGAGAGGGAGTATTTTTCTTACACAGGTACAGGTGAACTCGGCAAGGGGAGACCGGGAGACGAAGCTGCCGGATGGGTTGAAAAAGCCTGATCACTGGATTGAAAATAATAAAAGAATAGGTGGTTAACAGATGATCCCTTCAATGGAAACCGAAAGATTAATCCTTCGCCCCTACAGGCAGGAGGATGCAGAGCGGGTAGAAGAGCTGGCAGGAGATGCTAAAGTTGCCGAGACGACAGCTGCCATTCCTCACCCCTATCCAAATGGCCTCGCCTCTTCCTGGATCAGCAGGCATGAGGAAAAAGCAAGGACTCTCGGCAGCTATACATTTGCTGTTGCCTTAAAATCGACGGATGAACTGCTCGGGACCATGACGCTGAGAATCAATCAGGACGACAGAAAAGCAGAACTGGGATACTGGTTTGGGGTCATGCACTGGGGGAACAGCTATTGTACGGAAGCGGCCGGTAAGTTAGTGAAGTACGCATTTAACCAGTTTAATTTGAATAAAATCTGGGCCGGTGTCATGACAAAAAATACGCCATCCATCCGGATTATGCAAAAGCTCGGTTTTCAGCATGAAGGAACGTTCAAAGAGGATATGATGAAAGACGGAGTGTATGAAAATGTTGCCTATTACGGGCTTTTAAGAAGACATTATGATCGATGACCGGCTAACAGTAGTATTAACCCGAATTCCACACCCCTTACAAAGTGAACGGTTCATCTTAGGAATAGACGGGTTAAGCCGTTCAGGCAAAACAACACTGGTGAAAAAACTAAAAACCGTCCTGGAGCAACAAACTGCAGTTCAAGTCTTCCACATCGATGACTATATTGAAAAAAGAAATAAGCGGTATAATACAGGCGAGGAAGAATGGTTCGAATATTATGGACTTCAATGGGATGTAAAGGGGCTGCAGGAATCCTTTTTCAGTCAGTTAAGATGCGGGACTGAAATCACCCTCCCCTTTTACGAGAGCGAAACGGATACCATTACAAATCAGATGGTCAACCTTTCTGAAGCATGCGTCATCATCATTGAAGGAGTCTTCCTTCAGCGCAGCGAATGGAGGGAGTACTTTGATTTGATGGTGTACCTGGACTGCCCGAGAGACAAGCGGTTCATGAGGGAAAGTGTCCATACCCAGACGCTATGGGAGAAGTTCCAGAATAGATACTGGCCGGCAGAAGATTATTATGTGAAAACGGAAAAACCTGAAAAGAATGCGGACTTGGTGCTAATTGATAAGTGAGAGGGGCAATCCTATAATGTGGTAAAATATAACCGAAAGGGGCTGTCACAATGGAAGCGATTTTGATAGTAATCGGTGAACTTGTCGGCGCCATTGCCACTGCGTTTTCTGCAGGAAAGCTGTCTGAAGAAGAATAAAGTTTTGGCAGGAAAAGGCCTGAAATCGGGCCTTTTTTCAATTTACATAGAGGTGAAACAAATGACGATTACTTGGAAGGAAATCACGCTGCGTAATCAAGAGGGCTTCAAGCAAGCGATGGCGATGTATGATCAGGCATTTCCGATTGAGATACGGGAGCCTCATGATGTGTTTCAAAATAGTATGCGCACCGGCGCGTACCGGTTTCTGGTTGGGATGGAGGGAGAGGAGATCCTTTCTTTTGCCACCGGGCATTATTTAAAAGAAGTGAATGCCGGGTTCATTGTCTACCTTCTTGCGAATCCGCTTGTCCGAAGCCGGGGAATAGGTGGCCGAACCTTGCTTAAACTGGAGGAATGGCTTGAAGAGGATGCACGTTCAGCGGGACATGATTCCATAGATGCAATTATTTTGGAGACGGAGAAACCGGAGCTGGTTCATACAGAAGAAGAGAAAGCGGATTGTGTGAAAAGGTTCCGGTTTTTTAACAGGCATGGATACAGGGAAGCGGAAGGCGTTCATTATGTACAGCCGCCCCTTTTTGAAGGGCAGATTCCAGTCCCGCTAAGCTTGTTCGTGAAAAATCAGCAGCAATCCTTGCCCTCCAGAGAACGGATAGCTGAATACGTCCAGGCGATGTACCGTGACAAATATAGCCTTGCCAACGGAGTGGATCAAGCGATTTTGACTGATTTGCTCGCTAAAATATAAAAAAAGCAAGCATGCCGCTTAAGCATCCTTGCCGGTTCTTTCTTTTGGTTTTAAAAACGATAGCCACATGACGGCTGCACTGAGGAGCACAACTTGAGTGAGATCCCAGAAGGTTGATGTCCTTTTGACAATAGAGGCGGCGTCAAGGATTGGGATGAGAGCTAAATATAGACCAATGTAGGAAACAGGAATTGCGTTTGTCCATTCTGTTTCATGCCGTTTGGAATACAGACGATATCCTGCCATCATCAGAAGGAAACCAGTAATTCCGCATGCCGCAAGTAAAGGAATCGGAAGGTCAAAATGAAGATTCACCATGCTGCACCTCGCTTTTAATTTTGCTCCATCTTCGTTTTTTCCTTTTCTCCTTCATTTTATGCAGAAGAAAGGACAACATTTATGTTTTTTTATGTAAATGTTCTGAAGCTTGTTTGCACATCCTATAGAACAAAGCGTTCGAAAAGGAGTGTTCAGGATGGGAAAAAGATTGTGGGGTGCGGTGTTTGTGTTTATGCTTCTATTCCCAAACGCTGCCCAGGCCGTCTCCAATGCACCGATTAACTGGGGCTTTGCGAAGAGTAAAAACCATGAGCCGGCACAAATCGGAAAAGAGCGGGAGCAGCTGCTGGAAAAATACAATTCCTTCTACCTTGGAAATCCGGAAAAAAAAGATATCTACCTGACTTTTGATAACGGATATGAAAACGGGTATACGCCAAAGGTGCTTGATGTTCTGAAAAAGCATCACGTTCCGGCGACCTTCTTTGTGACCGGACATTATTTGGAAGACCAGCCGGATTTGGTTCAGCGCATGGCAAAAGAAGGTCATATTGTCGGCAATCATTCCTGGTTCCATCCCGATCTAACGGCTGTCGGAGATGCCCGTCTGAAAGCGGAACTGGATAACGTCAGCAAGCGCGTGAAAAAGCTGACCGGCCAGGATGCCCACTATCTTCGCCCGCCAAGAGGTGTTTTCAGTGAACGAGTGCTGTCACTTGCCAATGACTATGGCTATCAAACCGTTTTCTGGTCGCTCGCCTACGTGGACTGGAAAACCGATGCCCAGCGCGGCTGGCGCTATGCCTATGACAACATGATGAACCAGATTCATCCGGGAGCGATCATGCTGCTGCATACGGTGTCAAAGGACAATGCGGACGCACTGGAGCAAGCTGTTATTGATTTGAAAAAGCAAGGGTACCGTTTCCGGAGCCTGGATGATTTGATGATGGAAAAGTCGGACCTGCCGCTGTAGATAAAGGAAAAAAGGAATTTCATTGTGAGATTCCTTTTTTGTTTGTTCGTCCCTAATCCCGGGTAAAACGAGGTAAATAGCAGAGTTTCGTGTTCAAAGAACCAGGAGGGGCCAATGAACGTTAACCAATATAAAATAGAAGGCAAAAAAGAAATCAAACTTAAAGATTATCCAACATCCGAAGACCATGGCTTCAGTGAAGAGGAGCTTCTTGATCATCACATTCCCGAAAGTATCAGCAAACTGAAGGACTTGCACTGGAAGCTTCATGCCGATGAGAAAAAAGGGATAGTTGTCGTGCTGCAGGCGATGGATGCAGCAGGGAAGGATGAGGCAATCAGCTACATCTTTTCGAATCTTAATGCACAGGGTCTGAAAACAACCTCTTTTCAAAAACCGTCTGATACAGAACGCAACCATGACTATCTGTGGAGGATTCGCGAAGGACTTCCCGAAAGAGGACAAGTTGGCATTCTGAATCGCTCCCATTACGAAGATGTCATTGCTCCAAGAGTGCACGATTTGCTGGAAGAGGGAACGATTCCGGATGATAAGGACGAGCATGAAGTCTGGGCGATGCGCTACCGGCAGATCAAAGATTTCGAACGGTACCTCGTGGAAAATGGATTTGAAGTCGTGAAATTCTTTTTCAATATGTCCAAGGAAGAACAGAAAAACAGACTGCTCGAGCGGATGAAGAACCCGAAAAAGAACTGGGAGTTCTCCTTCAGTGATGTAGAAGAGCGGGAGCACTGGGACAGCTACCAGCATATCTTTGAAGACATGCTGAACAACACCTCGACGGAATATGCACCGTGGCATATCCTTCCGGCAGATGATGAGTGGTATTCACGCTACATCATCACAAAAACTATGATCGAATGCCTTGAGAAAATAGATCCGCAATTTCCGGAAATCTCAGAGGAAAATCGGAAGAAGCTGAATGAGTATATTGAGAAGCTGGAGAAGGAGTAAAAGGGGGAACGAAGTCCGTTCTCCCTTTTTCTATGGCTCTGTATACATGTACATGGCGTAAGTATTAGCCCTGTATTAAAATCTTACGAAACATTCTAGGCTTGTGCTTATCAAAAGCATTGATTAATTCTTTACCAAATACAGTTATACTTTTTTCCCATGGATGCCCTAAATAGCCCCACTTAAAATCCTTCTGAATAAAGAAATAGT
The DNA here is from genome assembly GCF_000732485.2 of Bacillus sp. SJS. Classification (GTDB taxonomy): domain Bacteria; phylum Bacillota; class Bacilli; order Bacillales; family Bacillaceae; genus Metabacillus_B; species Metabacillus_B sediminis. The sequence continues at coordinate 5,721 of NZ_JAQV02000022.1, read as the reverse complement.
AATCACCATTCGGAAAGATTGGTATTGCCCACTCTCCAAATTCATCTTTTTCGAATTCTAAGTGTGGATTTACCCAATAACAATCGTGTTGCCAATCGAGTGCCATTATATATTCGTTCTCTAATGTATTCTCTTTCAATACATCTAACAATTTTTCTTCAAGATCATCATAGAGAGCTAAGTCTGCTGAATCCCCAAAAAAATCAGAGATATCATAGGTTATAAAAGGATGAGGCATTTTAAACGATGGGAAATCCGAAATACTTGGTTTAAATTTAAGATCTTTATCTATCCTGTCCCATGCCTGGTTATAATCTTTGTCGGAAAAAGGAATCCAGTTCTTCATTCAATCCCTGCCTTTCCCTATGGTTGCAAAATTTGTTCATATTAGATCGGTTTAATGAAGAAAATGACTTTTCTTGAGTACATAGTGACTATACTTCGCGCTCTCCAAAACAATCGAACGATGAAATTGAAAACCGCTTTTCTCAATCACCCGATTTGAGGCAGGATTGTTCTCAAGCGCAATGGCATTCAGGATTTCCGTCTTTTTTTCTTCAAACAAATAGCGGCTCAGTCCTTTTACAGCAACCGTCGCATAACCACGGCCTGTGAAATCTGCGGAAACTGCATACATTACTTCCCGGTTAGGTGCAGGCAGTTCGTCTTTTATCCCGGAGCAGCACCAGCCGATAAAGCGTCCGCTTTCTTTATGGATGATTCCTAGCTTCAGATGCCCGTCTGTTGCATCTGAAGCCGATAAAAATTCTTTGTTCGCCGGGATTTCGTAGTTTGTCACCCAATCCAGCCGCTGTTCCATAGTGGATTTCCAGTCGGGAAGGAAGGAGGCGACTTCCGGTTCGTTTGAGATCCGATAGATGTCAGCCGCATCTTCTATGGTAAATTCGCGGAGAAGTATTTCTCCCAAGTCTAAAGTAAAGGTTGTCATTTTGAATTCCCCGTATTCATTTTTACATCATAATACATTCCAGATTCCCTCATTTCCAATTGACCAGCCTTAATAAGTTGACGGATCCGATATTCCGGATATTCGTCCCCGATATATTCTTCAAGGTGACCAACGACCTCTCCAATGGCTCTCATTAAGATGATAATATCTGATCCCTGTTCGCGCTGGCTTCGCTGAATGCATTCCAGGATAAAATCATCAAAGTAGTCCGCATCTACATTTCGAACTGAGTCGTTTTCCCAAACTCTCAGGACCTTCTGTGTCGCGGATATTTTTTTCCACTCGTTTTCGAGCCGTTCTCTTTCTTTCATTTGCAGCACTACGGCACCCGCATGTTCTTTGTAAATCCGGCTCAATTGCTCTGGATCTAATCCCCCCATCTTCCGTGGAAAACGCTCCGGATCATCATGGACAAAAAGCTGATGATATCCAGTAGTGGTGTTGATCACCTTTATTTCATTCCCCTTATCCTTAAGCAGATGCAATGCGAACCCCAGTCCGGTTTGTTCATGGGCATTATCGCCGGTCCAAATCACGACGGTCCTATCATCCGGAATGGCGCGGATATCCAGAACAGCTTGCCGCACTTGGTTTTCCATCTCGGGAAGATCCTCCGGGAAAAGAAAAGAAAGGTGGTCTTTCATCCATTGATAGCGGTTTTTCAGTTCGCTTTCTTCATCTATTTTCGAAACGGGTCCGATGGAAAAGGTATCAGGAAGGGATATAAGGTCTTCCTGCAAATTTAGGTTAGATAGCGCCATTCGCAGGCTTCCGTGTGCAGCCTGACTAAAGACGATGTGGATCGTTTGCTGGTTCATAATCCGGCCTCTTTTCAATAAACTACCTTTCATTTTAACTTGAATAAGGGTTGAAATGGGGTTTTTTTACATAAAAAAGCAGCCGCCCTACGGAACGACTGCTTGTAACTTATTCAGGATAATAAATCACCATACTGAGCCTTACTGGTTTGTCCCCGGAATTATGGTAGCTGTGGGGGCCGTCGGCTTTGAAGCGAATGGAATCTCCGGCATTAATGGTATGCTCCTGCTGTTTAATCATGATGGTTAACTCTCCATCAAAAACCGTAACGAATTCTTCAGTGCCCGGATTGTGGGATTCAGAATCCAAATAGCCTTCCGGATCGATTTCAACCCGATACACCTCAAAGCGCCGTTCATCATCAAAAGGGAAGTAGGGAAAAATCCGGTACCGTCCGTTATCGATGGAAAGCATGTTCACGCTGCTTTTCGTCACCACTTCTGTATCTGGCTGGGGTTCATGAATTAAAGAAGAAAACGAAACCTTCAATCCGTTTGCGATCTTCCAGACCGTGGTGATCGTCGGACTGGACCCGCCCCGTTCAATCTGGCCGATCATCGTTTTACTGACTCCGGTTAGCTCTGCAACACGTTCCAGGCTGAGTTTTTTCTGCTCCCGAATCGTCTTTAAATTTTTAGCAAGGACTAAATTTAACTCCTCCACAAAAACACTCCTAAATAATGATGTACAATATAACGACCATAATGTACAATATAATTTAAATCGTTATATAGACCGTTTTAGTCATTTTAACACACATCTAGAGGGGGATGAAGATTTTGTCAGTGGTTTCTTTTTTGGTTTTTGCGTTTGTTACATCCTTTACCCCGGGTCCCAATAATATTATGGCCATGGCATTTGCCAATCAATATGGATTTAAACGGACTCTGAAGTTCTGTCTCGGAGTCGGAGTCGGCTGCTTTCTAATCTTAATCGGCTGCAGCTCGTTCAACATGCTGCTCGGTACATACCTGCCAAAAGTAGAATTCTTCATGACGATTCTTGGAGCATCCTATATGCTGTATCTCGCTTTTAAAATCCTGAAAAGCAAACCGGACGGCAACAATGATTCAGGAGATAAAAACATTTCGTTTTCAGCCGGCATGATGCTTCAGTTCATCAACCCGAAGCTGATCCTTTACGGAATTACAGCCATCTCCACATTTGTGCTACCGTATTATTCATCCCCATCAAGCTTCCTCATGTTCTCCCTGTTCCTTGCATTCGTCGGATTTGCCGCAACGATTTGTTGGGCGTTTTTCGGGGCACTGTTCCAGAAGTTCCTGCGTCAATACCGGACACAATTTAATGTGTTGATGGCTTTGCTGCTGATGTATAGTGCAGTTACAATTTTAGTATAAAGCAGACCTGATAAAGGTCTGTTTTTATTTAGGGATATAATGGTAATATAGTAGGAAAAGAGAAGGACGAGACTATGACCGCTATCGTGATTCTAGGCTTTCTTGCAGTATTCGGTTTAATTTTTCTTTTAATCAGTGAAAAAGTTCCTAATTGGGTAAAAGGAACGGTGTTATTGTTAACAGGGATTGGGGTGAACATTCTTGTCCTCCCGGTATCACTCTTTATTGGGGTAATGGCAACAGATGCACCCGGAAGCGGGGTAAGAGAATTTATCATTGGCATCCTAGTCATTCAGGCGCTGCCAATCCTTTTTCTGATCGGATGCATCGTGTTTTTTATCGCCATGCTGCGAAAACCAAAGGGGAAAGGGAAGAGTTTGCAATAAAGAGAGCTTACCTTGATAGGATCAGCTCTTGCTTATCTATGCTGATCAATAAGGATAAGGTTTCCATCCGGATCCTTGAGGGGATTAGTGGCGCTGCACTGAACCCCGCTCTGCTAAAGCACTAAACCTCCGTCCCCAGACCATCCAATCCCATACAGGACAAGGGAATGCGGAGTTCTTGCTCTGGCCCCAGCTGCGGTGAAGGGATGGGGGTCAGTGCAAACCAGCAAGCCAAGAGAAAAGACCCTTCCTCAAAGAGAAAAGGGTCTTAAACTCATAAAAAGTATTCCTTTAATTCCTGCTGCATCAAATCTGTTTTTGATTTAACAGCTGGTTTCGGAATTTGAAAATGCTTTTCATATTTACACATTGTGCAAGAGCAGTTTAATTTGGCTTTGGATAATTTTCCAGGGTGTTTCAGGTAAGGATGAACCGGTTCATCCCTGTCGGCTGAGCCCCAAACGTGTTTCATAACCATAAGCTTACGGTTAACGGACCGCCTTCTTTGGTGACGGTAATACGAACGTGATCGATTTTTCATAATTGAAAACCTCCCTAGAGTAGCGTACCTCCTGCAGGGGTCCTCATAGGGAATGTTATAACCCCTGCAGGCAGGTACTAGAGGTTTTCAATTGGATGGTTCCGTTTCTCATTGGGGTCCTCCATTTATTTTATACTTAGAAGTTTCACATCTCCGGCAGTATTAATCAAGAGATTAATATGATTGCATTTGTGTGCGAAATACTTTAATGCAATGGATTCTTTTAAAGAAGAATCGTGATTCCAGCCATATGGATAAAGCAGAATAGCGGGAGACCATGGAGAGTGGGATTTTAAAAAAGAAAAGACTTCGTCAAACTCCGAATCTTCAAGGGGTTCAAGCTGAAAAATATCCAGTTCATAGCCTTTTGATGGGAGATGCTCTCTTGAACGATGAGCGTAAAGTGGGTGAGGGTTCCCGAGTAAATCCTTTATTACTGGGTTAATCGGTGAAGACTGAATGAATGCCATAGAGTCCGGATTTGGCTGTGTAATGATAGCCTCAATTGGCTCATATTGGTGGAACACGATTTTCCGCTCATCATGATGAGCAATAACTTCCCTAATATACCTCTGTTCAAGACTGCGGTCTTTCAGAGAGAGTGCCGTCATTCCAGGTTCGTATCGATGGAGCATAAGAAAAAATTGAGTAAGGATGGAGTACTCTTTTTCAAGCGGGACCGAGGATATATTCTTAATCCAGGTTTCTTCAAAAGGAGGGTATTCTTGGTTTGCTTCTTCAATAAAGAAATCTTTTTCTAAAGGTACCAGCCCATCCATTAACAACCCATCCTTTTTAAGATAATAGATTTTCAGCAGTAATGCGGTGTGTAGTGCTGTAGACAGCTTCCATTTTACCATATGGGTTTTGCAGCAGTTAGGAGGCACCAAGGTTTAGTTTGTACTGGCCGCGATCGATGGCGATATTCAATGCGATGTTACCTGCGTCATTTTAATTGTCGTGATACTTCCTTCTCTTTTATGAGAAATAAAGAATATCGCACAGCATATACGCACATGCGGCTATGCCTATAGCGAGAATGCCGACTAAAACGGCACGTGGCTTATCGTCGCTGTGCCTATACATGTAAATACTCTGAATCAAAGTGTAAACGGAGGATACCGCCATTAATAGGATTGAATAGATACTGGCACCGTATATCATGGTCAGGAAAGACAGCGGTGCTACCAAGGCAAGAGCTGCATAGTCTATCTTTTTTTTCATCTTTCCACTCCTTTTCCATTTTGTGTTCCATTCCCAAATTTTTCTGTTTCTTAACTCTAAGAGGGTTGGATTGTTAGTGAAAAAATGAACTCCTGTATTTAGAACGCGATCGTTTGCACTGACCCCCGCTCTGATAAAGCACTAAACCTCCGTGACCACACCATCCAATCCCATAAAGGACAAAAGAAACCAACGGTCTTCCTCTGGCCCCGGTTGCGGGGAAGGAATGAGGGTCAGTGCAATGCACTGACCCACTAGCGATGCACCACTTGAAAATTATGGATAATAAACAGAAAGATCCTTTACAGAACGCAAAAAAGCTCCTAATGTAGAAGGGACCATACTTGTTCCCAACTCTACGAAAAGGAGCTCAACCGTGAGTAAAAGTATAGGTCAATTATCGCTTATTTGTCAATGCCT
>NZ_JAQV02000021.1 GCF_000732485.2 Bacillus sp. SJS | reverse complement strand
GTCCGATATCGCGTACTGAATGAGCGATATCCAATGCCGAGTGTCCGATATATGGGCCTGAGAGTCCGATATCACGGATCGAGTGAAGTGAAATCACTTGTCAAGCTTGCCGGTTCAGTGATCTGCCACTCCCAATTTTTTGCCCACAACAATGAGGATCAACATCAAAAAACTCATTTCTCTGCAAAATTTCTCTTTTTAAGTTAAACAATTGTAAAAACAGCCGATATATATAAAGATTGCTGTCAAATATCAGCCAAACTATTACAAAAAATACTTATTATTTACAAAATTAGTAGTTTAAGTTAGTTATCTGAAGTAAAATAAATGGTGAAAGTAGAGGAGGCTCTGTAAATGAATCATAAAGTACTTGGATTGACGGTAACCGCAGTGGCAGGTGCTTCATTTTTTGCAACCGCTGCTTCTGCAGAGAGCGTAAAGGTAAAAAGCGGTGATTCGCTTTGGAAGATCGCGAATCAATACAAAATTTCCCAAAAGGCACTTAAAGAAGCCAATCAGCTGAAAAGCGACACGATTTTTGTTGGACAGGTTCTTCAGATTCCAGGTACAGGCAATCAAAACCATAACGGCAGCGCAGAGCCGCATAAAGCACCAGCTGCACAAAATACATACAAGGTCTCTAAGGGAGACTCCCTTTGGCTTGTTGCCAGGAAGTACGGGATGACTGTTAATGAATTAAAAACTCTGAACGCACTCAAAAGAGATACAATTTTTCTTGGACAGGTTTTAAAAATTAATTCTAATTCTAATCCTGTGAAACCGGCGGTTACTCCGCCAGCCCCGCCTAAAACGCCTGTTTCAGAGGATAAAGACACGAGCATTCAGAATACATACCAGGTGAAACCTGGAGACTCTCTTTGGAAAATAGCCAATCGATTTAATTTAACCATCGCTGAATTAAAGGTCTCAAACCAGCTGAAGAGCGACACACTTTATGTAAATCAAGTACTTAAGCTAAAAGGCGAGGTAAAGCCAGAATCCAATCCAGCTCCCTCTGCCCCAGATAACAGCCAAGAAGACACAGAAATAAAAGAAACGATGATTAGAGAAGCCGAACAATTGATGGGGATTCCATATAAATGGGCTGGCAATACTACTTCAGGTTTCGATTGCAGCGGATTTGTTTATTACGTGCTGAATAAAGTAACTTCGGTATCCCGTCTCAGCGCTGCGGGCTACTCCAGTATCATGAAGCCAGTTTCGGAGCCTGCCAGAGGAGATTTCGTATATTTCACCACTTATAAGGCAGGACCTTCGCATATGGGAATTTACTTGGGTAACGGTGATTTCATCCACGCCAGCGGATCTCAGGGAATTACTGTCTCTAATTTATCCAATACATATTGGAAAAGCCATTATCTTGGAGCTAAGCGCTACTTTTAGGGAGCCGCTGGCTTCTTTTTTTTGTAGATCTTTTCTGATTGCATCAAAGGCAAGTGCATAAATGCTTATATAACCTCCTAAAACCGGGTTTGCATGCCAAAGCATTTGGAGAAAATGCGAATGAAAGGCAAAACAATGAACGGAGGAATAGTATGAGCAGAATAGGTAAAGCTGGAATCCTTTTGCTGATGGCAATATCTCTGTATGGATGCTCAAACGGAATGAGCGAGCGTCACCATCCGGAAGCAAAGGGACTGGAAACTGCAGCTGAAAAAACAGTTAAGGAAATTAAGGTGTCTTTGATCACTTCAAAAGGAGAGCCTGCCGGAAAAGCCGTTATTTCAGAAACAATAAAAGGTGTAAACGTTCATCTTGAAGGAGTGAATCTTCCCCCTGGCAAAAGGGCGATCCATATTCACGAAACAGGATCATGTAAGAAGCCAGACTTCAGTTCAGCTGGGGGACATTTAAATCCATTTACTAAAAAGCATGGATTCCTAAATCCGCATGGACCCCATGCAGGAGACATACCGAACATCACCATTGGTTCAGACGGGAAGATTACTGCAGATGTAACCGCACCTCTTGCCGAATTTTCACAGCTGCTTGATGAAGATGGAAGCGCTCTAGTGATTCACGAGAAAGAAGACGATTATAAAACCGATCCGGCCGGTAATGCCGGTGCTAGAATTGCCTGTGGTGTGGTGAATAAAGAGAATCAATCAATGTAATGAGAGGAATCTTTATCCGGCCAGTCAGCCGGGTAAGGATTTTTTGTGATGGACGTCTTTTTTCTGTATACTAATATAAGAAAATGAGACGCTGAAAAGAGGTTTGATTATATGAATGAAATGAAATTAAATTTGCCTGAAGCAATTCGGGCTAAAATACAAAGAACATCTGCATCATCTGAAATGGATGCTTCACTAATTGGCGGAGGAGGATTCATCACAGGAGATTCCTCTATAATAGAGGACGCCGTCATCGCCCTGGCCCTCGGAAAAAATGTCCTGCTGAAAGGGCCGACCGGATCAGGAAAAACAAAGCTGGCAGAGACGATTTCTTACTTATTCAACCGATCTATGCACAGCATAAATTGTTCCGTCGATCTTGATGCAGAAGCGCTATTAGGCTATAAAACAATCAGCACAGCCGGAGGAAGCACGTCGATTGAATTTGTTCCGGGACCCGTAATCAATGCAATGAAAAAAGGACAATTCCTGTACATAGATGAAATCAACATGGCAAAACCTGAGACTTTGCCCATTCTGAACGGAGTTCTCGATTACCGCAAAATGATTACAAATCCATTTACTGGCGAAGTGGTAAAAGGATCCGAAGCATTTGGAGTAATCGCCGCGATTAATGAAGGGTATGTAGGAACGGTTCCTTTAAATGAAGCATTAAAGAATCGTTTTGTTATCATTGATGTTCCATACATCCAAGGGGAAGAGCTACGTCAAATTATTACGAATCAATCGGGACTCAAGAATCCGAGCCTGATCAATTTATTTGTCAGGCTTTCAGCAGATTTAATTACTCAGGTTAAAAATGGACAGGTATCAGAAGAAGCTGCTTCCATACGAGCTCTTCTTGATACGTGCGATCTCGCTGCATTTATCCCTCCCATGCGCGCTATTGAGCGCGGAATTGCAGAAAAGGTCGAGGATGAACGAGAAAAAGCGGCTATCCGCAATATTGCAGAAACGTTATTTGAGTGAGGCCTGCTTATGAGATTTATAAAATTCAATGATAGTCAAATCGATTCCTTCCTTTTTATGGAACTGTCAGATCTTGCAAAAACGCTCTCTAAAAATCCGGAACTGGAGATGGAGTATGCTCCGTACTCTTATTTGAATCCAGCTGAAAATAAAATCTATCTGACCCATTTTTGGGATCACCGGCCTGCCGAAGATCAGATTAGCGGGCTGAAAAGTGATGTTTACCTTCATGCTACAGGGCACGTTTTTCACAGCAGCCCTCAAGAAACGGATGATTTTATTAAGAAGACAAAAAGACTATCAATTCCTGAGTTTGCGAAGCAGCTTTTTTCACTGCTTGAAGATGTCCGAACCGAAGAAATCATCAAAAGGGAACGGCCGGGTACAAAGAAGTTTTTTAAACGCCGCACAGAAATGTACAGGATGTATTTCCGCTCTCAGCTGACCATTCACCTTGAGCGGAATATTAAGACGGATGCACTGTTTAATGCGTTATTTTTGAAACTAACCGCTGAATCTCCGCTTGAGACGGTCCCGGCTATAAACGAAGATTTTGAAAGAATGCTGCCTTTTCTTCAAAGGGAGCTTGAATATGCTTATGAAAGTGCAGGCACAGCTCAGACTGCAGGGATTGCTCTCAGAATTAGTGAAACCATAGAAGAATTCCTGGAAAAGGATATGCTCAATACATACTTTTTTCTTCCTGAACATGGTTTTGAAGAGGGGACAGGACTTACCTTTAAGGAGCTGAAAAGAACAAACAAACTGGATAATGATGATTCTCTTGAGCTTGATCGTAAAGAAGAAAGGGACGTCCATGACCAGGAAATGCCGACGTGGCACAGGGAGACAAGCAAGGCGACAGACAGTTTTCTTCAATATGATCTCGAACATGGTTCCAAAACGGACTTAATGGGAAATGGTCTGCGAGAAGGTGAGGACGGGGATCAGGCCATGGGGACCGTGCAAGGATCGGCAAGAGAATCGAAGAAACATAATTATGCCCAATCAGAGGTTCTTGAAAACCGGCAGGATGGAAACACAAACGGCAGCCAGAATGCATTTGGCAAAGAAAATAAGTTTGCTTTTGCTGTCCAAAAAACACCGGACCCTGCTTCCGCTGAGCACTATCAGCAATACAGCGGGAATAAAGCCATTATTTCTCATTACCAAAAAAAATTGAAGCAGATGATTCAAAAAACACTTGAGCACAAAAAGACCAATCCTAGAACAGATCTTCATACCGGAAGACTTGGCAAAAAACTGCTGCGGTGGATCACAGACGATAATCCCAGACTTTTTTATAAAAAGCAGGAGCCTTCGATCCAAATAGATGCGGTCTTTACTCTATTAGTCGACTGTTCTGCATCCATGCACGATAAAATGGATGACACCAAGCTTGGCATAACGCTTTTTCATGAAGCACTGAAATCAGTAGGAGTCGTTCATCAGGTAACGGGGTTCTGGGAGGATACGAATGATGCATCTGCAGTCAGCCAGCCTAATTATTTTCACCGCGTCATTCCATTCCGCAGTTCGTTAAACAAGAGTTCAGGTCCTGCCATCATGCAGCTGAATCCTGAAGAAGATAATAGAGATGGCTTCGCAATTCGTCATATGACGAGGGAGCTGTCGGCCAGACAGGAAAAACAAAAGTTTTTGATTGTTTTTTCTGATGGAGAACCGGCTGCAATGGATTATGAACAAAAAGGAATTGTAGATACGCATGAAGCGGTCATTGAAGCACGTAAAAGAGGAATTGAAGTAATCAACATTTTCCTGTCCAATGGGGAGGCAGAGGAAAGCCAGGTTAAAACCATTCAAAACATTTATGGAAAATTCAGCATCATTGTGCCGAATGTCAGTGATTTGCCGGATGTCCTGTTTCCTCTTTTGAGAAAGCTTTTGAAGAAAAGCATTCAAAGCCTGTGAGTGTTCCATATAATAAATTGTTTAAACGGGCGCATTATTCATTCATGCGCCAATCTGCAAAAAAGGATTCCAGTTAATATAGGAAGAGGGCACCTGGAAGGATCCATGGTGCCTTTTTCTGATATTTTCCTGCTTTGGCTGATTTGGAGCAGGGAGCGTGACGGCTCTGGAATAGCGGGTTGTATTCAGCCGTTAGACAGAAATCGACAATAAATCATGAAAATATTTGTCTTATGAAAACCTGATTTCACCACCCGACATGCTTACACTTCAGCTAAAAGGGTCAGCGGGCAAAGGGAAAACTCTGCTGTATAAGGAAATCAGGTAATATACCTGCATCTGCTTCCAGATTTACACGATTCGCCACAATTTTTTGTTTTTCAATATTATTTACAATTTTCGATAGATAATTGTTGGAAAGAATAAATGGTAGTGTTAAAATATCTATGGAAGCGTTTTAACTAATTTACATAAAACGCGGTCAGCATAAATATATACCAGAATAATATCCTATTATTTACATTTGGTAATTATTAGTTGGGGGTAGTGTGAAATGTCGCAAACCAAGTCAAAGCTCAACGTTACATGGGAAGACTTCCATGGCCCTAACCTTGGCTATGTCATGGATCTGTATGATCAATTTTCTGAAAATCCTGAATCGGTCGACGCTGATTTGCAGGAACTATTTCAACATCTAGGCCACCCGCCGGATAAAGGATCCGCTGCATCAGTTCAGGCAGCTCCAGTTTCCAAGCAGTCAATTGCGGATTTCGGTCCTGAAAAAATCGTCAAAATTGCTTCAGCTGTAAAATTGGCTGAGGATATTCGTACGTATGGACATTTAAATGCTTCCATCTTTCCAATCGAAGGAATGGGCGACAGACAGGATCTGTTAAGCATTGAGGCATACGGTCTTTCAGAAGAGGATTTAAAAGAAATTCCCTTTTCTGTATTATGCGAAGACGCTCCATCCAGCGTAAAGAACGGATATGATGCCATTCTTCATTTAAAAGAAAGCTATAAAAAATCATTGTCTTTCGAATTCGATCATGTTCACCGCTTCGAAGAAAAAAATTGGCTGAAGCGCATGGTGGAAACGGGAGATTTATTTAAACCGCACTCCAAAGAAAAACGCAAAGCACTGCTTAAAAGGCTTTTCGAGGTAGACGGATTTGAAAAATATCTTCATAAAACATTTGTAGGCCAAAAAAGATTCTCCATTGAAGGATTGGATATGCTTGTACCGGTTCTTGATGAAATGGTTCAAAATGCAGTTGAGAACGGAACGAAAACCATCAACATTGGTATGGCGCACAGAGGACGTCTTAATGTTCTTGCACATGTGCTTGGCAAACCGTACGAAATTATCTTCTCTGAATTCCAGCATGCACCAAATAAAGACCTTGTCCCTTCTGAAGGTTCGACAGGCATTAACTACGGCTGGAGCGGAGATGTAAAATATCATCTTGGCGCAGACAGACAGATCAAAGAAGAGAATATGGTGAGAGCCCGTATTACCCTTGCGAATAATCCGAGTCATCTGGAATATATTGATCCAATCGTTGAGGGATTCACAAGAGCTGCGCAGGAAAACCGTGAGGTCAGCGGCTTTCCAGAAATCGATACAAGCAAAGCTCTGGCTATTCTTATTCACGGTGATGCAGCGTTTCCTGGTGAAGGGATCGTAGCTGAGACATTAAACCTCAGTCAGCTTAAAGGCTATCAGACCGGGGGTACTATTCATATTATCGCCAATAACATGATCGGTTTTACAACTGAAAGCTCGGATTCGAGATCCACACGTTATGCGAGTGATTTGGCAAAAGGATATGAAATCCCAATCATTCATGTAAATGCGGATGATCCTGAAGCGTGTCTTGCTGCTGCCTATCTGGCATCTGAATACAGACGTATTTTCAAAAAAGATTTCCTTATTGACCTAATCGGGTACCGCCGCTTTGGACATAACGAAATGGATGAGCCGATGACGACTCAGCCGCAGCTGTACAGCAAAATTAAAGCACACGAAACAGTGAAGGCACTTTACTCCAAATCTTTAACTGATGATCAGGTTCTTTCTGAAGAAGAAGTAGCTGCCCTAGAAGAGGAAGTACAGAACAAGTTTGAGACCGCATATAAAAAAGTGCCTGACAAAAAGGTGGCACAGGTACATGAGATCCAGCTTCCGGAAACGATTTCTCATGGAATTCCGCAAATCGAGACGGCTGTTGACATCAGTGATATCCGTTCCATCAACCGTTCACTCGTTGAATGGCCTGAAGACTTTAAAGTGTTTGGGAAGCTGCAGCGGATCCTCGAACGCCGTGCAAGTGTGCTTGAAGAGGATCACAAGGTAGAATGGGGACTTGCTGAAGCTCTTGCATTCGGTTCCATTTTGCTTGATGGCACACCCATCCGGTTAAGCGGACAGGATTCAGAGCGGGGAACCTTCGCACAGCGTAATCTTGTATTGCATGACAGTGAAACAGGAAGCGTGTATTCACCGCTTCATCAGCTTGATCAGACGAAAGCATCTTTCGCGGTTCATAACAGCCCGCTTTCTGAAGGCTCTGTCATCGGTTTTGAATATGGCTATAACGTATTCTCTCCTGAAACATTAGTCCTTTGGGAAGCCCAATACGGAGATTTCGCGAATGCTGCTCAAGTATTCTTTGACCAGTTTATCTCTGCGGGCCGTGCAAAATGGGGTCAAAAATCCGGCCTCGTGATGCTGCTTCCGCATGGGTATGAAGGACAGGGACCAGAGCATTCAAGCGGAAGACTGGAACGCTATCTTCAGCTTGCCGCTGAAAACAACTGGACAGTAGCGAACCTTACAAGTGCTGCCCAATACTTCCATATCCTAAGAAGACAAGCTAAAATCCTGCAAATGGAGGAAGTCAGACCGCTCGTGATTATGACTCCGAAAAGCCTGCTTCGCAATCCGAACACGGTTTCGGATGTTCAGGAACTGAGCAGCGGATCCTTTAAAAAGGTGCTTGAGCAATCAGGGATGGGCGGAGAGCACAAGGCTGTTACACGCGTTGTTCTTTGCAGCGGAAAGCTTGCCATTGATATTTCAGATAAAGTACGCCAGTCAGAAGAAAATACAGATTGGCTTCATGTTCTAAGAGTGGAAGAACTTTATCCATATCCGCAAAAAGAAGTGGAATCCATTTTGTCCAGATATGAGAATCTTAAAGAAATCATCTGGGTTCAGGAAGAACCTCAAAATATGGGTGCATGGACGTATATCGAACCTAAACTTCGCGAATCAGCCCCATCAGGAGCTGACGTATCCTATATCGGCAGAACAAGAAGATCCAGTACTGCAGAGGGAGATCCAACTGTTCATAAAAAAGACCAGGAACGCATCATAACACAGGCGATTACACGAAACTAAGGGGGAAATGATCATGGCTGAAATTAAAGTACCGGAACTGGCAGAATCAATCTCGGAAGGAACCATTGCACAATGGCTAAAGCAGCCTGGTGATTTTGTTGAGCAGGGTGAGTATTTGCTTGAGCTTGAAACAGATAAAGTCAATGTAGAATTGACAGCAGAACAATCCGGAGTATTAAAAGAAGTACTGAAGGACGCTGGGGATACCGTTCAAGTAGGTGAAATCATCGGAACGATCGATGAAAAGGAAGAAGCGGGCGGCGTACAAAGTGCAAATGAAGGCAGTCAGGAACAAGCTGAGCTGAAGCCAGAGAAAGAAGAATCCAAAAAAGAAGAACCAAAAACAGAACACATTCCATCAAGAGAAAGTGAGCCTGTTGTCAAGGCGGACACGAAAAACCGTACAATTGCTTCTCCTGCTGCAAGAAAACTTGCGAGGGAAAAAGGAATTGATCTCAGCTCTGTAAATGCTTCCGATCCTCTTGGAAGAGTGCGCAAGCATGATATCGAAAACCATCAAAACGCGCCTAAGCAGCCTCAAGCTGCTAAACCTGCTGAAAAAGCTCCTCAAGCTCAGGCAGATAATCCGGCTAAACCGGTTGAGCGTGTGAAAATGTCCCGCCGCAGACAAACGATTGCGAACCGTTTGGTCGAAGTTCAGCAGACGGCTGCCATGCTTACAACATTCAATGAAGTAGATATGACAGCTGTCATGGATGTTAGAAAGCGCCGCAAAGACAAATTTTTCGAGCAGCATGACGTCCGTCTAGGTTTTATGTCATTTTTCACTAAAGCTGTAGTTGCAGCCCTTAAGCAATTCCCGTTCTTAAACGCAGAAATTCAAGGCACGGAACTTGTGCTGAAAAAATTCTACGATATTGGTATTGCTGTAGCTGCTCCGGACGGTCTTGTCGTACCTGTAGTCCGTGATGCTGACCGCATGAGCTTCGCAGGAATTGAAGGGGAAATTTCCAACCTGGCAAAAAAAGCAAGAGACAACAAGCTTGCCCTGAACGAGCTTCAAGGCGGAACATTTACCATTACAAATGGCGGAGTTTTTGGCTCCCTGCTTTCCACTCCAATTTTGAACGCACCTCAAGTAGGGATCCTTGGTATGCATAAAATCCAATGGCGTCCGATTGCACTTGATCAGGAAAGAATGGAAAACCGCCCAATGATGTATATCGCCTTATCATATGATCACCGTATTGTAGATGGAAAAGAAGCGGTTAGCTTCCTTGCTACAGTAAAAGAATTGCTTGAGGATCCTGAGTCTCTTCTTTTGGAAGGCTAATAAGAATCTTCATAGAAAAATGGCCTGTTCCGCTCGGAATAGGTCTTTTTCAATTTTGGCTAACCTTCAATACATGCTATATTAATATGGGCACGGTTTTAAACAGGTTAGTTAATGCCAGTTGCTTTTAGATGCCAGAACCATGAAGCGGAGGGGCCATGAATGATTCAAACGATGATTCAAGGAGCAGTAGAGGGGAAAACGAGAATTAAGTGTGAATGGAAGAATGAGCTCGCTAAAAGAGGAGAAAGTGAATTTTCTCTGTATCTTATTCAAGCTGAGAAAAACGAACAAATTTTCGAGATTCTGTTTTCCTATTTTACTGACTTTCAGAAGAAACGCACGGATGATTTAGAGGCTTTCCTTTCTCAATTATTGAATAACGGATGCCCGGCAGTTTTTTTGAATATGACAATCCAGTCATTTAGAAATGCAATTGCAGCTGTCATTCTGGATGAGAGCATTTTTGCAATTGATATCCATGCATTTTACACAACGCTCAATGAATGGCTGGACGCTGTGGTCAATCTTATTGCTCATTTATCAGAACAAAAGGATCGGCAGGAGGATTTTCAATAGGGTAATTGCGATATTCTAATAATTTCCTAGCTGTGATAAACGCAGCTGTTAGTTTCTGCTGCAGGAGTTTGCCGCTAAGCGAGACTGCAGGTCTTACGCATCCAATCCAATCAACCGATTTTTTAAAAAAGCTCAATGCTGGAACATAGCCATTTTAATGTCAAACCGCCGCACATTCACCAATTTTCCATTATATGCTATACTGGAAAAGCAGAATAACGGTTGAAATAGGAGTGATTTAAGATGGATCTATCCATATTGAGTCATAAAAGTCCAAGTAAGAAAGAAATTGAAGATGCTTTTTTTGTTTCAGACGATTGCCTGACCTTTGGTGTTTTCGATGGGGTTACACCGATGACGGACGAGTTGTTTCATAATGAACACAATGGAGCTTATCTTGCTTCCCATATGCTCGCCTCCACCCTTGCTCTCCCAATAAACCAAAATAGAAGTTTAATAGAATGGCTTGCTGAAGCAAACGCTCTTCTTCTTCAAAAAATGGAATCTGCTGCTGTAGCAATGGAGGAAAGGCATTTAAGATGGGCATCCTGTGCGGCTGTTTTAAGAATTACAGGAGAACAAGCGGCGTTTATACAATGTGGAGACTGCATGATTTTAAAGGAAGATCATCATGGGTTCGTTACTCCGCTTACGATTAACTCGGTTGAAGGCATTTCAGAAAGAGCCAGACTAATACGGGAAAGCAAAAGAGCAGAAGGACTTCATATTCCTCCTGAAAGCTGGTTTCTTGATCATCCTCATGAAAGGATGAAAGATCACCGGCATCTGGCAAATCGAACCGGAGGATATTCTGTTGTGAACGGAGATCAGGAGCTCATTGATTTTATTCAGACCGGGGAAGCGGATATTAAGGATATTAAGAGCCTTTTGATAATAAGTGACGGTTTTTTTCATCCTGAGTGGAGTCTCCGTGATGTGCATATCGAGATTTCGAAACTTGGTCTTGAATCGTATGCAGAAGCGTTAAGATACCTGGAACATATAAATGGCCTCCCGCATGATGATATGACCGGAATCTTCATTCAATTTTAATGATCCGGCAGTTTGCCATGCAGCTGAAATAATAATAAACTATACATAAGAAATACATATTTTGAAGGAGCGGAACAGCTATGAATCATCTTAATTGGCAGGATAAAAAAACGATAAAAAAAGTGACGTGCATTCATACTGATGCAGAGAAATATATCGTAAACCGTGCATTAACAGCAGGCAGCACATATGAAGTGAAAAACGAAACTGAGGAATTTTATTTTGTCGTGGACAATTCAGGCAACGTCAGCGGATTTTACAAGGATTATTTTGAAGAGGCGTAATACATACATATACCCTCTTCCTCCTGAAAAAGGAATAGCCCATATATGAAAGAGAGGGATTGGGAAGTTGGAGCTGAAGAAGGATTTACTGGAAGGGATACATTCGATTGAACTTCTGAATCGGGTAGGAGAGTCACTAATTTTAACAGATGATGAATTAAATATTTCATGGTTTAACGAATGTGCTGGGGATTTATTAAATACCGTCGCCCCGCATATGAACCTTGAGGATGCAGATTCGTTTCTGGGGATGAATTTGAAATCCTTTCACAGGGCAGATCAAATCCGGATAATTGAACATGGTCCTTTGCCGTATACTTCGACTATTCACCTGTTTCAAACCTTCTCTGCACATATCGTTGTTGACAGGCTTCCGGAAAGCAGGGGGTATATTCTTACCTGGAAAGATGTAACCGATTACGAAAACGAATTGCTTTCTGGAAGGAAGCTAATGGAGGAATTATACACGCCGATCATAGGGACTATGATTGATCATACTTTTCTTGCGGCTATTACTGGTTTTTTATCCGAGCAAAGAATAGAACATATGACAGGGAAATTATTGTCCTTTGCTGGTGCTAATCAAGCAGAGTACATACTTTTTGATTTCTCGGAAATGTATTCTGTACCCGATGAGGCTGTTATTGATAAGCTGGAGCAGCTCGTTCAGGCATTAAATCTAATGGGAACAGAAGCCATTTGTGTAGGATTAAAGCCAGGCATGGCCCGGCAAATGATCAGCAGGGGATACGGACTTTCCATAAAAGCATTTCCTTCGTTTAAACAGGGAATGGGATATGTGTTGAAAAATCTTGGATACACCTTGGTTAAATCATAATTTTTCATATAAAACATTTTTGTGGATTTTAAGATGTTAAATCTATAACGTACATCTCTGGGTTCAGGGTATTTAGTACATAATTTAATTATGTAAACAAAAGACAAGTGATGGATGCTTGTCTTTTTCGCTGGTAATGATATAAACTACATGACTATGAGAAGATATTCAAAGAGGGGGAGGGGATTATTTGAGAACGACCATATCAGATATTGCCAATATGGCCAATGTATCCAAAAGTACCGTCTCCAGATATTTAAATGGCGGCTACGTAAGCGCGGCAACAGCCAAGAAAATTCAAAATGCCATTACTGAAACAAAGTTTGAACCTAATGCGTTTGCTCAAAGTTTGAAACAGAAAAAGACAAATTTTATTGGAGTAATTATTCCGAGGCTTGATTCTTATACGATGACCAAGATGCTGATGGGCATTGATGAAAGACTTAAGGAGCTTGGGTTTCAAATGCTTGTTGCCAATACAGATCAGGTTCAGGAGAGAGAAATCGAAAATATTTATGCTTTTGCACGGCAAAAAGTAGCCGGTATCATTTTAATGGCTACAAAAATTACAAAAGAACATCATGGTGCATTTAAGGATGCGGGCATTCCTTCCTTAATCATTGGGCAGGAAAGCAACTATTATCATTCCATTATTCATGCCGATTATGAAGCAGGATATGACCTTGGGAAATTTGTTTATAAAAAGGGACACAGGAACATTTTGTTTATCGGGGTAAGTGAACAGGATGAAGCGGTTGGCCAAAAAAGGAAACGCGGTTTTATGGATGCTTTGAAAGACAGCGGTCCCCATTCAGTAAAGGCTTTGGAAGCGGACTTTTCAATGGAAAAATCCAGACTGGAAACAGATAAAGCTTTAAGTGAGGGTTTACCGGACATTATCGTCTGTTCTACAGATAACATGGCACTTGGCGCAATGAAAGCTATACAAGAAAAGAAACTTGCCATTCCAAGAGATTTATCTGTTGCGGGATTCGGAGGATACCGAATATCCGAAATGGTTCATCCTGGCCTTACCACGGTTAGTTTTCACTATTTTGATGTTGGATTAAATGCTGCATATTCTATCGTCAGTCTCATTGAAGGAAAAACCATTCAAAAAAAAATGGTATCAGGATATGAGATCATCAGCAGAGAGAGTGTAGCAGCCATCAAACCAACGATTTGAGCCCATTTCAGGGCTTTTTTTAATGAAATTTTATAAATATATTTATGAATCTAAAGTTATGCACAGAGAGTGATTAAGTGTGGAAAAGTGTTAGTTATAAAGAACGGGCGTGATCCTGTTGTACTTGTGTTTGCTGTATGAAGGAAAGATTGCAATACAGCTGAAAACTGTATTAATGTTTTTGGTTGATCTGTATTAATTTAAAGGAATAATGACCGATAGACACTTTCATGATATAATTTTTTCAACTATTACTAATGTGAAGAGAGAGTGGAATGAGTGGAAAAGCCGACTATTTTATTTATTGGAGCAGGCCGAATGGCAGAGGCCATTATTGCTGGTTTACGAGCAAAAAAAGAAAATGAAATAGAACGGATTATCGTTTCAAACCAATCGAATATCATGAGGCTGGAAAGGCTGAAAAAACAATATGGTGCAGAAACGGTCTTTCAATGGAAGGAAAAAATTCACGAAGCAGACACCGTCGTTCTGGCTATGCCACCTGAAGAACATGAGGAAGTTTTTATGAAGCTTCGAAGCCTTGTCAGCGGGCAATTGATCGTGACAATCGCCGCTGGAATCGGTCCATCAAAAATGGAGTCGGCTTTGCCCGAATCAGCAGTCAGCTGGATTATGCCGAACACGGCATCATCTATCGGAGAAAGCATGTCTTTGTACTGCAAAGGGAAAAAGCCGCTTAATGCCCTGCAGGAAAAAAGTCTTAAGCTGCTTCTTGATGCAATAGGACAGGCTGAAGAATGTACAGAGGAAGAAATTCATCATTTAACAGCGATTACAGGAAGTGCGCCTGCATTTGTTTATTTGTTTGCTGAAGTGCTGATTGAGAAAGCAAAAGAATATGGGATTTCTGAAAGCAAGGCGGAAAAGCTTGTCACTCAGATGATCTCCGGTTCAGCTGCCATGCTGATGGCAAACGGAAATCCTTCTGCTTTAAGGGAACAAGTAACAACTCCTGGAGGATCTACTGCTGAGGGAATTAAAGTATTAGAAGAGAGGAAATACAAAGAAATGATTCAAGATGCAATTACTGCTGTTAACAGGAAATCGTTATCTTGAATTGTTTGGCCGTTGTTCTGCGCAAACAAGCGAAGATCATCGGCCTATTGACATTTTCAGGATTCAGGTATATAATTAATTTTGATCGACTCGATGTTAGACTTGAGAGTACGTTAAGTACATTTAGCTATTAGAAATAAACGAAGAAATATCTTTTTTCACCGCATTCTTTCCCTCCAAGAGCTTATCTTCAGTTTATCTGCTTAACAAGAAACCTTTTTCAAAATGATGTTTTTGGTTTATCCAAACAACTGATTCATACTGGCACGGCCTAGGAGCCGTAAGGATGAAAGAGAGGCAGGGCTTTCGTTGTTTTGGTTTTTGGAGATTTATTCTCCAGTCTAAGAAGCCGCTTCATAATCTCACGTATTGCGGAAATTGCGAGTAATAAAAGCTGCCTTTTATGGGTAGCTTTTTAGTTAGAGGTATAAAAGGAGGGTTTTGTTCTTGTATAATAAAAAACCGGTTGAGGAAATTATTACAAAAGATACGAAAATCTGGACTTGTACAGCTGACAATTGCAATTGCTGGGTTCGGGATAACTTTAAAAGCAGTGATGAGCCGTTATGCCCGATCTGTAAAAGCCCAATGGCTACCCAGACAAAAGAGCTTCAAGTAGTCGACAATCCATGCTCATCCTTTTAATTTAAAATAAACGGCCAATTGGCCGTTTATTTTTTTTTGCCATTTTTTAAGAATAGGCAATGTTAAAGCATGGTGTTGATATTTTACACCTGTTGATTGGAGTGGAAGGCGTGAGACTCCGAGCTAAGAGCAGCGGGACAGGTGGGACCCCGCAGGCGCAAAGCGGCGAGTTATCATGAACGAAACTAGCCCCTTACTCGTAAAATCGTAGGTTAATTTGGTTAGACTGTTTTTGTCAAACAAAACCAAATCAGAGCTACATTACGGAAGGAGCTAGCTATTATGAAGGATACCATTAAATACGTAGGTTTAGACGTATCAAAAGAAAATATTGCCGTCGCGATTGCGGAAGAAGGACGGGAAGCACCAAGATACTGGGGAGTCATTCCTCATACACCTGAAGCGGTGAAAAAATTGATGAAGAAGCTGGGCAGCCCAGAAACGCTTCGGGTCTGTTATGAAGCCGGTCCCACCGGATATCCATTATACAGACTATTACTAACATTAGACATTCATTGTTCGGTGATTGCCCCAACCCTTATTCCAAAAAGGCCGGGAGATCGAATTAAAACCGATCGCCGAGACTCTGTTCGTTTGGCGCAATTGTTCAGGGCTGGAGAACTGACGTCTGTTTATGTACCCACTCCCGAAGACGAGGCCCTTCGGGATCTAGTAAGATGCCGGGAAGATGTAAAGGAGGATGAATTAAGGGTGAAACACCGGATAAGCAAGTTTTTACTCCGTAACGATATCAAACCACCGGCAGGAGTAAATAAGTGGACCAATAAGTATTTCAGATGGCTGGACACCCTTCATTTTGAGAATTCTTCTTTGCGGGTTACGTTTCAGGAATACTACTATCAGCTTAAAGAAATGGAACAAAGGCTTTTAAGGCTGGAAGAAGAAATTCGAGTCCATTCGAATGAAGGTGTGCATGCCCAGAAAATTCAGGCTCTCCAATGTTTGAGAGGTGTTGCCCTTGTAACCGCGTCGAGTATTGTGGCGGAAATTGGTTCGTTTAAACGGTTCCCAACCCCTAATCACTTCATGGCGTATGTCGGATTGATTCCAAGCGAATATTCGAGTGGAGAAAGCAGACGACAAGGAAATATAACCAAGACAGGAAATCGGCATGTACGACGGTTATTGGTCGAATCCGCCTGGAGTTACCGATATAAGCCCGCGGTTAAAGGAGAATTGGCAAGGAGACAAAATGGACAATGTCCGACCATTCAGGCCATATCCTGGAAAGCACAAAATCGCCTTCATCAAAAGTATTACCGTTTACTATCCAGAGGAAAAGAGAGCAGTAAAGCCATAACAGCTGTAGCGAGAGAGTTAGCTGGTTTTATTTGGGCCGTGATGCAAGAAGTTGAAGATGTC
>NZ_JAQV02000020.1 GCF_000732485.2 Bacillus sp. SJS | reverse complement strand
GATATCGGACTCTCGCGCCCATATATCGGACACTGCACCTGATCTATCGCCCATTCGCATCGATATCGGACACTCAGCATCGGATATCGCTCACTCAGTACGGGATATCGGACGCTAGGGCCCATATATCGGACACTGCACCTGACATATCGCCCATTCGCATCGATATCGGACACTCGGCATTGGATATCGCTCCCTCAATCCTGGATATCGGACACTCGCACCCATATATCGGACGCTGCACCTGATCTATCACTCATTCGCATCGATATCGGACACTCTGTATGGCCCTTCCCTCTTCTTCCCTTCATTTCTGCAATTGAAACTGGCAGCAAGCGCGCATGTGCTTACAGTCAATCAATTTTTTAAGCTTGTCCTCTGGCGCCCGCCACCAGTTGAGTACTTTTAAAGATATTAAACAACAAAAAAAACAGTCTGTGATAGACTGTTCAGCTGCTGGCTTTTTTCTGCTCGGAAAATGAGATATTATCATCCTGCTTGCCCAGATTTCTCAACTGGCTGCTGCCATAGATCAGCACAAGAGCAAGTGATCCTGCTCCGAACACGACTACCATGTATTGCAGACCGATGGTATCAAGAAGAAGCCCTGTTCCTAGCAGCACGACCTGAAACATGATACGGTCAAGCATGTTCCGGAACGAAAAGAAGCGCCCATGATATTCCTTCTCAATTCTTGTTTGAAAGATCGTAGAAGCAATCGGGAAAAAACAGCCGACGCTTAAACCGAATAAGCCAAACGAGACGAGCGACATCCAAAAATGGTCACTGAAAAACAACGAAAGATGAGCTATTGAGGTTACAAAAGAGAACAAAATCATTAATGCAACATGGTTGTAACGGTCAGACAGCTTTTTAACAAATAAAGCTCCCAGCATGAAACTTAGTCCTTCCACAGTGTAAAGCAGTCCCTTTACAGCTGTGCTGTCCTGCAGCTCGCTAATGTTAATAACCATGAGGTTAAAGCCGCCAATGAAGAGCATGGGAATAATGGTCAGTACCAGGGCAGTCAGCGCGATGGGAGAGGCTTTTAAAATCGGCATTACCTCCAAAAATCCCCCTTGTTTGCCATTACGATTCTGAATGCTTTTTTCCTCTTCATCAAACTTCAGAAAGAATGTGGCAATTAGAAGAACCCCATAAGCCGCCATGGACATGGCATATAGCATACTCAGGCTTAAATAAGCGAGAAGGATACCGGCGAGTGCCGTTCCGATGACCCGGGCAAGTGTGGCGACATTCATGTGAACACCATTCATTTGGACCAGTTCCTGCTCTTTAACAATTAATGGGATGGCAGCCTGCAGAGCGGGAAAGTAAAAGGCTGCAGAGATTTGAATGCCAATTAAAAATAAAAGCATAAACCAGACAGAGCCATAGGAAATGGCTGCAAACATAAAGATTACACTGAGCATTCGACCAATTCCTGAAACAATAAGAACGTTCTTTTTTGAACGGCTGTCAATCATTCTGCCGGCCATTGGCCCTACAGCCACTCCTGCTAAAAGTCCTGCAATTAATAAAAGTGATTTTAAGAAATCTGAAGGAATATAGGTCTGCATAAATTCCAGATTTCCGATGATTCCCATCCACAAACCAAGACCGGCAATGAACTCCCCGGCTAAAACAATCCAAACATTTTTATTTTTCCACATATGATATCTCCATTTTTTGTATGATGCATTAACTATAGCACCAGCGAAAGTATTTCGCCACCCGAAATTTTTTATATAAAAGCGCAAATCCCTCCAAATATTAAAGTTCTGCTAAGTCCGCAATTCCCGCGAACCGACTCTTGTTCTGCGGGTCCAAAGTAAGCGTTGTGACGATTAACAAAGATATACCCATGAGCACGTTTCTGCATATAGTCACTTAATAAATTCCATAGTAACATGGCTCTATTTAAGCCTGATGTTGATTTTTAACACCTGTTGATTGGAGTAGAATGAGCGAGACTCACCGCCAGCCCCGCGGAAAGCGAACGCCTGCTAACTGCAATCAACAGCTAAGTTTAACAGAGCCAACATCAAAAAAAATACAGGGCACGTGCCCTGTATTTTTAGCCGATTAAAAAGAAATTAACGATAAATGCTGCTGAAATCAGATACATGAGCCAATGCAGTTCTTTTGCACGTCCCGTGAAGAGTTTGATCAGCGTGTAAGAAAGAAATCCAAAGGCCACTCCCTCAGCTATTGAGTAAGTGAGGGGCATCATAATTAATGCAAGGAACGCCGGGATCAATTCTGTTAAATCATCGAAGTCTACTTCTTTCAGCTCTGTCAGCATAAAAGCTCCGATGATGATGAGCGCAGGTGCTGTGGCGACACTCGGAATAAATTGAATAAGCGGCGCGAACAGCAGTGTAAGCAGGAATAAAAGGGCAGCGAAAATCGCCTTTAAGCCAGTTCTTGCACCTGCTGCTATCCCGGTGGCATTTTCTACGTAAGTGTTCATCGCCGTACTTCCCAGCACAGCACTTACCATTGTTCCAAATGCTCCTGTTGTTAGAGCGCGGTTCATATTAGGAACGTTGCCATGTTCATCGGTCAGATTTGCTTTTTTCGTCAATCCAATGAGGGTTGCAAGGGTATCAAACAGTTCCACAATCGTGAAAGAGAAGATGATGGAAAGGATTCCGTAACCGATGGCAGCTTTAAGGTCCATTGCCATAAACGTCGGTTCAATCGACGGGATCTGGAAGGAAAGTAAATCAGAAATGCCTTGAGGTGATGGTGAATTTCCCAGCACCATCGATGCTGCCGAGATGATCAGGATGGACAAAATAATTCCGCCTCTTACATTCAGCGCAGTTAATACGGCTGTGAGAACGATTCCTGAAATGGCAAGGATCGTTCCAATATTCGTCATATCCCCTAAAGCAACAAAAGTGGCTTCATCCGGGACAACAATTCCGCCGTTTTTTAATCCGATGAAAGCGATAAATAATCCAATTCCGGCTGTAATGGATGCTTTAAGTGTTTTAGGTATGGCTTTAACAACTTTTTCACTGATTCCGAAGATTGAAAGAAGGAAAAAGCATAGACCCGAAATAAATACGGCGCCGAGAGCGGTTTCCCATGAAAGTCCCTGCTTTAAAACAACGGTATATGTAAAAAATGCATTAAGTCCCATGCCGGGTCCGATTACAATTGGGAGATTTGCCCATAATCCCATAATCATACTTGTAATGACAATACCGAATATGGTCGCAGCGAGGGCTGCTTCTTTCGGAATGCCTGCCTCAGATAAAATCACAGGATTTACAAGGATAATATAGCTTACAGTCACAAATGTCGTAAGGGCAGCAAGAAATTCTCTCTTTACGGTCGTTTTGCGCTCTGTTAATTTAAAAAATTGATCAAGTAGCCTGTTCAACCTCATACCTCCTCAAATAAAACATATCCGCCATTATATCTCACATTTAAAAGCGATGAAAGAACTTTATCAAAGGTTGCAATTTAAAGATTATTTGTACTTATCGGATAAATCGTTCCATCCTTTGCAAATGACATTTTCCCTGTTTCCTCCGAAACAATCAGCACGACAGCATCCGTTTTTTCCGTTAAGCCTATAGCAGCCCTATGTCTCGTTCCAAGTTTGCTTCCGCCTGATGAAATTTCAGACAATGGAAGAATATTGGCGGCTGATACAATCTTATCTCCCTTTACGAGCATGGCCCCGTCGTGAAGAGGATTTCCAGGATAAAAAATACTTTCAGCCAGAGAAGCAGACAGCTCCGCCTGCACGTTTACCCCATTCCGGATATAAGGAGCAACCGGTTCCCCTCTCTCCACGATAATTAATCCTCCATGGTGTTTATTTGACAAATTTTGCATAGCCGATGCAAGAGCATGGAAGCTTTCAGTATAGGTTGACAGATACACTTGAAGATAGAAGGTGGATGCCGATGATTGAATCATTTGAAAGCGGCCATTTATTTCATCCAGTTCACATAACAGACAGCTTTCACTGTTACCAAGTTCCCCAAGAATTTTTTGAGAGCCGGCTATAATTTCGGTCAAATTCCGTTCAATGCTGCTCTTTATATCATCAATAATGACAATTTCTTCAGGTTTGCTCATACATTTCGCTCCTTTATTGTAGGATAAGCCTTATGCGTCTAAACATGAAAGCGAATCGAATGGAAAATGGTGGTACATACTAATACCGTTTAAAAGATATTGATAAGGAGCATAAGTGATGACGATAGCAAAAATATTCCAATATGTTTTTTCTCTATCAGGTACAGTCATTCTTGGGTGTTTTTATTACCGAATGTTCAAAGGTAATTCTTCAAAAAACCATAAACAAAAGCAGTAGCGTTCCTCGGATTCATGATATAATTCCTTCATTATGTCAATGAACAGAAGAGGTAAACCTATGCATTCTGCACCTACATATTCAGAAAAATTCAGGCAATTCAGCATCATCCTGCTTCCTATTCTTATTACCCAGCTTGGTCTTTACTCTATGACTTTTCTTGATACAACGATGTCAGGCAAGGTTAGTCCGGAGGACCTTGCCGGAGTGGCAGTTGGTTCAAGTATTTGGGTTCCGGTTTATACGGGACTAAGCGGAATTTTTATGGCGATTACACCTTTGGTCGGACAGCTTGCAGGAGCTAAAAAGACAAAAGACATACCTTTTACCGTCATTCAGGGCCTTTACCTGTCCATTTTCATGACGGTTCTTGTTATTGCGGCTGGATCTTTTATTCTTGACCCACTGCTCTCCTTTCTCCCATTGGAAGGAAAAGTGGAAGCAATCGCAAAAAATTATTTAATAGCCCTTTCCTTCGGGATCTTGCCGCTTTTTCTATACGGAGTCCTCAGAGGTTTTATTGATTCCCTCGGCATGACGCGTATTTCCATGTGGATTACACTGACAGCACTCCCAGTAAACTTTGTCTTAAATTATTTGTTTATTTTCGGCAATTTTGGTTTTCCCAAGCTTGGGGGAGCCGGAGCCGGAGTTGCTACATGTATTACCTATTGGATTACAGCGATTATAACGATCATTATTTTAACCAAACACCCTTCCTTCGCTTCTTTTTCCCTCTTTTCGAATTTTTATAAAGTCTCGTTGCAAAAATGGAGAGAAATTTTAGCGATTGGGATGCCAATCGGATTTGCCATCTTTTTTGAAACAAGTATTTTCGCGGCGGTGACATTGTTTATGAGCGAATACAATACAGTCACAATTGCCTCACACCAGGCAGCAATGAATTTCGCATCATTCCTATACATGATTCCACTGTCGATTTCAATGGCATTAACGATTGTAATCGGGTATGAAGCGGGTGCAAAAAGATGGAAGGATGCAAGGGAGTACAGTTATCTCGGAATTTTAATGGGAATTTGCCTGTCGCTTATAACTGCAGCCGTCATTTTCTTTTTCAGAGATTTTATTGCCTCGATTTATACCGAAAATGCTGAGGTTCTCCAATTAACAAAAACATTTTTGATCTATGCGGTTTTCTTTCAAATGTCGGATGCAATTGCGGCACCGATTCAAGGAGCCCTGCGAGGTTATAAAGATGTTCGATTCACCTTTTATACTGCCCTGATTTCTTATTGGGCAATCGGGCTTCCATTGGGATATGTCCTGGCCCAATATACAAGCCTTCAAGCATTTGGATATTGGATTGGCCTAATCGCAGGTCTTGCTTCAGGGGCAATCGGGCTTTCACTGAGACTTGGAAGAACCCAAAAACTTGTTCAGGATCGTCCTTCGAAAAATTTTCAATAATAAAAACCAGTCCTGAATGTCCGGGCTGGTTTTTTCATGTCTTATTCGTTCCATTGATAATGCCAGTAGGTTTCCGTCTCAAACCAGTTCATGACTTGAGGGACGCCTTTTTTAAAGTCTTCTTCCATTTGCCTTATTAAGCCTTCTGTCTGCGAACGATGTGCTTTTAATGCTTCCATTTTTGTTTCAGCTACTTCC
This sequence comes from Bacillus sp. SJS, assembly GCF_000732485.2. Classification (GTDB taxonomy): domain Bacteria; phylum Bacillota; class Bacilli; order Bacillales; family Bacillaceae; genus Metabacillus_B; species Metabacillus_B sediminis. The sequence continues at coordinate 86,408 of NZ_JAQV02000020.1, read as the reverse complement.
CTTATATCCAGTATTACATTCGGAGCACCTAAAACGTCTTCTCTATTTTTCGTTATAGCCAGGCAGTATGTCACTGGACGTTCTTCAGCAGGCATTCTTTTAAGTGCATGGATAACTGCTCTGCCAGTAGCATCGTGATCTGGATGAACCCCATGGTCCGGATAAAACGTGACAATCAGTGTCGGTTTTACCTCTTGAATGATCGCTTCAATGCGGTCAGCGAAAAGATCAATATCTTCGAACTCAAGTGTTTTATCCCTCATGCCAAGCATTCTTAAATCCGTAACACCCATGGCCCGGCATGCATCCTGCAGTTCCCTTTTTCGAATTAGAGGCAGCGTCTCGCGGTTAGCAAATAATGGACTCCCCATATTTCTGCCCATTTCTCCCAGCGTTCCGCATGCATATGTAACAGGAACCCCTGCTTTTCGTTTTAAAGCAATTAAACCGGCAACACCAAATGATTCATCATCAGGATGCGGCAATACAACTAACACATGTTCACTCATATTAAAAAACTCCTTTTATTAAGATGGAAATGGCACAGTACTGATTTGCAGCGCAATGGCAAGTTTACCGTCAGGGTGATGGCCGGCAAGAATCAAGCGGTTTTGTTCATCTACTGTAGTATCCGTTAAACCTTCTGCATAAGTCCAGCCTTCCTCCATTTTCAATCCTACTCTGAAAGGTCCAAAACCGGTGATTTTAGCAAGTGAGTAGCGGAACTTGGCGTTTCGGATGAATGCCACGACTGTCATGCTGTTTTCATTCTGGTGGGCATTGTATGCGCCGGTTGTCGTTTCAAGATGAATGTATACGTCTTTATTTGCATGCTGATCCAGGTATTCTTGAATCTCATTAGGTATAATAGGTTTCATACTAAAGCTCCTTTTATTAATCATTTCTTATGGCTGTGTTCGCAATGCTTCGGCTAGCGAATGGATGATTCAGAATTCACCGATGCAATAAGCCTGAACCCTTTAACTTGAGGTCCCTTCTTTTAATATTGCCAGCACAGCAGCGTAGCCCGCAGCAAGCTCCATTTTCTCCTCTTCTTTTAATGAGGAGTCCATAACCCTGCTGATCGAAATGTCAAATTTCTGATCAGGGCTTTTTCTAACCCTTGGATGGGTTCCTTCATCGAGCAGATCTCTTTTCATCGCATCTTCGAGTGCAGCTCTTTCAGGGAGATCAGAATCCAGCTTTCGATTGTGCCATATTTTCCGATAACAGTCGAGCAGGTGCTTATCCTCCATTTTACCACCCCCGTTATTTTATATATCCGCTGAACGATTTTTCATTCTTTTAAGGTGGACGCTTCTGGCTGCTTTGCTGCTGGAAAGTGTAAAAACGGCAAGGGCAGACCAGATAAACGTGAATGTAACTAGATCTACACGTGTAAAGGTTTCATTAAAGATGGTTAGCCCTGCTATGAGTGTTAAGGTAGGAGCAATGTATTGAAGAATCCCCGTCATGTAAAGAGGTATTTTCTGTGCCCCGGTTGCAAAAAGAAGCAGCGGAATAGCGGTTACGATTCCAGCGCCGATCAGCAGCAGATCAACGGAAAGACTTCCAGCCAGAAATGATGATTTCCCTGTCTGTGAAAGATGCAGCAGATACATTACTGAAAAAGGTAAAACGGCTAGGGTTTCAAAGGTCAATCCAATGGAAGCATTCAGCTTCGTAACCTTCTTTGTAAGACCATATAACCCGAAGCTTAAAGCGAGGATCATTGAAATCCATGGGAAGCTTCCAAAGTGAAAGCCTGAGATTAGGACACCAGTAAGTGCCAGGATGAAAGAAAGCTTTTGCCATCCATTCAGCTTTTCTTTCAGAAAAATCATTCCAAGAAGGACACTGATTAATGGATTAATATAATATCCAAGACTGGCTTCCAAAATATGATGGTTATTCACGGCCCAAATGTATACAAACCAGTTTGCGCTTATGAGCAAGGAAGACAAGATAAGAGATCCGATTAAAAGCGGCCTTTTTTTCATATTCCGCAGTGTTTGGATCATTGCCGGCCAGTTTTTACCGGCTGTTAAAACCAATAGCATAAAAATAAAAGACCAGAAAATACGATGTGCCAGGATTTCTTCTGAACTGACTGAATCAGCTGCTTTCCAGTATAGCGGAAGAATTCCCCACAAAAAATAAGAACCGGCCGTCAGCAGGATTCCGGTTTTGTCATGCTTTACATGTTCGTGCAAGTTTAATTCACGCTCCCTGTTACTCCATGCACATTATACTCTTCCCTCCTGAACCTTCACAAGCAAAAGGTTTTGACTCCGCATATACTGCATTATCGCCCGCCTAAACGAAAGGATGATTAGATGTTTCCATGGAATAAACAATATCCGTTTAATCAGCAGAAAATGCCCGATTTCTTTAAGAGCATGAATCCTAACCAGGTTGAAAATTACGTTCAGGAGGTAATGGGGCAGGTTTTTGGCCAAGATCAATCTGGCGGATTTCCTTACCAATTCTCAAAAAACAGAGAAGAAAAACAAGCGCCGCCGTCTGAAAATTGGTATGAGGCCACAGATCGGATTTACTTTAAAATAAAAATTCCCGCAAAGATAGCAGGAGATGTCAAAATTCAGCATAACAGTCATCAGCTGACGCTTGAGAATTTCCCTGAAAAAGGAGAGCGAAAAACCTTTCAAATTCCATTTCTGGTCCGCAGAAAAGGAACAAAAGCGACCTATCAGGATGAAGAACTGGAACTGTCTTTTATTAAGAACGAGGATTTAAATGTAACAGAAATTCATATTCCGGAAGGTGACATTAGAAGCTGAAACGCCATCAGCTTCTTTTCTTTGGATTAGGACACACTGCCCCAGTCTCCAATGACGCTTGGCTTTTTGCATTGGCTTGGGATATCCACGGGCAGCATGTTGAGCATAGAAAATTTGTGGGAAAGCCACCTAATTAAACAGGAAAAAACCGCCTTCCTGCATGAAAGCGGCATACCTTCTATCTTATTAAGGGTAGACAGGTCAATACGCACCTGGGTAGCCGGGGTAGCCGCCTCCGGCAAATCCCCCTGGATAGCCTCCAGCAAATCCTCCGCCGGGATAGCCTCCGTAGAAACCGCCGCCAGGATAACCTCCGTAGAAACCGCCGCCATAAAACGGATAGGGGGGACGAGCCAAACTGCCGACAATTGCGCCGCCCAGCAGCCCTCCCACCAGCCCGCCGACAAATGGAAATCCGAACGGGATAAACCTCGGGTAAGGGCCAGGACCTGGGCCTCCGGGATTTCCGCGCATCATATAAGGGTACACGTTTATTCCTCCTCTTCGTTAGCCTGCACTCATAGGTTATTCACCTAGCATGGACAACGAATGGGCCCTTACCCACCAGGGATATTAATTAATTGACTGATCCCGGGATCCATCCTCTTCGTATATCATAATGGAAGCATTTTGAATATGAACCAGCTCTCTTGCTTTACTTAGGGCATCTGCTTTTGTATCAAAAGAGAAGCTTGCCCTTTTGCTATGTTCCTTCTCGAGAACCCATTTTTCTTCTCTTTTGTGAAGTTTATATGTTTGGCCAAGCTCTTCTCTGCCGTCTGCCCATTTCTCTGCTTGAGAAGTTGCAATTGCAATTGCTCTGCCTTCATCATATTTATCCTCCAGCAGGGCGTTGGCAATTTCGATGGCCTTCTCCCTCGTTTTGTCAGGAAGGTTTTTCATTGAATCCGGATAGTCCTGCTTGCTCCAAGGCATGGTTAAGCTCCCTCCTCAATGCTCATAAATCATTTTACGAGTCATTCCGCCATCTATGACAAGGTTCGCACCATTTACAAAGCTGTTTGAAGCTTGAGTGAGGTAAAGACAGGCACCTGCTATATCAGAAGGCTCACCGACTCTTCCTGACAGATGCTGGGAATGATCAACTTCTCTTAGATCTTCTAAATTACCTGTGTGAATCCAGCCTGGTGAAATAGCATTTACAGTGATGGAATAATCCGCAAACGAAGCTGCCAGGGCATGTGTCAAGGCCACGATTCCGCCTTTTGATGCTGCATAGGCCTCTGAGTGAGGTTCTGACATTTGTGACCTTGTTGAAGCTATGTTGACTATTGAACCCCCGGTTCTGTCCTTCATATGCTTAGCTGCCTCTCTTGAAAATAAAAATACGCTTCGAAGGTTTGTGGAAAGAATGTTATCCCAATCATCCACGGATAGTTCAAGCGGATCCTCGAACGCAACTGCTCCTGCATTGTTAATCAAAACATCGATTCCGCCGAATGTTCGTACCGTCTCTTCCACACAGCCAATGATATCCTCAGAATTCCTGACATCTGTTTTTAAAAATAATACGTTGTCGTTTTGCTTTAGTAATTGAGCTTCCAGTTCTTTCCCCTTATCGGAATCATAATCAGCTAATACAACATTGAATCCCTCTTTGCAGTAAGCTCGTGCAACCCCTTCTCCGATTCCGTTTGATGCTCCGGTTACAATAACTGTTTTTGCTTCCATCTTTGAGCGACCTCCTAGCAATAACGATTGCCCCATATTTGAACTTCCTTCATAACGTTCTCTAATGCCATACCCTTTTCGGTCAGCTTATAAATCACTTTTACAGGAGTTTCAGGATATACAATCCGCTTAATCATATCAGCAGCTTCCAATTCTTTTAATCGTTCAGCAAGCATTTTTTGGCTAATACTAGGAATGATTTCAGAGAGATCTTTAAAACGCTTCGGACCGTCCATTAACACGTGGACAATCATTCCGTTCCATCGTTTACCAAGCAGCTTAAAAGCAAATTCAATATGCGGACAATTTGAAAATTTCATAACATCGCCACCTTTTCAAGCCTCATTCTTGACAATTGTTTGAACAACGTTTTATGATAGACAACGTTCGACAAACTTACAATAAGTGAGTGTGTTACTTTTTGTCCATTATAAACGAAAATCCATCATTTTACAAAAGGAGGCTACACCATGGCAACAACCATTGCAGATGATTTGCTGACCCTAATGGGTGAACGCACATCCGTCCGTCATTATGACAAATCCGAATCCATATCAAAAGAAGATTTAACCGGGATCCTGGAATCTGCTATTAAAGCTCCATCAGCGTGGAACCTGCAGCACTGGAACTTTTTAGTATTCCATAGCGCAGAATCAAAAGAACGCCTTCTGCCAATTGCATACAGCCAGAATCAAATTGTTGAATCTTCAGCAGTTGTTGCGATTTTAGGCGACTTGGAAGCAAATAAAAACACAGACCAGGTATACAATCCGCTTGTAGATGCCGGTCATATGTCCAAAGAAATTAAGGAAACGCTTGCAGGCCAAATCAATGGTGCTTATACAAACCCTGTATATGCCCGTGATGCCGCTTACAGCAATGCTTCTCTAGCAGCTATGCAGCTTATGCTAGCAGCAAAAGCTAAAGGTTTCGACACATGTGCAATCGGCGGTTTTAACGGCGAAGAATTAATCAAAGAATTTAAAATATCAGAAAGATATGTACCGGTTATGCTGATTTCCATCGGAAAAGCGGCAAAACCTGCTCATAAAAGTGACAGAATCAAACTGGATCAAGTATCCGTCTGGCTCTAGTCACAAACCTGAAAAGCGGGCTCCCACCCGCTTTTCATTTTGCCATTATTCTTTTTCCCGTTTTTTTCAATACTTTTGACGGATTTGAGGAATCATATACCTATATTGGAACAAGGAGATAGTGCTTATGTTTAGTATCATACTCGGTTTAATTCTGCTGATGGTGCTTGCCTACTTTGGCTGGTCCATTATTTGGATAGCACCGCTCATATCCTTGCTTGTCGCAGGGATTGAAGGGCTGGATTTATTGCCTGCCTATACCGAAACCTATATGGAGGGCTTTGTAGGCTTTACAAAAAAATGGTTCCCTGTCTTCCTGCTTGGTGCAGTATTCGGTAAATTAATGGAAGAAACAGGGATGGCTCAGGCTGTTGCTTATAAAATTACCGATTTCATTGGGAAAAAAAGAGCCATACTCGGAGTACTAATCGGTGCAGCTGTCTTAACATATGGCGGAGTAAGCCTTTTTGTTGTCGTGTTTGCTCTTTACCCGTTAACGGTTGCATTGTTTAAAGCAGCAGACCTTCCAAGGAAGCTTATCCCGGCAACACTCGTTTTAGGTGCTTTTACTTTTACGATGACAGCAATACCGGGAACACCGCAAATTCAGAACATCATTCCTACCGATTACTTTAAGACGACTCCTTTAGCGGGGCCGGTTACAGGGATTGCCGCAGGGCTCATTATGGCAGTCGGTGGATATTTCTATCTCGCCTGGCGCGGTAAAAAGCTGCAGGCAAAGGGAGAAGGATACACAGAGCCTAAAGGCGGCAGTGACGTAAAGGAAGTAGATCCTTCCAACCTGCCTAATCCCTATATATCCATTATCCCGCTGATTGCAGTTGTTCTATCACTAAATGTCATCAAGCTCGATATCCTGCCATCGCTATTGATCGGCATCATCATCATCATGCTTTTGAGCTTGAAAAAAATGAAGCTGTTTATAAGTGCAATTAACGGCGGAGCTGCAGGTTCGGTTATGGCCATTATTAATACGAGTGCTGCTGTTGGATTTGGAGCCGTCGTAACCGCAGTTCCTAGTTTTTCAAACATTACAGATATGATTATGGGCCTTGGAGGGAATCCTCTAATCTCTGCAGCAATCGCTGTTGAGCTGCTTGCCAGTATTACAGGCTCCGCTTCCGGAGGAATGGGAATTGCCCTTCAGGCATTAGGTGATCAATATTATCAGCTTTCACAATCAACAGGCATTGCGCCCGAGGCCTTTCACCGCATTGCTGCCGTCGCTTCCGGAGCTTCCATTCTGCCCCACAATGGAGCATTATTGACATTGCTTACGGTTACGGGACTAAAGCATAAAGAATCCTATATGGATGTTGCGGTCGTAGGATTGATTATTCCAATAATCGCATTGATTGTTTCGATATTGCTTGCATCTGCAGGTATTTACTAATTGCATGAAATTAGGAGTTCTAAAGCATAACTCTCTAATTTTAAATAAATTTTTAAATAATAGGAGGAGAAATAAACATGGTCGAAAATAAAGTTGTTTTTATTACTGGAGCTGCACAAGGAATTGGGTATGAAATCGGGGAAAAATTTGCTGCAGAAGGCGCTAAAGTTGTTTTGACAGACCTTAATGAAGAAGGCGTTAAAAAAGCAGCAGAAACTCTGGCACAAAATGGACAGCAAACTCTGGGCCTAAAATGTGATGTAACAAACGAAGAAGAATTGAAAAATGCAATTGATGAGACCATTTCACACTTCGGAAGACTGGATATTCTTATTAACAACGCAGGAATGCAGCACGTTTCACCAATTGAGGAATTCTCAACACAGCGTTACGAACTTTTAGTTAAAATTATGCTGACTGCCCCATTCATGGCGATTAAGCATGTGTTCCCTCACATGAAAAAACAAGGCTTCGGACGGATCATTAATATGTCTTCCATTAACGGACTTATAGGATTCGCAGGTAAAGCCGCTTACAATAGTGCAAAACACGGCGTAATCGGTCTAACTAAGGTTGCAGCGCTTGAAGGAGCAGAACAAGGCATCACGGTTAATGCTCTTTGCCCGGGTTATGTTGATACTCCGCTAGTGCGCGGGCAAATGCAGGACTTGGCTAAAACACGTAATGTGCCACTTGAAAAAGTTCTGGAAGAAGTCATCTACCCGTTAGTACCGCAAAAACGTCTGCTTAGCGTTGAAGAAATTGCTGATTATGCAATTTTCCTCTCTAGCGATAAAGCTCGCGGAGTAACAGGTCAAGCTGTTGTGCTTGATGGCGGATATACAGCTCAATAATAACGTATTAAAGGAAAGACCTTTGCGAAGTTTACGCAAAGGTCTTCTTTTTTTCCTTGCAGTACCCGGATATAAATGATTTGCTTCTTCCAGCCCTCCATAAGAATCTTAGTTCTTTAATTCATGAGACTCGATAAACTCCAGTCTTTCTTTACGGTCTTCCTCTATTCCCTTCAGCATGCTGACCGCATCTGCGATAAAAGGGCCTTTATTCAGCATGGTACATGCAGCTTTAAAAGACCGGTGGGCATCAACAATTTCTGGGCGGGTTGCCAATCGGGTTTTGGCAAGCGAAGCCAAAACCTCGGTTGCATAAATAAGCGGTATCTGAGAATGAAAGCAAAGACTCATTAGGTCATCCTGAAGCCGTCCAAGCTTTTCAAATCCTGCTTCTACAGCAAGGTCCCCTCTTGCAGCCATCACCCCAAAGCCTTCATGTTTAAGCCCTTCTGAGATAATAGAAGGAAGATTTTTCACAGCATATTCGGTCTCGATTTTCGCTGTAATCGGAAGGATTTTTCCTGTTTTTTCAAGCATTAAATTTTTTAGAAACTGCAGATCCTCTTTCGTATGGACAAAGGAAAGACCCACAATATCCGCATGGCGGAAAATGAACGCACTCTCGTTTATATCCTTCTCAGACATAGCCGGAAGCAGAAGAAAAGATAACGAATCCGGAAGATTAATGCCATCATTTACCTTAATAGAGACACTCCTTTTTAAGTAATGATGAACATTTGCGACGATGAGATCCTCCGTCTTGTATGCAATGGTGCCTTGTATCTTCCCATCATTTATTAAAAGCCGATCCCCTTTTCTTGCATTACGGAAGGCTTTTGGCATATTGGTAGAGAACAATCCGGCCATCTTTTCTGATTCGGCTAAAGAGATGCGAATTGCCTCGCCGGACTGCATTTTGACGGTCGAGAGGTTATTTGGGAGTTTGGTTATTCTTATTTTAGGACCACTTAAATCCATATAGATTCTGCATGGCAGATGAGTCATATTGGAGGCTCGCCTTACTCTTTCAATGATTTCCTTCCATTCCTTTACTCCGTCATGGCCGCAATTAACTCGTGCAATGTCCATGCCATTTTCCAGAAGTCCTGCGATCTCGGCCTCCTGCAGGCTTTTATCCATCGTTACCATGATTGAATGACCGCTCTTTTTAAAAAGAGATACGATTCTCTTTTCGATAAGTTTCTCGCTCATTTCCTCATCTTTAATGAAAGACCCTGAACTTGTCAGAGCGGGAATCGTCTTTTCTCCCCGTTTGGGAGATCTGGCTTTTAAGTAAGCTTGCATAGATTTTAAACTATATAGGCGATCTTTTTCGACCTGTTCAGATTCCACGTATATCACTCCATCTATCCTCAATTCCAATAATTCCATTGTATGCGGGAGCGTGAAGGAAATGAATAAACGCCTGTCCAGAAAGCTGTTTTGGTAAAACAGAACGTTTTTTACTGATTGCGGGAGATCTTTGAACCAAAGAAAAACCCAAGAATACTCATGCATTGAGTATTCTTGGGTTAACGATTCAGATTTGCTTAAGGTTTGGCTATTGGAAATGCCCCTATTTTTTATTATAGTCCATTCTTCACAGCCGCTGCGATCATTGCCGTACGTCTGGCCTGATGTTTGACAGCTTCCACAACGTCTTCCTGAATTCTGCCGTCCTGTCCTACTGTCACACTGTTTCCGTATGGATTTCCGCCGGAAGTGAATGCAGATTGGTCGGTGTAGCCAGGTGCTGCTACGATGGCTCCCCAATGATACATGGTCGCGTACAGGCTCAAAATGGTTTGCTCCTGACCTCCATGAGGATTGCTTGCTGATGCCATGGCACTAACCACTTTATTGGCAAGTTTACCCTGGAACCATAATCCCCCTGTAGTGTCCAAATACTGCTTCATTTGTGACGGAACGTTTCCAAACCGCGTTGGCACACTGAAAATGATAGCGTCTGCCCACTCCAGATCTGCGAGTGACGCTTCCGGAACATTAGCTGTTTCTTCAAGGTGTGTTTTCCATGCCGGATTTGATTCAATTGCTTCTTTTGGAGCAAGTTCTTTCACCTTTAGTACTTTAACTTCTGCACCAAAAGATTTTGCACCCTCTTCTGCCCATTTAGCCAGCTGATAATTTGTACCAGTGGAACTGTAATAAATAACTGCAACGTTTACATTGGACATGTTGAATCTCTCCTTTAATTGGAATACAGGAATTGCTTCAGCATCAAACATCTCAGATTCAAATAAAGTATACGGGTTAAGCACTCTATGCGTCAAATAATAACTTCCAAAAATGGAAAAACCCCCGCATTATGTGCAGGGGCCATTTCATTATTTTTTTAAAGCTTCAATTGCTTTGTTCATTTGCGTATCATGTTTCTTAATGAGCTCCTGTAAAGAAGTCAGCATCGATACTGTCGTATCCTTTTCAATCGTTCCGGTTTGTTTCAGCTTGTAATCTTTTTGATAGTTCATTACAGCTGTTTTCATCTTCGAATCAAATACTCCGTTTTCTTCTGTGCTGTACCCTAGAGCATTAAGGAAGGCTTGTGCCGTTTTGACTTCTTTTGATGCGTCACCCTGTTTCAGCTTCTTGGAAGGATCTAAATATGGAAGTTTTGCATACGCAGGAAGAGAAACTTTTTCACCTGGTTCAATTCCTTTTTTATGAACCCATGTCCCTCCGGGTGTAAGCCATTTTGCAATGGTAAATTTAATGGAAGAACCATCCTTGTATTTTTCTGCTGTCTGAATCGTCCCTTTTCCAAATGTTTTTTCACCGAAAAGCGGAATATCGGCAGACTCGTTCAGAGCTGCGGCCATAATTTCGCCTGCACTCGCCGTTCCTTCATCGACTACCACTACGGCAGGAATGGTAATAGGGTTTTTATTTTCTGAGCGGTATGCTTCTCTGGAGCCATCCTTGTTTTCAACCTGAAGAATGTTTTTTCCTTCAGGTATAAACATTTCGCTCATCTTGATTGCCTGATCCATTAAACCGCCTGGGTTTTGCCGGAGGTCAATCACAATTCCTTTTACTTCTTTTTCTTCCAGATCCTTAACTGCTTTGCTGAAGTCAGCTGCTGTTCTTTCTGAAAAAGTGGTAATCTGGATGCGGCCAATGTTGTCGTCCGTAACATTTGTGTAAACCGTTTCAATTGGAATTTCATCCCTCGTGATTGAAAATTCAAGCTCATGGGAGCCGCCGCGTTCAATACCGATTTTAACCGCTGTTCCTTTTTCTCCTCTTATTAAGGCGACCGTATCATTAACGGTCTTGCCCTTAACACTTTTCCCATTTACCTTAACAATTTTATCTTTCGGCTTTAAACCTGCTTTTTCTGCAGGAGATCCTTTAATAGGGGAAACAATCATGACTTGTCCATCAATTTCCTGGAGTTCTGCCCCAATTCCTTCAAAGGAAGAGGAAATTGTCTCATTAAAGCTCTTCGAATCCTCTGCATTCATATAAGCGCTGTAAGGATCGCCAAGGGATTCCACCATTCCGTTGATTGCACCGTCAATCATTTTCACCTTATCTGTTCTCTGATAATATTTTTGTTCCAGTTTTTCATATGTATCCACTAATTTTGCAAAATCCGGGTTTTGCTGCACTTCTTTTTCCTGCACAATTGTCTCTGGCTTGGCCAAAGTCAAAGTCAATCCTGAGCTTATAACGGCTGTTAAAAGCATGATTAACAGCAACTTTACATTTTTGTTCAATTTATCATCACCTCATTATGAATTTTATTATGTCCGAGTGCCGTAAAAACGTCAACTAAACAGCAAAAGGAAATCTTTTATAGTCCTAAAAAAAATAATTTAAATGTTTCGACACCTTTCTCATGATTATTTTGTAAATTTTGTGTAAATTTTATTACAAGTCAAATTGATTGGAGTAGTGGCGTGAGACCCTGCAGGCGCTAAGCAATCGAACGCAGCGGAAATCAACAGACAAAGTTAAATAAAGGAGGCGGTCATCATGCTTCTAAATGACTTCATGATGGATACAGACAGAAAAATGATCAGCTTCTCATTTTCATTATTGAATGAAGTGAATGAGAAAATACAAAGAAAAATCCTCTTCTATGAAAATCAGGTTTTAAGCTATGTACAAAAACAAATCGATACTTTCATTCAATCCCTTAATATAAGCATAACCCTTCAGACAATTTGCAGATCAGAGCTGTCCGCTCTAATTCAATCCAAACTTAACAGGATGCTCGCGCAATATTCCTTATTCAGAAGCTGCTAAGACACATGACTCTCCCTATGCATAAGGTAAGAATAAGTAAATGAATTCTTACATGCAAAGGAGATCTTAAATTGCCAGACTATTTAAATATGATTTCATCATTAGGCATAGCAGGAGCCCATCCAGGCGGTCTGCAGCTCACCAAACAAGTTCTTTCGGAATTGAATCTTCCCTTTCCGTGCCGGATATTGGACGCTGGGTGCGGCACTGGCCAGACTCTTCTCTATCTTTCCGGATTAGGGTATGATACTGCAGGTATTGATGCCGATCAGCGAATGGTCCAAAAAGCCAAAACACGGCTGTCTGGTGATTCCGTTCCTGTTGTTCAAGGCAGTCTAGAACAAATGAGTTTTGAAAGCAGCCGGTTTGAAGCAGTATTGTGCGAATCCGTCCTATCCTTTACAAATTTGAATGCCTCATTAAATGAATGCCGCCGCGTCCTCACTGATGGAGGTATTTTGGTTGCTGTGGAGGTCACTCTTGAAAAGCCGGCCGATCCAGCATCTTTCTCAGAAATAACCGGATTTTATGGATTTCAAGCACTTCAAACAGAGGATGAGTGGGTTTCGCGGTTTGAAAATAGCGGATTTACAAATATACGGAGCTTGGCAAAAGAGGATTTCACATTCGATGATGAAGAGCCTAATCATGATGTCGATATGGATGATACAGTGGAGCCGGCCACATTTCAGATTCTAAACAGACATCAGGAAATGCTGCAAAAATACGGCACTTCCCTAGGCTACCGGGTGTTTTTAGCAAATAAATAAGACAACCGGGATATTCGTACAAACTATTTCCCCCCTTCGTTCATAAGGTACAAGGTAAGGATTAAAAACGGAGGGATCCCAATTGAGTCAAAACTATTATAATATGTGCTGTCAGCATCATGGCAAGAATGTGCGAATCAATGACCGTTTCGGCAATGTACACACAGGGAGAATTGTCAACGTAACACGAAGCAGGGTTTACATCCAGCCAAATGGCCCACGTCCGCGCGGAGCTTTCGGAATGGGCTTTTATGGTGGAGGCTATGGATATTATCCATATTACCCTGCTTATGGAATCGGCTTAGGTTTTATTACTGGATTTGCTCTTGGCAGTTTGCTGTTCTTCTAATTGGATCGACTCATAAAAAGGGCCCGATTAGGGGCCTTTTTTTGTACCTTATTCATTGAATAGTAAGCTTCCATATTGATTTTTAACTTTGCTGATTGGAGCGGAAGGCGTGAGACCCCGCAGCGGCGAAGCCAGGAGGAGGCTCGCCGCCCGCCCAAGGGTAAGCGAACGCCTGTAGCGAAAATCAACAGCCAAGTTTAATAGAGCTTAAGAAAAAAGAGACTGAATTCAGTCTCTTTTTTTAAATATGCTCACTGATCATTTTGTAAATGGAAACAATTTCTTCGGTCTTCATTCGTACCAGTCCGCTTGAAGAAGGTGCAGCGAACTCCCTTACTCCGCTGATTAGCGGATCTTTCTGGAATCCCCAAGGAGCTTTTTTCGCACTTCTGTACTGAAGATATACACCTTTTCCCACAAAACATACAATGCCAGGCTGATAGATTTTTATTTTATCCATTAATTCCAGCCTGCCTTCTGCATATTCCTGTTTCGTAATCTCCAAAGCATTTTTTGTCGGCCTGTGGACAATGTTTGTAAACCCGAACCCTTTTTTCAAAAGAGTATAATCCTCTTCCGGCTGATAAATTCGGTCCGTAAGACCTGCTTCAAAAAGAATTTTCCAGAAACGGTTTGTCCGATTCGCATAATGATGTCCAGTAAAGCCCGATTGAATACTTGGATTAAATCCTGTAAAAAGAATCTTCAAGCCATAATCAAGCAAATCCATCGGTCTTTCCATCTCTTCACCTGCTATAATTTTTTTACCTGGTCAAAATATTCCTCAAGGGTCAGGTTTTTGTCATGAAGAGTTTTAGCCGTTTTCTTCCCTACATATCTTAAATGCCACGGTTCAAATTTATATTCCGTAACCGCAACTTTATCATTCAAGTAACGTACAACAAAACCGTACTTATAAGCATTTTCTTTGACCCATTTGCCTTCAGGGGTATCTCCAAATTCCTTCACAAGCTCCATATTGACACTTTTGCTGGAAATATCCATTGCAAGTCCTGTTTGATGCTCACTTTGGCCTGGGGATGCAACAGCTTCCTCCGCTTTTTCTTCCCCTTTAGCTGCAATTTCCTGGTTTAGGATATTTTCCTGTCTATCATAGGAACGGTATCCCGAAACCGCAAATAATTCCAAATTACTGTCCTTTGCACCCTTGAATAGCGATTCAAGAGCCCTGGCGGCCGGTTCTCTCACATATTTCTGGGGAATGTCGGCATCACCGAACGAGAACGGTACATTAGGGACAGTCAAATCCTTAGGTTCATAATGTCCGGGAAGAGTGTTGTGCTTATTTACTAAAACGAGAAGATTATCAGGATTAGAAATCACTTTTTTCCCATTCACCGCTTCAATCGCATTAAAATATTTTCCTTCGAGTACCATTACATCAGAGGTCTCGCTTTTGGTTTTTGAAGAAGGTTGTTCCACTTTTTCAGCCTGTTTGTTATCTGCCATTGGAAATGTGCATGCGCCTGAGAAAATAACCAGCGGTACAATAGCATAGGCGAGCCTTTTTTTCATGTCTTACTACCACCCTAGATTGTAAAGTTTCTGTTTTCAGCAAAGTCCATTGTATCATTATTACCAAAAAAGAAAAAAACTATATTTGCCAATTAAAAAGATGCCCCTTTTGAGGGCACCTTCACTTGTTTCTATTTTTGAATAGCAGCCTCCAAGGCTACTTCAATCATTTCATTGAACGTAGATTGACGCTCTTCAGATGTCGTTTCCTCACCCGTAAGAATGTGGTCGCTTACCGTAAGAACAGATAATGCTTTCCGTCCAAATTTTGCAGCAATTGTATAAAGTGCAGAGGATTCCATCTCTATAGCCAGTATTCCGTATCTCGCCCACTTTTCCAGCTCAGCATTTTCATTATAGAACATGTCCGCTGTAAATACGTTTCCTGCGCGGAGCTGAAGTCCTTTCGCGATTCCCGCATCATATGCTCTCTTTAATAGATCAAAGTCTGCAGTTGGAGCATAATCCACTCCGCCAAAAGTGATTCGGTTCATTTGCGAATCAGTTGAGGCACTCATGGCGAGAATGACGTCTCTTACTTTAACGTCCTTTTGGATCGCGCCGCACGTCCCTACACGAATCAGCTGCTGAACATTATAGCTTGAAATCAGTTCATTTACATAAATGGATATGGAAGGAACGCCCATTCCAGTTCCCTGAACCGAAATCCGCTCTCCTTTATAAGTGCCTGTAAACCCTAGCATCCCGCGGACTTCATTATAGCATTCCGGATTTTCAAGGAATTTCTCAGCAATGTATTTGGCCCTCAGCGGGTCTCCTGGCAGCAGGATCGTTTCCGCAATTTGTCCTTCTTTAGCTCCTATATGTACGCTCATGTAAAAATCCTCCTCTATTGCAACTGTAGCATCTTCTGCTATATCCACATTGTACTTTGATTGAACAAACTATGGAAGCTGTTTTCGAGAAAGGTATTTAGGCTTTATGACAAGTACGTTTCCTCTTGCAACGTACTTTTTCATGCTTTTAATATATTTCTCGAAAATCCAGACAGAGAAAAAGTAAAATGGAAGGTATACCATAGAAATCTTAACCATCTCAAAGAAATACATGGAGAATCTGTTAAAATCATGAAACTTTTGAAAGAAAACAATTTCAGAGAAGCTAATGAGCAAACTGACGAAATAAAGGTTGAGCAGATGAAAAAAAAACTGGCTTTTGCCTTTATAAAACAGTTTTTCGAGTTCCTTTTTGACTAAGAGGGCTGAAAGCGTTGAAATGGCACCAAGTATGCAAATGATCGTGAGAAGCATTACAAAATCCCCTTTTTTTGTAGGTAGACAGATGGGTTATACACACAGAAAACGCGTCAATGCAATTAAGTTCCGGCCATTAAACTGCATACAGACATGAACAGGAGGCCGGCTGAAGAAATTCAGGCTCCTGCTATCATCTATAATGTGCACAAGCAGCGAATAAAAAATTCGCTGCTTGTTCTGCTTACCTCACATGAATACGATTAATTTTTTTCCATCCTCCAGAATGAAGCCTATAGTATTCCTGACCCCTTCTGCCTTCATCTATAAACAGAATGTCGCCTGTTTGTATAAATCTGGCGGTATAATCAGCCGGAACCGTATCATGAACATTAAATAGTCTAAAGGTTTTCTCCAAAGCATCTTGATGATCTTTCGCTTCGGTTTTAAAACTGTACACCAGCTTATAGCCTTTTGTATCACCTGAGACCTGAGTCTGAAAAATAGATATGTCCATCATGCGCAGTTTTCTTTTTACCATAAGCAGCTGATCTTTCATCTGAATCCCTCCGCATCATTTTCACTATGTATTAGCGATAAGATGCCGAAAGTCCTTCAGCAAAACCAAACTATTTTTGTCGAAAATTATGACTGGCGCGTTCATATAATCTTTTCAGGGCAATAAACCAGATCAGACCTGCACAGATACCCGCGGTTATGTCCGAAACATAGTGAACGCCGATGTACACTCTGCTGACTGATATGCTGATAACAAAGAATATCATAACCGCTGTAATAATCGGGCGGTATTTCGGAAAGAACCGGATAAGGAGGTAACCGGAAAATGCAAAAATAGCAGCTGAGTTCATGGCATGGCCGCTTGGGAAGCTGTACGTATTTTCTTCCATTAATGGATTGAACGATGGTCTTTCTCTGTCAAATCCATTTTTCAAAAGCCAATTAAACAGCCTTGAGCCAGTAAAGCATATGAATAAGAACATTGCTTCTAATGCCCGCTTTTTATAGGCAAGAATGATGGATAAGACAATCAATAAAGGAAAAATCGTTTTTCCTGAACCAAATTCGGTAAAGAAAATAAAATAATCTGTGTACCATGAAGCCCGGTTGTATTCAAAAAATTTGACCATCCACTGATCGGCAGGCGTATACCAGCTTGAGTCATAGATAGCAGCCAGCACGATAAAGATTATGAGCAAAAGAGCTGTATTCCTGATGTCTTTCATGTACATGCGACCTTTCCTATTACAGTATTCATCTACGTTACCCATATTTTCGCATCAGTAAAACAAAAAAGCCAGTTTCCCCAAATGAATGGCAAAACAAGCTTCCGGGCAATATTTTAGCAACTGTTTGGGCACCCCCGCCAAATAGGATAGAGCCTATTTGCGAAAAGAAAAAACAGCTGAGCTTAGTTAGCTCAGCTGCCTGTCATTTAGCTGAAACGCTGGATCGTTTGTTTAAGAATACCAGTCAGCTGGGGAAGATCATGTTTTGTTACCGACATTCTAACAGCTGTTTCATCTGTTTCAAGCATTTCTGAGAACAGACCGGACAGCCCTCTTGCTTTTCTGTCAATTTCAAGGACCATTTCAACCCGTTCATCCGTCACATCGGTAAAAACGACATCCAACTCATCCAATTTCCCTCTGAATGGACCTTGATACGGGAAAAATTCAAATTCTTGAACGAATGGAAGCCGCCTTCTTAATCTTGCAGATGCCGCTTCGTTTTCTGCATTTCTCAGCTGAAATCCAAGCTCACCAAGGGTATCAAAAATTTTCTGCTGGAGAGCACCCGGGTGTACATGGATGGCATCCTGGTCAGTCGGATCAACCGCATTTTTAATTTCAAGGCCTGTGTGAATCCAAATTTTTGACTGACCGTATGTAACAGGAGTATCTGACGGCAATACAAAGCGGAACGGAATTTCTTTATGTTCATCCGGCATGATGACGAACGGTTCATTAATTTTCACTTTTGAAATAACCGCTGTCTGGGTGTATTTTTTGTCATCTGATTCCTTAACGTAATTGGTCATGACGGAAAGGTAAATTTCCGCAATTTCCTGCTCTGTTTTACCGCCTTTAATCGCGACAATTCCCTGAACATCTTCCCCTGCCCTTACATTTACGTCATGCAGACGGGTATCCACTTTCGCTGCACCAATTCCAACGCTTGCAAATACTTTGTTAAAAAAAGACATACTGACTCCTCCTAATTTCTTTGGTTATTAAGATCTTTTTGAAGCTCATCTATTCTTTCATACGGAGAATCAATCTGAAGCATTCTTCGCAGGATAAGCCGGGTTCCTGAATCAATATTCAATTCCTCTTCCCAGGGCTTTTCCTTCTCCTCTCTCGCAGAGTAGCCGGAATAAAGCAAGAAAAGCAGAAAGTGCCCTAAAGCATAGAAATCGCTTATAAATGAGATCTCTCTGTATCTCTTTTTCTTTTTAAAGAAACTGAATTTTTGTTTATCCCCTATGTTTCTAGCCAGACCAAAATCGATAATATGAATATCCTGGCCATCAAGCAAAATATTTGGAATCCGTAAATCCCTGTGCACAATTCCGCGCTCATGAATAGAGGCTAAAATTGCCGTGATTTTTGCAAGAATAGCTATAGACTGCTCTTCTGTATACACATGACCCTCATCAAAAATCAATTCTTCAAACGTTCGCCCATTTTTAAATTCCATTGCAAGATACATATGCCGGTCGACAACGAATTGCTCATACAGCTCAGGAATTTGTATATTTTTTAAGGATCGAAGAATTAAGGATTCCATTTCAAAGGAATGACTCGTTTTGCGCTTTCGGTTTCTAGCCTGCTTAATAAGCACTGTGCCGCCGTCATTGATTTTCCGGGCTTTATAGGCGATTCCGTAGCCGCCTTCCCCCGTCTTAGACTCGATCTCATATTTACCTTTCAGCACAAATCCCTTTTTGAGTTCGATTGCGTTCATTTTCAGCTGCTATATGAACGGGAGCCGCTTGAGCGGTGCTTTTTCTTATAATAATGGTGGCCATGCTTTGACGGATGCTGCCCAAATTTTCCTCGCTTGTATCCGCTGCTTGAACCGTGCTTATGCTTATTATTTTTGGATAAAAGAGAATCTAATATTTTTTTTATCATCATCATTCTCCTTTCTATTTCTTAATACGGAGCAGAGTGAACCTAAGTTTCATATTTATCATACAATATTTTAGTGCAGCGCAGCCGGTTAGGAGGAAAAATCCATGAAGAGGTCCGAGACGGCATTAAACCGCTTTCGAATACTTGAAGAAGAGAAAGAAAGCCTGTACACTGCTCTCCAAAAAAAGGTACATGCAAAGCAGCAGCCTTTCGTTACTGCGGGTGATGAAAGAGACGTGATCCAGAGAATCAAAAGTGAAACAGCTATTTGCAACGTGTCAAATTTGACACGCACTCAAAGTTATCTCATGTTTCATTCCCAGTATCCGGAGGTACATTGGGCGCTGCTCGCGCATCTTGTTTCAAGAAACGGAGGATACAGTATGACAGATCTGAAATCATCCTACATAGGTCCTTTACTTCACCAAAGCGAAAAAAACGATTTATTTCAGATCCTTGAGATAATCAATGCAGCCATTTTTCTCGATGCCTATCCACAGCTTCTTTTATATGAAGAAAGCAAAAAAAGGAACAGGAACCTTTTTCATCTCCTGCCCGCTTTCCGCGTTTCCGCGTTTATGGAACCGATTTGGTCCTGCTTTTTTCAAACCGGTAATTCCGCTTTGCTTACAAGAGCCCTTATTACAAATGAGCAGTCCATGATTGAGGAAAACATCCTGTCAGGCAAGTCTGCGTCCATCTTTAGTAATCTAAAATTTTCGTTTCAGGAGAAATGGGGATTAACTAATATACTCTTTCCATATAAAAAACACCATAAACAAAAGCAACATTCTCTTGCCGGAATAACGGTAACCGGCTTTCAATCCCTTTCGGAGCGGATCAGGACCGGAAAAAAACTGTACCACATACTTTTTCATCACCGGAAAATTCACGAGTCTATATTAGCTTACTGCAAATCTTCCGCCCACACAGGTTCAAGAAGCGACTATTGGCCGCATTTGTTTTCATCATCCAGAGACCCATTCAGACTCACAAGTCCTTATCTTGCCGATGCCTGGCCTATTATCCCAGGGCCGGAAAGTATAGAGAAAGATTGGCTTTTGCAGCTTGGAATTCCTGAAGGATTTGAGCTTCCAGAAACGGAAAAACTACAGGATCTAACGAATAAAGTGATGGCCGATCTTCTGAAGCTCGCCCCGATTTCAGCCATTAGCAAAAAATTGTTCCGCTAATCCAATGGGGGATGCTCATCTTCAAAATTTTCATCAATGATGCATTTGACGAGAAGGTAATCAAACATGATATCCGCTAGGACTTCCAGCTCTTCTGTGCCCGGTATGTAGCCTCTTTTTGTTAATTCCGAATAGAAGAATTCTGCAATTTCCTCTGTATCTATCACGACTTCCATTTCTTTCATTATCTCGCCCCCCTTTCTATTTCATATGAAAAGAAGAGCAAGCTTATGTCTGAATTAGAACAAGTTTTTTTGGAATAGAGCAGCTTTCCCCTGCATATCTTTTTGACAGGACAAGCTTATGAGGGGGAAAATAGATGAACAGGATTATTAAATGGGCTGATGGAGAACAATTTGATCATATTTTGATTGCAGGCGTACGTTTATTATTTACAGTTGCCGTGATTGGCTGTCTGCCTTTTATCACGTGGAACATGGCGGTCATGCTGCTGAATTCCTTGTGAATTAATTGGACTTGAACCGTTTGAGACTGTCCATGACCATTTGCATCATTTCCTTGTACTCTGAATCTCCAAACTGCATATACAGCAGTTTATAGTCGTTGTAAATATCCAGCAGGTCATTAATCAGCTGGCCTGGCTCTCTCTTTCTTTCAGGCTTTTCGAGAGAATAAGAAAGTCCGCTGGATTTAGTGCCCGAAGCCTCCTCTTGCGCTTCACTTTCTGCACCCTCTTTGTTCAGCATAAGCATAATTTGATGAAGAGATTTTTCTGCCTCATTGTTGCTCATCACAAGCACCATCTCTTCTTCAGCTGCTTCAAGCCATTCCCCGTCAGCCACCCTCATCAATTCATATACCATGTCCTCCCATCCATCCTCGAGGTATCTCCAGATCTCCGTTCTTAATCCAACAATTTTAAAGAGATCATTTCCGTACCCGCTTACATGGACGAGATCGCCGATCGCAAATTGGTATTCTACTTCAATCCGTTCAATTTCAAAAATTTTGCCTTCATATTCTTTATAGAAAGAAAGGGCACTCTCAAAGAAAAGAACATCCCCATGGTTGACCTCATAAAGGAAGGACTGGTTCAGCTTATAAACATTTGTTACGGTGCCAACTGTTCCATATAGAACGATTACAACGACTTCTCCCATTTTATACTTAGGATATTTTGAGGTCATGCCCATTCTCACTCCCGCACTCTGAAAAGTTATGATAGTATATGCGGGTCTTTCGTATTCGCATGGGCAGTTCACACAGGGTCGAACGGTTTGATTTTTCAGCTTCCGGTACTGCTGTAATTTTTCAATCCGAGCAGCCAAAACAGATAGGCGACTGTCATCGCAGCGGCTGCTGTGACCGGGGCTGTAATGGCAACCGAAACATAGCCTTCCCGGTCCAGAAACCATGCTGCCGGCAAAAAGGCAGTAAATCCGTAAGGTATGATCCACGTCAGGAAAAACTGCAGTCCTTTATGGTAAATAGTCAGAGGGTATTTAGCAAAGTCGCTTAGGTTAAAAACTGCCCACAGCACTGGCATGCTGTCTGTCATCCAAAAAGACAGGGAAGCAAAAAATAAATTAATGGCTACGAAGATGACACCGCTCGAAATGACGAGCACAATGAGCATCATGAATTCAAAAAGACCCCAGGAAAGGTGTAAATGCGGGATTGCCGTTCCAAGTATAATCCATCCGATCAGCAGCTGTCCGAAGCCGTCTTGCTGCAGCCTGTCTGCACATACGTGAAAAAAGGGATTAATCGGACGAATCAGCAGTCTGTCCAGCTGGCCGGGTTTAATATATTGCCAGCCAAGCGTCCATAAATTATCAAAGAAGATATGGTGGATCGCCCTTCCGCTCGCCGCAATCCCATAAATAAACAGGAGTTCATAGAACGACCATCCATTTAATTCTTGAATATGGCCAAAAACGACTGCCAGAAAGAACACCCCGGCAGCTTGCTGCAACGCGACAGAAACCATTCCAATCAAAAAATCAATTCTATATTCAAGCATCACTTTTATATGATTTTTAGCAAACAAATAATAAAGCTTTGCGTATCTTTTCATCCCAGCCTCCTATCCGCCGAAAATGGTCACTTTTTTAATGGCCTGGTTCCATAGCACGTTAAGCAAAATATAAAGTGCTGCAGCCCAGATCGCCTGAACAGCAATCGTCCAATAAATATCCGTACCGGTAATCTGTCCTGTATAGATGGCAACCGGTGAAAAAACCATCGCCTGAAACGGCAGAGCAAAGGATATCGATTGAAGCCATGCAGGAAAGAGAGTGATCGGAATCAGCGCTCCCGAAAAAAAAGTAATGACACCTTCCTTCAACACTTGTACCCCCCATATATTCACCGTCCAAAATGCAAGGATTCCGATCAGCATGTCAAAAAAAGTTCCAATCCACAATCCAAGGGCTGCACTGGCTAGAAAAAAGATCAATTGCAACGGACTGCCTGGCGGATTTATTTGAATAACGAAAAAGGCAATAAGCCCCATTGGAATCGTTTCCCTAATGAAAAAGGATGCTTTTTGGCCAAAATCCATGAAAATCATTTTAAAAAGATAATGATACGGTCTCATTAATTCGACTGCGATTTGCCCCTGCTTAATTTCCCTTGCCAGTTCGTTTCCTGCTCCTGAAACAAATCCCTGCACAAACATTGCGACAATGATATATGTAAGCATTTCCTTTAAAGTCAGCTGTCCAATTGAATATTGATTTTGATAGACGGCGTGCCAGAAATAAAACATAATCAGCAGCTTTAAGATGACGGTGGCCATGCTCGCCCAATACCAGGCGCTGTATGCAGCACTGATTTGCATAGAGGATTTAGCAAACATCCAGTATTTTCTCATTTTTACTCACCTTCCTTAAAGCCCCCGGTTGTAAATTTCTTCGATAATGGTTTCAATTTTGGGATCCTGAATCGATAAGTCGGTTATTTTGTTTTCTTTTAATACTTCAGCAATGACATCCGATCCTTTTATTTGGTCATTTGAGAAGGATACGATCGCTTTGTTCATTGATTCGCCTTCCTCAAGACGCCATTCTGCAAGATGGCGAAGTGGTTCAGGAAGTGCAAACGGCTGCATTTGATCCAGCTCAAAATGAACCTCTCTTTTTGCTGAAAAACGCTCCTTGATTTCGTTCAGACCTCCATCATACAAAATCGTTCCTTGATCGATTATGATAATCCGGCTGCAAATCTCCTCAATATCCTGCATATCATGGGTCGTGAGCAGGACCGTCGTCCCCCACTTTTCATTCATATCCCGAATGAATTTCCGGATTTTCACTTTGACCGCTACATCCAATCCGATTGTCGGCTCATCCAGATACACAACCTCAGGACGGTGGATGAAGGCCGCAGCCAGTTCACAGCGCATTTTTTGCCCAAGAGAAAGCTGCCTTACGGGAATTCCAAGCAGGGCATCCAGCTGCAGAACATCTGTAAAAAGCTCCATCGTTTCATTGAATTGCTCTTCCGGCACCTCATAAATCTCTTTTAGCAGATCGAATGATTCACGGACCGGAATATCCCAAAAAAGCTGTGTTCGCTGACCAAATACAGCTCCAATCTGCTTTGCATTTTCTTTCCGCTGTTTATATGGAATGATTCCATTGACCTTTACCTCTCCAAAGGATGGAGTCAGGATTCCCGTGAGCATTTTAATGGTTGTAGATTTCCCGGCACCGTTCGAGCCGATATACCCCACCATTTCTCCTCTTTGTATATGAAAGCTGACACCCTTAACCGCTGTCTTTTTCTCGTACTTACGGTTAAAAAGTGATTTAAAAGCACCTCTTAAGCCAGGATCCCTTTTTACTAGTAAATATTCTTTTTCTAAATTTGTTACGTGAATCATCTAATCCCCCCGAACACACTTTCTGTTAACGCTTACAAATTATAAGTTTTGTTCCTTTTATTGTAAACGAAAAAAGACCGCAAATTTGCGGTCTCACGACGGATTATCTCGCTGTTTCCGATTTATAAAGTTCCCAGGCTTCATCAAATACCGACATATTCTCCATATAATCTGCGCTGAGTTCCAGATAGTCGGAAATCTCATGATAAGCATCGGATGATTTTGGAAAACTATGATCCATATAGGCAAGATTTGCAAAGCGGCTGATTTCATCCTTCGGTTTAGGATGCCTGAATTTCATCAGGTAGTGATAAAAAGACTTCATACATTCTCCCCCGCTAAATTGGCTGATTGGATTTTATTATATCCTGTTCAGAGAGGGAGTCAATCTTTCTGGTTTCATGCTAACTGAAGTCAAAGTAGTTTTTCTTTAAAATTCTTGGCTCTGCCATTAGCTGTTTATAGTCAATTGTATCCCCAAGATTTGATGTCCGGATCAGGAAGAGCTGATTTTCTATTTCCTTCACGACCGTCTCTTCCTGATAGACCATTTGGCAGGCTAAACAAATAACCGATGGGGCATCTGTAATCTCGATCGATCTCGTTCCATCAGGCAATTCCCAGTAAACAGGAAGTTCAGCCGTTTTCGTTTTGTCAGAACCGCACCATTCACACGTCATCTTGCTCACCCTGTGCTTTGCCTTTATGCTGCTGTGCCTGGTATTTTTTCTCCTTCAGTTCATCTCTTTTTTCACGTTTATCCTTCAGGGATTGGTGTGCCGGATTGCTGCTGTATTGGTTTCTTCTTTTCAGCCTCGCTAAATCGACAGGTGTAAGCGTGAGATGAGCCTCCTCATGGATGCCCGCAATACCTGCTTTCGATTTTTTCGAATCCATGTTTCCATATATGGATTCGAAGTATTCGTCTGCCGTTCCAGGTACATAATTCTCAGGTTCAGGATAAGACGTGATCACTCCTTCGAAATTGCGAAGCACTGTTTTAGCGGGGCTTTGAGAAATGAGGTAATTTGGCTGCAGGGTAATCTTTCCGCCTCCGCCAGGTGCATCGACAACGAAGCTTGGGACCGCATATCCGCTCGTATGTCCTCTTAATCCTTCGATAATTTCCAGTCCCTTTGATACTGGAGCTCTGAAATGTCCAATCCCTTCTGAAAGGTCGCACTGATAAATATAATACGGCCTCACGCGAATCATCACGAGGTCGTGCATAAGTTTTTTCATAATCGGAACGCTGTCATTGATTCCTGCCAGGATGACTGCCTGATTGCCGACAGGCACACCTGCATCTACGAGCATTTCGCACGCCTTTTTGGACTCCTCCGTGATTTCAATGCTTGTATTAAAATGCGTATTCAGCCAAACCGGATGATATTTTTTTAGTATATTGCATAGATTTTCTGTAATCCGCTGAGGAAAAACAACCGGGGCTCTCGTTCCGATCCGAATGATTTCAACATGGGGTATTGCCCGTAAATTCTTCAAAATGTATTCCAGAATACTATCGTTGATTAAAAGCCCATCTCCTCCGGAAATCAGCACATCTCTTACTTCCGGGGCAGAGGCGATATAAGCAATCGCGTCATCCAGCTGCTTCTTCGGAACACCCATTCCGATCTGTCCGGAAAATCTCCTTCTTGTACAATACCTGCAATACATGGAGCATTGATTCGTGACAAGAAATAATACACGGTCGGGATACCGGTGCGTAAGACCCGGCACAGGTGAATCTTCATCTTCATGAAGCGGATCTTCTAAATCATATTTCGTTTTATTCAGCTCGCTTCCGATTGGTACGGATTGCATCCGGATCGGGCATTTAGGATTATCTTGATGCATGAGCCAGGCATAGTAGGGCGTAATATTTAAAGGGATCGTTTTCGCTGATATCCGAACCCCTTCCTCTTCTTCAGGAGTCAGGTTTATGACCTGCTTTAAATCATCTGCCGTTCGGATTGTATGGGTGAGCTGCCATAGCCAATCGTTCCACTTTTCTTCCGGGACGTCCTTCCATAGACTGATATCCTTCCAGTGCCTGTTTGGTGCATAGAGCTGCTGAGCCATTGATTTCCCCCCTCTTGCTTTTACCTACAATAGATGCAGATACATACACAAAGTTGCCTACCAGATGCTTCGCTTTACCTTGAAAGGTCCTTCCACCATATATTCATATTTTCAATAGAAGAATAAATGTAGCAATTATTCGCAAGCCGTCCTCCATATGTGTAGCCGCATTGATGCAAGGACCGGTTCATTCCAAAGGATCTTGCGCGGGATAATGAATAAGCAGAATAAATGCCGTTTTTAACAAGCCTTTCCTCAAGCGCATATATCAAATGCTGAAGATGCCCCTGTTTACGAAAGGCAGGCAGCGTCCCGCAATCGGTTATTTCCGCATTCAAGTGGTTCGCGTCAATTTCAGCGGAAGCCGCACTCACGATTTTCCCCGCATCCTCCACGACCATAAAATAAGCAGACGAACTCATTGACTTCTTTATATAATCCGGTTCCGTAATA
This sequence comes from Bacillus sp. SJS, assembly GCF_000732485.2. Classification (GTDB taxonomy): domain Bacteria; phylum Bacillota; class Bacilli; order Bacillales; family Bacillaceae; genus Metabacillus_B; species Metabacillus_B sediminis. The sequence continues at coordinate 59,685 of NZ_JAQV02000020.1, read as the reverse complement.
GGGACAGGATAAACATCGAAAATTCCTCCATAAAAAGAAGCGAGCTCCTCTGCATCCGTAAGCGCTGCTTCTCTTAAGCCATCGGGAGGCAGCGGGATGCCCCGATTAGGGGTCTTATGGAAAACCTCCTCAAGTAAACGGTCTTCGTTTACCCATTCATCGGTTTTTCTCCTGGTTTCAGAGAAATATTTTGAAAAAAACCAGCATGGCTCTCCCCTAAAAAATGAACCCGCTGCACCTTCCGCTTCCATTCCTAATGCCAGTGCCGGAAAGCAGTCCGAAGCCTTTACCTTCCAGATCAATTTTTTCACGGACCTTTTTTTGCATTCTTTAACAAGCGTCTCATACAAAAAGGAAAAATTCCCTGCATAATCGTCGACCCTGCACCGTTCATTGTAATCATCAAAAACAACCGCTGCAGTTCCTTTCAATCCAGCCTCAATGACCTCTTTCATTTGAGTTATCCCCCAATTAACATGCTTTTGACTGGCTGTCCTGCAGAAAAAGAGCAGGAAGGCGCTTTAATTCAAGCAGCAGCATCGTTTTCTGATGTCTGTTCCACTCTAACCCAGCAGTTGGAATGGCAGGATTAGACCCAGTCTCTCCATGAAAGAACCACCCTAAAAAGGCGGCTCAGGTGTCGTATAGCACGCTGTTTATTACTTCAAGACCCTCCATTAATTCTTCATCAGAAATGACCAGCGGACAAAGGAAGCGGATGACATTGCCGTATAGTCCTGCGCTCATTAAGATAACCCCTCGCTCATGAATCTTCTTCAGCAGATTGGCCGTTTGGTGTTTGTCAGGCTTCTGGCTGCCCAGTTCCGTTATTTCTACAGCCGCCATAGCTCCAAGCCGTCTTCCTTCTCCTATAAACGGCAACTCCTCTGTCCATTTCCGGTAATACATTTCTATGGTTTCGCCGATCTTTTCCGACCGTTCAAGAAGCTTTTGGCTTTTTATCATTTTGATAACCTCTAGAGCTGCTCTGCATCCAAGAGGACTTCCCCCGTATGTGCCGCCAATCTCCCCGATTTCAGGTGCATCCATTAGCTCCGCTCTGCCCGTCACGGCACTGATCGGCAAACCGGCAGCGATCGATTTTGACATCGTCACAATGTCCGGAACCACCCCAAAATGCTCGATTCCAAACCATTTTCCCGTTCTGCCGAATCCCGTTTGGACCTCATCCGCGATAAATAGGATGCCGCTTTCTTCACAAATCTGCTTCACTTGCCGGACAAAGGAAGCGGAGGGAATGACAAAGCCTCCCTCGCCCTGAACCGGCTCCATAATAATGGCTGCAATATCTTCCGCGGGAACCTCGGTCAAAAAAAACGTTTCAAGCTGCTTAATTGCCTGCGCGTCAATTTCTTCTTTGGATTGCCCAACTGAATGAAAGTAATAAGGGAATGGGAGTTTATAAATATCAGGAGGAAATGGGCCGAAACCATTTTTGTATGGCTTCACCTTGCTCGTAAGCCCCATGGCCATATAGGTTCTCCCATGGAATCCTCTTTCAAAGGAAACAACAGCTCTCCGTCCGGTAGCTCTTCGCGCAATCTTCACTGCGTTTTCGACTGCTTCGGCTCCACTGTTCAAAAAGAAGGTTTTTTTATGGTGGTTCCCCGGTGTAAGCCGGTTCAGCTCTTCGGCCAATTCAATATACGATTCATAAAGCAGGACGTGAAAGCTCGGATGAATGAACAAATCAAGCTGCTCTTTCAGCGCCTTCACGACTCCATCCGGACAGTGTCCGGCATTTAATGTCCCGATTCCTCCTGCAAAATCCAGGTACGTATTTCCTTCCGCATCGGTTACCTGAGCCCCCTTAGCGTGAGTGATGAACTTGTTCATCACATGAAAAGGTCCTCTCGGAACGTGCTGTTTTCTTCGTTCCATCAGCTTCTCAGTCGCTTTGCCTGAATCAGCATGAAGCGAAATGAATTTTGTCAATTTGACTCCCCCTTCGACGTTCTGCACCATTTTAAAGCAAAGAGAGCCATTACCTTCGCAGCCTGAATGACATTTTTCACCGGAATGTACTCATTTGGATGATGAGCAGTTTCCGTGATGCCGGGCCCAAACACAATCGAGGGTATGCTGCCTGCTGCTGAAATCATACCCGCATCAGTCCCCCATGGTGAAGCCTCCATAACCGGCTGCTCCCCTGTCACTTCCTTAAAGCTTTGAACGAGGCAGTCAATGAGCAGATGATCCGGTTCCAGCTCATTTGGAAGCCACCTGGCTCCATACCACTGCAGCTCTGCGGGATGATCAGCGAACCATGGATCAAACCCAGCCAGCCGCTCTAAATATTCCTGCATCTCTTGTTGGACCTCTTCCATTTGTTCATTAGGTGCAACACCGCATCTGCCTTCGAGAATGACACGGTCCGGGACGGAGGATGGCCAGTTGCCTCCGGTTATTTTTCCAATATTGATTGGTATGGGAATAGGTGTGGACGCATAAAGAGGATCTGTAATCCGGTCATTACGCACTTTTTCGAGCTCCCGAATGTGGTTCATGACCATCATCGCCTTCTCAATGGCTGAAACTCCTTCATACCTCGTACCGCCGTGAGCGGATTTACCGTGCACAATTACTTTGAACCACATCGAGCCCTGCTGCTTTGGGAAAATTTTCATATTGGTCGGCTCAGGGATAATGGCTGCATCCGCTTCCCAGCCCCTTAAAATGGCATCCAATGTACCTGCTCCGCCACTTTCCTCTTCAATCACACTTTGAAAAATAATGTCTCCTTTAATAGAAGTCTGACATCTGGAAATCGCTTCCAGCGCCATCAGCATCGAGACGTTTCCGCCTTTCATGTCTGAGGTTCCTCTTCCATAGACGTTGCCATTCTCAAGCTTTGGAAAGAAAGGCTCTCGATCCCATTGCTCCAAATCTCCTTCAGGCACAACATCGATGTGGCCGTTGAAGATCAGTGATTTTCCGCCTCCGCTGCCCTTTAGGACGGCGGCAATATTTGGACTTTCTTTAAAATTCGACCTAGTTGAATAAAAATGCCGGTGCGATTTGAGTTTCTTTCCTCCAGGCTCCCATATGTCAATTTCAAGCCCGATCTGTCTGCATTTTTCCAAAACAATCGCCTGGGCAGAGGCTTCGTTTCCCTGAGTGCTTGGCTGCTCCACTAACTTTTGCAGCAATTTAACCGCACGATGCTGATTGTTATCCAGCCACTGGCAAATCGCCAATTGCTCCTGATCCATGCAATCATCCTTCCTATGCTTGTAATTCAGGTGAAATAATTAACGAAGCCCCCGTTTTGCGGATGACTTCCTCAACGGAAAAAGATTCCATAACCTCGGTCAGCATAAGTCCTGAATCTGTTACATCCAGTACCGCCATTTCCGTAATGATCCGGCTGACACATTTTTGAGCTGTTATCGGCAAAGAGCATTGATCCACTATTTTAGGCCGGCCATGCTTGTCTGTATGGCTCATCACCACGAGAACCTTCCTCGCTTTTTGAGCAAGCTCCATCGCTCCTCCCATTCCGGGAATCGTTTTTCCGGGTACAATCCAATTGGAGAGGTCACCGCTCGAACTCACCTCAAGAGACCCCAGTATGGTCATATCAATGCAGCCGCTGCGAATCATCCCAAATGCCGCTGCAGAATCAAAGTAGGATATCCCTTTTCCTTCAGTAACCGGAAAACCCGCCGCATTGCAGAGCTCCCACTCTTCCTCGCCTGGAGGAGGCTCAGGGCCCATCCCCAAAATTCCGTTCTCTGCCTGGATCATGACCGGAAAGTCCATAGGCAAAAAATTCGGTACGAGTGAAGGAATTCCAATGCCTAAATTAAGCACCATTCCCTTCTCCACTTCCTGTGCAGCCCTTTTGGCAATGCTCAGCTTTGTTTCTCTTCCCATACCCATTTCCAATTCACTCCCTTGCTTTGCACAACCGTCTGGATAAACACACCAGGCGTGATAACCTCATCCCCATTCATGTCCCCGGCGTTTACCAGTTCCTCTGCCTCCGCGGCCGTGTAATCAGCAGCCATCGCCATAAGCGGATTCATATTACGTGCGCTTTTGCAGTAACTGAGGTTCCCCCAATTATCTGCTTTGCCGCAATGCAGGATAGCTGTATCGGCTCGGATGGCCGTTTCCAGGAGATACGATTTCCCTCCTGACTCAATCAGCTGCTTACCATTCCTCACGTATTCATTTTCCAAACCAATATCTGTTAAAATCCCTCCAAGGCCTGTACCTCCGGCGCGGATTCGTTCAGCAAGTGTCCCCTGCGGCGAAAATTCAACCTCAAGCTTCCCCTCGGTCATCAGTTTTCCGGCAATCGGATTTGATCCAATGTGGGAGGCCGTCAGCTTCCTTGCTCTCCCCGCCGTAATCAGCCTGCCCGCTCCGATATCAGGAAATCCTGCATCATTACAGATAATATGAAGATCCCGGATACCTTTTTCTAAAATGGCGTCAATAAGGAGAGGGGGCGAACCTACTCCGCCGAACCCGCCAATCATAAGCGATGTCCCGTCTTTGACTGTTTTTACCGCTTCCTCTGCCTGACGGATCTTACTGTATTCCTCCATCCCTTACCCCTCCTTTTGCCATTGACTAAATTGGATGCACGTTCTTTTAAATCGCTTAAGCAACTCCGCTGTTTCCTGAATGGTAATGGTGAGCGGCGGAGCAATTATCACCGCATCTCCGTCCCCGCCATCGACTCCCGCACTTGCAGGATACAGAATAAGGCCGTTTCTGAATGCAAGCTCCACCAATTTGGCCCCCGCCTTCAGGTGCTTTGGAAAAGGAGTCATGTCATTGGGATTGTTCACTAATTCGATCCCTATTAAAAGTCCTCTTCCTCTCACCTCTCCTATAAAAGGGAATGATGGCTGCATGTCTTTTAGCTGCTCCTGAAGATGCTGGCCCTGCCTTGCTGCCTGTTCAGCAAGGCTATGCTTATCCATATATTTCAGTACCGCTAAGGCGGCTGCCGCTGATTGGGGATTTCCGCTATGCGTATGGCCGCTCATGATCACACGGCTGCCTTCCTGAAATGGCTTCATCACTTTATCGGAGGCAACGGCGGCCGCGATTGGGCTGTAGCCCGCACCCAGCCCTTTGCCAAGCACCACTATATCAGGAAGACAATCCCAGTGTTCGATAGCCAGTACCTTTCCGGTTCTCCCCATCCCTGTCATCACCTCATCCGCAATAAACAGGACATCATACCGGTCGCAAATCGCCCGGATCCGTTCATAATATCCAGGCGGCGGAGTGAGACATGCTCCTGCCGCGCCAACAATTGGTTCTGCTATAAACGCAGCTATATTTTCGTCTCCCATTCTCCTAATTGAACGCTCCAGATCATCGGCACACATGAGATTGCAAGATGGATAGGCTTGCTGGTAGGGACACCGGTAACAATAGGGCGCTGAAACATCCGGATTTGAGGCAAGGTGGTCCGTAAATCTCACCCGGCGCTCAGGGTATCCGGAAAGTGACAGGGCCCCCATTGTAATTCCGTGATAGCTCCGCCAGCGTGATAGAATAGCCGTTTTAGACGGCCTCCCCTTTTCCTGCCAGTACTGAATCGCCATCTTCATTGCCGTTTCCGCGGCCTCAGACCCGCTGTTTACGAAAAAACTCCAATTTAAATCGCCCGGCAGCAGCTCTGCAAGCTTTTCCGCCAGCGCCTCGGCTGCCTTGCTTGTAAAATGGGAACGGTACACAAATGAAACTTTTTTCGCCTGTTCATTCATTGCTTCCGTAATTTCTCGTACCCCGTGCCCAATGCTGCACGTAATCGCACCTGACGATCCATCCAAATACTCCTTGCCATCCGCACCATATAAATAAACGCCCCTCCCAAAAGCAATTTCCGGAAGCTGCTCGTCTACAAGAGGCTTTATCAGATAACTCCTCTTCACCCTTCATCCCTCCCGATCGCCAAACCATCTATTTTTACATTGTATGTATGAATTCTGCTGTTTATTTCAGGAGGTTGGGCGGATTTTATGGGAGAGTACGAGCATGAAAGACTGAATATGGACCTGGTTCGGCCCATCAGTCTCTATTTCTATGCCCAGCTGCTTTTCTTTACATGGTGAAGACAAACAGAAAAACCCGCTGGCTGCATGCTCCGGCGGGGTAAATTCAAATCAATTGATTATATGGTATTTGCCGGCACTGCCGGCCATTCAATTTCAAAGCCTAGATCCGTTAGCATTTTATGATCACTGGAACTTTCCTGACCTGCCGTCGTTAAGTAATCTCCAACGAAAATGGAGTTCGCCGCATACAATCCAAGCGGCTGCAGTGAGCGCAAATTGACTTCTCTTCCTCCTGATATCCGAATCTCCTTTGAAGGATTTACGAAACGGAACAGGGCAAGCACTCTGAGACAGTAGCGCGGATTGAGTTCGTTTGTTCCTTCGAGCGGTGTGCCGTCAATGGCATGCAAAAAGTTCACAGGAATGCTGTCTGCATCAAGCTCTTTTAGCTGAAAAGCCATAGAAATCACATCTTCCAGACTTTCTTTCATGCCAATGATCACTCCTGAGCAAGGAGAGATGCCGGCTTCCTTAACCGATTGAACGGTTTGAATACGGTCGTCATATGTATGTGAGGTTGTGATTTGCTCATGGTGCTCTTTAGAAGTGTTGACATTATGATTGTACCTGTCAACTCCTGCTTCTTTAAGCCTTTCTGCCTGACCGGGTTTAAGGATTCCGAGGCAAGCGCAAATTTTGAGTCCGTACGTTTCTTTTATTTCTCTGACAGCTTCAGCGACATGACCCACTTCTTTTTCCGAAGGTCCTCTCCCGCTTGCGACGATGCAATAGGTTCCTATGTTTAGATCAAAGGCTCTCTTCGCCCCATCGATAATCGACTGCTTGTCCATCATTCTGTATTTTTCGATAGGCGCTGACGAAACAGATGACTGGGAGCAGTAGCCGCAGTTTTCCGGACACAGTCCGGATTTCGTATTAATGATCATGTTGAGCTTCACTTTTTTTCCGTAGAAGTGCTTTCGGATGTGAAAAGCTCCTTGCAGCAGTTCAAGCAGGTCATCGTCCTCCGACTGCAATATTAGCATAGCTTCCTCTGTTGTTAATGTATCATTCATTTCAATCAAACTCTTGGCTCTTTCAATCCAATTCATTTTCATTTCCATTCCCCCTCTGCTTCATAATCGTAAAAAAAGACTTTCCATATGTCAACTTATTTATAATATGCGTTAACATTAAAAAACTGCCTTTTTATCGGCAGCCTCCTTGTATTAATCCTTCCATTCGATTAAGTTAGGGTGCGGATCCAAAATGGACTCATATTGCTCCTTTACCCCATAGTGGAAATTAGAATCCAGTTCTAAATATCTTTTGAATTTTTCAAGACGGTCTTTCTCTCTGGACCATCCGAAATGCTTCACTCGGATAGGAGATATAGCGTTTGGAAGCTGAAAAACGTTTTCAGGCATTCGCCCGCAGTGCAGAGCAGTTTCCTTCCATTTGTATGAAAATCCAGGTCTGTATTTTAATAGGAACGGGCGGAACACATGATGCGCTCTCCACATATGATCCTCGCGATAATGGGTTTCGTTCCAAAAGTCATATAGCCTGAAGGAGTGCAAATCGAATTCCTTGTTATGCATCAGCTTATTGAGTTCCTCACAAAATCCGTCTTCAAAAAATTCATCTGCATCCAGGCTCAGAATCCAATCTGGATTTGTGGCAATGGTTTCTTCCCATTGCTGTTTACGTAATTCGATTTCATTATGAAACTTGGATGCTTCATTTGTGACGATGACATAGGGGACGCCGCTTAACCTCTCCTTGCATATCTCAAGGGTCCGATCCGTACTTCCATCGTTGATAATAACGGCATGATCAATACATGAAGCATGATGCTCCAATACTTCCTTTAAAAATCTATTTTCTTCATTCCGGACAATCATAGATAAAGTCAGTTTGGGCTTATACTCTGATTTAATCCTGATCCTGGTTTTCTTGTGAGCCTTTAAAAAGAAATCATCTGCTCCCTCTAAATCCGTGTCACGGTAAATATGATAAGGAGGATAATGCGTATCTGCATAAAGCTTAAAGCCAATTGCTGCAGCCCTGATACAAAAATGCCGATCTTCTCCCCAAAATGAAAGGTTATAAATTTGACCGAAGCCGACACCCTTTTGAAGAGCTTTTCTGGAAAGCAGGGTACAGGCACCAAGTCCTCCTACTTCATAAACACCCGGCACTTTCATTTGGCTGATAAATTCATGAAAACGGGTAGTAGCTTCCTCATCCGAAAGCTGATCCCCTCTTCCTTTCTGATATTGCGTATATTCATCAGATAGCCATACTTGCGGCTGCTCCATCGAATCCGGCTGCCATCTAGTCCAGAATACTTCAGAAAGGATGTCTTTCTCCTGTTTAACCAAATGGGATATGGTCTCTGGATATAGCAGCAGGTCAGAGTCTACTAAAAACAAATAATCAAATCCCTGCTGATCGGCATACTGGATCATGCTATCTTTAAAAGCGGCTACCTTCCAAACAAGATGTTCATTCCAATAATGAGTGGAGTGGTCCTTTACATAAACATCTGAATAGGATGAGCGCTCAATTTTCACTCGTTTAGCCTTTTGCTGAAACTCGTAAAGAAGGCGGGTGGATTCAGGATCCTTATTGTCATCAATAAAGTAAAAACTGAGTTCCGTATCATCCTGATTTAAATGATCTAATGAGTAAAGGAATTCACTCAGAATTTCCGGTTTCTGATGAATCGGACTGCCAATCAGCACTTTATTCTTGCTCATTATGACTCTCCTTTTTGTTCTGAAGAGCGAAAACCTGCTCAAGGTAACGTTTATTATGCAAATATTGCGGATTTTCCGGGCGGATAGACCCTGCTTGTTCATTATGGTATTGGGACAATTTATAATCACCAAGCCTGTCATAGCAAACACAGAGCTGAATATGCGGAATCCAGTCGGCGTAGGCTTGATTCTGCATCCCCCATGAAGAAGCTAATACTCCTATCGCTGCTGCTTGCTTATACCAATAAATCGCTGAGTGGTAATCCATCTTTTCAAAAAACGTATAGGCCAGCCTGCAGCAGAATTCCGGTCTGGGAGATTCATATTTAAAGGAGCGCAGCACACTGTATATCATTTTCTCCTGATTGGATAATTCATGGTAGCAATCAGCTAATTTGCCGCATGCTGCTAAATTGTCTTCAATCCATCCTTTACCGTCAGAAAGAAATTTCTCATAATACTCCACTGCTCTTTCATACTGCTGATGGTCTTTTAATTCATTAGCAAAATAATATAAATCTCTCGGAGAAAACTTTTCTCCTTGTTTTAATCGATTTTCATAGATTCTCAGGTTCCGGTCGGAATCATGATGAATGCTGGCATGAGTTACAGCCGCGTCACTCGTAATAATGTGCCCGCCCACCTCCAAATATTCATGCACAGGACCAATCCATTTGAACCCCTTGCTTCTTTTTACTAAACGATTTCTTCTCAGCCTCATGACAGGTTTCCCATTTTCATCCATGGTCAAATTATAAAACATGGAGACGGAATCAACAGACGGGTCAAGATTCTTTTTTAATTGGCCTAATTTCTTTCGATCTTCCTCTAAAAAAATATCATCAGCATCAAGCCAAAGGATGTATTCCTTTATTGCTTTTTTAAATGAAAAATTTCGGGCTTTAGCGAAGTCATCTATCCATTTAAAGTCATAGATCTTTTTTGTAAACGATGAAACGATTTTTTTCGTTTGATCTGTTGAACCTGTATCGACAATGATGATTTCATCAACCAGATCTTTAACTGATTCCAGGCATCTGCCTATAACATCTTCTTCATTTTTTACAATCATACATAAACTGATCGTTACCATTGAATTTTAGCGCCTCCGTTATAGTCCGCCCTGTGAACGGTATGCTTTTAAAAGAAAATCTTTAATTCTTTGGCTTGAAAATCCATCTCCATATGGATTGATTGCCTGTGCCATTTTTTGATAAGCCCCTTCGTCGTCCAGGACCAATCGGATTTCCTGTACAATCCGGGCTGAATTTAAGCCTGTAAGCTTAATAGTCCCCGCTCTTTCTCCTTCAAGTCGTTCTGTATTCTCCCGTGCAACAAATACGGGCTTGCCGAGAGCTGGAGCTTCTTCCTGTATACCGCCGGAATCCGTTAAAATAAGGTAAGAGGCTTTCATCAGATGGGCAAAGCTCAGGTAGTCAAGCGGTTCAGTAATATGGATCTGGTCATTGAAGTGGAGAGATTGTTCGACTGCTTTGCGGACGAGCGGGTTTTTATGAACGGGGAAAATCACATGAAGATCAGGGTACATTTGAACAATCTGATTAATGGCCTCATAGACCCCTTGGAGTTTTTGCAAATTTTCTCTCCGATGTGTCGTCATCAGCAAAATTCTGCCGCTCCGTTCTACAATATCTACAAGCGGAGGCGAAAATTGAAAAGGTTTATTCGTTGCTTCAAGCAATGCATCAATCACGGTGTTTCCTGTGACGAGTATATCTTTTTCGCAGATTCCCTCATTCATCAAATTCTGTTTATTGCTTTCTGTGACAGCAAAATGGTAAGTCGCTAACTGGTCAATTAGCTTTCGGTTCATTTCTTCCGGAAAAGGGGAATACCGGTTTCCTGTCCTGAGACCGGCTTCCACATGTCCTACCGGAATTTGCTTCATAAAAGCAGCATAGCTGCTGATGAACGCTGTTGTTGTATCGCCATGGACAAGTACGATTTCCGGCTTTTCAAGATCAAGAACCTTGGACAGCCTGGTAAGGATGGCTGTACTGATCATTTCCGGTGTTTGAATTTGTTTCATAATATTAAAATCATAATTCGGGCTTATTTGAAAAATAGCCATCACTTGATCCAGCATGTCACGGTGCTGAGCGGTATTTACACAAACATGGTTAACTTGGGGATCATTCTTCAGACAATTTACCAAAGGAGCCATCTTGATACCTTCGGGTCTTGTTCCAAAAACCGTCATTACCTTCATAAGCCGCTCCTTCTTCATTTAGTTGAAAGCAGGCCGTAACTCGCTAAAGACTCTAAATATCGTATGAAAAACGGCCTGAGTTCGACTCTTGTGAATGCCTATTGAACTCAAAATCAAGGGATGAAATACAAAAAATACACCCGCAGCTTTAAGTGCGTGTGCCCCATAAAATATAAAAAAGCTGCCGGATTAATACCGGCAGCCACTAAAGTTCAGGCGAATACTTCTTCTTTTCTTGGTGCTTCCTTTTTACTGGCAATATCCCTGGCAATCCATACGCCGCAAGCTCCTGCCTGTGCAAGTCCTCTTGTAATCCCTGCTCCGTCGCCGCCTACATAAAGACCGCTGATTTCGGTTTCAAAGCGGTCATTCAGCTTAGGCCGGGCAGAGTAGAATTTTGCTTCAATACCATAAAAGAGAGTATGTTCAGAAGCAAGACCAGGCGTCACTTTATCCAGAGCTTCAGTCATTTCAATCAGACTTTTCATCGTATTGTATGGAAGCGCGAGGCCAAGATCACCCGGTACTGCCTCTTTTAAAGTCGGTTCTATAAATCCTTCTTTAATCCGATTTGCCGTAGATCGGCGGCCTTTTAAGATATCTCCATATTTTTGTACAATCAACCCGCCGCTTGAAAGACTGTTCGCAAGCCTGGAAACCTCATGTGCATATTCATTCGGCTGATCAAACGGCTCTGAAAACTTATGGGATACAAGCAGGGCAAAGTTCGTGTTGCTGCTTCCAAGCTTTGGATCCTTGTATGCATGTCCGTTAGCAAGCATCGTTCCCGAATGATTTTCAACAACCACGTGTCCGGACGGATTGCTGCAAAAAGTCCGTACTCTCGTGCCAACCGAAGTATTGAAGATAAATTTCCCTTCATACAAATGCTCATTAATTTCCTGCATGACCACATTGGATGTTTCAACCCGTACACCAATGTCCACCTGATTGCTGATCATGGATAACCGGCGTTTTTTCAGCATGCCTCCAAGCCATGTTGATCCATCCCGGCCTGGAGTCACAATCACTTTGTCTGCCAAAATTTCTTCTCCGTTTTTCAGCAAAATCCCCTTCACATGATGGCCGCCATTGTTCTTGACTGTAATCAAATCCTCTACCTCTGTCTTGAACTGCATCTTAATTTTCACGGAAAGAAATTCATAAATGCTTTTCAATATTTCCAGGTTTTGTTCAGTTCCAAGATGACGGACCTGGGCTCTAAGAAGTTTCAATCCTGCTGCATACCCTCTTCGCTCGATATCTTTCACTTTATCTGTCAGCGGATCGGTTATCGTATCAGCCGCCCCGTGGTTTAAGTTAATTTGGTCTACGTATTTAATCAGGTCGATTACTGTACTTTCGGAAAGGTAATCCGTCATCCAGCCCCCGAATTCACTTGTAATGTTAAATTTTCCGTCAGAATAGGCTCCCGCTCCGCCAAAACCATTTGTTATTGAACAAGCAGGGAGGCATCCCGAGAAGTCCTTTTTCCCAGCAGGAGGCGGACATTTTTCGATTTTTTTTTGAAGAATCGGACAATTCCTCCGATAAATATCGTGTCCTTTATCAATCAGCAGGATCTTTGCGTCCGGCATTAAATTGGAAAGTTCATATGAAGCAAAGATACCCGCTGGTCCTGCTCCTACAATAATCACATCATATATACGGCTCAAGGAAAATCCCTCCGTTATCGTTTTTCAAACATCCTTGGTAAATATACCAAAGTAAACCGCTTCCGTCAACAGATAAAGCGAACTATTTTACTGTAATAAATATTTAATGTTCGTGTTTTAATATGTAGTGGAGCAAATCATTTAAAGAACAGTATTTACAGAATCCGATGAGTGTGATGGAAGCACAATACCTGGTGGCAGGCGGATTAAATAAATCGGACGGACAGATTATGCGGTTGTTCGGACAGAATCCGGCTGCGATCGGACAGATTATTCCGTGCGGACAGATTCTCAGGGACAACGGACAGTTTCGACGCGTCATTGGACAGATTATGACTTTCATCGGACAGAATCTGGCTGTGATTGGACAGATTATTCCGCACGGACAGATTCTCAGGGACAACGGACAGTTTCGACGCGTCATTGGACAGATTATGACTTTCATCGGACAGAATCTGGCTGTGATTGGACAGATTATTCCGCACGGACAAATTCGACAACGGACAGTTTCGACGCGTCATTGGACAGATTATGACTTTCATGGACAGAATCTGGCGGCGATCGGACAGATTATTCCGTGCGGACAAATTTTCAGAGACAACGGACAGTTTCGCATCGTCATTGGACAGATTATGCCGTTTTACAGACTAAAAACGGCAGCGATCGGGCAGATCGGGTGGATCATCGGACAGAAATACGTGAAAAATGGCAGGCAGACAAAAGCTGAAGGTAACCATTATGGTGAGCATCTGCATTCCTAAAACAGCCCATAAAAAAAGAGCCGTTAGGCCCTTCTAGCAAATTAATAGCCGATGTAGGCAGCTCCTACGATAATCAGCAAAATGAACAATACAACGATGAGAACGAAGCTGCTTCCATAACCGCCATGACCATATCCATATCCTGGGTAACCGTACATAAAGCAATCCCTCCAATTGTTTTAGTCAATGATAGCCTATGCAGGACCCAGGCTGTTTGGTTTAGGCATTTGCCTATTTTTTTTGTTTTGTTCCCGGATGCAGTATTTTATTCGGATTCTGTTTCCATGCCGGGATTGGATTCAAGGTCTGCACTGTTTTTGTCAGTAAGTGTTACTTCCTTCAATAATTCAGACCATAACTGGTCGTTTGCGTTCCATTTATCCGCCTCAGGAAGCTCAACGGCACAGATTTTCTCAAGTCCCCAGAAGCTGTCTGTCATCTCTTTTACATCCGTATGGTTGATCATCAAAACACGAAAGTCATTCGCTACAATCTCGGATAATATATTCTGAAGCTCCCATGCATCCTCATACGATCCTTCTGTTCTCACAAAAAGGATTCTGTCTGCCGAAGCAAATTTTTCAAGGGTCCGCTGAATTCTGCGGTCGTATTTGTCCATAACTTCTTTATAGGAACCTAGGTGGGTCAACGTATTCCCATCTTCGGTCATAAAGTCATGGTTGGAAACCAAATTATATCCGTCGTCTGCTACACAGATAATGTCATCCGCTGCATACCCGATAATTCTTAGATTGGCCTCATCAAAAAAACCGATAAACTTATTTTTCAGCAAACGGTTTACATCCCTTAAAAATGGGGATGCCATCCAATCCAATACACCTGAAAAATTTCTCAGACTGCTTTTTTTAAGCTGAATGGAACCCAGACACAGATCACCTAAACTGATGACTGCATCATAGGATCCTTTTATTTTACTTAAACTTTCTTCTAAGCTCATGTTACCTCTTTCCTCCTTTAGCCTTTGAGAATGTATAGTGTTTCATTGAGTATCTTATTCAGCTGGACTGTGATTAGAGAGGGTATTTGTCCTAAAGTGAGCTGTAGTATAAATAGGTTTCTTTCAGCCCATGTTCCAGCCCATATGCCGGGATCCATTTCAATAGGTTCCGGGCCTTTTCATTTGCTAGACAGCTGTGCTTGATATCTCCTTTGCGTACGGCTGAATATTGTGTCACAAATCCGTCACTTTGGCTCGCTTTTAAATATTGGATTAATTCATTAATGCTGTATGTTTCGCCTGTGCTGATCTGGATTGTTTCATTGTTTCCATATTTCATGGCTGCAATATTTGCCGCGGCCACATCTTTAACAAAAATAAAATCCCTGGTCTGCTCGCCATCTCCATGTACAGATATTGATCCCGAGGAGAGGATGTTCTTCATGAATACAGCGACTACCCCGCCGTCTCCTTTCGGTAGCTGTCTTGGTCCGTATACATTTGCGTATCGAAGTATGGTATAAGGGATGCCGTAAAGTTTTTGATAAAGCCGAATATAGGATTCTGCGGTAAGCTTTGAAAGTCCGTAATTCGATTCAGGATTCACGGGATCTTCTTCACAGATCTCTTTTTTATCGAGAAGTCCGTATACGGCCGCAGTAGAAGCAAAAATCATTTTGCATGAGCTGGTTTCTCTGCATGCATCCAGCATGTTGATGGTCCCGTTTACGTTAATCCAGGCATCATAGAGCGGAGTTTCAATTGAAATTCCGACATCTGCTTGAGCAGCCAAATGGAACAGGAAGGATGGATCAATGGAAACAACCATTTCCCTCGCCTCTCTGCTGCAAATATCAAGTGCATGATAGACGACATGATCTTTTTTTAAGGCTTCAGGTACTTCTGCTTCTGTCCAATCCAAAACATGGACTTCAAATCCCAGATCTGCTAATGCTTCTGTAAGATGGGAGCCAATAAAGCCGGCTCCCCCTGTAACAACAGCCTTCATGAGCGGTTCTCCTTTTTTTGAATTCTAATATACCTGGTTATTTAACGAGATTATCTGCAATGACGCTGTATGTTTTTGGATTAGGAATTTGGTATCCTTCAGGAAGCGAAGAAGCAATTTTGTTCCATATGCCCATATTAACAGGGAGCTCAGAAGGGAAAACCGCGTTTTCAAATACAGATTGTAAACTTTCTGCTATACCCATCGGCGATGATTCCATTGTTTCTGCAGCTACAGCCGGTCTTATATTTGCAGACCATTTGCTTCGGATTGATCTTAAAATTAATTCGCTGATATAGTCTTTTAAGGCTGCTGAAAATCCCCTTAATTCAGGATTTGCCTTCATGAGTCCCATATTTAATTTTGATGCTTCCTGAAGCTCGGCTGGTATCAATTTATCAGGATTTGCTTCAGAAACCGGATCTATGGTTCTCGATCTATTTCTTTCAAGCCTTGCTTTAAGCAAAGCCGATAAATTCTCTAGGTCACCGGAAACAACTTGCAGTTCACCAGATGTTTTAACAGCCGTCAATGAATTCATAAGCACTGTCATTCTTTGCTGTCTTTTCAATAAACCAATTCCTTCATTCCCCATGTTTACACCTCATTTATCCGTTTTTTGTCAGGCTTTCATAAATATCCGTCAATTTTCTGACCCCTGTACTGAGATCCCAGTGGATTCTTGCCCACTCTCTCGCAGCCGTCCCTAATCTTGTTCGGAGCTCATCATCCGTAACCATATCGAGTAAAACATCTGTCAGTTTATCTGAGTCACCTGCTGGAAACAGCAATCCTGTCACTCCATCCTCGACCATTTCAGGCAAGCCGCCAGCATTGCTTGCTGCAATTGCGTTCCCTGCCAGCTGTGCTTCAATCAGTGAGAGCGGCTGGTTTTCAATCAAGCTTGGCAGAACAAAGATATCTGTTTGTTTAAGCAGTGCAGGCAAATCATCCCGCACTCCAAGAAACTTTACATGGTCTCCAAGACTAAGCACCTTTGACTGAATGACCAATTCCCCTTTTTTATCCCCATCGCCTGCAATCCAGCAAATCCAGTCCTTATTTCTCTCCATGAGCTTTGCAAGAGCTTCCAGCAGGTAATGAACACCTTTTAATTCAACAAGCCTTCCTGAAAACATGATGACCTTTTTTCCTTCTGGTTTCGTTACATCGGTTTTCTGATTCAGCCCTGAATCAAATGCCGGAATATTAAAGCCATAGTGCATGACCTTCAGCTGCTCTTCGGGGATCGCAAACTCATTTTGCAGGATGTTTTTAAGCCAATTGTTCGCTACAATCGTCAAGTCGGCCGTATATCCGCCCAAGCTTTCCAATTCATCATAATAAGCTTTGGCCAAGTAAGAATTCGAGGATTTGTGAATGGTTTTCAGCTGATGGCGGATCTCGTGTGCAACGGATCCATGAAGTGTGGCTACAAGCGGGGTTGCTTGAGGTTTTACGCGGCTAATGCACGAGGTTGCGATGACATCCTGGGTATGAATGATGTCATATTCTTCAAGCCCTAAATAGACAGCTGCCAGTTCATAGCAGTACCTCTGGAATTCTGTGTATTCTACTAATTTATTCGCAAAAATTTCCGTATACTTTTCCGGAGTAACGTTTACATTTAGGACTGGCATCAAGTCGTTTTTCTCCACTCTTCGGTCTTTGTTCACGAGGTGAATGAACGTATTATCTGCACCGTAGCCCAGAATGTCTACTTCGTGTCCAAGTGCTTCCAAATAGCCTTTCGTTTGGACCATGTAATTCCAAACTCCGCCTAAATGGGGGATGGCCCAATAAGTGGCCAGTAATATTTTCATGAGGTTCAGCTCCTATACCAAATTTAATAACCGTCTAGTCCTGCTGCTTACATGATATGGAAGGCAATCTGCAAATGACACCATTTTTCAGCCCTTTGAATACAATATGGGTTGCTTGCTTATGGACACCTGCGGATAGTGATTGGAACGTTTAACCTTGGAAGAGATACTAAGAAATTTAATGAAAGAAAAAGACATCTGACCTTTAAGCCAAATGCCTGGACACTATGACTGGGAGTAGAATTGGAGAGTATCTGCAAGCGTATCCTCGAACATATATTGAGGACGCCAACCCAATTCCTTTAAACGAGACGGGCTGCCGAGTTCAGCAGGATCTGAGGGAACATCTTTTTTTGTTTTAATTTTGAATGGGAAGGAGGAAATTTTCCGATACGTTTCAGCTACTTCTTTAATCGTTCGGGTTCGGCCCGAACATACATCGTACGTTTCTCCTGACTCACCCTTTTCAAATAATACTTCATATCCTCCAATAGCATCTCTCACATCTAGAAAATCCCTTTCCGCAAGAGGGGTATCGATGTTAAGCACATGATCTGCTCCATTATGCTGCATGTGAACAATCTTTTGAGCAAAAGCCGAACAAACTCCTGATGAATTTCCAGGTCCAATTAAATTCGAAGGCTTCGCAATCACAACATCCATTTGGTATAACGTCCCCCATGCTATCGTGCAGAGGGTTTGGATGGTTTTACTGAAGCTGTAAGGATGGGGAACCGACTTTAAACTTCCGGGGTCTGTCTGCAGAGCAGACCCTGTAATGACACTTTTGCAGTCCACTTTTTCTTTATGAATGGCGTCGAGTAAATGAAGGGTGGAAAGGACGTTTGTTTTTAAAGTACCCACAGGATCTTCCCATGATTTCCCTACGTGGCTTACTCCCGCTAAATGCAAAAGATAATCAGGCTGGGTTTGTTTAATTAATAATTGAACAGATGCTTCTTCTACTAAATCGCAGAGAATCAAATTCACCTTTTTACCTATTTCAGCAGGCCTTCTCGCTGTTCCAATAACGTTGTAGCCTTTTTCAGAGAAATACTGACAGGCGTGCATCCCTGTAAATCCATTTGCACCTGTTATCAGGATGGTTTTACTCATGGCTCTCCATCCATTGCTTAAGTTCAATCAGCATGGTTTCATAGGAAGGGAGCGGATAAACAGCATCTGATCGTGTGCTCACGATGGTTCGATTTAGTATGATCTTGCTATCCGGAATAATTTTTACATCCGTTTTATTAAAAACTCTTTGGATTAGTAAAAGCAGCTCATTTTTAGATAGCAGCGTTTTTGAACCGAGATGATACAAACCGGCTGTCTTCTTTTCAACCAAATATTCGATGGCTTTCGCCAGTTCCAGAGTGGTAACCCCGTTCCAGATAACTTTTTCATACCCTTGGATTTCCCCTGTTTGCTTCATAAACCATGCAAAGAGACCGATTCCATTATCTTTCAATTCCGGACCGATTATCGAAGTCCGAATGGTAAGGTGCCGATCACTGTGGATCTCTCCTAATCTCTTAGACTGTGCATAAAATGATGTGCCGTCAGGAGTGTCCTTCTCTGAATATCGGCCTTTCTCTCCGGAGAATACACAATCGGTGCTAATATGAACCAGCTTTCCTCCTTGCCGGGAAAGCAATTTTTCGAGCTGATGCGGAAGAATACTGTTTGCCTGAAGAGCAGCAAGAGGGTTTTCGTCCGCGATATGGTTGAGTAATCCAATGCAGTTGATGATCAAATCCGGTTTGAGATAATCAATGATTTCTTCCACACTGTTAGCGTTATTAATATTTAAAAAGATCCCTTTAGTATCTGAAATGTTTCTTGTTGTATAGAACACCTGATAGGACGGTTTTTCGGAAAAATAATCTCTGATCATATGGCCAGCCATTCCCGCCCCGCCTAAAATCAGAACTCGCATTTATAGAAAACCGCCTCTCTGAAGCATGGCTCTTATTTCTTTTTTGGTCATTAATCCGTCACTTGAATCATAGTTTTCAAGTTTGACGGGTTCAAAGCCTTCATAGCGTTCTTTCATTCCGTTTATATGAATAGAGGGCAAGATCACATAGTATTCATCATCGTAAACGATGGAGTAGGAGCATTCATAATTGGACAGCAGGAGCTCATGAATTTTTTCCCCCGGCCTCACTCCTGTTGTTTCAATGCGGACATTTTTCACACCGGAGTCCTCAATTAATACCTCAGCGAGATCGAGTATTCGGCAAGTCGGCATTTTCATAACGAAGATTTCACCGCCAACGCTGTCTTTTACCGCTTTAAAGACAAGTGCAATGGCATCTTGAAGCGTAAGGAAGAATCTCGTCATTTTCAGATCCGTAATCCCTACCTTTTTGGACTCTGCAATTTGCTTTTTGAATACATGAATGACACTGCCATTTGTCCCAAGTACATTCCCACCCCGAATGCACACAAATTTTGTTCCGCTATTAAGCGTGTTTGCATTGATAATCAGACGCTCTCCCATAGCCTTTGAAAAACCGTAAAAATTGGATGGATCAGAGGCTTTATCAGTAGAGATATAGACAACCGACCGGACTTTATTTGCAATCGCCGCTTCAATGACATTTTGGGTTCCATGCACATTGGTTTTCAGCGATTCAAGAGGCTGTGCTTCACAAATCGGAACATGCTTCAAAGCCGCTAGATGAAATATATAATCCGTATTCTTTGCTGCCTCAGCAATGGCCTCTTTATCCCGAATGTCTCCTATCACAAAGGAAATATTGCTATGCCCTTTAAATTCCTGACCCATCGTAAATTGACTTGATTCGTTTCTGGAAAAAATCCGGATTTCCTTCGGACTGAACTCCAGCAGCTGCCTGACCAGTTCATGCCCCCACGATCCTGTACCGCCTGTGACTAAAATGGTTTGGTTATTAAACACAAGAATTTCCTCCCAATATAATTTTTAGAATGGTGTCTGATACATTTTCACGGAGATATTCTTCAGGAATCTTCCACTTATTTGGCAAGTTCATCATGGTTTCTGCAGAAGCGGTTATGCTTGCGGCATCGATTCCAGACAGCATGTTGCTTCCGCACGCTACAGTTTCCGGTCTTTCCGTTGTATCCCGAATAGTTACCGCAGGTACATGGAATAAACAACACTCCTCCTGAACGGTGCCGCTATCTGTTAGTACACATTTGGCATGCATTTCTAATTGAACAAAGTCAAAGAAGGAAAAGGGCTTGTAGAATTCAACGAGGGGGTTCATAACCAGGCTTGCTTGGTTCAAACGCGTCTCCGTTCGTGGATGAACACTGCATATAACTCTTACATTCAGTTTAGCTGCAGTCTCATTCACCCCTTTAAATATTTCAATTAACCGTTCCGGGTGATCAACATTCTCTGAGCGGTGAATGGTTACCAAAAGATAATTTTTTTTCTGCAAGTTTAATTGATTTAATATCGGACTTTTTATGATCTCTTCCTTATAATGATCCAGAACTTCTTTAATAGGGTTTCCCGTAACATGGATTTTCCGGGGGTGAAGCCCTTCCCGGAGCAGATTCTCCCTGCTTTGCTCTGTATAAGGGAGATTAATGCTAGATATGGAATCAATCACTTTCCTGTTCTTTTCCTCTGGTACCTTCAAATCAAAGCAGCGGTTGCCTGCTTCCATGTGGAACACCGGTATCCCCATCCTCTCTGCTAAAATAGCAGACAATCCGCTGTTCGTGTCACCCAGGATCAGAATTCGATCCGGTTTTTCTTTTAAAAAGATTGCCTCAAGACCTTTAAACATTTCAGATAATTGTTCCCCAACTGTAAGCTGCTGATTAAATAATTGATAATCCGGGGTACGCACCTGAAGCGTTTTAAAGAAAACCCCGCTTAATTCCTCTGTAAAATTCTGGCCGGTATGAACGACAATATGCTTTTTCGCTAGCCTATCCAATTTCGGAATGATCCGGCTTAGGCGGATGATTTCCGGTCTGGTGCCTAGAATCGTTACGACATTCACTTTCTATAGCCTCCTAATCCGCTGTAAATCCGCGCGTGTACTCTCCTCCTAGTGCATTCCTTCTAAGATATGCTCGATGAATCGGCCATGCATAGGCAAGTCTATTGGAAAGATCTCATTTTCTTGAAAACAGCCACTTGCCTAATATAATAGAGTTAAAAGAAGAACGTCATTCCGTTTGGGGATCCTTAATTTAATAGCTCTGTTAAACTTGGCTGTTGATTGCAGCTAGCATGCATTCGCTTTCCGCGGGACAGGCGGTGAGCCTCCTCTGCGCTTTGCGTCTCACCTGTCCTGCTGCTCCCGCTGAAGTCTCATGCTTTCCACTCCAATCAACAGGTGTTAATAAATCAACATAATGCTTTAACAAAGCCAATTTAATAAAAAAAAATTAGGTTCTTACTGATCATTAAAATGGAACACAAAAAAAGGATGCATCTAATTCATGCAGCCTTTATAAGTTTATTAAATAATACATGCTGCCTTTGTTCTTATTTCGGCACATGCATGGATTAAAGCTTAAAATGATCATGCTGTAATTGAATAATTAAAATTCAGAATTATCCTTGCTGAGAAGCAGTGTGTCTAACCGAAAAATCTCTTTCACTGCTGCAATTGTGTAACATCACTGATGAGGACCGCGGCATATCATAAATTCTCACATTTCAGTAAAAATAAAACCGTAATATTTTTTAATTTTGATTTAAAATCTCATCTGATACAAGTCTGTGGGCAGATACAAGGTTTTCGTCTGCATCTTTCCCCCATACTGATACCTGAGTAGATCTTTCAGCCATACCTCCAGTTGTGAAGACAAAAGCATAATCATCTATATTGGCAAAGTAACTTTTTGAGATCACTTGATTTGGCGCAACAGAAATCAGATCCAGAACATAAAGTGTTCTTGTCGAAGTTAATTTAAAGCCCTGAATTAATACCGTTGAAGAATTGACAGCATCACGATTGGCAATTTTCACCGTTACAAGCTGAGTAGGTCTTACTCCTGCCACCGCATTATTTTCAATTGGCCCAGTTGATAAAATAGCCATCCAACAACCTCCCTGCAAAATATAAAACCTGTCCAATAGGAGAAATCATTACTTTCGGCACGATAATGTAACTGGCTGCAGCAAAGGTTGGAACATTATGTTTCTCCCCATCCCCTCAACGATCCAACTCATCAGCACCTACACTTCTATGTTATTCAGCCGCTCAAATATGGCTTACGTATTTGTCCTATCAAACTAGTAGTCTCTTTCCTTATTTATTGATTTGACACTCCCATTTATATTTCTTAATAAACCAAGTATTGTTTTAATAATCTTTAAGGATACTCAATTGATCAGAACAGCCTTTTTGTTCCTGGTTGTCTTAAAGGGGGTTAAATATGTATGACTTGTCAGCAAAGGATTCGCATTAATGGGATATACCAAGAAAAGTTCTATGTATTAATTTTAAATATCACTAGACCTTCAGCAATTGTGTAAACTTGAAAAAGCGTTCACGAAATAAGTCAATGAACGCTGATTATTTCATTTATTCCATTAAAGCGTTCAAATGCTGCACAGCATCTCCAAAAAGCTCTGACTGTACTTTTGATTGCTGAAATGCTCTTTAATATGCGCTAATGCAGATGCCTGTATACGTGCCCTTGTCTCTTTATTTTGAATCAATTCCAGCCCTTCTAAACAAGCCTCATGGATGTTCCCGAGTGTATAAAATTTCCCAGTCACGTTATGAATAATGGAGCTTTGTACCCCATCCGAATTAGTAGATAAAACCGGACAGCCGCAGCTCATCGCCTCTACAATCGCGTATCCGAATCCTTCAACCTTGGAGGTCGAACAGAGAAAACCTCCTGAATCCGCCATTCTGGAAAAGTATTCCGTCATTTCCTGGTTCGGTATATTTGAAAGAACGGTAAGTTTGCTTTCAAGACCCAACATGTTCCTCAAAGCATCGAATTGCGCTCTTTCTTCAGGTGCGGAAAGTGTATGATCCTCGAACATATAAAAGTCTGCATCCAGAAAAAAAGCGTTGGAAAAGAGATGGGCGATTAATAGAAATTCTCTCCAATTTTTATTATCTTCCAATCGTCCAATCCATCCTATAATCGGCTTAACGGATGCTGCAGAGGTCCGGTGGGTAAATCGCTCTGCATCAAAGCAATTGTCCATAAAATAAGCAGGAAATCCAGGATAGAGTTCACCAAGCATTTGCATGATATGAGGGGTTTTGGAGCTTAGAATGCAGTTTGCAGACGGGGTAATGTACGAAATGGCATAAGTGAGTACAGTCCTTGCCGTTTCCTGTGATCCTAAACCCTGAATTTCGAAAATCAGCTTTCCCGTGTATCCCCAGCTGCGGATCTTTGGAAGAAGGAGATAATCTGACGTCACGACAATTGCATCAAAACGGGTTGATTCAATTAAACTCCTTATTTCATTTTCGTCACTTTTAATATGCAAGGGGGCTTCATGATCATTTACAAGCGTTCTTTCCATCCTATAGTACAAAAAATGACTCTGGATCCCTGCCGCTTTTAATGCTGCCGATCTTTGCCTGTTCAGCGTTTCTACACCGCCGCTCGGCACGTAATAAATGAAAAGTATATCCATTTTAAAATTCCTTTCTCTTCAATATTTCCAGGCTTCGGACCACTTATCTATTCCTTTTCATTTCTATGTTCAAATGCTGAGATTGGAATGAGCTATTTTATCAGTTTTTTATGAAACTGGATGGATGTCCTGACCGATTTGATGAATTTTCATATCATGTGGATTGAAGCACAGCAAAATGATGTAAGGGAGATTATATAATGACTCCAAAAGTGTCGATCATCATCCCGTTTTTCAATTGTTCTTATGTAGAACAGGCTATTCAGAGTTCTCTGAACCAAACGTATCCGAACATAGAAGTCATCGTTGTGGACGATGGATCAACTGCCCATATGGAAAAATTAGCACCCTTTCTTGACAGGATTGTTTATCTAAGAAAAGAAAATGGAGGAACCGCTACTGCGCTGAATAAGGGGATTGAAACAGCTTCTGGAGAATACATTGCCTGGCTGTCATCGGATGACTATTTCCTGCCAGAAAAAATTCAAAAGCAAATGACTTATATGCTAACGCATGGGGCAGACTTCAGCTTTACCAACTATGACTACATCGATGAAAATAATACGGTATTGATTCCCTGGTGCGGAAAGCGGTTTACTGCCGATTTAAAAGAGGTGCCCCAATTTTTTCTCCAGGGAAATCCAGTTAACGGCTGTACCATCCTTATGAAAAAAGAATGCTTCGAAAAGGTCGGTTATTTTGACCCCCAATGGAAGTACACCCATGATTATGATATGTGGTTTAGGATGATTCTTGCCGGCTACGATCTGCATTATATCGATGAAATCCTCATCCAATTCCGCACGCATATTGAAGCGGGTACAAGAAAATATCAGCCCCAGATCCTTTCGGAAGTATTTCAACTTGAAAGCAAGTACCGTCCACTCCTTTGGATGCATTTATATCATCCATTTTGAGAAAAGAATCGCAGTTTTTATATTTCACCTTTTTTAATATCCTTGACACTGAACTCTGTGTTTTTTCATCATTAGACCAAACAGTAATTATAAATCTGTATCCCTTGTCAAGGACACTTATATAAAAGGTAGATATTTAAAGAAGATGATTTCTGCTTTATACAGGGGTCATCATTTTTTTGATCGTCATATATCTCTATATTTCTGGTTTCTTCAAGGATTTTCAGGTTTTATTAACCATGTCTTTTCAATGGCTTTCCGAATCAGACGAAATATTTAGAGGAGTGTTTTCTCTTTTTGGTCAGATTCCTTTCAGATAGTCGCATCTTTTTAGCAGTTCGTATTCCGCTGGTAGTAAATAATGATTCGCTTCCAGCCGATTATACTTCTCCACTAAGGGGAATTCCGTCTTTGTTGTCTGCATCTAAAATTCCTTAATCAGCGCTCACCGTTTTCTTCCAGATGAGTTTCAATGCATTAGAATCATACTCACTTCTCAAAACTAGCTTCTTAGTCGAACTGTCCTGTCTTCTTAACGTTATCCTATATAGGGACCAGTATTACTTATGTGGTTAGATTTGAGATATGAGTTTATCGCTATTTTTTTATTTCCATCTCTTTAGACCCATTGGTTTCTCCACAAAAAGACCCTATAAGATGACCCTTATTCTAAGGGTCAATCCTACAGGGGAAAGATTTAAAAGGCATCTTAATTCTTTAATTAGAATTTAATCAAGTTTAAATTTCGGTTAACTGCTGCTCCAGTCGTCACATTCGTTGCTTGAGTCTGAATGACTCGAACCTGGTAAACGGAAGCAGGATTTGCAGCTGGAGCGGTATCTACATAAGTGTTAGCAATATCAAATCTTTGAGCACCTGCTGAAGTAATCGCTCGATTCAAAATTCTTGTACTAATAAAGGTTGCATCCCGATATATTCTAAATTCAGCAGTAAACGTACTATTGGCGGTCGTAACCAACTCATACGCTAAAGCAAAATCAATTTTAATATTCTGGCCAGCTAATACTGAAGTTGTTACGCTCGCAACAACGGTTTCAGTATTCAATGGCGGAAATACGGTAATTGTTCCTGTATTATTACTAAAGCCGAGCGTTGGTGCTCCTGTAGCTCCCGCTGCTCCCGTTGCTCCCGCTGGACCTGTTGCTCCCGTTGCTCCCGCTGGACCTGTTGCTCCCGTTGCTCCCGCTGGACCTGTTGCTCCGGTCGCTCCGGCTGTGCCTGTTGCTCCGGTCGCTCCGGCTGTGCCTGTGGCTCCGGTTGCTCCCGCTGGACCTGTTGCTCCGGTCGCTCCCGCTGTGCCTGTGGCTCCTGTTGCTCCGGCTGTGCCTGTTGCTCCGGTTGCTCCGGCTGTACCTGTTGCTCCGGCTGTGCCTGTTGCTCCGGTTGCTCCCGCTGGACCTGTTGCTCCGGCTGTGCCTGTTGCTCCGGTCGCTCCCGCTGGACCTGTTGCTCCCACTGGACCAGCTGGACCTGTCGCTCCCGTTGCACCCGTCACTCCACTTACATTTTGCTGTGTGCCTATTAGCTCGTCCGAGACTAGTCTGTGAGCAGCTACAAGCTGGCCTGAAGAATTTTTCCCCCACACAGAGACTTCCGTTTGTCCTTCTCCAAGTCCTGAAATATTAAAGATAAATTCAAAACCTTCAACATCAGCAAAATAGGTTTTTGTCACAACCTGATTCGGATTTACACTAAATAATTCGCTTACATATAATATTCTCGTCCCGTTTAATGTATATCCTTGAATGAGTATTGTAGAGTTGTTCACAGAGTCACGGTTGTCAATTTTTACTGTAACCTGTTGGCTAGGTCTAATCCCTCCCACCGAATTGTTTTCTATTGGGCCTGTTGATAAGGTGGCCATAAATGCAAATACCCCCTAAAATTAGTTTTTCCTTTAGTCCTGGATTCCAGTTTAAAGGTGCAGCAACTTATTTTGATACTAGTAATTCAAGCATACTGATCTATGCATTATATTTATTTATAGAAATTTAGTTTCTAGTAAATGACCTAGTAAATTTGCGGATTTTTCACTCAATTACTTAATTGAACATTCTTCAAAGATGAGTGGATAGCATCTCCATAATTAACCTCACGAGTCCTTAAAGGCTTAACTATATTCGTGTTTTAATCTCAATTATTTTCAATCTGAACATCAAATATATTGCATTTTGAACAGATTAGAACGTAACTTTCGCCAACTCCATTTTAAATAATCTCATTATTAACATCCGAATCGAGTTTTTAACTCTGGTATCGTCAAACAATAAAACGCAGTAATCGTAAGCAGATGATGGAATGATGGGAAAAATAACTGAGAAAGAAGCTAAAACTGCCTGAAGAGGTGTTTTCAAAGAAAATTAGAGCATATACAATTTATTCATTGGAACTAAACTAATGGAAGCGATCTTTCCTTACTTGCGATATATACTAATCTAATCTATTAATCAGTGACGGAATATGTATGTGCAAATGAAAGATGGGTTTAAAAAACCTGGTTAAAACTGTATTTTCAGGGAACTGGCTAGAAGGAAGAAAAAGAAAGATTTTTTTTCTGAAAAAGCAAAGGCTGCCGGGTTAACCGGCAGCCTTCTTTCATCAATCAAATAAAACACTGTATCGTTCGTATCCTTTTTCAGCTAGCTCACTTTTTGGTATGAACTTCAATGCTGCGGAATTAATGCAATACCTTAGTCCATTCGGTCCTGGTCCGTCGTTAAACACATGGCCCAGATGGGAATCAGCCGTTTTGCTTCGCACCTCGGTTCGAACCATACCGTGGGTGAAATCCATTTTTTCATCAACTTCCTCTTCATCAATCGGCTTTGTAAAGCTTGGCCAGCCGCACCCTGCATCGTACTGTTCTGTTGAACTGAAAAGAGGTTTTCCGGAAACGATATCTACATAAATGCCCTCTTCTTTGTTATCCCAGTATTCATTTCGGAATGGAGGCTCTGTTCCATTATTTTGTGTGACTTCATATTGCATAGGAGTCAGCGATTGAATAATGTCTTTTTTTCCATCGTTGTTTTTCCAATGGTCTTCTATGAATTTTGCTCTGCCTGAACCTGTTTTGTAACGGTTATAGTGAGCTGAATTTTTTTTATAGTAATCCTGATGATACTCCTCAGCCGGGTAAAAAACCGATGCCGGTATAATCTCTGTTACAATCGGCTTGCTGAATTTCCCGCTCTCCTGAAGCTTTACCTTCGATTGTTCAGCAAGGCGCTCCTGCTCTGCGCTGTGATAAAAAATAGCGGTTTTATAGGATTCACCGCGGTCAAAGAACTGGCCGCCCGCGTCAGTCGGATCGATTTGCTGCCAGAAAAGTTCAAGAAGCTTTTCATATGGAAAAACGTCGGGCTGAAAAGTTATTTGAACCGCCTCATAATGACCTGTCTGATTGGAGCATACTTGTTCATAGGTGGGATTTTCAACAGTGCCTCCTGTGTAGCCTGAGACAACCCGCTCGATTCCCGGCATCTCATCAAAAGGCTGGACCATGCACCAGAAGCACCCTCCGGCAAAAGTCGCCAATTCTGTTTGTTTCATCATTAGACACCTCGCTTTATATTCATATTATTATTATACCACCTGCCATCGCCAGGAAAAGAAACTTGCTTAACATATGGACGGGCATGTAAAGATTACCGGTTTATTATTCTTGACAGGAAGAGAAAAAATACTTAATCTAATTAATAGTTCAGTTACTTAAGTATTTTTTCAAGAAGGCAGGGAGAGCGTTTGAATGATAAGGAAGAGCTTCTTTATGAAATGGAAGGCCTGCTGAGGAGGGTATTCCGCCAGCTTCGCCAAGGCGTTAACAGCATATTGGAAAAAGAAATCTCAAGAAATGAATTCTTCATATTAAAATCACTTCACTGTGACGGAACATTAAAATCATCTGATCTTTCCAAAAAGCTTGATGTTTCAGCTAGCCATATTACGTCTATGGCGGATTCACTCGTCGGCAAAGGGCTAATAGAACGCTCCAGAGCCGAATCTGACCGGAGAATTATTCATATCGGCATTACGGATGCAGGGACAAAAAAATTAATGGAGCTTGAAAAAAAGAAAACCGACTATTTATTTGAACGGTTCGGAAGCCTGAATCAGGAAGAACTTCAAACATTTGTGCACTTATTTAAAAAAATTGATAAAGACTTTGAATAACAATCCAACGCAAAGCGCTCATAGGAGGAACAAAACAGAATGGAACATTTAGATCACCGCAAAAAAGTGACGATTATGATCGCAATAATGGCTGCTATGCTATTTGCCGCATTAAACCAGACCATTGTCGGTACAGCACTGCCGAAAATTGTGGCAGAACTTGGCGGCTTTGAATATTACAGCTGGGTCTTCACGATTTTCATGCTGACTTCCAGCATAACGTCCGTTCTGGTTGGAAAGCTGTCTGATATTTATGGACGGAAGCCATTTATTCTGATCGGAATTGCAGTTTTTATGGCAGGGTCGCTTATGGCTGGATTTTCTCAAACCATGGTTCAGCTTATCATCTTCAGGGGAATACAGGGCTTTGGTGGAGGTATGATTATGTCCACTTCCTTTACAGCCGTCGGTGACCTTTTCTCCCCAAGAGAACGTGGACGCTGGCAGGGAATCCTGAGCTCTGTCTTTGGATTGGCAAGTGTTTTCGGACCAACCTTCGGGGGCTGGATCGTTGATAATGCCAATTGGCAGTGGGTGTTCTGGGTATTCCTTCCTTTTGGCATCCTAGCTTTTATTTGCATTATGGCACTATTCCCAAGCACACCGAGAAAGCAGGCAGAATCCGTTGATTACATCGGTTCCATTTTGCTGACATCGGTTATCGTCCCGCTACTCCTTGCCTTCACATGGGCTGGAACGACTTATGATTGGTCCTCCGTGCAGATTATCGGACTATTTGCACTAACCTTTGTCTCTCTCATACTTTTCGTCTTTGCAGAAAAGCGTGCAAAAAGCCCCGTTCTGCCATTGGAACTGTTTAGAAACAGAATTTTCACATTGTCTAACTTAGCAGGATTTATTTTAGGCGCCGGAATGTTTGGAGCTGTTATGTATGTTCCGTTCTTCATTCAGGGAGTAATGGGTGTATCGGCCGCTGTATCAGGCTTGATCATGATGCCGATGACGCTATCCATGGTGGCTGCGAGCAGCATCACTGGATCTCTCATCACAAAAACAGGAAAATACAAAATTTATGCTCTAGTCGGCTTGGCGGTTATGTCAGCAGGAATGTTCTCATTGTCCTTAATGGATGAAAATACATGGATTGCCACTGCTGTTATCAATAACATCATTGTTGGGGCAGGTCTTGGGATGAGCTTCCCGATCTTTACCTTGACCGTTCAAAACGCTGTTGGTCACCAGTATCTTGGAGTGGCTACCGCTTCCTCCCAGCTGTTCAGACAAACGGGAGGAACTGTAGGGGTTGCGATTATGGGACTTGTATTAAATAACAGTATGTACCATGCAGAGAAGCCTGAATTACCAGCAGGCCTCCCTTCAGAAAAACTTGAGGGGCTGATGAATCCGCAGGTACTGATGGATCATGCTAAACTCGAGAAAATTCAATCGTCCATTCCTCCACAGTATCAGGATGCCATCACCCAGTTGATTAATGGTGTCCGGCACACATTGGAAACAGGCCTTACGAATGTATTTCTCATCTGTTCAGCGGTCATCGCCATTGGTTTTGCTTTAACCTTGTTCCTTAAGCAAATTCCGCTGAGAACGAGCAACAAGGATGAAACAGCAGAAAAAGAAAAAGAAGAACAAAAATTTGCGGCTAATGAATCGTAAAATATAGAAAACCCCCTGCGCATTTGCTGCAGGGGATTTTTTATGGATCGTAAGTATTTCTAAGGATTGAACATTTACTTTTCGAATAATATTTTCCTTTTGAGAAAAGATAAAGATATTCAAGCATGGAGGTGCTCTCATGACTTCGCCGTATCTTTGTCCGAACTGTAAAACCAACCGCTCAAGGTATCACATTTTAGAGCAGAACCCGCAAGCTGTTAAATTGAATCCCCAATCTGGAGAAATTATGGAGCAATATGATTCGTCCTCACTGGATCCTTTCCATCTTCCTTACAAAGGGACATCAAAGCGTGTTCAATGCGGGTCGTGCGGCCTGATAGAAGATGAACAATCCTTTATTAAATTTGCCGAAAGCCACCCTTCAAATCACAAATAAGAAGACTGCCGCCCAGGCAGTCTTCTTATTTGGCTGATATCGCAAACCTTTCAGTTGTTACTCTCGCTCACTTCAAATAGTAAGTATCAATCATTCCTTCGGTTTTGGATGGACAAAGTTTTCCAGAAAATCCTTTAGCACCTTCACAAACGTTTCAGGTTCCTCAAGCATTCCCATGTGGCCTGCTCCATTCAGTACGGACTGGTAAATATGAGGGCCATTTGCTGTAAAGGTTTTTTCCGGAGCTATTACTTCATCCTTTTCTCCAGCCAGCAAAAGTACAGGTACATCTGAGATTTCAATAATCCTTCTTCTGTCCTGTCTGTTCTTCATGGCTTCAAGAGAAGCAATTGCACCTGTAGTCGGCGTATGATACCCGATTTGCTTAGCGAAATCAGCTTCCTCTCCCGTCCTGTTATGTTCAGCAAATAGTTTAGGAACCAAACCATCAACAAAAGGTTTTATTCCCTCTTTCTCGATTTTTTCCATTCCCGCTTCCCTGCCCCGCCTTGCATCTTCACTGTCAGGGTATGCTGTGGAATGGACAAGACCAAACGAAGTGACCCGGTCTGGATACTTCTCAGCGAAAGCCAAAGCAACATATCCTCCAAGCGAATGTCCGAAAATAGAAGCACTCTGAATCTCCAAATCATCCAGAACAAGTCTAATATCATCCGCCATTTCTTCGACTCCATAGCTTTCTTTCTCTGTACTCGATCCGCCGTGCCCTCTTAAATTGACCGCAAGCACCCTGTGCTTTTCAGCCATTTCAGGTATGACATATTTCCAATAATCCGCACTCCCGCAAAATCCGTGCAGGAAAATAACAGGATCTCCTACTCCTTCATCAACATATGTAATCGTCCGCTCATTTTTTGTTAATTCATACCGGTTCATCATCATCCTCCCCTTCTTACGTATTTTTTTCCTTAATACTATCTGTTCAAACGTCATATAGGTGAATAGAGCACAAATAAAACCTTCAGTTAACATAATAATATTACGCATGAGATCATATATCTTATATTTCAAGACTGACTGGAGATAATTTACAGAATGGGAGTGTTTCAGATGGCAAATGATCAAAACAGCTTGTGGCAGGCAATGGTGTATGATTTGTATGCTTGCTATTATAAATACCGGAATCCCCAAGCTCATATTATGTATTATCAAAAGCATATCCAGGCTCTGCAGTCTGCCATGCAAACCCGGACCGCAGCAGGCCAGCCTCAGGGTCCGGCTGCGATCGCCCCCGGCATGACCATGATCAGAGTACTTCACGCCTCGCCTGATGCTCCGGCTGTTGATGTTTATGTGAACAGGAGATTAGTGCTCTCAAATGTGTCATTTAAACAGATTAGCGACTATTTGCAAGTTCCTGGAGGGCAGTACCGAATTGATCTATTTCCCGCAGGCAATCAAACCGCCCCAGTGCTATATGAAAATCTTCTCTTGATGCCGGGAATTACGTATACACTTGCAGCCAGCGGAATGCTTTCAAAATTAAAGCTGATTCCTATTGTAGACCGCCCATTTGTTTCAGCAGGGGAAACAAAGGTAAAATTCGTTCACTTATCCCCTGATGCCCCGGCGGTGGATGTGGCAGTTAAAAACGGTGACGTGCTTTTTTCAAATGTCTCCTTTACTAAAGCTACTCCATACAAATCAGTGCCTGCGGGTAAGATTGACCTTGAAGTAAGAATAGCGGGAACGGATACTGTAGCCTTAAATGTTCCTAAAGTCCAATTTAAATCCGATACCGCCTACACAATTTTTGCTCTTGGGCTCGCGAACGGAACTCCTCCGCTTGAGGCAATGATGGTAATCGGGTAATAGGATATGATTGTAAACAGATTATGAATTTTGTAAAGTTTATTTTATAAAACGGTTAAAGCATCCAATTCCTCTCTGAATTTTACTATTATGATTGTAGGAGCAATCATTTAACTTTTACCGCTAAAGGGGGAGCTGACATGCGTTTTACAAAGAAATTGAGCATATCTCTAATTATCCTTTTCTTGCTTGCCGCATAATGCTTCTTATCTGAATATAAAAAATGAGAAGGCGATCCGCCTTCTCATTTTTCGTCTGTTCGTTTTGTTTTTTCGTCTTTTAGGTGAAGCATATAAACGGTAATGCAGAAAAACAACGCACTGTATGCAATATTCGTAAACACAATGTCCATGTTCTCTTCTACTTTTTCATCCATAAATTGAATTCCCGCAATTCCTGCAAAGTATAGGCCGACCAATAGGAAAATAACGCTGCCTAATATGTATTTTCTCTGATCCATGCTTATCCTCCATCCTTTT
The DNA here is from genome assembly GCF_000732485.2 of Bacillus sp. SJS. Lineage (GTDB taxonomy): Bacteria > Bacillota > Bacilli > Bacillales > Bacillaceae > Metabacillus_B > Metabacillus_B sediminis. The sequence continues at coordinate 26,342 of NZ_JAQV02000020.1, read as the reverse complement.
ATGACTGCAAAGGGAGCCGGTTCCTGCTCTTATTCTATCTATTGTTAAATTATCGTAAATGCTGTCATAAAAAATTTACATTCTTAGCTTAATATTATCAGGCAAATGTCCTATTTCGTCAACCCATTACTCGTTAATTTAGCGGGACAAACAAGTCAAACCGGATTTCATCATTTTTTAAATCAAACTTTACCGCTTTAGCACGGTAATTGTTTTTTAGTTGAATTTCCGAAAGGTCTACGTCGATAGAATGATTTCTTTCATCAATATGAACAAATTCCGGAAGGGTGTAGGATGTACTAATATAATTCAATACAAATGATACAGGAACATCCAGCTGTCCAATTGAAAGATCCTCAACAATTAATCTCAAATTTCCATCCTTTTTCACGACGGGAGAAAACGTAATCTTCGCATTAATGTCCTTCCCGAATGCCCTGATCGCGCCTGTAAAATAGACCTTATCATCTAAATAGACTTTGTAATTGTACTGATCGGCATTCGCTTCTTCCTTCAAATAATGATCAATGAGCTGATTTAGCGCTTCTTTTTTGGCACCAACATTGAGGGCCACAGCTTTGCCTTCTTTAATATCCTTTTGGGTTGGAGCATTTGAATCTGCCGGCGCAAAAAGCAAGATAGCGGCAATTGCAATTGCCGCTGCATTAATCGCAAGCAAAATAATAAACGCCCATTTCCACTTCTTCTTCATCTGCGGCCTCCTATCTAGATCCATCGTTTCTCATAATCGCTTCAAAAACTCTTTCTCCGATTAATGAATACCCTTGAGTGTTTGGATGAAACGCATCTTTATAAAGAAGTCCATCATCTTTGCTTTCATAAAGGTCTGCCACTGGGACGAATTCAGCATTTCCGTCGGCTTCAATCAATTTTTTTGCTGCTTCGTTCCATCTGTTTACTACAAGGTCAATTTCAGATAGCTGCGGCAGCACAAACTTAAAAGGATTATAGAGCCCTGAGTATACGATCTTCGCATCAGGATTATATTGTCTAATCGTTTGAAAAATAAGAGCTAACCGCTGTTCATAGCCGGACTCCTCTTTTTCAAAGGGCTGCAGGGTCAAATTAAATATATTCTCCTTCACAACCTTCATGATGTCATTCCCGCCAATGGTCAATAATATAATATCCGACTGTTCCAGCGCATTTTGTACTTCTTTTTTATTTAATTTCTTTATTAAGTCCGTAGTCTGGTTTCCGTGCACCGCATAGTTGTTAACTGCAATGGAATTTGTTGTTTTCAATCCGGATAACTTTGTTTTAACAATCCCCACATACCCGCCATTTTTTGTGTCATCTCCGACTCCTGCCGTCAGTGAATCACCAATTCCTGTTATGGTTAAATCCGCTTTTTTCACTTCCTCCAGAGGCTTTTCTTTTTTCTTAACCTCTGCTTTTTCAGGAGCGGGTTTTTGTGATTTTGAAGTGAACTGATCGCATCCAGCCAGAAGGACCAGAGCTGACATCAGTAAGAGTATGATTCTTTTCATCTTTTTTCGGTCCCTCCTCGAGTTAATTTAGTCATTTCCATCAACTCTATGTTATAAGCATACCGATTTTTACACTTCCTGTTCAATGGTTTTGCCTATATAAAAGGATGTTTCTGCAAACTCTCAATCAGCCTCATCATGTTCAGCTAAAAAACCTTAAACATCCCGATACTAAAAAAAGAGACATGCAGGGTTAAAGCTGCTGCAGTCTCTTCATATCTTGAATGATGTCTTCGTATGGAGGATTTTCCACCCCGCTGTAAGATTTAACGACCTGTCCCTCTTTATTTATTAAATAAAAGGAGGTGCCGTGAATAACCTGATCCTCATTTTCCGGCTTTTTTACTAAAGTCTTAAAGCTTTTAAGGGAAAATTCTTCAATTTGCTTTTGTGAATATCCCGTTAGAAAATGCCAATTTTCAAATGAGGTGCCAAACTGGCTGCCGAACGTTTTTAACTTTTCAGGTGTATCAATCTGCGGATCTACACTGAATGAAACGATCTCAAACGGGATGTTCTCTTCGGCCCCCAAACTTTGAATTTTCTTCATATGGGCCGTCATTGGCGGACAAACCGTCGTACAGCTCGTAAAAATAAAGTTCGCTATCCAGATTTTTCCTTTAAGCTCAGGAAGACCGAAAGACTCCCCCTCCTGGTCCTTATAATGAAAATTTTCTACAGATGAAATGGGTTTAAAACCGGAAACAGCAGTGCTGCAGCCCGATAGCAAAATAAAAGCCGCAGCGAGCCATATTAATCGTATTATTTTCAAATAAACCACTTCCTGTATTTTCAATATGGAATCAGGCCAGCCTCTACTCCGTATAATACATAAATCCGATAGCACCCGGTCCGGTATGGGTAGAAACGACAGGAGTCGTAAACGAAATATCAATTGGCAGATCCGGACGGATTTGAAGGAGTGCTTCCTTTAGGTTATGCGCAAGATCAGAGGCATCTGCGTGCGCGATTCCGATTGCCTTTGCCGTTTTCCCCTTTAAATCTTCCCCAAATTGCTTAGCAAGGTATTTGACGATTTGAGAATGACTTCTCACCTTTGCAACTGGTGTATACACTCCATCCTGCAGACTTGCAATCGGCTTTATATTCAGCAGGGAACCAATCATAGCCTTTCCCCTTCCGATTCTGCCGCCCTTTACAAGATTATCAAGAGTATCAACCGTGACAAAAAGTCTCGTCGCCTCCTTAATCGAGGAAATCCGTTCTAATATCTCTTCTTTAGACGACCCGCTTTCAGCCATTTTCGCCGCTTCTATTACCTGAAACCCAAGAGCTTTTGAGATAAACTGAGAATCGATCACTGTAATATCCCCGCCTGCCATTGCAGCTGCGCTTTCTGCAGTCTGAAACGTTCCGCTCATCCCTGAGGTTAAATGAATCGATATGATTTGATCTGCCGTTTTAAGAAGCTCCGTATAAGTTTCGACAAACTTTCCGATCGCAGGCTGTGAGCTTTTCGGCAATTCATTTGCAGCCGCCATTTTTATCATAAATTCTTCAGGTGTAATATCCACCCGATCCGTGTACGTCTCTCCATCTATATGTATGGTTAACGGAATTACTTCAATTTTGTATTTTTCAATCATGCTTTGATCAAGATCTGTTGTTGAATCGGTTACAATCACAATTTTTTTCATCTTGTCACTTCCCTATCTCTCTCATTAACAAGTATTATACAGATTGTGCAAATGGTTTCAATAAAAAACACTAAAAATTAAGGGTTTATTGATTATAATCGTCATAAAAAATCCTTAACTAAAAGATTTACCTTTTTTAGAAAACTTTTTTGGCAATTTACGCTTCCATATTAGAGGATCTCCTGGATGCTGTCCGCGTTTCCGGTGGGCACAGAATTCCCCGGTGCACAGTTGCCTGCAGATGTTGTGCAGTTCCCGGTCCAGCCAGTCTGCATCGGTTTTGGTCAATAAGTATTCATAAAGAAAAGAGAGATCTGTTAAGATCTCCCTAGGCATTATTCTGTAATACTTCAGATTGAAAGATTGCTTCATAATCCGGCCATTTTAAAATCTTTTTGAGATAGTCGCGGAAAGAATAGACGCTTTTCGGTTCTGGCTCTGCATTAATCCTTGTCAGATATGCCTGCAGTCTTGCCTGAATGAGGAAAGCATAACTGTGGTCTTTTCCCATTACCGGTATCTCAATAACCTTTACCTTCTGTCCATCCAACCGTTTGAACTCTAGGCTTTTGAATAGCAAAAATATCAATCCTCTTTTTCACCCGTTTGCTTTATTATACTCCATTATCCTATCGAAGTCTGTCAAATTATGCTCACAGCTTTAAAAATTTTCAAGCAGGAAACGTACAGGACGGTTCGTTTATTGCTGGCGAGTTAACCATTGATGAAACCTGATAGGCTTTCATTTGTTCTTCAGAAATGGGAAGAAGGTTTTCAAGCGCCTCCTCTTTGCTTAAATCAAGCCAGGTTAAAGCGGTGCGGTGCTGAAAAATAACCGGCATTCGATCATGCACCTCATGAACAAGTTCATTGGCCTTCGTTGTAAGAATCGTGCATGTAACGAGGTCCTTCCCGTCCTTCCGCCACCTGTCCCATAAGCCTGCAAAAGCAAACGGCTCCTCTGAACGGAGCAGAAAACGGTATGGATTTTTTCCAGTATCGGTCTTTTTCCATTCGTAAAAACTGTCTGCCAGAATCAAACATCTTTTTCTCTCGATGAGGTGCTTAAAACTGGGCTTTTCAGCAACGGTTTCCGCTCTCGCATTTATAATTCCTGACCCTTTAAGCGCTGACGTCCAGGAGGGCACAAGCCCCCACTTCAAATAACCGGCCTTATAGCTCCCATCTGAGCCGGCAATGGCTAAAAGCTTTTGAGAGGGGGCCGCATTAAATGTTCTTTCAACGGTTATATCTGAATGATTAAGAACAGGGAAATATTTAAAAACATCCTCATCGAACGTTTGTGTAAATCTTCCGCACATATTTGCTGCCTCCGGCTAAATTAGTAAGTTAAACAGCTGTTCATCCTTAATGACTTCTGTGTAATGGAATCCCTTGGAATCCAATCTGGCAATCAGGGTTGAGTAGTCCTTTTTGTCCTTTAATTCGATCCCCACTAGCGCTGGACCGTTCTCTTTATTGTTTTTCTTTGTGTATTCAAAACGGTTTATGTCATCAGCAGGACCGAGTACGTCATGCAAAAACTCTCGTAAAGCCCCTGCCCGCTGCGGAAAATCAACGATGAAATAATGCTGCAGTCCTTCGTAAATCATTGACTTCTCTTTGATCTCCTGCAGCCTTCCAATATCATTGTTCCCGCCGCTGACAATACATACAACATTTTTCCCTTTAATTTCATCGCGGCAAAAATCCAATGCGGCGATCGGCAATGCACCGGCAGGTTCGGCCACAATGGCATTATCATTATACAATTCCAAAATGGACGTGCACACCTTCCCATCAGGCACGAGCACGGTTTCATGACAAAAGCCATTGGCGATGGCAAATGTCTTCTCTCCCATCCGCTGAACGGCAGCTCCATCTACAAATTTGCTGATTTTCGGCAGGGTGACCACCTCTCCGGATGACTTCGCTGAAGTAAACGATGCAGCGCCTTCCGGTTCGACCGCCATAATTTTCGTATTCGGTGAAACCGCCTGAAAATATGTACCTAAACCGGAAATCAGCCCCCCTCCGCCGACACTTGCAAAAACAAAGTCAATAGGCACATCCGTATCATTCAAAATTTCAACAGCGACTGTACCTTGACCTGCGATGACCTCTTCATCATCAAACGGATGTATGAACGCCCGCCCCTCTTCCTCACAGCATTTAACAGCTTCATGATAGGAATCATCAAACGTGTCTCCGCACAAAATAATCTCAGCACAGCCATTTGCGAATTTTTCCACCTGATTCACTTTTTGCCTCGGGGTGGTGCTTGGCATAAAAATTTTCCCTTGAACCCCAAGCGTCTTGCAGGAATAAGCGACTCCCTGTGCATGATTTCCGGCACTGGCACATACAACCCCATTTTCAAGTTCTTTGCTGCTCAAGCATTTCATCTTATGGAAGGCCCCTCTAATTTTGAAGGACCGGACAAGCTGGAGATCTTCCCTCTTAAGATAGACATTGCATTGATATTTCTCAGAAAGAGGACGATTCAGCTGAAGCGGGGTATGGATCACCACTTCCTTTAGTAGATGATGGGCTTTTAGAATCGATTCCACATGGACAATGGACGATTTTTTTTGGAGAGCTAACGGGTTCATGGCAAAATTCCTTTCTAAACCTCTATTTAATTTGCCATTATATCACGAATATTCAAAATTTAAAGTCATTTCCAGTAATTCAAGATTGATTAATTTAAAAAATGGGAAAAACCCAAATATAGAGGAGGAATTAATATGGAGTATTTGCTAAAAAGCAAATCAAGCGCCATCCCTTGTCTCATTGAAGCAGATCCTGGCAGCAATCTGTATATGATTCGGAGCGCTGACACGAGCGGTCAAGGATTCAACACGAAAGAAGAGCTGATCCAGTGGGTAGAAGAAAACTGGAATCCGGAAGATTTTGAAGATCCTGAGGAGCTGAAACAGGCGATCAGACGTATATCAGCAGACTGAATGAATTCAGTCCCCCTAATCCAGTATAGGGGGACTTTTGTTATGGGCTGTCAGCTGGACCGAATAAAACCCCAGTCTCCCCCAACAGTCCCATAATATGAATCATTATTGCTTTTCACATAAGCAGCAGCGGGAATACTTATTCAAATGTTCCCTTTACTAAGACTTTCCCCTCCTTCATCATTACCTGGCCTCTCGCTAGGACCGTTTTGATATGAAGACTCTCTTTGTCAGCTAGTACGAGGTCGGCATCCATGCCTTCAGCTATCCTGCCCTTATGGGTTAGCTTGAGGATGGAGGCTGGATTGGAGGTAATTACTTGAATTGCTTTTTCCGCCGGGACGTTCTCTATTAGGATTGCGTCTCTTACTTCATTATAAAGAGAGGTAATATTTCCAATTTGCATACCCGTCAGCTCCCCGTCTGTGTTAAACTCCGGAAGACTTGCCTGGGCGTCAGATGTGAAGGTGATGTTCTCCAAAGGCACCCCTTCATCAAGCATCCTTTTTAAACCCCTGCTGCATTTCACTTCTCCCTGGTCCAGAAATCGCTGAATGGTGCTTGTAGTAAAGTCAACAAGCCCTCCATTTTTGGCAAACTCAATGCCCGCCTCAAACAAATGAGGATTACGGTTGATATGGGTAGGGTGAAACGTTTTGATTGGAATGTCCGTCTCTTCGCAAACCTTGTAGAGTAAATCCAGCTTGCCCTTGCCATCGCCTATATGAACATTGACGATTCCTGCTTTTCCTGAAAGCATACCGCCGATTCTGGCAGCAGAAGCAATCTTTGCCATCTCTTGCCATTCAGGCTGGGATGAGCGGTGATCACTGATCGCAATTTCGCCGCAGCCGATGACTTTATCAATGAGAATTAAATCATCTTCAATTTTGCCTGTAAGCGTCCTGACTGGGATCTGGTAGCTGCCGGTGTGAACATAACAGGAGATGCCTTCCTCCTCCAATGCCCTTGCTTTCGCAAGCAGGGCGGACATGGTTCTAGTGGTTCCATCCGTACCGATCACCCCGACTATTGCAGTCACGCCTCCCTTGATAGCGGAGCTTAATTGCAGTTCCGGTGTCCTTGTTTTATAGCCACCTTCTCCGCCGCCGCCCATAATATGTACATGTGAATCAATAAACCCGGGAAATACCGCCTGACCATCTGCATCAATGGTTTCTGACAGGTATTCACTTGGAAAAGAAAATCCAGGTTCCTTTATAAAAGCTATTTTACCGCCGGCAGTGATCACATCTTTTTTTCCTAAATATTCAGGAGCATATAGCTCTCCATTTTTGATTAATTTAAGCAAATCTTTTCCTCCTTCATATCGTTTCAATTTATCCTTAAGCAAGAATCATGCCATGAAGTAATCCTCTCGGGAAATCATTTCATTCTGCTCATTTTATTTTTATTGGGTTCAATTAGTTCCAATTGGGTGTTATAATGCTATTATAGTTACGCGACAGGAGCGAATGCCATTGAATCCAGACAAATTATTTTTAATAACCGGAACTGAACAAACGAGAAAAGCTCTTCACGGGCAGCTCCTTGAACTTTTTAATGAATTGATTTCGATTGAATCCTTTTCTATAGATGAAGGATTGCCTGACACTTTCGCTGAAGGTCCGATTTTAATTTCATCTCCAGATTTAAAAAAGGAACTTGAACCATTCGTTACATGTGACTCCGAAATCCTAGAGGCGATTCGAACGATCAATGTTGAAAAACTGGAGACGCTGCTCCTGCTGCCCGAAGGCTCCAAAGTTCTTGTCGTCAGCGACACACTTGAATCAGCAGCTGAGCTGATTCATCAGCTTATAGAACTTGGCATACAGCACGTCGAATTTGTTCCTTTTAAAAAAGGAGAAACCACTTTTGATGCAGACCTGATTCTTTCTCCAGGCGAAATGATTCATGCACCCATTCATTCAGCACCTAAATTGGATATAGGAGTACGTCTAATCGGATCCCCTACTATTCAGGAGCTGGCGAATCGTTTTGAACTTTCTTATTTGAACTCTATATTAACAGAACGCCAGATGAAACATGCCGTCAGTCAGCAGCGGCTTTTGACCGAAGCGAAAACTTCAGCTTTGGCAGCGGAAAAAAATCTGCGGCTTGTCGTTGATCATGTAAGTGAAGGTGTGATTGGTGTCAGTGCCTCCGGCGTGATTACGGCATTTAACTCCGTGTGCGAGTCCATTTTCCAGCTTGACCGGGCAGATGTCGCCGGTAAAGCCATTCAGCTCTCAGGACTTGATCAAGACGTGATTTCTTATATAGTAACAGGGATTGAACCCTTTCAGCTTTTCAGCATTAATGGAATGGAAGCGGCCATTTACCGGAATGAAACGAATGGGATCATTACTGCTACCATCAGCAGGGTCAGCAAAGCCTCAGAAATCAACTCTGCGGCAGCAGAATGGGCGAAAAAGGGGTTTACGGCCAAGTATACCTTTGATCAAATAATCGGCAGCCATTTAAGCATGCTGGATACAATCGGCACAGCTAAGAAACTGGCGCTTTCTGAATTGCCGGTTTTGATTGAAGGAGAAACCGGGACGGGTAAAGAACTGTTTGCACAAGCGATACATAACGGCTCCGGCAGACGTTCCGGCCCCTTTGTAGCCGTTAACTGCAGTGCCCTCTCAGCTTCCCTTTTTGAAAGCGAGCTATTCGGCTACGAGGCAGGAGCTTTTACAGGGGCACAAAAAGGCGGAAAAAAAGGACTGTTTGAACAAGCAAACGGAGGCACCCTCTTTCTGGATGAAATCGGAGATATTTCAGGTGACCTCCAGGCGAGCCTGCTTCGTGTTCTTCAGGAAAAAGAAATCCGCCGAGTAAGCGGAACCCAGAATATTGCGGTCGACGTAAGGATTGTTGCAGCCACCAATATGAATTTAAGAGAAAAAATGGCGGATGGGGATTTCCGGGCTGATCTTTTCTACAGGTTAAATGTTTTTTCCATTCAAATTCCGCCTCTTAGAGAACGAAAATCGGACATTCCAATTCTTGCAGAAGAATTTTTGAAAAGAAACGGAGCCGTCACACGGATGGACTCAAAGGTAATGGATATGTTAATGAAGGAAGAATGGGAAGGAAATGTAAGGGAATTAAAGAATTCGATAGATTACATGCTTGCCGTCTCGGACGGAAAAACCATTCAGCTTCACGATCTTCCTGGGAAAACGGTCAAAAAACAAAAGAAAAAAGAAAAAGAAGCAGCCCCGCTTCAGCTTACCCTTATGGATAAACAGGAATTTGTGTTTATCCTCGAAACGATCCGTATTTCAAACGAAAACGGAGAACCGGCTAGCAGGAGAATCATTTCAGAAATCAGCAAAGCAGGTTCTCACCCCCTTACTGCACAGCAGGTCCGCCATAGGCTTGACTTTCTTGAAAAGCACAGCTATGTAACGAAAGGGCGCGGAAGGGCAGGCACGAAAATTACTCTCGAGGGAATGGATTTCCTCCATTCACTGAAATCTCATCTCGGAAACCATTAAAAGGAGCTGGAACGAATGGAATTCACAATAAAGGAAGAGATTGCCAACGCGATTACCCACGGCATCGGTGTGCTGCTCAGCATTCCCGCTTTGGTGTACTTGATTTTGTTTGCTGTATGGTACGGGGATACAATCAGTGTGGTCAGCTTTTCAATCTTCGGAGCATCGATGATTCTGCTTTATTTATTCTCGACACTGCTTCATGCCATCCAGCATAAAAAAGCGAAGCACATTTTCGCCATATTAGATCACTCCGCCATCTATATTCTGATTGCCGGAACTTACACCCCGCTCCTTCTTGGCCCTCTCAGGGGAACCTTTGGTTGGTCCCTGCTTATCATCATCTGGAGCCTTGCGATTGCCGGCGTAGTGTTTAAAATCTTTTTTGTAGACCGGTTTGTTGTGTTGTCCACACTATTTTACATTCTTATGGGCTGGCTCGTGATTATTGCAGCAAAACCGCTCTATGAGTACCTGTCGGTGGAAGGATTCATGCTTCTTCTACTTGGAGGAATTCTCTATACTGTCGGCTCCATTTTTTATGTATGGAGGAAAATACCCTATCACCACGCCATCTGGCATCTTTTTGTACTCGGCGGCAGTGCTTCGATGTTTTTCTGTGTTTTGTATTATGTTGTGGATGTGCCGTTTATTTAATGGCTAAAAACAAGTAACAGGAATGATTTCGCACCTTCCTTACTTGTCATACCCCGCACACAAAAATCCCGCATCCAAGTCATCGATGCGGGATTTTCTTAGTTTTTCTCCAAGGTTAAAAATTCGTAATTATACGGATTTTTTTCATCCTTAATTCCCTGTTCTTTTGAAGTCGTGCGCCATTCACTCTCGTCAAATTCGGGAAAGAATGTATCTCCATCAAACGTATGATGAATAATGGTCACATACATCTTCGTACAGTGCGGAAGCATTTCTTCAAATATTCTGGCTCCTCCAATGACAAACAGCTCTTCCCCCTCTTCTTCAAGAAGAGGGATTTCTTTTACAGATTGAAGAATTTCGCATCCATCGGCAAAGAATTCAGGATTTGAAGAAACGACAATATTTCTTCTGCCGGGAAGAGGCTTGCTTCCCATCGATTCAAACGTCTTTCTGCCCATAACAACAGCAGATCCGAATGTTATTTTCTTGAAATGAGCCAGATCAGCCGGCAGTTTCCATGGAAGATCATTATCCTTGCCGATTGCACGCTGTTCATCCATAGCAAAAACAAATGAAATCAAACGCTGACAGCTCCTTTAATATGAGGATGGGCTTCATAATTTTCCAGTGTGAAGTCCTCGTATGTAAAATCAAAAATGGATGTCACGTCAGGATTTAGCTTCATATGCGGAAGAGGTTTAGGATCTCGTCCAAGCTGAAGATTTACCTGGTCCAGGTGATTTTGATAAATATGAACATCTCCAAAGCTATGGATGAATTCTCCGTACTCGAGACCCGATGTATGGGCCATCATCATTGTGAGAAGTGCGTAGGAAGCGATATTAAAAGGAACACCGAGGAAAACATCTGCCGAACGCTGATAAAGCTGGCATGAAAGCTTCCCCTCCGCAACGTAAAATTGAAACAGGCAATGGCATGGCGGCAATGCCATATTCGGGATATCAGACGGATTCCAGGCGCTGACGATTAACCGTCTTGAATCGGGATTATGCTTCAAATCATGAACGACGTTCGCAATCTGATCAATCGTTTCGCCGCCAGCACCTGCCCATGAACGCCACTGCGCTCCATACACAGGACCCAGTTCCCCATTTTCATCTGCCCACTCATTCCATATCCTCACACCATTTTCCTGAAGGTAGGCAACATTTGTGTCGCCTTTTAAGAACCACAGCAGTTCGTGAATGATTGATTTCAAATGCAGCTTTTTCGTTGTAACCATTGGGAAGCCTTCGCTAAGATCGAACCTCATCTGATAGCCGAACGTACTGATCGTTCCCGTCCCCGTCCTGTCGCCTTTTGCTTTTCCGTTTTCCAGCACATGCCGGCAAAGATCTAAATACTGTTTCATTGTGTCACTTCCTTTTTCTTAACATTCGATTCTTCATTTTAACATATTATGAAGTATGGAAGGGGTCAAATTCGTGCAGGATGAATAGTATTCATCAAACGGCTAAGGATGTGACATCATGCGAAAAAGACCTGCAAAGGAAGAAGTCGATAAAGTCATTGAGTACATGGGAAGCTCTCGTTTTCTGGTAGCCGATGGGCTGGTCAGTGGTGGTTTGATTATTCTCTTTCTATATTTTTTCCATTAGGTCTGTTAAACTTGGCTGCTGATTTCCACTGCAGGCGCTCGCTTTAATCCAGTGGTGTTAAAACTCACCATATTTATCCCATTAAAAAAGCGCCGGAATGATCACTTCCGGCGCTTTTCTTTAATTTGTTTTTTCCTGACGGTTGTGTTTCAATTTATGAATAATGAACGTTCCAATGAACATTACGATGATTAAGACAAAAAATACCCAGTGCGGCATGTGTACTCCGGCTTCACTTATAGCCATTTTCACTGCTATAAGCAAAATTAGCACATATGCTGTTGTTTCAAGTTCAGGAATTCTCTCAATCAGTTTAACAAATACTCCTGCGATACCACGCATCATGAGTACTCCAAGCATACCTCCGAGAAGAAGAACCCATACTTGATCACTTACACCAAATGCTGCAAGAACACTGTCCACGGAGAAAGCGATATCCATAAGTTCAACTGCTGCGACCGTTCCCCAGAACTGTCCAAAAAGACGGGTAAAAATGCTGCCTTTTGTAAGCTTCGCTGCATCCTCGGCATCATCACCTTCAGACCCATTGCGTTTATCAATGAAATATTTAATAGCAAGCCAAGCGAGATACGCTGCACCAAGCAGCTTGACCCATGTTATCTGGATTAAGAATACTCCGACTCCGATCGCTATGAAACGGAAAATGTAAGCTCCGATCAAACCGTAAAAAAGTGCTTTCTTTCTTTGCTCCTCAGGAAGCGGGCGGACCATAACTGCAAGAACAAGCGCATTGTCAGCAGATAACAGCCCTTCTAAAATGACCAGGGTAAGAATTAATCCCCAGCTTGTAGGGCTTGTCAGTACTTCGCCCCACATCTGCCAGTTAAAAAACTGGGCATACGTGTCTACAAAAGCATTCAATATCTCATTCATTGTGACGACAAAACCTCCTAGGATTCGAGCAATACTTTAACTAGTATACAAGATTTATAATCTCTTGTTAAGTAAAAACCAGTTTAGCTTCCAATCATTTGCTCTGACTGGTCTTCCTCTTCTTTATCACGGCTTCGATGGGCCATTCTGCTCGCGGCCGCTGCAGCCAATGCGGCCACAATATCATCGAGGAATGTATTAACCCGGTCTTCTTTATGCTCATCTAGCTCTTTAATAATCCCGAACTTCTCTTTATCAAGAAATCCAAAGTTGGTCAGTCCGATGGAACCATATACATTTACAATTGAAAGGGGGATGATTTCGTCAATTCCATATAATGGCTCGTCCGTTTCTACGAGATGCTGCAATGGCTGCGGCAGTAATTTCTTTTCGGCCAGTTCATCCAAAGCAAGTCCGGTTAAAACGGCGTGCACGATTTCCCTTTTGCTAAGCACCCGCTCTACATTATATACGCAGTCTTCATGGGTAAGAGCCGGGATATAGCGCTGCTGAAGACGGAAAACGATATCAGCTATATCAGCTATCGTTACTCCCCTGTCTTTCAGCATATCGATTGTAATTGCGGTCATTTCTTTCATCGTGTATTTTGCCATTAGACTGATCGCCCCTTTTTAATGAGTCATCCAAGCGGGTGGTGTATTCCGATCCCAATAAATGCTGCCCAGTTCATGATGCTGTTCAAATGAATCTCTGCTTAAATGGTAATGAAAATTGAACCAGTAGCCATCCCCTGGAGGATGATCTACCCGGACGTGGAAACGAATTACATCCTTACCGGAATTCCGGTCGTAAATATGAAAGATTTTTTCGCTTCTCCCTGAACCGGGTTTCTCACTGATTACAAGATTTGAGGATTCTTTTAATGTCAGCTCTCTTACCATTACTTCTTCGATTTTCGGCAGGATCATCGTGTCAAATTCCGATTCAATTACCGGGCCAATTCTGTCCCCGAATTTTTGATACGTTTGTTCTTTGGCCATTTGTTTAAAATATTGGATATCCGGTTCAATAATTTGCGATTTGTGGGAATCTGATTGCTCGGGAATGATGGTTTTAGAAAAGTCTTGAGAATTCTCTTCTGCGAGCAGCACAGCGGGAGGCGAAACCATTCCCAGTGTGACAATTGAGAACAAGGCTACGAGCGATTTTTTAAGCCATTTATTCATGGTTTTCCTCTCCTAAATGTATTCTCTATTATTCTATCATAGCCCTAGACAATTCTCCTTATTAAGTTAAAGAAAACGCTTTTATTACCAGCGCAATTCCTTTACAATAAATGTATTAAGATACGGGAGGCTTGTTATGTACGAAGCTCTGCTGATCGCTGCAAGTTTCATTACCCTCATTTACATGATTTTTATGGAAATAACAGATTAAAAGCCCGGAGTTGATCCGGGCTTTCTCTGTGCATAAGCTGTTTACATTTTCTTTGCTTTTGATGCTGCGGAGCTTTTTTGTTTTCCTGTTTCCTGATTGGTCGTGCCCTGGCCTTCCGTCTCGGGTGAACCAAGCTGTGATTTAGACGGATTCGCTTTTTTGCGTGACATTCCCTTCACCTCCGAGTCTTAGTTTCGCCTAATCCTCTCTTTCTAAAACTCCGAAGTGAAAGGAAGCTGAACGGCGTTTAATCTGGCTGAAGCCCCATTTTTCAAACCTGGTGCTCGTCCAGTGATCTTTTAAAACGACCCGTTCCTTCGCTACCCGTTTTGCTTCAGCGATTACGTCTTCGCTTAAATCATCATGGATGGCAATTTGCTTTAAAGGCACCATTCCTTCGGAGGATAGCGCCTCTTCGAACATGGGATCAAAATAAACAATGTCAAAGGAGCGGTCTGCGCACGTTCGAAGGAATTCGAGGTGATCGGCGTGAACCACCTCCACTCTTTTCATCGCTTTTGAGATGTCCTCATTGCCGGCTTCCCACTTCTTCAGCCCCTCGCCTACAATCAGCGCCATCTCTTTATTCCCCTCTATCCCGCATACCTTTCCTTTTTCTCCGGCAGCATAGGCGGCAACGATGCTGTCAGATGCCAATCCCAGCGTGCAATCAAGTATGGTATTTCCTTCCCGGATCCCGGCTGCCTCAACAAATGGATCACACTCTCCGCCAAGCAGTCTTTTAACCCGGAACATAGCGGAATTCGGATGGAAAAAGAACGGCTTTTCGCCTGGTGTACTGTAAAGCTCCATTCTCTCCGTGCCTACCACCAGTACCGCTTTCTCTTTTTCCAGAAGGGAGGAGATTGACTTCTTGTTTCTTGGGACATATTGACTGTTCAATGAAATGGCCAGTTCTCTTGCCATGATTTCTGCTTCTTTAAAATTTTTCATAACTGTCGTAATAATCACGTTTTCAACCTCTTTTAATATAAAAATCGGGATGGCTGCATCCATCAGCCATCCCATTCAACCTTATTCAGCAGTGTTTTTCAAAAGACTGCTCTAAATTGGCCATGATTTCTTCGATTGCAGCACCTTCAATTTCATGTCTCGGGATAAAATGAACCACTTCTTTCCCTTTTAAAAGAGCCATAGAAGGAGAAGAAGGCTCAATTCCTTCAAAGTACTCTCTCATTTTAGCCGTTGCATCCTTATCCTGTCCTGCAAAAACCGTAACAAGATGATCCGGTTTTTTGTCAGCATTTAATGCTGACTGAGTTGCGGCCGGTCTTGCCAGTCCAGCCGCACATCCGCAGACGGAGTTCACAACAACAAGCGTTGTTCCCTCAGCCGATTCCATGTATTTTTCAACCTCTTCTTCAGTAAGAAGCTCTTGAAATCCGGCTCTTGTTAATTCAGCTCTCATCGGTTTAACCATTTGACGCATGTATTCTTCATATGCCATAGACATGTTTTATACCCTCCTGAACTGTCGCTTAGGGAGGCCGGTAAAAATGGCCTTCATTCCCTGTCTGAGTTCAAGAATACTATAGAAAAATGACGGTGGCAAACGTTTAGAGCTTGACATGTTCCTTTAATGGTTCGAACAGATCGGTTACAGCTCCTTTAGAGGAACAGGAAACCGTTCTTGCGTATTTCCCAAGGACTCCTCTTAACGTTTGAACAGGTGCGGACCAGCTTGATTTCCTTTCTTGAAGCTCTTCCTCCGAAACATGCATGGTCAGCTCTCTTTTCCCGCTGTCAACCGTTACAAGATCTCCTGTTTTCAAGAGAGCAATCGGGCCTCCAGTCTGGGCTTCCGGGGCAATGTGGCCCACGACAAGACCATGAGTTCCACCGGAGAATCGTCCGTCTGTAAGCAGGGCCACCGATTCTCCCAGCCCTTTTCCTACTAGAATCGCCGATAAAGAAAGCATTTCCGGCATACCAGGTCCTCCTTTTGGACCTTCATAGCGAATGACAATGACATCTCCGGGAACCACCCTGCCTTCAAGTACAGCGTCTGTTGCCTCTTGCTCACTGTCAAATACTTTTGCAGGTCCAGTAAGGCTTGTAACTTTAAGGCCGGAAACCTTCGCTACCGCTCCATCCGGAGCCAGGTTCCCTTTCATAACGACAAGTGGGCCGTCTGCGCGCAGCGGCTTTTCAAGAGGAACAATAACCTTTTGATTTTCATAAAGATCATCCATCTCTTTCAGGTTTTCGGCAATGGTCTTCCCTGTTACGGTCAAACAGTCACCGTGCAGGTATCCATTTTCAAGAAGCAGCTTCATGACTCCAGGTACGCCTCCCGCTTCATGAAGATCCTGCATGACATATTTGCCGCTTGGCTTCAAATCTGCAATATGAGGAACTTTTTTCTGAATACGTTCAAAATCGTCCAAACTCAAATCCACATCAGCGGCGTTGGCAATCGCTAATAAATGAAGGACGGCATTAGTGGATCCGCCTAGAGCCATTACGAGGGTGATCGCATTTTCAAAGGCTTCCTTCGTCATGATGTCTTTCGGATAAATGTCCGCTTCCAGCAAACGGAGGACAGCTTCTCCCGCTTCATAGCAGTCGCTAAGCTTCAAATCAGACACCGCCGGGTTTGAAGAGCTTCCAGGAAGGCTCATTCCAAGCGCTTCGATTGCGGAAGCCATTGTATTCGCGGTATACATTCCGCCGCAGGATCCAGCACCCGGACATGCGCTGCACTCAATTTTATGAAGCTCTTCCCTGTCAATATCGCCTTTGTTGTACTGGCCGACTCCTTCAAACGCAGATACGATGTCGATATCTTTCCCGTCAAGCTTACCTGGTTTAATTGTGCCTCCGTATACAAATACAGATGGAACTTCAGATCTTGCCATCGCAATGAGGCAGCCCGGCATGTTTTTATCACACCCGCCAATTGCAACATAGGCATCGAGGTTTTCTGCGCCCACTACCGTTTCAATCGAATCAGCGATGACATCCCTGCTAGGAAGGGAGTAGCGCATTCCGCCGGTACCCATAGAAATTCCATCAGATACAGTGATGGTGTTAAAGATGAGACCTGCTCCGCCTGCCTCTTTAATTCCTTCTTTTGCCCGGATCGCGAGTTTATCAATATGTATATTGCAAGGTGTCACTTCACTCCACGTACTTGCTACACCGACCATCGGTTTTTTAAAATCTTCATCCTGGAAACCGACTGCACGAAGCATGGCGCGGTTTGGTGCTCTTTTTGGGTCCTCACTCAGCTGTCTGCTTTTAATTCTTAGATCTTTGCTAACTTTGCTCATTTCAGCTTCCCTCCTGCAATAATTGATTGTGTATTACTATAGAACTTTGCAAGTCATATTGCAATAATATTCTTAAAATTTTAAATTAATTGTTATTTTACTGAGATGAAAAAAAGCACACCCTTTGTATAAAGGTGCGCCTTGTCAATATTTGAATTATTCACTTGCTTTCCTGCTCTCAGTCATCTGTTTCCAGACGGAACCCATCGCTTCTTCTCCGCCTTCAATTCTTCCGATTGCAAGCTTGATTTGCATACTGACCTCGAACTCAGGATCATCCTGTGCCTCTTTTAAAGCTTGGAGAGCCTGCTCGTCACCGACTTCATATAAAAACATAGCTGCACGCCAGCGGACTAGCTTATTTTTATCTCCAAGTGAAATTACCATTGCCGGAATGGCTTTCGGGTCTCCAATATCCGATAAACAGTCCCCCGCCGTCCTTCTGACCGTAACAGATTTATCCTCAAGCGCTTTACAGAGAAGCGGCAGAACAGCAGGATCTTCAATCATTCCAAGATACACGACAGCAAGCCTTCTGATTGATGCCTTTTCATCATGTAGTGCTTTTTCCAGCACTTCCAAATCTTCTGATGAAGGATTCATTTGTTCCAGGTGGGCATACCTGTCTGTCCATTCCGGCTCATCCATCATTTCAGCTGTCACTTTATAGGAAGATCGGCTGACTTGCTGAACCCCTTCCTCTTTATTGATCAGCTGCTGAGCCATTCTTTTCAGTCGATCATCGTGATAGGAGGCAGACAGTTCATCAACGATATCCTTTCCGATGTCATCCATATCTCCATACCGGACACCGTGATCCTTCCACTCACGGTCGAGCACGACGTTCGATGCATGCTGCTGGACATTAAAAATGACATCCTGAAACCTTTGAGGCAGCGCAAACCGCTTCTCTTCCAAACCATCTGTCAGCTTTACCTGCATCGGGATTCCATTAAACATTTGCACAGATGCTTTGATTTCTCCGAAAGCTTCTTCCATGAGCCCGCGGCCGGCACCATCTGATGGAGTTTCTCCGAAGCACTCCCGGACGCTTGATAAAATGTCTTTCCAATCATATTTGGAGTTGCGTTCAACCGCCAAAAAGTCGGCTACATGATAGACTCCTTTAACCCCATCTACTTTCAGAATATCCTGGATAACTTGTGGAGCATGTTCAGCTTGATCCTTTTTATAATTATTGCTTGTCCCTTTCGGAAGCTCCTCCGTTAAGATAATCTTCATTGTGTTGGGACTCGGTGTTGGTTCAATAGTTTTAATATTCAGCACAGCTAACCCTCCTGCATCGCACATTTTTCTTTATTCTAACATAGCGGAACAGGTGTGTTCACGATCAAAGCCTACCTCTCGCATTCCTTATAAAAAGTGTCGAGATATAACTCCATAAATCTGTGTCTCTCTTCCGCCTTCATTTTGCCTGCTTCTGTATTCATCAGCCCTTTTAGCTTCAGAAGTTTATCATAGAAGTGCTGAATGGCAGAATCTCCTTTAGTCTGTTCCCCCGGGTCGTAAATCGGTGTGCCCCTGCTTCCTGCATAAACAAAAGTCCTCGCTATACCAATCGCTCCCATCGCGTCCAGCCGATCGGCATCCTGGACAATTTTCCCCTCAATCGTTTCAGGGACGGTCCTGCCTGTTCCTTTAAATGAAATGGTATCTATGATATGCATGATTTGAGACCGATCATTTTCTGAAACCGATAATGCAATGAGCATATCTTCGACTTCCAGTCTGCTCATTCTTTTGTCATCAGCTAATTTGCGGTCCGAAAGATCATGAAACAAGGCTGCGAGTTCCACAATGAATGCATCTGCTTCTGTTTCTTCCGCAAGCTTTAATGCAAGCTTCCTTACCCTTTCAATGTGCAGCCAGTCGTGACCGGATCCTTCCTTATCAAGATGTTTCTTCACAAATCGCTCAGCATCCATTACAATCGCTCGTTTATCCAACCCTTCACATCCTTAATAGAAGCGGCTGATCTGGAGGGATCAGCCGCTTTATCCTTATATGGAAGCCGGCTGCTCAGAAAGCAGCTGCTTAATCGGCTCTTCTATATCCTGAGGGTTCGTGTTCGGAGAAAATCTCTTTACCGGCATGCCGTTCCGGTCAACCAAGAACTTCGTAAAGTTCCATTTCACTCCCTCAGAACCGAGCATGCCCGGCAGCTCATTTGTTAAATAGCTGAATAGGGGGTGAGCATCCTTCCCGTTGACATTGATTTTTGCAAACATCGGGAAATTCACCCCATAGTTTCGTTCACAAAACGCTTCAATCTCCTCTTCATTTCCCGGCTCCTGGTTCATGAATTGATTGCAGGGAAACCCGAGAATCTCAAGTCCGTCAGTGGAATATTTTTCATACAGTTCCTGAAGACCTTTTAATTGCGGAGTAAATCCGCACTTACTTGCAGTGTTCACAATCAAAAGCACCTTGCCTTCATAGTCGGAAAGTGATTGCTCATTCCCTTTAATCGTTTCAGCCTTAAATTCATAAATGCTCATATCCCGGCTCCTTTTTCATCATTTATTCTTTTCAGAGTCTGAAATACAGATTCTGCAAGTCTCTCAAGATCTCCTGCATGCTCTTCTGTAATCATCGTGCTGAAGGAGAGCGTAAACGTTTGTCTGTGCATTTTTTGACTGGCAAACGGATCAAAAGATACTTCTGATTCAACAATAGCATCTGCACCCCATATTTCCCTGATTGCCGTAAGCACTGCCATGCCGTTCTCATCGGCAGCCGCCGGAAGCGTATAATGAATTCGAAGCCGGCACCCCGCATAAGAAGTTGTTTTTTTCCATTCTGCCTGAAGCTGATCGGCCACTATCGACAGTTCTATTTCTGCAGCAGCTCCCTCCTGCAGTCCGGTTTCCTGAAACCCAATATTCCAGCATCTTGACATATCAGCCAGGTTGACTAGATCATTTCTCGAATTGACTTCAATATAACCCTCAAGATCAAGGTCATAAACAGCTCCCTCAAGCACAACCTTTAAATTATCAAAAACAGTTGGATCAAACATTAAAATAATCCCTTCGCGCAGCCATTTTCATCTACGTCCATGTGTAAAGCAGCCGGTTTTTTCGGCAAGCCCGGCATCGTCATGATGTCTCCCGTGAGCGCGACAAGAAAGCCAGCACCTGCTGATGGTTTTATTTCCCTTATCGTAATCGAAAAACCGTCTGGCCGGCCCAGCTTTTTTGGATCATCTGACAGAGAATACTGTGTTTTCGCCATACAAACTGGCAAATCCCCCCAGCCGTTTGCTTCGATATCTGCCAGCTGTTTCTCTGCTTTGGAAGTGAGCAGGACATCGTCTGCGCCATACACCTTCTCCGCAATCGCTTTTGCCTTTGCTTTAAATGGAGCATCAGATGAATAAAGCGGGGAGAAAGCGGAGGTGCTTTGAGCAAGACGAGTGACGATTTCCGCGAGCTCCACTCCTCCTTCTCCTCCTTTTTCCCATACCTCGGTTAACGCACATGGATGGCCAAGATCCTCGCACCATTTTTTCAAGGCCTGGATTTCCTCATCTGAATCCGCTGTGAATCGGTTAACGGCTACCGCATATGGCAAACCGAATGCCTGAATGGTTTCAATATGCTTTTGCAGATTTTCACAGCCCTTTATCATAGCCTCCGGATTGGAATCACGCAGGTCATTTTTCGCAATTCCCCCGTGCATTTTCAGTGCCCGGATGGTTGCAACGATTACAACAGCAGCCGGTTTCAGTCCTCCGGCACGCGCTTTAATATTCAGGAATTTTTCTGCACCTAAATCTGCACCGAATCCCGCTTCTGTTACTGTATATTCTCCCAATTTAAGCGCTGCTTTTGTGGCAATCAGGCTGTTGCAGCCGTGGGCTATATTAGCAAATGGCCCTCCGTGTATTAAAGCCGGGGTATGTTCCATTGTTTGAACTAAGTTTGGTTTGACCGCATCCTTCAGTAAAAGCGTTAGCGCTCCTTCAACACCAAGATCTCCAACCGTAACCGGATGTTTATCTTTTGTGTATCCAGCCACAATGCTGGAAAGCCGCTGTTTCAAATCCTGAATATTTTCTGCCATACACAAAACAGCCATGATTTCAGAAGCAGCTGTAATATCGAACTGATCTTCCCTTGCCAAACCGTTCGATGCTCCGCCAAGTCCTGTGACAACATTGCGAAGAGCCCGGTCATTGATATCCAGTGCTCTTTTCCAGACAATCTTGCCAGGATCAAGCTCCAGCTCATTTCCCTGATGGATATGATTGTCGATAAGAGCAGAAAGAGCATTATTTGCAGCTGTAATGGCATGCAGATCGCCAGTAAAATGAAGGTTTATATCATCCATAGGTAGCACCTGGGAGTAACCGCCTCCCGCTGCTCCTCCTTTTAGTCCCATGACAGGTCCAAGTGACGGCTCCCTCATAGCGATCACGGTCTTTTTGCCGATCCTGTTCAGCGCCTGACCTAAGCCTACTGTCACTGTTGACTTGCCTTCTCCGGCAGGTGTAGGATTAATGGATGTAACAAGGATCAATTTTCCATCCTGTGCTGTACTGAGTCTTTTTAAAAGGGCATCGGACAGCTTTGCTTTATATGTACCGTATAATTCAATCTCATTTTCTAGTATGCCGATCGATGACGCTACATCAGCAATCGGTTTCATGCTGGATTTCGAAGCGATCTCAATATCAGATTTACCATTCGTTTCAGCAGCCAAAAAACCATCTCCATTCCAAAATTCTCGAATCATCAACTATTTCATACTCTATAAGCTAAACATCTGACATTGTACCATAAACCATAAGCCCAAAATGGCTGAAGTGTTTTATAATGAGAGAAAAATGCCGGATCGTTTGCCCGGCCACCATCCTTTTAGATTGGAGTGTTTTCCTTGCCCATTAATATCCCCTCAAATCTTCCGGCTAAAGCGATACTTGAGGAAGAAAATATTTTCGTAATGGATGAAATGCGGGCTGCAGCTCAGGATATCCGTCCGCTTGATATTTTGATTTTGAATCTCATGCCGCAGAAGGAAAAGACTGAAACGCAGCTTCTAAGATTGCTCGGAAACACTCCGCTGCAAGTGAACATCACGTTTTTGCATATGAAAACTCATAAATCCAAAAATGTTCAGCCTCAGCACCTGGAAGAATTTTATACAACGTTTGAACATATTAAGCACCGGAGCTTTGACGGACTGATTGTGACTGGGGCTCCTGTAGAACAGCTTCCATTTGAGGACGTATCCTACTGGGATGAATTGCGGCAGATTTTCAAATGGAGCTCAGAGCATGTAACCTCAACTCTTCATATATGCTGGGGAGCCCAAGCGGGACTTTACTATCATTATGGTGTAGAAAAAATTCAATTAGAGAATAAATGCTTCGGAATTTTCCCCCATACAGTTAGTGCTCCATCAGAAAAACTCGTACGCGGGTTTGATGAGGAATTCTATGTTCCCCATTCCAGGCATACAGATATATCAAAAGACCAGGCTGTCTCCCATAAAGACCTTCTCATTCTTTCTGAATCCGAAGAAGCCGGCGTATGCCTGCTGATGTCCAAAGACGGTAAGCGGGTGTTTTTAACCGGACATCCGGAGTATGATGCTCATACGCTTGATGAAGAATATAAAAGAGACCTTGAACGCGGAATACCGATTAGCCAGCCGCTCCATTACTATAAAGGCGGCAAGCCTGAGAATGGCCCATTATTCAGATGGAAATCGCATGCAAGTCTTCTTTTCTCCAACTGGCTGAACTATTATGTCTACCAGGAAACCCCGTATATCTGGAAAGATAGAGATGGGAATTAAAGGGAAATATTAAAAAGATGTTCCACGAAATTCCTGTATTTGTTAAAATGAATACTAGAATAGCTGAAAATAACAAAGATTTAACATTAATTTTATAAAAGCAAGATAGGATTATGTTACTCTATATAGTAAATTGAATAGGAATAAAGCTAAAAATAGAATGAGAGTTTTTTTATTTTGATTGAGGTGAATACGTTGAGATCCAAACAAAAGGTTTTGATTCTGACGGCCAAGTATGGGAATGGGCATGTTCAGGTGGCAAACACATTGGTGAATCATTGCAGAAATTTGGGGATTGAAGATGTGATTGTTTGTGATCTTTATAATGAATCACATCCTGTTTTTTCGGAAATAACCCAGTATCTGTATTTAAAAAGCTTCTCAATCGGAAAGCAGTTTTATCGTTTGTTCTACTATGGCGTAGATAAAATGTATAATAAACGAATGATGAATCTGTATTACAAAATGGGCCATAAAAGACTTCATGAAATTATTTTGAAGGAAGACCCTGATATCATTATCAATACCTTTCCGATGATTGTCGTACCTGAGTACCGGAGGAGAACCGGCACCGTCATTCCGACATTTAACGTCATAACCGATTTCTGCCTCCACAAAATCTGGGTGCACGAAAATATTGATAAATATTACGTAGCTAACCACCATGTAAAGGAAAAAATTGTCCGCTTGGGGATTCAGCCTTCTGCTGTTAAAGTTACAGGCATCCCAATCCGCTCTCAGTTTGAAGAAGAACTGAATCATGATCAGCTGATTGCGAAATACGGACTTGATCCTAATAAAAAGACCTTGCTTATTATGGCAGGAGCCCATGGCGTTCTGAAAAACGTCAGGGAACTGTGCCAGTCCTTTCTCCAGCATGATCAGCTGCAAACCATCGTTGTTTGCGGGAAAAACCAGGTGCTGAAAGACAGCCTCACACCTCTAGCCAACGCCTACCCGAATCAGATTAAGGCCCTTGGCTATGTTGAGAGGGTGGATGAGCTGTTCCGCATCTCTTCCTGTATGATCACGAAACCCGGGGGTATCACTCTAAGCGAGGCAGCTGCTATAGGTCTTCCTGTCATTCTTTATAAGCCAGTGCCGGGACAGGAGAAAGAGAATTCAATTTTCTTTGAAAACAGCGGTGCTGCCGTCGTGGTGAACAAGTATGAAGAAATACAGGACAGCGTCGATTATCTTATGAATAACGAGCACCTTCTCTCCAGTATGCGCAGGAACATGAAGAAACTTCATCATGCAAGTTCTGCTGATACAATCCTGCATGACATCATGGAAGAAGCCGTCGTGATTACGAAAGAGAATGAGAAAAAGATGAAGGGTTCAGTAAATTATTAACTTCGCCCTTCTTCATTGGCTTCTGGATGCGGGGGAAAATACTTGCATCACGGAGGGAAACCATGGATACGAGCACACATATTGCAATGGGATTCGGACTTGCCGGCCTCGCATCACTTGATCCGGCAGTGGCTGGCGATCCCGCCCTTGCACAAGCCGTCTTAGCAGGAACATTGCTGGGTTCGAATGCCCCTGATTTTGATTACGCAGTTAAGCTTGCCAAAGGACAAGGCATGTATCTGCGGCATCATCGCGGAGCTTCCCATTCTGTACCTGCCTTATTTTTATGGGGAATCCTTCTTACTGCCTGCATATGGCCTTTTTTCCCTGAAATCTCAGCATTCCGCCTTTTTGGCTGGACACTTGCTGCCGTCGTCATTCATGTTTTTGTGGATTTATTTAATTCTTATGGAACACAGGCTGGCAGGCCGTTCTTGAAAAAGTGGATTACCTTTGATGCCATTTACATTTTTGATCCATTTATTATGCTTCTTCATGTAATCGGCTTTGGATTATGGGGTGCAGGCTTTCATCCCGGAACCGTTTTTGCCATCATTTATTTACTAATGATTGGATATATGGTGCAGCGCGCCTTTGCTTCAAAGTCGGTAAAGAGAAAAGCTGCCACCGATCTTGCTCCTGAATATACAAAGGTAAAAGCCATTCCGACCATCAGATGGGGAATTTGGAATGTATGTGCTGAATCACCAGCCGCTTTTATAACAGGAGAATATCGAAACGGAAAAATTGAGTGGATCCATCGATTTGAAAAAGATGACCTCACTTCCCCTGCTATACAAGAATCTTTAAAGGATCGGAATGTACAGCACTTTCTAGTGAACGCAGAAATGGCTCATCCGTTGTTCTGGAGAAGATCGGACGGATATGAAGTCAGATGGTTTGACGTACGATATAGAACAAAAAATCATTATCCGTACATGGCTATCGTTAAATTGGACCGTGAAGGAAACATCTCAGAATCTGCAACCGGCTGGCTGCATCATGTCCAAACCCTTGATAAGCGGGGGTCCTTAAATGAATCTGTTTCACATTAAAAGGGGCTGGGACAAAACTAACCAGAAATAATAAGTAAAGGGTTCCGATCAGATGGTTTTTTTGATCGGGACCCTATTTTATGTTGAAATCTGCTTTTCTTTGGACTTTTATGTGTTCATGGCGGTGTACTTTTTCAAGTTCACCGCCATGAAGGCAAAGCCTAGTTCGTTTTCAACCCTGTCTTTGCCCCTGACGGACATTCGGTTGAAACGCAAATTAGCCTTCAGATATCCAAAAACTGGTTCTACGTCGATTTTTCGTTGAGCGTAGATGGAACCCGTTTTTTCTTCCGAAAGCTGCTGCTTGATCTGATTTTTCTGTTGCTCCCACTTCTCATTATAATAAACCTTGCGGTTATTCCCATCCTTCGCTTTTGTACATTGAGCTCGTAGAGGGCAATCGGAACAGTCTTCGCATTCATATACTTTGATCTCTCGCTTAAAACCGGTGCGATCGGTGCGGTGGGATACAAATTTGAAGGATAAGCGTTTCCCATTTGGACAGGTGTATGTGTCATCTTCTTCTGAGTAAGCCCAGTTTGCTGCGTGGAACTTGTTTTTCTTGAAGCTCTTTTTGTTCTCTTTACGATAAGAGTTATA
>NZ_JAQV02000019.1 GCF_000732485.2 Bacillus sp. SJS | reverse complement strand
CTCCGGTTTCCCGGAGTTATCCCAGTCTTACAGGCAGGTTGCCCACGTGTTACTCACCCGTCCGCCGCTGACCTCCGAAGAGGTCCGCTCGACTTGCATGTATTAGGCACGCCGCCAGCGTTCGTCCTGAGCCAGGATCAAACTCTCCAAAAAGTAGTTTGACTAGCTCTAGTTTGTTGCTCTAGAATTAACGTTGGCACTTCGATTTGTTTAGTTTTCAAAGATCATTTTGTTTCGTTCGTTTCCTCAGAAGCGACTTTATTAATATACCATTTTCAAAAGCCTGAGTCAACAACTTTTTTATTTTTTTATCGCTGCCGATTTCGGCATTATCGGCTTCGTTCAGCAGCGACGCTTATTAATATACCACCTGCAGCAACCGTGGTCAATAACTTTTTTTAAAAGAATAAGCCCGGTGATAAATTCCTTTGCCCTTCGTTTCAATTAGATGAATGCCCACGAATTGTCTTTCCACTAAAAACTCCAGCAAAATACTGAGATCCACCGCATAATAGGCAACCTCCGGATGAGCAAGCAGCTCTGAAAAATGCCAGAATTCCTTTTCTTCTAATATAGAAAGTAAATGTGCGGCTCCCACATCTGCTTTGGAATGAATTAAAAAATCACTCGCAAGAAAAAGAAGTTCCAGTCTCTTATTAAGAGGCTCTCCGCTATCAATTAGCTCCTGATAAAGTTTATGAACCTGAGGCTCAATCTGCCGAACTTGATTCCAGACAGTAATCTCCGGATAAAACCCCTGATCAATAACTTCTAATCTTGCAAGATGATGAAGGGCATGAACGATATGATTATATGCGTCCAAATACTGCTTTGCTTCAAAAAAAGATTTCCCCTCAAAATAGCGTCTAATCAGCTTCCCGTATTCCATTCCAATTTTCAGCTTTCTTTCAGAGAATGGGAATGTACTAAGTTTTTCTACCATTTGAGATAAATATTCATTCCGATCAAATAATACCTTGCCATTTAAAATCCAATCAATGATTCGTCTGTTTGTTCCAAGCACCAGCCATTCACCGATTTGTTTCTCTGTCACGATATGCATGGATGCCTTTTGATCGTTAAATTCATAATGTTTTATATGTACAGGGATTTCTGCTGTGCGGACAATAATAAGCAAAGCTGCATCAAACATATCCGTTCCCGGAGAGGTTTGGTCCTTTTTTTCAACCATGATGACAGCAAGCGTGTCCGGGTGACTTGCCCGTTCCTGATAGATAGGGCGGAGAATGTTTTCCATTTCAATAATTCCTCCAAGTACAATATTGATTCGTTTCTTACTTCTACATTTTTTTCTAATACCCTTTTTCGACAAACATTTATCCCACTAAAGGATTAAAACATATTTTTCAGGCAGGGATATTTTTCGGATATTAATGGTGTTTTTTTCTAATTCCTTTGCGCTTCCTGTGCTATATTTAGTATAAGGGGTTGATGGGATGGCTCGCGCTTATTCAAACAAGATTAATAAAATAAGAACTTTCGCGCTTAGCTTAGTCTTCGTTGGGTTTTTCATTATGTACTTAGGGATCTTTTTTAGACAATCAATTATCGCAATGACTATTTTCATGCTTCTCGGCTTGCTTTCAGTTTTAGCCAGTACAGCCGTTTACTTTTGGATCGGCATGCTTTCCACACGAGCTGTACAGGTTATCTGTCCTGCATGTCAAAAGCCTACGAAAATTCTCGGGAGAGTGGATATGTGTATGCACTGCAGAGAACCTCTTACACTGGACAAGCAGCTGGAAGGCAAGGAGTTTAATGAAGACTACAACCGAAAAACGGCAAAAAAAAGCTGATAGGCGCTTCCTATCAGCTTTTTTAATGGATGTTTTTTTGAGCACAGCTGCTGCATTCACCGTAGATCTCCATACGGTGATGGCTCACTTTGAATCCAGTAACATGAGCTGCGAGATGCTCAACTTCATCCAGTCCTGGATAATGAAAATCGACAATTTTGCCGCACGTCTCACAAATGACGTGATAATGCTCTGTTGTTACAAAATCAAACCGGCTGGAGGAATCCCCATAGGTTAACTCTTTCACAAGTCCGACTTCCTTGAAAACCCGAAGATTATTATAGACCGTAGCCACACTCATATTTGGAAACTTACCTTCCAAGGATTTATAGATATCGTCCGCTGTAGGATGGTTCATGGAGTGAATAAGGTATTCCAAAATCGCATGACGCTGCGGGGTAATCCGGACTCCGGTTTGCTTTAATGTATCAATCGCTTCCTTGAGCTGATGTTCAGACATCCGCCATGCACCTCTCTTCCGAAAAACATTCTCACATTGTAATATTTATAAATAGTGTACTCTGAGGAATTGAGTTTTGTCAATGCTCCGCCCTGTTTGATTACATATTTCAGCGAAAACTTTTTCAAAAAAAAATGTGCAGAAAATTAATTCTGCACCAATGTCGCACTAACTTTTGAGGAGGTTATGCCTTCCCTCTTACTATATACCGCAGTGCCAATTTCGGGATGGACGAACGCCCCCTTTTCAAACTTTTTTCCTTAAATGTAAAATTATAGTGTGATTCTGATATTAAAGTGATATCATAATGATATAAATATATTGGGGGTCAGATGAATGACAGAGAAAATGATCTGGAAGGTTAATGGATTCATGGGTATCCTATTGTTTCTCATCTTTTGCGGAGGAGCCCTCTTCTTCTTCAACGCACAGCAGCAGTTTGGAGATGTCGCGGGGATTGTTTTAGCGATTGCCTCCCTTCTTCTAGGTATGCTTGTGCTCAGCGGGCTGACGATTGTCCAGCCTAACAAAGCAAATGTTTGTACGTTCTTCGGCACATACCGGGGAGTAATCCGTGATCAAGGATTTTGGATGACGATTCCGCTCACAATCCGCAGCACTATTTCACTTCGAGCGGTGAACTTTAACAGCGACAAGCTCAAAGTAAATGATTTTGAAGGAAATCCAATTGAGATTGCAGCTGTGATTGTTTACAGGGTTTTGGATTCAGCGAAAGCCATGTATGATGTAAATGATTATGTAGAATTTGTCCGCATTCAAAGCGAAACCGGTATTCGTCATATCGCCACCCAATATCCTTATGATAATTTTTATGGAGACGAGGGTATCTCTTTAAGGAAGAATAGTGATGAAATTGCCGACATGCTGGCTGGCGATCTTCAAAGAAGACTTCAAGTCGCGGGGGTTGAAGTGATTGAGGCGAGGATTATGCATCTTGCTTATTCATCCGAGATCGCGTCTGCGATGCTGCAGAGACAGCAGGCAACCGCGGTACTTGCTGCAAGAAAAGTAATTGTTGATGGGGCCGTAGGTCTTGTGAAGTCCGCGATTGATCAGCTTGCTGAAGAAGGCGTTGTGGAATTGGATGAAGAGAAAAAAGCACAGATGGTGAATAATTTGATGGTCTCCCTCGTGTCTGAAAAGGGCATGCAGCCGATTATCAATTCAGGAAGCATCTACTAGGTTGTGATGAAATGAAACGAAAAAACTTCCCTCTCAGAATTGATCCCGAGCTCTATAAAGCTCTTGAAAAATGGGCAGACGATGAAATCCGGAGTGTAAATGCTCAGATCGAGATTATTTTGAAGGAAGCAGTAAAACGCGCTGGACGCAGCAAGAAGGAAGAATAAAGGAAGAACCGGACGCCATGCATCCGGTTCTTTTCATTTTTGTGGAGTAAGCTGATCCCTGTACCAAAAATATACGTAATCGGTCATCAAGGAGGATTCATCCATTTGATGCAGCATCGCTGAAATATTGCCTCTGTGATACGTGCTGTGATTTACAATATGAAAAACGATTTCTGCCAGACTGGTTTCTCTTACTCCGGCATATGGATTGTTGAGTATGATTTTCTTTTCCAGGTCGGGGGTGCTTTCAAAGAAGGTTTGAAATTGAGCATTCAACGCATGGAACTCTTGTTCAATCTCATCCACGGATAGCTCTCCCAGTTTTTCGCGCAGTTTAGCTGCCGCTTCCATAGCAATCGCCATTTCCTTCCCTTCCAGCGCGTGAAGCCACAAATATTCTGTTACATAGATATGAGTCATCGTTGCAGAAACAGAGGGAAAGGTGCTTTTTGTTTCCTTATGAAAGATCTCCTGAGGCAGCGTCTTTAAATGGTCAAAAATCCGCTGATGTGCCCAAACATTGTACTCATAGAGCTTGTTCGGATGGTTCTCCATTATGATCGCCTCCTATATAACTTCCTTCTTCCAATTCGTGTAAGAAGACTAATATTCCTCCTGATTTTGAATTCAAACTGCAAAAAAAGCCCGGGGAACAATCTCCCAGGCTTTCATGGTTTAGTTGGACTCATTTTTTATATAAGTCAGTGCTTCTTCCACATGGTCCTTCACTTTGACTTTTTTCCATTCTTTAATAATCTTGCCTTCAGGATCGATAATAAAAGTAGAGCGTTCAATGCCCATGTATTCTTTCCCGAAGTTCTTCTTCAGCTTCCAGACACCATATGCTTCGGATACCTTATGATCCTCATCGGCAAGCAGATGAAAAGGAAGATCATATTTGTCTCTGAATTTATCATGCTTGTCTACAGGGTCCGGACTCACACCAAGAATCACTGCATTAACATCAGAAAATTCACTGTGGCGGT
The DNA here is from genome assembly GCF_000732485.2 of Bacillus sp. SJS. GTDB lineage: Bacteria > Bacillota > Bacilli > Bacillales > Bacillaceae > Metabacillus_B > Metabacillus_B sediminis. The sequence goes on along the minus strand of NZ_JAQV02000019.1, from coordinate 220,102 downwards.
CGCGAAAATCACAAGCCTGCGTCGTGCATCCCGGGGTCATGTCCTTTGGATAGAAATAAAGAACAACATATTTCCCTTTATAATCAGACAGCTTAACCTTTTCGCTGCCGGCTGCATTCAATTCAAATTCAGGAGCCTGCACTCCAACTTCAATACTCATGTTTTCCCCTCCAAATATGATTTCTATTTAGAGCGTACCCAAAAGCAGGAGTTCGTACAACTATTTAGCGTTTTTATCGATTTCAAGCACGGTTCTTGCTACTAAAATAACCGGCAGCATATATCCGATCAATGCTTCCAGAACGGCAATCAGCCTTCCCGCTCCCACCGGAATAATCTCCCCGTAGCCGACCGAAAACAGTGTGACCGCACTAAAATACAAACTAGTATTTAGATGCTCCAGATAATCGCCTTTAATCGGCTCATTACCCTGCGTTAAAATTCCTTGTCCGGTTTGAATAAATAGAAGGTAAAGCATCGCAAAACCAATCAAAATCGATAAATATAAAAACGCGATGACGAGGATCGTTTCGCGGGACAGGAATTGCTGCTCTTTGAATGTCTTCGCCGTTATCCGAACAGACATGAGCAAACAGATGATGGTTGCAGCACCAATAATCGGTTCCATAGCGGCCTCCGTGTTTGTCCTTTTTGTATGTATATGCTGATTGAAAAGTTAAATATGTTTTTGGTTTGATCTTTGCTTCGCTGATCTTGAAGAGGGTAAAACTTTGCACTGATCCCCGCTCTGCTAAACTTCCCTAATAGTGCATTTTTGCTCTTGCCCCCGCTGAGCCTCCTAATAAAGGGGGAGTGAAAAAAACGCACCTATGGAAATATGATAAATTTTTAACAAACCCAAAAACTATTTGGCACCGGGCGTCGTCTAAGTGTGGAAAGGGGGGAAGACAGGTTGGAAGAATCAATCGCTGAGATATGGGAAACCGAAGACAAGGAAGCCGTTCTCGATGAAATCATTCATTTATACGGACAGGACATCCTCCAGCTTGCTTATTCTTACGTAAAGAATAAAGCAATTGCGGAAGATTTGACTCAGGATATATTCGTGAAGTGCTATAAATCCTTACATACCTATAATAAAAAATCCAAGATTAGGACTTGGCTATGGAGAATTGCCATTAATACATGCAAAGACCATGTAAAGAGCTGGTACAGCAAAAACGTTATGGCTGCAAGCGAAGAACTAACGCATAGCTGGGATTCTGAACAATTAGTTGAAGAGGAAGTTCTGCAAAAAGATACCGATGACCTGCTTGCAGCCGCAGTCATGGAGCTGCCGATTCAATATAGAGAGGTCATTTACTTGTTTTATTTTGAAGAATTAACGATTAAAGAAATCTCTACTTTAGCCAGCGTTAATGAAAACACCGTTAAAACAAGAATGAAGCGTGCTAAAGAACTTTTGAAGGAAAGATTGGAGGACAATAATCAATGGACAAGCGATTAAAATCACTTCGCAAGTCGATGGAAAGTTCAACATTTAGTAACCTAACCTTTACTGACCGGATGCACAGTGAAATAAAGAAAAAAATCAAAGAAGAAATATCAGAACAAGACCTGCTTCTGGCCGTCATGCAGCTGCTGACAACCCAAAAAACCGGATTTGTATTATCCCGGTCTCTAAGCTCTCGAGGCATTCATAAGTTTCATGAAAATGAAGGAGAGCTATACACAATGCTCCATCAACTTGAATCAAAAGGCTGGCTCTCTAGCCGCTGGGATGATGAGAGCCGCAAGCACTATCAGCTAAATGACAAAGGAAGGAAGCTGCTCAACAAGCTGGAAAGAAAATCAGCCGTTCCTTCATTAAAGTGGAAAGAGCTGCTGGAGGGATAAAAAATGAGCGATCAAAAGACGTTTTTAGGTGAAGTGATGCAACATATTAAAATGAAAGAGGCAAGGAAGCTTGTGACTGCAGAGCTTTCCAGTCATATCGAGGATGTAAAGAAAGAGTGGACCAAGAAGGGACTTTCTGAGAAGGAAGCTGAAGAAAAAGCGGTTGAGCAAATGGGGAGTCCGTATGTGATTGGCGAGAAGTTTAACAAAATTTATCGACCTCAGGTGGATTGGGTAACATTAGCACTGCTGGCTGCCGCATCGGGTCTTGGGTTTCTTCCTCTTATCACGTTGCCTGATATTGGACAAAACTATGTACTTAAACATTTTATCAACGTTCTGGTTGGTACCGGTACTGTATTCGCAATCATGATTTTTGATTACAGAAAATGGATAAAGAACAGCTGGATTTTTTATTGTATAGGAATCGTTCTTTTAATAGTGATGACCTATGGGACAAGGTTGAATCTCCCAATGAACTTTTTCCCAACCGCCAACGGGGTTACCTTCATTCATATTGGCCCTTTCTATATGAACAGTTTTCTTCCATTATTGTCCTTTTACATAGGGTGGGCTTCGTTATTAGAAAAACGCTATTTAAAGATATGGCATTTCATCCTGCTCTACCTTGCTCCGCTTCTTTTATTCATAATGGCTAATCCTTCAGCTTCTCTATTGTACACCGCTATGGTCTTCACGATGGTTTATCATAGTAAATCTAAAAATAAACGAGTGATGCTGTTTACTGGAGCAGGTATATTCGCGTCAGCGGGAATAGTAATGATTTTAAGGCGCTCTCGATTAGAAAGGTTATCCGGATTTCTAAACCCTGAAAAAACCGAGAATTATCAGAATAATTATGGGTATATATCCGTGCAAATAAAAGAAATTTTATCAACCTCCACCATGTTTGGTAACGGAACCAGTATAAAAGAAATACAGAACGGGGGCTTAGAATTCGCTTTTATAAAACTTATCGGTCATTACGGATTCTTTGTTGCTTTTTTAGCTGCAGGGGTGCTGATCCTTTTGCTCATTCGCATCCTCCATTTAAATTTTTCCTCAAGAGACACCTTTGGAAAAACACTTGCTGCTGGGGGATCCGCACTTTATTTGGGGCAGCTATTCTACAACCTGTGCATGTCGCTTGGATGGCTTCCTATCATATCCATGCCTCTTCCGTTCATTGATTACGGAGGCTCTGCACTTCTTGTTAACTCTGTTATTTTCGGAGCGATATTGAGTGTTTTCCGCAGGAAACACCTTCCCCCTGTTCAACCATAAAATTAGAAAGACCGGCCCCATCAAGCAGAGCCGGTCTTTTCCTCTATCTCTTCTTCACTTTCTTACTTATCAACTGATACAGCTTCTCCCACTCGGGAGCTTTTTTTGGTTCTTCTTTAGGGGGTGTTTCTTTTTTCTTGGCCATCAGGATTGGCTCCTTTCGACTGTGGGTTTGCACTGACCCCCGTTCTGCTAAAGGACTAAACCTCCGTCCACGTTACTTTAGATAGCACACTGGGCGCGGGTTTAACAGGCTGATGCTTGTTCCCCCGCTGCACTGCCGCATTGGGGGTCAGTGCATTGCTCTGACCTTCATTCCGCTAAAGGACTAAATCTCCGTCCCCACCCATTGTAATTGCACACTGAACGCGGGTTTAGCGGGCAGCTGCTCAATCCCCCGCCGCACTGCCGTATTGAGGGTCAGTGCAAGCAAAGTACCTAACAAAGCACCAAATTCAGTTCCCCGCTCCCCGATACTGCTTCACTCCCTGATTCCACACAAATACAGCTATCAAGAAGAAAGCAACCCCGACAATCGGCGTTAAAAATGCATAGGTGTACCATTCTTCTTTTCTCAGAAAGTACGCTGCCGGATACATGCCAACGAAAGCGAATGGCAGGATCCACGTTAAAACGAAGCGGATGGCTTTATTATAAATATCAACCGGATAACGTCCATAGTTACCGATATTATACATCATCGGCATAATGGATGTCCGGGAGTCGGAGTAGAAGCTGATGCTTGCGATCATGATAAAGATTCCCGCATATACCAATACTCCTCCAACGGTGAAAAGGATGAAGACGAGCGGATCATGCCAGTAAAACGGCAGCCCAAGCTGGGATCCCGCGTACATCATAACAGCAAAACCAGTAACGGCTCCGAACAGCGACTCCAATTCCATCCTCTCGAGCGTGACCTGGAAGAGGCTATGGATCGGCCTTGTTAAAATCCGGTCCATCTCTCCTTTTACAATGTACCGTTCATTAAAATCCCATATGTTGAAAAAAGCTCCGAAAATCGCAAACGGGATAAGGAAGAATCCATAAATAAAGATGATTTCATTTTGATTCCACCCGCTTAATGACTGGGTGTGGCCAAATACAACGAGGATAAATATCAAATTGACGGCCTGGAACAGAAAATCGGAAAAGATTTCAACGAGCACATCAGCCCTGTATTGCAGCCTCGTTTTCATATATTGTCCTGCATATTGGATAAACATCGATACGTAATACATGCGTTACCCTCCCTGGATGACCATTTGCTTTTTTGCCAGCATCCATAGAAGCTGGATTGGAATAAGGAGGAGGATAGCCCATATTCCTTGATACAGAAGTGCCTGCAAGAGTTCGTTTCCTTTATAGGCCTCTGTGAAAATCATATTTGGCACATAGCTGATTGCCTGGAACGGGAAATATTGCATGACTCCCTGCGCCCAGCCCGGATAAAAGCTGATCGGCAAAAGCAGCCCTGAAAACAGATCCACTACTACCCGTTTCGCTCTGATTAACCCATCATTATTAAATAGAAAGAACGTCATAATACCTGTAAGCAAATTGATTTGTGTGTTGATAATAAAGCTGAAAACGAGTGACAACGCAAAAAAGATCCATGTTGCGGCATTCCCCGGAAATTCCAGCGGAAAAACAAAAGCGATAAAAATCATGCCCGGCATTGAGAAGAATAACAGGCGAAATACCCCTTCACCGAACGCCTGCATCGTTTTCATCCCAAGATAATGATAGGGACGAAGCAGCTCGACGGCTACCTTCCCTTCCTTAATTTCAAGGGCAATTTCCCTGTCGATGTTGTTGAAGTAAAAAGCGCGCGCCATCCAGGCCACTGCCACATAAGTAGACATCTGCAGCACAGTCAGACCCTGAATATTCCCTTTGTCTCCATAAATTGCGGACCACAAAAAGAAATAAGCACCGATGTTAATGCTGTAGATCAAAATGCCGCTATAGTAGTTCGTCCGGTACGCAAGCATCATCAAAAAGCGGATGCGCACCATTTCTATATATTTATCCATGCCAAGACCCCCGCATCATGTCAGGATCCTCTTCTCCGGCTGGTAGCCTTTTTCATAAATCTGGCGGATGATTTCTTCTGTTGAAACCTCATGAATGCTCATATCCAGCACTTTTTTCGCTCCTACTACACGTCCGATAAGCTCGGACATGCCGGCTTCCTGTGCTGTGAGCAAGGCCGTCCAGCTGTTTTCATTGTTTTGCTGCCAGAAAACTTCAAGCTCCTCTGATAGAACCTTTAATGATGATTCATCTACAGGCTCTCCAAACTGGAACTCAATCTTCTTTCCTTCGCCGAAATCCTGGCGGAGGTGCGCAAGCGCGCCATCATAAATAATTTTTCCCTGGTCGAGCATGATGACCCGCTCACAAAGCGCTTCAATATCGGATAAATCATGGGTGGTCAGCAAAATCGTCGTTTTGTATTTCTCATTCATTTCCTTCAAAAACTGGCGGATCTTCAGTTTCACCAATACATCCAGTCCAATTGTCGGCTCATCCAGAAACAAGAGCGGCGGATTATGGATCAATGCAGCGGCAAGCTCGCATCTCATCCTTTGTCCCAACGACAGCTTCCGGACCGGCTTATCCAGCAGCGGACCGATATCAAGCGATTCAATCACATGCTCCATGTGGTTTTTATAATCCTCATCAGAAACCTTGTACACTTTTTTCAAAAGACGGAATGATTCCTGTACCGCGATATCCCACCAAAGCTGGGAGCGCTGGCCGAATACTACTCCGATCGAGCTTACAAATTTCTCCCGCTGCCTGTGGGGGTCCATTCCATTGACACGAACCGTTCCGGCCGTTGGATTCAGGATTCCCGTCAGCATTTTTATGGACGTGGATTTTCCCGCCCCGTTTTCACCGATATAACCGACCATCTCTCCCTGCTTGATGGTAAACGATAGATCGTCGACAGCGCGGACCACTTTATAATTGCGTGTAAACAAATCCCGGAAAGCGCCTCCCAGGCCTTCCCGGCTCGAATAGGCTTTAAATTCCTTCCGAAGCCCTTCTGTTTCAATGACATTTTTCATTTTGCACGTTCCCTTCGTAATGTCTGCCAAAGATAGTTTAGCCTATATCATCCCAACTTTGAAGGAATTCATCTTCCCTGGAAAGAATAAAATGCAGAAACCCATATCCTTTTAAGTCATTCATCCGTTTAGTATACAAAGGTGCACCTTTAAGGAGTGAAATCGATGAAAAAGAGCAGCGCTGCTCGTTTTGAAAAGAAAGACCTTACTGAAACGTATCTTTCCCTATTTAAATATTGTCTCATTCTCACACGAAATAAATGGGACGCCGAGGATCTCGCCCAAGCAACGGTATGCAAACTTTTGGAAAAATATCAAGAACTGCCGGAAGATCTGCCCCAGGCACTTTATAACAAAGCCGCCTGCCATTTGCACATTGATTTCTACCGCAAACAAAAGCGGATGACTACCGGGTTCGTTCCATCTGATTTAACTGGAGCCAATACAGAAAGCAAAATAGCGGAGCTTGCCGAATGGCTTGCATCGGTCATGACGAAAAAACAGGCAGCAGTCTTTGTGCTGAAGGAAGCGCTGCTTTTCAAAAATGAAGAAATTGCTGAAATAACAGGCTTTACAGTTGCAACCGTTAAAGCCCTGCTATTCAGGGCGAGGCAGCACTCGATGCAGGAGGGCACATCGGATATTGACGGAGAGCTGGCCGCTGCCATCAGCCGCTCTCTGACTGAAGAAGATCCGCATCCCCTGCTCAATCTGCTGACCCTCGTTCCGAAAACAAACAGCGGACCGATGGCACTTATGGCCGCTTAATAAACGGAGGATTTGCAGATGAACATGATACCTTATGTAGTGGAACAAACGAAACACGGTGAGAGATCGTATGACATATACTCAAGGCTTTTAAAAGACCGCATCATCATGATTAGTGACGAAATCAATGATCATACAGCCAACAGCGCGGTTGCCCAAATGCTTTTCCTCGCTTCAGAGGATCCGGAAAAAGATATTTCCCTCTATATAAATAGTCCGGGCGGTTCGGTAACCGCAGGGTTCGCGATTATCGATACGATGGATTACATTCAACCTGATGTGAAAACGATCTGCATCGGGATGGCCGCTTCCATGGGGGCGATGCTGCTCCTTTCCGGGAAAAAGGGAAAACGGTATGCGCTCCCTTCAGCCGAGGTGATGATTCACCAGCCGCTTGGAGGTGCCCGCGGCCAGGCGTCCGATATTGAAATAACCGCGAAACGCCTGCTTCACACCAAACAGATCTTGAATGAAAAAATCGCCAAACAGACCGGACAGCCGATTGAGAAGGTTGCCCGGGATTCAGACCGCGATTACTATATGACCGCAAAAGAAGCACTCGCTTATGGAATCGTTGATGAAATCATTGCCAAGTAGCTGAACAGAAATCCTCCTGAAAAAGTGCTAGAATAAAGAGCAGACTTTTTTAGGAGGATTACTTATGCAATTTACCAGATCAGAAGAACTTCAAAGAGAAGCCCTTGAACATATTGTCGGCGGTGTAAACAGCCCGTCCCGATCCTATAAAGCCGTAGGCGGAGGAGCTCCCGTTGTCATGGAAAAAGGCCAAGGCGCATACTTTTGGGATGTCGACGGAAATAAATACATAGATTATCTGGCGGCGTACGGTCCGATCATTACCGGACATGCACACCCTCATATTACAAAGGCCATTACTAAAGCGGCGGAAAACGGCGTTCTCTACGGAACCCCTACTCCGTTCGAAATTGATTTTGCTAAAAAACTGAAGCAAGCCATGCCGAACATGGAAAAGGTGCGCTTTGTGAACTCGGGTACGGAAGCCGTCATGACGACGATCCGTGTAGCCCGTGCTTACACAGGACGCGATAAAGTCATTAAGTTCGCAGGCTGCTATCACGGCCACTCCGATCTTGTCCTTGTTGCAGCAGGATCAGGTCCAGCGACACTCGGTACACCGGACTCTGCAGGGGTTCCAAAAAGCATCGCCCGGGAAGTCATCACCGTTCCATTCAATGACATTGAACCGTTCCGCGAAGCGATGGAAAAATGGGGAAGCGAAATTGCCGCTGTACTGGTCGAGCCAATCGTCGGCAACTTCGGGATTGTTGAACCGAAACCCGGCTTCCTGGAGCAGGTAAACGAAATTACCCACAATGCCGGAGCCCTAGTAATTTACGATGAAGTCATCACGGCATTCCGCTTCATGTATGGAGGCGCTCAGGATATGCTCGGCGTAACCCCTGACCTGACCGCACTCGGAAAGATCATCGGCGGCGGCCTGCCAATCGGCGCTTACGGCGGCAAAAAAGAGATTATGGAAACTGTCGCACCGCTCGGACCTGCATATCAGGCAGGTACAATGGCCGGCAACCCCGCATCCATTCTTTCCGGAATCGCCTGCCTCGAAGTACTGGAGCAGGAAGGCGTATACGAAAAAATGGACCGTCTTGGCGCCATCCTTGAAGAAGGCATCCTAAAGCATGCGGCTGCAAATGAAGTCACAATCACAGTAAACCGTCTGAAAGGCGCGCTGACGATCTACTTTACCGATGAAAAAGTAGAAAACTATGAACAGGCCGAAAACACAGATGGCGAAATGTTCGCCCGCTTCTTTAAGGAAATGCTGCATCAGGGAATCAACCTTGCCCCTTCTAAATACGAGGCCTGGTTCCTGACAACCGAGCATACGGAAGAAGATATTACGGAAACTCTTGCTGCAGTGGAAAAAGCGTTTAAAGCTTTGAAAAAATAAAATTTGGTAAGGGACCGGCATGCTTTAGAGCCGGTCCTTTTTTGTTTACGGGCTACCTGCGGCCGTTTACGGGCCAAGTTTCAACGAATACGGGCCACTTACCAAGGTTTCCGGGCCAAGTTCCAAATACACAGGCAAATTCCCGCAGCCCATATACCTACTGTATAAAAATACACAATTATACAATCCGATTACCCTTTCATTCTCTGATTCTTTTTAAACGCAACTATGAAAACGCTTACTTAATCATGCATATAAGCGTTTGGAACAAATATGCCACAGTTGTTGACATGAATGCCGCTTTCATCATTTTGCATAAATAATTGAAAATGTTTTTCTTAGGTGGTATGATAAAAGCTATAATTCTGAAAATTATATAAATTCAGTGCACGATCTACACTTGCCCGGCACTGTTTTCTTTTCTCTTCTCCGCCCTAATTTTACATCCTATTACTCTTCAATCTTACTTACCATTTCAACACTTATCAGCAGGAGGTGAAGGCGCAGCGAGCGGAATAAAAAGTTCCCTCATGGCAGCCGATGAATATGAAGCAAAAGTGGAGTCCCAGTACATTTAAAAACTATGAAAACGCAGAACACGATGCATGCGGAATTGTTTCAATAGTAGAGAAACATAACATACCGACAAAAGAGAACATCGATGCATGTATTAAAGCCCTTGTCACGATGAACCACCGTGCAGGCTTCATTAATGAAGAAGGCGACGGTGTAGGCATTCACATTGATATCCCGCGCGATCTCTGGAAGCAAAAGCTTGAAAAGGCCGGTGCCGATTCAAACCTGACAGACCGGGACGATTTTATTGTCGGACATTTCTTTTTATCACGCCATGGCAATCAGTCTGAAACGAAGAAAGCCGCAGAAAAGCATATTGCTTCCTATGGATTTGACATTGTTTTTGAAACGGACAAAGTCACATCTTCTAATGCACTTGGACCAATAGCCGTTCAGGAGGAGCCTCTTTTCTGGCAGACTGCCCTGATTCCTGTAAAAGAAACGAATGAAACACTGACTAAACGCTTATTTGATTTGGCTATCGAACTTGAGAAGGATGAGCATATCCATACCGCTTCTCTGAGCCAGCATGCCGCAGTTTACAAAGTAATGGGCGCGGGGGACGTTCTGCCTCAGTATTATCATGACCTGGCAGATCCGCTAGTGGCGTCTTCCATGACTCTCGGCCACAACCGCTATTCAACGAACACCCTATCAAACTTTTTCCGTGTGCAGCCGTTCAGCATGCTCGGCCACAACGGTGAAATCAATACCATTTCAAAGCTTCGCGATGAGGCGCGCATGATTGGTGCCCCGCTCACTATCGGCGGAAGTGATTCACAGGATTTGAATCGGACGATCGAGACCCTCGTATGCCGTGACGGATACAGCTTATTTGAAGCACTTGATGTCCTGTTCCCTCCTATTATTAATGAAATCAAGTCTTATCCAGACCACCTGAAAGATTTGTATACCTATATTAGGGAAGCTTGGGGCCATTTTGCACAGGGTCCTGCGGGCATCATTTCCCGTTTCGGAGATGAAGCCGTCTACAGCGTGGATGCTCTGGGGCTTCGTCCGCTTTGGAAGGTAGAAACAAAAACTTCCTATATTTTTGCATCAGAGCCCGGCATCATTCCGGCTAGTGAATACATGGCTAATCCAAAGCCGCTGGCGCCTGGTGAAAAAGTGGGCTTGAAATGGGATGGGGATTCTATCAAAGTCTATGATTATCCTGCTTACCAGGAGGAAGTTCACGGCCGCTTTACAAGCCGCGTTCAGATAGACGGCTTTGGCACCCATTTGAATCATCCTGTTTCAAAAGGAAAATGCTCAACTTCACCGGTTATGAAGCTTCATAACGGTCATTACGCAGCATTCGGCTGGGACCGGGAGCATATCCAGCTTCTTGAGCAGATGGCGGATAAAGGCGTTGAACCAATCCGTTCTCTTGGACATGATGGTCCTCTTGCCGCCATTCATCCAGGCCGTAAAAACCTGGCAGACTTCTTTAAAGAGAGCGTTGCCGTCGTAACAAACCCTGCTATTGACCGGGACCGGGAATCCGAGCATTTCTCAACCCGTACGATTGCCGGAAAAAGGCCGTCCCTGTTTGATGCGGAATCTTTTGAGCATATTTTAGAGCTTCCTTCTCCAATCGTGATGGAAGGCCTTCTCGCTCATGAAGCATTTGAAGCGTCCAATCAGCTCCCATATGAGGAGTTATCCGAACATTTCTCAAGAAATAAACAGCTTTATGTTTTAAATACCGTTTTTTCTGAGAATGAATCCCTGAAGGAAGCACTTGACCGTCTGACTGCCGAAGCCATTCAAGCGGTTCGCGATGGTGCTGCGCTGCTTGTACTGGACGATCATCTTGCCCATAAGGACGGAAATCTGTGGATTGATCCCCATTTGATTACGTCTGTGATTGATCAGACCCTTGTTGCTATGCAGCTGAGAAGGGACTGTTCAATTCTTCTCCGATCCGGAGCAATCCGTTCCCTTCATGACATCATTACGGCATATGGACTGGGTGCGAATATCCTGAATCCGTACATGATTTTTGCGACAGTAGCGGAAGACGGCCAGACACAGCCTTCTGTTAATCTTTTTGAAGCTCTGAATAAAGGTCTGGAAAAAGTCATTTCAACGATCGGCATTCACGAACTGCGCGGGTATGGACGCCTGTTTTCAGCTATCGGTCTTAATCATGAAATCGGTGACTTGCTTGATATTCCGAACTTCCTTGGTTCAAATGAGCTGCGCTACAATTTCAATCAAATGAAAACAGATGCGGTTGAGCGGGCAGAGGATTTTGAAAATGAAAAAGCCCGTCCTACAAAAACCTTCCATCTGTTCCCAAGGATCTGGAAAGCGATTGGAGATGTGGCTGCAAACGGTGATTATGAAGCATACCGCGAAAAAATTACCGAGCAGGAGGAAGCAAATCCAATCGCAATTCGCCACCTGACGAGCCTGAAGCAAACCGATTCAAGCGTAAATCCGGAAAAGGTGGATATAAGGGTCGGCGAGCATGACCTGCCGTTTATCATTGCTTCCATGTCCTTCGGATCCCAGAACGAAATCGCCTTCCGTGCCTATGCCGAAGCAGCGGATCAGCTGAATATGGTCAGCCTGAACGGTGAAGGCGGAGAAATTAAGGATATGCTCGGCAAATACCCGAAAACGCGCGGCCAGCAGGTTGCATCCGGACGTTTCGGAGTCAATGCAGAGCTGCTGAACTCCTCTAACCTTCTTGAAATCAAAATCGGCCAGGGAGCAAAGCCTGGAGAAGGCGGCCACTTGCCGGGATCTAAAGTAACAGCAAAGATAGCGGAAGCCCGTAATGCGACGATTGGTTCTGATTTGATTTCTCCGTCAAACAACCATGATATCTATTCCATTGAAGACCTTGCGCAAATGATTACCGAGCTGAAAACGGCGAATGATCAGGCGAAGGTCGCGGTAAAAGTGCCGGTTGTGCCAAATATCGGAACCATCGCTGTAGGAATTGCCAAAGCAGGCGCTGACATTATTACCTTAAGCGGATTTGACGGAGGAACAGGTGCTGCCAGAATTCATGCACTTCAATATGTTGGGCTTCCTGTTGAAATCGGTGTGAAGGCTGCACACAATGCCCTTCTTGAAGCCGGACTGCGCCAAAAGGTTGAACTATGGGCAGACGGCGGTGTGAAAAGCGCGCTGGATGTAGTAAAACTTATGCTGCTTGGGGCAAACCGCATCGGCTTCGGTACTCTTTCCATGATCGCCATCGGCTGTACAACGTGCCGCGGCTGTCATCTGGATACGTGCCACGTCGGAATTGCAACGCAAATCGAATCTGAGGCACAGGCAAAAGAACACGGACTTAGACGTTTCGTTCCAAGACAATACGATAATGCCGTTCAGGGATTAAAAAACATGTTCACAGCGTTCGGAAGCGAACTGAAGGCTTTGACGGCTTCACTAGGCTTTACGAACCTGCAAAGCATTGTCGGCCGCTCCGATTTGCTTGAGCAAACAAAAGAGACCGATGCAATGGATCTTTCCCTATTGCTGAAGCCACTTGAAATACAGAACCTTGCGAGTGCTCATAAAGAGGTGGCAGCAAGCAGCCAGGAACGCGGTCTTGCCGTTGCAGCAGGAGCAGAATATCTGGATTACAGGGATGAAGATCTTCATCAGTCCAGGGAATTTGCAAGCATCACCTCCGAACAGCGCGTTCTTGGAAGCCGCGTATCCGGTCATCGGGTTCGCGAGCGCCTTGACGGATCCTATAAAGAACTGGAAGACATCCGTTTGACATATAGGAACGGATCTGTTCCCGGCAACGGACTTGGTGCATACAATTCAAGCGGAATCACGATATCCGTTGAAGGCGGCGCACAGGACGGAACCGGAAAAACGTCCTTCGGCGGTGCGATCCGCGTCCTGAAAGGAAAAGGCGGAGACGGCGAATTTTACAGCGGCTCGGTCGGGAAAGGCTTCGGCTACGGTGCCCAAAGCGGAACCCTTCTCGTTCAGGGAGATGCAGATGCAAGAGCCGGGATTCGTCTATCCGGCGCCGACATGATCATCGGCGGCCGCATCGAAAAGCCAATTCCGGCAGTAGAGCATGGAAACATAGGAGTCAACGCAAACATCAAGGGCTTTGCCTTCGAGTACATGACAAACGGCCGCGGCCTTGTCCTCGGTGACCCGGGTCCATGGATTTGCGCAGGGATGACAGGCGGAGTCGTCTATGTCCGCCAGCAGCCTGAAATGGGGCTCAATCAAACGGCCCTTGAGCGCCGAATCGCTAAAGGTGCAAAAGTTGAAATTACCCATCTAAATAAAAAAGGCCTGTCCGATATTCAGGAGCTTCTCGGTATCTATATCGCCGCTCTTGAAGAACATGGACAGCAGGCTGAAGCGGAAGATTTAAAGCAGCTGCTCGACAATCCGGCGCAGCATTTCCTGCAGCTTGTACCGGCTAAGGAACAGGCAGATCCTTCTGTTTCTACGGAGTGATATTGGTGGTTGATAGGTGAGAACCGGTCCTTTGGGGGCTGGTTCTTTTTTTGCGTTTATGCGGGGTGCCAGTCCCGACTTGCTTTAACGCAACAGGGGACGGAGATTGCGGTCTTTAAACCCTGTGTTATCAAGGCTTTGAAGCTCCGGTGCCAGAGCTTTCGTTCTTTACAGAAACCGGGGACTGGCACGGTGCCAGTCCCGTCATTCTTCACCGCAGCGGGGGACAGAGACTGCGTCATGCGAAGCCTTGTGGCGCAGCGGATGGCGGAAATGGTGCCAGAGCTTTACTTCTTTATAGAGTGCGGGTCAGGCACGCACTAAACAACCCTACGCACACTTCTTCCAAAAAGCATAAAGCGCCGGTACCAGTCCTCCTTTCCCTACCTTTAACAGAGCTGCCTTTTCCCCCTGATTCGGTTCAGACAGGTCCTGAAGGAAATTAACGATTATCTGCCTTCTTTCGAGCACAGACACTGCTCCGGCTTGAAAAAACCACTCATCAATCGTATTATAAATCCCTCTATTCACTCCGAAGACCTCTTTGCAATATTGCTGAAAAACAAGATCAGGACTGTTCACGGTTTCCGCTGTAATCATCCTTCTCCCTCCTATTTCACTGTTCCTGTTTTGGCTATTCTTGTTTTTTCCTTAATTTCTACCTGCGTAATTTCGTTTGCATGAACGGTAATAAGCAATGAACCATATTCAAGGCGCTGCAACAAGGACATCAAATACTCTATTTTCTTTTGATCAAGCTTCTTCATCCATGTCCACTCCTTCTGATTAGATAATAAAAAAGGCTCTTTATTCCTCGCCCAAGAGGGGAAATAAAGAGCCTTCGGTTAACCGATCGGCAAAATAATTTTATTAATTGTATTTTAAACAATTTTATCCTATCGGTCAACTCGGAATTGAGAAATGATCCAAATGGATCAAGAAAAGGTTTGAGACATGGCATATGGGCAGCCCGATAACATCGCATCTGTTTGTAGGAATCGTTGAAGACATTACCGAGTTTTAGAAATTGAGGTCAAACTATAATTATAGTAGTTTTTTCCTTTTTCATATAAAATTGGTATATTACCAATTTTGTTGTTAATCAAAGCATTTTGCAGTACGGATGATTGGAGCGTAAATCATCCCATCCTGTTTTAAAAAGAGGTGTGAAAATTTGATCGAAAAAATTACAAAATTAAAAAATCAAGTAAAGAACTTACAAGAAGATGAAACCAAATCCCTTTTATTTCACATATTACTGCGAACCGATTTAATTCAAGATTCAGATCAGGAACTCGCAATAGAAATCCAGGAAATGTTTCATGATCTCCTTAAGTCGAAGGAAAAACAAGCTGCCCCTAAAAATAATGATAAAGCCGTGCACCTCGTTTTCGGTGATTCTGCAGCTGGATGCTTAAAGGAAGCAAGGAAGATGTACCCTGAAAAGGTGATCAGCATTCCGGATATGCTGTCTATCGGACCCATCTCCCTATTGAATGAGGAACAGGGCGTAACCCTTAGATATGAGTGGCTGAAACACCACATTCTTTTTGAACATGATGAGGATATCCAATCAAAGGAAAATCGCTTAAACGATGCCATCACTGAAATTAAAGCCATCCCTGAGCAAATTCCTGTTTGGATCTGGAGCGGGGAAAATTCACATGAACAAACCGGACACAGGCTTGCCCTCTTTTTATTAAGAGGAAAAAACAATCCTGTTCATGTCTTGAATACTGCAAAAGAATTCAGAGAAGCTTTTCCTCACAAAGCCAATGAGGGGTACCCGCGGCATACCGGTGAGCTTTTGCCTGATCAGCTATCAGCTATTTACGAAAGCAACCAATCATCCCCTTCTCTTTCTGAAAAAGCAAGGAATGCGATAGAACGTGAATGGATTGAATTATCATCTTCTAAGGAGCTTTTAAGGATTTGGGAAAATGAAGAAATTAAGAGCGTCAGTGAAGCGTTTTACGATGATCTTATATTAGATACCGTTCGGGGTCTGCAAAGCAGGGGAGAACAGGGGTTTATGAAAGCTGCAAGAGTCATAGGCGAACTGATAGGACACTTGGATCAGCAGATTGGTGATTCTTTTTACGAATACCGGCTGAGGCATTTAATCATGGAGGGATATCTTGAGATTTATGGGGTACCAAAAGCAATGCGCTATTATAGTGTGAGGCTGAGGAAGGCCGGAAACCTTTTAAAGGATTGACCATTTAGACCGATTTTAATTTTGTTTAATAACTGTTCTTGCTTTTAGCTCAAAACGACTTATTAACGCCTTTACCGTTATCATTCTTTCTGCCATCTGCACCGTTACTTCCGTTCAGCTGCTTTTCTTAAACGGGATTTTTGATGACGAATTGAACAGTGCCGGTGACCCTGTAACCTTTTATCTATTTTTGCTGTCTTAGGATTAAGCTGTTTATATTTTGTTGTCTATTTAGGTAAAAAAGCAAAACTGGGGTGAAGGAATGAAAGACTCGTGGGCTGGGAGCGATCATAAATATCTAGATGAAACTGCAGTAAAAACGATTGGCCCTATTACTGCCGGACTATTCGGCGGAAGCTCCGAATCCGGCCAGACTAAAAATGAGGACGGGTTTTTCGTAATGACAGGAGACGATTGGGAATTCGCAGTGATTTTGGATGGGCACAAATCCGCTGAGAGTACGACTCTTGTTATGAAGGAATTTGACAAACATGATGACCCAATCCGTACTATTCTCTGTAAGCAGCCTTCGGAAGCAATAAAGCAGCTGCAGGAGTTCCTGTCTGCTTTTTTCATGAATCCTGATTTTCTTAGTTCTTGCAGGAGGGTTCAGGGGGAAACTGCCTGTCTGATTGCTGCCCGCAAAGAAAAATATTTGTTTTGGTTTTCAATTGGTGATTGCGTCCTCCACCTTTTTCATCCTGAGCTTGCAGCTCTCGGCGAGTATCAGCAGAACCACCGCAGCTTCTATGAATGGGTTGGGCAGGTGAACACGTTCGATCTTTCCGTTCCATGCTTCAGCTCCGGTGTTAAGGAACTTAGAAAAGGCACCAGCCACATTCTCCTTGCGACGGATGGGCTTATTGAGTGTCCGGATCTTCCCTATGTAAAGCCTGAGGCCGTTTTCGCAGAGTTCAGGCAAAGAACTCATGAAGACGGTGTTCTTCATTTAATGACCGAAGCATCCAGAGCAAAAATTCTCGACAACTGCACCATACTTTCCTGGAAAGCCCGGGTTGAACAAGAAGGCAGTATGCCGAGTGACCTTATTAAATGAAAAAAAGGCATGAATCCTGACGGGTTCACTTTTGAGTACAAAAACAAAAAAACACATCAAAAGGAGTGCCAAATCTTATTGATTTTGCCGATAAATCTTCATAAATTGCAATACAAAATGCACCCTGAAATGCACATTACAAAACTCTCTGTTCCTCAAATTATCTGATGCAACTTCTCATACACTTTTAGGCACACAAAAAAGAAACTGAGGGCAGCATGTATGATAAAATACAGAGAACAGAATCTTCAATTAAAGGTGATTGTTGAATAAGCACAAGTGGATAAAGGTAGGAAAGTGACATAGAAGTAGGAGAAAGTATGAAAAGAAGCAAAAACAGAAATAGGAGATCTATTAGGGATACATTCAGGGAAATTAGAAGTGAATTATTATTTGAATTGCTATGGAACATCTTAACTTTTATTCCAAGAATGATGTTCCGCTTAATAAAAAGCATTTTTAACCGCTATTAAAAAATCAGGGGCTTTAATTGAATAATCGTCATAAATAAATGGTCAGAGGCACATCAGCCACTGACCATTTTTATGCAAATATAATTGTTGTTTTCGCTACAAATAACTCTACCATTATTTTTGTTTATTAGGAAGTTTGCACTTCAAAACAGAACCCGTTGCCTTTTTCTTTATGTATCAAATAACGTACCATTAATTGCTTGGACATATCTTTCTGCTGATTTTTGAACGGAATGATTGGCATCATCCAGTACAACACGATGAAAAGCATTGTAAAGCCGGTTAAATTTTAATGGTCTTACTTTTTCAGCTATCTCTTCAACCTTGCCAGGCGGCAGCGGAATCAGATTCGGATAGCTGTACATGAAGCTCACCCATTTCCGGTCAGCGACGACCTGGATCACATCCCCCGTAAGCAACACTCCATTATCGCTGTTTCCATTTATCCATTGGAGCACTGCTCCGCCCTTAAAGTGTCCTCCCAGCCGGTGCAGAACGATGCCTTGGTGGAGTTCTAAGGACTCTCCAGACCAGAAGATGATTTTATCACTGCTTCTCGTTACCCATTCTTTGTCATCCTCATGAATATAAATGGGAGCATTGAAGGTTTCTGCCCATTCCACTTGAGTCGAATAATAATGGGGATGGGAAAGAGCAATCGCCTGCAGTCCTCCCATTTCATTAATATGCTGGATGGTTTGCTGGTCCAGATAGGTGATGCAATCCCAAAGGACATTAAACCCCTTCTCTTGAACCAAATAGGCCGTCTGGCCAATTCCAAATCCCGGTTTGGTCGTTACACTGTACAGTCCCTGTTCTTCTGCAAGGATCTCATTTTTATAAGTACCTGATTTTTGCATTTCTTCAAGGGTCGTCCATGTCTGGCCTGAAGGACTGACATATTGTCTTTCTTCTGAACAAATTATACATTGGGATGGACTTTGTATCTTTCCGTATTGCACTCCGCATGTTGCACAAATAACATAATTCATGGCAGTGACTCCTCTTGTTTATTTTTCATTCGTGATGATTGCTCATTTCTGCTTCTCCATCTTCCCCGCCTAAATGCGGATTGCCCATACAACTATCTGTTTAAAACAGAGGCAAAGCAACTGTATTAAAATTAATCCTGTTTTAATTTACCATTGTTGCTAGATAAAAGAACAGACAAATTCACTAAAAATGGTTAAATTCTATTTCATTAGTGTAAAGGCTTCCATCCTTATAAATAGTGGGGGTGTTTTTCCTCTTTTGCTGGAGCGCGTTATGATTTATCCGAAAATGGGAAATAGTATCTTGAATAATCCTTTTAAACGTTGTATATTACGTAGTTGTTTACTTAAACCCTTTGAAAGGAATGTAACCTTAACTTATATGAAACTCGGTGCCAGAATTTTAAAGACAGGGATTGCGATTACCATTGCATTATGGATTGCCTCTCTGTTGAACCTGCCATCTCCGGTTTTCGCGGGGATCGCAGCGATTTTTGCCATTCAGCCAACGATTTACCGTTCTTATTTATCCGTAATTGAACAAGTGCAAGCGAATTTTATTGGAGCCGCTTTTGCTATAATGTTTGGACTTATATTTGGCCCCCATCCATTCGTCGTCGGTTTGACTGCCGTCATCGTCATTTCCATTAACCTGAAGCTCAAGATTCAAAATACCATTCCCGTTGCGATTGTAACAGTCATCGCCATCATGGAGACACCCGGGGAAAATTTCATCCAGTTCGCCCTGCTCCGTTTTGGAACCGTCATGCTTGGGGTTTTCTCTGCATTTATTGTGAACCTGCTATTCCTGCCTCCAAAATATGAGACGAAGCTTTACTACCGAATTTCTGACAGTACAGAGGAAATTCTGAAGTGGATCCGGATCAATATCCGCCAGGCTTCTGAACATAGTGTCCTGAAAGAGGACATTGAGCGTCTAAAAGAAAACATGATGCAGCTCGATCAGCTTTATCTTCTTTACAAGGAAGAGCGAAACTATTTGCGCCGCAACACGCTGACAAAATCAAGGAAGCTCGTTCTTTTCAGACAGATGCTTCTGACAACGAACAAGGCGCTGGATACACTGAAAAAGCTGCACCGCCTTGAAAACGAGCTTCACCTGACAACACCTGAGCTGCAGCAGATCATCACAACAGAATTGGATTACCTGCTTAGCTACCATGAACGCATTCTTTTGAAATTTATCGGCAAAATCAAAACGGAAACACCGAATGAGTTAATACAAGAAGGGTTTTTCAATAAACGGGAACTGGTAGAGGAGTTCATGAAATATCAAAATCAATGCCATGACCCTGCCTGCTTCTATCACATGCTTCCGCTCGTAGCGAACATCTTGGATTACAGTGAACAGCTGGAGCATCTTGATACGCTGATCAACAGCTTCCAGAGCTATCATAAGGAAGAAAATGAAATTGAAATAAGCGAGACGAAAGAATAGGGATGGCCAAAATATTAAGCATTTGAAATAGCCTGTAAATTAAGCACCTAAAAAACGCCTGGAGATTTTTCCAGGCGTTTTTTCTTCGTGTTAAAACTATTTTTTAAAAGGCACTGTGAAATTTGGCTGTTGATTTCCGCTACAGACCTCGCTTCAATCAACAGGTGTTAGAACATTAGGCTTTAACACAGCTTATATCAAAAGCCGTGCTAATTTAATAGTTCAATTGTTTTCATAGGCTTTATGCCAATGATACGGCTGTATCTCCTTTAAAGTTTTGTACTCCAATATACCATTTGTGTTTGTTACAGCAGCTTGTACATTTTCTCCCCAGTAAAAAAGCCGTTCTTGGCATACGCCACAAGGAGTTAAAACAGTAAATTCCGATTTTTCATCCTCTCTTACAACGCAAATAGTATGTGTTACCTTTGTATTCAGTTTATGGGCTTCAAGAATTGCACCTGTTTCCATACATAATTCAGTTGATGCATTGATCACTTCTGGGGCAACACTTGTTAAAATTTGACCGTTTTCTGTATACATCGCTGCAGCTCCGCCCCACCCGGTAGGATATCTTTTTTCTATTAAATCTATAGCTGATTGATATAATTGTCGTTCAATATTCATTTTCTTCTACCCTTTCACTTTTACTCTCAAATAATACTTTAACATATAACCCCAAATTACGATAAAAACATAAAAACACCTTCAAAACGGCAGCAATGCAACCATTTCGAAGGTGTTTTAAGGAGCTTATTTTTAACCTTTTCAATGCTTTGATTTAGGATCAAGCGCATCTCTAAGCCCATCCCCCATTAGGTTGAAGCCTAAAACTGTCAGCATTATGGCAAGTCCGGGAAAGATCATTGTCCACGGTGCCTGAATCAGGTACTGCTTTGAATCCGAAAGCATTTTCCCCCACTCCGGACTTGGTGCCTGTGCGCCGAGTCCAAGGAATCCAAGGGCAGCAGCTTCAATGATCGCTGTTGCGATGGCAAGGCTTGCCTGAACGATAATCGGAGAAAAGCTGTTCGGCAGCACATGCTTGAAGAGAATTCGGGCATCCTTCATGCCAATCGACTTCGCGGCCATAATATAATCCTCCTGCTTCACACTGAGCACCTTTGCCCTCAGCAGCCGTCCAAAGTTCGGAATGTTAATGACAGCAATCGCAATTAACGCATTTTGAAGGGATGGCCCCAGAATAGAAATGATGGCAATGGCAAGCAGGATACTTGGAAAAGCAAGCATGATATCAAAAAAACGTGAAATTATGGTGTCTGCCCATTTACCGTAATAGCCGGCGATTATCCCGAGCAAACAGCCAATAATAACCGATCCCAGTACAGAAAAGAAGCCGACAAACAATGAAATTTTTGCCCCGTGAACAACTCTTGAAAAAATATCCCGGCCAAAGTCATCTGTTCCAAGCCAGTGCTCGGATGATGGCGGCAGCAGACGTTTTGTTAAGTCCTGCTCGTTAATTCCAAAGGGGGCAATTAGCGGCGATAAAATGGCAACAATGATAAAGAATAGGACAATAGCTGTTCCCGCTACTGCTATTTTATTTTTCATAAAGGAGCGGAGCCCTTCCTGAAAAGGGGTTAGTGGTTTTTCTTCAGCATATTGGATGGATTGCGGCAGCTGCGGTTCTCCCATAGTCGTTCCCCCCTTAATATTTTATGCGCGGATCAATGGCCGCATAAAGCAGATCTACAATAAGATTGACAAGGACAAAAAGAAGAGCAATCATTAAGATTCCGGACTGAATGACTGGATAATCACGGTAGCTGATGGCTTCCACGATATAACGTCCAAGTCCAGGCCAGCCGAAAATCGTTTCCGTAAGAATCGCGCCTCCCAAAAGCAAGCCCGTCTGAAGACCGATGACTGTCAAAATTGGGATGACGGCATTTTTCAAAGCATGGCGGTATACGACCCAGCTCATCCTAAGCCCCTTCGCCCTTGCAGTCCTTATGTAATCAGCGTTCAATACTTCAATCATACTTGAACGGGTAATTCGCGCGATAATCGCCATTGGTATTGTGGCAAGTGCAGTTCCTGGGAGAATAAGATGCTTGAATACCTCTCCAAATTGATCAAACCGCCCATTAATAAGCGTATCAATTAAGTATAGGTTGGTCACAGCGTCAACAGGATTCCGGATTTCTTCGCGGCCAGTCGTTGGCAGCCAGTCCAGTTGGATGGAAAAGAACCACTGTCCCATCAGGCCAAGCCAGAAAATCGGCATCGAAATTCCAATGAGTGCGATAATCATCGCGCCGTAATCAAACCATGAGCGCTGGAACCATGCACTGATAATTCCGGCGTTAACCCCTACAATAATTGCGATGGCCATGGCAAAAATCGTCAGCTCGGCGGTGGCAGCAAGATACGGAATCATTTCCTTGCTGATCTGCTCGCCAGTCCGAATGGATTCACCGAGATTTCCAGTGATGAGATCCATTAAATAAGAACCATATTGTACATAAATAGGCTGGTCCAGTCCGAGCTTGGCGGTCAGCTGCTGGATCGCTTCCGGCGTAGCCCTCTGACCTAGGATGACCTGGGCAGGGTCGCCCGGAATGGCACGGATGATTGCAAATACAACGATTGTCATGCCGAGCAGAACCGGCACAAGCATACCAATGCGTCTGATCGTATAAGATAGCATCGCCGCATCTCCTTTCAAATTTTAAAAGGGAGGAGCCTGGACCCCTCCCTTTTCCTTCTTACTTAAATTCGACTTTCGTGAACAGATCCGTTCCGGTTGGATGCGGAATAAAGTTTGCAATGTCAGACATTCCCGCCATCATCGGAGTGGAGTGAACGAGCGGAATCCAAGGTGCTTCATCATGCACAATGGCCTGCGCTTTTTTATACAGCTCATTCCGTTTCGCTTGATCCGTTACCGTTTGAGCTTCAATCAGAATGTCATGCATTTCAGGGTTGCTGAAGTAGGTGTAGTTGTTTCCGCCAATGCTGTCTTTATCTAAAAGGGTATAGATAAAGTTGTCGGGATCTCCATTGTCACCGGTCCAGCCAAGAAGGAATGAATCCGCTTCTCCCTTGCTCGCTTTTTCCAAATACGTTGCCCATTCATACGTTACGATTTTCGCTTTAACACCAATTTTTTCAAAGCTTGCCTGCAGCACTTCCGCGACCTTCATTCCTTCAGGCATGTAAGGACGCGCAACCGGCATAGCCCATAGCTCCATTTCAAATCCATTCGGGAAACCGGCTTCTTTTAGAAGAGCTTTTGCTTTTTCAAGATCGTACGGATATTCTTCAACAGAATCATCATAGCCTTCAAGAGAAGGAGGCATCGGGTTTTTAGCCGGCTCTGCAAATCCTCCGTAGAAGGAGTCGATGATGGCTTTCTTATCAACAGCATGGTTAAGCGCCTGTCTGACAAGCTTGTTATCAAGCGGCTTTCTTGTTACGGTTAATCCAACATATCCAACGTTCATAGAAGGACGCTTGAACAGCTGAAGATTTTTATCACCCTCTACCTTTGAAAGGTCAGATGGGTTCAAACCGTCCATCAAATCGATTTCTCCTGTTTGAAGGGCATTGAGACGTGCTGAATTTTCAGGAATCGTTTTAAAGATTACCTGTTTCAGCTTCGGATAGCCTTTCATCCAGTAGTCCTCATTTTTCTCTAATACGATGCGGTCATTTGCTTTCCATTCCACAAATTTGAAAGGTCCTGTTCCTACTGGATTTGCTCTCAAGTCGTCGCCGTATTTTTCAATAGCGGCCGGACTTGCAATTCCAAACGGTGACATCGCAATATTTTTAAGGAATGGTGCCTGCGGACGCTTCAGTGTGAAAACAACCGTTTTCTCATCGGCGGCTTTAATTTCTTTAATGACATGGCCTTCATCCTTTTTAAAGCCTCCGAACATCGTGTAATACGGGAATTTTTCCGCATCTCCGTTCATCCAGCGATCGAAGTTTTTCACTACTGCTTCAGCATTGAAGTCTGTTCCGTCATGGAATTTGACTCCCTCGCGAAGATGGAACGTGTAAGTGAGACCGTCATCTGACGCTTCCCATTTCTCGGCTAAACCAGGCTGAACCGTTGTGTCCTCATCTCCATAGCTTAAAAGACTTTCATAAATATTTTCCGTAACTTTAAATGCCTCGCCCTCAGTTGTGGTTATCGGGTCAAGAGAAGTAGAATCTCCGCCCCTTCCATAAATGAGGGTATCCTTCGCGTTCGATTTCTCTCCGGCCTTTTCATCTCCGTCTTCCCCTCCCGCTGACTTGTTGCTGCACGCGGACAAAGCAAGTGAAAGAATAAGGACAAAAATCAAGCCAAGCATGGACCACTTTTTTCTCATTGTCTGTTTCCCCCCTAATTTATCACCATCATCTATCATTCACGATGCTCAGCCATATAAATGGCAGGCAACGAAACGACCATCCTCCACCGGATAAAGCTCCGGCTTCACTTCCTTGCAAATATCCTTTACCCTCGGGCACCTCGTATGGAAGGCGCACCCTTTCGGCGGATCGGCCGGATTCGGCATGTCCCCTTTGATGACAATCGGCTCTTTTCTGCCGGAAGGCTCAGCAATCGGAACACTTGACAGCAATGCCTCCGTATACGGATGAAGAGGATTCCGATAAAGAGATTCACTGTCAGACAGCTCTGCCAATCTGCCAAGATACATAACGGCTACGCGGTCACTAATATGCCTGACAACCCCCAGATCATGAGAGATAAATAGATAAGTCAGAGAAAAAGTTCCCTGCAGCTCCTTCAGCAGATTCAGAATCTGTGCCTGAATGGAAACATCCAATGCGGATACAGGTTCATCGGCAATAATGAGCTTTGGATTCGTCATCAGCGCCCTTGCAATCCCGATCCGCTGTCTCTGGCCGCCACTGAACTGATGGGGATATCTTTTGCCAAGATCCGGATCAAAGCCCGCGATTCGCATGATGTCCGCAACCCTCTCTGTCCGTTCTTTCTTAGATCCCATTTTGTGAACAATGAGCGGCTCCTCCAATATGGATTGGACCTGCTGCCTCGGATTCAAGGAAGCATACGGATCCTGAAACACCATTTGCATCTCGCGCCGGACTGTTTTCATATCCTTTTTGTTCAGGTCAAATAGTGATTCTCCATTAAACCGGACCGAACCGGATGTCGCATCCGTAAGTCTTGCAATCAGGCGGCCGAGGGTAGATTTCCCGCACCCCGACTCCCCAACAATTCCAAGCGTTTCCCCGGCATTCAGCTGAAGCCTGATTCCATCCACAGCCGTGACCTCTGTTTTATTCCTGCCAAGGAGCCCCTTGTGGCTTGTATATACTTTTCTTAAGTCTTCAATCTCTAGCAATGGCTGACTCAATCAGGGCACCCTCCTCTTTATACAGCCAGCATCGAACCTTCTGGCCGCCGCTTACAGTCAAATCCGGCCCCTCCTCCTGGCACAGCGGCTGAACGAATTCACACCGGTTGGCATACGCGCATCCTCTCTGGATACTGCCTGGCTTCGGAACCTGGCCTTTTATGGAAAAAAGCTTTTCTTTCTTTGTACGGATATCGGGAACGGACTGCAGCAGCCCCCTCGTATACGGGTGCTTTGGAGAAGAAAAAATGGATTCAACATCCCCCTCCTCAGCAATTTGCCCTGCATACATCACAGCGACCCTGTCGCACACCTGAGCAACTACACCAAGATCATGGGTAATAAGCAAAATCGATGTATTCAGCTTCTTATTCAAATCCTTCATAAGCGCCAGGATCTGAGACTGAATGGTTACATCAAGCGCTGTTGTCGGCTCGTCCGCAATCAATACACCCGGATTGCAAATCATCGCCATCGCAATCATGACACGCTGGCGCATCCCGCCAGACAGCTGATGCGGATATTCCCCGAGAAGGGATTCAGGCCTCGGCATACCGACAAGCCCAAGCATTTTAACCGCCTGCTCCCTCGCTTCCTTTTTTGAACACTTTGTATGAACCCGGCATGCTTCCGTCAGCTGTTCCCCGATTTTGAGAAGCGGGTTCAGCGACGTCATCGGCTCCTGAAAAATCATCGCGATTTCATTGCCTCTGATCTTTCTTAAACTAACTTCACTTTGTTTAAGAAGATCCTTATCCTTATAAAGAATTTCGCCTCTAACCAGAGAAGTATTCGGCAAAAGACCCATCAGCGCCATGGACGTCACACTTTTTCCGCAGCCTGACTCGCCGACAATCCCGAGGATTTCACCCTTCTTCAAGGTCAAATCAACAGACTTCACCACATCCGTCACAGAAGCATCTCTTTTGAAGCCGACGGAAAGATTCCTGACTTTTAAAACCGTCTCATTTTCCAAAGGTCTTGCCCCCTTTATGCGGTACACTCTATTTTTTTATTTTTTTGCTGGACAGGCGGATCGCTGTTTGAGCAGTTCGCCTGGGATTTCGATTCGACCTATAATAGGTGCACCGGAGATGCGATGCTTTTCGAGCCGATTGGCCGGGCTTTCCAGCCAAACTTCGTTTTTCGGCCGATAATGGGCGCTTTCCAGCCGGTTCGGTCCTTTTTCCGGCTGCTTACCGTGCTTTTCCTGCCGATTGGCCCAGTTTTCCAGCCAAACCTCGTTTTCCGGCCGGATGCGGCGCTTTTCCTGCCGGTTCGGTCCTTTTTCCGGCTGCTTACCGTGCTTTTCCTGCCGATTGGACGGGCTTTCCAGCCAAACTTCGTTTTCCGGCCGGATGCGGCGCTTTTCCAGCCGGTTCGGTCCTTTTTCCGGCTGCTTACCGTGCTTTTCCTGCCGATTGGCCCAGTTTTCTAGCCGAATTTCTTTTTCCAGCCGATACTATGCACTTTCCAGCCGTTACGATTTTCTTTCCAGCCGTTACGATTCTCTTTCCGGCTGAGTACGTTTCTTTTCAGTCGTTTTCCGGGGTTCTCAGCCAAACTTAATGACTGATCCTTCAATTTTTCTTTCAGAAAATATTCACTGCTGCACGGGTGTCTTTCATTCTGGTTGGGGCTCTTATTTGAGCCAATTTGCGGTAAGATTTTACTTAAATTATGTAGATTATGCGGGAGGAGCAAGATGATTTTGAGTAGAGCGGAAACTAAGAAGTTTTATATTTCAATAATATATCAAACTTTTACACTAGTGTAAATATTCAGAAAAAATAACATTTTTTATTCTATTGTATTTTTATTATAGAAATGGCTTATTCATAGGCAATTCCCAACGAATCAATATAATTTTTTTTGCTGTAAAAATTTTTCATTTAAAATAGCCAGAAGGTACTACATTGTTATGAAGACAGGCTTTTTATTATGACAAAAAGCCCTTCAGCTGGAGGGCTTCTACAAGTTTAATTGCTGAATCTGAAACAGGTTGTGGTACAGTCCTTTTTTCGCCATCAGTTCCTTGTGTGTTCCTTTTTCCGCGATTTTCCCATGATCCATGAGGATAATCTGGCCTGCATGGGTAATGGTTGAAAGACGGTGGGCGACTATAAAGGTGGTTCGATCCTTGGATAGCTTTTCGAGCGCTTCCTGAATGAGATGTTCACTTTCAAGATCGAGGGCGCTGGTTGCTTCGTCCATTACAAGGATTGGAGGGTTTTTCAGGAACACCCGGGCAATTGACACTCTTTGCTTTTGTCCCCCGGAAAGCTTGACCCCTCGCTCTCCGACCTTTGTATCATAGCCGTTTGGAAGCTTTATGATAAAGTCATGTGCATTTGCGGCTTTTGCGGCCTCAATTACTTCTTCATCCGTCGCATCCGGTTTCCCGACAAGGATGTTTTCTTTTACAGAGTGCGAAAATAAGAATGTATCCTGCAGCACCATCCCTATTTGATGGCGAAGACTGGTTGCCTCATAGTCCCGAATGTCGATCCCGTCAAGGGTGATCCTGCCGCCCGTAACATCGTAAAACCTTGGAATAAGGCTGACGAGCGTTGATTTTCCGCCTCCGCTCATTCCTACGAGAGCAATGGTTTCTCCTTTATTCGCCTCAAGTGTTACATCGTCGAGAACCTTCGCATCATCGTCTTCATATTGAAACGTGACATTCTCGAATTTGAGCTGTCCATTCACACGATCCGCTTTGACTGCATCCGGCTTGTCAACAATGTCATACGGTTCATCCATAAACTCGAATACACGGTCCATTGAAGCAAATGCCTGGGTAATCAGTGTAGAGGAATTAATCAGACGTCTCAACGGACCATACAAACGCTCAATATAAGCAATAAACGCGACCATCGTTCCTACCGTTAAATTTCCATGGATAACCTGATACCCTGCATAAGCGATAACAATGAGCGGAGCAGCATCCGTTATTGTATTAACGACGGCAAAGGTTTTCGCATTCCAGCTCGTATGGTCGATCGCTTTCTGAAGGAAATTCTGGTTTTCAGACGCAAACTGACGCTGCTCATAATCCTCAATCGCAAAGCTTCGGATCACCGGCATCCCCTGAACACGTTCGTGCAAATGGCCCTGTACTTCTGCAAGCGCCTGTGACCGTACCTTCGTCAGGGTGCGAAGTTTTCCATAGAAATACTTTACCGAGATACCGTATAGAGGGAAAAGAACGATGGAAATGAGTGTAAGGGGTACGTCCATTGTCATCATGATGGCGATAGCAATCAAAATGGTGACAATATCCAGCCAGACATTCATCAACCCCGTCATAACAAAATTTTTCGTCTGCTCGACATCATTTATTACCCGCGAAATAATCTCTCCGCCTCGGGTATTTGCGTAATACCGTAGACTAAGCTTTTGAAGATGAGTAAACAGGTGATCCCGAATATCATAAAGAATCCTGTTTGATGCAAGCTGTGCCAAGTATTGCCGATAATACTCAACCGGCGGCCTCATGACAACAAACACGGCAAACATAGCACCCAAAATCGTAAATAGATGCTGCGTCTTTTCATCAGCCGTGCCAGGACCGCCAACAATATCATCCACCACATATTTAATCAAAAGCGGTATAAGAAGTGGAATTGCAAATTTCACAATTCCGATTGCAATCGTTCCGGTAATTTGCCATTTATAAGGTTTAACAAATTCCATATAACGCCTAATTGAACCCATACTTTAACCCCCATGATGTCTAAAACGACAACAGATGCGCTGCCTCTATCCTGCGGTGACCGCATGGATTTTACAAAACAAACAAAAAGCCTGCTGATCCGCTCCAACAGGCCTCTTCATTTTGAGAATTTTAAATACTGTTCGTACCATGTATCAATAAATTCCGAAGAAAAGGGTCCCTCTCCTTCATGAATCCAATTAATCAGCCTATCCACATTTTTTCTTAAAATGAGATCAATTACACCCGGATAGTTCATTTCTTTCTTATGGGTTTCATATTCATCCTCATCGAGTAAAATATATGACTTGTCCGGGAAAACCTTTACGTCCAAATCATAATCAATATATTTCAGTGCCTCATCGTCCCATACAAAAGGGGAGCTGATATTACAGTAATAATAGACACCGTCTTCGCGGATCATGCCTATAATATTAAACCAATACTTTGCGTGAAAATAGCAGATAGCGGGTTCTCTGGTAATCCAAGTCCTTCCATCTGACTCAACAACGGTTGTCCGGTCATTGCCTCCGATAATCAGGCTGTCCGTCCCTTTCAGAATCATTGTCTCTTCCCAGATTCGATGCAGCTTGCCGTTGTGTTTATAGCTATGTATTTGTATAGTTTCTCCTTCCGCCGGTAAGCCCATCTTTTTCGCCATCCTTTGAAGCAGCTTCCACAAGAATTTCCGATCATATCATATCCAGAAGCCAGAATTCATATTTGCTCTTATTATACAGTTACTAGATTGAAAAAGAAAACAAAAGGCCATCGCCGCAGAAATAGAGGGTTTCTCTCCATCGCAGATGCATGACCTTCAAAGCTCTTATCGCTCCCACACCGGGTGATTTTTATAAGACTGGATTACTTCTTCCGTCTGCTTTTCAAATGTCTGCTGGATGGAGTGCAGCTCCATCTTCATCACCTGAATCTCATTCTGAACCACCCTAAGCTTATCCTCATTCTGAAGCTTTTCAAGTTCCCTTTCTATCCGCTGGCATCTCTCCACTTCATTCTGCAGTTCAAGCAGCTTATCCATCGTCCTAAGCTGCTCCTCAACAAGCACATCAAATTTGCCCATGTATGAGCCCCTTTCCCGCTTAACCTTACGTTCATCTATATATTCGGTCTGGAATGACCAAGCTCCTTTAAAAGATTATGCGGAAGAATGGCATGTTTTGTCGGAGGCAGAAAAAATGAAAAGAGGCCGCCATTATGCAAGCCGTCCTCTATCTCCTTCTGCAGCCGGACCCGCTCACGATTAAGCGATCCTTGTACAGAGATTGGAGATAAGCACAATTCTTGCGGCGACCTCTCATGCATTTCTGCATTTAGTGGTGTGAATTAGCTGTTTTGAGATTTGTTTGCTTCAGCTTGCTGGTTGTACTTTTTCACGTGCTGAGCATCAGTCTCAGAAGCATACTCAGTACCGTATTGTCCTTGAGCAGCTTGTTGGTTCTGTTGCTTAACATGTTGAACGCTAGTTCCAGAAGTTGTTTTACCAGCTTGTTGTTGGTTTTGGTTGTTGTTTGCCATTGTAATCACCTCCACAAAAAATATCATGTCCTGTGAAGGTGAGGAATATGCGATTTATTTTTTAATTTTTTTCATCTTAAACGAGCAAAGAACGTCCGCCATCCA
Source organism: Bacillus sp. SJS (assembly GCF_000732485.2). Taxonomy (GTDB): domain Bacteria; phylum Bacillota; class Bacilli; order Bacillales; family Bacillaceae; genus Metabacillus_B; species Metabacillus_B sediminis. The sequence goes on along the minus strand of NZ_JAQV02000019.1, from coordinate 189,216 downwards.
CGATGAGCGTTTGACCCCTGATCATCCAGGATTGATCGGAGACAAGAAAATCAACAGCGTTCACAATATCCTCAATTTCCACCATACGTCCTGCTGGTGTTTTGGAAATGGCATCATCCAGCAGCTCTTGTCTGTTTGGAAAATGCTTCAGCGCTTCTGTGTCAACGGCACCGCCGGAAACAGCATTCACCACGATTTTTTTAGAAGCCAATTCGACCGCTAAATATCGTGTCAGCGCCTCCAGTGCAGCCTTCGATACTCCGACAGTTGTATAATTTTCAAGCACACGGATGGACCCAAGTGAACTGATGCTCACTATTTTACCGCCTGATTCATCCATCCGTTTTGCTGCTTCCTGAGCGCAAAACAGCAAAGCTTTGCTATTAATATCCATGGTCCAATCCCAATGATTTTCTTCAAGCTCCATCAATGGTCTCAACACACCCGATGCGGCATTGTTGATGAAGACATCCAGTCTTCCAAACGCTAAATCAATTTGTTCAAAAAGATCCTTAATTTTATCCACTTTACCTACATTTGCTTTAACTACAAGGGTTTTCACACCCAGCTTTTCAATTTCTTCCGCAGCTTCAAGTGCTGCCTGCTTGCTTCTCGCATAATTAATTACGATGTCATAGCCCTGCTTCGCCAAGCTTAAAGCAATCGCCTTTCCAATTCCTCTGCTGCTTCCTGTTACAAGCGCGACTCGATTTTGTGTCATTTTTCTAATCCTCTTTTCTTTCGAATAGATACGTTTATTGTATCAAACAATAAGGTCAATACGCCATAATCGGCAAGGAGGCACTAAATCATGTATATTGGACGCGATATGTCAGAACTCACAATGATCTCAAAACGGGATTGGAAAAATGAAGAACTCGCCTATTTTCACCACGCTCTCCAGCAAGTACTTCCTTATATGAATTCTGAAGGACTAACCATTCACAAAGAAATAATGAAAGAAATCGAAGAGCGCGGCGGATTGAAAAGGAATGAAGCGGATTATACGCATGGGACGAGGGTGAGTTACGATTGAATTGAGTTTGCCTGGGATTTCCGATCAAATCCAGTTTCCCTGGCATTCTTGCCTGGTATTCCCGCTCAAATTTAGTTTCCCTGGCACTCTTGCCGGGCATTCCCGTTCAAATTAAGTTTGCCAGGCATTCTTGCCTGGCATTCACCGTTCAAATCCAATTTCCCTGGCATTCTTGCCTAGCATTCCCGTTCAAATCAAGTTTCCCTGGCATTCTTGCCTGGCATTCACCGTTCAAACCCAGTTTCCCTGGCATTCTTGCCTAGCATTCCCGTTCAAATCAAGTTTCCCTGGCATTCTTGCCTGGCATTCACCGTTCAAACCCAGTTTCCCTTGCATTCTTAACTGACATTCCCTCTCAAATCAATTTTCCCTGGCATTCTTCCCTGGCATTCCCGCTCGGTGGATGCCTTTCCTAACATCCCAGCAACCCAAAGAACCCGGCAAAAGCCGGGCCCCCAATCACTTCTTTTGCCCATCCAAATACAACTGATAAATTTTCTGGTGGGACACTGGAAAAGCATATGCCTTCATCTCTTCTTCTGTTACTTTCACCAGTCCTGCTCCGTTCTCTATCCGTTCCACTTTCCCTGCAAAAAGGGTGATGTTCCAGATCAGGTGACTGAACACGTGCTGGATGATTCCTTCAATCGTCTCTAATTCCATTAGCGCTCCGTATTCTTTATGCAAAAACAATTCAAGCTCTGCTTTTTGGGTCATCGTTTCCGACACAGTTTCGCAGTTTGGGAATTCCCATAGATTGGCGAGCAAGCCTTCTGACGGACGTTTGTGAATCCAGAAGTTACCCTCGCTGTCAGTCAATACGGCAGCTGCAAGCAGCAGGGACTTCTGCTTTTTCTTTTTGCTTTTTATTGGAAGGTCTTTTTGTCTTCCTTCTTCAAATGCCTGACAATGATCTCTAACAGGGCAAAGGAGGCAGGATGGCGATGAAGGTGTGCAGATGAGTGCACCGAGTTCCATGAGTGCCTGATTAAAATCGGATGGATTGTCTTTTGCAATCACTTCTCTGATAGCTGTGTCAAAGAGCTTTCTTGTTTTCGGTTTGGCGATGTCTTCTTCTATCAGCAGGATTCTGGACATAACGCGCATTACGTTGCCGTCAACAGCCGGCTCAGGGATATTGTAGGCGATGCTCATTACAGCGCCCTTCGTATATGGGCCGACCCCTTTGAGTTCTCCGAATTTATCCGGATCAGCAGGCACGATCCCATCGTAGGATTCATGTACTTCCCTAACCGCTGCTTGCAGGTTGCGCACTCTCGAGTAGTAGCCAAGCCCTTCCCAGGCTTTCATGACTTGCTCCTCATCTGCATTTGCCAGGGCGGCTGGATCAGGGAATTTTTCCATGAAGTTTAAAAAATAAGGGATGACCGTGTCTACTCTTGTTTGCTGGAGCATAACTTCAGATACCCAGACTCGGTAGGGGTCTGAGTTTTCACGCCATGGGAGAATGCGCTGTTCTTTTTGGAACCAGCCGATCAGGTCCTGCTGGAAGTCCTTTATTTCCAATTCTGATAGCAAGTTTTTCATGTTGGAGCCTCCAGATGTTAAGATTCATATTAAAATGGGAAACATAGCAGTATCATGATTAGAAAAACGAGATCCATGTTCCCGGTTATTGTGTCGGAGAGATTTTCTTGAAAATCGTTTATCAGCTGGGAGGGATTTTATGGATACTGCCACCCATGTGGTAATGGGGATTGCACTTGGAGGAGCGGCAACACTTGATCCCGTAATTGGCAGTGACCCTGCAGCATCACATGCCGTTATGGCTGCTGTTCTACTTGGATCGCAGGCTCCGGACCTGGATACTATTTTAAAACTTCGAAATAATGCTGTCTATATTCGAAACCATCGAGGCATTACACATTCCATGCCTGCTGTTTTAATATGGTCTGTTCTAATTACAGCCTTGATTTATTTTCTTTTTCCCGGTGTAGATTTGCTGCATTTAGGGATTTGGACATTCATTGCTGTCGCACTGCACGTGTTTGTGGATATCTTTAATGCTTATGGAACACAGGCTCTAAGGCCCTTTTCGCACAAATGGATCGCACTCGGATTAATCAACACGTTTGATCCGATCATTTTCTCCATTCATGCTCTTGCCATTGCAATTTGGGTCTTTGGAGCACCGCAGGGCTATACTTTTGCGATTATGTTCGCTGTCCTGGCGGGTTATTATGTAGTGAGATATATAATGAACAAAAAAATCGTACATGAAATTAAAGAACGGTTCAACAATGTTACCGGAATCATCATTTCTCCGACATTAAGATTCAGGAGCTGGCATCTTGCTGTTACGACGGAATCCCATTTTTACGTGGCGCGTCATGTTAAAGGCGTATTAACTGTGCTCGATGAGTTCGACCGCGTCCCTGTTCCGCAGACGGAGATGATTAAAGCAGCTGAAGAGGATCATAACATTTCAGCCTTCTTATCCTTCTCGCCTGTATACCGCTGGGAAGTGGAAGAATTCTCTGATCACTATGAAGTGCGCTTTATCGATCTTCGCTACCGCAGTAAAGGATACTATCCGTTTGTTGCGATTGTTCAGCTTGACAGCAGTCTGAAAATAGTCAGTTCCTATACAGGATGGATCTTCAGCGAAGAAAAGCTTAGAAAAAAACTTCACATCATTCCCGATTAAAAGAGGCGGTTCCTATAAGGAACCTGCCTCTTTTTAATGCTGCAGATAGTCATCATTGTTCAAAAGATGCTTGTATTTCGGGTTTGAAGCGACAAATTCATGAAGCCTTGGACCATATTGTTCAATCCAATTTCTTACGATGGCTTCCGTCATTTCTTTGCCTTTATATGTTGCACCGGCTTTTGCATAGGTAGCTTCGAAATCCTCCCAGAGGAGTTCAACCCATGTTCTTGCCTGGGCATATGCAAGCGAATCATTTTTTAACAGCAGCAAGTCAGTAAGACGCTCATAGTAGCTTTCCATTTTGAGCACCTCCTTTTTGAAGGCAATTCTGCCTGTATGTACTAATTATAATACAAAGTCTTATGCTCATAATAGTAGTACGCTTCAAGATCAATGAAGCGAAACAACCCATCACTGGAGGCGGTTCGATTGCGGAACAAAGCAAAGGATTTCCCCATTGCAGAAAGATCCGAGGGCGAAGCGCGTGCGAAAGGCGCGTATGCGTCCAAACGCGCTGACGGTTCGATCAACGATCATCCCCAGGAGCGTATGAGAGCTTCTGGCCAGAGAGAAGATTACAACTAATCTAGATCCTCTTGCCGGGCAATCTTCGCCATTCCTTTGATTCATGAACAAAGCGTATTCGCAGCTTCTATAATCTGAAGTACGTTCACTCAAAGTGAAAGGCGGAGCGCTGAAAAAGGACTGGCCGCGCTATTGCGGCCGGTCTTTATGGTTTAAGGAGCACCGAAATGGGCAGAGCTTCTTCTTTATCCGGGGTTTCAAGACGATGGCCCCATGCAAAGATTCCGTTCATGTAGACAATCTTGAACATCTCTCCAGGAGCCCCCTCGATTTCATATTCATCCCCAGCTTTATAATCAGCAGGATTCAGCAGATAGGATTTTGCCATTGAAATTTTCCGGTCGAGAACTGCAAATTCGTTGACCATCCCCATTTGCTCAGCCTTTCTTGCCTTCTCCTTTAACGCTCCAATTTCAGTATTCAGTTCAAATTGGGTCATTTCACTGTATCGTTGTGTTTGCATGTCCATCGTTCCCCCTAATGTGCAGCCCAAAAAGGAATCGGGCAGGTTTGAAGAGAATATTAACCCTGTATAAATTCTTCGGGGTTTTCCAGAAACTCATCAATGAGTTCGATCTGAAAACCTTTCCGATACAAGTATTGCTTCATTTTTTGCCTGTATTCATAATCATTGCCTTTGTTATACTTGTACATCACTTTATTTGCCTGCTTGGCAAGCGCTTCCTTTTCATCGTCCTGATCGCCGCCGAATTCAAGCGACTGCACGACTTCAGAGATTAGGTTGAAACTGAAGCCTTTGCGAATAAGAAGCTGTTCAAGCTTCTTTTGAATTTGAAAGGCTGATATAGCGTGATTCTTTTTCATGAATTTTTCAGCATGCACCATTGCAGCATCGCGCTGCTCTTCATGCGAATATAAAGATAAAGCCTGTTCAATATCAAGCGGCGCAATCCCCTTTTTAATCAGCTCCTGCCTTATGACAGCCGGACCCTTGCCTGAAGATTGCCATTGCGTTCTCGTAAATGCATCAGCAAATTGCTGATCATTAAGTAAGCCGGATTCATCAAGCTGATGGAGCACCTCTTGAATGGTCTCAGGCTGGAATTCTTTTTTCTCCAGCTGCTGCTTGATTTCCATTGTTGAGCGCATTCTATAACTGAGAAAGTCCAGAGCGGAATTGTACGCTTTTCTGACATGATCACCCGTGCAGATTTCAGCAATGTCCAATTCGGAAAGTTCCTTGCCTTTTGCGAGGCCGTGTTTAAGCAGAGTGTGCTCGTCCACACCGAAACCAAACTCTTCGCCTTTTCCATAATCCAAATAGATGTTATACCGCTCAGCGTTTTTTTGCTGGGACGTAATTTTCGTTATAAAAGCCATTCTCAACACCTCTCTCCTATTTTAGCACACGTTTATCATCAGGGAGGCAGGGTAGAGCTTAGAAAAAGCATTTAAAAAATACGCGAGGTGACAAGGATGAAAATAGCAATCGCCGGAGGATCCGGTTTCGTCGGAAAACATATCGCCCAATACTTTGCAAGAGAAGGCCATAACGTCGTTATCCTAACCAGAAGTGAAAAAGAAGGCTATGGAAACATTGAATATGCGAAGTGGATGGATGGGGCTAAACCTATTCCAAGTCTGGAAGGCCTGGACGTTATGATCAACCTTGCAGGAAAATCAATCAGCTCCCGCTGGACAGAGGAAACGAAGAAGGAAATTGTAGAAAGCCGCGTTGAATCCACTAGAGAAGTTTATAAAATACTGAACGGAATGGACAAAAAACCGTCTGTATTTATAAATGCAAGTGCTGTTGGAATTTACGGGACGTCTGAAGAAAAAACATTTACAGAGGAGTCGAACGGAACGGATGAAGATTTCCTTTCAAGCACCGTTCTAAAATGGGAACAGGAAGCATCGATGATTCGCGATTTAGGGATCCGCACCGTTTACGCCAGACTAGGAATTGTGCTCGGAGAAGGAGGCGTGCTCCAGAAAATGATCCTCCCTTATAAATTATACGGCGGAGGCCCGCTTGGCTCAGGTACCCAGTGGATGTCATGGATTCATGTAACGGATATTGCCGGGCTAATGGATTTCATCATCCATCATGATGAAATTAGCGGGCCGATAAACATGACATCACCCAACCCTGTTCAAATGGATACCTTCGGGAAAACGCTGGGCAAAGTCATCAACAAGCCGCACTGGCTGCCGGCACCAAGCAGCGCCATTAAGCTTGCACTTGGGGAAATGAGCATTCTTTTATTGGAAGGACAGCGTGTTCTTCCGAAAAAAGCGATTGAAAACGGCTATACTTTTATTTTCCCATCGCTTGAACCTGCTCTGTCTGACATAATAAAATAGTATAAAATCTATTTCCGCTAGGAGCACAAAAATGACCTGCACATTATTTAAGCGCGCTACTATTTTTCCCGTCACTTCCGAAATTTTATATGCTTCCGATCTTCTTGTTGAAAATGGGAAAATCGTCAAAATCGGAAAAAACATTCCCGCACCTGATGAATGCACAATCATTGATTGTCAGGATCAATATTTGTTTCCGGGACTGATCGATGTTCATACCCATCTAGGTCTTTATGATGAAGGAACCGGATGGGCTGGAAACGACGCCAATGAAACCGTTGAACCTTTGACACCTCATATCCGGGCCCTTGATGGCGTTCATCCGCTTGACTCCGGATTCCGTGATGCGATTTCACACGGAATAACGACGGTTCACATTATGCCCGGGAGCGCCAACGTAATCGGCGGAACGACATCTGTTATCAAAACCTGGGGTGTCAATATAAGCGACATGCTGATTAAGGAAACCGCTGGTCTAAAAATTGCCCTTGGTGAAAATCCGAAACGGATCCACAGTACAGGCAATAAGGATTCCATCACCAGGATGGGGATTATGGGCATGCTCAGAGAAGCCTTTTATCTCGCAAAATACTGCGATGAAAAAGAGGATTTCCGCTCTCTTTCCATCCGCCGGGCATTGAGACGCGAAATTCCTGTCCGTATTCACGCACACAGAGCAGACGATATCCTATCTGCCATTAGATTCGCGGAGGAGTTCAATTTAGATTACAGAATTGAGCACTGTACAGAAGGTCATCTCATTGCCGATGAATTTGCAGGCACGAATGCAAAGGTTAGTGTTGGACCGACCTTTACAAGACGGTCAAAAATCGAGCTTAGAAATAAAAGCTGGCAAACGTATCAGGCCCTTACCGATAAAGGGGTAGAAGTATCCATTACAACGGATCATCCCTACACACCTATCCAATATTTAAATGTCGTAGCTTCACTCGCCGTACGTGAAGGCTTCGATGAGCAAAAAGCGATCGAAGGCATCACAATTACCGCAGCACGCAATCTTCAAGTCGACCATCGCATCGGCAGCTTAGAGGTTGGAAAGGATGCAGATTTGGTTCTCTGGAGCCACCACCCCTTCCATTATTTAGCGAAGCCAAAGTGCACAATGATTGACGGAAAATTCGTGTTTGAAGACTCCAAATGGGCCTCTGAAAAAGGGATAAAAATTGGCCAAAAAAACCAATAAATTTTCGCAAAAAAACTGTATCTTTTTTAAACAAATTCGAGTATGATATCAGTGCATGGCTTGCTCACAAAGCCTTGCTGTGTATGACAACTTAATGACCTGGGTTCAATGGGAAGGCAAATGGTGCGCCACCAGTTTTACTGGTCCTAGTGGGTTCGATTCCCACCCCGAAATTTTTTGGCTAATTTAAAAAATTTCGAGGGTGGGGCTAAGGCTACGCGTCTGCCCTCATGTTGGAGGGAGCGAGAAAGATGCTTAAAAAACGTGACATTCACGATAGTCATGCGCTGTATGAACTCATGGTACACCCCGACGTCTTCCCTTATGTACGTCATAAAGCTGATTCAATCGAGGAATATTTGTTTTTAACCAAGCAAACAATCGAAGCCGAAGAGCGCAGTGAATTGATTTCACGGACCATTCTTGACGAATGGGGCTCTCCAATCGGGACCATCAGTCTTTTTGATCTCCAGGAAAACGCCGGGTTCCTCGGAACCTGGCTCGGCAAGCCTTACCATGGTAAGGGCTACAACCAAGCGGCAAAAGACGCATTTTTCAATGAACTATTCTACGAACTGGGTATCGACACCATTTTCCTCCGTATCCGGAAAGTCAACGTCCGTTCCACCAAAGCTGCAGAAAAACTTCCATACGTCGAATGTGCCAATGAAACACGCAAGGCACTGCTGGAACAAATCAACAACGGAGAAGACATCTACAGCCTATTTGAAATTAAAAAGGATTTATATACACTCTATACTATGAGAACCCCTTGTGCTGTAGAAGAACAGCACTTGAAAGAAGCATAAAAGTACAGCCCGCCATTATTGATGGCGGGCTTTTGGTTTGCAAGGCAGTTAAAGGCTTTGAATAAGGAAGGCGCTTTGATTTAAGGTTGATACAGGGGATATAGCGGACAAATTTATTTTTCCAGGTGATCCCTGCATTTATTTTGACGCATTTCCCAACAGTTCAACACCTATTGGCTCTCACACGATGATTTCTAGTTAAAATACAAGATGAACTATCTGCAAAATGATTGTTTTGCTGACTTTCGACAGATAATTGCTGACTTTTCACCATTAATTGCTGACTTTCGGCCGTTAATTGCGGACTATTTACTATTAATTGCTGACTTTCCTCCGTTTATTGCTGACTTTACCCAGACACACTTCCATCCCGGCAAAGTTCGTTAAAAAGTACGTGTCCACCCCTTCATCTGTATGAATCCCCCCATACTTGTCGAAAATAGTTCTATCCTTAAAAAAATGGAGCTGATACATAATGGAAAAGAAACGTCATGAGAATTCTAAGAGAACACTGACCACTGCACAGGAGGTTCTCTTCGGGAAAGAATTTAAAGCGGCTGACCGTGCTGGCGGTTTTACGAAGAAGAAGAACTAGTTTCCAGCATGTACGCTGCCTTCATCGGCCATCCTAATAGTGAACCACAAGTTCACAACAACACAGGGGGCGTTCATTTTGGGAAGAGGACACAAACAGCACAATCGTGATAAAAACAAGAATAGTCTTCCTCAAGTTCCGAAGCAGCTGAAAAGAGAAACGGATGGAACGTATGAGGAGTATTCCCGTGAATTAGCCGACCAAGCGGACGTGAAAGCACAGGCGAGAGCCAGCGCGGCAAACGAACGTCAGCAAAAAAGCCACTAAAACATGCATTAAGCCCCTGCCAGGAGTCAGCAGGGGCTTTTATTTATATGCGTTTAGCTTTTAAATATTTGCTTGACCAGTAAGTGCTCACCTTGTAATGAATGACTTTTACTCCATCATTTGATGTGAGGATTACCTGCCCTTTACCGGCATAGATAGCAGGTACGATTGAGCCGGTTTGGAAAAAGACGAGATCCCCTGGTTTAAGGTCCTTTTCTGCAACTTCCTGTCCCAGGTTAATCTGCTGATTTCCGTACCTTGGCAGCTGCATGCCTTTTGCCTTCTTAAATACATACTGCACGAAACTGGATGTATCAAATCCGGTTTCCGGAGAAACTCCGTTCTTCGCGAACTTTGTTCCGACAAGTTCTTCAGCATTCTTCACCACGGGCTCACTTCGGTCGATCCCAAGTCCGCTGACCCGTTTTATTCCCGCGAATTTTTCCTGTAAAAAATTATTCGTGAGGTAGCTGACCGTTACTTTATTCGCGCCGCCAATCCGTGTCGCATTGAGAATTTGGTTATTTCCTGCGTAAATGCCAACGTGGGAAATTCCGGGCCGATGTGTGTCTTTGAAGAACACAAGATCTCCCGGCTGGACGTTTTCCCTCGCTACCGAAGCTCCAACCGCCCATTGCTGTTCAGGGGTTTCCGGCAAGTAGATTCCGGATGCTTTTTCATACACATACTTAGTGAATCCGGAGCAGTCAAATCCATCAGGCGACTGGCCTCCCTCTGTATAAGGAACATTTAAATACTGAAGCCCTTTTGAAATAACCTGGTTAGCCGATGCCATCTTCAGCGGGCCGGTAATCCGCTTCGCACCCGCATAGCGGCTGTTCCAGTAATTAGAGTTTTGAAATCCGACAGATGTAACTCCTTTCGACACAGAGCTGTATATCATCCGCCCATTTCCTTCATAAATTCCGGTTGTTGAAAGCTTTCCGCCGGATGAATCGTTAAAAAACAGGACATCCCCCGGCTGCAGGCTTTCCCTTTTTACCTCTGTTCCAAAGCTCCACTGCTCGCTTGATAGAGGCGGAAGTTCAATTCCCTTAGTTTTTTTAAAAACATATTGAACAAATCCGGCTGAGTTGAATCCTTCCGCCGGTGTATTACCTTTACTTGAATAGCTTGTACCCATGTACTGCTTGGCTGTTTGCAGGATTGTAGCTGCAGATGACTTAATGAACGGGAGACTAATTGCTAAACAAGAGCTTATTGCTATGGCGGCGATTACTTTCATTTTCATATAGTCTGGGCTCCTTTTTCTAATCTCCCCACCATTATGTCAGCAGCTTCATCCGATGCCAATAGCGCCAATTCCTCAACTGTCTCTGCTCATTTAGACTGGTGAATTCCTTGTTTTTGGTCGAAATGTTTATACGAGGGAGTCACCCGGTTCAAGGACTGGAACCTCTGCCTCAAGGTCATCTGCATACTTAATTCCTTGTCCTGTGTTAAGCAGGACAACCGTATCATGTTCCTTTATCCATAGCTCCTCACGCAGCTTTTGGGCAGCAGCAAAAACGGCCGCCCCTTCAGGACAAATGAAAAGCCCTTCCTTCGACGCGACATCCAGCTGTGCAAGCTGAATGGCTTCCTCTGATACAGACACAGCACAGCCTTTCGTCTGATAAATCGCATCAAGTACGAGAAAATCTCCAATCGCTTTTGGAACATTGATTCCAAAGGCCCCAGTCTTGGAATTGTTCCAGAATTCGGATTCCCGTTTTCCTTCTTCCAATGCTTTCACAATCGGGGCGCACCCCTCCGCCTGAACCGCAACTAGCCTGGGCATTTTGTCAGACGAAATCCAGCCGAGTTTCTGCAGTTCGATCATGGCTTTATAAATACCGATTAGTCCGACTCCTCCGCCTGTCGGATAAAGAATGACATCCGGAACTTCCCAATTAAACTGCTCTGCGATCTCGAGACCCATTGTCTTCTTTCCTTCAATTCGGTATGGCTCTTTTAAGGTGGAAGCATCATAATACCCTTTTTTGCCGACTAGCTCACCCACCATTTTTCCGGCATCACTGATCAGCCCGTTTACCAGCCACAATCTTGCTCCCGAAGCTGCACATTCCTTTCGGGTCGTGACGGGAGCATCAACCGGCATAACGACATTCGCTTCAAGACCTGCCCTGGCGGCATAAAGCGACCATGCTGCACCTGCATTCCCATTCGTTGGCATCGCAAACTTTTTGACTCCAAGCTCTTTCGCTTTAGAGAGCCCAACTGCCGCTCCCCTTGCTTTAAAGGACCCCGTCGGAATCAGCCCCTCATCCTTCATGAATAGGTGAGAAATTCCATATTTTTCACCCATTTTCGAAACAGGCAGTATTGGAGTCCCCCCCTCGCCCATCGTGACGGCATTCTCTTCCTTGCGAACTGGCAGGAGCTCGTGGTATCTCCATATATTGCTTGATCTTGCAGCTAAACTTTCCTTCGTCCATACTTTTTTTATCTCTTCATAATCATAATCCACCAGCAGCGGAGAGCCGCATGTACACAATTGATGAATTTGCTCGGGATCATAATTCCTCCCGCATTTAGGGCAAAAGAGCCTGGTCATATAGCTATACTGCATAACAAATTGCCTCCCCATGAAAAATAAAAACTCACTTTTAAATAAAGATGAGCCTTCAGTTTATCTGATCGGCATCTGTTTTTTATCATATCATAGAAATTTTTTCTGCTGCAGAACGCTATTTATCCAAAAAACTGGTTTACCTGGAGTTTTTTTAAAGTGTATGATGGGAAAGTACTATATTGAAGGAGGGGATTGCTTATGCATAAAAATCCTGCAGGCTTTTGGATTCGCTTAGGCGCAAATCTGATTGATGGAATTATTTTTGCAGTTATAGGTTACTTTTTGGTTTTAATCATGGGAGAAGGCATTGGGAATAGTGCTACGAGCGGTATTCAGTTCTTTTATGGACTTCTGCTTCCGATTTTCTGGTACGGATATACGGTGGGAAAAAGGGCCGTCAGCATTCGTATTTTACGAGTGAACGGGACAAACGTCACGTTCTGGACTATGATCAAACGTTCAGTGGTAAGCGGTATTCTCTATAGCGCTCCAATTGGTATCGGAGCCATTATTGCGCTTACCATGGCATGGACTGAGATTGCACAAGTCTTAGCCAACCCCACGGATCCAAGTTTAGCAATAAACAATTCAATGATGTCAGCTTTTGCTGTTTTCATTGGAGGAATGCTGCTTTCCTCAATCATGCTTTTAGCAAGTGCCATTATGGTGGGTGTGAGGGAAGATAAGCGCTCATTGCATGATTTGATTGCCGGTACATATGTAACCCGTAATTCGCCAGGTGAACCAGCTGTTACTGGGATTAATGAAGTTAAAGAAGCATAAGAAAAACAGGTGAATCATTTGTCATTCACCTGTTTTTTTGCTGTAAACGGGCAGATTGATTGGCTTGAATGAGATGATCAATACTTAGGTGAGGGCATTCATCCTTCACCAATTGATAGACGTCTTTTAACAGCTCCTCCAAAATCACCAAACCTTGCTTCGGATCCTGCAAAAAGACATTTCCCATGCGCTCCGCTGCTAATGATGGCTTACTATTCATTTCGCCAAGAGACTGCCTCTGCCACTTAAACCCCGGATGATGAACATAGGTTTCATTTAATGCAAAAAGTACACTCATTACGTTTTTCTGTACGTTGACAAAAATCTGATGGAGCAAGAGCCAATCCTGTCTTTCCACAAGAGCGTACCGGTTTCTCCATCTGCTTCCAAGCTCTAAATTCTCTGTTATCATTGCAAGCTTTAAAGATTCCGGATAGACGGATACTTTTTCTATCAGCCTCTGAAATGCGCTTTCTCCCGCTAAGCATTTTCCATTGAAAACAGCAGCCGCGAGACATTGTTTTTCAAGATCTGTGGATGAACGGTCAACTACATCTCCTAAAACTGAATCTGCAGTTCTCGTCAAAAAATGGCTGATTTCCATTTTGACTCCGAGAGCGTGGTAGGTTTCTGACCATTCTTCGTCTTCATAGTCATGAAAATCTATGATTTCTCCCTGGACCTCTTGAATGGGGAAAAGCCGGTCTTCATCACTTGGTTCTTCTCGCCAGCAGAGAAAAAGCTCAATATCGGAAAAGCAATCTTCCCATCCTCTGGATACAGATCCTCCAAGCCATATATAATCCACTTTTGGATTGCTGTTATAAACATCCGCTATTTTTACAGCTAAATCATTAAGCTCCATCCTAGTGTCCCCCTTGCCTCCGTTCCAGCTCCATCACATACTTATACCGGTCCCCGCGATAAATGGTTTTAGTATATTCCACAGGCTGATGGTCTGCCGTAAAGCTTGTCCGCTGGATTTTCAAAACAGGTGCCCCTTCTGCAAGCTTCAAAGCCTCTGCCGCTTTTTTGCCTGCTTCCGCTGCCTCGAGCTCCTGCTTCCCGTATTGGATCGGCATGCCGCAGTCACTTTCAATGTAGTGATAAATGGAGCCCTCGGCATGCTTTTTCGTCATATCAGGAAAGAGATGAACCGGCATGTAGAGAGTTTCGTAAGCCATCGCTTCCCCATCTGCCAGCCGGATCCTTTTCACTTTGTACATCTCCTCATTCTGTGTGAGACCAAGTTCTTTTGCGGCCTGTTTTGAGGCTGTTGTTCGTTCAAAGCTAATAATCATCGTTTCCGGTTTTTTTCCCTGCTCTGCCATTTGCTCTGTAAAACTCGTAATTCCTGTGAGCTCCTGATTGAGCTTTGGAGCGGAAACAAAGGTTCCCCGCCCTCTTTTGCGCTCCAAAATGCCTTCATTAACCAGATTGCTGATGGCCTGCCGGACCGTCATCCGGCTAATCGAATACTGCTCGCAAAATTGTCTCTCAGAAGGGATCGCTTCCCCGCTTTTCCATTCACCCGAACTGATTTTATCTTTAATGTTTTCTTCCACCTGAAAATAGATGGGAACCGGAGAATCTTTTTTTATCATTGGCTAAGCTCCCCTTTCCCCTCCATCCGAACACCAGAAAGTGCCTCCTCATCTGCAATGATCGTTGCGTCAGGATGAAGTTTCAGTACGGATGCCGGGAAATCCTCTGTCACTTTTCCGTACCATAGCTGCTCAATCGCAGCTGCCTTCTTCCCTCCTGAAGCAAGGAGGACGATTTTGCGGCTTTTCATAATGGTGCCGATTCCCATTGTGATGGCTTCTTTTGGTACCTGTTCCATCACTTCAAAGTACCTTGCATTCGCCTGTCTCGTTGATTCCGTCAGCCCTACGAGATGGGTGCCAATCTCAAAAGACGTGCCAGGTTCGTTAAACCCAATATGACCATTTTCTCCAATGCCAAGCAGCTGCAGATCGACTCCGCCTGATTGTTCAATCAATCGATCATAACGGCTGCACTCATCTATAGGATCAGCAGCGGTTCCATCCGGAATGTAATTGCTTTCTCCAGCAAAATCCGTATGACTGAAAAATTGCTCCTGCATGTAGCTGAAGTAGCTGTTCGGATCCTCTTTTTTCATTCCAAAATATTCATCCAGATTAAAGGAAGCCGCCTCTGCAAAAGAGATTTTCCCTTCGAGGAATAATTCAACCAGTTCAGAATAAACCCCTTTAACCGTCCCGCCTGTTGCCAGACCCAGAACCGACTGCCTTTTTTGTTCCATCTGCTTTAAAAAAATACCGGCTGCTTTTTTACTCATATCTCGATAATCCGCTGCTGCAATTAATTTCATGCCCATCCCCCTTTTTGGTAAGCGATTTTCCCGCGGCAAATCGTCAGCACCACATCTCCATCCTTTGATAAAGCCGTCAAATCTGCATCCTTTCCAGGCTTAATGCTGCCTTTCCGGTCAAATATATTCAGCTGCTTTGCAGGATTCACAGATGCCATTTGCACGATATCCTCCATAGAGCAGCCTGTGAATCTCTTCATGTTCTGCACCGCTTCATTCATTTTCAATACACTTCCGGCAAGTGATCCGTTTTCAAGCTCTGCTTTTCCATCTTTCACATACACGTCCTGGCCGCCAAGATCGTACACTCCATTTTCCAGCCCCTTGGCTCTCATGGAATCCGTAATCATTATCATCCCTTCCGGACCTTTGAGACGGTATGCAAGAAGGATCATTTCAGGTGCAACGTGAACCCCGTCAGCGATAATCTCGCACTTGATTCGCGGATCCAGCAGCGCAAAACCGGCTGTTCCTGCCTCCCTGTGATGCAGCCCCCTCATTCCATTGAATAAATGGGTTGCTTGGCACACCCCATGATTTGCCGCCCTTTCCCCATCAGAAAATAGCGCATCCGAATGCCCGATGGATGGAATAACTCCTGTATTTGTAAGATGGTCCGCCAGTTCCATACCGCCCTCAAGCTCTGGAGCCATCGTAACTAATTTAATCGCTCCGCCTGCTTTTTCCTGCCATTGTTCAAAAAGAGCGATATCCGGTTTTAAGAAATGAGTCGGGAGCTGTGCTCCTGCCCGCTTTGGTGACAAAAATGGCCCTTCTACATGGATTCCGAGAATTTCCGCACCTTTAGGAGGTCTAGACATGCAGACAGCTAGATTAGAAAGTGCTTTTTCAATGGATTGAGTATCGGAAGTCATCGTTGTTGGCAAAAAGGACGTAGTTCCTTCTTGAACAAGCTGATTTGCCATCGCTGCAAGTGCTTCCTCTTCTGAATCCATTGCATCAGCTCCGCCGGCTCCATGAATGTGCATATCGATCATCCCGGGAATCAGTTCGATTGTTTGGCTAAGTTTCAGCTCCACAAAGCCTGAATGCATTTGAAACTTTTCCATCGGGCCGACTTCTGCCACTTTTCCCTCTTTAACAAGTACATATCCAGGCCGGAATGTTTCAAACTCTGCATAAACCGTTGCGTGAGTGATTGCAAGCATTGATCAGGCACCTCTTCTTTCTGAATTTACAAAAATTTTATCATCACGAAAGCTAGTTGTCTATACCAGTTATAAAAATTCTCCTTATGTTTTTCCTTTACGCTCTTCTCATAGCAATCATTTGTATATACTAACCGAACGTTTTTCTTATGTAGCAATATCGCTCTGCACCATTCTACAATTTCTGCAAAAGCTGTGCATAAGTTATTCACACCCCTGTTGATATTGTGGAAAAATGTGTGGATCACTCTAAGGACAACAACCCTTTATCCACAATATGATCGATATCACGTCGTTTCAGGTGTGGATAACGTTGATAACTCTTGAATTATTCTATATTGTGCGAATTTTGTGTGGATAACCATTTTGTCGAATCCTCGGAACGTTGTTTTCCCAGAAACATAAACTAGCTATATATAGACATGGAGAGTGAGAGAGTGAAATATCCTATACAGCGTTCCTACATTCGTACCGGGAATTCTCGTTCCGGCCGGAAAATAGGGACAGTCCTGTTCATTGTCAGCCACGACACTGGAAACCCTGGGACAAGTGCGGCTCAGAACCGTGAATATTTTAACAATCAGCAGCCATCAGCTTCTGCCCACACCTTCATTGATGATAAAACGATTTTGGAAATCATCCCTTTGGATGAGGTGGCTTTTCACGTTCAATATGGGTTAAAGGAAGACAACCGCAGGTTTGGCGAAGATGCAAATGATGCAGCCATAGGTGTAGAATTTTGCTTTGGGGGAAGCATTAATTTTCAGCAGGCATACAATCGATATGTCTGGTATCACGCCTACCTTTGTGACCGCTTCGGACTGAATCCCGACAAACATATTATTGGCCACTATACTCTGGATCCTTCAAGGCGAACGGATCCTCTCAATGCCTTTCAGCGATATGGTGTATCATGGACTCAGTTTATCAGCAGCGTAAAACGCTCCCTCGCAAATGACTTTGGCAAGGCACCCGCTGCACCTCCAGCTTCCGAAAATCTGCCGGTAAAAAGAGGCGACACGGGAGATCTGGTTAAAGATGTCCAGAGGAAATTGATTGCCGCTGGATACAGCTTGACTGCGGACGGGATTTTCGGAGCAGGTACCGAAGCAGCGGTCATTGCTTTTCAAAAGAAAAACAAACTTACCGCTGACGGCATCGTCGGCAGTCAGACATATGCCGCACTCAGCAAAGTCAAGCCGCCCTCTGCCAGTTATCCGTTGCCTGCAGGAGTATACAGAGACGGATCATCAGGCGAACCTGTTAAACAAATTCAGCGCGCCCTGCAAAAACTCGGACTATACAGCGGTTCCATCGACGGACAATACGGTCCCCAGACAACCGCTGCCGTACGCCGCTTCCAAAGCCGTTATGCTTCCCTGGCAGATGACGGTGTGTACGGACCGAGTACTCGAACTTACATGCTTAATGCATTGAAATAGGAAAAAGGATGCCCCATTTTTTTGGGGCATCCTTTTTGGGTTGGGTTGGAGGGGTTTGGGCTTCTTAAATAATTGGCGGTCATAACGGCCGGCGGAATTTGTCATTCCATGTCGAAAAGTCGATATATCAAAAAAATAGCCGATATAATTTTATTTTAGTCGATATATTTAAATTTTGGTCGATATAATTTTATTTCAGTCGATATATTTAAATTTCGGTCGATATCCAAGGAATCAGCGGTCAAAAGACTTTAAAAAATGGTCCATTTGCTAATACAATCGTTTCTTATAGCTTTCTTCCAGAGCTGCAGCTACACTATTAGCATCAAATTCATCAAATTTTGCATGATCCGCCAATATTTCGTTTGCTTTAGGCAATTCGCCGGCAGCCGGCCATTTCTCGCTATCCCATAGCTGGGATCGCTTCAGAGCCTTTCCGCAATGTATAAAGCACTCCTCTACCTCTATTGCAATTCCTGCAATCGGAGTTTTCCCCCTTGCCTGCATTTGCTCCAGAATATCCTGGTCCCTGATGACACTAGCTTTCCCCGTTATTCTAAGCGACTCATTCAAACCGGGAATCAGACATAACAGACTTGCATGAGGATTTTCCAATAGGTTGCGAATGGAGTCTAAGCGTTTGTTTCCTGGCCTTTCCGGAATAACAAGCTGCTTTTCATTCAGTATCAGGATAAAACCCGGATGATCTCCCCGCGGAGATACATCACATTCTCCATTAGAATTGGAAGTACCGATCAATGCAAATGGGGAGAGAGATAGAAAGTTTATACAGTGGTGATCTAAGTGGTCAATGACCTTGCTTGAAGCGAGCTTACCCGGGTTTCCCCATATCTCATTCAGCTGCTCCGCTGATTCTATGATGTTTTGGAATTGTTTCATCGCTTTCTGTCCTCCTGCATGTTATTTATTATCGAATCATACAAGCTCCCCCTCCAAAAGAAGAGCGCGGTCCATTGATTTCAAAAAATTAATTCCAGCTAAGGGAAGACAAATTGAAACGGAAGCTATTGCAAAAGGTCGATTGTTGTAGGAAAGCCTCTATTGCATAATCCACTGCAAAACGCATGGAAAAATGACATTTTATCTTGTTTCTCATTACTCCAGCTATAGAATACGTCCTATAGTCTTCCCAATCCATCCATCCCTTTGATGAACACCTGTATCCGTGTTTGTCATGATGATTGCTCCCTTTCCAAGACGGGGATAAACTGAGCCCATACATTGAAAACCCTTGCCCCAGCCAAGCGAGGAAATTTCCTGTCCGTTTACAAAAACCCCTAATCCTGTCCACGGTGAACATCCCTGTGCACGAATCATCTCTTCAGCAATATTTTGGGATATACTCAACTTGCTTTTTCCATTCACAGCATTAAGCAATTCACAATAAAGCTTTCCAAGATCAGCCGCACTCGACCATAAACCTGCTGCTGCCATGTACGGGTATACAGGGTGCTTTTCCTCTAAAACACTGCCTTCTCGATCATGGCCCGCTGCCGCATGAGCATCTAAAACATTTAACGTACTACAATCCATACCGAGTGGTTTCAGCACCTTGCTTTTTAGCAGTTCCTCATACGCTACCCCTGTTACATCATGGATCAACTGCTCCAGCACACAAAATCCGGCATCTGAATAATGAAACTCAGTACCAGGTTCATACTGGATATGTACAGGCTCCGTGCAATAAGGTGTTGTCCCCTCAAGAATCTCTATAATAGATGGAGCTGACTTTGAAAAATCCAATTCCATAAAACTTCCGCCTGGATCCTTTATGCCTGATTGGTGGCTTAAAAGCAGACGGAGCGTTAGAGGTTGTGTGAAACCATTTGCCGGAACTCTCCATGATTTCAGCCTTCTGTTGACATCCTCATCCAAAGAAAGAACATCTTCACTTACCAGTCTCATGGCAAGCATCGCTGCCGCAAATTTGCTGATGGAACAAGCATTGAACATAGTATTAGCCGTAACTCTCTCCTCCTGCCCTCTTTCAAGCACTCCAAACCCTGCTTTCCAGCTGATTCTGCCGTCCTGAATTAAGGCAATGCCTGCACCCGCGATACAGTACTCCTTCATACTCTCCGCAATATCAAGTTTTTCCACATCAGCCCCTCCCCACCGCAGGAAATTTGACCTTGAGCGTAAAAACATGCTCCTTGTATGTAAAATCAAGAAAACCGCCATATTGTTTGACTGTATCTGCAATCACTTTTGTCCCAAGGCCCTCCTGCCCTTTGGTTGACCGGCCTGATTTTTCAAAGAGAGAATCCAGTACGTCGTTTGGAGGCTGAACACTTGAGTTCCGGCAAACAAGGAGATAAACCCCGCTTCTTTTTTCAAAGCGGACGGTCAGCATCGGATCTTTCAGCCCCTCACGAATCGATTCCTCGCAAGCCTCGATTGCGTTGGAGAGCATGTTTCCAAGCAAACCGACCAGATCAATCGGGTGCATAGGCAAGGTGGAGATCGGCAAATCGAATTCATAGGCGATCTGAATTCCGAGACTGTCTGCTCGCTGGTAGACATCATGAAGAATTCCTGCCGCTACCCCGTCCTCGCCTTTTATAGAGATATTCGTCTCTTCATAGGTGCGTACAAGGCTGTTCATATACTCCTTCGCTTCGCTATATTTCCCCTTTTCCAGTAGGTAGTGAACGGCTGAAATGTGCTTCAGGTAGTCATGCCGCTGGCTTCGGATCACCCGGAAGGTCTCGTTGACCGCGTTCTGCGCATCGAGAAGCTGAGTCATTTTCCGGTCTGTAGCTTTTTCCTGTTTTCCTATTAAAAAGCGGACATATTCCAATCCGGCAAATATAAGGAAAAGGAGGCAGCGAACCGGAATAGGAGCGGGCCAAGCGCTGACCGCAAGCAGCAGCTGGATGCCAGTCAGCGTTCCATTCATAGAATGCTGGACATACCCGATATTCCTAAACCAATGCTTCACCCCTGCGTAAATAAAAACAACCCCAGCTATGGCAGCCGCCCATAAAGGCAGGACATCCAGCATTAAAATAAAGAAATAAACTCCGATTCCCGCAGACGCCGCGTAAATCATTCCTTTCATTCATCATCTCCGCCTTAAAAGTAATGCGATTGAATAAAATCAATCTGCTCTTTTGTAATCATCGCTTTTTCTTCAATGCCCTCAAAGGAAACCATATACGTTGTTTTCGTATAAATCGAAAAGTTTTTCACAAAATGAATGTTGATAATAAATGAACGGTGAGAGCGGATAAAATCCCGTTCCCTCAGCTCCCCTTCCAGTTCATTCAGCGTCTGATACGTTTTGACCTGGCCGGACTTTGTATAAATGGTTGTAGACCGGCCCGTCCGTTCGATAAAGATAATCTCTCTCTTTTGAACAATATGAATCTCTGATTTTTGCTTTAAAAACAGTCTTCCCGCAATTTCAGAGGAGTGGCTTTTTTCTATGTAGCGCTGAATCGATTTTTCCAGCCTGTCTTTCGTATACGGCTTCATAATGTAATCATGCACATTCAGTTCAAACGCATGCACGGCGTAGCCGCTAGTCGCTGTTACAAAAATAACCGCAATACTGAGGGCATGGGTATGGATGATATCGGCAAGCTCATACCCTGACAGCTCCGGCATTTCAATGTCGGCGATCAGCAGATCTACTTCTTCCTTTTTTACATACTCATACGCTTCCTCTGCAGATTGGGTCGCAAAAACGATGTTGATTTCATCAATTTTGGACACAATTCCCTTCAATTTATCCAGATCAATCATCCGGTCGTCTACTAATCCTACTTTGATCATCGCACTGCTCCTAATAAACAAATTCCACCATTATTGTAACATTTAAGATTCCCTTTATGACCCATTCACGACAGGAAAAGGCGTTTTCGCGACAACTTCGCAGATTAACCGGGTTCCACCAGGTATGATAACGATAGAAACCAGCAGAAAAGGAGACGAGAGCATGATTAATATAAAAGAAGTAACTAAGCAATTTAAGGATCGAAAAACATATGTAAGTGCACTCAAGCACATTTCATTCGACGTGAAAAAGGGGGAAGTGGTCGGGCTGCTCGGTGAAAACGGTGCCGGCAAAACAACCCTTCTCCGCTCAATCGCGACACTTATTACCCCAACGGACGGATCGATCAGTGTAGCCGGGTTCGATACCGTCAAAAAATCCTTTGATGTCAAAAAACGGATCGGCGTACTTTTCGGAGGAGAAACCGGTTTGTATGACAGGCTGACAGCTAAAGAAAACCTTGAGTATTTTGCTGCTCTTTACGGGTTGAGCAAGCATGAAACGAAGGTGCGGATTGATGAACTCTCCGTGATGTTCGGGATGAAGGATTACCTTGACCGCAAAGTCGGCGGCTTTTCAAAGGGGATGCGCCAAAAGGTTGCGATTGCAAGAACACTTATTCACGATCCGGAGATCATCCTTTTTGATGAACCGACAACAGGACTTGATATTACATCGTCAAACATCTTCCGCCAGCTGATTCACCAGCTGAAGTCAAAGGGGAAAACGATTGTCTTTTCAAGCCACATCATGGAAGAGGTTCAGATGCTTTGCGATTCCGTTGTCATGATTCATAAAGGGGAAGTCGTTTACAAGGGGAACCTTGAGCGCCTTTATCAAGAGGAAGCGAGCAAGGATTTGAACTACATTTTCATGTCAAAATTAGTGAGGGGGAAAAGCCATGTTTCTTAACATTTATCTGAAGGAAATGAAGGATTCGCTCCGGGACCGGAGAACGCTTCTTATGGGAGTATTTATTCCAATACTGGTTCTGACGGGACTCACGCTGTTTTACGAAAACATCATGGCGGATTCAAAGCAAACCTTTACCCTTGCCGTTTCTTCCAGCATTGCTGAGGATGAAGAACAGCTGGTGAGCGGATTGAAAAATGTGAACACAAAAAGCTTTAAGAATCCTGAAAAAGCCGTAAGAGATGGAGATGCTCAGGCGGCCGTTACATTCGACAGCGGATTTGTGCAGAAAATTAACAGCGGACAGCAGGCAAACGCCACTCTATATGGTGATTCCTTCAGCAAAAATTCGTCTGTGTTGATGGAGATGATTGATACTCAGCTAACTGCATTTGAGGATGGGGTGGTCAAAAACCGTCTTCAGGCAGCGAACCTTGATCCAATGGTCATTCAGCCTCTTGAAATCAAAACGAAAGAAATGAACAGTGAGGATGACAGTGCTGCCGCTTTAAGTATTTTTTCAAACTTCCTGCCAATGATTATCGCAATGGCCATCGTCTCAGGTGCTTATCCATCGGCAACTGATTTATTCGCAGGCGAAAAAGACCGGAAAACGATGGAAGCCCTCCTGATTACACCGGTAAGCCGTACGAAAATGCTTTTGGCTAAATGGCTGACGGTTTCGACCATTGCTGTTTTTTCCGGCTTTGCAGCAGTTGCCGTTGTCAGCTTAGAAATTATCTTTTTGACGGAAAAGTTGAAAGAAGCGCTCCAATTTGGAGATCATGTCTGGATTTTCATCGGAATTACACTGATAACATCCGTCATGTTCGCCCTCTTTATGTCATCTGTGCAAATGCTGGCGAGTCTCATCTCAAAATCGGTAAAAGAGGCCCAAAGCTATCAAACTCCGATAATGATGCTGCCTATCCTGCCGATCTTTACCCTAACAAGCACAGGTGTAAATGAAACGGGCTTTCACCATTTCATCATTCCCGCAATCAATATGTTTGCCCTGATAAAAGAAATGCTCTACGGCATCATTAATGTCCAGAACATTCTTTTGACTGTCGGAAGCACCGCTTTGTTCATGGTCATCGTACTTGCCGTCACAGTTTCTCTGTTTAAGAAGGACCAGTGGGTAATGGGGAAATAACGAAAAAAGCAGGCACATCCTAAAAAAGGATGGCCTGCTTTTTTCATTGCGTTTGAGACTCTCCTTCCCACTCCCTCAGCTTCTGATCCGTTGGCAAAAGCACCGTTAAAATCCCAATCACCGGGAGCACACTGCACAAAATCATCGTGGCATACAAGCCCCATACATCCGCAAGCATTCCGAGAAACGCAGACCCGATTGCCCCCATACCGAAGGCCAGGCCCACAATAAGCCCGGACACCGTTCCGATCTTTCCCGGAATGAGCTCCTGCGCATAAACCACCGTGACGGAAAAGCTTGATAGAATAATCACTCCAATAATAAAGAATAACGGGTACACCCATATCAGACTGACATGTGGAAGAATGAGCGCAAATGGAGCCGATCCGACCATTGAAAACAAAATGACATTCCGTTTGCCGAACCGGTCGGCAAGCGGTCCGCCGAGGAATGTTCCAATCACACCGGAAGCCAGGAATAGAAAAATAAAGTATTGTGCTTCCTTAATGGAGATTCCATAATCCTCAATCAAGTAAAACTGAAAATAGTTTGAGATTCCGGCAGAATACCAGGAACGGGCAAACACGAGGAAAACGAGCAGCGTAATCGCAAAGCCTACCTGCTTCGTCCGTTTTCTGGTCGTCGTTTTTACCTTCGCTTTTACTGTTTTCGGAAACCGGATCAGCTGGTTCGAGTACCATTTGGATACAAACAGGAGGACGAATACCGCTAAAGCCGCAACAAGCGTAAACCAGATTGAACCGAACTGCCCTAACGGAATAAAAATCAGGATTGTCATAAGCGGTGCAAGCGACTGTCCAAAATTCCCGCCCACCTGATAGATGGACTGGGCAAGCCCGCGCTTTCCTCCCGCTGCCATGTATGCAACCCGTGACCCTTCCGGATGGAACGCCGCTGAACCAAGCCCGATGAAAATAACCGAAAGCAGCACGAAGCCGAAGCTTGGCGCGAAGGCCAGCCCAAGCATTCCAATCATCGACAGCCCCATTCCGAACGGAAGCACATAAGGCGCACTCTTTTTATCCGTCAGCCACCCCACAACCGGCTGCATAATGGAAGAAGTCATACTAAGCGCAAATCCAATCCACCCCAGTTGGCCATAGGATAGGTTCATGCTTCTCTCCAAAATCGGAAACACAGCCGGAACGACAGATTGCATCGTATCATTTAGTAAGTGAACAAATCCGATTGCAAAAAGAATCGGATAAACCGTCGGATTGACCGATGGCCTTCTTTCAGCAGCTTGCATGTTGGTTTCTCCCCTTTATGTAGGTAAGCTCTGCTTTTAAGTTTACCACTAATTGGATTGTTTAGGGGTTGGGGACGTGGCGGGGGCCTGTCCCCACAAATTTTACCGTACTAAAGCTCCGGCACCTTGTTTGCCAGCCCTTGTGTGAGTAAATTTCAACGATCTTTGTCTCTGTCCCCCGATGCGGTGAAGGAGAGCGGGACTGGCACCGTGCCAGTCCCCGCAATTTTCACCGTATGAAAGCTCTGGCACCTTCTCCCTCCAGCCTTTGTCCGAGTACGGAAAAAAGTTTGATAGAATAGGTAAGAGATGAATGCTATGAATATCGTGAGCATTCCAATTTTTATCTGTTTTATTGACACGCGATCATTTCCTATTTCTAATATAAAAAACAAATTGATTATACTATTTTTCAAAAAATTAGGAAAGTTGGAGTTTAATGTACTTACAAAACGGGATTACCGGTTTTACGAATTCAGCACAACGAATGGATAAATCCCAGTTTAAACAATTATGTTTCAATGCTGCCAGGGCGAGCCAGGCAAGTCTCGAGCAATTCAAAGAACCGGGGTACCCCTTCAACTTTTATCATGCAAAAATAAAAACCAGAACAAATCAGTTCCATCTTCTTCTGAATGAGCATTATCCTTATCTCGCTTTTGCTTCCGCAGCTGAGTATGGGAACATACAGTTTATTGATCCACCGGAACTTGCTGACGCATTTCTCCCTTTCTATAGGATTCTAAGCAAAGAGGAATTAAATGAGCGAGTGATTTGGAGAAAGAATCTGCTCGAAAATGAAAATGAGCTGAACGAGGCGGAGTTGCGAGAATTATCCTTTTGGAAGCCTGAACGTGTTGGTGACATCATATTTAATTATTGGGACTGACTTGAGGTGCCTGTCCCCACAATCTTTACAGCATTAAAGCTCTGGCACTCTGTCCCGCCAGCCCTTGTGCCCCTTGGGTTCAGCGTTCCTTGCCTCTGTCCCCAGATGCGGTGAAGCAAAGCGGGCCTGGCACCGTGCCAGTCCCCGCAAATTTTACCGTGTGAAAGCTCTGGCACCCTGTCCCGCCAGCCCTTGTGCCCGTTGGGTTCAGCGTTCCTTGCCTCTGTCCCCCGATGCGGTGAAGCAACGCGGGTCAGGCACCAACATCCACGGTGAAGAAAAGCCTCCACCGCCACCCCCAAAAAAACAAAGTCCCTGCATAAGACGCAGGGACTTTTTCCTTATTTCCTTGTGTATTCTCCTCTTACCGGCTCTTTCCCGTTTTCAAACTGAATCCTAATCGATTTCCCTGTCATGATATCCGGACTGCTGCTCACCTGAAAGTGGATGTGTGCCTCCGTCGAATTGCCTGAGTTTCCGCACTTGCCAAGGATTTGTCCCGTTTTCACTTTTTCTCCTTCACGTACTTTAATGGAGTTTTTCATGAAGTGAGCGAGGATGCTGTATTCTCCGTTCTTATGCTTGATTACCACGTAATTTCCTTCCGGATGATCCGGATTCAATTCACCGGGGACGTTATCTTTCAATCCATCGACTGTTTTTATGACGGTCCCTTCTAATGGAGCAGCTACCTGCTGGCCAAAAGCATAATAGTTTTCATTTTTTAAAGGATTCCCCTTGTATGTTTGTCCTTTTTTCATTTGAAGGAGGTCGTATGCGTACCTCTGGCTTTCATATGCGTAATGGTAATTAAGCAGGACATTCGTCCCGCCCCAATAAACAAGCCATCGATTTTTGACCGGCATGGTGTATTTGTTTTTAGTATAGTATTTATCGGTTTGAGAATGCGGCTCAAGTGGTAATAAGTTTAAGCCCGCTATTGTCCTGTCTGCCTGTACAATGACTGAGATCCCTTTGGTTTTTGACTGATCCGTCCATATATACTGCTTGTTTCCGCTCAAGAGTATGGTGGATTCCAAGCGGTATTTGCTTACACCCTTGTTAAATTCTCCGCTTACATGCATGAAGTCGTTCAGCGGAACTTGTGCTTTAAATTCATCGCTTGTCTGATTGTATATTTTTTCGTATTCACCTTTTAGAAATAGATTGCCGAATTCAGTGGGCCGGAAACGAGTCTCATTCGGGGTCTGTTCAAAACCGGCGGCTATAATGAGAAGACTTCCAGCGAGCAATATTGCCATTATTTTTTTCATTTCTTTGCCTCCTTTTCATACCCTTTCGACATGTATGATTATTCCCCTTCAAATTTTTGGGTTTTCCGACTAAATCACCTTAAATTTGCAGAAGATAGAATAGGCAAACCATTGAATAACAGGAAAATATTATATAAAAATAAAAATCCCTTTCAAAACTTTTACGTTTTTTTTGAAAGGGATGTCATTGCCTACATGGCAACGATGATGAAAGGTTCATTCCAAACGGTTTTGGGTCATTAGCAAGAGGCTGCACTGGACATAGCCAAAAGTTATCGTTAGACTACACGGTGGCATAGTTCGGGCGGAATACCAATAAAATGGAAGGAGAGAAGAACTAGAAATTATGAAGAATTTTAGCTTTTCAAAGCATAGTGTATTTTTTATATCCGTTCTTTTAACACTGATTTTCATTATCTGGGGAGGCTTCTTCACAGCCAGCTTCAACAAAATAACGACCACAGCTTATGACTTTGTTATAGAGTATTTAGGCTGGGTTTATATCGGTACTGCATTTTTTCTCGTGGTGTATGCGATTTACCTGCTATTCTCTAAATTTGGGCACATTAAACTCGGGAAAGAGACGGACAAACCTGAATTTAAAACAGGCTCCTGGCTTGCGATGCTATTTGGTGCAGGAATGGGTGTGGGGATTGTTTACTGGGGGGTTGCTGAACCTGTTACCCATTACACGAATCCGCCATACGGAGAAGGCTACACTGCCCAAGCAGCAAATACAGCCATGAAGTATTCCTTTTTTCACTGGGGATTGCAGCCCTGGGGAATTTATACGGTCATAAGCCTGGCACTTGCTTATTTCCAATTTAAAAAAGGGCTTCCTGCAGCCGTAAGCTCTGCTTTTTACCCTCTTTTAAAAGAAAAAATCTACGGTCCAATTGGAAAGACGATTGATATTCTTTCCGTATTCGCCACTGTTTTCGGAATTGCCACTTCTCTTGGACTGGGAGCCATGCAAATATCCGCAGGTATGCATTCTCTTATGGGCGTACCGGATAATATATCGGTCCAATTAATCGTAATCGGAGTGGCTACCCTGCTCTTTATTGTCTCCATCAGCACCGGATTGGAGAAAGGAATTCAGTACCTGTCCAACGCAGCGATTATCCTGTCATTCCTGATCATGCTGCTTGTGCTGATCCTTGGGCCTACACTGACTATTTTTGAAGTGTTCTTCAGCTCACTCGGAAGCTACGCAAGTGACTTTGTCAACATGAGTCTGCGGATCAGACCATTTGGGGACAACACTTGGATTGGAGATTGGACGCTATTCTATTGGGCATGGTGGATTGCCTGGTGTCCGTTTGTCGGTATGTTCATCGCCCGTATTTCAAAAGGGCGGACGGTTCGTGAATTCGTCATCGGCGTTCTGTTTGTACCAGCGCTTGGGACATGTGTATGGTTCGCTATCTTCGGAGGAGCCGCTCTTGATATCATCCAGAACATGGGGCACCCAGAGCTTGCTAAACAAATTGCGGACAACGTTTCACTTTCCATATTCAACTTCTTTGATTACCTGCCGGCTAGCTCCTTGCTGAGTGTAATCGGATTTGCAGTAGTAGCCATCTATTATATTACGGTTGCTGACACATCTTCTTACGTTCTTGGTATGCTTAGCGAAAGAGGAAACTTGAACCCGAGCATCAAGATCAAAGTAACATGGGGAGTCATTCAATCTGCTTCTGCAGCTGTGCTTCTACTGGCAGGCGGACTTGAAGTTCTGCAAACCGCTTCGCTTGTAGCCGCCTTCCCATTTGCCATCGTCCTTCTTCTTATGTGCTGGTCATTGCAAAAAGCAATGAAGAGTGAAGTGGAAGAAGAGAGAAAGTTAAAGGCTAAAATGGGTAAAGATCCTATAGAAACACGATAACCTTAAAAGGGATGCTGAAAAAGAGCATCCCTTTTTCTTTCCTTAAAAATCCTAAAAATCCCTGCAGCACTTTAATAACCTTGGTACAATCTCAGGTATTTTATATGGAATAAAAATATCCTCAATAGACAGCACTGCGTACCAGGAACGGTCAGAGGATCCTGTTTATCATAGATCAAATCAATTCGTAAGCGTTTGTGAACCTTTTATGATGCAGCCAGCTCTTTATATACTTCATTCATTGTATATTCGTCAAACACTTTCTCGATGGCAATTCTTCCATGCTTGGACTTATATACAAAGTCTACCATGCACGGCATTCTTCATCAGACGTCCTTTTACAATATGGAAATATGATACAATAAATTTGTTTGAAAATTCTACATATAAGGGGAGCGAAAAATGAACCACGCAGAGCTTTGGAAAGATGTAGACCATTATTTCAGTACGAAACTTCACCCGGCTGATCCAATTATGGACGCGGTCTTAAAAGCAAACACCGATGCCAATTTGCCCTCAATTGATGTCTCTCCAAACCAGGGCAAGCTTCTTTATCTTCTTGCCAAACTTAAAGGGGCTAAAAACATCTTGGAAGTTGGAACACTTGGTGGATACAGCAGCATTTGGCTGGCACGCGCTTTGCCTGATGACGGGCATCTCACCACACTGGAGTTTGATCCGAAACATGCGAAGGTCGCTAAGGAAAATATCCGAAATGCAGGCTTAGAAAAGAAAATTGATGTTGTGGTCGGAGCGGCACTTGATACATTGCCGTCCTTAAAAGGAAAAGCGTTTGACTTCATCTTTATCGATGCAGATAAACCGAATAACCCTCATTACCTCAAGTGGGCGCTGGAGCTTTCCAAACCTGGAGCGGTCATCATTGGGGATAACGTCGTCCGCGAAGGACATGTGATGGATGAAAATCATGATGATCCAAGTGTACAGGGCGTACGTCAGTTCATCGATCTTTTATCAGACGATCCAAGAATTGACTCAACCGCCATTCAAACGGTCGGAGCAAAGGGATATGACGGATTTGCACTTGGAATTGTAAAGGAGTAAAAAAAAGAATCGGATTTTCTTCTTCTTTTTCATTGGACATATATACAAGCCACTTTTCACCGGATTGAATAAGATACTGTACATCCTAATGGTGGTGAACCCGTTATGCCTGATGTTGGCATTGTTATGCCCGTTTATTATCAAAATCCTGCTTTTTTAACAGCAGCCATTCAGTCCATTCTTTCGCAAACGTACCGGGAATTTAAGTTTGTCATTGTCATAGATGGAGCACCCGAAATGAAGACGATTGCCGAATCGCTGACCTCCTATGACCCGAGGGTGACCATCCTTGATAATGGGATTAACCAGGGAGTTACCTATTCTCTGAATCACGGCTTTGATCAATTTTTTGCAGATCCCGAAATCCGTTATTTAACTTGGGTATCAAGCGATAACGTTTACTATCCTCATTTCATTGAGACGCTTCGAAACTTAATGGAATTCTCTCCAGAGCAAATCGGACTTGTGCACAGCTCCTTCCGGATGTTCAATGATGACGGCCAATTTCTTCAGACCGAAGAGGACCTGGTCCACTTTCGCAATTATTTAAACCAGCCGAAGGAAAATCTTCTGAACGCATGCACCATTGGCATCTGCTTTCTATATAAAAGAGAAATCGCAGCGAAAATTGCCGGTTACGGTTCTGAACCTGTAGAGGACTATGAATATTGGCTGAGGCTGACTGAACACTGTGACATCATGTATGTTCCGAT
The DNA here is from genome assembly GCF_000732485.2 of Bacillus sp. SJS. Classification (GTDB taxonomy): domain Bacteria; phylum Bacillota; class Bacilli; order Bacillales; family Bacillaceae; genus Metabacillus_B; species Metabacillus_B sediminis. Next base: position 158,409 of record NZ_JAQV02000019.1, on the reverse strand, counting down.
TGAACTCGCCAGTTACCGCGTCAACTCCAAACAAAGTATTTCAGCCAAGCTGCAAAGTCCAGAGCAGCACCGGCGCTGGAGATATACATTTCATTTAGTGCGCCATCAGGCAAGGCAAAGACGAAATATCCCGCTTGAACTAACCTTGCTTTTCCCCTTGTATTACGCAGATGAAAGCACGATTGCGAGACTTGAGAATGTGTATGAACAAACTTACAGCAACTACCTAGTTGTCATTCTTGACCTCTCATCCGACCAGCACGTCACCCAAAAACTGCTGTCTGTATCCCATCCGCTTACCACTGCGGTATCGTATGCTAATCAAACGGCTGAAGAAGCGATAAAATCCTATATGCCTGAAGTCAAAACCCAATATGTGATGGTTCTGAATCAGCAGCCATTTTCCCAGCACAGCTTCCTTCAGACGCTCGTCACCAATTTTAATAATTACTCGAATCACTCCATCGTTTCATTTGGCTATAATCCAAACGAATCCGCAGTCATTCCTGACTATGACATTCCTGTCCAATTGCATACCAATGAACTATACAATCTGAATATGCTCAGAAAATAAGCAAAACCTCTTTGCTTTTAAGCTTAAAGAGGCAATTAGACTCAGGACTAAACTATTATTCACATCACCCGATATAGTTATTGTAAGAAACAAATATCGGAGGAGAGAACACAGCATGCATTTCGAATCAATTAGCACTATTTTATCCGCCAACTCCTGGACTCTTGTGATGATCATAGCCATTGGACTATATGTATTTGGGAAAAATAAAAAAACGAAGGAATCAACTAATATTCTTATCGATAGCATAATTAGCAATAATGTAACAAGTCTCGCTGCTGCCTTGGAAGCGAACTGCACTCCCCACACCAAATCCCAGTCAGGCCACTCCGCCATGGAACTCGCCATTGCCAAAAATAATAAATATATGGTCGCCTACCTTATGAAGTATGGAGCGGCTCCAAATTCAAAGGAAGTAAATGCTGCCATCAAACATAATAATAAAGAAATCATCAACCTGGTTACGACAGGTGAACACGCAGCCATTCTGAATGAATACAGCTTAGCCGGCTGCAGATAAACAAATAAGAGGCAGTTTTAAAGTCCCGCTTGCTATAACAGCCTGGCTCAGACTGCAAACGAAAACAGGGAAACGCTTAGAATGCGTCTCCCTGTTTTTGTTTAGCAGCATTGCAGACAGTCCCTTTTTTATTGAAGATAAGGGAAAGTTCAAACCAAAACATCCGTAACCTTCAATCTCCAAATCATATGATCCAATCCCTCTCCCCAGTAATCCCGCAGCCAATACTCCGGCTCACCAAATCTTTTACTCCAGATCTGCTGTGCCTGACCGTAGCCGCTGTCCAGGCAAAACTCCTCAAATCCCTGATTCCTCAATTCCGAAACAATAGCCTGCAGCATCCGGCTGCCAATTCCATTCTTCTGATAATCCGGATCTACAAACACCGTGCCGACCTCCATCAGACCTTTGTAAGTGCCGTTTGTACATTTACAAATGAGTTCACTTGCAGGACCGAATTCAATTGTGCCGATAACCTTGCCATCCTCTAAAGCGGCTAAGAAAAACCGCTTTTCTCCATTCGTTTCAAAATCACTTTGAAGGTAATGTACTTTTTCAGCTATCTCGTCTTTTAAGTCCTCCTGCCGGTCGCCAATTCCTTCTTTAATGAAGGTATCCGTGATGACGCGGCTGAAGAATTGGTGCAGCTCGTTTGTTTGGACTGGTACGGGTCTTTGGATGATGATATTTTCCATGGTTTTCCTCCTGAATCTATTTATTCGCTTCTTGATCTGCCAAAGTAACCGTCGCGATCTAATAAAGCAGCTACCAACTCTTCATTAAAATATTTTGTCAAAGAACCAAACTCCAAGGATTGCAAGCTGAACAGGAACCATGATCAGAATCATACAGCCGTCGGACCCGCCGCATCCGCATCCTGATGGCAGACAGCCCTCCATGCAGCCTTCTCCTAAATCACTTAAACATCCATCTTTTTCTTCCTTCTTCACATTTTTCGGATTTTCACGCTTATTGTAATCTTTACGATAATTTTTTAAATCAGGGAATTGTCCGTTCATTTCTGCTCCATTTCCCCCATGGCAGAAAGGCCTCTGCAGCTGTTTGTGTTAGGGATGATATAGTTGAAAAAAATCGGTTTATGTATATCTTTTGATCGTGTCTAAGAACAATTTTATTTACCCGGTCTTTCTGTAAGAAAAGAAAACCCTTAAATTCCATTTTAATACAAAGATCACAAGAAGGGGCAAGTAAATTAATAGAAAATAGACTATTTTAATAATAATGTTTCCGTTTTTGTCTCTATAGTATAAGGATTACTAGATGGGTTATTTGTTCTTGTAGCTTGAATGATGTCATGAGGATAATCTCCTGACCAATTTAGCGCTGAGAGTACAAATTCATCTATAGAAAGCATCCACTCCAATACGGATAGGTGATGATCGTTTTTATTTATACATTAGCTTCTTCTATGTCTGCCTTCAATTCTTCAAACCATTTTAAGTTCACTAAATGGTGAGAACGGGAATTTTCGTTCATGCGGCGAAAATAATCCATTTTACCGGGCAATTCCTTCGTATTAGCTAAGTATTCATCGAGAAGAGCAATTCTGGCTTCCGTTTGATCCATTTGGGATTGGATTAATTCTGCTAATTTATTTTTATCGAATACATCTGCAAAGAGTAATGCCCCATAAAATTTTAGGTTTACATACTCGGATTTTGTTCCATATTTGGACATTAATTGATCAAATTCTTCTAATCCTAAAGAGGTGATTTTGAAGGGGTGAATTTCACGACTGTTGTTTGGACGTACTTGCTGTGTTTCTTCAATCAAACCTTTATCTTTAAGTTGCTGCAAATTGTAATAAAATGAACCTTTAGTAAAGTTAACGATATATTTATAATGCCGTTTTTCCATTAAACTTAAGAGTTCGTATCCATGTGCGCCGGGGTTTTGAATAAGCAAGCCAAGAATGAGTAAGGGAATCATGGCTGCATCACCTTTGCCATTTGTGCTTCAAATTCAGCATATGTGATTTTACCCAGAGCCAAATTCAGACTGTGAAGATAGATTTGTTCAGTCTTCGAATAGGTACGGTTTGTGTTTAGTGATTGATTTTCATCCGAAAGAGGCTCTAGGATATTCCGTTTTTCGGAAAATGCCTTGAAGTAGCGATAACCGAATTTCCGTTGGGAAACGGCGTTCAAATGAATACCATCCGGATTGGAAGTTAGACCTTCTGCCGATACAAAATAACAATTTTGCTGCTCATGGGCGAATCGACGTAATTGTTCATTGATTTCTTGAAACTCTGATGAGTACTTTCCGAAACCTGTTTTTCCTAAGAAATCACCCAGCTCACCAATGATTAATGGGACATTTTGAAGGTTTAATTCTTTACGTAAAGTTTCAATGATAAGGGATAACTTTTCGTAATACGTTTCATGCAGAGAATTATGGCTGTCACTTTCACCCTGATGCCAAAGGATGCCGCAAATTTGACTCGTTTCAAGAGCAAATCGAGCTTCAGACAAAGCATGTCGGAAAAGAGTGCCTTGCGGATGCCAATCGTTCAAGGAACTGCCGCCTTCCGCACAAGGAATCAAACCAATTTCTTCATCCGGACTGGCTTTCGAACACGCCTCTGCGAAAGATGCTGCCAGACTTATCCCGGCAACAGGGCGGTCATAATTAATTGGCTCTGTCATCATTTGCCACTGTCCGTTGCGGAGCATTTTTATTTTTTCATTATAGATCGGTTCTACCTCATGCAAGAATCCGCGGCCTGCCATATTTGATTGACCTACCATTAAAAAAGATTTTATCATTTAATTTTCATTCCTTTACATAATAGTCTGGTTAGACTAAACTAGTATAGAGTCTAATTAGACTATCGTCTACTCACTATGGAATTGTAAGCGTTCTACTAACTGCTTAATGCTGTAAAGGAACTGTTGGGGTTATCCTACATCTATAAAACTTAATCAAAATAGAAATTTACGAATGATAGAGATGGAATCGTATGAACATTACACCGTTCATAGTGATTAAGTTGATTGACTCAGAATGGGATTAAATCAACATTATCAACTCATGGGAGGACGGATCATGGTGAAAAGTGTGAGCATACTAAAAATATGGATGAGTGTTGGATTATTAAGTTTATGTCTTGTAAGTTTAAGCCCCTTTGGAGAAGGATTAAAGCAGACCGAGGCAAAAGAAAAAATAGAACAATCAAAAAGTACGAGTCATGCAACTGGCCAAAAGTTCATGCAGCTTGAGAAAAAGTTTGATGCCCGGCTCGGAGTCTATGCTATTGACACCAGTACAAATCACACGGTTGTCTATCGACCTGATGAACGGTTTGCCTACGCATCCACCTTTAAGGCTTTGGCCGCAGGGGTATTGCTAAAGCAAAACTCGATTGACAAACTTGACGAGGTAATCACCTACACCAAAGATGACCTCGTCACGTATTCGCCAATCACAGAGCAGCACGTGGATACTGGGATGACTCTTAGGGAAATTTCCGATGCCGCGATCCGATACAGCGATAATACCGCAGCGAACCTTTTATTGCAGGAACTAGGCGGACCTAACGGCTTCGAAAAAGGACTGAGGGGAATCGGCGATAAGGTAACCGAGGCTGACCGCTTCGAGACTGATTTAAACAGCGCCATCCCAGGAGACATACGTGATACAAGTACAGCAAGAGCACTTGCCACCAGCCTGAAGGCTTTCACGGTCGATGACGTTCTCCCAAATGATAAGCGAACAATCCTAACAGACTGGATGCGGAGGAATACGACTGGAGACGAGCTGATTCGTGCGGCTGTTCCTAAAGGATGGGAAGTCGGCGATAAAACCGGAGCAGGAGACTACGGAACCCGAAACGATATTGCAATCGTCTGGCCGCCGGATAGAGATCCCATCATCATCGCGATTCTATCCACCCGTGATACTAAGGATGCCACCTATAATAATGAACTTATAGCAAAAGCTGCCAAGGTCGCACTGAATTCATTTAAGTGATTTTTATTTAAGAAAAAACACTCTAACTAAACCGAAACTTAATATGCTTAAGGAGAATCCATTTTTGATCAATCCTTTTTCATAATGGATTCTTCATAGAATACGGGTTTGGAAGTAAATCAATATCATAATAAGAATCAGATGCAGAAAGCTTTATTCAACAAATAAGTGTATTTCTTCAAGAAGGAGAGGTGGACTTTTTTATTTAATTATTGAACAAACTAGCTGGAACAAGGGTAGATATCTGTCAAAAGCCCCCTTTGCAATAGCAAAGGGGGCTTTTGACAAGTTACATGTTATTTAGGGTGGAGACAGACAAAAGTTTGTTGTTAGATAAGGAACCGTCTCTAACATCTCTATCTTTAATAGATAAGTTCTGTTAAACTTGGCTGTTGATTTCCGCTGCAGGCGTTCGCTTTCCGCGGGGCGGGCGCTGAGCCTCCTCGCCGCTTTGCGTCTGCGGGGTCTCACCTGTCCCGCTGCTCCCGCAGGAGTCTCACGCCTTCCACTCCAATCAACAGGTGTTCAAAATTAACAACATGCTCTAACATAGCCAATAGATAAGCTTAGAATCAATATTACTATACTTTACCTTTAAGCTATTTGTCTTTAATGACGTTAAGCCCTTCGAGTAAAGCGTGTTTAACAATCTCCATATTATTTGGGAAGTTTGGAACTGAAATTAATTATCCGATGGAATCCAAAAACTATATTCATAATAATATTCTGTACGTTCTATACATATACCAAAATCTAAAATATCTGTGACTAATATAAAATCAGCATACCCACTTGAAAACTTGCTTAACTCCAATAAATGGTTTAAATTGATCACAACTTCATCTAAAGGGATTAGTAGAGCTTCTATTTCATTCTCTCCGAAAAAGAAGAGCCTAGTACTATTTGGCATATAATCAATATCTGTAAATGTTTTCTTTAACAATGATGTGGATCTTTTAATATTCTCTTGATAATCCTCACCTTGTATTCGCATTTTATCTTCTCGTTTTTCTAGCATAGAAAAAACTTTTTTATAAAATATATCGTTTTCGTCCATGTTTAAAAATGGTTCTTCTTTCAAATGTATAGTATCTAATTTTTTGATTAAATTATTTCTTCTATTTTTCCTCTTAAGGATTTCTGTCGCCAAATTAATATTGCAATTATCCATTATCCGTACCTTATCTTTGATTAAAACTTCATTAGTTTATAAAGAATTGGGATTCTTATAACACCATTCTGGATCAAGTGATGACACATTCAATTTTTTTAGATCTTCCAATGTATAGACCCAATCATAGTCTGGCATCCAAAAATAGTCATTTTTATTGATGCTGAGGTATTCGTAAATGAATTTGAATAGTAAATCTTCTACTCCATCCATTTCTTCTATAAAGCCAATTTGATACAATTTATTGTTTGGATCTAGGTCTAGTTCCTCATAGTCGAAAAATTCTATATTAGGGTTGTCCTTCGCATCTACATAAAAAATAAAAGATTTATTATTTTCCTGAACATTTTTGTCATTTATATTTAAGGTAGTTGAAAGCAGCCTTCCGTCTTCTGTTAAATTCTTAGAGTTATGAAAATTCAACATTACATCCGCATTATAAGCAGATATTATAGAATCTGCTAATAGTTTTTCAGGGCAATAATTTTGCTGATTCGTTAATATAAACGCAGATGTTCCCATTTAATTTAATGCCTCCTTTAAATTTTCTAATGAGTTAACTATTGTAACCCCTCTTGATTCTATATTCTCTAACATTTTCTCATGTTCTGGTCTTAGATTAGTCAGAGGTTTATCTATATATAAAATAACTCTCTTATTATCTGGATTAAAAAACAATTCATGATTTGAATCAGTCATCTTATTAAACTGGTCCTCTTTGACTGCCTTAATCGATGCTTTCACTTCAATAATTGCGGTTTTTGTTACAACATCTAAATCTCCAGCAGCCTCTCCGCTTTCTTTTAAAACTTTTTGCCCAAATCCAATTATTTCGGTCTCTTTTCTAACAAGGTCAGCTACTTTCGCTTCTGTTGCTTTACCTACATTAGAACTGTTTAAGGCCTGGTCAATATCTCTGTTAATGTTTTTAGGATGCTGTTCTACCCATGTTAATCTATTTCCTGCTGAATTGGTGTAAATTGTTTTCTTTCCATCTTTAACATGACTTCCCGTATTTGGTATTCCGCCCTTTCCTTTATCAACATCTCCAGAATCCATCTTACTCCACAAATCACCAAGTCTCTTACTCTCCACATCTACGCCTACTGGTATTCTAAAACCACCAGTATCCATACTCAATATACGTATTGATTTGGGAACTTTAAGATCTGCAGCTTTTTTGCCAATTTTATTTATCGTATCTCTTGTTTTCGCACCTATGGTATTCGCAGTAGTTCTAAATGCATCCTGAACCCTAGAACCGACCCGGCTCCCAATCTGCTTCAACGATTCCTGTGCCTTAGCCACCTTATCTCTCACAAATGCCGTACTATGTGGCGCTTTGTTGGCTAGTTTCGATAACCCGCCCTTATCAATAATATGAGCTCCACCACCCACAAGCCCCATCGTCAACCCATTCCAAAGCGCATTCTGACGCTGCTCCTCCGTCAGCTTGTTCCCAAACATATCCCGGCCGCTTCCTAATTCCCAGGCGCTGTTGGCGGTGTAGAGGCCATAGATTCCTTTTTCGGTCTTGTTTAGAATGTCCATGGCTTTTGTGCTTTTGTAGGCGTCTAGCATATGGTTGGCGGCGTTCATGCCTTTGGCAGTTTTGTAGATGGCGCTTCCGCCTTTGACGGCTCGGCCTGCCCATCCGACGACGGGGATGAAGCCTGCGGCTGCCATGGCACCGGCGGCTACGCGTTCGGCGTTGGAGAGCTTGCGTCCGGTGACGGGGTCGACGCCTGTCGTCGCGCGGACGGAGTCATAATAGCCGCTGAATTCGCCGGCAAACGTTTTGACGCCGTCCCATGTTTTCTCGTACCAAGGTTTATTCTTTTCGGCTTCGATCCGGGCCTTTTCTGCTTCGATTCTCGCTTTTTCCGCGGCAATTTGGTCGCGGATTTTCTGGGCTTCCTCTTGCTGCTTTTGGTAGGCTTCGATGGATTCCTGTACGTTTTTCCGGACCTCGTGGATGGGGTCGGCCTGATAGGTTTTGACGTTGAAATTCATGGGCTGGACTGAACCGCTTTTGGCGGTTGCGTTCATGATGGCCATATAGCCTTGCTGGACGACTCCGATCGTACTGGACTGAGCCGTGTAGGTTTCCTCATAGGAGGTATCAAGATTCTCTACAGCCGTAACCGTTTCACTTCTTTTCGTGTCCGCTTTTTTCATGTTGGTGTCGAAGGATTCTGTGGAGAAAGCGGTGAGGGAAATCAGATCATGAATGGTTTTTAAAATCCCCTCGAGATCGCTGTGCTGCGTTTCGACCATCGTTTTACTGTTTTTCGAACCTGTTTCGAGTCCTTCCTTAAGAAAGGGAACGGCAACTTTAGTGGATTCGGCAAGGTTGTAATCCTCTGCCCATTTCGGAACGTCGCTGTAAAAATCAGTAACGGCCTGGATAAAATTTTTCCAGTCCGTGACCAGGTCGATTTGGGCCTGGTAAAAACTTTTAATGTTGTCGGCGCCTTTGCCCTTAAATTCGGTATTATCGACAAGTGCTTGAAACGTTTTTTCCAGGGCAATCAGCTTATCTTCGAAGTCTTTATACTGCTTCGTCCTTGATTCAATGGCCGTGGCTAACGAGTCTGATTCATATACTTTGGTCATCCGTCACGCTGCCTCTCTTTACTTATTTCATTGTGATCGCTTCATCCTGCTCTCTCAAATAATTCACATTGTCTTCGGTGTCTTCAATATTTTTCAGGACCGCTTTTACGTATTCACCGGCGAACTTATGGATTTGCTCCTCTTTTTCAAGCCACAGCTTCGTAAACTTAAGTTCATTTTCTCCAAGGGACTCAGCGGAAGGAGGATCGATTTTGATTTCGCTCAGCGCTTTTTTCATATCAGCCAGCTGGTTCATAACCTCCGCATGGTCAAGCTTAATGTCCGTCATGAGAACACCTTCTTCGTCAGGCTTTCAATATCATTTCCGATTGAAGCCAATTTCTTTTGGGCACTTTCAAGCGTGTCATCAACGGCTTTTAGACCATCTTCAATCGAAGAAGCAAAGGCCATCGCCATCTTTAAATCATTCAGCTGACTTTGCAATCTCTGTATTTCACTGCTGATTTTTTCTTGATATTCATCGTAATCCTTGCTGAAGACACTCTCCATGTCCTTATAGGCCGCTTCACGTGACTGATCAAAATCGTTCGCACGCGGACCCTTCCACTCATTGGCAAGATCCGGCTGCTGGATGATCTTAATCTCCCTTTGCCCCTGATCCTGCTCTTTGGAAAGGTCACTGTTTGCTTTTTGAAGCTTTCTGATTTTCTCCTCTAAGCCTTCAATTCCGCCGCTGATGTACGATTGGGCGCTATTGAGCGCTCCCCATAAATCCATCTCATTCACCTCAAAAACTAGTTATTTTCGCCAAAATACCACATTCATCTACTCTTAATTTTATCATTTTTTACCATATACCCCAATTGGAAGAAAGTCCTCATCTTATTTCCAGTTAATTTTACAAATGAGTGATATGAACTAGTTCCAACAGGCTCATTACTGCAACCTGCATGAATAATAACCTATAAAAAAACAGCCCCGGAACGAAATCCGAAGCTGCTTCCATTTATCCTTTATAATCACAAAGTTCGATAATCTGTCCGTGTGTGTTGGCGGGATTCATGTATATGAGTCTTCTTCCGAACGGATTGGTTCGGTATGTATCCTTTAAAAAGTTCATTCCGCGTGCTTCGTATTCTTCGATGGCTTTATCCAAATCGTCTACTTCGTACGCCAAATGATGGACACCCTTTCCCTTCTGTCTGATAAACCGGTCGATGGGCGAGGTTTTGCTGGTCGGTTCGAGAAGTTCGATGACCTGGTTATCGAGGTGGATGACCGCAATGTGGGTTTCCACCCCAGGTTTTTCGCTTGTATATCGTTCGACGAGTTTGCCGCCGAGGAATTCAGTGTAAAAATCAATCGCTTCATCTATTCTTCTAACGGCAATCCCGGTATGATCAAGTTTCAAAATTTATGACCTCCTTACGCTGCTATATCTACTGTTCCATGTTAAGATATTTTTTTCTTCATTTAAATTAGCCTGCGGCTGGCCGCTGAGCTTCGATAAATTCCATTACCTTCTCCCTGCCAGGTGCCGCTTCAATGGCTCCTTTGACAGATGCGGCAAGTGCTCCGCTTGCATTGGAAAAAGTAAGCAGCTGTTCATGATGGGTTTGCAGCGTTTGAATGAGGCTGTCCGGTTTAGCCTCAAGGCTTAACAGCTCGCTTAACAATCCGCCTATAAACGCATCTCCCGCACCGGTCGTGTCTTCGACGGTTACTTTAAAGCCTGGATCTTCGAAGACCAGCCCTTCTTTTGTATAAACTGCCGCCCCCTCGCCGCCTTTTGTATAAACGACGGCTTTGACATGGCCGCAAAGCAGGGATTGAATGGCTTTGTTTTCATCCGGAATCCCCGTGACAAATTCAAGCTCTTCACTCGATACTTTAATAAGATCTGCGAGAGGAACAAAATCCAGAATCGTTTCCCGGCAGCTTGCTTCGTCAGGCCAGAGCGGGATTCGGACATTCAAGTCAAAGCTGACGGTGCCGTTTGCCTTTCGAATAGCTTCGATCACGTTCAAATGGGTCTGCTTAATTGGACTTTCCACCAAATCAACGGAACAGAAGTGCAGAAAGTCGCCTTCCTGAAACTGAACGCCGGCAACCTCTTCAGGCTCCAGCAGCAAATCCGCCGCATTTTTCCGGTAAAAAGTAAAGCTTCGTTCCCCGTCCTTGTCGACGGATACGAAGGCAAGACCGGTCTCCCCTTCGTCGGTCCTAACAATATGGGAGACGTCGACTCCGTTGGCACACATCACGTCATGCAGAAAATCGCCGAAGTGGTCATTAGCCATTTTAGTCAGCATCACCGAATGGCCGCCGTATTTCGCAACCGCTATGGCAGCATTCATCGGCGCACCGCCGGCTGCTTTTTCAAAGCCTCCGACTTCTTTTAACGCTTTGTTTTTTTGAAGAGGGATAAAATCAATCAGTGTTTCGCCGATACAGTACACTTTTTTCATCGTGTCACCCGTTCTTTTGCTTTTACCCCATCATATCCTAATTCCATTTCGGTGAACACAAAAAACCCCTCATGCCAAGCAAAAGGGGCTTTTTTCATTAAAGATTACCGCTGTTCAAATACAGAAGAAGAGCTGAAAGCAGCAGGAGCACAACCGGCACTGTATACTTCGATCCCGCATCCTTTACTTTCAAGTGGGTCACAACCGCTCCGAGCATCGTTAATGTCGCAAGCAGCGAGCCCCATGCCGTCAGCTGATCGTTCCAGTAACCCGCGAGCAGAAAAGCCCCGCTCACAAGCTCGACAATCCCAGTTACAATTTTGAACCATTGCGGATAGCCGTAGCGGGTAAACTCCTCGTTCATCTTTGAACCAAATTTGTTAAAGCCGAAGAAAAGGAACGCCAAACCTAATAAAATTTGAAGAATAAAGGCAACTGTACCCATCTTTACTTCCTCCTCGCTTTGTGATGAACCTCATGTATGTCAGGAAGACTGAGTTACAGTATTATATATTCCTGGTATTTTGCTTTTAGTCTTGTTTCAAAAGATAAATATTCCAAGTTTACTTTTATATTACAAATTGTAAATTTTGTAATTTATTAAATACTCCGGATTATATTTTGGTATTATTATCCTATCATTATTCTAGGAGGAAAGGTTTATGAGCATTTATGGAATCATTGTTCTTATTCATGTAATTGCCGCCGTGTGCGGACTCGGGGCTACCTTCGCCCTTCCAATTCTGATGAACAGGCCTAAGACAGCTGCACAAGCACATTTTGCCATTCATGTGAATGCAGGAATTGAAAAACTCGCCAAAATCGGAAGCATCACCCTTCTTGTCACTGGATTAGTACTCGGCATCCTCAATCCCGATCTATTCACTAAAATATGGTTCATTGCCTCTCTCATTATTTATGTAGCCGTGCAGCCAATTGCTGCCGGTATTCTTCCAAAGCGGATTGCCGAGCAAAAAGCCATTCTTGATGGCCATACGGGTGAAGATCTGCCGGAATCCTATCATCAAATTGGGAAAAGCATGGCCCCTTATAATGGATTTCTTCACTCCGCTGCCATCATCTTAATCGCACTGATGGTGCTGAAGCCGTTTTAACTTCTCTCATCAAAAAACTTAGTTTATTTTCCCCCTCAAGTGGCGTATAGTCAATTTTAACAAGCAAAAAAGGGGAAGACAGATGCGGTACAGTTTCAGATTGATGATTTTTCTCATTGGATTAACAATTTTCAGCTATGGAATCGCAATGGCTATTCAGGTTCAATATTTAGGTGTGAGTCCTTGGGATATGCTGAATATTGCATTGAAGGACCGATTCGGATTAACCATCGGAACTTGGACGATCCTCGTCGGACTTTTTCTCATTTGCTGTTCCCTGTTCATCGGCAGGAAGTACATAAACATCGGTACCCTGTTGAATGCTGTCCTGGTGGGAGTGATGGTGGATGCCTTTTTATTTCTCGGCTTCCTCCCCCGCCCGTCCAGCCTTCCTGCAGATATAGGAATTCTGCTTCTGGCCATTATCACGATGGGAATCGGCGGCGGCATGTATTCCGCTGCCGGTATTGGTGCCGGTCCAAGAGATGGATTCATGCTTTCCCTGTCTGATAAAACGGGTATTTCCATTAGCCGGGTCAGAATTCTGATTGAATGTCTTGTGGTGGTGATCGGATTAGTCATCGGAGGACCGGTTTTTATCTTCACGTTCATCTATCCGTTTATCCAAAGTCCGATCTATCAGCGATCCTACGTTTTCTGTTCTAAATGGATTACGCAGAGGGCGGGAACCATGAAGGAAACGAAAGAAATGACGGGATAAGAAGAGACTCCTTTTAGGGGTCTTTATTTCTTCACAAGAAAAAGTGCGGGTTTCAATGAAAAATAAAAAGGTGTATACGTGTTATATGACGATAGATACCATCTTCACTTAGGTTATTACAAAAATGGTTTTGATTTAGAAGCAATTGCTTATAAAAGGCAGTCACAAGAAATCTGGGACATCTTCTTTGATTTTGAACAATACGATTTAAAAAACCCCGTTCAAGATAGCGAATTATCGTTCGAACACTTCGGCACTAGAATTTTTTCAGTTGAAATGAAGGAACTTGATTATGATTACGGTGCAAAGCAATTTGAACAGTGGTTATACAGCCAAAAAATAGTTCCAAATTAAAGGATTCATATCAACTTCAATCGTTAAATTTTTAGTAAGATAGCCTATTTCTTAAGGAAAAGGGTATAAGGGTACGATAACCCCCAGTCTGAAAGGATTGAGTACTCTTGTTTCCACGTATCCATATGCACAAAACCTGGACAGGGTTTCTCCTGTTTGCGGTTATCTACTTAGTTTCCATTATCCTTTTTGCGGCAATATACTTAGGCTTGGAATTAAGCGGGGCTGGTCATCTGAAGGAACACTACTTGGACGAAAAAGGTTTGACTCTTTACGCTCTTATTTTAAAATGCCTGTATTTCAGCCTCGTCACCAATTTATCAGTCGGATTCGGAGATATTACACCGTTTGAATTATCCAGACTGTTTGCATCGATCCAGGCTTTTATCGGTTATTTATTGCCTGTTGCCCTGGTAATCAATTTATTTCCGAATGAAGTGAAGGAGAAGCTTAAGGAAGAAGAGAAAAAGCATGGGGAAGGAAATTGATTTCTTCGTGCTTTTTTCAGTTCTTTTGTTTGCGGGTTGCCAGTCTAACCAAGTAATTTAAATCTGAATAAAGTGCACAGTCCCGGCATATCCATGCCAGAGGATTTGCAGAATCATAACAGTCCGCGATAGACAAGAAAAACGACGAAAGAGGGATCGATATGGCCACCATCACAGTAATAGGAAGTTCTTCTATGGACCTTGTTGTCACAGCAGCAAAGCGTCCGGAAGCAGGAGAAACGATTCTGGGGGAGGATTTTAAAAGCGTCCCTGGAGGAAAAGGGGCAAACCAGGCGGTAGCGGCGGCGCGATTGGGAGCAGATGTATACATGGTAGGATGTGTGGGAGATGATCCGTATGGGGAAGCGATTGTAAGCAACTTACATAAGAACGGGGTTCGTACCGATTATGTGAAATCCGTTAGTCATACGTCCAGCGGTACGGCCCATATCATTCTGGCGGAAGGTGACAACAGCATCATTGTTGTCCAAGGTGCCAATAAACTTGTGACACCTGCCCTTGTTGATGATGCGCTTCCAGTCATCCGCGAATCTTCGATGGTTCTGATTCAGCAGGAAATTCCGGAAGACACAGTGGAGCATGTAAGCGAGCTTTGCCGGCAGTATCGCATTCCTCTTCTTTTGAACCCGGCACCAGCGAGAAATGCGGCAGAAAGCATATTGGCTAATGCATCTTACCTGACACCAAACGAAACAGAAGCAAGGCTGATCTTTGGCGAAACCTCCATTAAGCAAGCACTTGAAGATAATCCGAATAAGCTGCTTGTGACGGAAGGAAAAAACGGTGTCCGCTATCATGACGGGGAAAAAGAAACCGTCATTCCCTCATTTAAGGTTGAAGCATTGGATACGACAGGTGCAGGCGATACCTTTAATGCAGCATTCGCGGTAGCTCTATCAGAAGGAAAAAGCCTCCCAGAAAGTATCCGTTTCGCCAACAAAGCAGCCTCGATTTCAGTGACGAAATTCGGTGCGCAGGGCGGGATGCCATCAAGAGATGAGGTCGAACGAGAGCTTCTGGATGAGGAAACACGAAATTCTTAACAACTTTTGATAGTGCTGGCAGATCTTGAGCCACACCGATACCAACAAAAAAGACGTACGGAACTCCGTGCGTCTTTTTTTGTATGGTTGGAGGCAGGAATTGTCGTTTTGCCCGTAATCGACATGGTTTTGCCCGTTATCGACACGGTTTTGCCCGTTATCGACACGGAACTGCCCGTAATCAATCATTTCGCCCGCTTCATCGGTGGCGAATAGACTCTCAATGGGGCCAGTCCCCTCAAATTTTACCGTACTAAAGCTTGGGCACCATCCCCCGCAAACCCTTGACCCATAAGGACTCCAGGATATTAGCCTCTGTCCCCTTATGCGGTGAAGGAAGACGGGACTGGCACCGTGCCAGTCCCGCAAAATGTTACCGCACTAAAGCTCTGGCACCTCGCTCGCAAACCTTTGACCCATAAGGCCTTCCTGATAAAGGTCTCTGTCCCCCTTTGCGGTGAAGCATCGCGGGACTGGCCCCGATTCAGCATCCACACAATTCAGCACCCCCACCTTCAGCATCCCCCATTTCAGCACCAGCCGCACGCCCAACAAAAAAGAGCCGGCCTTTTGGCCAGCTCTTCTCATCTATCTTCCTGCTTCCACTTCGGCTTTCGGTTTGGATAGGAACCAGCCTGTAATTGCAATCAAAATCAATACTGACCAGAAAATCACTTTCCACGTGACACTTTTCCCAAATCCTTCTGAAATGATGGCCAGCTGCGGATGAGAAAGGGCGTATACAGCAAGCTTTACCCCTACCCAGGCAACGATTGCAAACGCAGCCGTTTCAAGACCCGGTCTCTTCTCAAGCAAGACGACAAAGTAGCTGGCCGCGAATCTCATGATGACCAGCCCGATAATTCCGCCAGTGAGGATGACCGCGAAGTGGCCCCCGTCAAGTCCTCCGATATTAGGGAGGCTCGTTTCCGGTAAGGTTACTGCGAGCGCAACCGCTGCGAGAATGGCGTCTACCGCAAATGCGATATCCGCTACCTCAACCTTGATGACCGTCATCCAGAAGCCGGATCCCTCTTTTTCAGGCTTGGCATTTTCCTTCACCTTAGGCTTCAGGACATGCTTTTTCAGGATATGGTAAAACGCAATTCCCAATAAATAAAGGGCTCCGATTGCCTGCACCTGCCAAATATCCACCAGATAGGAAATAATAAATAGCGATCCAAAGCGGAAAATAAAAGCCCCGGCCAAACCGTAAAATAAAGCTTTTTTCCGCTTTTCTTCAGGAAGATGTTTAACCATCGTCGCAATAACAAGAGCATTATCCGCAGCAAGGATTCCTTCCAACCCGATCAGGATGAGCAGAACCCATCCATATTCCAGCAATAATCCAGCGTCCAAATTATGTCCCCCTTCTCATTCTTATTCTTATTTAGTAATGCCCCGAACTTTATGACTTTGCTCATTCTGAAGTTTCCCTAAAACTTTGTCGTCCATTCATTTAAATGCGAACATTTAGTGAACGTATTTTCATTTATGGTTAAGCAAAAGCCGCGGCTGATCCGTTTGGCTCTGCTGGGATTGCAGGGAGAGACTTCTCGGCGGGTTGTAAATTTCAAGTGTCATAATTGCTACAGCGTACAGCTTAAACGTGACAAGCATCGTCACAAACAAAAGAAGATTCTTTTGCGGTTTCAACAGGTATCCATTTCTCCTTCATCCATTTAGATTTCTGAAGGGTTTTTGTGTAAACAAAAAACCTCCACCATTGGCCGGTGAAGGTTAGAATTATCCGTAATTATCCCTTCACCATAATGGCAAAGGTCTCGCAAACAACATTGCTGTTGCCAGTCAGGCCGGCGATGCATGCATCACGTATTGTCGACATAACTGTAAGCTACTCCCCTTTGGAGTATATGAGCTCTGTAATCGAGCGCAGCCTTTACTCTTCGGCTGTTAAAAAAAGCATAATGGATACCCGGGCTGTCTGTCAAGAATTTTTACATCTTCGGTTCTTCCATACCTGCCAGTGCCTATTCTTCCTTTGAAGGTAAATAGATGCCCGGAACCTTAAGCCCTGCCTGGCGCATTAAGATCGTCATCTGGCCCCGGTGGTGAATCTGATGCTGGATTAGGAAGAAAAGGAGGGATTCTTTCGATATGTTCCTTCCTGCTACAGGATGCTCTTCGGAAAGATTTGCATCAGTCCATTGTTATGGGAATGCCAGGGAACGCCTCCCCATATCTATATAAGAGACTATAGGAGCGAGGCGGTGCTAGCTGCATGTTTGGACTGGATTTGAATGGGTTAACCGGAGAAGTCGTTACAAGGAAAAATGCGGAATATAAAGAGGCACGGCAGGAATGGAACCGGGCCATTCAAAAATTCCCGCTTGTCATCGTGTACGCATCATCCGTTCAGGATGTCTCCAATGCCGTCAGATGGGCCGTTAAGCACCGGATTGATCTGCGAATCCGGTCAGGAAGCCACCATTATGAGGGATATTCCACAGGCAATCATGTGCTCGTTCTGGATGTCAGCCGGTTGAGTTCCATTAAATTGGATGCAACAGCCAACACCCTTACTGCTGGCGGAGGCGTGAAAAATGAACAAATTTACGAGTTTGCCGGTAAAAGGGGCTATCCTTTTCCAGGGGGCACCTGTCCGACCGTCGGAGTGAGCGGATATGTCCTTGGCGGCGGCTGGGGATACTCGAGCCGGTATTTCGGACTTGGCTGCGACAGTTTGATTGGGCTTGAGCTGATTAACGCTGAAGGAGATCTCATAAAAGCAAGTAAAAGAGAAAACAAAGACCTTTTCTGGGCTTGCAAAGGAGCCGGCGGCGGCAACTTCGGAGTCGTCGTTTCCATGACATTCCGATTGCCTCCCAAAATCCGCACAGTCACGCTTGTCCACCTTTACCGCCCTGATGCCTCCCCCGAAATCATTGAACAATTTCTACTCACCTGGCAAAAATGGCTGCCGCGGGCTGACCGGAAAATCACGATCAGCACCACATTGTATGACTCTGCCGCAGAAGGAATGGCCATTTTCGGCCGGGGATTTTACTATGGTGCGGCCGATGAAGCGAAAAGAATCCTTAGCCCCTTTGCAAAGATCAGCGGGATGGAACTTTCCGCTGAAGAGAAGCCCTTTTCAGAGGCGGTCAGAGAGGTGGAGAAATCCTATCCGTCCTCTGAAAAATTCAAATCAACCGGCCGGTTCGTTTTTAAAACCTATACGCCTGATGAAATTAGAACTCTTGTGGAATTGATCCAAAACAAGCCTCCCGGTTCAATTTTTGCGGGACTGACGGTTTATGCGCTTGGCGGAAAGGTGCAGGAGGTAAAACCAAATGAAAAGGCCTTTTATTACCGAAATGCCCGCTATATCGCAGGCATTCAGTCCGTTTGGGAGGAGGACAGATATGCTTCCGTCAACCAGCGGTGGGTCGTCCAGCGCTTCCGGATTCTTGCGTCGCTCACAGAAGGTTCGTTTGTCAATTTTCCGATAAGTGAACTGCCAAACTATGAAACGGCCTATTATGGTGCCAATGCAGAGAGGCTCAGGGAAGTAAATGACCGTTATGATCCGTCTCGAGTATTTCAATTCCCGCAGGCAATCAGGTAAGCTCCGGAGCACCATTCCCCATGTCCATTCCTTCCTTTGGTACAATAAGGGAAAGACTGGAATGGGGGGATTTTTATGGGGAAACGAAAAATGATTATAGGCCAAAATCTGGCTGATTCGTACATACAGCAGCTGCAGGATGCCATTCCGGACTGGAAACTGATTGTCGGAAGGGACTCATCGATTTGGGAGCAGGACATCGGCGAAGCAGAAATCATCGCCGGCTGGAGAAAGGGAATGGAAGAACACCTTCCACATGCAGCCGGACTTAAATGGATTCAATCATGGAGTGCGGGCGTTAACGATATGCCGCTTGAAGCACTTAAGGAAAAATCGATTGCATTGACCAGTGCAAACGGGGTCCACGCCTACCCGATTGCCGAAACCATTTTCGCGATGATGCTCGGTCTTACCCGGAATATCCATGCCTACGTCCGGAACCAGCAAACGAAAACTTGGCACCATGCGAACCTGAAGCTTGAGATCCATAATAAAACAGTTGGAATATTAGGGATTGGTGCGATTGGAAAAGAAACAGCAAAAATCGCGAAAGCCTTTAATATGAAGGTTCTGGGATTGAGGCATTCCGGCAAGGAAGCGGATTTTGTGGACGAAATGTACACGCCGGATCAGCTTAACGACATGCTGCCGGAATGCGATTATATTGTCGTCACCCTCCCGCTGACAAAAGATACACACAAGATGATTGGAAAAGGACAATTTTCCCTAATGAAGACTTCCGCATTCTTTATCAACATCGGCCGCGGCGATATTGTGGAAGAAAAAGACATGATCGCAGCTCTTCGATCCGGCGAAATTGCCGGTGCGGGTCTCGATGTATTTGAAAACGAACCGCTTGAAAACAGCAGTCCTCTGTGGGACATGGAAAATGTGATTGTAACTCCTCATACAGCCGGGTCCACGGAATTTTATGATGAACGGGTTATCGGAGAGATTCTGATTCCGAATCTGAAAAGGTATTTGGATGGAGAGGAACCGGATGTAAACCGGGTGGATTTTGAGAAGGGATATTAATTAAGGAGGCCAATAGCGGGCCTTCTTTTTTTGCAGATTGATAAGAGATCATTCAAGACCTTACACTTAATACTGTGGAAACGATCTAAATTCATGTCCAATTACAATTTGCTGCACATGGGTCTTTTTCATGAAATGCATAAAGCTGTAAATTGGTTTGAGAGCTCTTTTGTATTACCGAGTCTAATTTTTTCATTGATTTTACTGGCAGTTTAGCGGAATAACAATTACCATAATATTACACAAACATTAACCAAAGGGGATGATAAATTGAGGAAAAAACTTTTTTTACTTATTCTAATTTCAGTTATTGCGTTTGGCGGTGTGTACCTTTTCGTTAAATTTAACCCACCTTTAGAAATTGGAACGCTTGCTTCAAGTGAAGATAAAAAATCGATTGTCGTTGAAGTTGGGAATAAAGGTTTTTGGGAAGTGAAAATAGGAGATGTATTAATCAATAACAACGAAAAACCAACAAAATTGAAAGTACAAGCTAGTAACTCTTTACAAGGATTTATCATAACGGACGATTTTAATAATAAAGAATCAAAAAACTATCGATTTATGAACATTCATGACGTAACCCTTAAAGCAGGCACATCACCATCATCTAATTACAAAAAATTTGATGATGGTGATGCCTCTGTTAAAGATAAAGCATATGGAATCAGCGCGATTTACACTGAACCGATCAATAGAGTGCATATTAAGTATAGCTATCTTGGTCTTTCATTCACTCATACTGTGATCTATAACTGAGCATTACTTATATTGCGATGCAAAAGTTATTGTAACTATCTATCCATGAAGACTTCCTGTAAGGCATGCCCTTCGCCGGTAAGGACCAATCGGGATCTGGATCAGGCACGTGAGCCGGCGCTCCTTCATTCCGTAAAGTTCGTCGCACTTATCCACATCATATCCCAGCAGTGGATGTCCGCCCATACCAATAGCTGCTGCCGTCAAAAGCAGTCTCTGCACAAGCATCCCGGCCTCCATCTGCTGAATGCGGTAGCCTCTGTAGCCCAGTTCAGGAAGGAGATGATTTCGGTCACCTGCCACATGGATCACCATTGGAACCTGATACAGGTTGATATTATTCAGCGTCATGGCATCCTGGAGAAAAAAACGATGGTCGCCGGGACGGATTCCCTTCAGCACCTGCTTTTCTTCATCATACAAGTAGGCACCGTTCGGTATTCCTTCTATTTTATAGAAGCTTGCATAAATGGAGATGCGCGGCTTATTTTCCCCAGTTCCGTCCAAGTCATTGCGGTATGAATAAGCTGCGAATGCTTCCCTCAGCAGATTTCCTGCCTGTTCCATCGTAACTTTACCGAGCATAAAATCCATTTCAGGCGAAAAACGATTTCTGCATGCGGAAGCCAGGTCATACGATATCCTGGTCCCCGGAAGTGGTATTTCCTGTTCACCAAGCTCCGTTTTTTCCAGCATTCTAATCTTCCTGAACGACCGAACCGACTGCTGAAAGGACGCTTCGTTGATCGCATTTAATTCTGGAAAATCCAGGATTCTCTTTGACTTGACATAATAGCTGGTCTCGATTTCAGGGATTGTCCGGCACAGCTCTTCCGGCGTTTCCGGCGTTTCCTTTCCATTTCCAGACCACCTCGTCGGCTCTGCAGACAGCGGAATGACCGCATATACACTCTCCTGCTGCTCATCAAGGCCAAGCAGATGATTCACAGCCCGATCCAAAAATTGAAAATAAACTCCTGAAGCGTAGCCGAAGCGCTTTGCCGTCTCTAGAAGCTGTCCTGTCAGGACTCCTGCATCTAGTCCCTGCAGACGGTAGGAAAATTGATTGTACTTGAAGAAATTCTTCCAAAATCTTGAAGAGATCAGCACCGTTCCAAAGCAGGAGGAAACGTCGCAACGGTTTCCGAGAGCTTTTGCAAGATAATCATCAGCATTTCCTTCTCTCAGTAACACCAGCCCATGACGGGCAACATCGTAATGATAGACACCGGCTGGAATATCCTCAAGCTTCAAATAGACATACAATTCATTTGGATACAGCCCGCCGCCTGAAGGGGCAAACCTTCGTAAGGATTGCCCAAGCTCTTCAGACTCCTCCTCGGAGTAGACAGTCTGGGAAATTTGCGTCAATCCATACGTGTACCATAGAAAATAGCCCAGCCGTTTCAAGCCCGGTGTACAAGGCTTCTCCGGTGCGGCAAGTGAAAGAGGCATATCAGCATCCAGCGGGATGCTCGGCAGATTTCGATACACTTTGTAAGGCAGCGGCGCATCCTCCCAATCCGGCTGCCAATCCGGAGGACTCGCCTGATCCATATCAAAATGAATCGTATATAGAAATTTCTCGAGATTCAAGCGAACACTCCTCCCTAAGGGAACGGATGAGGGTATGGATTGAGCTCCTCATATGTCAGCGGTCCATTCCTGTAGCCAAGCTCTTCCGGCACTTTCAGCACCCGTTCAAGTCCCGTTAAGCGGGTTAAATGATGGCCAAATGTCATCGGCAGCATTCCTGGAATCAGTACCTTTACGCAGTGAAGTCCATTTTTTTTCAGCTCCGGTGCCGTCTGATCCACGACAATGACATCCATATTCCGTTTCTTGAACCGTAAAATTACGTCTTCGAGATCATCCTTTATATCCGTTCTGATCGGAGCGCGCTCGAAGGCCTCCTCGAAACTCAAAAGCGGTCGGTCATCCTGAAGCAGAAAGTTCAATCGTTCCTCAGCTTCCGGCAAACCATACAGCATCCCATGATCCTCCATCTGCCTTACCAATGAACCATCCTCGAGCATCCTCGCATATTTCTCCCGATTATCATCCAGCCGCTCACCAAGGGCTCCCATCATTCCCGCAAGTTCAAAAACGGCACTTTTCACAGCCCTGACCGGATCGAGGTGGGCGCCTGCTGCACACATCAAATTCATGCCGCTGTCCCTGCGGTTCTTTACCACAGCCCAAATACTCGGAATCCCATGCTCCATCGTAGACTGGAACAAATAAAGATCATACCCGTTCAGCGTCTCCATCCGGTCAAGCATCAAATTCAATTCGGTATCTCCGGATGACCGCGGATCGATTCGTCTCAAGCCAAGCCTTGCATACCATGTAATCAGGAAGGAATCGCGTTCCGCCACCTCCATAATCCCATGGAAAATGGCCTCCTCCAAGCTTCCTCCGACCGCACAGCCGTTGGATGTTTCATATACAAATCCGCCTTTATGCCCGCACCCCATGCTGTAATAAGCAAGCAATTCTGGAACGAGAACCGGCCGCTCCTGCAGAAATGAGTATCCCCACACCCAGTTGAGCTTCCGGTCCGGATGGAACGGCTGAAAAGGAAAATCCGGCTCTGCATATTTTTCAGGTGCATGAACCCCTACTGTAAGCGGATTTATTGCCTGCCCCGTTAAGTTGCGGTATCTCTCGCGTATGACTGTATTTTTCCCGCGCGCCGTGTAGCCGCAGTACCGTTCCAGGCCTTCAAGGATGGCAGTCATTTCACTTGCCTCATAGGAAAGTGTCCGGCCGGCCGTTCCTTCATTCCCTCCGAATAGAGGCAGGTTCACCATCGTATCTGCAAAAGGCGTACTAAGATCTACTACTTTTTCATTGAAAAGTCCGGTGCTTGAGTCCAGGTAATCCTTTGACAGGAATTTAGACAGCTCCCCCATTGATCGGCATCTGTAGCTGTTCTTATCTGTTTTTAGACTTGATTTCAATTCAATCCGCGCCAATTCCGCACAATCATCAGGTACGGACCCGCATACGTCACAGAATGGATCGGGAAGAAACGAATGTCTGGAGCCTTCTAGGGTCCTCATATTCAGTAAAAAAATGCTTCCATCTGAGCGCACTGGCCTATCATCCAGCAATAATCGGACTTCACTCTCCAGGATGTGAACAATTTGCGCAAGCCCCGTCCTGGTGGCCCATACATCGCTTGTTCCTGAGGACTCTGCCATTCTCTCTGTCAGGTCCCACATCTCTTTCCGGTCCCGTCCGGCCATCAGCTTCCTGACCGAAGCACAATGTACACAGCCGATTGATCCTTTTATTTCAAGCGGTCCAATAATCCCCTCTCCAAAAGTGACATACCCATACAGTCTTGGAATCCTCCCAATCCTTTCCCTCGTTTCATGAAAAAAAGATGGGTTCCAGCGATCCTGCAAAATCAATGCGGCTTCCGCAATCTTTTCATCAGCATGAACCGTATGGATGACATCATACCTTTCGGAAAGCTTTTGGCGCGCCAGCTCAGCTAGAGCCCCTTCGCCAATCACAGCGATTGTTTTCAATCGGATTCCCCCTCTCGGAGAGCTACCCCAAAGACCCCGGCAATCCCTTCTTTTATTAGCGGATCCACCTCAAGCTCGGTGATTTCAATAAAAAACCCTTCCCTCTCTAAAACATCTTCTGCATAGCTGTACAGAGCTTTTTCCTCCAGTTCATAGGCTGGAATCATCAGCCTTATGGCATTCTCCAATAGCACCGGAGAATTCGCTGTTTGGTTTACGTTCGAGGACTGCACCTGCTGAATCGCCTGCTTCAGGGCACTTCTCACCGCAAGGGTCAAATTCAGCCCCGTACGATTCGTCCAGCCTTTGGCTGTACCGACCCACACGGACGGGAAGCCCGCTACTTCCTTTCCAATTCCAATGACGGGAGGTCCCTGCAGCGTATTAAGTACCTGCCAGTAGTACCGGCACTCTTCATCCTCTGCATGCAGCTGAACAGGATAGATCGGAGCGTTTTCCTTTCCTCTTTTGCCAAGCTCCCTTTCAAGTGCCTTATGAAGCGCCCGGCAAATCGCCTCCGCTACCGTTTCTCCCGCGCCGATTCCGTCTGTCTCCATCAGGCAGGAGGCATACGCTTCAATCCCCGCAAGTCCCGCTTCCCTTCTGGCCTCTTCGTGATGAATACCTGCGCAGACAATCTCCGGAAGAATTTCACCTGTTTCCGGATGAACAGCCTGCACCCTGCACTGCGAAAGCGGAAGCTGTGTCAGTTCTCCTTCCTCCCACGCATGAAAAATGCCTGTTTGTGGTGAGGTCAGTTCACTGAAGCTTATGAGCCAATATCCAAGCTTCCGATCCGGTTCCCCATCAATTCGCTCTCTAATATGGACTGCCGGCGTGACCGATGCTTTTTTTTTCAAATGCGGGGTAACGGAATGCCAGCTTCCCTCGAGCGTTTCCAGGTTCAGCAGATAGAATTGCCGATCCTCTGCAGCCTTTAGCCCCGTCGCTTCCTTCAGCCATTCGAAGGCAATCAAGTTCGCAAGCATCGCAGCAGCCGTTGAAGATGGAGATGTGCTTTTTTCCCCCGGAGCTGTATGAACACTCCTGATCACCGACTCCACATCGTTCTTCATCTCCGGATGCAGAACCGGTCCTGCAATCCCCTCATGCCCAAGAAAAATCGCTGGAATCAGAATTTTCCCTTCACTTTCGCAAATTTGCTGGAGAGCCGTCAGTTCTCTGCGATCCTCAGAGATATACAAAATCGTTTGAAAGGGCTGAACAGCGTCCTGCCAGCTTTGAGACGAAATTTCCTCAACTGCCGTCTCATGGTCATACTTGCGTGCTTCCTCCACAAGCTCTCTGATCCGTTCCCTATCGGTTGGGGTCATGTCCGTCATTCGCAAATGAAACTTCGTCAAACCTGAATCAAGCAGTGCAGATACAAGCGAAACAGAACAAGGACCTGAGCCGGCTGCTAACACCTTCGTTTTCCGGAAATCCTCAAACTTTGCCGCACCCGATCCCCCGAATGTATCAAGAAACTCAATTTGAGAGCCGAAATACTTAAGCACCTGTTTAGGCAATTGATGAGGCCGTTCCTCGCTGACATCACGTAAGTATCCGTTGTTGTAAAGAACACCGGCAATTTCATATACCCGGTCGCGGTAAGCAGGCGTCAAGCCTGCAGTCAATTCATCAAGCGTGCGATCACCCGTAAACATCGGCAGCAGCTTTTCAATCCACTGGGAAATCGTGCTTCCCTCCATTTGGAATGAGCTCCTATTATTCCGGAAATAGACTTGGCCTGATGGATCCGGGATGAACACCGTATCACGATTCACTTTCAGCCGCATAGAAGGATCCAAATTATGCATTCTGCCCCTCCTTATTCATCTTTATCATTTAAAGATATGTAACAGAAATTGTCCGTTATGCGTAAGAAAAAAACCTCTGCATAAACATGCGCAGAGGTTTTACTATCACTATCCCCGGAAGCATCCTCCACAGCGTGCACAGCCTCCGCAGCGTGCGCAGCCTCCGCAACGTGCACAGCCTCCGCATCCTCCACACCCGCCGCATCCGCCGCAACCCGCACAGCCAGCACAGCCCACACAGCCCACACAGCCGAAACATCGGAAAATGCCAAATCCTACGCAACCGAAAATCCGGCTTGAATCGCCATATTGCGCATCACGAGTGTCCCAAGGAATCGCCTGCCCTGCATGATAGTCGCCAAGCTGCAAAGCCTGTAAATCGTTTTGAATTGGGTACATCAACATAACCTCCACATTTTTATATTCGCAGAAACCTTAACATCTCAAACGGCGATAGGTGAATTCACCAATCTTCTGGCCCATTCTCCTTCACTTTATGAATGATGGCGGATTTGGGTTCTAATTAGGCGAGCCCATCTTTGCAAATTAAAAAGGTTTTTTCTCCACAATCAAGAATAAAGATATTGGAAAGGAAGGTGTCTGATGGCAAACACTGGCTCTGAACAAGTTGAAGAATTCATGATTAATCTGGAACATCCATTAAAAAATGAAATAACAGAGGTCAGATCCATCATTCTTGCTTCTTGCGGGAAGCTGACCGAACACGTTAAATGGAATGCACCGAGCTTTTGCATAAACGGAGAAGATCGAATTACGTTTAACCTGAGGGGCCAAAAATCGTTCCGCCTGATTTTCCATCGCGGAGCGAAGGGTAAATCAGGTACCGGCAAGGAGCCGCTCTTTAATGATGAAACAGGATTGCTTGATTGGGCGGCTCCTGACAGAGCCATTGCAGTCTTTACTGATATGGAAGATATCAACAAAAAAAGAGGACATTTAGAGAAAATCGTGGAAACTTGGATAGAATTGACGGAATAATTCCGAGGTCTATGAATCTCCCATCCTTCTAAACTATAATGGAGTCATACTATAGAAAGCAGGTACAACAAGTGATACATATGTTATGGGTCATCTATTTAGGAATTTTAGGAACGGCAGCCATAGGTTTTTTAATAAAAGGCGGGTATAAAACAAACCTGATGCGCGTGGATTTCGTCATCTCCATCATCACCTGGATCGGGTTAATGGGCTATGTGACAAACTCAAGCTTCTTTAATCCGCTTGTCTGGAAATTCGTTTTTTTCGGGGGACTGCTGTGGGATATTATTTTCAGCATCAAATTGAAGGATGTAAACGGAGAACCCCTCTACGAAGAGATTCCAAAATCGGCCCGGCCGATCGTCATTGCCGGGAGTTTTATTGTTTTTCTCGGACCGCTATACTACGGATTATTCAGGTATGCTTTTACTTAATAGGAGGTTTCTATGACCGTTCAATTAAAGCCGGTTACGAGAGATAACTGGAAGGACGCACTGGAACTCAAGCTTAAAACCTCTCAAATCCATCTAGTCCCTTCTCCGGCCATATCTCTTGCGAAAATCGGCATAAAGCCGGATGGAGACAGCATTGAATATCTCCCATTCGGAATCTATCATAACGCAATAATGGTAGGCTTTATCATGCATGCACGTGATGAATCGACTTCCAATATGTACTGGATCAACGGCTTTTTGATTGATAGCAAGCATCAGGGAAACGGGTATGGCCGCGACGCCCTCGCTGAAATGATCCGCTGGATAAAGGAGCACAATCCGAACTGCCAGGAAATCCGCCTAACCGTTCGCATGGATAACGAAGGAGCAAGGAAGCTCTATGAAAAAATGGGGTTTCAGGGCACAGGGGTTATGTATGGGGATGAGGAGGTATGGGTTTTGGGTGTTGTTTGAGTGAAGGGGATAGAGTTGGAGGGTGGATTGTTTTGGTCTTTTATTGCGCGGTTTGCACTGACCCCCGCTCCGCTAAAGGATTAAACCTCCGTCCCCATTACTCACAAACCGTTAGGTAACAGGGGTTCAGAGCGTAGGTGCTTGTTCCCCTGTTCGTTTAAAGTGGTGGGGGTCAGTGCTATGCTCTGACCCCCGCTCCGCTAAAGGACTAAACCTCCGTCCCCATCACTCCAAAACCGTTAGGTGACAAGGGTTCAGAGCGTAGGTGCTTGTTCCCCTGTTCGTTTAAAGTGGTGGGGGTCAGTGCACCACCAAATAATCATCCTTCCACCGGCTCCACACCGTGTGCCTGACCCGCACTCTGCTACCGAACTAAAGCTCCGGCACCATCTTTCCAAACCATTGATGCATAAGGGCTCACAGACTGAGGTCTCTGTCCCCCGTTGCGGTGAAGGATAGCGGGACTGGCACCCCAGCTAGACTGGATTCCTCCACCTCTCTGCTACCCCCGCTGTACTTCCTTCCTCAGGATCTCACCAAGAGCCGACTTCATATCCGGATACTTAAAAGTAAACCCTTCCCTCTCCAGCCGCTCCGGAATCACCCATCTGCTTTTCAGAACGAGCTCGGTTTCCGTCCGGATAAACACCGCCCCCATCTCCAGCATCCATTTTGGAGACGGCAGTCCGAACTTGATGTTCATCGCTTTTCGTACCTCGCTCATAAATTCCTGATTGGAAATAGGCTTGGGAGCAGCGGTGTTGAATACGCCGCGTAAGTGTTCTTTCTCACGGATAAATTGAATGATTCGGTACACATCCTCGACGTGGATCCAGCTGAACATTTGCCTCCCGGATCCCTGTACGCCGCCGAGTCCGAATTTGGCGAGATTTCTATACGGAGTCATGACGCCTCCGTCTCCAAGGACAATAGCAATCCTTAATGCTGCCTGGCGGGTATTCGGCAAATCAAAACTGAAGAACGATTTTTCCCAGGCCTTGGCGACGTCTACCGAAAAACCAGATCCAATCTCCCCGTTCTTCTCTGTCATCGCCCGGTCCTCCGCATGGCGGTAAATCGTCGCTGTACTCGAATTGATCCAAAGAGAAGGCGGATTTGCACATTGCAGAATCGCTTTACCCAGCATTTCGGTCGTATCTGTCCTAGAGCTGAAAATCTCCGCTTTATTCTTCTCATTATAGCGGCAATTTACGGATTTACCTGCCAAATTGATCAGCATATCTGAGCCCTCAATTGCTTCAACAATTGAATCAAACCGGTCCCATGAATGAATCTTAGAACCTCTTGAGATAACCTTCACATCATAACCAGCTTCAGCAAACCGGTCATTCAAATATTGTCCGATAAACCCTGTACCGCCGGCTAGCACAACCTTCTTTTTCATTCCATCAGCTCTCTTCATTTCTTTTATCCTCATTCTACCATTCCAGCACCAGGCATATCTTTCACCCATTTCAGATAGTTCGTCATATTCGTATCCTCATCCATGTTATAGGTAAATGAAAAATTCCCCGCGACGTCTTTCGCTAAAGTCCGGAACAGTTCACATGCTGCAAATACGGATTGCCACATGTTTTCCGGATACCCGTCCGAGTAGGTTTCCTTATACAGATTCCAGTGGGATTCAGGCAAGTACTTCTTAAAATACTTTCCCATTTTCCCTGATGAAACTTCGAAGCCATGCTTTGTTCCAATCCACCATGAAACCATTTCATTAAGAACCGTTCGAACGGGTGCCTCAAAGAATTGCTTTGCATAGGGAAGCTCGTCTCTCCAAATCCCCTTCACCACGCTCTGAAGACACCACCAAAATTCATTGCAGGCGTTCAGGAACAGCGGTTCAGAAGGTTTTTTTATATGATAATTAACATCAGATGGCTCTGGGAGTTCCGGCAGGATCCCGTCTTTATCCAATAACGGGACCGTCAACTTCTCAGAGATATATCCGTTTTTCATCATCCCTTCCTGTGTTTCAATATGCAGATCGATGCGATTTCCATCCGTGAAAAGCATTAAATACCCGTAGGATTGATCAAAATCGGTCTTCTTTCCAGCCAGCCGTTCCATTTTGTCCGGCTCCTGAAGGATAATCAGATCCCCAAACACGCCAATCCAGCCCTCATCTGCAATAAAGGAAGCGGTCTCTGTCACTACATAGACAATATCATAATCCTGAAAAATATCCTTCGGGGCATTCGGGTTTGTCCTGGATCCATTCATATAGGCCGCCCGAATTCGCTCATCCTGTTCTGCAATGCCTATAATTAAATCAAACATTTCCTTTTCCGTTCTCAAGCGCAGTTCACCCATTCCTTAAGGTTTTCTCTTTAAGTACTTCTTGAAAAATAGCGGAATTCCTCCAATGTTATTCTCCTAAAGTTTCCGATTCTTACTCGCAGGGTAAAGTAGGCTGGTACAGAATATACATCTAGAGAAAAACAAAAGAATAATTTGGAAAAAAATGCGTTTCTTTTCGTTTTCTTATATAATTGAGTGTCTAAACTTTTATTAATTAGGCAATTGCGACATGAAGCGCGATTGCTTTCGAAAAAGGAGTGTTCCAGTTTGCCGGATTCCAAATATTTCAGACTTGGTTATACCATCATCATTCTTTTGGTCATCATTATGCTTGCTGTGAAGGTTCAGTTCATTTTCACACCGCTCGTCATCATTTTTCAAACGTTATTCTTTCCGTTTTTGATTTCAGGGGTCATTTTCTATTTATTTCGGCCGATCGTACTTTACCTGGATCACAAAAAAGTTCCAAAAACGTTATCAATAGTTGTACTTTACATCCTATTTATCGGGATTGGAACGCTGCTATTTTTCCTTATTGGGCCTGAAATTCAGAAGCAGTTCAAAACACTGATTGATAATGCGCCCGGCATTATTGAAACGCTGCAGTCGAAAGCAAATGAAATCAGACAGAGTTCATGGATGTCCCGTTTCGAGGAAAACAGCAATATGACGGTGGAACAGGCAACCGCCAAAATCTCAGATTATTTTAAAAGCAACGTAAGCAACATCGGAAATGGCATAACCGGTTTAATTGGAATCCTCTCAAGCCTAGCCACCATCATTGTCACGGTTCCGTTTATTGTGTTCTATCTATTGAAAGACAGCGAAGGCCTGTCAACAAAGATTGCCCGCTTCTTCCCGTTAAAAGCAAACGAATCAAAAAAAATTCTAAAGGACATGGACTCCGCTCTGAGTTCCTACATTCAGGGACAGGCAATCATCTGTCTTATAGTCGGCATCATGATGTACATAGGCTACCTGATTATCGGCGTCAACTATTCTTTGATCCTGGCGATTGTGGCCATGTTTACAAATGTGATCCCGTTTATCGGACCGTTCTTAGCCATCATTCCGGCGCTAATCATCGGTTTCATTGACTCTCCATTTATGGCAGTCAAAGTCCTGATCGTTGCGATTATTGTCCAGCAAATTGATGGAAATGTAAGCTCCCCGCTAATTATGGGAAGAAAACTTGATATCCATCCATTAACCATCATCCTGCTATTACTCGTCGCAGGAAGCATGGGCGGCTTGCTCTTCATGATTCTCGCTGTGCCGGTATATGCCGTGCTGAAAGTGATCGTGAGCCATATTTACCGTTTGTATCAGCTTCATAAGATTGAGAAGAAACAGGTTTTGAAGATTGAGGAAGATTGAGATTCGCTTGCAGGAAAAATAAAAAAAGAAGCAGAGATTAGCTTTGAATCTCTGCTTCTTTTTTTATGGCCTATTAAAGTTTTTTAATGTAAGCGAATGAAATATATCCCTTTATCTTTTGATCGGCCGTTCTTACTGGGTACCAAACAAATTGATTAGCAGAATTTTTGCTATAAACAAAATTTCCCCTAACTAATAAAACGGTGTTTTTCCCCACATTTTTTGCCGATTTTGTAGTATCTGGATGAACCCTTACCTTGACGCTATCTACTGTCACCATCACTCGATTTCCTGCTTTAAATTGATAAACAGTTGGATGCAGATCTTTTATAGAGTATTCCATCTTTCGAAAAACGATATTCTGATTGCTTGTGGGATCATATTCAAAATCTGCTGTTGTGAAAGGAAATTGCGCTAGATTTGCAGACTTTAATAAGCTATCTTTCACTATTTTGCTGAACACTTCTTCCTGATACGCTTTTGTATTTTTCTTACCGGTTGCTTTTATAAGCGGACTGTTCACAGGCTTGATTCCATTATAGGCCATTACAGGAAAATACCAATTTTCGATTATATTCCGACCTGCCCCTCTTATCTTAGGAAAACTGGCATCATACTTTTTTGAAAGAATTTTAACCCCAGCGTCAATGTTATAGATAACATCATTTTTCAATTTTTCCTTGGAGTAACCAGGGTAGTTAGTGACCTGCATAAGACCGATGCCGCTATCAACAGGTTTAATTCCAAATTGCTGCCACTTGCCATTTTCTTGCGTAGCAACAGCTTTCACTACTTCTGGCGGTATATCAGCTGCCAATGCAGCATTTGTTAATAAGCAATTCATATGCTGAAAAGAAGGATTTACATTAGGTTTTAATACACCGTACTTTGTACAGTTAGACGAAAAATCCGTTTCTGCAGCTTCTGCAGATACTCCTGGCTGAAGCAACCCTAATGTCAAAACCGCAGTTAAACACAATTTCCCCGTTAATTTCATTCAATTATTCTCCATTCATCGTCGTTATTAATCTATGTAAATATTACCACAAAAGAGAATAATTGGAAAAAATAAAAGCAGACCAGAAATGATCTGCTTCTCCCTTATACGTTCTCCAGTTCCTCCACCATCGCCGGACGGTAGTGATATTCCTTCTTGAGATTTTCTGCGAGCTCACGGGCGCTTTCTTCCCCGCATGCTTTTTTATAAGGCTCAAAAAGCTTGGAGACTTTCTTGTACTGGCTGCGGTTAGAGGCACGGGATGAATCATTACGGATGAACCGCATAAAAATGTCATTCACATCTTGCGGGTACTCCTCCTGGATATATGGATGGAGCATTAAAATTTCACTGCTGGATTCACGGCAGTACTCCAGTATTTTGTCTTTGCGGTTCTCGATTTTAATAATTTCCAGGTAAGGGGAATAGGGACTTGATGAGTGGAGCTCAGTTAAAAGCTCCTCCAGAACAGCCGGCCACTCTTCAGGATCATACAGCTCTTTCAGCTTGAGATAGTAATGGATTCCTTCTTGACCGCTGATTAGCTTTCTTGCCAGTTCCTTTTGCTTTTCACGATCGCCAAGCAGCTCATAGGCCTGATATTCAAGCTTTCTCCAGGTGCCTGTATTTCCATGCCGTTCCTTATGAATTCCTTCTTCACAGAGGGAAATCGCCTGCTGATAGTCCCCGCTTTCCAAACAGCGATTAACCGCTATTTCCCTGAATGACGGGTAGCTGAGGTTTGCCTCGAGAAATGCCGCGGCCTCTTCCGGGTCTGCCGATTCGTAAAGTTCAAGCAAGAAGCCCATGATGCTCTCTTTCTCATAGCGAACTCCATAATCGTCGCCATCCAGTTCTTTCAGGCGTTTTAAAAGCGGCTTTTCCAGTTCTTTTCGAAGTTCCGGTTCATCGGCGAACTGGACACATGCCCGAAGAAGATCAACCCGCTGATCGCTCCAATCATCGTATCTTGCATGCATCGCCTCTTTTAAAATAGCTTTCAAAAGTTCTTTTTGTTTCGCTTCCGGCCACTGCCCCAAGCCCTCTTCAACGGCTTCATCGATGAGATTCACGGCTGTAAATAATACAGAGCCGATAGAACCGCTGGAGTCATCTGTGTACTGCAGCATCTCAATAACGATTGACATGACCGCAAGACTCAGCAGCACCGTACTTTCAGGCTGACCTGCACCCCTTTTTGTCCGGGCTTTTTCAATGGTCAGCATTGCTCCATAGAGGGCTTGATCAACTCGGCCATATGAAATGAATCCTTGCTTCTTAGCCTTGCGTATGTACTCGCGGATCATTTTCTTGCTCGCTGCCACCTCGTCCTCAATTGGCGCAAATTCAAACAGCAGCTTTTTCTCAATTTCAGGATAGGTTTCAGAAAGGTCAATCAATACACGGACGAGGTCCTCTTTTTTCATTTGAGGAAGCAGGTCTTCAATCGCTGTCTCTTTCTTTTTCGA
Source organism: Bacillus sp. SJS (assembly GCF_000732485.2). Lineage (GTDB taxonomy): Bacteria > Bacillota > Bacilli > Bacillales > Bacillaceae > Metabacillus_B > Metabacillus_B sediminis. The sequence continues at coordinate 124,553 of NZ_JAQV02000019.1, read as the reverse complement.
TTTGCTCTCCACGGGTTCCCGTTCCACCATGCCGTCCCTCATAGCAAAAAGCACAGCCGCTTCATGCTTGCAGTAAAGCCCGTCGAACGGACAATCGCAATACGTTTCAAGAACCGTCTCGCCGGCCATCTTCACAGAAACACGATAAGGATAGCTGCTGCCCTCTACAACCGCCCTATGTATACCATCCGCTTCCCGAAGCTTCAAAATCTGTCCTTTTTTATAATAATCTTTTCCCCGCTTCAGGATTGTTTCATTGATAAAATCTTCTAAATCAGTTAAATACATCGGGCACCCCGTCAGTTTGTCTTATCATTAATGTAACAGGTTAGCGCCGGTTATTTCAATCGTGTCAGGAATTTTTCACTTCGCGATCACCGGCACCCACAATTCATGCCTCGGCTTGCGGCCTGGTCCGTAAAAGCACTCGATGCACGGCAGATTCGCCAGCTCATAGCCGGATGTAGGGACCCACTCGGAATAGAGGCGCTTCCATGCTTCAGGGATATTCGGAAATACCGCCCATGTGGCCGGTGGAATCGTGAGGGTTTCCAGACCTTCAATAGAGTCGCCTGCATACCGCACTCCCATGAAGTAATCAAATTCTTCATCTTTAATAGCCGCTTCTTTGCCGCACACACCTAATATGCCTTCAATCTTGCATTTTGGATCTTCCCATGACAGATCGATTAATTGCTGGGTAAATCCATCTTTCTTCGCCTGGCTCCAGAGTTTAGAAATGGTCTTAAATGCGCGGCTCGTTTTTACTTTCTCCTTTTTCCCCGTCAGCTTCCATTCAAAATCAAGATGCTCGATTCGATAATCCATTTCCATATCCTCTTTTTCAAAGATTTGTCTCTTTTAAATATTTTAGCATTTTTTTACATTTGTTAGGTGGGATTTTGGATACAAAAAGGGATCCCATGCATTTAGCGTGGGATCCCTTTTTAACCGGAAATATGTATTTCAGCAATTAGCAGGAAAAAGTCCGCAATTATTCGGGAAACGTCAGCAATTATTACAAAAAGTCAGCAATTAATCTGCGAATGTCAGCAATTACTTAAACAGGCCTGCTATTTTGTGAGCGATGGCCATTTAAAGGCAGGAAGTCACCCTGATTAGCTGTCCATCCCGGGCGGTTCCTCCATCCATCCTTTTTCCATCATTAATTTGGCCCCTGCCATCGTGAATTCGTACGTATCTTTTGCAAATATGGCTGATTTTGCACTCAAATCATTTCGCAGAATAAAGACGGAGCTGAAGCCTTGGCCTCCAAGACCGAATCCACCTAACAAGTAGGTACAGTACAGCATCAGGTATTCTGAAAAAGGTGCTGCCGTCGAGCCTGTCAAGATTCCTCCAGATGCAGCAGGAGGCTGTATATCATCCGTTAGAAGAATCTCGTTCGTTTCTTTTAATATTTCCTTTGCCAAATCATGTCCCTTGATAAAATACTTTTTCACTTCATTGTCCTCACTGCACTGGGCAAAGGCTTTCATTAACCGGACTGCAAAAACGTTTGTCTCGATTGAATGGTAAAGCATCCCGAATTCAATCGCATTAATCAGCCTCTTTTCTCCAAAAAAATTCGTGCCTTTGGTGTAGGATTTATCTGTTATGTATCCCCCTGACTTCGGAATGCTTCCATAGTTTGGATGAGGAAGCAGGTCCTTTTTCAGCAGATAATGAGTGAATTTATCATAATACGTTTGTGTTAAATCTGTCAGCTGCTTATAGTAGTCAATTACGTCTTCACGGTAAGATACGGTCATATGAAGGACATACATACCCATGCTGATTTGCTTCAGCACCCGGCAAAACATAATATCAAATCCATTATCGAATAATTTCGGTGAATCGAGGCGGATATCCTTACTCGTAAAACCTGCAGGTACAGCAGCCCCTTCATTTTCAATCATAATCCTCATTTCAAGAACCTTTTTATTCAGCTTCCTATGCAAATCAGACATCAAATTCTTCGCTTCGGCCTCATCCGATTTCTCAATTAAGACCTCCAGTATTCTAAGAATCATCGTCTTTTTATGATACGTTGTCCATATAGCCCCGAACTCTGCCGAACTCATTTTCCTGGTTTTAGACATGTTGAAGCAATCCCTTCCTTTTTATCCATTTCCTGTAGTATGCGGTGTTTTACCTGCTTCTATCCTAATCTGTGAACAGGGTAAGCTTTGTATATGAAAAAAAGTATGACTGATTGAGTCACCCTCTCGTCTATTATTCCTCTGCCATTATTTTCATTTGCCGGTATTATTCGGCCTCCTGAAAATTACGTTTACCCAATCCTAAATCATCACAAGCGTATTCAAGATGTTCAAGCCAGGTTTTATCATTCCGTTTGAGAGCTTTTTTTATCTCTGTCTCAATATAAGGAGAACTGATTTCTTTCCAAAACCTCTAAAGAAAGACTGTTACTATAACTGACTTTATGGCCAAAGGGAATTTAACACAAAATATGGAAACGCATGATACACTAAGGTTACCTAAACTCACAATATAAACATATTTTTCATTCAACTAATGAACTAATTTATTCCCACGATATAAATAAAAGTATATGGAGGTTAGTAATGTTATTTATTATGTTTGGGGTTATTGCAATAGTGGCTACTTTTATTAATCTATATATGTATAAAGCAGGAAAGGATTATAAGCTTGCTATGGCGATAGGTCTGTCATTTACAGCATTAACACTTTGTTCAGAATATAGTCTTGTATCTCGGTGGGTAAAAATGGAAGATTGGTCAGCTCTAGGGGATGTAGTACCTGGTATGGAAAGGGCATTATGGTTTTTGACAATTGTTTCGATCTTACTAAATATAGCACCTATACTTTTAGAACTAAAAGGCAAGAAATAATTGCTTATTGTCACATCATTTATTTAGTAGGCTAATATTGTGTAGGTCTATATGTATAACTAACGGGTAGCATTAGTTATACAAGCCAATATTAAAAACGGAACTTTCTAATTTTTGGAGGTTCCGTTTTTATAATTAATATCAAAATTAAACTTTAACAGAGCCAAAAAATAAAAAGAAACCTAAAAAAGATGACCCCTGTTTCTCACAGAGATCACCTTCCTATGTGTCCTTGAAAAGGGAAGCCGTTTACTTTCTTGTTTCTTATGCTAAATTAATTCGCAGGCCCATTATCCACTTTTGCCTCAATCGCGTCTTGGACGCTTGTTGGCACTGAAGACATGAAATTGAAGCCCGTCATCGTTTCAATACTGTCAACACTTACCCGGTAGGAAGACCATGGTTTGCTGGAAGCTGTCTGGTCGTTCGGTACGACAACTGCGATCACTCTTGTTGCAGTGGATACACGGCTCGCATCATTGTCGCCTTTAGGCAGGACAACGATGACCTTCCATGTTTGGGCAGGTACGACAACGCCATTTCCGACTGTCGTTCTATATCCGTTGGAACCAGTGCCTCCCATTCCATAGCCCCCAGAGATAATGTACAATTCGTTGCCTGCAGCAGCAAGTTCACGGCTGTAGGATTCTAGATCCGCCCATGTAATCTGGTTGTTGTTCGGTGCTTGAGGAATCATATTTGTCATGAAGAATGTTGCTGAATTATCAGCAATTGAAGAGGTACGGTCAGCGGAAGGACACATATGGCCTCTGTCAAATCCTGATCCTGAGAATTCACTTGCTGTTACTTCATACCAGCCTGTCGGAAGGGACGTATCCGCGCGGAAGTCATCCTGACGCGGAGTGCTTCCGCTATCATCCGCATCCAAATGCCAGCTCACCCAGTTTGGCGTACGTTTTGAATCATTGTAAGAAAGATCATATTGAGGCTTTGTCATTAAATAGTTTGTGGAATTGGATGTACTTGTTGTTGCACCGCTTGGATTTCCAAGGGCCAAATGATCATCTTCTGTAACTGTTGGCTCGGATCCAGTTCCTGATGAAGTTGAGCTTTGAGGGTCCAGGCTCGCTGTAACTGTAATATCAGCAGAATTATTGTTCGTGTCCCAGCCATTGCCCAGTCCGTTAGCTGTTCCGCCGTTATCGTTTTTACGTTCAGCACTTGTAGTCGCTGAAGTCGTCCCTGCAGAAGCTGCTTCGTAATCATTGGCAGAACCATAGCCAATAAAATCGATCACATTCAAATCTCTGGAACCAGATACGGAAGAAGTCACTTTCGCGAGCGCAACTTTTCCGCTGCTTGCACTTAAGTTAATGGTGCCAGTTGCATTAGGAGATGGCAGATTAGCTGTTCCGCCGGTGCCGCTAGCTTGTTTAATTAAATAGTACTGATGAGCACCAATGCTTCCAGTTAAATTCGTTATGTTTGTGAATGAACCGCTTGCAGAAGCATATTGAACAGACCAGCCTGACAAATTAACAGCACTATCTGTAGGATTGTAGAGTTCAATATAATCATTTTTATAGAAAGCACCGCTGTTTCCGCCTCCGCCATAAACCTCACTAATGACAACATGAGATGCCCCTGCAGCATGTGCAGGTGTACTAAAAAAGTTCCCCGTAGAAAAGAAAAGCACTAAACTCAAAAATAATAATGAGAGCTTCTTGTTACTAATTTTTCTGGCCACTATGTATAACCTCCTATTCAATCTAAGAATAGTATAGGGTTCAACCCATCCCGATTGAAGATAGCGAACGTCACGCTGAGGTCACTCCTTTTTTTCCCTTTTTGTGATTTTGGCACGCTTCCTGACCCGAAGTTCCTAATTTTTTTAACTAAAAATTAACATTCATAACGTTAAATAATAAAACAAGATTGCTATGATATAGTTGATTTTCTATAAGGAAGTGCATGGGCGAATGGTAAATGTACTAATTGTTAATGGACCAGGGCTTTTAAGGGAAAGCATCGTATATCTGATTGAAAAAGACAGTGAACTGAATGTCATCGGAAGCGCCGAAAACGGAATGCAGGCTGTAGATTTATGCAGCGCCCTTGCTCCTGATGTCATATTAATAGATATAGAAATGCCTGAGTGCGATGGCTTTGAGGCTGCAAAACGGATTAAACATCAATTCCCTCATATGAAAGTTATCTTTCTAGCCAATCAAACAGATAAAAAGAGTGGTTTCTTTGCCCTTAAATCCGGTGCTGACGGCTACTTATTAAAAAATATAAAAGGTTCCGAGCTTATCCTCGCTATCAAATGTGCGGCAAATAATATGAAAATCTTTCATCCAAATGCACTTGATGGGATGGACATATTTATGGAACACGAGTGGAGGGACGGTTCTGTACCGCATCCAGCGGATAACCTGACGATAAGAGAAATTGAACTAGTCAAATACATAGCGCAAGGCAAAAGCAATAAGGAAATCGCCAATATCCTTTTTTTAAGCGAAGGCCGAATAAAAAACATCGTCACAGGAATCCTGAAAAAAAGCGCTTTGCAGCATAGAACCCAGCTTGCGGTGTATGCGATTAAGAAGCGGTATATATGAATCGATACAAAAAATACGCTATAGGTCAAGATTTATCCTATAGCGTATTTTTGTATTACGGGAGCCGAGCTTAAGTCGTGTCCCTCAATCCAAGTATGATGACCACAGTGGCCTTTGGAATAAAAATAGATGACCCCTATCCAACCAGAGATCATCTCCAGCGTTCATTCCCAGCAACATTTCTTCCCCTTATTCCTTCACAAACTCCCTCGTGCTCCTCACCGTATCAATCGCTCTTACCAATCCTTCAGTCTCCTTACGCTTCTGCTCTAGGAATGGAGAGAGCGATAACTTCTCGCCGAGTGATTCATACGATCGTCCCCCATAAAACCAGGTCCGGCTGTTGCAAATTCGAACATGATTTGCGGAGCGACTCTTGCATACAGGGATTTAAAGAAATGGCGGTTCACATAACCGGAGTTTGGAAGGCGGAAGCTTGAAAGCCTGTCTATCCATTCATCCAGGACAGTGCGGTATTCCACGCGGAACGCAGCAAGGTGAACGGTCAAACCTTTGAACCGCTTCCGGAAGGTCCGGGTTTCCTCAACGATGACCTGATCTCCGTCACCGCCCTTTCCAACTTCAAACGTTTTGAACGAATAAAAAGCCGGCCCTTATTGTTCAGGGCCGGCTTTTTGGCGGCTTGATTAGCTCACCGCTTATTTATTTTTCATTTGTTACTTCACAGAAGGTGCTGGAAGAATCGTTCCATCTGAATGATAGAATTTAACTTTAGTAAGATCAATCCCTTCAGCTGCCGTCCATTGTGTAACTTTTTCGGTACCGTATACAGCTGAAACATTTGGATTGCCGATAACTGCTTCCTTTATCTCAGAGCCCATAAAGTCAAATGCCGTTTCATTAGCTGATGGCAGCAGAGTAACCTTTGTATTCTTCAGGCCCTCTCCTTTAATAGCGGCTTTTGCCTTTAGCACAATTCCATTTTCGATAACAGATGATGCATCCATTTCTACATACGAATTAGCTGCCTCGATTGTAAGCTTTTTCGTTTTAAAGCCTTTAAGCTTGTAAATTTTTGAGTAAATAGGTTTCCCTTTTAATTGTGTCTGGATCATCAAAGGGTCATGGTCACTTGCTCTTCCATGCTGTTCCATGAAAGAAGAGTTGATATGCACGATTTCCGCTTTAGTAGAGTCTGCCATATTGTTTGAAACAAGGATGTGATCCAGTACTTGCGAGTTTCCTTGGTACACATAGGAGAATCTCTTTTCTTCAGAAATCTTCTCTACCATGTTGCTCATTTCAGATCCCTTCAGAATTTCAAAAGTTTTCGAAAACTCGAAATCGTTGAAATCTCCTAACAGAATCAGGTTCGCATTTGGATCCTTTGCTTTTACATCTTTAACAAAGCTATTAAGAATACCTGCAATTTTGTGGCGCTGTACTTCACTTCCAAGGACAGGTGGCTGATTTTTACCGAAAAGCGGCTGGTCTCCGCCTTTGGAGTTAAAGTGGTTGGCTACCAGAATCACTTTTTTGCCTTGGAATTCAAACTGTGCTGCCAGTGGCTTCCGGCTGTTAGTAAAAGCTTCATTTGTCGGATCAATTCGGCCCGGGTTTACGGTAAGGCTTCCATTTTCGAATCCTACAGCCTGCGTGGATGTTCCTTTTGTTCCTGCTGCCAAGGATACCCGGTCTTTATTATAAAGGAAGGCTACACGGATATTTCCGCCAGGCTGACCGCCGTCTTTATTATTTTCAGGTGCAATATCAACGTACGTATATTCCGGACCGCCAAGCGCCTTGATTTTGTCAATCAGCTTCTGGGCACTTTCGTTTGAAGCTGTCTGGCCGCTGTCAGCTGGTCCGTCATTATCCTGCATTTCCGTCAATCCGATAACATCCGGCTGTTTTAGATTTTCAACAACGGCATTTGCCACTTTCGTTACTTTTTCGTCTGCATCCTTGGCAGAGAAGTTCTCCACGTTATAGGAAGCAACGGTTAATTGGTCTTCAATTTTCTCAAATGAAACGACTTCTCTTTTTGTCGTTCCTTCCACTAAATTAGGAAGGCTTGTTTTATTCGTCAATACTTTGTAGTTGCTGAAGCTGTAGCTTACGACACCTGTGATTAACCCTTTAAAAGAGTCACCTGATTTCGCTACATACTTTTCATCATTGATGTCGATGAAAATACGCTCCGGATTAGAGTCTTCTTTCGTTGCACGCAGTCCGCCGTTAGCGGTATTGGTTGCAACCGTTCCAGGTACAACAACGAGTTCGCCGTAGCTTTGAGGAGCAACAAGCTTCGCGTCTTCAACCCCAACGCGCATTCCTTCAAGGCTCTCATAGAAGTCCAATCCGTCCTGCTCAGGATCAAACTCTTTCATTCCATCGTTATCAATAATCTGTTCAGGTGCAATGCGGTCTTTCCCGATTACAACTGGTGCAGGCAGTTCTGCTCCTCCAGAAACCTTTGTCATAGCAGAAGCGCTGATTTCCGTAACAGGGGCATCCGTTGCCGCTTTTTCAGCATAGCCTTCTAAATGATATTCCTTAACCTGACCGCTTACTTTTACAAGATCACCTTGAATCATTCCATGATTGGATTTGTATACAAGGATTCCTTCAGATGTTTTTACATCCGCATCAGGATTCGGATCCTGCATGAAGAAATTGTTATTGTCTACAACGTGTGTTACGACACCCTGAACGTCCACGACATTTTTGCCATCAAGTGGGGAAGTGTGGCTTGCTCCCTGGATATGATGAATTTGAATCGGGCCATCTAGGATTTCATAGTCAAATGCTGCTGCTTCACTGTCTGTCATTCCAGCTTTGATTGCCACAGCTTTAATGACGCTGTCTTTCGTAATGGTCAGAGGACCTGTATATTTTTTGCTTGAAGCGGTCGGCTCGCTTCCGTCTTCCGTGTAATGAATCTCAGCATCTTTCGTTGTCGTGCTTAAAGTGATTTCCGTTCCTGTTTTCACATAGCCTGCAGCTGGATTAGCTGTTACGGCTTGAACCTTGGAGGAATCTTCAATTACATCTGAAGCATCTCTCGGCACAATTTTGTATTCGCCGAAATTGTAATCCACTACACCTGTAATGGAATCGTACGTCTTACCCGTTTCCAGTAGAAAGGCATCCATTGGCTTTAGCTTCGCTGTGCCTGCTGCATCAATGGCTGAATAGTTTCCATTTGTATCTTTTGAATGAACCGTTACATGTTTAATTGTAACAAGTTCACCCTCTGTTTCCTCTTTCAGATCCGTGGAAACAACCGTTTGAGGATCCGGTACACCGGCGTTAACTTTAACCATTTCGATTGCTGACGTACCCGCTACTTCCAGCTGCGGCATGCCATTGTAATCGTTCATCGTTCCGGCAGCTTTAATTTCGTCACCGGCTTTCACTTTTGTATCAAGAGCCGTTCCTCGGACAATAATTCCTGCTGTACCATCTTGAATGTACACATTATTTTTACCGCCTGCCGAAAAGATGGCTGTAACCGTTCCGATAATGGAAGCAGGTGTGCCTTTCGCCAGAATTCTTGCTCCTGCAATATCTTGAACAGCAGGAACCGTATATGTGAAGGAAACTGCCTCACTGGCGTCTTTTCCTTCAGCAACGGCGATTGCTTTAATTGCAGTATCCGATTCCACTTTGATTGGAGCTGTATATGGTGTGCTTGATGCTGTCGGTGCAGATCCATCTGTTGTGTAATAGATGGCAGCCCCTGCATCTCCTGTATTCAGGCTGATTTCAGTTCCGTTTAGAACAGCTCCTGAAGGGAGGCTTGCCGTAACTGGTGATGTTTGGTTTGCTGGTGCAACAAATTGAAGGGCTGTAACAGGGTTCATACCAGGCACTGAAAAATAAGCCTTCAAAGTTCCTGTTACACGGATTTTCTTGCCTAAGTTACTTGAATTATTCACCAGGTTAACGGTATCTCTAATTGTTCCTGTAGGCAATTGAACCGGCATAATCTTCGCCTTATCTGTTTCAGTAGGTGAATCTGCTATAGCTATATTTGTGTTAACTGTAAAGGTTGGTCCATGGGAATACACCGGTCCGCTTGCTGTAGTACCCACAATGTAACCTTCAACATCGGCCACAGATGACGGGTTATTCAAAGCAATTGCATCAGCAACCGTCAATGCAGCAGCAGCTTTTCCTACAGGTGCCGCTGGTGCCAGCATAGACAGCACCAGGGCAAAGATCATTGCGAATTGAAAAGGAATTTTCCAGGTTTGCTTTTTCAAATGGGTATCCTCCGTTAATAACTATTATTAGTCAATAAAAATCGTTTCGCCGGCTACATTCACAGATTCCGCTGCGATTTCAGTTCCGCCCTTGATGATCAGATTTCCTGAGATATTGGCATACTTAAGCTCGGCCAGATCAGCCGCTTCCACCATTACGTTTCCAGGAAAAACTTGCGGTTTTGCCTCTGTTCCATTGAACTCGGAAGCTATAACAGATTGAATGATACGGGCATCCGGATAGGCCGTGATTACCGGTTTCGCTTTAAGGTAATCAGAGAAAATCTCCCAATCTGTGAATCCAGGTTCGCTCACACGGCCTTCTTCATAGGCTTTTGCAAACATTGTATATCCGTCTCCGCCTTTAGCTGTAAAGACGTTTGTTGCGACAAAATAGTTCTTGTCCATTTCAATCGCGTTAAAGGAGCCGTCTTTCTGTTTCACTTCCATTGTTGTTATTCTTGAACCTGCAGGCTGGGCAGCATTGAAGACATACTTGATTCCGGAAGCCTGAAGGAAAGCACCGTTCGCCGTCGGGTAAATGCTCAAACTGTGCTCAAGTGCTGCTTTAATTTCTGAACCTTTTAGTTCCATGATACCGAGGGTATTTCCGAACGGAAGGACAGTTAGGACTTGTGACAAAGTGATATCCCCGGCGTCTAGTGTAGTGCGGACACCCCCACCATTTTGAAGCGCAATCAAAGTGTCAGGGTTTACGGATTGAGCCTTTTTCAGCATTCCGTCCGTAATAAGGTCACCCAGGTTCGTTTCACCAGTTCTTGCAGCCGGATTTCCACCAATCAGCTTAACATCCGTTTGGCCAACTCCTGTTTTTTGCTTTTCAACTACGCTTGGTTTGTATTTCTCATTCAGAATTTGCAGTGTTTCCGCATCATCCTGGTATTTATACTCATCCGCATCTGCTTTCGTATTACCATTCTTATCTTCGTATGCGAACAGATCAAGAAGCTTGCCGTTGTGAGACTCGATTTTTCCTTTTGCGTCAAAGGTTACATTCAAAGTACCTAAAAACTTGCTGTACTCATTTGCTTGTGTAATAACAGTCATTTCTTCGCCTGTCGTATCCACATATGGAGCATCAATCTTGTTATGGGAATGGCCGCCGACAATGATATCAATACCTTCTACTTCTTTTGCCAGGGTAACGTCGTTGTCTCCGCCGCCATCCTGGAAGCCGATATGAGTCAGGGCAATAATCTTGTTGACTCCCTGTTTTTTCAACTCAGCTACTTGAGTTTTCGCCTCGTTGATGTAATTTTCAAATGCAACATCTTTACCAGGACTGGAAATGCTTACAGTCTCAGCAGTAGTTAAACCGAAGATCCCAACTTTTTCTCCATCGATTTCTTTAATGATGCCGTTGTAAATCTGGCCCTTTTTTGCATCCGCTGTAACGGAATCATGGAACATTCCTTTCAAATTAGCATCCTTTGAAAGGTCCACATTCGCACTGACGAATGGAAAACTAGCTTTTTCAACGAACTTGGCAAGAGGTTCCGTTCCAAGGTCGAATTCATGGTTACCAAATGTCATAGCATCGTATTTCATCAGATTCATAAACTCAAGGTCAGCCTGTCCCAAGTATTCATTGAAATATAGAGTACCCGAGAACACATCTCCTGCATCAAGCAAAAGGGCGTTCGGGTGTTCATTTCTGAATTCTTTAACCGCTGCAGCTCTTTTCGGAGCATTTTCCACATTCGCATGGGTGTCATTCGAGTGCATAAGAGAAAGTGTGATCGCTTTTCCCGGTTTCTCTGGGGTTTCAGGCTTTGGTTTGATTTGTTCCAAAGCGTCCTCGAATTTTTCCTTTATTTCTTGAAGGGCTTCCTTCATGTTTTTTTCTATTATTTGAATGCTTTCTTTAAGAAATTGATTGCCAGGGAATAGCTTTACAAGATCTGCTTTCTGCTTTGCTCCTCTTTCTTCCACTCTTTTAAGGAGAGCAAGCAAGGCCTCTGCTTCTTTTTCATTCTTTGCATCAATGGCAGACTGAAGCTTTTTTTGAATGTCATATTGAGTCATTTCGTATTCTGTCATTTCAATGGAAATTTTAGCAGGAAGCGTATATTTGCCATTGAATGCATGACGCACTTCAGTACCGCTAACTTTTCCAATCTTTCGTTCAAAGGCTTTTGTCAATTCATTTAATTTGCTGAAAGACATCCTGGAATCTACTGTTACTTCCATACTGAAATACCTGCTGTAATCCGATTGCATGTCAGACAGCTGCTTCCCAAGCTTTACGGCATCGATATAATGGGCAGCTTTCGTATTTGTTTGCTCTGAATACTGAATGCGGTTGAGCATTTGTGTCTTAGAAGAGGAACGCGGCATGGATTGTACTGCTGATTTCGCAGCGGCGAGGGATTTTTTTGCGTCATTGTAAGCTTTCAAAAACCCTGGGGAAGTCTCCAGTTTTTTTGACGAGTAAAATGGTGCAAGTGCTTTCACCTTGGCTTCTGCCGTTTTAACTGCCTGCTCTGCCTTGCTGATGACTGCTCCTTGAGCAGGATTTGCTGCAGCAACAGTGCTTAAAGCAATTGTACCGGCAGCTGCAAGTTGAACGATCTTTCTCTTACGCATAGTCTAGCCCCTTTAAATGAATTGATCCAAAAATCTCCTAATACAAAAATCTTCATAATTCGACATTGAATCTGATTAAAATATACTTTTTTAATTCAGGCCGTTCTACTCACAGTTTGTAAATTTTATATAAGTTTTTTGTAAATTGATATAATATTTTCCAAAGATAAACATAGATTTTACCTATCAAAATTAGATTTATAAAGTGAAAATTGCGGATTTTGTATAATATTTATCAAACTTTCCGAAAAAGGTTTCACCGATTTATTTTGTCGGAGGGGAGCAGACAGGATTCGACATCACTGTATCATCCTTCTTCTGTCATCAATCTTTTGTCCAAGGAACAAAAAAAAAGATGGCTAATTGCACCATCCTTTCATCAGATTAAACCTATTCCTTCACAAACTCCCTCGTGCTCCTCACCGTATCAATCGGCCGCACCAACCCTTCAATCTCCTCACGCTTCGGCTCAAGGAATGGAGGGAGCGACAATTTCTCACCGAGCGTTTCATACGGTTCGTCCCCCATGAAGCCTGGTCCGTCTGTCGCGAATTCAAACAGGATTTGCGGAGCGACTCTTGCATACAGGGATTCAAAAAAGTGGCGGTTCACATAACCGGAGTTTGGAAGACGGAAGCTTGAGAGCCTGTCTGTCCATTCATCCAGGACAGTGCGGTCTTCCACGCGGAACGCGGCATGGTGAACGGTTCCAAACCCTTGGACCGCTTCCGGAAGATCCGGGTTATCCTCAACGATGACCTGAGCTCCGTTTCCGCCCTTTCCGACTTCAAACAAGTGGAACGATTCTTCCTGTGCCGTTTCTTTAAATAGAAGAACTTTCTCAAGCATCTGCTTGAAGAAATCAAAATTCCCGATCCGGACGAAAATCGGTCCGAGCCCTGTGATCGCATATTCCAGTGGAACCGGCCCTTTTTGCCAAGGTGTACCGGATTCGATTCCTTCGTTGCGCTCATCAGAAATGAGCTGATACTTTTGATCATCAAAATCAGCAAATGAGAGCGTCTTTTTCCCGAATTGCTCCGTAATCCCCTCATGCTTGACGTCCAAACGGTCAAATCGCTTCACCCAGTAGTCAAGCGCTGCATCGGTCGGCACGCGGAACGACGTCTTGGATATCTCGTTCGTTCCGTGCACACCCTTCTGGATGCCCGGAAAATCAAAGAACGTCATATCTGTTCCCGCACTTCCCTTATCATCCGCGAAAAACAGATGATACGTCTGGATATCATCCTGATTCACCGTCTTCTTAATCAGTCTCATTCCCAATACATATGTGAAAAACTCATAGTTCTTTTCAGCGCTGCTCGTAATTGCGGTTACGTGGTGGATGCCTTTAAGGTGGTTCATGGTCCACAGCTCCTTATGAAAATATCTTGGATTCGAGATAAATTTATCATGTAATACTCAGCAAGTCAAGAACGGTGTTTATTTCCAAGTTGCTTAAATTAAATAGAGGATTCCTCATATCTAAGGAATCCTCTGGTTAACAAACTATTCTTTCTCCCACCGGTTAATTACCGTAGCATTCGCGGTGCTTCCGATGACATTGAGAGCGGTTCTGAATCCATCCGTTAATCTGTCGACTCCTGCGACAATCGCTATTCCTTCAAGTGGCAGTCCCGCCGCTGATAATACGGTCGTCATCATGATAATTCCGGCACCTGGCACTCCTGCCGTACTGAAGGAGACAAGCAGGGCACTGATAAATACTGCCGTAATTAATGAAGCCGTAATGGGAACATCGAAGAACTGGGCGATAAACAGGGCATTGAACCCCTGGAGAATGGCCGCTCCATCCCGTTTCACGGCTGTTCCAAATGGCAGCGCGAAGCTTGCCACGCCATGATTCATCCCATAGCGGCTTTTTGCGTTGTCCATGGATACGGGCAGTGCCGCGTTGGAGCTCGCTGTTCCAAATGCGAGAGAAAAGGATGGGAAAAAACTTTTAAAGAAATGATTTGGCTTAGCGCCAACGATTAGCAGGAATACATAATAGATGGCCGTCATCACTGCAATGGCCAGAAGCAGTCCCGCAATATACAGCAGAAGCTTGTTCAAAATTCCAAAGCCCTGTGAAGCAACGACAGATGCCATTAAGGCAAAAACCCCAATCGGCGCTGCTTTTAGGATCAGCTGCAGAATCCGGTCCACGATGGCATAGATGCTTTCAATCAAGGAAAGAAACGGCTTCGCTTTATCTTTTACCAGGTTCATGGCCACGCCGATCAGCACGGCCGATATGATGACCTGCAGCAAATTAGCGGTGCTCAAGGCTTCAAACGGATTGGTCGGGACAATGCTGACAAGCCACTCTACCAGGGATTGTCCCTTTTGAGTCTTCGATCCCTCTCCCATATTTGAAATGGAAACACCGGATCCCGGCTGCAAAATCGCTGCCGTAATCATCCCCACGGCAAGCGCTACCGAGCTAGTCACGATGTATAAGGGCAAAAGCCTGATTATATAGGAACCAATCTTTCCTGTTCCCTGAAGGCTTGTCAGTCCGATGATTAAGGATGTGAAAACAACGGGTACGACGATAAATTGAATAATCCGTATAAAAGCCTGTCCAATAGGTGACAGAATATAACGATCAATCGTTCCCACTTGACCGGGTGCGATTGCCTGTAATAGAGCTCCTGCCACAATACCTAAAATAAGGCCTGCTAAGATTTTCGTTGATAATTTCAAGTGGTGTCACTCCCTATCCCGAGTTAATTTATTGATTTACTATATAATAAATTTCCGAATGAACCAACTCATATTACTTGAGGTAGTTTACCCTTTCCGGATACATTTTTTTCTTAATTTGTCACAGAACACCTCCCCTCTTCGTCTTGTTACTAAAAACAGAAAGAGGGAATATCTGATGAAAAAATATGAAGCAGCAATCATTGGCGGAGGAATTTCTGGATTGACGGCGGCAGTTTATTTGGCAAAGGCCGGGATATCAACGGTGGTGATTGAAAAAGGAAAAACACTAGGGGGTCGGGCAAAAACCGTCAAGAAGAATGGCGCCTATTTCAATATCGGAGGCCATGCTCTCTATAAAGGCGGAGCAGCGGAAGCGGTATTAGATGAACTGGGGATTGAACTGTCGGGCGGTGTACCTGATGCGAAGGGGAGAGCTATTTGGAACGGGTCGCTCTTCTCGCTTCCCGCGAGCCTCCCTTCCCTCCTATCCACAAAACTTTTATCGCTATCCGGTAAGATCGAGCTCGGAAAGGTAATGAGAAAGCTGAAGAATCTACAGCCTGCATCAATCGGAGAGAAGAGCTTACGGGATTGGGCTGAGTCTGAAATGAACGATCCCATGGTCCGGCATGCTTTTTACGCACTATGCAGAACCTCAACGTATTGCATCGAACCCGAAAATCAGCAGGCGGCGATTGTGCTCGATCAAGTGCAGAGGGGGATGAATGGGGTATTCTATATCAACGGCGGCTGGCAATCCATGATCGATCTTTTAAAGCAAAGAGCCATAGATTTCGGTGCAGACATCGTTCATCAATCCGCTTTTTCGATCAAGAAAGAATCAGGGTTTGTGATTACTTTAAAAAACGGGGACAGAATCGAGGTTCCAATGGTTCTTTCAACAGCAAGCCCTGAACAAACCTTCTCTCTGATAGAAGGAGCGGCTGGAACCTCATTAGATACATGGAGGCAGCGCGTCAAACCAATTTATGCGGCCTGTCTCGACGTTTCACTCCGTCAGCTCCCAAAACCGAACGAGCAATTTGCCATCGGCATCGACCAGCCGATCCTGTTCACCAATCAATCAAGGGCCGCAAAATTAAGCGATAATGGCTCCTCCGTGATCAGCCTCATCAAGTACTTGGGGACGGACATAACCTCAAACGCCCAGGCTGATCAAAGAGAGCTCGAGAATTTCCTGGAATTGATGCAGCCATGCTGGAGAAAGGAACTGGAAGGCTATCAGTACTTACCTCACATGACGATCTCGAACGGTTCCTGTGCACTGAATGGCTATCTTTCCCTCGGTCCAGCGGTCCCGGATATCCCAGGACTTTACATTGCAGGAGATGGAGCCGGCCGCAGCGAATTACTTGCAGATGCCGCATTCGCAAGCGCGAAAAGAGCGTCAGCCTTGATGATTCAAAAGTGTGCAAACCCTGGAATGTTAAAGGAGGCATAATGTGAGTCCGAATGAATCCGAATTGCTTTTCACCGCTCACCACCCCCTGCTTTTCTCTTTGGCATACCGAATGCTCGGCAGTGTACAGGATACGGAGGATCTCCTTCAGGATGTGTTCATCACATTCAATGAAACAGAGACAGAAGACATTCAAAACAAGAAAGCCTATCTATGCAAAATGGTGACAAACCGCTGTATCGACCGTCTAAAATCTGCTTCGAGAAAACGGGAGCAGTATACAGGAACGTGGCTGCCTGAACCGCTGATTACCGAAAACCATCCAAACGGCGATCCGGCCGGCCAAGTCTTCTTAAAAGAATCGGTATCCATGGCCTATTTGCTGCTGCTTCAGCAATTATCCGAAACGGAACGTGCGGTCTTTATCCTGAAAGAAGTGCTGCAATACAGCTACGAGGAGATAGCAGAAATCGTCGGCAAGAGCAGCACCAATTGCAGGCAAATATTCTCACGGGCAAAAAGGCGCATCAGCCCTCCGGAGGAAGAACCCAAAATGAATCAAAAGGGGAAATGGCTCGCCGAACAGTTTTTTGGAGCCCTCGCTTCAGGAGATACAAGCAAAATTCTCAGCCTCCTGGCTGCAGACGCTTCCCTCTTAACGGACGGTGGAGGAAAAGTGAAAGCAGCCATCTTCCCAATCCTTGGAGCGGAACGCATCGTCCGCTTTTACATGGGGATATTGTCAAAGTTCCCTCAGGATATGACCTTTACCATCACTTACGTAAACGGAGATCCAGGACTCATTCTATACGCGGGGAAGCACGCGTACGCGGTCCTCTCCCTTCACATCGAGGAGAACAAAATCAAAACGATTTACTCCGTCTTGAACCCAGAGAAGCTCACTCATATTACTTGATCATGAATACTCCCACCACTTAATTTCTACCGAAATTTGAAGTGGGGGTTTCTGAGGTATCGACTTTAAAATGACGATTAACCACCAGTGGAGTTGACACATTGGTGTGCTGAAAACACCCAACCCCTCTATCCCATCGGTTGAACCTTTGGGATTGCTTTTATTTTAAGACAAATGTTTGTGGCTGCATGAAGGATGCGGCAGGTGAGGAGGGCTCGATAAAGGAATTTGCAAACACTTTCCTTATGATGTTGGCTGCCCCATTTACATCTGCATTGAGGAGTGTCCCATTCTTCGAACGGTAAAGCCCACGCTTCATACGCTTCCCTGAGAAGGAGCGTTTGACATCGTTCTGACCAAATACAGGTAGAAGGTCATTATCCAGGAAACTGGCTTTTGATGTATAGGATTCTTCTGTAAGAAGAACGTGTATACCATGCCTTTCCGCCTTGTATGTCATCATTTTTATTAAAAGAGAGTGCGGAATTGTGGTGAAAGACTGGTTGTTTCGCTTACCTAAGTCTAAGTTTTGTTTCCAGTCTTTGTTTTGACCGATGACAATGGTATCCACATCTTCTTCTAAAGCAATTTTTATCATTTGATGACTCGCTTTATGAAACAAATCTTTGATTTGCTTGAATCGTTTTTGATGAATCTTTTCTAAACGTTGAGAAGTGAAGGAACCTTCTCTTGGATGTTTACCCTGACGAAGAATACCCACATAATAGGCTTTTAGTTGGTTGAATCGTTGATTGACGGATTTGATGTTTTTGCCCTTCACTAAAACAGGTCTACGACCTGTGGTGGTGACGATGGTTGCTAGATTATCAATTCCTAAATCAATGCCCATGATTCGATTCTTCGATTCTCTCATTTTCACTTGTGAGGGAATTTCGAAAACCATTTCCACCACATAGTGACCATGCTTGGGAATGACCCGTATTTGTTTAAGTTTCCCTTCGGAAAAACCCATTTTCCCAATGTTCAGTCGCTCTTTCGTTTTTGGGAATTTGACATACCGGTTCTCTTTGATGACGCAATCCTGATTGGAAAACGAAATTTCTTTCTCTTTCCCCCGGCTGTATCCAGGTATTTTTGGTTTGGATTTAAATTTACCAGGATGGGCCTTATATTCTCGTAAACTGGCATAAAAAGACTTCCAGTTTTGAAAAACGGTCTTCATCACCCCTTGACTGGATTGGGTAGGGAGGGAACGATAATCCGGTTGAACGGCAGCTTTAAAAAAACCATCCAAGAAATGATAGTTGACATACGGTTTTTCGTTCGATGGCTCAGTAAACAAATTACATTTTATATCTTTTTGCTGGTCCAACGGCTTTGTTTCTTCTTTGCTTCTCTTTTTCTCATAAGCTAGAAGTTGGGTCTTATTCATATGTGGTAAGTGCTTCTTGATAGCTTCTAATACCTCTATTTGGAGTGGTTGTAATGCCTTCGTTTGGGTCAAACCGGTGTAAACCTGACGGATATAAAAGTTCGTGGTGTTGTACAGGTTCTTTGAATTTGTACACATCTCATTAAAATATGAATGCATCCGATACCCTTTTTTTACCCATATTTGCATCGTAGTATATCTTTTGATATCAGCCATTCTCTTCATCACACCAAACGTACGTTCCTTCTCTTTATCATACCAAAAAGGGGCCAAAAAGACTAGTCGTAAGACCGCCCATTCACCTCCCACCTAAAATTCACTCGAATTTTTGAGGAAGGAGTCCTCTGGGCTGAGATGATAGAGCACCCGCCTGGCTGCTCTCAAACTGGCGACAAGGAAGTTGCCGCCAGTTTTTTTGGTGAAGAGGATGCTGTCAAAAAATACTCATATGAATCGCAATCGAAAGATCATTTAGTATGAAAAATAGAGAGCACACTGGATTTTTCTTTTATTTATCTATTGGGTGAGGGCGCGTATTCGCGGATGCCAAAGAAAAGCATGAAGTACAGTGGACAACGATGAGAGGCCTTACAAAATTGTCCATGCAGATCCTCCACCAAAACACTCTTAAAATCACAAAATGAAAGGCCTTTCCCACCGGAAAGGCCTTATCAATTATACTACTTTAGCTAGTGGAGAAAGATTAACTATCAATAAGCTCCTTGAGAATACGTTAATTCATAGCTATGAGTGTAAATTTCAAAAATATTACCGAACGGATCTTCAACGTAAACCATTTTATATGGTTTTTCACCTGGATAATATTCTCGAATAGGCATACGCTGCTTACCGCCATGTTGTTTAATTTTTCCTACAAGTCCCTCAATGTCTGGATCTTGAATACAGAAATGGAAAATGCCCGTTTTCTTATATTCAAAGTTGTTTTCAGGTGTTTCATTATCCGGGAACTCAAACATCTCTACTCCAATTTTATCTCCGGTAGCTAAGTGAGCAATTCTAAATTTTTCCCAATCGTCTCCAAATACATCCCGGCACATTTGACCGATCGGTGTATCATCATTTTCTACATCTGAAGGCTCCATAATAACGTACCATCCAAACACATCTGTATAAAATTTAATTGCTTTATCTAAATTAGGTACTGAGAGACCAATATGAGAAAATGTTTTAGGGTATGTGAACATAAGTTTCATTCCTCCGCTTTTTTATATATTATTGGTGTGTACAATTGAACACATGACTAGTATATTTCAGGATTTTTATTAACGGAAGAACGCACTTTTTTGTGAGAAACTAACCTAAAAGTAAGAGAGGAATGAAATGCGAATGGACACTAAAGTCGATCATACCGGAAAATTAAAATGCTCGATTGAATATACATTAAACAAAATAGGAAACAAATGGTAAACAGTGATCCTGTGGCATTTAGGTACAGACGGTACTTTAAGATATAGTGATATACGCAAGCTGCTACCTGGCGTAAGCCATAAAGTAATGACTGAGCAGCTCAAGCAGCTTGAAGAAGATGATCTAATCGACCGGACTCAGTACAATACGGTCCCACCTAAAGTGGAATATTCTTTAACTGAAAATGGAAACTCTTTAATGCCTATATTGGAACTTATGCACACGTGGGGGATTGAACATAGCGAGGATTTCTGAATAAGAAATTTATCATAAGATTTTAGCTTAAAAATAAATAATATAACTACTTAAGAAGAATATTGTAAAAAACCCACAAAGGTCTTGTGGGTTAAGACTGGCGACAAATCCTTTTTACAAGGAAGTTGCCGGCATTTTTTTTTGTATATTTAGAGAGGAAATATACAGAGGTTAAGAGGATGCTGAATCAATTAGAGAAATTCGATTTTCATTTTACACCTCTTAAAACTGGAAATTCCGTTGAACAGGCCGTCCGGTTAAACTTATAAACTCTCTGTTCTCCTCCCAAATCAATCCACCATCTTATACAGCAGCAAATCATCCACATACTTCCCATCCAGAAAAAACTCCTCGTGGAGCCGCCCTTCTTCTTTAAATCCGATGGCTTTGTAGAAAGCGATTGCCTTTTCGTTTGTAGAGAGAACTCTGAGCGAAATTTTCCGTACCCCCTGCTCTCGGGCGGTCTGCTTCAAGTATTCCAAGAGCCGGCTGCCCACTTTTTGGCCTTGATAATCCGGATGAATCCCGATCGCCATATCGAACACGTGCCGGTTGGAAGGCACATCGAAAGGATGCTTAAAGCTTATGTATCCAGCGATCCGGTCTCCTTCTGCCGCTACCGTTTGCTCTCCCTCCGGGTACGATTTTTCGTAATCCTCTACGGAATCCCACTGCAGCAAAGCGGGCGTATTCGTGCTGTTCCAGATCAGCCGATCCAGCTCCATCAGCTGCTGCATGTCTTTCTTTTGTGAAGGCCGAATGTTGAGATGCATATGTATTTCCCCCTTTTTACCTTATTATACAAAAAGGACAGACCCTCTGGCCTGTCCTTTTTCTTTATTCAACAGCTTCTGGAATCAAAAAAAACTGCGAGTAAATACTCGCAGCTGATGCTTTATTATTTCAGTACTTCCTTTTCGTTTTCCTTTGAAAATGATTCTCCAGGTTACTCAGGCTCCTAACAAACCCATTCATAACCTTCCGAAGATCGGGTTCCCTCTGCACTTCCGGTTCTGCCTCAACTTCCGGCTCCAGCCCGTCCTCTTCCTCTTTGATCCAAACCTCGCAGCCCTGAAACGGATTAGCCGTTCCAAGATACAGGCTTCCATCCACGGAAGGAAAAAGATTGCGCACTCCGTAGTTCTTCGGATTGCCGAGGCCGTTGAATGTAATCGGTGTCCAGACCTTGGCATTGTTCGATTTCCAAAGGTCAAATCCGAAGAATGGATTTGAAATCAGTTCTTTCGCCTTGAGGAAGGAGAGGACCATGTCTTCCATCATTCCAGGCTCGAGAAGCAGCGGGGTTTCCTGTCCGCCGAATAGCGCTTCAAGCAAAGACTGAATCGCAGGAGGAATAACCACCGTCCAGTCAAAGGAGCCGGCATAAATCATCCCGTCATAGCTCTGGATCTGCCAGCAGTAGGCGTTGAAAGGATTGCCGAAGCCGGAAGGATAAAGGGCTAGGTTCCGCCTGCCGGTGACAGGATCAGTCGCTTCCTTCGCAATGCCTCCGACAATCACTCTCCAGCTGTCATCCGGTTCGATCCGTATGATGTCAAAGCCCTTCGTGATGACCGTTGAACCATTGAGAAGCGGGAGGAACGGAATCATGCCTGTGCCAAGATAGATGGCCTCATCGTAAATCGTCATATCAAAGGCAACGACGTTGATTGCATCACCGGCTCCCTGATCAACGACAAGCTGCCAGCCGGAAGACGGATCGGAACCAACCGTCCTCCACACATCAAAGCCGCCCTGCTTGGACAATCCGAGATAAAGACGGCCGTTGAAGCTGATCATACTCGTGATTTCACCGGTAATTTCCGGCGGCAGGGAAATCCGGTCAAACCCCGATTCACTCTCATTCAAAAGAAACAGCCTCGGAATCTCATCAGTAGACGTAAGCGGAACCGTCGCCACATAAAGACGGCCCAAATGCTCCTCCATCGACCGGGACGTCCCGCCTTCCAAACCTGCGAACGCCACCCACGACGTCTCTTTCGTCCTTTTATAAATGACAGCAAGGCTTCCATCAGGCGAAGTCGCCGCCGTATAAAGCTTCGCATCCGCTGCTCCCCTCGGATACTGAATCATGAACCGGAACCCAAACGACGTCTCTGCCGTTTTAAAATCAAACTCCCAATCCGACGTCCCATCCTTCCGAATCCGCCAGATCTCCGCCCGGTAATCATCATTCGGCAAAAACGCCTTCGGAATCGGCAGCCCCAGACCCTCAAACGCCAAATTCGGGATATTCCGTCCCGTCCCTACATACAAATACTCGCCCAGCTCATCCACCGCCCAGGCATAATCATTCTGCCTCGCATCCGAAACCTCCGGCGAAAACCCATTGATCGGAGTAATCTTCCGAAACCCGCCTGTAAACAAATGCATTCTCCCTTTCCCATGTGACCGAACCGGCCCCATCATTCTATTGCTATGGTTAGCTTATGAATGGATGGTGGAAGGGACAGGGCTTGTTGTCGGGGGGATTGGCGGAAGTTTTAGTTTCTTATACACTTGTGCATAATTATCTACCACTTAATTATAAATCTAGCTTTTAGTTATTATCTATGCTTGTAGGCATAATCAATAAAAGGATAGATTTGATTAATGTCTGTAACCCACTCCAGTCGTATGTAAGCTTCATGAGGATATTTATCAATCTCATAGGCCTTACGATCGAAACCTCTTTTTAACATTTCATCTATTTTCTCTTGAATTTTAAGTCCAAGTCTTTGATTAGGTGCTCCAATATGTAGGATTAAACATCTTTGTCTAGCAGTAGTTAAAGTTGCAAATTTAGTTGATCCCACTTTTTTATATCCTATCCCATCCTTCGTTCCAGCATCCTCACTATTAAAATTAGGATTATTCACAATATATAAATCAACTTCTTCAGCTAATTTTCTAGCCTTTTCTTTTTCAAAATGAAGAAAAAAGTAATCTTTAGACCGTTGTCTGTCACCAATTCCGTTAATTATGCAGAATTCTTCAAATTGGGTCAGCAGGAACACAGTTAAAGCATCTCCATTTTCTTTGTAAACTGTTTGATTGGCCTTAAAAAAATTTCTTACTTCTTTCCAACTCAGAAGGATGGGTTCATTATTTACATATTGTTGAGGAGCGAAATTTTTCTTGTGTCCATCTAATTGTTCTTTCAGTAAAAAAGAATTGTATCCAATCTTATTTTCAATCAGTAAGGAAATTTCTTCTGAGAGTATTGCTGCATCCGGAATATTAGAGGAGGTTATTTTCCCCTTTTTAATCACTTTGCTTTCTGCTATACCAATTATTGCAGCATAGGGGGTCTTGTTTGTTAAGCATCCTTTTACTTGATATCGATATTCAAAATTTCTCATTTTAACCGCATTAAAGCCTAACCACTTAGCAAAGTTGATAGTTAAACTTGGATTCGAATGCTGCAACACGTTTAACATGGCCTTTGTTACATTGTTTTCTATTTGTAAGATTTTCGTTCCTTCATCTTTGTTTTTAGTTTGCCCCCTGTAGTAATGAAAAACATTCTGGTAAATAACATCCATCCCCCTTAATAACATAGTGACTTAAATCTAATATCTATTTTTAAAATTAAAAATTAGCAGGAATATTTTTTTACATTATTATACAACACAATACTAGGAGGAAAAACAAGCAAGTCTAAAATATATTGATCTGTTTCAAGATCTCAACAAGTCGAGGTCCGTTTCTTTTAAAACAAACCCCACAAAAAAAACCACTCGAAAAAGTGGCTTTTCACTGCTGACGGGAGAGCATCATCTTATAAAGTTTAATCGTATTAAAGTGCATTCCCTCATGATACAAGCTGAAGGTGAGGAATTGTTCGACCGTCTCAAGCGTCATTCCGGCAGAAGTCGTATACGGAGCAGAAACCTTTTCCTCCAGGCGGCCAGACAGCGATTCCCGAATCCGGGATTGCTGCATTTCCATGAGAACCTTTAGCTCATCAAGCACCGGGACCGGAAAAGAATGCCCGTTTAACGGGGTGGATCCGTACTCAAACTGCTCTTTAAACCCATTAGGCAATACTTGCGGAAGACCTATGTATGAAAAAGCAAACCGCTCCAATACAACATACACATGTCCCGCATTCCAGCGGATCGAGTTCCTGAACCCATCCGGAATACGATCAGCCATATCCTCTGTCACGCCTTCCAGCTGCATCAATGTTTGGTTTCTCACAAACGCCAGCTGCTTGAATAGGAAGTGTTCCATTGTGATCAGCTCCTGCCCTTTTTGATTATTTTACCAAAAAGGACAAAATAATAGTAGATTCATAGTTAAACCAAAGAATTTGCTTTGCAGAAGTCTTTTTAAAGTACTTATTCCCTTTTCTTTTTCCTTGCATAAAAATCGGCTGCTTTTTGGCGATTACCGCATAATTCCATGCTACACCAACGCCTTTTTCCTGATTTTGAAGTATCGACAAAATAGAGTTGACATTCCTGGTGTTCGCATTTCCTAACTCGATGTGCAGGGGTTGAATTTAGCGTTTGAATAATTGATTGGATGATAGTATATTGCACGTGTTCTATGGTCGTTAATCCTTCAAAGACCAATGTCAATTTGTCAAACTCTGAATCGATAGATAGGCTTACCTTAATTTGTTTGGTAAGCCTTTTTAATTGCTCCGTGAGATTTAAAGAAAGTTTTCCTTGTTTTTCTAAATCACCTAAAATCATTTTGCTCAGGTCACGTAGTGATTTGAGTTCCTCTGTTAGAGAATTATGGATTTCTACATTTTTTAATGCCTGAAAATCTGACTTCCGAAATAATTTATTATCTTCAAGCCACTGAAGAGTTTTGGATGGCTCGATCAGGATATCAATGGTTTGGTTTTCGGATATATATTCCGTATTTACCAAGTTTATCCACCCTGCTCCACCTAATAAAAATAGTGATTTGTTCAATATGTTTCACCTCCATTCAATTATAACCTTTAAAAAATACGTTTACAAGTTATAAAGCGAGTAGTAATATAGAGTTGCATAACCGCTAAATTTTATTTTTAGAGGTTATAATAAATCGTTTTTCTGGAGTTATAATAAAAATTTTAAAGGAGATGTAAAAATTGAAAATCAGTTATCATAAACAAAAAGTCGGGGATGTTGAAGTTTTTTATCGTGAAGCTGGACCTAAGAACGGTCAAGTAATTTTATTATTACACGGATTCCCATCTTCAAGTCATATGTTTCGGGACCTTATTCCTAAGCTGGCAGAACAATATCGTGTCATTGCCCCTGATCTTCCCGGGTTCGGCCAAACAATAACTCCACAGCGCAGTCAATTTAACTTCACATTTGAAAATCTGTTCAAAGTAATTGAAGGTTTTACTGAAGCATTAGCTCTAAAGCATTATATCCTTTATGTGTTTGATTACGGTGCACCTGTTGGCTATCGTTTGGCAGCAGCTCACCCGGAAAGAGTTCAAGCAATTATCAGTCAGAATGGCAACGCTTATATGGAGGGATTTAGTGACGCATGGGGAACATGGGAGAATTACTGGTACTCTCCAACACCTGAAAACCGTGAAGCCTGCCGAGATTCTTTGACCCCCGAAACCATTAAAAATTTTCAGTATCTACATGGAACTGAAGCCAGTCTTGTTTCACCAGACGGGTATTCCTTGGACATAGCTTACATGTCTCGCCCAGAAGCCGAAGAAATCCAACTGGACTTAATTCTTGACTATAGCTCAAATGTTGAACGTTATCCTGACTTTCAGGCTTATTTTCGTAAGTTCCAACCTAAACTTTTAGCCGTATGGGGTAAAAATGATCCTGCCTTTCTTCCTGCTGGAGCCGAGGCTTATAAGCGCGACATCCCCACTGCAGAAGTTCATTTACTTGATACTGGACATTTTGCACTTGAAACACATGCTACAGAGATCAGTGAGCTAATTCACAAATTTCTAAAAAAAGTAAAATAATAACGGGTTGAGTACAAAGAGAATGGTCCATGCATAGAAAAAAGACAGTCCAGCAAACCGAAAAACGGAGTGCTTATACTGTCTTTTTTTCATTCGGTCAGTCTATTTTTAGGGAGCTTATTCCACCTCGCCGCCACCACCAAAAATGATTTAAATTTCCGCATCAGCCGTTCGCATCAAAATAAACACTGCGCTTCAACACAGCTATAAGAAAAAGAGTACGTTGCAATGACGGGACATGATAATGGTAAAATAAAAGGAACAACCAAAACGGAGGAATCACTCTATGCCTGTATACAACAAACTCGTTCGCGACAACATCCCCCAAATCATCCAAGCAACCGGCAAGTCTTTTGAAACCCGGATAATGGAAAACGAGGAATACATCAATGAATTACATGGCAGCCGAAACAAACGCAGAGGCGATCGAAGAACTTGCAGACCTAATGAAAATCTTTAAGCCCTTTGCGGAGGTGCACGCCTCGAGTCTTGCCGAAGTCAAAAAGATCCTCCAGGAAAAAGCGGAAAAGCGCGACGGGTTTGAGGAGAGATTTTTTCGGTTGGAATTAACAAATAAAATGTAAGGATTATAAAATATTTTAAATTTTTTCGATTGTGATATGGAATTATATTAGGCACTAATTATTTAATCATTTTTTCAACTTACTATTCAAAGATCTGATAAAACATTTATTGTTAATACACAAACACTCAATAGAGTAGTATATGGGTTCTCCTGTTTTCTTTATAACAAAATTTTCGAGAAAATAGGGATTATAAGTGACTTCCTCATAATACTCTTCGTTCTGTTTCATCAAGCCTTCGAAAGTACCTACAATATAAGCGTGTACGTTTCTATTATTAGTATTCTTTACCTTATTTCTGCCAGCCTTACCTACAATCATCTTTACGCTTTTTAATAAAATTCCTTGTCCATAACCTATCACTTTTCTTGTGGAAGCATCTTGAATTGAAAAAACATTTAAATGCAAATTTCTGTAAACTTTTATTTTTTGCCCCTTAACTAAATTGCAGCCACTTTTTATGATTAACAATATTGATCACCTCAATCAACGCTTGTCCCATATTATTACCAAAATCAGCTGCATGATTCAAAAAAAAGACGTAGCATATATAGCCCCGTCAAATTTAAATACGTTTATGAAAATGAACAAACACATGGAACAGTATCATCACTTTTTTGTAGAAATTGATCATAGCCCTCTAATTCCATACGCTCACGGTATTCCCTTAAAGTATAAGGTTTGCTATCTTTTTTCAAAATTGACACATTCTTTTCAAAATGCTTTCTAAAGTTTTCTTCCATTTCCTCTTGTTCTGCATATTTATCTGGCCAGACTGCATAAAGTAAAGCATAATGCTGAAAACCACCTCTTACGCACCTTCCTCCGCAATTGGCATGTGAAAAACCTTTTATCCCAAGCTCTGGTTTCATTTTTTCTGCAATAGTATACATTCTAGGTAGCTTTATTCCCCATTCATTCTCGATAATTGATTTTACATCTATATCTGCTTTAAAAGTATCAATCATTGGGAATCGTGTTTGTATAGGTTCCACTGGTCGATGTTCATAAAACTCTTTAAGATTAACTGCTCGATGAGATTCGTGAGGCCCAATTCCAAAGTAAAGAATTGGTTCGAGATTATGAACATCCCTCAGTTCTTCGAGAAAAACAATTGTTTGATAAACCTTCAACTCTTCTGAACACTTTGCTAATCTAGAATTCCCCAAAAAACGATAATCATAAAAAACTTCTTCGGGTGTTCTTCCATCGACGCGTTCGGTAAT
This sequence comes from Bacillus sp. SJS, assembly GCF_000732485.2. GTDB lineage: Bacteria > Bacillota > Bacilli > Bacillales > Bacillaceae > Metabacillus_B > Metabacillus_B sediminis. Next base: position 96,372 of record NZ_JAQV02000019.1, on the reverse strand, counting down.
TTCAAGGCCGATATAATCAGCGACCTCATCCATAAATCTATAGTTATCATCATCTTCCCATAAAGTATTTGTAAAGAATAGAATACTGTTTTCTTTACCGTATGCTTGGACCATATTATAAGCTATATATGCACTAGAAGCGCCACCACTGAACATTGCTACATGGACAGGTTTTCTTTCCATTATATGTTCAACTCCTACTCTATAAATTCATCAACTAACTTTAATACCAGACACTCTATTTCATCTTTTGTGACGTTACGGCCGGCGTTTCTTATCATTCTCTCAACATTCATATATATAGTTTCAGATTTTTTTGAAAGATTAGTTTTATTTACAGTTTTAACTTTTCCATTATAAGTAATCTGATGGTGATTTTCCTGTTCTCGATCTTGTTCTAATGTAGCCTTAAAATCAGAAGCAATCTGATTTTCAAAGACCTCTTTTGTTTTGTCTGACCAATCTTCTATTTCAACACCTACGTAATTGAAAGCAAAATCACATAGCCAAGTGTCCTCACTTAAACAGTGCAGGATACTTTTAACTAAACTATTTTGCTTTTTAACTTTAGGAGGTTGTACTTCGGCCCACATAACAAGTCTATTAAAATCTTCCTGTTTAGTTATGGATAGAATCTGATTTTTGAGTTCATCCTTGTAAGCATAAAAATGATTTTCCAATTCTGATTTTTTTTCCAATAGATTTTGAAAGGCATCATCTTTATACAATTCAAACAATTTTGTAAGGCTCTCTTGTGGATTTATCTCACTACGCCGAATTGTATCTTTTAATGTAATTAGCTCTTTATTTATAAAAACGGTAGTTTGTGTAATCCTAGGTAATCCTCTTAACCAACTCAGAAGAGCATTATTTAATCTGATTACAATAGGTTTGTTTCTTATAAGTTCATTCTCATAAGAACCAAATTCTTTTTCTAACATTTGAAAAAACTTTTGAAATTCATTATTGAAATTATAATAAATATATTTATATTCTCTAGCCTCATAAAACATCATAAATAGCTTTTCTCCATTTATCCCCGATACAAATAAATCATTACGATAAAACATAAAATGGTCCCATTTATCTCTTAGCAAAGATACTAAATATATAGGTATTAGCGGCTCCCTGATACCAAATGGAGGTTTCACCATAATATTAACAAAATCTTGGAGAGTACCTTTAGTATTATGCTCTAGATGATTAACCAATGCAGTTCTCAGTATGCTATATTCATTAGATTTAATTTCATTGAGATTGGTAATATCGAGATTATTATTTTTAAGGACAGTTGCATAAATAAGATAATCTGGTCCGTGGCCTTCAATACCCAAATTTCGTTTATTATAGTCGTTTATTAAATGATCCAGAACTATCTGGCCCGCTTTTTTCTGAACATTATTCAACCTTTTACGATTAAAAGAATCATTTCTAACCTCTGGTGTATGGGGGAAAAGATGGAACATTATATCACTTAATTTATTCTCTAAAAGAATTTCACTCGTAACATCAATTATTTCACCTTTATGCATCCAAATTGTGTCACTATCATATGATACATATTTAGATAGAAAATCTTCTATTACAAAATTCAGGTCTTCTTTTTTCAATAATAATTCTTGTCTTAGGTTTTTATCCTCACTAAGAATTTCATCATTATTTAGCAGTGTCTTTATAATAAAATACTCTCTAAGTTGGTCTTCTATTGCTGTATAGGGTAAGCGAGAAATACAGAACAACAGTGGTTCCACTTGCACTTGCTTTAATTTTTCAAGAACAGGACTAAATTCATTTGAGGACTCCAGTAAGACATAAAAAACTGTTGCATCACTCGTGAAGTCTTCATCAATAAAAGTGGCTGAATTATCATTTATTATTTCTGAGCTAGCTATAAATTTAACATTTGCATAGCGTGTAATGCTCTTTCTATCGTTATATTCATTGGCGAAGAAAAAATGTTTCGGCAAACAATTTTCTAATACTGACATTTGTTTTTGTTTTGTTATCGACAACTGTGGTTCATGATCATTAATCAATTGATCGATATGGAAGGAGCTACCTTCCAATAACTCCCAATAACCTAACACACGATTAAACCGGATAATTTTTAACAAAGATAATTTTGTTAACAGTTTAGTGATACTTTCCAAACTCATGTCTAACGCAAAACAAAGAAAATCAGTATCTAATCTATTACTTGATTGAAGGCCCGCTAATTGCCATAGTGTAATAACTTTAACAAGGGATAAAGCATTATTATCGGTTAATATTTCAGGCGTTTTAGAAATCAAAGATTTATAAACTCTTAAATCTTTAAGTTCATCTTTATTTGTATCTACATCATGTAAGTTTGGAAAAAAGTACGTAAATAAGTTAGCAGCTAGATAATACTGTTTTGTTTTATATAAGTGGTTTAACAAACCACCAGTTTCATTACTTTCCAGAAATGTAAATAAAGTTCTCTCGTTTTGTCCATGATTGCTCGAAAGGTAAGGAAGAAGATATAATGCTACTGGATGTAAGGGATATATTCCTTCAACTATTATCCTTTCAATTTCTTGCTGGTTAAGTTCTGGAAACAATGGGTACTTCCTTAAATATTGATTAATTTCATACTTATATGCATTATCAGGGGCGCTGTTTGTTTTTAAATTTTGAATTATATTATCAGCTAACCTAACGAAAGTAGATTTGTCACTTTCTACATTGTAAACCTTAAATCGTTTTTCAATTCTTTGGAACTCATTTTTATACTCTTCATTCAAGAAATTAAAATATTGTCGTAAGTTTCTATGAGTTATTAGCAGAATATGAAGATTATCATTGTAATGGTCTGCAAGCTCAGCCAAATCCTGTAGATCTTGCATTGTGTCATGAATATCACGTGACTCTAATGTTTGGAGTAAACGACCAAACTCATCATATGCTATAAATAAACCTAGATTTTGATTGTTTAATTCATCTAACACTGAAATTATTTGATTTATAAAACTTTCATTAAAATCTATGGTGAAACTTGCGCCGGATGTTAAATCTGGATAGATTGATAAGAACCAATCCACTTCATATTTATCCTGGTTCATAATAGCTATACGCCATATATTTAAATCTTTATTAGAATCCTTTAGTTTCTTTTTGAATTCTTTGTAAGTTTTTGGATAATGATTTTCCCATAGATTAATAGTATCAATTATTTTTCCATATTGACCTGGTAAAACAATATTAATATTATTTTCGTTGATTGTTTTTATAATAGCCGTTAGTATAGCCTCACGGAACCGACCTTCATTACCGTTGAGGACAACTGTTAGATATTTTTTTTCAATATCTTTAGTTTTTTGTAACTCTTGATATATATCACCATGAACTTTATTGAATTTACCCAGTAAACTCTTATAAGTGCTATTGTCTATTCGTTTAGAAGCGATATTTCCTATAATGGTAGCAACTAGAGATTTACCTGTACCATATGGCCCTACAATTATATGTGATCGCTTATTATTTAAAGGATCATTAAATCCCCTTAATAAACCAAGTAGAGATTCTGCATGAGATGGAGTTGGAAGGTAGCGATCAACAAACTCTTTTTTTCCTAAATCGAATTTTATGTTTACGCTTGTCTTAAAAGTAGCGGCTGCAGTTTTCATGTTAAAACTTCAACCTTTCGAATATATTCTGTTTTCAAAAACTCCAGAGGTTCTATGTTGGGAATTCTAATTAAGTCTAAATTGTTAGTTCGAGTAAAATGTATTGGATATATAGGGTGCAATGTTAATTGATTAAGGGCAGTTACCACTGTAGATCTATTCATGTTATAAATTCTTCCCCATAGTCCGTATTCTGTAACTAATTCATCTACTGATACTGTTTCAATGTTATTTAATGATTTGTATTCTAAAAGTACATACATTAACGCTGTTAGACCTATTTTTGAAATTGACAAATTTCGTTTGTATATTATTCCTTTTTTGTCTTCTATAATTGTCAGTTTGCTTAAAGGACTTTGAATCACTTCTTCTGGATCAATATTACTTTGACCAGCAGTATAAAGCTTTACAAGACAATCTATGTCTTTTTTTAGAGAGTTATTTGAAAAGGATTTAATTTCACAATCTCTAACCCAGGTAGTAAACTTCATAGATAAATTTTCTTTAGTAATCACCGTTTCATTTAAAACATTAAAAAACCAGTACCAAGCAGTACTAGGCTCTTTTTGTCTACACAAGTGGTAGTGTAGAATTGAGGCAGTATCCTGAAATTTCACAAATTTATCATACTTATAAACTAATTCACCAATCTTAGTAATTAAATGAACTTTTTTACGCTCCTCATTGAACACTTCTTCTACAACACCCGTTGCTACAACCCAATACCTAAGAGATTGAACCATATTTTTTCCAAGTCCCATTTTCTCAAAGGCTTCTTTATCATAAAAGAATCTATTATCTTGTCTAAGATGATTAATAGCTTTATTTAGCCATCTATCTCTTAAATAAAAACTTTGATGTTGACCATAACCCATAAAAAACTTCCTTTCATTTCCTCCTGGAGCTCGTATTCCAGTGAGGGTGTAATACAAAAGAAGACATCTAGATATTATCTAGATGCTCAATCACTTATATCACTGATTTAGCTTAGGACTTTCATTTGAGATACTAATTTATCATAGCATACTTTTTTTTGCTCTTCAGTTAAATTATTGAATAAACTAAGGACCCCTTCGATAGAGAGTTCGCTTAATCTTCTCATAACCATTTTATTCACATTATTAAGCTCAATAGATGTTTCTAAAGTTAAGTAATGCGGCAATATACTTGTATCATTTAACCATGTAGTACATTCTGTTACGGTCCAATTAATTAAACTTTGCTGATTTGTTAAGTATCTTTTTATCCATTTTTCTTCTAAACTATTGATATGATTTAATACTTTTCGTTTATAAGAATCAATAAGCTGAATAAAATCTATATCGGATTCTATCTCATACCATTTTTCTTCTAGTAGCAGAAGTTCTATATTAAGTGCCTTACGATCTTCTTTAATTTTTTCTACGATCCCTGTATCATTTAAGAAATTTTGAAGCTCATTTGCACTTTGCTCAATGCTTTTCCTATCTTCTTCTTTTAGTGTTCTTGATAAAAGAGCTTTTGCTTTTACTAAGACAAGTTCACAAGCATCTATGTCGTTTAAATCAAAAAATGCATCATATACACTGGTAATCTCTTCTGTTAATTTTTCAATTTTTTCTTCTAATAATTTCACTCTAGGATCTAATTTTTCTAAGTAACTTTCTAAATAATTTCTATCAACATTATGGCTTAATATAAAATCAACTAAATCCTGGCCTTCCCTTTTTAAAATTAAAAGTACATCATATCCCATGTTTTCTGTTGGATTACTTTTTCTCAAATATTCTAAAACTGTACCATTTATATTTTGAAGCTTATGAACAACTGTAAGATCATCTAAAATCTTTTCTAATTTTGAACGAGTTTTTCTTGCTTCTTCTTTATAGTCGTATTTTATTAAATAGGTAATAATATCTTTAACCCATTTTTCAAAAAGAGTAACTTGCCCGATACTTTGGCATTTTAATCTTAAAAGCCAATTATTAAATTCTAAATTGATAAATTCATGAGATTTTTCCATTAAACTTTCAGATAATTCTATGTGTTTTTCGTTGTAAAAATACCTTGATGAGTCTTCTATGGATCCATTAAGTACTTCACTTTTTTCTATGACCTCAAATATTTTTTTAAAGTCCTTATCTCGAATACCCTTTTCAAAAGTTGCTTTAAGTGCACCTATACTTTTTGTAGTTTTTTCATGAAGTCCGAGTCCTAACTGTAGCACCATTTCCATGTGGGCAACTTTATCTTGTAAGTTTTCAGGTATATCTTCTTCTATTTTCAGCTGCTCTAATTCTTTATAAAGACTTGGACAATAATCTACATCATTGTTTCTTTCAACTTTAATTGAAAGGGATAGATATCGGGTAGATAGTTCATCTATATCTACTTTTTCAATAGAACTATCTAGGAGATTCTGTAATCTAATTTCCTTGTCAAGATAGACTTGCTTTCCCCATTCTTCTAGTCGTAATCGATTACCTTGAAAATTTACTCGAGTCTCAATTTTTCTTTGTGCTAAATATGATGCGATTAATAATGCTAATGAATAGTCATTAATTCCATATGGTGGTTTTTGATATTCTTCAAAAATCCAACTTATGTTCAAGGTCTTAGTTTTTTCTAATTTTTTATCAAGTTCATTAAAAATTTTTCTGACTTTTATATTAGTTGGAGAGACAAAACCATAGTTATTATTTATTACTCCCCACGAACCAAACTTTCCATCAAAAAGAACTTCCTCAATTCTATTTTTCATTTCTGTAGTTTCAGAATGGATGATTTGATAATTCATACCAGATAGCATTAGTCTTGAAATTCGTGAGACTCCTTGTTTAGACCTACCCAATGTCTTACTGGAAAACCCGGTATAAGGAAAAGGAATAAGATCAGGATATAATCTCTCAAATTGTGCTTCAGTATATTTGTTTAGACGCTCCTTCACCTTTTCAATACCACTGCTTCGAATAACCATTCGTTGAGTTGCTAAATTATTGAATCTGTCTTTTACCAACATTTCACTTTTAGAGATATATTCCGGGATAAAGCGGCCGAATTTTACCTTTTCTTCCTCACTAAAATGCTTTGAAACTTGATAATCTAAAATTGAATTGTAAAATAATGCTTCCTTATCATCTAAAAGGAATAGAGATATTGGGATATCGTCATATTTTAGCTTTCCTAATAACGTTTCTAATGATCTGACCTTTAAGTCATCTACATTATTAGGTATATAAACCCATATCACTTTCCCCTTAGGAATGTCTGGTTTTGTACTTAACTCCCACTCATTTTTCAAATCTAATAAGTATTTATTATTAACCTCTTCTAAATGAACTAGATGTTGTGTATATTTCCATTCGCTTGATACAACATAATTACGTTGTGCAAATGAAGTTTCAACATTTTCCAACATAAGTAATTCTTTAATAGTACTCTCGAAAACTAAATTCAAATTTAAACTTTTATTAATTTTGATCCTTTTTTTCTGTATCATTCTTTTAAAATCATTTATTCCTGTAGCATCTGCAACAAAATCGAAGACATTAGCAACATCATCAAAGCTTAGTACTCCAAAATCATCTACTAAAGTTGATAACCCAGTCTCTACTTCTTTTAGAGTTAAATTTGAAGCATACACTATTGCAGACTTGACCTCTTCAATAGATTTTGTTTTAAAACGACCAATTCTTAAAATTAAATTTGCAGCTAATATTTTTTTAAGTCTTTCATCAAACTTGTCACCAAATTTAGTGAGAATTTGATTATATAGTATACAATATTCACTTTGCTTCCTTTCATCCTGTTCGGCTGCAAGTAACTCTTTAAAAAAGTCAGACTGGATTATTGATGTAGCAGGTATAAAAGGTAAGGTGCCGAAATCATGTAGCTTTACTTCATTAAAGTTTTCAATTTGCTTTTCAAGAAATGTTAAGGAAGAGCGTTGCTGCAACCAACTTGAGAGATTAGATAGCATCCATGTAGTCATTGGATGTAGAGGATAAATTCCCTCTAGGATAACCTTTTGAAAGTGGTTATAGTCATTCCACACACTTGAATTTTCTGCCGAAGGTAACCAAGATAAAAGATCGGTATGGAATCTTCTCCAATTTTTCGTTTCTTCCTCTTTATTTAATTTTTCTTGAATTAGCTCTTTAAACGCAATTTGATTTGTTCTTTCAATTAAATTAGCAAATATTGTTTCTAAATTGGACGACAAGTGTATTTTTTCACTCGCTTCATACCGTCCTACATACCTATTGATATTAGAGGAACGATCTACTCTTGTTAGATAACTTTTTAAATCTGATTGTATAAAACCTACAAAAAGAATTTTATCGTCACTATCTTGTACTGCCTCATATATCTGTTGGAGCGCTGAATCTCCTGCTCTAGTGGGATATGAAGAAGCGAACTCAATATATCTTCCAAATTCATCAAAGAGTACTAGTATCTTATTAAATGGCCCTCTATCTCCGCACAAATTTTGTGAAATCTTTAATAGTACGTCACCCGCAGATACCCCTTCATCCCAACGAATATACGTACCATTGACTGTATGGTAAACCTTATTAATTACTTCAAAGACATTAGTATCTTGCAAAATGTTAACATAAAGATAATTTTCTAAAGTAGAAGTTACTACATTTGGAAGTAATTCCCTTCTGGCACTTTCGTATAAGTCTCTAAACGTTGAAAAAGTATTAATTAGAAAATTTTTAGCTATTTCATAAGATTTTGTTAATGTTTGAAGGAACGCCCCATCTATATTATGCATGGTTAAAACTTTCTGAGTAGCATTTAATATCTCATAGTTTAAATTAAAATCTTTCATTCCATTAAGTACAAGAACAAGATTAGGTTTTGTGTGAAGATTTTCAATTTCAGTACTAATATTTTTATCCACTTTTTTTAAGTTAGAAATTATATTATTAGAAACTGCTTCATGGGTTCCGAATAGTGAAGCTATCGTAACAGCCAAGTGTGATTTTCCTGTACCATATGGAGCGATTGTCATGGTGAAATTTGACCCATTAGTTTCTCCATATAACTTATTGCCGATAATTCTAGTAAAAGTAGCAGTATCAACTAGCTTATGACTTTTAAAGGTAATATCAGCTTCACTGACTCCAAAATATTCTGGACCATGAAATACAAAACTTTTTGCAACTTCTAATTGCTTTTCTTGGTGGTAAAACCAATCAACCTGAACCGCGCCATTAAAATAAAGTTCCTTTTTAAAACGAAGCACATCTTTTATCTTTAGCCCTTCCATACTTACATTCTCCCATCATATTAATAGCGAGTATAATTTATTTAATATATCCTTAGAATTTTCATGCCTAACAATAGTCAAAGGGTTTAATTGTCTATTTAATATTATTATTTTTTCATCATGAAGTAATTCGAGTACATGGTGAATTTCTCTGTCTCCCCACACATAAGGATCTCCAAAATATAATTTTTCTTTAATCTCATTAAATGTTATCTCTGTCCTGTCCTCCAAGAATATTTCCCAACTATTAAGTAATTGATAGGCATATAAATACATATAAGAAGGTTCAACATTGTGTGGAATCATTCGATAGTTATTATCCTCTTCTTTTAGTAATTCAAGAGCTGTAAAACTTCTATCGTTGTTAAGGTAACATGAACGAAAAGGGGTAAGGTTGACTTGCGCTTCAAAGTTCTTGTTTACAACTTTTTGTAAAGACTCTTTTGAAAAGGACGTTCCTAGTTGCTTAATTACTTCATTAAAAATATAGCTCCAAAGAACCGTTTTCGAATTTTTAAATGCTAAGTTGTAGTGACAAATCCATTTTGTAATAGATTCTATTAAAAATGGATCCTCATTTTTAATTACAGTTCCTAAAGGATTTGGATATAATTGATAGCGCCCTTCACAAACTTTTACATCTAAAATTCCCATCATTTCTGCATATAAAAGATTAGGTACTACTTTTCCTGAACTTTCTCCAGTAGATATAGTAGTAATTTTACTAATTTCTTCTTTAGTTAAAGGGGGACAATTTTCTTGTGATAGACTTAATAATTGTGCTAGAGCATCTCTTTCTGGAGCAAATGACTGATGAAAATTCAAGCTGCGAATCATTCTTCTTTAACCCTTCTAGAAAATGGTGATACATCAACAATTCTAGGTCCTTTCCTTTCTAGATTGCCTTCAGTATTTAAAATAGGTCCCCAAACAACACATTGGCCTTTTCTTAAACCAGATAATCTTTTGGCCCATTCTTTACGTTTGTGTGAATCAGTATCTAAGTAAGATGCGATATTGGTGATCTCTTCTTCCGGAGGAGAAAAATATATTTTTTGACTTGAATTTTGCAATCGTTGGATTTCATCTTTACCTAATTGCCCCTGCATAAACTGGGTGGCATACCATCCAGACCAACCAAATTTCCTTCCTTCTGTTAAAATTTTTGCGCTTGGAGATTTTTCACTATGATCTAAATTTTGTGCTTCATCAATTATTGCTGGAAATGGTTTTACTTTATCTCCATGAGTTAATAAATAGTTCCATAGATCCCATAAGATAAACTCAGTAATAACCAGCTGCACATCTCTATTGAATCCAGTAAGTTGTACAATGAAAACTTTACCTTTTTTCTCAAGATGCTCATCCCAATTGTAAGAGGATGTCGTATTAAATGGATTTCTATCAATTATGGATTGAATTTTTGAAAGGGTAGTTAGAGCATAGGATGTACCTAAAGCTTCTAACTCTACTCCCAGTAAATTTAAATCCATTGCATCTCCGTATTTTTTCAAACCTTCCTTTGTAGCTTGATACAGAGCATTTGCTTGCTGTGATCCAATGTCTTTGTATACCGCTGAGAAGACACTTTTAATTCTCTCAGCCACATCTTCATCACTTTCAGGTAAAAATTCATCTTCATCTAATTCTTTAAGGTTTCTTTTGAATGGATTTACAGGGAATTTGTCTCTAAAAACCAAAAATTGTTCTATGTCATCAGAGAGAGCTTCCTTAAATTCTGGTTCTAATTTTGATTTTTTAAAGCCATCCGTATAATCAAACACAATACTCGAAATTCCATTCCTAGCTAATTCATATAGAAGGCACTGTATAAAATAGGTTTTCCCTACTCCTGATTTACCTGATATAAGTATGTGTCTATTTTCTAGTTGCGGGTGTCCATATTCCCAGTAAATATCCTTTTGAGTTATAGTATCTTTCCCTAATAAAATTCTAACTTTCTCCAGAGGCGTTGGATTATTGAATTTATTTCTCTCTTCTTTTTCTAAATCATTAGAATGTTTGACTTGACTAATCATATTTCTATTCCCGTTAAAAGTTGACTCCTGAGAATTATCTACTTCCGCTCCAGATTTCTCATGTTTTTCTAATGGGCTATTTGCTTCTTGTTTATCCACTTCAACTAATGTTACCTCTTCTGAATCGACTACTTCGGTTTCAAACTCATTGATTAATAATTCAAAATCCTGTTTATTATTAGCAAAAACACGTAGATTTTTTCCCACTGCTTCAAATGTTATGTTTTCTAACATTTCATTAGGAAGTAAATTTTTTTGAATATAAATTTGTCCAAATGCTTCGTGTATACAAGGAACACTTGATCCTTCAAGCTGAATTTCCTTTTCAGAGATTTTTTCTTCATTGTAATCAAGCCAATATGTTAGTAATTTCGCAGACCAATTGATTTTAAATTTACCATCTAAAATTTTTAGCAAATTTTTGTTGAAAGAAATTTGGTCCTCTTCTTTAGCAGATACGAAGTTAGGAGAAAAAACTAAAGCCCGATATAGTTGTGCAAACCAATATCGTCTATTAAAAACTCTCGATGACCCATAAAAAATATCAGCAAGGTAAGAAACGCAATTACTTAGCTGCTTCATCCCTTTTTCTATCTGCTGATTATTTTCTTTTCCCATCTTACATTCAATAACAGTAGCATTTATGTCAATAATTTCAGAATTTATTCCTTCTTTATTGATTTCAATGAGTAGGTAATCCGGTCTATTTGGCGTATCCACGAACCAATGCATATAAGAATCTAAGGGAATATATGCCTTTAATAGCAAATTCGGTTCTTGAGTGTTTATATTGAGACTTTTGGCTGACAAAATATACGATAAAAAGCTGTGTACTTCATAATCATAGGGGTTTAAAGATTTTAGTATTTTTATACCGTCTAAATTTTTTGATTGATCAATACAGAACTGAGCACAAGCAAATAATTTTTCCTTATCCCAAGAAGGAAAAATATTTTTAAGTCTTTTAGTAAGCTTATTAATTACATCTTCTCGCACCTTACTGGACGCTGAAATAGTCATATTTAATTCACCGTATGGACCTTCTCCAGTTGAGAAGCTGATGACTTTATCCTGACCAAAAAATTTCCTATCCAGTCCAGTATCAAGAGATACTACCCATCTAGCTTTATCATGTAATATGTCAAGCACAGTTTTCATTTGATCAGACATAAAAAGTTCTTTTTCTACTCTATATATGCCATCTTTGCTATCAGGATTTTCTATTCTATGGGATAACTGAGAGTGTATAAACGCTGCTTGAAATTGTCTTTGGCTTATAGAAACTGCTCTACCGCTTTCAGCTCCATAAATTGGCATTGGATGAAATACCATAGGAAACCGAGTATCTGAAGGAGTTATGTTTGCTTCACCAGTATGTCGATTAGAAATTCTCCCTGTACTCATAACATTATTGGTAAAAATCAGATCATGTTCTAAAATTACTTCTTTTAGAATAGAGCTATTTCCAGTTCGTAAATTTATGCTTCTATAATATGTTTCAATACTAACGTTATCTTCTTCTTCAAAAAAGTTATCTAGCCAAAAATTAACATAGGTTCTTCCTTCTTGAAGATGACTAGGAGAAATGATTTGTAATTTGATAATAGTAGGATGTGACAAATCTTTTAATTTTTCTATAAACCCATGCACCCCAGCAACCACTGGTTGAAGATGATCAAAATTAACAAACCCTATTTTTATTGAATCAGATTGAGCTGGAAAAGTTTGAACATATTCCATTAGTTTTTGTTCTATTAAACGAGACATAAATGAATTAGTCAGCATTTCTTTAGTATTAAAGTCTTCATCAAATATTAAATCATTGTCCAGCAGCGCCATTGATTCTAATGATTCCTCTTCTAACACTTCGCCATGCAAACCATAATATCCAAATACTTCTTTCGTTAGACGATTAGTAGAGCTTTCAGAAACAATTGTATCTAAACCTGTAATTATGGTAGATTGTCTTGCTATATTGTCGATCATTTTTTCGAATTGACAATTTGGATTACCATTAACTAACTCAATTAGAAGAGTATTTAGACCTTGGCGATAAAATGCTTGTTGTTCAATCATTTTCTCTAACATAGCAGGATGTATTGGTGGTACTATGGCACCTTTTAAATACTCCTCTTTTGCAACATCTTTAGATTGAACCATTAAGAATAGATTCGTCACTAAATAAATGTATTTTCTCTCAACAGTATCAATACTTGAATAGTTTTCAACTAAAGATTCTAGTACATTTGTGTACTTTTCTATAAAAAGAAGAGCAGATCTTGATTTTCTCGCATTTACAGTGTTATAAAAACCATATTTCTTTAAATCTTTAATAAATTCTTTGAATGGGCTACTAAGTTGATATAGCCTAGTCGTTATGCTTCCTTCTTGTAATTCCATTGGAAACAGCTCAAATACATTACAAAAATCCTGTCTAGAACCACTTAATTGATGAAAGAAGATTTCTGAATCAACGCTACTTAATAAATTACCTAAAGAAACGTTACTAAATATAGGAAGAAATCCAGTCGATGTTTCACATTGGTCTAACAATTGATCAAGCAAATTTATATCAAATGTATTTAACCAGTGATCATTTGGATTAAATACCCACTTATATTCCATTTGTCTATCAGAATCTTGGATTTGCACAGAAATATGAATATATGAAAGTGTTTGAGTTCCTTTTGTTGGTTTTATAGAGAGGTTATCAGAATATGAAATCTGAAAAGGATCTTCATTACTTTTGTATCGAACAGTAATATACTCTTCTAATTCCTCTTGCAAATATTCAAGTAGTCCGCCGGTTGCAAAACATATTTTTGACCAGGCATTGTATAAATCGTAGATATTGTCCTCTAAATAATTTGAAAGTACAGCTTCGTTTAATGTGATCGTTAATAACGGTTTCTTTTCTTGCTCGCCTAAATTTTCTAGTGTCATTAAGCTGCTAAATATCATCTTTGAAAACGCTTCAATAGGAGATCCATATATTTTAGTTATTGTATCTTTTTTTGAAGAACCGGTTTTAGCAATTTTAAAGTTTACAATAGCATTGATTAAATTAAAATCTAACTGAAATAACATTGGTCTTAAGGTATCGAGATTTATCCCCTTAAAATAATCAGTTAATGCATTCTCGAAATTATCAAATGATCCGAACATTTTATTCACATCTTCAATTTGCTTTCCAAACTCTTCAAATTTCTCGTTACCTTTAAATTCTTTAATTCTTTTTTCAAGTTTAGAGAATTTAGCTTTAGTTAGTCCGTCTTTAAATTCTGCTCTACTCTTGAACTTATATGACTTTTCCAATAAATCAAACTTTCCCTTTTTTGATAATTGGGTAATTGTTTTATTATCTAGTTCATAGAATGTAGGTAATCCCCAATCTTCAACAAAATTATATCCAATCTCCCCTAATACCTCATTAATTCCAAATAAATTTTTAGTTTCTAAACGGTCTATTACACTACTCAATTTGTATAAGTCTTTTGGTATAACCCGAAATAAATGATCAAAGAAGTGATTAACGGCATTCACTTCATACTGATCATCCAGCTCTATCATTTTTTCGAACCAATTTGCATATTTTTTCCCTATTTTTCTTTCAATTATTTCTGGTGAAACTTTATAAAAATCAGCTAAACCTCCTTTATCTTGAACATTTTCAGTTCCCATAAGAAATAAAATTCCTTTTTGGTCAGCAATTGAGTTTCTCCAGGTTGTCATTTGTGCTTCTTGTTCAACAAAATCTTCTTGTTCAAGCTTATCAAGATACACTATATATTCTTCTTGATCCTTGAAGTTTTTCCATTGCTCTTTTGCTAGCTTTGCTTTGAATCTTACTCCCTGCTCAGATGACTTTTTTTTGAAGTAACTGCTTACTTCTAAGTAAATTTTTGGATGCAAAAAATTATCCAGACGAAATAAATAGGAATTATTATTATTGTTAAAATCAATCTTCTCTTCTAATATGGTTATAATTTCATCTATATAATGTATCAATTAATTTTCACTCCTGAAATGGGTTTTCAACGATGGATGTAGAATCTGATAGATCCCTTAAAAACCCACAATCTTTTAACATTATCTGAAACTTTTCTGAATTTGCATTAAAAATAGTTACGTCTAATTCATTATTTTCCAACCAATGCTTCTTAGCTTCTGTAGAACCAATAATTATTTTAAAATGCTCATAACATTTATTTAAAAATGTTGTATATAACATTCTTTTCCCTGGGGGTACAATTGCTAATACTAATACCTTAATTAAGCTCTCATTAATACTCAACCTCATATTTCCACCTTTTGGTGGTATAATAAGTCCAATTTGCTTCCCAAGTTTTCTTATAAGTCTGTTTGAATCTTTAGAAGCCTCTTCATAAATAGCCTCTTTAGTTCTATTATGTTCACCTTTATCCATATATCCTTCTAGATCAGCATGATGCACTGCTCTGAATACGTTTTCTTCTAGTCTTTCATAAGAAGTTACAGCCATTTTGCGTATCTGATGGCTAGGATCATTTATTACATCAATCAACCATTCACCGTTATCTATTCCATATAAGGTAATTTGAGCTTGTAAACACATCATTCTAATAACTTGTAAAGCAATCAGTGAAGTGAATAATTCTATTTTCTCAGTTGTGTTAACTGAAGATGACAAAAGGTTTAGCAATTCTTCTACTGTATTTGCTCCTCTTTTTCTATAATTGTCTGGTATCCACTCCATTTTCTTTTTAATATAATCTAATTTTTCAATAGGATCTTCTTCGATCTCTTTTAGATCTTTAAATTTATCTAATTCCCAGTTATTTTGTAAAAATTTTGATATTTTGCTGAGTTGAGGAACACTTGTAATCAAACTTTTTATTCTTGATTCTAATTTTTCTTTTATCTCCGGCAATTCTTGTATACCTTGAAGAACGTGTAGATAGTATACTTCTCCACCTCTTGCCATAAATGCCCGATAATTAAAATCAAATTTCCCATCAACTTCTTTAATATTTGATGTTGAATTTATTCTTTCTCTTTCAGTTTTGCTTCCGATTGCCTCGCAAAAAATTAATTCTGGGGCCATAGGTAGTAATGATTGAGCAAACCATGAGCGTTTACCTATTATGGCATTAAACCCATATAATAAGTCTTGTAATACATTAAGTATAAATTCTTTGTTAATATTTGGATCTTCAGTAGAAATCTTATCTTTTAATAGTTCTCTGTGTTCTTCTAATGCATCTATATCTACATTAAATCGTTTATCAATTTCACTTCTATTTAAAAAGATGAATCGTTTTAAAGCCATTTTAGGAGATGGATAGTAAACTAAGTTATCGTTATGCTCCTCTGTTATGGTTTCAAACTTATATCTCCCCTCAGACATTTCTTCTTTAGAAACCTTTTTAGGCGAAGAAAAAATCACTAAAAATTCTAATAAGTATTCATATAGGGTCTGATCTCTGAATAATCTTTGTCCATACGTTTGTATTTGGATATTTTGTTTATAGATGTCAAAATTTGCGTTAGGAAACAAAGTAGTATTGTTTAGTTTTACTGACATTTATACACTCCTTAATCTACAAATAATTCCAGTTGATCTATTTGCAGCTTAATTAATTTTGGTCCATTCAGAGTATGAATGAGTAATCTAATTATTTCATTCTCATCACGATACTTATAATCGTTAAACAGCTGAGATTTCATAGTATCAATTCCATGACTTAAGGAGGGGTTTATGCTAGTGGTTACTGCCCCCAAAGAAATTCGATTAAAGTAATCAAATAACATTAAAGGAATTTTAAACTTTTTCCCACTTGAAAATATAAGGTTTATTTCATAATGACTCTCATCATCATCATATATTGATCCCAGATACTCTTGATCTACATTAATGTCATTATCATTAAGTTCCCCTAGCAATAATTGTACATTTTGATTACCTGTGCCATGCCTTTGTAAAGGAAGATATATTTTTCCCATATCTTTTTCAAGGTGAGTTCCTACTAGAATAAAATTTAAAGCTTTATATATTGTTGCTTTAACATTTCTTTTTTCTTTTACTGTCACTTTTTTGCTTCTATAGCTTATATAATTACTAAAAACAGGTGAAAATAATTGGTCGAGTAAATAATTTGTAGTTTCTTCATTGAATCTACCGAAAAGAAAGTTCATTCTACGAATAGCCTTTCTTAACTGATAAGGTTCATCAGTTTGCATAAAATCTACTGGTTTTAGTCTATATTTTTGACTTCTTTTATCCCATATTTCAAAAGCAACTTCTTTTGTTGAATCTGTTAAATGAGTGAAATCATTTTTAACAAAAAAATCATAATCATATTTTGTCTCTTTACTGTCTAAGTTGAGTTCCTGCAATTCTTCTATCGCTCGAATTTGCCTAGCTTCCTCGTTTACCTCTAATCCTTTATAACCAAAAAATAAATTACTAAAGTGGTATCTAAATTTCATTTCTGAACTTGATGATTCAGAAACGTCATTACACGTCAAATTTCCAGTCATCGAATAGGATAACTGTGCAAGTATTTGCCTAACAGTCAATCTTCTATCTAATTCAAATAACCAACGATAATAGCTTGTGACAAAAGAATTAACATTTGTTTTATTATCTTTAATTGATTTATAGTTATTATAAATTGGACAAGCATCTACTTTTTGACAGTTTGTACAACCTTCCCATAATTCATCAGAACTTATACGATCTATCAATTTGGGTACCAATACTACGTTGTCTATACGAGCCATGTTTATTAATAATATTTCACTGTCTCCAACTGTAATCTCTACTCCACTATTTTTATCCATTACTTCTAGCAACTTCATTTCCGCAATATCTTCAGAAACATTTTTTATATGTCCAATCTTAATTAATTGGCGGAAAGTATTTATTAAAGGACCAGTATTGGAGACCACTATTGAAGAAACCCCGTCCTTTTTTCCCTTTATAGCCTTTCTTAATAACTCTAATTGTTTTTCCTCCATTAACTCGCTCATATCTTTTATATATAAAAGGTCACGTTCTAACTCGATAGAATATTTTTGTTCATGTTTTTTTAAACTGCTGCCCTCTTCAATCATTTTTAGTGATTTAAGAATTTGGTACACTAAACTAGTTTTACCATCCCCAGCATGTCCAGTGAGTATCACGCATGTAGGTTTCTCCTTTAGCTTTTCTGCAAGATAAAACCCCAAATTTCTTTCTACGTGGAACTTTTTATAATAATTATTAGTTATCTGAGCTTCTGCTAAAGCATTCTCATTGGAGCTATTAGCATTGTTTAAAGTATTCAAGTAAGCAACAAAATTGTTCATTATCTCTCTTCACCTTTTCAAAATAATAATAATAATAGATTTAAAATACGGTATAAATATCCTATTAGTTGGTTTCATAGTAACAGCAAGCATTTATGTATTTTGTCGAAAAAGCACGAAACTTCAAATCTAATTAATATCCTTTAATTGTCTGAATTTCAGCATGAAATGAATCGTCTGTTTTGAGGAATGTAAATAAAGAGGAATAACAATGAGGAACACACATTAGAATTGTTGGTCCTTGGCTTAATAATTTAGAATCTCCAACTTAAACATTATTAGTAAGCTTTTTAATCACACCATTAATAGCATCTATTTTATTATCGGCTCGCTTATATACTTTCTCTTGCTTAAATGAACCAAACGCCTCATAAAAAGTAGCATTAAACGTAAATAACTCCACTTTAATAAAACTTTTAGCACGGGGTATAAGAACCAATTCTATTGTTTTAATAACTATTCACCTTCTATGTAAGATTAAATTCCTATTTTAATTATAATCCATTAAATGTATATCAGTAAATAAAATTATTACCCTTTGTTAGGGGGAAAAATCCTGAATAACCACATTTAATGGATATTCAGAATATGTTTCCTCATTTCAAATATCTTTTATATTTATTTCTAAACGTGACTGTACTCATTATCAATATCGGAACACTAATTTCATTCCACGCATTTATGGTTTTATCACCATCATCATACAATGGAATATTATCTTCACAAATATAAATTACCTTTTCTAACGGATAATCGTCTCCAATCTCGTTTTGGTGCTTAACTATGTGATCTGTTATTTGCTCAGGCCATTTTGCAAATTTACTCGTTATTGCTTTAGCCATATTTATTCCTTCTCGCATTTCAAAAAAATTATTTGTTAAAATTCCTTATCCCCCATATCCCTCTTCCTTTTCCTTCTACTGAGAAGAAAATATCTTTTTTATCTCCTGGTATTCCCATATATATATCACAATCACTAGAGTGTAAGTATATATTTTTCCTAATCTGTGATCTCCAATCAACATACGCACTTAAGTCAATTTTACTTCTAGTTTCAATTTCATTATATATTTCTGACAATTTACCTTTTCCACCTAATAATTCTAATGAAATTTGAATTTCATTAACCCATTTGATTTTATTCATATAGTTATTCACCTAGCCATTATGGAATTTGGAAATAAAAGTATCTATATCATTATTCTTGCTCACCAATTCGCTTTCCCAATTATTTCCTTCCGATACTCCTTCGGCGACACCCTGCAAACCTTTTTAAAAACCTTACTAAAATAATTCGGATCATGATACCCGACCTCATACGTAATTTCTTTAATGCTCTTCTCCGGATTCCCCAGCAGCTTCTTCGCCTTTTCAATCCGGCATTCAGTTAACAGGTCGATGTAGTTGATGCCGAGTTTTTCTTTGAACATTTTACTGATGTAAATCGGGCTAAGGCCCACTTTGGTGGCCAGGGTGTCCAGGGACATGTCTTCGTTTGAGTGGTCGATGATGTATTGTTTGATTTGGTGGATGGTGTCGGCTTCGGTTCGTTTGTTGTGGCTGGCATAGGTTTGCTTCATCCTGTCGAGCAGGGCGTCGGTTTCGGAGCGCAGCTGGCGGTACTGGTACGTTTGGTAGGAATAGAGGGGGGTGATGGTTTCGATGCCCATTTCCCTCATGACACGGGATCCGATCCAGAGTACTTCGAGCATGCGCTGCTGGCTTTGGAGCAGGTCGGTTCCTTTGTTTTCGTAGTGCTGGATGAGATTCATCAGCCTTGTCCGTACCTGCTGCCACTCTCCGCGGCGCACCTGGTCGGACAGTTCTTTTTCCTGCTGGTCGGCGAATGGTTCTTCGCTTAAGTCCCCTGTGACCGGTACATCGGAATAGAACCGGAATTTGGACGGGACCGCCGTATCCATGGCCGCCATGAGTGCTTCCTTATAGGACTGCCTGATTTGGTCAAGGGACCCATATACGTTTCCGATTCCGACGAACCAGTGGTCCTGCGCTCCTGATTTCGCGATGGAGAGAATGTCCCGGGCGAGGGTTGAGGCCTGCGCGCGGAACGATTGGCCCGGTTTCCTGAAGAGGATCACCGGGAGCTGGTTGCCATTTAATGCCCCGACCCAGCCGCTTCCGGTCTGCCTGACTTTTTCTTTGACGAGGGGATAGAAATGGTCCTCTCCATCTGGAAGCAGGACGATCATCGCGAACATCTCGTCTGCCGACTGGATGTCGAGGATTTCAATCAATTGGTCCACGCGTACATCATGGACGTGGTGGAACAGCAGCTGGGTGACGGCATCCGTTTCAACGAGTGACCGGGTGCTTTGCATCTCCTGCCGGCTGCTTTCAAGCGACTTTTTTTCTTCTTCGATTTCCTTCAGGACTTTGCCGATCGTCATGACGATGTCGGCCGCCTTGCTTGGCTTCAGCAGGTAGTCCTTTACCCCGAATTTAATGGCCTGACGCATGAAGTCAAACGTATCGTAGGCGGTAACCATGATGAATTTGATGCCTGGATCGTCCGCTGCAATTTGTTCTACAGCCTCCAGCCCGTTCATCCCCGGCATTTTGATATCCATTAGAATCAGATCCGGCTTAAACTCTTTCGCCATCTGAGCGGCCATGTTCCCGTTTCTTGCCTGCTCGATGATGAGCTCCGGAAAGTTCTTTGTTAAGATGAGCTGCATCCCATCGCGCTCAATCTGTTCATCATCCGTAATCAGGAGCCTGATCATCCCCATCCACTCCCTGCTGTTTATTTTCTATATGTAAGCGTTATCTAAATAATCGATTCGATTTTTCCGTCTTAAGTCCTGTATCCCCTTGAATGAAAGCGTTCCCTTCTTCCTAATCATATACCAACCCACATCCAGCCATCTACAAAAACAAGAAAAAAAGAGGGACTATTTTCAGTCCCTCCTGCGGTTTCTTAGCGTTTTTTCCTTGTCATGACATCGAAGATTACCGCTCCAGCGAGTACGCCGCCGCGGATCATGTACTGGTAGGAGATTCCGACACCAAGCAGGTTCATCCCGCTTGTGAGGGAAGCCATAACGATTGCCCCGATGATCGCACCCGTTACTTTTCCGACTCCCCCTGCAGAGGAGACACCGCCGACATAGGCTGCCGCGATGGCATCAAGCTCAAACAGCGTTCCGGCTGTCGTTGTCGCGGATTGAAGACGGGAGGTGAACAGGATTCCGGACAGGGCAGCGAGCATTCCCATGGAACCGAAAACGATATATGTGATTTTCTTGACGTTCATCCCGCTCAAATGCGCCGCTTCCGGGTTGCTTCCGACCGCATAGATGTGGCGGCCAAGTACGGTTTTCGTTGTCAGGAAGTGATACACAATCACAACGAGCAGCATGATAATGACTGTCCATGAGAAACCGTTGTAGCCTGCAAGGATCCAGGTAATATAGGCAACAATGGCGGAAATGAAGACGAGTTTCAGGATAAAGATTCCGAATGACGTCACTTCGAATCCGTATTTCACTTTGTTCCGGCGTGTTTTGATTTCGCTGTAAATCAAGTACAGAATGCCGAGAAGACCTACTAACAGGGAAAGCACATGCAGTCCGCCTACTTCCAGCAGGGATGGGATGTATCCGTTCCCGATGGCATTGAATGCATCATCCTGAATGATGATCGTACCGGTTTTCTCCGTTACCTGAAGGAGCGCTCCCCTGAAGATCAGCATTCCGGCAAGCGTTGCGACGAATGACGGGATTCCAATTTGGGCAACGAGCAGACCGTTAAATAGTCCGACAACGATCCCTAGGATCAGGATAAGCGGAATGACGATCAGCATCGGCATTCCTGCCTTTGTCAGCATGATCGCGACGATGGCGCCGAGGAAACCTGCGACGAAACCGACCGATAAGTCGATGTGGCGAATGACGATGACGAGGGTCATTCCGACCGCAAGCACCGCGATATAACCGGCGGAGTCAATCAGATTACTGATATTCCGGGAGGACATGAAGAGTCCATCCGTCATGACGGAGAATGTTAGAATAATAGCGAATAAGGCGATGTACATGCCGTAGTCACGAATGTTTTCACTGATTAGCGTTCTGGCTTCACGGAAAAAGTTCATTGAATAGTACCTCCTATTGCGTCGCAAGCTGCATAATTTTTTCTTGATCGGCTTCTTCGATGGCGAGCTCGCCTTTGATGGCGCCTTGAGCCATAACATACACCCGGTCGCTCATCCCAAGCACTTCACCGAGCTCGGATGAGATCATGATGATGCTCATGCCTTCATTAATGAGTTCGTTCATGACCGAATAAATTTCAAACTTCGCTCCGACATCGATTCCACGCGTCGGTTCGTCGAGAATGAGCAGCTTCGGTCCGACAAACAGCCATTTGCCGAGAGACACCTTCTGCTGGTTCCCCCCGCTCAGGTTGCCGGCCAATTGCTCGAGTGAAGACGTTTTAATATGAAGGGATTTTTTATAATGATCGGCGATCTTGATCTCTTCGTTGTTGTTCAGCACCCCTTTTGAGGAGATGCCTTTCAGGTTGGCGGCAGTGATGTTGTTCTTGATATCCTGGATCAGGAACAGGCCGTCCCCTTTCCGGTCCTCGGTTACATAGGCGATCCCTTCGCGAATGGCGTCACTCGTATGCTTCAGGTTCGCAGCCTTTCCGTTGAGCTTCAAGTTTCCTTCTAATTTATAGGACTTGGCATTCCCGAAAATACTGAGGGCAAGCTCGGTCCTCCCTGATCCCATCAATCCTGCAAGCCCGACGATTTCGCCTTTCTTTACATGCAGGTCCACATCCTTGATTACCTTTCGGCCCAATTTCGGATCATAGGCGGACCAATTCGATAATTCGAGGATCGTTTCACCCGGTGCTTTCTTTGGACGCTTCGGATAAATATCATCAATGGCCCGGCCGACCATGTTTTTGATAATCGCGGCTTCGGTAATCTGTCCTGAAGGGCCGTCCAATGTACAAATCGTTTGGCCGTCACGGAGAACCGTAGCCTGGTCGGCAATGGAAATCACTTCTTTTAACTTGTGCGAAATCATGATACATGTAATGCCCTGCTTTTTCAGTTCACACAGAAGCTCGAGAAGGTTTTCACTATCGTCTTCATTCAGTGCCGCGGTCGGTTCATCGAGAATGAGCAATTTGACATCCTTGCTCAGTGCCTTCGCAATTTCCACAAGCTGCCGCTTTCCTACGCCAAGATCCTTGATTAAGGTATCAGGTGTTACATCAAGCTTGACCTTCGCAAGCATTTTCTTCGCTTCGACGATTGTCTCGTTCCAGTCGATGACTCCACCCTTTTTAACTTCGTTCCCGGCAAAGATATTTTCATAGACTGTGAGATCCGGAAACAGCGCAAGCTCCTGATAGATGATGGCGATGCCTGCGTTCACACTGTCATTGATTTTATTAAACTGCTGCACACTGTCTTCATAGACGATGTCTCCATCATATGTTCCATATGGATACACACCGCTGAGCACCTTCATCAGCGTGGATTTCCCCGCACCGTTTTCACCGACGAGGAAGTGAATCTCGCCTTTCCTCACCTTGAAGTTGACATTGTCGAGTGCTTTGACGCCTGTAAAATGCTTGGAGATCTGTCTCATCTCCAGAATGTGTTCACTCATCATGTGATCCCCCTTAACAAAACAGCTGATACAATCACGAAATAGTGATAGAAAGCTCTACCACTATTCCGCCTGGTGTTTAAGTTTTTACAGACCTGAGAATTCTTTCTCTTCGTAGTACTTGGAATCAATCAATTCCTTTTTCACGTTTTCTTTATCTACGACAATGACGTCGGTTTGCTTAGCGTTTACTTTTTTCTTGCCGTTATCGTAGTCACCTGTTGTTTCAGGTTTTTTGCCGTCAAGGATTTCAACTGCCATACCCATCGCATCTTTCACGAGTGTACGAACATCCTTGAATACGGTCATGGATTGCTTGCCGTCAATTACGTATTGGATGGAAGCTTTCTCTGCATCCTGACCCGTGATTACAAAGCTTTTCACGTCTCCGTCAGAACCGAATACATCTGCGATGGAACGAGCTGTTCCGTCGTTTGGAGCAAGTACCGCAACGTCGCCCTTCATGTCAGCTTTAGCTGCAGTCAAGTGAGTTTGCGCTTTGTTTTTCGCTTCGCTTGGATCCCAGTTCGTTGTTACCTGGCCAAGAATTTTGCTCAATTGGTCACGGGAAAGCTCAGCTGTATCCTTCAGGGCTTCTGCTTCGCTTGAGTTTGCCACCTTGAATGTTCCGTCAGCGATTTTCGGCTGAAGAACGCTCCAGGCACCTTGGAAGAATAGGAACGCATTGTTGTCAGACGCTGCTCCGGCATACAGGTACAATGGAGTTCCTTTGCCTTTTGCATGGTCGATTAAGTATTGTCCCTGAGCTGCACCAACAGCCAGGCTGTCGAATGTTACGTAGTAGTCTACTGCATCCGTGTTTGTGATCAGACGATCGTAGGAGATAACTGTTACATCATCTTTCTTAGCCGCTTCTACAGCAGCAGCAGCCGCGTCGCCATCCTGCGGGCTGATGATTAGAACTTTGATTCCTTTGTTCAGCAATGTTTCAACGTTTTCTTTTTCCTTAGCGGAAGAACCTTGGCTGAAAAGAATTTCTGTTGTATATTTTGAATCTTTTAACGCTTCCTTAAATCTTTGCTCATCCTGTACCCATCTTGGCTCATCTTTTGTAGGCAATACGATTCCTACGTCGACTCCCTTGCCACCGCCGCCACCGCCAGTGCTTTTACTGTTGCACGCTGCAAGCATCCCGACAAACAGCATAAGAACCATCAGCGATGAAAACGCTTTAAAAAATTTGTTCATTTGTAAACCCCCTGAACTGATTTTGTATGATTACAGCTCAATTATATGCTGAAGGTCCCGGTTTGAAAGCGTTAACAACTAGCATTCTTTTAATATTGTCTGGACTTTTTTAATATTTTGGGTGGAAAGAAGTGCGGGCGGCGGGGGCCAGCGGGTCAGTCCCCACAAATTTTACCGTACGAAAGCTCTGGCACCTTCTCCGCTAACCGTTGGGGCAGAAAGGCTCATGGCAGATGGTCTCTGTCCCCTTTTGCGGTGAAGGATCGCGGGACTGGCACCGTGCCAGTCCCCGAAGATTTTACTAGACGAAAGCTCCGGCTCCTCCTCCACAAACCGTTGGGGCAAAAGGGATTATAGACCACATCCTCTGTCCCCCGTTGCGGTGAAGGATCGCAGGTCTGGCACCATAATCAGCATAACAAAAGGACCAATGGTGCCGAAAAACTATGTGTCATCTTAAAGGAAGCCTAGCCAGGATAAGTTAAACCAGCCTTTCACAAAAAGTGACTAATCTAAAATAAGCGCCGATTCCTGCTCCAATAAAACCAAGCGTAATTAAGGTTTTTTCTAATTATGAGTCACTCCAATCCCTCCCTTCTTCCAATTTGAACAGAAAAATCAGGAAAAATTTTCAACCATACTTCCAATCCGACAAAAATAAGTACAGAATGGTCGGGAAAGCAGATGACGGTTTGGATAAAATCAGGTGGAAAGGACGGTGGCGGAAATGCTGAAGGAAATGAATGAAGCGCTTCGATATATTGAAGAGCATCTTGGAGAGGAGCTGGATATGAGAGAGGCAGCCCGGATCGCCCGCTGCTCGGAGTTCCATTTCAAAAAGATGTTTAGCTATCTGGCGGGAATGACGCTGCTTGAATATATTCGGAGAAGACGGCTGACGCTGGCAGGCTTTGAATTGAAAAAGGGGGATGTTAAGGTGATTGATACAGCGCTTAAGTACGGCTACCAATCTCCTGACGCGTTCGCTCGGGCCTTTCAGCAGCTGCATGGAATCACGCCATCCGAAGCAAAGACGAGCGGTCATTCCCTTAAAGCCTATCCGCCCGTGTCCTTCCAATTATCCATTCAGGGAGGTAAGCCGATGAATTACCGGATCGTTGAGAAAGATGCATTTCGTATAGTCGGGATCAAGAAAAGGGTACAGATTGTTTTTGAAGGGGTGAACCCGGAGATTGCAGCTATGTGGAACAGTTTAAATCCACAGCTGATTCAAGAACTTAAAGCCCTATCCGATGTCGAACCACCAGGCCTTATCAGTGCTTCGGCGAATTTTTCAGAAGGCAGGCTCGAGGAAAAAGGAGCGCTGGACCACTATATTGGGGTTGCAACTGTGAAGGATGGTCCTGCACACTTCGCCTCGCTCGAAGTTAAACCATCCCTATGGGCGGTTTTCGAAGCGATCGGCCCCTTCCCGGACACCCTCCAAAACGTATGGGGCCGAGTCTATTCCGAGTGGTTCCCCTCCTCCGGATACGAGCAGACGGAGGGCCCGGAAATTCTATGGAACGAAAGCAAGGACACAAGCTCGCCCGTATTCAGGAGTGAAATCTGGTTTCCTGTGAAAGCGAGAGATGAAATTGCGCCAACCAAACTTTAAAACATACCAAACCATATGCAGGACGTAAGAATCTTTGGAACATTTTTAGCTTGGTAAGGAATGAAGGGGTCAGTCCCCACAAATTTCACAGAACTAAAGCTCTGGCACCTTCTCCGCTAACCGTTGGGGCAGAAAGGCTCATGGCAGGTGGTCTCTGTCCCCTTTTGCGGTGAAGGATCGCGGGACTGGCACCGTGCCAGTCCCCGATGATTTTACCGTACGAAAGCTCCGGCACCTCCTCCGCTAACCGTTGGGGCAGAAGGGATTATGAACTATATCCTCTGTCCCCCGTTGCGGTGAAGCACAGCGGGTCAGGCGCCACAATAGAAACCGCTATCTACAAAAAAAGGAACCCGCTAAACCACGAGTTCCTGCAAAAAAAAACCGTTACAATTTCACATTTCCCAGCTTCATCCGAATCTTCTTCATCAGTTCCGTCTCTTCTTTAACCACCTTGCTTAATTCTGCTTCCTGCTCCGCTTTTACCTTCTTTAATTCAGCAATCTCTTTAGTGTAATCACCAGTTGTGTTCTCTTTTACAGAAGAAATCACATTATAAAGATCTACATTTTTCACGTATTTCCCCGTTCCCCAGAACAAGCGGTCATCCGGCTGATGGAGGGCTGAGTCGGTGACTTGGTCAATCACTTTTTTATCAAAGTGGTAGCTGTACCATTCATCCTCAATAGAAAGCAAATACTCGTCGAGTGCTTCCTGTCCTTTCCCCTGCTGGAGGGCAGCGATGCTTTGGTCAAGCAGGCTGATTGTTTTCTGATGCTCTTTATGAGCAAAGGTTGGAACAATCGACCAGTTCAGTTTCATCAGCTCGCCCTGTGTCAGCTGGAATACTTGGAGCAGTTCTTTTTCTGCTTTTGCCAGGGCTGCTTTTTGCTGCGGTGAAGTAGCAGCTTCTCTTTGCTTTTCGTTGATATCGAGCATTTTTTTATATAGTGAATCCGCAAGTTTTTTCGCTTCCCCGGTTTCCGTTCTGAGCGTGGCTGGATCAATATCCGCACTTTTCAGGATGTCATCATCGATGGTTTGCTGGAATCCCTCCAGCTTCTTCCCGAAGTCGAAAGGCATGATGGCAATCTGATCGGCGTGAATCATCAGGGAACCGTAAAGTTTGACATGATCAGCAAGGACTTCTTTGTTCCCGTATCTCGCCGTGTCATATTGGGTGTGGTAAAGGGTTGTGAAGAAGTCCGAGCCGGAGCGGTCGTTTGCCACGGTCGGGACGCCGGCAATGGAATAGCTGTAATCATCCGAGCCTGTACTGTTGTTCCCCGTTACTTTGTAGCCATTCGGATAGGTCGCTGTATTCACGGCAGGTGCCTTACTGTCGATATAATCCTGCACAAAGCCCATCAGTTCATCGTTTGTATTGACTTCATCCGCGTCCTTTAATTTAATGGCCGCAAACTCCGTGTTTACGAAAAGACGGGAATTGCCGCGCCATTCCGGATGGAGCTTGTTGATCATGTTCCAGCTGCCGATCTGCCAGTCGAAGTAGGAGTTGATGGCACCATATTCCTCGGCGGCATGTCCAACAAAATAAATGGGATGTTCAGGCTTGTAGTTTGAATCCTTCATCGCTTTCGCCACGCCAAGCATTAAGCCGATCGAGGCTGCGTTATCATTGAAGCCTTCGAAGTATCCGTCGAGATGCCCGCCAACGATGATGCCTCCCGTATTCGTTTTTCCGGGAATTTTTCCAACCACGTTGTAGCTTGTCCCTTTTGGGGTAACCTTATTGTCAGTTTTTAAATTGACAGAAAGGGACTTTTTCTTTTTTAAAAGATTCTTCAGCTTGCTTCCATCCTTCACCGAAATGTTGACGGTCGGAATCGTGACGGGTCCTGTGAAATCAAAGGTATTCAGCGTGTCCCTGCTAATCGTTCCATATGTATCCCGGACGATCGCGATGACACCTGCCGCTCCCTGAAGCTCCGCCTGAAGGGCTGGATAGTTGATCCACCAGTCATTCTTTAAATCAATATCTAAAAGAACGATTTTCCCTTTGGCATCAATGTTCTTGTAATCATCCTGTGTTCCTTTGCCAACGTAAATGAGGTCCGCCTTTAATCCGGACTTCGGCGTGCCTTTCGTTGCATAGGAGGCTACCGGCATGGAAATGCGCGGATAATCCTTAAATGTGAGATTCCCCCCCTTGAACTCCCAGCTGTCCACTTCGAAACTCTCTTTCTTTACATCCTGCAAACCAAGCTTTCGCATTTCTTTTTCTACATATAAAGAGGCCTGATGCTCTGCCTGGCTGCCTGCGGTTCTCCATTTGTATTTGCTGAGCTCATACGCTTTGCTGAAGACATACTCTTGATCCACCTTATTCATGAAGGCATTCATGGCGGTTTTTTCCGCCTGTTCTTGTGCAGCATTCTTTTCTTCCGCATGTGCTGTCTGGCCGGCAAAAGGCAGGGCAATGACTGCGGCAAGAACTAGTTTCATATACTTATTTGATTTCAATCCTGTTTCCTCCCTGATATTATTTTTCCTAATCTTCAGATTTTATCGTATCCAATCGCTTCCATTGGTGCAACGGTTAGGGTTTTTATCCGCAACAAAGCCACAATGAAACCTTCATTATGGCTGGCAGCTTTAAATTTCAGGCAGCAATACCCGGACATCTTGAAATGCTCCATTCGAATCTACTCTGAACATTACCGTGCTGTTTCTGCTGTCGACTCCAACGGAATACCCGCCATCGCTCGAGTTAATCGTCTTCACGCCAATGCTGTAAAGTCCTTGAGGAAGGACTCCGCCTTTCTCATAATCTTTCACAAGATTCTCCGCACTGGGAATGGCATCACTCCGGTTTTGAGTATTATAGTAGAATGCGAAGTTTACTCGTATGCTGTCTGGCTCTTCATCGGTATTTTCACTGCTTTTCATATATGCAGGCAATAGTTGTTCCGTCTGGATTTTCTGGGTCTTCTTGAAATCTTCGGCAAGCTTGTTTTTTATATTTTCCCCTACATTTACGTTTAGATAGTAATAAAAGTTATCCTTCATTTCATGGTACCCAGTAGGTGATTTTTTTAGAAAACCATATTGATCAATCATTTTCTCTGACAGGGTGAGTACCTCTGGATGCTGATTGATAAAAGCTCCCTTTACCAGTTCAGGATATACGCGCTCTGATTCAACCTTATATGTATCACGCTCCATACTGATATAAACCGTGGTCACGTAAGGCTTTTCAATCTCAATCGCTGTTTGGTGTTCGATCCCTTCAAACCAGTTGTTGTCCCATGTTAGAAAATGATAGTCTTCGCTTTTTATTCCATAGGACTCTTTCAAATACTGATCGAGAGGTCTTTTTAAATCTCCCTCATTCATGCACCCGCTCATAACAACAGTTAGGAGTGCAATCAGGAGTCCTGCATAAATCGGCTTCATTCTGTTCATGCTGCACCTCTATTTTTCTCCATTCTTTACCTGGCTGCCGGCTCATTCACTTCCACAGTCGAAATCAGCGGCGAACTCCCCACCATTCTCCCATTCTTCCAAACCGTCACCTCACCGAATGGCTGTCCAATGGCAATCGATGTAATCGGCGTTCTCGGGAAACTATTTTTTATGGTAATCGGCAGACTTGAATCCTTTTTGGTGGAAAAGGATATGCCGTTTTGAACAACTAACGGCACTTGGGTGTTACGGACATTAATGGTTGCCGCTGTTTGTCCGGCCGCGACTGGCTGAATTGTCTCCATCATGGAGAAGGAGTAGTTCGTCATGGCGGCGATATCCTTTACCGCATAGGATTTAGTCGATTTCATGACGACGCCGATCAGGGTGGTGTTGCCTTTCTTTACGATCTCAACGAGGGAATTGCGGGCTGCATTTGTGTAGCCTGTTTTACCCCCGATGACATATGGCATGCCATGGAAGGTGGCCTTGCTTGTCAATTTTACGGTTCTCTTCGAGGTACGGACGACCGCAGATTTTGTTCCCATCGCTTTAAGTACTTCCGGATATTTCAGGTATGCTTCCCTTGTAATCAGCGCCATATCCTGAGTGGTGGTATAGTGTTTGCTGCTGTGAAGTCCGTTCGGGGTGACGAAATGGCTGTTTTTCGCTCCGATTTCCTTTGCCTTCTTATTCATTAATGCACTGAAATTGGATTCGCTTCTCGCTATATGCTCGGCAATCATCGCCGCGACATCGTTGCAGCTCAGGATCAGCAGGGCATTGAGCGCATCCTCCCGGCTCATTTTTTCGCCGGCCTTTAAGCGGAAATAAGAGTTGCTTGCGTCCTTCTTCACCGCGTTCTTGCTTGCCGTCATCATCGCACCAGAGGATACTTTATCCATTAAGATCATCGCGGTCAGCACCTTTGTCATGCTTGCCGGATACCATCTTTTGTCC
The DNA here is from genome assembly GCF_000732485.2 of Bacillus sp. SJS. Classification (GTDB taxonomy): domain Bacteria; phylum Bacillota; class Bacilli; order Bacillales; family Bacillaceae; genus Metabacillus_B; species Metabacillus_B sediminis. The sequence continues at coordinate 65,242 of NZ_JAQV02000019.1, read as the reverse complement.
TGATTCTTCGTATAAATGAGTTCCCCTGAATTTGCGTCCATGACTACAGCGTACTGGCTATAGATTTTTGGAACTGCCGCTGCTGCATGAACTGGGGTAACCTGACCTGCGATAAAAAAGAAAAGAAGAAAATAGAAAACTAGCTTTCTGTTAAACATGGAAATCCTCCTGGAAATAGAAATGGTATAACATACCCAATGGCAGAACGAATCGACAAACTCCTTCTACATTTTACAGGAGGATTAGGTATTTGTGTCCTAAAATATGTATTTTCTTTTAAAATAGAAGAAAAAGGCAAGTTGAGGGGTATTTTGATCTATTAATGTATTTGTTTAACCTTCTAGGAAATAGGGTAAATGACATTTTAGGCCATTTGAAATAAATCTTTGGTATAATATGTCGCATATAAACCAGAAGAAAATAAACGACAGTATATAGATTGAGAAACAATTACATAAATCGTGGGCAGAAGGGGGAGGAATTGCATGATTCATTCCATTAAGAATTTCGACGAGGCAGCAGAAAAGATTTTAAGTTTTATGAGCACGATTGTTCCGATTAACACTCTTTTCATTGCTAAAAATGATCAAAAATCCAATAAAATCGAAAAAGTGGTTAACCGGGATTATGCCTTGCTGAATAGCGGGGATACCCTGCCCTTTCAAGATACATTTTGCAAGCTAAGTGTGGATTATGGGAATCGCGTTCTGATGATTGAGGATTTGAACGGTAATGATTGGACGAAGGATATGACCGTTACCAAGAATTTGTCAGGTGGAAGCTTCATTGGCATCCCAATCAATTTCAGCACTGGGGAAAACTACGGAACCATCTGCGGTCTGGACAATAAAAAGGTAGAATTTGAAGAAGAGCACGTTGAGCTGTTTACTACCATGGCCTCCCTCTTAAGCTATGTCCTTGATCTTGATCGAGTCAATCGTGAGGTAGAGGAATTATCCGCTCCGATGGTGCCGCTCACAGATGACATAGCCGTTCTCCCTGTAATTGGAGACATCAGTCAAAAAAGGGCTGAAATCATCATCAAGTCAACCCTTAAGCAAAGCTCAGACCGCTGCCTTCAATATCTCATACTGGATCTATCAGGAATCAGCCGAATTAACAAAGAGGTCATCCATCACCTGCTCCAGCTAGTCAACATGCTGGAGTTAATCGGAGTAACCCCAATCCTAACTGGCATCCTCCCTGAACATGCACAGCAAATGGTTCAAAGCAATCTGATTTTAGACGGGATTTTAGTGAAGAAATCTCTGGCAGCGGCGTTATCGCATATTGGGTTTGCGTTAGTGGAGAAAGATATAGCTGGAACGGAAGAACGTCCATGAGGGCGTTTTTTTCATTTCAGACCTAAAACAACCGTCAGCTGAATTTCCTCTACAAATGAATCGTTTGGATGAATGTTTAGAAGCGCTTCTCTCAATTCGGTTTCATACGCTTCCCGCTGTTCCCCTATCCACCGCCTTGACCCATAGGACGTTGAATACACATTTCCAATTATTGAATCAGCTGACCAAACATACTGATAGGCAGGAAGTTTCACGACTTCTGCCTTGAATCTGGAACGGGAGACTCTTTCTTCATAGCTCATAGCAGGGTGCGAATACGTTGTGCTCCCCGCCTTCCGCTCTTCTCCGTACCAATTCCGAACGACTCGATTCAGTTCCAGTTGCCACGGTTCAGACTTCTGATTTGGATTATAAGCATCTATGATTGCAATTCCTCCACCGCCATCGATAAGCGTGTAAAGACCTTCGAGGATGGCTTCCTGATCCATCCAATGAAACGATTTCGCCATCATAACCAGACGGAATGCTTCATTATTTATGCCATTTAAGTAATGCTCCGCTTTTCCAGCTAACCATTCACAATGATCCACCCTAGCTGCAATGCGGTTCCGTTCTGCTTCGACAAGCATTTCCTCTTCAGGATCTACTCCGATAAGTTTCTCAAACCAGTCGGAAAGCCTGAGAGTGAGCTGCCCGGTTCCGCAGCCTAGATCAAGCATCTTTCCCTTCCCATCTAATTCAAACCGGTCTATCAGCAGTCTGATTAAGGAAGAAGGATAGATGGGTCGGTATTGAGAGTAAAAGCCGGCGGTGCCTTTAAACAGATCCTTATCATAGCTTGTCATATCCATACTCCCTCCTAATCTTAGGTAATAATCATACTAAAAGTGGAAGTGGCCGGATACCTCTCCCTAAAATTTCATATACATCGAGATGAATAAACCGTAAAGTGATGCTGTAATTTTCCATTTTCAGCATCCCTTAGTTTGCAATCCATTGGTACAGAAAATAGCTGATGACGATGATGATAACAATCACGCCCCCAATGGTCGGACTTCCATATACTGTTCTATTCCAGCCATCATCAGAACTGATCTTACTTTTTTCTTGATCCTTTTTCATTAAGCACCTCCCAATTTTTTTAACTACAATAACCAAAAATCAAATATTAATAGAAAAGTATGATTATCCCAACTAAAAATGCCTCTGCTTTTTATGTTTGAAGCCTTTCTTTTGTATACTATTTGATTTTTTCCTCCACCGATTAAATAGATATATTCCCTTGAAATATTTTACCATTTTTTTCTTGATGATCCTTTATAATAGAAGGAACTAACCCAGTATCACCAGATATAAGATAGATAGGAGAATGGCTCTTGTATTTATTTAGAAAGCTTTATTTAAAGGCGATTAAAATCAAGTTCATCACCCTCATGACGGTCACCCTCTTATTCCTCATTCTTAACGCCTGGATCATGAAGGCACTTGAGCCGCAGACAAAACGGGACTGGCACCGTGCCAGTCCCCACAAATTGTACTGAACTAAAGCTCCGGCACCCACACTTCAAAGCCTTGGTGTACTCTGCCATCATCATTGAGTTGAAACTGTGCTCTTCATATGTAGTTGGAGTTCGGATCAAGCTGCGAACCTTGGCTTGAATGCTGCATGTCATAGCGGAAAACGACTTGTGCCGCGGTTTTCTTATTGACGTTTTAAACCTAGACTAAAGATAAGGGATTAGAGCCATAATTCCTGCAAATTCGACTGAATATACAGTCCCCATTTGATAAATTCGGGGTCCATCATCTGTTTAAAAGTGCCGACACGAAAAAAGGATCGCACCAAAAGAAACAACCTTGTTTCCTTTTGCGCCTTCCTTTTTTCTGGTTATTTCACTATCCAATAAACCCGCAGTGACGATTCTCGGTCACGGTGACCATCCGGTTCTTTTGATCGTCTTCTTTAAAATTGTCCTATGCCATAACCCGGTCTATCCATGTACGGCCGAAAATCCCGGTATTCCGTCAAACAGGTATAGATTTTCCGTTTTAATGCAGTCAAATCCATGTTGGATAAGCTTTACATACAGTTCTGCTGCCTGTTCAGGTGTAATGCCGTCTCCAAGGAAACGGCAGCGCCAATGGTCCGTGCAAAATGTTTCCGGTAGCCCATCGGGATAAACCTTTACTCCGCGATTTGTAATGACGGACAGACCTAGATTCTCTGACTTGATAGCTGACACCTTACGGCCAAGCTCATCTGGGTTTCCACCTTTCCAGTGTAGAAAAATATCGATTCCTGCGAGTTCTTTTTTTGCCGGTTTGGTTTCTGCTGCCGCAATCTTCCATGAAGATCCTGTGCTGTATGAGACAGGTTTAAGTGCTGTGGGAATCTGACCAATCCGGGCGATGACTGCATCCGCGAATTCCTGGGTGCCGGCTTTTTGTTTGCTTACGCCTTCTTTGTATAAATCATACGTATGGATTCCATCTTCGATCGTCCTCAGCCAGGCATTATGGACGGCTGCGGCTGCTTCCGTCTGTCCGATATGGACGAGCATCATGATTGCTCCATGCAGCAAGCCGGATGGGTTTGCGAGATTTTGGCCGGCACGTCTTGGTGCAGAGCCGTGTATCGCCTCAAACATCGCACAGTGTTCTCCAATATTCGCAGATCCCGCCATCCCGACCGATCCTGCGATCTGGGCCGCAACATCAGATAAGATGTCTCCGTATAGATTTGGCATGACGATGACATCGAACATTTCCGGTGTATCTGCAAGTTTTGCTGCTCCAATATCAACAATCCAGTTTTCCTTCTCGATTTCGGGATATTCCTCGCCAATCTCTTGAAAAATTTTGCTGAACAATCCGTCTGTAAGCTTCATTATGTTGTCTTTCACAAAGCATGTTACCTTTTTCCGGTTATGATGCCGGGCATATTCAAATGCATAGCGGACAATTTTCTCTGTGCCCGGCCGCGAAATGAGTTTTAGACATTGATATACATCATCTGTTTGCCTATGCTCAATCCCAGCATATAAATCCTCTTCATTCTCTCGTATTATCACGACATCCATGTCCGGATGAAGTGTGTCCACAAATGGGGAAAAGGATGGGCAAGGCCGTACGTTTGCATATAGTCCAAGTGCCTTGCGAGTTGTTACATTCAAGCTTTTGTAGCCTCCGCCCTGCGGAGTGGTAATCGGCGCCTTCAAAAACACTTTTGTCCGGCGAATTGAATCCCATGCCGTCCTGTCCATCCCAGCAGTAACTCCTCGTTCGTAAACCTTTTCACCGATTTCTACTTCTTCAATCTCAAGCTCAGCACCTGCAGCTTTGATCATGCGGAGTACCGCTGTCATTATTTCCGGACCAATTCCATCCCCGTGAGCTACTGTAATTTGCTTTTTCATCTTCATCCCCCATTATTCTCCAGTTTCCAAATAACCGCTTCCGTTGCATGTATGGCAAACCATGTAACCATGGCTATGGCACTTGGCACAGTCCTGTCTGAAGTTCTCACTTTCCATTTGCCCAGCCTGCAAACACATACAAACTACTTCTCCATGCCCGTCGCAGTATACACAATTCATCTCCATCTCTCCTATTCTTATGGATTGCAAATAACACAATACATCGCACCTGCTTCTGTCTTTCCATCACTCCGTTTTTCCGTCCTGCTATATGTGCAGGCTTTGCAGCTAAAAATCTCCTCTTTCACCATCGCAGTCGGAATATGGCACAGTTCACAGGGAAGCCCTCCTACCGTTTTGCTGACCCCCCAGCCGGGACATCCGCATTCAGGACATAGAGAACCCATCCGTTTCACAAGTTTTCTCGCTGCCTCATGGATGACCTTCTGCCTCATAGGATTATGATGGGCCCTCATATCCGTTTGAATTATTGCGAGCTGATCTTTTGAGATCGCTGTGCATTCTGCAATCGCTTCATCCAGTTCTTTTCTTCCGCAGATTCCTTTGTAGAAAACAGGCTCAGTCATTTGATTTGGCCTTACAATTAAGGAATGGGATGGAAAGTCCGCTTTTTTTAGAAAGGTCTCGGCTGTTTCCAGGGACGAGACAGTCGCTGAACTGAAATTGGTTGCGGTGCTGATGACCTGTTCATGTATTTCGATTCCAAGAATTTCGTCGATCCACAAAAAAATTTCACAATCCTCCCCGACAAAAGGAAAGAACCGGCATGGACCAAAACTTCCTTCACTGGCTAGACCGTAAGGAAGGCCAAGCCGCTTCATTCCAAGCTTTGCTTTTAAACGCGCTGTTTCCAAGGGAGGCTGCTTTCTTTCTGTTTCCCCTGTAAATGTCCCCAATTCATCTGTGTTGATATTCTGAGGGACCCGAAGGGAAATTTGCAGCTCAGCGAACACTGGAACAGCTATTTCTTCCTTTCTATGCATCGTAGCAAATGCGGCCTCTTTACCGGAATAGGGATGCTTCATCCACTAAGCTCCTTTAAGGAAATCAGCTGCTTTCTTTCTTTCATTAAGAGGTAGCCTTTGACCGTTATGTTTTTAGGGAGAAGCGGATGCTGCTGCAATAATGTCACCGTATCCCTGACATCTTCCAGAGCAGACTGCTCTCCAAACCATCGTGAAGGATCCAATCCATGTAAATACTTCAATAAATAATTTGAATCGTTTAGACATTCCTCTGAAATCCCATGTTTCCGCATTAACTCCTTCCATTGTTCAAGACCGCTTTTTCCATCCGTCCAGATCACCTCAATCCGATCTATTTTCAGCTTATACACGAGTATTAAAACGCCCCGGATAAATGAACCGTATCCATCCCAAATCTGCCTGCTGGGGCAGCGGATCACATAAGCTCCGTCTTCTTGAAACGCAGCATCCATATCTGCAAGGATTAATACACGCGGTTTCTGATTCTCTTTTATCCCAACCATAGAACAACCTCCCTTTTTAGTAAGAACAAAAGCGCAAGTGCATTGAAGCAAAGAAATTCTGCCTAGCGGGCAACACCCTGTTGCAGCGAAGAACTTATCCGCATCAGTACGCCAATAAGAACTGGAAAGAAATCGGGTACAGTCTGGTTTTAACTTGAGGGGATTTTCTGAAATGACCTCAAGAGGCCGAACGCTGGGGTTAGCTAAAGATTTCTTATTTAGCAACTTATCAGCACTAAGGAGCATTCAGATTATTCCCTTAAAACAAAAAACCGGTAAAGAGCAAGGTGGATGTGTCCACTCTTACACTCTTTACCGGTCTGCATTAAACCGCCCTCTTCAGGGCTTTTTAAATGTCTCCCGTTTTTCAATATACCCCTACCCCATAAGAAACACCATGACCCGCTCCCCTGTGCGCGTACTGATATCTGTATGAAAGCTCATGATTTCCATTCCTGTCGCGCTGCTAACAATTTGCTTTAATTCATCTGCACCCGATTCCACTAGTTCTGCCCGGATTTTCTTTACTGACAGCAGACCGCTTTCCGTTTCAGAAATCTTCTGTTCAGCCGGTGTTAAAACCCCCTTCAACACCACCAGAACTGCATGGTCCAAGATGCTTGTTTTCACTTGGAGAGGACCTCTTCCCAAGTACTCCTTCTCCCACTTTGTAATAAGCCTGCTGATGATATCTTCCATTTCTCCCTTGCTCATCCGATCCCCCCTATAAAAAAAGAGCATCCTCTTTTTGTATGCACAAAAAAGAGGTATGCCCGATTTATTATGAACAGCATATATGTCTAGTTCGCTCCCCCTCAGAACGGCCCATACCGTTGCTGCCTGGAAGAAGTTTTACCATACATGCTATCGAGTAATCTTCCGGTTTCATTTCCTATATTACGATGCCGAAACATAAAATGTCAATTATTTTGAGAGGGCTTTCACTCTGCATTTTTTTCTTCTGTTTAACGTACGTTGACCCGTTCCTGTTCCATTGTTTCATCTACGGCCGAAGCTGCACAAATAAACCTTACATTTCGCTATCATCAGCTGTACATTTACTACTAGTATACAGGACGATGAAGTGATTTGTTACATAATTAGGAGCTTCTTTTGTTCTGTAAAAAAACCCTTTCATGATTTATCCGTATTTTCGAAGTGGTGCAAAGCTGGTGTGCCTGTACCCACAAATTTTACCGTACGAAAGCTCCGGCACCACCGCTGCAAAGTACTGGTACTCAAGAGCTGACCGTCCGTAGCCTCTGTCCCCTGATACGGTGAAGGAAAGCGGGACTGGCACCGTGCCAGTCCACACAAATTGTACTGAACTAAAGCCCCGGCACCCACACTTCAAAACATTGGTGCACAAGGTCTGGCTAGACATTGCCTCTGTCCCCCGATGCGGTGAAGCAGAACGGGACTGGCACCACACAAAAAAAGCTGACCAAAAGGAGTCCATCATCCTTCCAGGTCAGCTTTTTTTCAGTCAAGTCCCGCAATACGTCTCATAAGGACCGCACTCCGGCCCCGGCGGCTCAGCGTATGCCGTCTGTTTTTCCGAGTGCTCATATGGATTTGATAGAACATCCAATAGTTCCTCCATCGCAGTCAGATCTCCGTTTACCGCAGCATCAAGCGCCGCTTCCACCCGATGATTCCTTGGAATGATGGCAGGATTGCTGTTCCGCATCAGCTGATGAACGGCTGCTTCCGATTCTTCCTGTCTTGACAATCTTTCCTGCCAACTCCCTTTCCAACGGGCGTAATCCGGATTGACCGAGAGCGCATGTTCCTTGTCAAAGGTCAAGGCCACAAACGTATTCGTATAGTCTGCCTTTTCCTTCTGCATCATAGCGAGGAAATGCTGAATCAGCGTTTCATCCTCTTTTTCCTCATTAAATATTCCGAGCTTTGCCCTCATGCCCTTATACCATTGCCGCTTGTACAGCTCAGGATAGCCAGAGATTGTCTCCTGGGCGATTTTCACCGCTTCCTCCTGTTCTTTATGCAGCAGCGGCAGAAGGCTTTCCGCAAATCTTGCCAAGTTCCAGCCGCCAATTCCCGGCTGATTCAGAAAGGCATAGCGGCCTTGTACATCAATTGAGCTGAAGACGGTTTCCGGATCATACGTATCCATAAAAGCACATGGACCGTAATCAATCGTTTCCCCGCTGATCGTCATGTTGTCCGTGTTCATAACTCCGTGGATAAATCCAACAAGCATCCATTTGGAAATCAGTTCGGCCTGTCGTTTCATGACTTCCTGAAGCAGGGACAGGTACCGGTTATCATCATTTTTGATTTCCGAATAATGACGGTCGATTGCATAGTCAGCAAGCGCCCGCAGTTCTTCCTCGGATGTCCAGTTGGCTGCATATTGAAAGGTGCCGACGCGCAGATGGCTCGCGGCCACTCTTGTTAAAATGGCACCAGGCAATTCGGTGTCGCGGTAAATCGGCTCCCCCGTTGCTACAACCGCGAGGCTGCGGGTTGTCGGGATCCCTAGACCATGCATCGCTTCACTGATGATGTATTCACGCAGCATCGGTCCAAGGGCAGCCCGGCCGTCCCCGCGGCGTGAATAAGGTGTCGGTCCTGAGCCTTTCAGCTGGATATCCATCCGTTCGCCTGAAGGAGTGATCTGTTCTCCAATCAGCATCGCACGTCCGTCTCCAAGCATCGTAAAGTTCCCGAATTGGTGGCCAGCGTAGGCTTGGGCTAAAGGAACGGAGCCATCTGGAATTTCGTTTCCGGAAAGGATCGCTGCATCGTTTTGAAGCTCATCCGCACTCAAGCCAAGATTTGCAGCAAGCTGTTTATTAAAAATGACCATCTTCGGATGATTCACTGGATTTGGTTCAATTACTGTGTAAAAGGAGGATGGCAGACTGGTGTAGCTGCTGTCCAGGTTCCATCCTGTTTTCCCTGATCCGGTTCCCATTGTATCTTCCTTTCTTTTTCCTTGTGGATTAATTTTGTTCTTCTTTATATTATTATACTTTTAAAAGAGTCTAGTCTGCCTTAGATATGCGCTCAAAGTAATAAATCAATAAACTGGTATAGTAGCCGTAACGAAAGGTCTGGAGTGAAATCTATGCAGAATTTGATGGAAGTGAAATTCTATACAACAGGCAAGGTTGCCTATTCTATAGATGATAACATACTCATGAATGCCGAAATGCTCGCTCTCAGTATGTACGCTAAACTTAATGAAGAACGATCGGATATTCTTAGCAACTTAGAGGAAAGCAGGACGAGTTATGAAGAATGATGTGATCTTAAATAAAATAAGTGTGATTGAACGATGCAAAAAACGTGTCTTGGAGGTGTATGAAAATCAGCCTGGAAAATGGCCATGCATATAGTGGCTGAAAAAAAACTCCGATATACTCCAGGAAAAATCCATTATTGACCAGGATATTTCCTCCAAAATGAAAGCCATGGTTGCCTTTCGCAACATTGCGGTGCATGATGATCAATCCATTAATTTAGATATCCTCGAGCAAATCATTTCAAAGCATTTAGACGACTTTATGGAATATAAAAAACAAATTCTTGCGTATTAATTTTATTGACTAACCGGACCTCTTTATGAGAACAAAAAAAGCACTGCCACTTGCTGTGCTCTTATACTCCGATTTAAATGTGCTTAATTATTATTGTACCTCTTTTACATTCATTAGCTTTGCAATACTTTGTATATCTTCTTCATTAAGTAAATAAACGGATCCAGTGTAGTTTTCTTTTTGGAATCTCCCTATATGATCTTTAGGATAAAGCCACAAAAGGATTGTGTCAGAGGAATCGTCTTTATAAGAAATGCTCATCTTAAAGTTTTCACCGTCAGCAGTCGTTGCACCCGAATAGGATGAGGATTTCTTTAATGCTTTTACGATTACTTTAATATCTTCTTGATGTTCCAAAACAATTTCTCTATCCTCTATGTGCTCATTAGTTTCTGAAAAGAGGCTCAATCCGTTACCTGTTATTGTTACCTTTTTAATATCCTTTGGCTCTCCTCCAGTTGAACAAGCAGCTAAAATGATTATTGCGATCAACATAATGATGCTCAGCTTTTTCATTTTATCCCCCCTCGTTAAGTTTGACGGGGTGTCGAGATAAAAGTTTCAACATTCCCAATATCTTACTTCTTTTATTGAGTAAAGCGCTAAAAATGGAATTTCCTAATTCCCAATAAAAAAAGCCAACTAACTCATGTGCGAACTAGTTGGCTTTTTGCCTTACACCTTTCTGTTTTTGCTCCTAAAAAATAATTACATCCCCTGCTTCATTTCCTGCTTAACAGACGATTTCCTCATAATCGGCACAAGCACAAGCACGCCAATAACGAGGAGTACGGCGGATATTTCGTACAAGTACACGATGGAAAGGTTCTTTTTCAGCACGCCTGAAGCGGACATCGTGATGACCATCGCTCCCATAAAGAGTGGATTCAGAATCCCGTTAACCCGTCCGATAAAGTTTGCTTCCGTATTTTGCAGGATCATTGTATTGATTCCAATGTGAATACATGGCATGAACAGCCCGGCAAAAAATTGAGCCGTCAGCGTGAGCCATAATTCTGTCGACAGGCCCATCCCGACCATACCAATCGCGCTTGCTGTCATTCCAATTGCAAGAAGCATTTGAGGCATGACCTTCTTGGAAATGGCGATTGTAATTCCGCCCCCGAGAATCATGCCGATTCCAAATGCCGCCATAAGCCATTGCAGATCTTCTTTCGGAAGCCCGAGTCTTTCCGTTATCAGAAACACTCCAAGCGGCTGCGTTAATCCAATCGCAAGGCCGGCCGCTGCAAAACACGCTCCAAGAAGAGTGAGTGCCTTGCTATTTAATACATAGCGGAACCCTTCCTTCATTTCCTCCATCAGGCTCGTCTTCGGTTTTTCTTTTTCCGGCTCAGGATCCGTAGGAAGCATGAGGAGAACCGCTGCTGAAATTAAGAAGGCAACACCCATGATTCCAACAGCCGCAAGAATCCCATACCGCTGGAAAACGAAGGTTCCAAGAATCGGACCTAAAATCATAAACAGGGCAAAAACGGTCTGGTACATCGACATCCCCATTTGAACAAGCTCTGCCGGAACATGCAGCTTGAACAGCTTCATCCCCGCCGGCTGGGAAAACTGGGAAAGAATCGAGGAAACGAGAGTCGCGAAGAAGATGATTTTCCAGTCTCCAAAGAACAAAGTAAGCAGAACGACAAACACGGAAACGGCGCTTAATAGATCACACCATACCATCGTCCTCTTCGGGCGCCATCTGTCCGCGAACGTCCCGCCTATAAATGAGAATAAAAAGATCGGAGCAAATTCAGCAACAGAAATCAGTGATACCGCCACCGGATTTTCATTCGTCTTTTCGATTACATAGAGCAGGATCGAATAATTTCTCACCCAAATTCCAATCTGAAGGAAAAACACCGATATTAAAATTGTGCGAATGACTCGATTTTGAAACAAAGCCCCCATCCCTGCTTTTTTGGGGCTCGCCATTTCTGACATAAAAAAAACCTCCTTTTCCATCCTGGACAAGAGGTTTTGCTTTGATCACAGGTAGAAGACAAAACATCCCCATAGCTACTGGGCATACGTGTCTTACATATCAGCGCTCAAAAGGCAAAACTAATCCAATCCAGAAAAATAGCTCGTATTTGGCATGATTACGACTGTTTTTCTAATCAGGAATTAGTAGATCATCGCCTCTTGGTCACCCTTCCGAAAATACTTCATTGATATTTCCAACATTACCCTAATTCTTTCCGGAATTCAATAGATCATTTAAAATTTCATACTTCTTCTGCTTCTTACCCTGTATTCCACTTGATTTGTCTTCATCTTAACTCCCTGTGGATCCTTCGCATGAATTCTTTCACCTTTAGGGAGGGAACCTTGTCCTTTCTCCTGATTAAGGCAAGATGAAGCGCCTCTTTATCGGCACCATCAATCTCAATCGGAATGACCGTCTCGTTTGGATAGGGGGACCGGCTGCGAAAAGAATAATCCATCCCGAGTGTAACAGCCACTCCACTTTGCACAGCCCGCTTGATTGCTTCCGTGTTATTCGTGGTAAACAGAACATCGATTGGGCCATAAGGCGATAAGGTATCGTACGCAAACTTTTTGATGTAGTCATCGTTATACAGGACGAGCGTCTCCTTAAAAAGCTGCTCCGGAGAGAACCTGTCCAGCTTGGCAAGCGGTGATTGTTTGTGAACACCCGCAACCATCTTCCCCTCCAAGATCTTTTCGGCAATCAACTCGTGATTTTGAACAGCGAACGATTGGGAGGTTAAAACCAGCCCTATATCCAGATCGTTATTCAGTATCCCTTCGGAAATTTTCACCGGTCCCATTTCATAAATTTCCACTTTAACATTCGGATAATCGGTTTTAAACGCGGAAACCATATCGATTAGGAGATTGATAGGACCCGGGATCATGCCAATTTTCAAATCACCGGCAAGCGTATCGGAGCAGCGGTTGGCTTCTTCCTTCAATTCTCCGATGGCAGCGAGAATTTTTTCCGCCTTCTCCATGATTCGTATTCCCTCCGCCGTTAAAGCTGTGCCTTGACGATTGCGGATAAAAAGCTGGACTCCCAGTTCTTTTTCCAGCTTGCTGATTGACTGGCTGATAGCTGACAGGCTTACATGCAAATGATCAGCTGCCTTCGTAAGCGAGCCTGCTTTTGCCGCTTCTGCCACATGCTCCAATTGCTCAATATTCAACGCTCACCCCTCCTTAAGCTGCACTTAACTAAATGACACTTTTATTAAATTATAATTAATTTAAGAGAATGATAAAATCAAAATATGCTAGAAACAGGGAGGAAATAGAAAATGACGAAAAGAGTAGCCGTTATTACAGGCGGAGCAAGCGGAATTGGAAGAGAAACGTGTCTTAAGTTTGCCAGAAAAGGAGACCGGGTTGTCGTTGCTGATTTTAATGAAGCAGCCGGAAATGAAACAGCCGAAATGATCCGCTCAAATAACGGGGAAGCCATCTTCATTAAAACGGACGTTTCCAAGTATGAGGATGTTACCCGCTTAATCGAGAAAACCGTTGAAGAATACGGAAGAATTGATATTATGTTCAATAATGCCGGAATTGGCTCATCCACACCGGTTCTGGATATGAATATGGAAACCTACCATAAAATCATCGATATTAACCAGCACGGTGTAGCATACGGAATTATCGAAGCAGGCAAAAAAATGAAAGAGCTGAACATAAAAGGAGTCATTATTAATACAACTTCGGTTTATGGAATTCTTGCATCTCCAAGCACATTTGCCTACCACGCAACAAAAGGCGCCGTAAACATGATGACTAAATCAGCTGCACTTGAACTGGCTCCTTACGGAATCCGGGTAGTAGGCATTGCACCTGGGGTTGTGGATACAGCCATTATCCAAAGCTACAGAGACCACGGCATCATTGATTCAATGAAAGCCAAAGTCATGGGCAACAAACTTACCCAGCCTGAACAGCTGGCAAATGCCGTCTACCTTCTTTCACTGGAAGAAGCCGACGCCATCAACGGCAGTGTAGTTATGGCTGATGAAGGATACGCTTCCTTCAAATAAAACTTTAGCCCGGAGAATCCTTCTCCGGGCTTTTTTGCACGATTGAACTTAGCTGATTGGCCGTTGAACAACGTAATCTTTCCGTCCGGCACCATTTATTGGCCGTGCCCCGCCGGATTTTGTCCGTTGAACCACGTAATCTGGCCGCTCCTCCACATAAACTGGCCGTTTTATTTTATCTGTCCGTTCGTCACCATTTACTGGCCATTCCACGCCGGATTTTGTCCGTTGAACCACGTAATCTGTCCGTTCGTTTTTATCTGTCCGTTGGCCACCATTTATTGGCCGTTCTCCGCCAGATTCTGTCCGTTGAACCACGTAATCTGGCCGTTTTATTTTATCTGTCCGTCCCCACCATTGATTGGCCGTGCCCCGCTCGTTTCTTTCCGTTGAACCGCATATTCTGTCCGTAGTCCCATCGAATCTGTCCGTCCGAATTTATCTGTCCATTCGCCACCATTGATTAACCGTTTTCCGCCAGATTCTGTCCGTTGAACCACGTAATCTGGCCGTTCCTCCACATAATCTTGCCGTTTTATTTTATCTGTCCGTTCGTTACCATTTATTGGCCTTTTTTCGCCGAATTTTGGCCGTTCCTCCGCATAATCTGCCCGTCCGATTTTATCTGTCCGTTCACTGACCTTTTTTAGCCGTTCGACTCTCGTTTCTGGTCAACAAAAAAAGAGCAGTACACCTGCTCCTTTACTGTCATTTTCTTTCCCAAAAAATCAAAAACGGATAGGGGTTAATCGCTTGGAAGCTTTGATTGTAGACGCCGATATGCAAATGCGGAGCAAACTTTCCTTTTGTTCCGGTCTTTCCATACCCGCTATCCCCGACTGTACCGAGGTACTGGCCTTTTTTAACAGTTCCACCTTGCATCATGCCCGCTGCATATTGATCCAGATGGGCGTAGTAGATTCGGAAGTTTTCTTTGGTTTTGATGGTTAATCTCCATCCGCCCAATTCGTTCCAGCCGTATCTCTCAATGACTCCATCGGTTACGGAATAGATAGGCGTTCCCTTTTTAGCCATGATATCAATTCCTTCATGGGTTCTTGAACCGCCATAGCTTCTGGAATTTCCCCATGAATCCGGGTAAGATTGATAGCTTCCTGGCTCCAATGGGAAAACTCCCTCACCCAATACAGGCAATACACCCTCTGTCATTTTTAATTTTTGCCCTACGAGCAATTTGTCACTCTTTAAACCATTTAATCTTTTGATCTCCTGGACCGGTGTATTAAATAGTTTGGCAATGGCAGAGAGGGTATTTCCCGGTTTTACGATATAGTAGGTTTCTTTAGCCGGCGAAGCTGCTTTCGCTGATGCCGGTTTCTTAGCCGTGCTGGCTGGTTTTACAGGAGCTGCTTTAGGGATAATCAAGGTTTGTCCTGTTTTAATGACCGCAGACTTTAAATGGTTGGCTTCTTTGATTTTATCAATCGATACAGCATACTTTTTTGAGATGGCAGATAAGGTTTCTCCTGATCGGACGATGTGTTTTTTAGAACTAGAGGCAGTGGCTTGAGCAGCGGGTTTCTTCACATATAATGTTTTCCCTGCGTGAATCACGTCGGTATTCAAGTTATTCCATTGTTTTAGCTGGCTGACTGTTACTTTGTTAACATGTGCGATTTTGGACAGGCTGTCTCCCGATTTTACCCGGTACGTCTGGGATGCTGCTGCTTCTGCGTTTGAAGCTGCAGTGAAACTGATTGCTCCTGCCAAAGCCATCCCTAAGAATAGGCTTTTTTTCATGATGAAAGTTGTCCCCCTTGAACAAATTAATTACTTTATAACCGCTACCATGGTACCACGAAGGGCATCAGTTTAGAACGATTGAAAAATACTATTTAAAAATAGGTAATAAGACTCTTAAAATATATTCTGAGCGTTTTAATAGGTTCAACTAATCATAATTACCTTTAATCTGCAAAAAAAGAACCCCTGTAAGAGGATTCTTCTCTGAAATGCGTGCTGCTCCTCTATGGGCTCTCCATATCACTCTCATTGACCGGCCTCAGGTCTTCAATTGCTTCATAGTTTCTTGAATAGGTCGGTCCATCAAACAAGATACGTGATTCTTTCCGCGCCTTATCATAAGAAACCCAGCCAATGTACATGGATTGCTGAGGGAACATCCCCATGGTTAGCGGATCAATATTCTGGTCGGATTCTGCTTGGGCTACAAGATTTACGGCTGCTGTCCATTGCTCAGGAAACGGAATCACCCCATAGGATTTCTCCTGAAGAGAAATTTTCTTTTTCATTTGAATTTTCGGCTGGTAATTCTCTCTATTACCTGAATTATGATAACCTCTATCTCTCACTAAGTAAAAGTCAATCGCACTCAAAGGATGATCAGGAGGCAGATTCCAGACTATCACGTAAGAGGATGGATCATTGCGGTGAATCTTCCATACCGCGGGCTTCCCTTTTGTATCAACACTCACTACATTCCATTTGTGATTTCTCCACACCCAATAGCTCAAGCCGTAATTCTTAACCTTTGAAATAAACGGAAGTACCATGTGACGGTCGTCAATTTCAATAGCCTCCTGAATGGTTCGAGAGTAGGCCTTTGGGAATGTCCGGTTAATCTCAGCGATTGCTTGATCATCCGCTGGAAATGCAGAGGGCTTTGAAAAATAAAACCAATAGAAGAATAGGGCTGCCGCTAAAACAACTGCTACCACAAGAATCCATTTATTCTTCGTCATTTGACCGCCCCCTCAAGCAATGATTCTTCAGAGCGGAAGTAGATTTGCTTATTCGGAGTGGATACCAGGATTCCCTTTCCATCTCCTCCAACAAAAATCAGGGGATTCATCCCGCTACCCCATTTCGGAAGCGTCCCTGTAAGGAGATACGGAAACCGTTCCATTCTTTCTTTCGCTTCTCTATGTTCGTAGTACCACTCATTAATTCGGTTCGGGCGCTGCTTCAGCAAGGGCAGCTGTTTCTTAAGGCTCTCAATATGTAAGCCGGATTCTTTAGCAGTGGGATGAATGGCAATAAGCGAGGCATCCTCCACATTCGCCAGGTAGGTTGACGGCTCGTTTACCGGATAAAGCGCTTGATGAACCGGGATGGATAGCAAAGCAAATAGTAGAAAAATAAAATTCGCCAGGAATCCCAGCCAAGCAAAAGACCGGTACGTCTGCCATTTTTCTTTATTTTTATTTAATAGATAATAGAGAATTCCTACCCCAAGCGGAAAAATGGACAGTTTAACCACGGTTCCAAGTATACTCACATCAAAGGATATAGAAAGAAAACCAACCAATAGAACTCCAGCAATCTTCCAAACTTTCGGTTTTACCCTTTGTTTTTTATAGATTCGATAGGCAAAAAAGATCATGACTCCCCACGCCAATAAGGCGGCCACTGTAGCCGCTGCATTAAACAGGGGAAAATTTATCGTGAAATTCATAGGAAACTCTTCCTCTTTCCATCTATATGATTTTCATATTTTACCATATTTAAGGTTTAAAAAAACAACAAAGACAACCATTGGTCGCCTTCACCTTTCTTAATAAAAACGAAATGTGTTCTTCCCTTGTGTTTTTGCCCGGTATAAAGCATGGTCGGCATTTTTTAGAAGCATGTTTAAAGATTTGCTGTCACCAGGCAGGTAGGACGCAATCCCAATACTGACTGACAAACGGAAATCAGCTAGCTGCGTATCCTCGGAAGATAGATGGACAAGCAGGTTTTCGGCAAGATTATGTAAATCCTCCGAGTCAATAAGACCGACGAAGTTAAGGATAAACTCATCTCCACCCAAGCGGGTGGCGAAACCGCTGTGCCGTTTCATGTACTCCTCCAGTTTCCGTGCCGTTTCTTTCAGCACTTCATCGCCTTTATCATGTCCATACAAATCGTTCACTTTCTTAAAGCCATCCAGATCAAGAAAAAACAAGGCTCCCCCGCTGGCTGAAAAATCATGAAAATGCTTAGATAAAAACTCCCGATTATACAAACCGGTTAAAGAATCCCGGTACGCTCTCCGCTCCAAATCCAGATAAAAAGAAAACATCTTGGCAATCTTTTGAAACATTTGAATGCTCTTTGTACTGAATGCAGCAGAAGAAGTTTCAACCGCGCACAGCGTCCCAAAGGCTTCCCCATCATGAAGGATAATTGGAACGCCTATATAAGAATTGATGTTGGCATCCAAAAGTATTTTCTGCACTCCATTAAGGCGGTTCACTTTTCGAACATTTTCAATAATCAAAGGTTCATTCCGGTCAAAATCAATCCGGTTGCAAGCGGTATCAAGAAGGTCCATTCGCATTCCTTCCCACACTTTAATATTCGTTTGATTGTCACGCACTTTCAGGATGATTTGCTCGGAATCGGTCATTGCACTTAAGAAAATCAGCTTGTCCGGCATAAACTCATTGGCCATTTCAAGAATATCAGATGCCATTTCTTCAAAATTTTTATACATATTCAATTCATTCAAATGTATCTCCATCGTTCCACCCCCATTTTCCTCATCCGTTGTCATTATACGAAGAACTGATGAAAATTTAAAGAGGTTGAACTACCCGCCACTTAATTTTCTGGCAAAAATTCAAAGTGGGGGATGAAACGCTGGGATGATAAACGACAGCATTTTGAAATAAAACAGGCTTCTTTACTTTTCATGAACTTCACACAGAAATGACCACTTTTCCCTGAGCGTGTCCTTCTTCAAAATACCTGAATGCTTCAGGAACTTCACTAAGTTTAAAACCCCGGTCAATCACGGGTTTTATTTTGCCGGTTTCAATAAGTTCTTTCAAGAAAACCAAGTCCTTTTGGTTTGCCTTTTGAAGAACATTTCCCATTTTCTTTGTTTCGCACATCGACAGCAAAGGGCCAAGAGTCATGGCTTGGAACATTTGAGCACCGGAGCCTCCAACCATTACATACGTTCCATACGAAGTTAGTGCACGCCTGTAAACCGAAATCGGCTGATACCCGTTAGCAGCCACAATCAGGTCATATCGCTCCGTCTGCTTGCTAAAATCATCCTTTCTATAATCAATCACATGATCTGCGCCTATTGATCGCGCAATGTTTACATTTCTCGTACTACATACAGCCGATACCTCTGCTCCGAACGCTTTCGCAATTTGCACTGCAAACGTCCCTACGCCGCCAGATGCTCCATAAATTAAAACACTTTGTCCTGACTGGATCTTCCCTTTATCACGGAGAGCCTGTAACGCCGTAACGCCAGCCATCGGGACAGCAGCTGCTTCCTCAAAGGAAAGGCTGGCTGGTTTACGAACGAGTGCACGCTCAGGAACCGATGCATATTCAGCAAAACTGCCCCACCCGCTCAGGGATAGATCGCCGAACACCTCATCACCGGGCTGAAACTGCTTAACATCTTTGCCAACAGCTTCAACCGTCCCTGATATGTCTCCCCCAGGTATAGAGTATTTAGGTTTTAGCAGACCGAAGGCAAATCGGGCCAGAAACGGTTTGCCTCTGAGAAGAACCACGGTGCCATAATTCATGGAGGCTGCATGGACTTTAACAAGTACTTGAGTGTCTTTAAAAATCGGTGTTGGGATTTCTTTTAATTGAAGAACATCAGGTGAACCATATTTTTCAGAAACGATGGCTTTCATTCTTATTCCTCCAATCTACTTGTTTATGATATTCATATTCATACAAACTGATCTTCAAGACACGATTCTAAAAAAACCGTCTAAACGAATACGACATTGTTATAGCCTTAATCAATTAGGAAACCCCTCCAATTAATGCATTAAAAATTGCTAATTTGGCAGCAGTTTTCTTGTAAGATTCATCATCTATACTGTATAAGAGCAGAACCTTTTCTGCTCTTATTAGGAGGATTCACATGAATTTGTATATGGTTTCACTCTTCATTTTCACGCTAACGTCCCTATTATTTTTCCTATTCATTCTAGACTTTTCAAAAGAAGGAAGATCCTGTTCAGCCTCTATGGATCACCATGGTTTCGTCAGTTGCATTGGGGTTAATTGTGAACATAGTCATTTGGTTATGTATTTCTTCGTGACAGGATCCTTGAATGTTTTAGCCTCTGTTTTCAAATTGGAATTGAACTTGAAGGAGATTGGAATACTCGGATTAGTTTTAGTCGGTTACTCGCTTTTCCTCGAGAATTTCTTTGAAGCGATGGGGAAGCATGCAATTGGAGAAAATATTATATTGCACCTTTTTCTTGCAGGTGTGAGGTTTGCCGTTCTTTATGGAGCTGGGATCATGCTGGATCTCGGAAGCCGGGAGAATTTCATTACAGCTGCCGGCCTGACGCTTGTCGCGCTGGCAATGGAGTTTATTCTGCCGCAGCTTTTCAGAAAAAAGAAGGCTGGGGGGCTTTAGGTAAAAGCCTCCCCCATTGTTATCTCTGCGTTGGCTGCGATCCAAAAATCGCGACATACTGATTCTGCAGCACAAACCGGTCCGTTTTCCATGCCAGCGTATTCTGGACATATCCTAACGCATCCGCATTGTATCTCCCCGCTGCCTTTTGATACGCCAGCAATTCATACACTCCATTCGAATCGAAATCCACTGGATACAAGCCGCTCAGTGGATTAACAAATCCTTCGATAGGCATTTTCAGCTTTCCGTTTCGATCATAGATTTCATTCAAGTACTCCGGATCCCTTAGAGAAATATCAATGAGATAGGTTAGATTATTCGCCTTGCTCACCAATTTCACTTTGTAGTTGTCCTGATACGTGACCTCATATTCATATTGCCCATTATACTTCTCGGAATCAAAAAGCAGCCTGGGTTTATTTTGGAGAAACGAATAAAGGTAGTCATACGTAAAAGCCCCGCTTCCCCCCGATTCAATTCTGATTAAAATATCGGCAATGCCATCCCCTGTAAAGTCCTCCAAAAATAAAGTCGGACTATAGCCCGCATTTTCCCGCAGCTGAACCCTTGTAGCTGTGCCTGTTCTCCCATCCTGCACGAGAAGCGTAATGTTTTGAATAAATGGACTGTCTGCCGTTTTAATCCCGGTTAAATACACATTGTCCGGGACGCGGTCCCCCGTGACATCTTTCCTCGCAAATGCGACAACCTGCGGCTGATTGGCTCTGGGATCATACGTGTACATAGCTTCCCCCCATAAACGCTGATATGTATTCTATGGGCGGATGGAGAAAAGGGTGATTTTCCAATCCAACAAAAAAAGCCCCAAAGAGGCATTTTTATTGCTTAAACAACAAATTCGCATCTACATAAAACTCTTCAAACAAACTCGATTGAATAACCCCTATTTCTTTCACTACATCTGTTTGCACATATTGCTTATTATCAGAAAGGGTGTAAACCTGGATCGTTTGAATGAGCGGATTCACAATCCAGTATTCCTGGACCCCGTACTGCATATACAGATTTAATTTCGTTACCAAGTCATGCGATTGGTTGGAGGGACTAATAATTTCTATAATTAATGCAGGAACGCCCGTATATCTAATCTCACTTAATCCGGATTTGTCACAGATTACCGAAAGATCGGGAATAACCACTTTGTTTTCTGTTATATCCTCTTTTGATAACTCAACATCAAATGGAGCATGAAAGACTTCACACTCTTGTCCTTCTAAAAGCTGGTACAGCTGCACAAATAAGCGGCCTGAAATTCGCTGGTGAATGGTTGATGGAGAAGGAGTCATGTATACCACTCCATTTATATATTCCATCAGCTTATCACTTTGTCCGCGTCTTTTATTATACTCTTCAATGGTTACATGGTTTTCTTTAGGCCTACTCACGCTAAAACCATCTCCCTTTTGATGAATTCTACTCCTACCTATTATATCAGGATTGCGAATCATTTATAATCTGAGCTTGGCAGTCCTTTTGTGCAAACTGTTAATAAGCTGTGGAAAAGTTCTCAAGGAAAAAAACAGGCAGATTCATTCAATGAAGTGTCTTTTTATAACAAATTAAATATGTTAAATTTTTCAATATGAAGGACAAAACTATTTAAGGAGTTACTAATGGATACCTATACCAAAAATCATCTCATGCTACATACTTTCTGTGAGAATGATATGGACGGATTAATCTCTTTATCGCAGTCGGTAGGATGGGATTATGACGCAAATGATATGAAAACGATTTTGTCTTCCGGAAAAATAGTTGGTCATAAAAGTGAAATCGGTCAAACTGTATCAAGTGCTGCCATTATTCCTTATGACCTGAAGGACAGCCAATGTATGAAAAGTTGGGATTTAAGGTTGTCGGTGATGTACATAAATTCATTTGCATGAACTATGTACCTTCTAATAGTTTTCCTTATGGAGGATTAAAAGCAGAAGTTTTACTGGAAGCTGATTTAGATAAGGTTTTTGAATTAGACAAAAATGCTTTTGGTGATTTCCGGCGAGAATTCCTTATAAATAGAATAAAACAGTCTCATCAATCTCTAATTTTGAGAAATGAAATGGGAAGCGTGCTCGGTTTCGGTCTTTCTGTCTTAGGTTCATGCCATTTAATTTTAGGTCCGATTGTTGCGCCAAATGACAGTGCTGCTGCCTACCTGCTTAATCAATTGGCTCTTAATCACAAAGGAAAGCTAAGAATTGATCTTTCACCCCGGGCTGAAACGTTTATGAATCATTTGAGAAAAAGCGGTTTTGAAAAAGTCAGTCAGCCTCCAATCATGATCATCAATTCTGATAGCATGCCTATTAGAAACAACCACTTATATGGCATTGCTGCACAAGTTTTTGGGTGAAAAATTATTCTGTCAAAAGTGTGGATCAATTGATTTCATTAAATCTTTTAAATGAATATGTTATTAAACTGTGGAAAAGTGCTGCTCAGCAAAACTTTTCCACAGTCATCTGAAGCTTAGCCAAGTGACTTAACAAAAATATAATCCGTTTGTTTTTCGTCCCCCATGTAAAAAGAGTGGGCTCCCGTTTGAACAAATCCCATCTTTCTATAAAAGGCGATGGCGTTCTCGTTCTTTTCCCAAACTCCCAGCCAGATTTTCTTTTTTCCCTGCTCTCCCGCTCGTTCGACCGCTTTGTTTAAAAGAACTTTTCCAAGCCCCTGCTTTTGAAATCTTGTTCGTATATAGATCCTTTCAACTTCAAGTGACTCGTCATCCATTTTTTCCGACTGGGCATCATTGATGTTAACCTTTAAATATCCGGCAAGCTCTTCATTAAAATAGATGAAATAGAATTCGGAGAAGGGATTTGATAATTCTTTTTCTACCTGTTTTAATTCAAAGGCCTTTTCCAAATAGGCTTCCATATTTTCAGCTGTATTCTGATTTTTAAATGTATCATTAAATGTTTCAATCCCTATTTCCTGCAGCAGCTGTAAATCTTCTGGATTGCACTTGTTCATATGTACGGTCATGTTCATCCCTCGCTTGTATATTCTTTGTTCTAACATAGAAGGTAAAGCCCAACCTTAGTGAAAAACATTCCTATTAAATGTGAATTTTTTTAAATTGAGAATAGTAAAAATCAAGGATTTACCGGCTTTATCTTAGCATTTTCATTCACGTTATACAATTAAGCCAGATATGAAAAGGAGTTTTATAGGAAAATAATCAGCCTGCTCCTACGGTGCGCCGGAATGCAAAGCCAGGCGACATTATTAAATTCTTTACTTATCTGCAGACGGCTTTGACAGTACCCCGATAAAGTGGCTGGTACTGAAAAATCTGGAAAACGGCTGTTCATTTTGAGCGAGCATTTGATGGATTGAGGATTGCTGAAGAGCTGCCTGTCAAGCTTTTAATTATGCTACTCGAATTAACTATCAAAATGTGAATTTCACTAAACAAACAGGATTTTGGAGCATCCGAGTTGAAAATCAATGGAATAGTATAGAAGGAGTGTGAAAGCATTGAAAGAGAGCGCTATTTTTGATTTATATGATGTTTATAGAGAGTATACGATCGAATTAATGAGTTCTATCCCGGAAGAACAATCAAGTGTCATTCCTGAGGGTTTTAGCAATTCATTACACTGGAATTTTGGACATATTCTAGTTTCACAAGAGCAGTCAATGTTTAACCTTGGTTTGGACCAATCCGGAGAACTTCCCGTGGCAACTTTAGAAGCATTCAAAAGGGGAACAAGCCCAAGTGATTGGTCTGGTACACCACTTACACTGAGTGAAATACAGGTGCAATTGCAAAAGCAGAAGGTACGAATCAAATCAACTTTTTCCGGTAGACTAGGGGATCCGGCCGCTAATGTCTTTGATTTGGGACAACAAAGACAGTTAAAGACGTTAGGTGATCTATTCGTGGGCAGTCTTTGGCATGAAGGACTGCATCAGGGGATTGTCGATAGCATTATACGATCTTTAAAATTGTAAGTAACCTAAATACAATCAAGCAATATATTCTTTACTGCCTGGTGATCCAAAATTTTAAAAGGAGTGTCCCCTGATGATAAACAGCAGAATGAATCCTAAGATTTATGAATCTTTAAGTAAAGCAGGCAAATGGAAAGAAGAATATGGGAAACTGAGAAAGATCGTTTTTGACTGCGAGCTGACCAAAGAATTTAAGGGAATGCACCTCTGTTAAACGTTTGAGGGGAAAAACATCGTTTTAATGCAAAAATTCAAAGAATATTGCGCTCTTCTGTTTCAAGATTCCCTATTTGAAAACGGATTTTGATACGTTGACTCCTGGCCGTCAACGAGCCTATCTTCTTTATTTTGCAGCGCCTAAACAATCCAATACCAGGGTGTCACGCTTTGAAAAATACAGGCAGCAAACGGATGGGAAAGGGTTAAACGATTAGGACATTTTTATTGAAATGTCCATCGGGGCCACAACAAGAAACGGAACCCGCTGCTTTATTGCGGGTTTTTTCTTTTTGTTGTCTGGCAATGGAGGTTTATTACATTGATAATGAGTCAAATCGGCCTACTCTTAGTAAGAAAGATAAACAAATAAAAAAGAATTTGCCAACTAAAAAGGGGCTGTCTGAAAAGTCCCGCAGAGAGGAAATGATTGAAATCACCCCCCCTGAGCGCTCGGTATAAGCATCCAGGAGGGTTGGGTTTTTAACTAATATTTTTTAACAATTAAGGTATAGGCTAATTGGTGTGGAAGGTCCGCGACTCCAGCGGGAGCAGCGGGACAGGTGAGGCCCCGCAGGCGAGCAGCGCAGAGAAGGCTCACCGCCCGCCCCAAGGATAAGCAAGCTACTTGGAGCGGAAATCATCGAAAACAAACCAAATGTAAAAAGCGGGAAGAAGCTTTAACACGGATTTACTGGACAGCCTCTTCTCCCCACTACATTTCTTGTTGCCGACTAATACATCTTACTTGCTCTGTAGCCTTTTTCCTCAGTTTTCTATTAAATCACAGTATGCTCCGCCAGGTACTTAGTAGACATTCCATTATTCCCCTTTTCCAAAATATGGTACAGAAGTAGCCCAGATGATTTGATGATGGCGGAGACCGAACTGCCTTTCCAAAAAGAGAAAGAAGAACATTATACTCGGTCTCCTTTCATCCTATTCATTCAATAATTAAACTTCAGTCAGCAGCCATGTTTTAGAAGTGAAATCTCCTGACTCATCAATACCGCCGAATTGAGTGCCGGTGTAACCAGCTCCAAGTTCAAATCCTGCATACATTAGTTCATCCCCATAATAAGATAGAGGTTCTTGCTTCAAAGTTTCATGTGCTTTCGTATCAATCTGAGTTATTGTATAGCAGGCATTTGGCTTTAATCCTTGTAAATAAATGCGGCGGAATCGATCATTCGGACGAGCTAACGTTTGATAGTAAGCTAATATGGCTTTGCTTTTATCTGGTGCTACGGTCATCCATGATGTTTCATTTGAGTTTTCGGCAAACGGACTCTTTAATCGATAGAACGTTCCGAATTGAATTAAGCGGCGATGTTCTTTGTAAAAAGAGACTTGTGATATAACTTCTTTCTTTTCTTCGTCATTTAACTTCATGACATCAAGCTCGTACCCAAATGTTCCGAAAAACGCGACATCTCCGCGCGTTTTTAATGGAGTAGAGCGCTTAACTTGATGATTTGGAACAGCAGATACATGGGAACCCATTGAACTTAATGGATACAGGATGGATGTGCCATACTGAATCTTGAGTCTCTCTACTGCATCCGTATCATCACTCGTCCAAGCCTGAGGGGCATAATAGAGCATACCTGGATCAAATCTGGCGCCTCCGCTTGCACACGATTCGAATAGGACATGAGGAAACGCTTTAATTAATTTTTCATATAACGAATAGACTCCTAGTATGTATCGGTGCGGAACTTCCTTTTGTTTGTGTGCCGGAAGTGCCAAAGATCCAACCTCAGTCATGTAGCGGTTCATGTCCCACTTTACATAGGATATATCTGAAGTACTTAATACATCAGCCATTGCAGAGTAAATGTGATCTACAACCTCTTGCCGCGAAAAGTCCAATACGTATTGATTTCTTCCATGGGACTTCGAGCGTCCCTTTACTTGAATTAACCATTCAGGATGAAGATTATAGAGATCACTTGCTTTAGATATCATTTCAGGTTCAAACCAAATACCGAACTTCATCCCTAATTTAGTTATGTTCTCAGATAAGTTTTTAAGACCATTTGGTAATTTGCTGCGGTCTTCTGTCCAATCACCTAAAGAAGATGTGTCGTTATCGCGTTTTCCAAACCATCCATCATCCAGAACAAACATCTCTATGCCAAGTTCTTTTGCTTCTCGTGCAATGACTTGTAGTTTCTTTTCGTCAAAATTAAAGTAAGTTGCTTCCCAGTTGTTAATTAAAACCGGCCTTTCCCGATCACGCCACACGCCTCTGGCAAGTCTGCTTTGATAAAGTTTGTGGTATTCTTGGCTCATTTTATTTAATCCCTGATCCGAATAAATGAATACAGCTTCCGGTGTCTGGAAACTCTCTCCACTCTCAAGCGTCCAAGAAAAATCAAACGGATTAATACCAATGGTGGCTCTTGCAATATCATAGTGGTCTACTTCAATTTGCCCAAGGAAGTTTCCGCTGTAGATCAGACTGATTCCGTAAACGGCACCATCTGTTTCGGTTGTATTCGGTCTTTTAAGTGCAAAGAAGGGATTATGCTGGCTTGAACTCGTTCCTCTTGTACTGCTGATGGATTGGATACCGCTCTCAAGTACACGTGATTTAATATGCCTTTCCCTCGACCAGCTGCCAGAAAGATGGAGAAATTCATAGTCAGAATCAGAAAAATCAATGGAGGCACTTGCCATCCGTTCGATACATATGCTCTCTTTGCCTTCGTTAAAAATTTTTGCTGAGCGTGCAATCGCTGGACTGTCGCGGAAAATCGTATATGATAAAACTAATTTTGTCTGAATTAGATCATCAGTCAGTGTAATTTCTAATGTTTCCGCTTCTCCTTCAGTCTCTGTATACGTTGCAGGCAAGCCTTCCAGGAATGGTTTTCCATTCAGGATTCGATGAGAGGCATAAGAGAAGTCGGTAATTCTGCTTCCATCATTTTGGAGTATATGAAGAGCAGGTTCCCTATAGTCGCTTGTACCATAAACCGGATAATCCAGTTTCATTCCATCGAGAGAAAATGAGAGATCCCCTTCATACACACAAGACATGGCTGCACGGGCAGCCATTGGCTGCATCCGGTGAAAATGACTGGAATCTGTCAGTCTCTTTCCAAAATATAAGTGTCCAATATGTCCATTTTTTAAAACCTGGATAACATAGCTGATGTTTTCATTTTGAAGATGAAACTGAATAGGATTTTCGCTTGAATAAATCATCAAATCTTTGCCTCCCCAAATTAAGATTATTATCCTTTAACCGAGCCAGCAGCCAAGCCTTGGATGAAATACTTCTGCAGGAATAAAAAGAGAATAATCATTGGCATCATTCCTAATAAGGAGCCGGCAGCCACTAGGCCTACATCGTTTGAATATTGGGAAAAGAATACAGAAAGCGCAACAGTAATAGTATGTGCTTCCGCTTTTTGCAAAAAGAATACAGAGAATTGATAATCGTTCCATACAAACATACCGGTAATTATAATGACGGATGCTGTCACAGGCTTTAGCAGTGGAAAAACGACTTTAAAAAAAATCGTTATCGGTCCTGCTCCGTCCATCATTGCTGCTTCTTCCAACTCTGCAGGTATGGTTGAACGGATGAAGCCTGTATACAAAAATATGGTTAATGGCAGCCAAAATGATACGTGAACAAGGACGACCGCCCAAATTGTGTTGAGACCTCCGATGTCGACGATAAACTTATATAGAGGAACCAATATGGCCAATGGGGGAACAATCATGACCGCAACAAATGCAAAATACATGAACCGATTTAATTTGGTTGCAATTCTAGCGAGCGGATACGCAGCTAAAGACCCGAATATAATTAACATTGCAACAGAGAGAGATGTAATGAGAACATTATTGAATAAAGCTGTCCCCATATTTGCTTGTTCCCAGGCATTCTGAAAGTTTTCCAGATTAAAGGACGTTGGGAAGACCCATTTGGAACTTGTGTCATCTCCACCCTTCAACGATGTTGTGATGAGCAGATAAAAAGGAATAATATGCATCAAACTAATCACAATTCCAAGGACAGTCCAGACAAGTTTTTTTTCCTTATTCATTAAGCTTCAACCTCCTTGCGCCGCAGATATAGGAGCGCAGTCATACTAATCAAAATAATGATCAAGAACATTAGGTTCCCAAGTGACGCTGCGTAGCCCGCGTCCTGTCTTGCAAAATATAACTGATACATCATGGTCGACAAAGATTGAGAGGCATACCCTGGTCCTCCATTCGTCATCGCTACAATCACATCAAAAAGTTTGAGTCCGTTAATAAGATTCAGGACAATGTTGATGGTGATGGAAGGAATCAGCAGCGGAAGAGTAATTTTTTTGAATTGCTGAAAACCTGTTGCACCATCAAGTGTTGCCGCTTCATAGTAATCTTTTGATATCCCTTGTAGTCCTGCCAGATAAATGATCATGGCAATTCCAAGAAACTGATATGTGTTAACAAATGTAATGAGCCACACATTCAAGCTTGAATTTCCAAGAAGATTGGTTTGCTCTCCTCCAAAAAAGACAATCAAATCGTTCAAAGCTCCGCCATTATATTGAAAAATGAAGTACCATATATAGCCCATGATTAATGGACTGATAATAACGGGCAGATAGACAATCGTTCTTGTGATGGCTCGAAATGACATACTTTTATTGAGTAAAAGTGCATATAACAGACCAATTCCATTCTGAAAAATCGTACTTCCTATTCCGTAAATGAGGGTATTTTTCACAATAAGCAGAGTGTTAGGATCTGAAAGCATGCGCATATAGTTATCCAGCCCAACAAAATGCAATTCCTGGGAATAGCCGTCCCAGTTCGTAAAGGAGATGCGAAGCCCATTAATAAATGGATAAATAATAAATATACACATTAATAAAATAACGGGAACGTAAAGCCAGTTTAATGAAAATGTTTTTATCTCTTTTGATGCGGGTTTATTAGTGACCACGATATCACAGCCTTTCGTTTCTCCTCATGATAATGAAAGAAGAGAGGTGTATTACCCCTCTCCCTGCTCCTTATTGAGCATCTAATCGCTCAACTTCCATTTCCATTTTCTCTGAAAATTGCTCTGGAGAGATTGAACCGGACAGGACCTCTTGACCTAAAGTGGTCATGACATCCCACATTCCGTTTGGCAAGTACACTCGATCAAAGTACGGATAAACCCGAGTTTCTGCATATTGTTCGTAATATTCTTTGTACATACTATTGGCTTGAATATCCTTCAGGCCGGCTGGAAGTCCAGAAGCTTCTGCCATTTTTTTAGCATTTTCAGGTTTTGAAAAATAGGCAAGCAGCTTTTTGGCTGGGTCTTTCTTGGTGGAGTCTTTCCAAACCCCCATTGTATACCTTTCCCCACCGACAAAAGTAGCTTCATCTCCTGCATGAATAGCAGGAATAGGCATTAATCCAGCGGTCGTATCAGGGTTGATTTTCTTTGCTTCAGTTACAAACGCCGGCGGGTACATTGCGAATGCTATTTTATTTTCTGCAAATAAACGCGGACCGTCAGAATATTTCGCTGTTAGTACATCTTTATTGATGTAGCCGTTATCATACATCTTTTTAAACTGTTCAGGAAGATACGTCCAATTTGACCATTTAAACTTACGTTCCAAAAGACTTTGGCTTTCATCATTCTGCTTGCTGCTTATGAGAAGCGGAGTAGCGAAATAGTCAAAATATTGTCCGAGCGTCCATGAATCAGCGCCAGCGAAGAAAAAGGGTGTGACCTCGCCCTTACTTAAGTCAACGATTTTTTTCGAGGCAGCCATCACTTCATCAAATGTTTTGGGAGCTTCGATTCCATATTGATCCAGGACCTCTTTATTGTAAGAAATTCCTTCCTTTGCCTCATTAAGAGGGAGAGCGTATACTTTCCCTTTCTTATCTTTCAGAACAGGTGCGATCGTTTCGGTTAAGTTTTTCGCCCATTCTTCTCCGCTCAAATCCTCTAAATATTTTCCGTAACGTATTTGAGCCCAACCGTGAGTGTCAAAAACATCTGGCATGTCATTGGCTGCCATTTTGACTTTAAGCAGATTTTCGTATTCTCCTCCGGGAAAATTGGCCTCAACTTCAATCCCGCTTTCTTTTTCAAATTCTCCAATGATTTCTTCCATTGTCTTTTTTACATTTTCGTCTGAAATAGTAGAAAAAAGAGTAATTGACTTATTGCTGGTCTCTGAACCGGCTCCGATGCTTTGACAGCCAGAAAGCAATCCTACCCCTAAAAAAATAGAAGCAACTGTACTTATCATCTTTTTCATCTTTTTCGTATCCTCCATCCATTATGTTGAAACCGTTTTCTTACTGGTATCATAGATGAAGTTACCTTAAGTGAACAATAGTAAAAAGTATCTTCTCAAATGATAAAAATTTGCTATTATATATCTATGCAAAAAATTCACATAATACAAAATAGCGGTTTATATAGATAATTAAGGATGATAGAATGAAAATCGTTTGGGATAAGATGAATAATAAGGATGAGTATAAATTTTTGCTGTGGAAAGTTGAAAAATTCGTCTTTGGGGGATTAAGAATGGACTACTTAAATAATCAAGACAATCACGGATCTTATGTTTATAGATTTTCAGAAAAAGATCTTCATCAAGTCGCTCAAATTTGGTCAATCGGCTGGGATGTTCAGACATCTACCTTATATGAATGGGATTTATCTGTCCGGAAAGATCATGGGAATTGTATTTTCCAATATACGATATCTGGAAGCGGGGAAATTGAAACAGACGGGGAGAAAATCCTTGTAGGAGCGGGACAAGCTTTTATTGCATCCATACCTAAAGCATTTAAGTACCGGCTTAATCCAATTGAGGGGAAGTGGGAATTTATTTATATCACCCTATTTGGGGATTTTGCAAAAGAGAAATGGGAGGACTTACAAAGAAAAGCAGGACACGTAATAAGGCTTCATCCTGAATCCAAACCTATCAGAAATCTAATCGATACTTTTGAAAAGGCCAAAAAGCAGGCACTAACAGATGGATTGGATGCATCGGCAGCTGCCTATGTATTTGTTTTAAATCTCATTCAATATGTAAACGAATTAGAAAAAGAATCATCTGAATGGCCAGATAGTATTGTGGCATCGACAATGTTTGTAAAAAACTACTATCATCTTGATATATCTGCAGCTAACATGGCTGAGGTATCCGGATTGTCACGGTCTCACTTCACAAGGTTATTTAAAGAAATAGTGGGTGAGACTCCGATTCATTATTTAAACACCATAAGAATACAAAAGGCGAAAGAATTATTAAAGAACTCGAAATCAAGCATGAATGATATTTCTTTACGTGTTGGATACTCAACGCCAAATTATTTCAACAAAGTGTTTCAATCCATCGCAGGGATGACACCTGCAAATTACAGAAAGAAACACCAGTATTAAGCCTGCCTGGCTATTTGGTATTTACTTTTATTGTGATAGAAGCATGCTCATAATTAATAGTAAGCGTTTTTCCTGGACTAATAAAATTCTCTAAGAGATCTTCAGCGGCTTCGATTGAAAATTTTGCGCGTTCTACCTTCTCTGTTTCAGCAACTGATAATTGCTGAATATTTTTTTCTCTAAATAAGGTAACTTCCTTTTTTAAATTTAGCAACTCGTGCTGCAATTGCTCATACAGTTCTTGAATATTCGAAATATGTGACATGCGCAGCCTCCAATTCTTATGTTGATATGGGATTATGTATGATTATAACGTATCGAGCCTCCTGGAAAATAGTATTCAATATTAGTTGACGCAGGATTGCTGTATCATGTAAGCTCTGAAAATTGGGTACCCTAAGGTATAAGATTAATGAAGGCTCTCAAAGGGAATCATTTCTCTAAGCATTTATTATTTAAACCGAAAGAGAATGACATGGATAAGTTCCAAGAAAATTAGTATAATCATCTTGCTTTAACACAATACCACATCTGGTATCAAGTCTATGAAGTACCTTTCACAAAAAAGGGAATAGAAAATCAGCTCGACATTTTGGCAGAAGAAATTGAAATTTCGTCACAAGCAGGAACAAGTAAAGGGAAAAAAGCCTAGAAGATCGATTAAAGGTTTATGGAGGCTGGCAAAATTCACAACATATTAAAACTGCTCAAATTGAATATCTTGAAAATCATGCCCTTTCGTTAGTAGCTGACATTGTTTATCAAAACATACGTCCAGATAACAGCAAATATAGTTATAAAATTCGTTACTCGACCGTCCTTAAACTTTTGGAAAATGATCTCCCTCTATTTACTAAGGTTAAAATTGAACCTACGGGAATATTGAAGAGTTCCAATTTCAACCTGCTTATGCAGAAAACAGGGCATTATCCTTTATACATTATTGGCTGTATTTAATGGAAACAGCAGCTGTAAATGCGAACAAATTCCATGAACCTTTAGCTAATGGATTTAAGATTCAAAATAACGATGACTCAAAAATCCACTCGATTGAACTATTTAATAATTAGCTTGCAGCATCTGCAAATGAGAGTATGAAAAGTGCCTACTATCCAAAAACTATTAAAGTGCAAGAAAATGGTGAAGATGCAATTAAAGTATCAGCAGACATTGTAATTGAGGGGATTTCAGAAGATGGTAAACAACTCTGCTCGGAATTTCATTACATGTGGACTCTTGAAAATAACTTGGATGAACGGTTTGCCCGATTAAAAGAGTTGAAGATCGATAAAAAATGATTTGTTTAGGATTTTGAAAAACAGTTGGAATTTTACTTTAAGTATACTTGATGCCCATCATTTTATGTGTGAGTTATGATTTAAATAAAAGTTTTGTTTCTGAGCAAAATGCGATTTGATGTTAAAATGGGGCTGTCTAAAAAAGTTCATCCTAAAATTTAAAAATTCCGGACGAGCCTTTCAATATTCCGTGTGTTCAAGATCAATTTAGAAACAATTAGAGGAACCCCTATGATGTCAGCCCTATAAGTCCTTCAAGAAAAATCATATATGCTTGATCACTTAGTTCCTGCTAAAATGCGTTATCTAGGTCAACATAATTAAAACCATATGATTTCTAAAAAAGCAATCTTTAAAATGCACCTGATTTTTGTGGAAAAGATACAATTTTCAGAGGAGCTTATAGGATGCCAAAAGAGAGAATTACAACCAAAGATATAAAAATCTATGAACATCTAATTGAACTTCAAGAAGGCCTAAAAGATGAGTATGGAATTCAGTCCGCATATCTTGGTAAAAGGTTCGGAAAAACTACCTATGATGCCTCTGCTTATTTATCCCCCACCCTAAAAAAATTAGAGCGGTTAGGGGCTGTAGAAAAGGTTTGTCGCGGTCATTACAAACCCATTACTTTTTCTTTTTTTAATCATCGCCTGCCATTCTAATGAAAGATAGCTTAGAAAAAAATGGATTTCACCTAACAAATAATATAGTTCACAAATAGGTCTACTTAAGCTAGATTTAAAGAGCAGAATAATCCAACGCGTATAAACTCGCGTATAAACTCCATTAATTATTTAGAAAAATGAAAATGAAGACAATTTTTATGTCATGCACACCATAAACACATAATCGAGTAATCATTTAGCACATTAAAAAGATTTTCAATTTTGCAGAGGAGCTGGGAAGATGCACAATGAAAGGATACATAAAATAATAAGCGAAAAGGTAAAGAGCCAGATTCCTGAACTTAAGAAGCAATTTTTGAAGCATAAAGACAGGGAATATGGTCGTTTTCAAAACCAGGAAGAAGATTTAATACAGTGGAGAGAAGAATTAATTGAACTCTATGCCAAAACCATTCAGCTTGATAGACAAGAGGCTATCCAATTGGTGATTAACTGGGGGAAGAAGGTATCTGACTTTCTAGTTAACATCCAAATGCCATTAGATGAAGCAATTGATGAAATACGATATTATCGAGATCAAATTGGCCAGATTATTTGCGAAAGTGCAACGCACGAAGAAATCTCATATCGTGAGTTTTACCAGCTGATTTCAGCATTCGACTTTTCTGTCGACCACGCCATTCAAATAGTATGCATCACTTATATGGAAAATAACTTAAAAAAAATGCAAAAAGCACAGATGGAAATTGAAGAACTAACTGTACCAATCATCCGGCTCTCATCTAAGATAGGCGTCATTCCTTTAATTGGTGAATTAGACTCTGATCGAGCTCTTAAACTGATGGAAGAAGCACTAAAGCAGAGCTCTAAAAATGGGTTTACTCATTTAATCATCGATCTTTCAGGGGTACCCGTCGTAGATACAGCAGTAGCAAGCCAGATCTATAAAGTACTGGAAGGTTTAAAACTAGTGGGCGTTATTCCTAAACTATCGGGAGTCCGTCCAGAAATTGCTCATACGATGGTGAACCTCGGAATCAACTTCAAAGATAACCCGTCCTATTCAGACTTAAGTCTTGCCCTGGAGAAAATTGGTTTCATCCATAAATAATATCTGAAAACCCCATCATTATTCAAAGCTAAATAAAGCAAACAAAGTAAGGCAACTATCTAAAACAAATCAAATTCATTTGAATGTATGAACCATTTGTTTTATTACGCCTTAAATTTCCAGATTTTTTATATCCTTTTCTCTAATAAAATATTTTTCTAGACCGATATAATTATTAGTTGAATAGAGAGACAGAGAATAACCATCTTTATTTGGGCGCTTGGATGGTTTGGAGTCAGTAGCGCAACCGGCTAATTAAACAGTTTGTTTAATTGGCTTTTTTTGTCTCTAAATTTATCAATTAACTAATTGAGGTGTAGTGTATGGACAAGAGTAAATTTAAAGGGCATTTTCTAATGCTGATTTTTAGTTCTGGGACTGTTTTTCTCTCGATATTGGTACATGGATTGCATCGTTTTACTGATTTTCTAAATGATTATCTGGTTATGAGAGGAAGCATCCATCTCCCCCGTCCTCTGGATGTTACGCTAATGATTCTATTCATTCTTCCGGTTCTCTTACTAGCAGCATCTATCGCCTTTTTTATAAAGCGAAAAGATCATCGGCTTCTCCCATGGCTCCTTACTCTTTGCCTTACCTTCTCGTCCGTTTCCATTATTGCTGGGGGAAAAGGGCTGGTAGAATATCACTTTTCAATCTTTATGGTGATCGCTCTAATTGCCTATTTTGATTCCATAAAAATGATTCTATTGAGTACTATAATCTTTG
This sequence comes from Bacillus sp. SJS, assembly GCF_000732485.2. Lineage (GTDB taxonomy): Bacteria > Bacillota > Bacilli > Bacillales > Bacillaceae > Metabacillus_B > Metabacillus_B sediminis. Next base: position 29,640 of record NZ_JAQV02000019.1, on the reverse strand, counting down.
CGGTACAGCATTTGGCGGGATATTTTCTATTCCCTCAACTGCTGTGTGGAACCAGTAATTATTCTTTTTCTCTGCTGCTTATACACGCTATTTTTTTACTATTCACTAGTGGAGCTACAATTGTACTTTTGCTTCATAAACATAATATGAAAATAAGCTTATCAGAAGATAAAGAAAAAAGTGAGAGAGAAACAGAAGAATTGCTTACTACATTAACAATGATGTCTCACGAAATGCTTAACGTCTCATCCGAAATTAAAGGAACATCCAAAGAGACAAGTATTGCTTCTGAGCTAATAGGCAGTAGTGTAAATGATCGTGCAAATAAAGCTGAACAGCAGTTAATCCTTGCTAAATCAAGTATGGCAAGCTTGCAGGGAATGAATGACAAAGTCAGTGAACTAAATAAACGTACAACCGAAGTATCTGAGACTTCCCATGCAGCTTCTGGTTTTATAGGCACAGGTCATCAGAAAATGGCAGAACTTCACCTTCAATTTGATCATATAAATCATAACGTATCAGGGTTGGAAACAAGTATTTATGCGTTTAAACAGCAACTACAAGAAGTCGCACGATTTATCGGCGTCATTAATGGGATAACTGATCAAACAAACCTCCTTGCATTGAATGCATCAATTGAAGCAGCTAGAGCTGGGGAATTTGGGAAAGGTTTTGCCGTTGTAGCAGAAGAAGTTCGGAAGCTTGCTTTACAATCTGACTTGTCTGCGAAAGAAATTGTGCGCGTTGTGTCAGAGATACAAAAAGAAATGATTTCAATCCAAAAACAAGTAGAAGTTTCACTAGCAGACGTTAAAAAAGGGGCAATACTTGTGGATGATTCAAACCAGGTGTTCGATACAATTTTTTCTACAAACAGCCAGGTCAATGAGCTCCTTGGTCTATATAAGGAAAGTATTTCGGGATTAACAGACTCAAATTTAAAAGTACAACAGGCTTTCGAATCTATGCTATTTGATTCTCATGAATCTCTTACTTCCAGCCGAAGAATCCATGCATCCACAAATGAACAGACCGTATTAATGGGATCGTTAATGAGCCAATCTGATCATCTTGAAGTACGCTCTAAGAAAATTACGGATTTAGTAAATAGTCTTAATCAGCAAAAAATCCATGAATGATTTGGAAAGGCATTTGAATGTCAAAGGATAATTATAAAATTTTTTACTAATTCTGTGTTAAATAGCTATGTTTAAAATTGCCAAAAAAAATAAACGCTTGGGTAGGACCCAGGCGTTTGCAATCCTGATTCAGCTCTTTTCTTTTCAATTAAAGCATCCGATAATAGCAATTGAATTAGAACTCATTATTTTTCCCAAAGCTCAACCAGTCGACCTTCAGGATCTTCAATCCAGATAAACTTTCCAAATTCACTAATCTCTTTTTTCTTTGCAAAAGGTACACTCATATGTTCAAGATGCTTAATCGTCTCCTCTAGATTATGCACTTGGAAATTTAACATCACTTGCTGTTCTGTTGGGAAATAACTGTCATTATCTGCAAAGAAAGAAAAGATCGTTTCATTTTCTAATTGGGGTTTAATCACAGTCCCATTCCAATTCTCTATTTCTATCTTCAGCACTTCGCTATACCATTTTTTCACAACTTCAAGATTCTTAGTTCTCCAAAATATTCCTCCGAAACCTTTTATCATCTTATCTAACTCCTGTCAGTTCATCAATTTTTGTTATTTTCTTTCTCGCCAATGCTACTTTGTTAATAGAGCAAAAATTTATTTATTTTATTCTACCACAATCCCAAAAATCATTGATTTATGTGATTGTGGAGATTATACAACAAAATGAATTTCGATTTTGTATCATATGTTCCCTTTACAGGAAATTGAGCATTCGACTTTAAGGATGTCTTGCAGCATGCTGTAATTAGCTTCACTGGTTTCATGATATTGAAACCAAGCTAAATCATAATCCTCAATATTTCATTGCTGCAAAATGCGGTAGCTGAAGCAACTTAAAAATAACAATAAAACAGGGCTCAAAAAAATAGCTGTTTTACCAGTTTAGATGAGTATTAAGAGAATTTATTATGTTTGCTCATTTGATCATTTTCAAAATTCAAGGAACGCTAGGATTAAAACCCTATTAAATACAAATTTTAGAAATCTTATAAAAGGGGCTAGTTTAGAGTTGACAATACATACTACCATGTAATTTTCAGTTAAAAAAATCCACACATGAATCAGGGAAACCGTCCACTCTCCTACTAAATTTCCACATATTCTAAAAAGGAGAAAACTCAGAGGGGTGAAAAATTGAAAAAAGAGTGGTTTAATAAAGAAGCTAGAGCTCTGGTTGGTCAACAAGTGGAGGTTGTTACAACCAATGGGAGTTATACAGGGACCCTTCTATCCGTAGGAAGCAACTTTATCATTATGAGAACACGGATTAGAGGACAATTGGTTAGGCTTTTAATCAGGATTGCGTTAATCATAGCTTTATTCCGATTAATAGGCGGCGGCACAGGGGGCGGGTTGTTCGGACGGCCATCTTCACGAGCTGATCTCAACACGCAAAATAGTTTTGACTATGATCAAGAGCTTTAATGCTGCAACCATTTTTCAAGTGACTTTAGAAAAACAAGGCTAATAGATACTAGCAATATTTTTCTCCTTTAGCCGGTCTTCCGATCATGAAGAAGACTCGGCTGTTTTTATACATATTTTATATGCGAAACCACTCGAAATTCCTCTAAAGAACTTGCTTCAATAACATTTACGAAATAATTTCCTTTATTGCTAATATGACAGGTTTCCTGCTCATACCTACACGTTGTCATCCACTAAATAAGAAAGCCCAGCAATTATACTTAAACCTATTGGATGCATGAACACTGAAAGTACTTCTTATCTAAATATGCTACGACTAAAAAAGAACCCATTTTCAGATGGATTCCTCTCACAGAAATAATGCACAACGATGCTTAAAATTTAAATTTTTTTAGTTCCTCTTGAAGTTCGCTAGACAAGAAACCCAATGATGCAGCAGAAGCAGAGACCTCTTGCATGACAGCCAGTTGTTCTTCTGCCGCAGCCGCAACATTTTGTGAGTTTTCTGATGCAAGATCGGCTATTTCAGCAAATGAATTTACGGATTCGTTTACTTTTTGAGTGGATGCAGACACCTGTTCTGTCGAAGAAGAGACTTCTTCTGACTTTTCAGTTACTTGTTGGATCGAAAGAAGAATATTTTGAAATGCATGGCCCGCTTCAGCTATGATGTTTGTTCCGGTTCCAACCTCCATTGTCCCTTGATACATAGAGTCTACAGCTGCTTTTATGTCATTTTGAATCTGATGGATCAATTTTGATATTTGGTCAGCTGAAAGTTTGGATTGCTCCGCCAGCTTGCGTACCTCATCCGCCACTACGGCAAATCCCCTGCCGTGTTCGCCTGCTCGAGCAGCTTCGATTGCAGCGTTTAAAGCTAATAAATTGGTCTGGTCTGAAATTCCTGTAATCACTTGAACGATTTTTCCGATTTCCTTCGATTGTTCACCAAGATTAGTAACAAGATCAGATGAAGTGCCGACTGATGCTTCAATGGATTTCATTTGAATGACAGCCTTTTGGACTAATTGATTCCCTTCACTAGCTTGATTTTCCGTATTTAAAGTAACTTGAGCAACATCTGCTGAAGATGCAGCAATCCGCTGAATATCTGTTGAGATATCTCCCATCACGATTACGGACGTTTTTGCATTCTTAGAAGATGTATCCGCTCCTTGTGCGATTTCTTGAATGGAAGTTGTGACCTGTTCAGCAGAAGAAGTGGACTGTTCTGCCGAAGCAGAAAGCTGCTGGGAAGAGGCAGCCACTTGATCAGATGTGTCCCCAACTCTTTTTAACAGCATTTTAATATTTGCAGCCATTGTATTCGAAGCATGAACCAGCCGGCCGATTTCATCCTTGGACCTTACTTTTAATGAATCCCCGAGGAAATCCCCTTTTGCAAGGGTTTCTAAACGGGTAACCACAGATAAAATAGACTTTGAAATATAATTCGCACTCCACAAAGCCACTGCAATGGCCATGCAGATGGCAAAAACGGATACAAAGATGATGATTGATTCAGATTGGGAAGCAGCAGTCTCGATCCCCTTCGCTTGACGCTTTACATGGCCATTCTGGATATCCACTACCTTAAGCCAAGCATCAATGGCTTGTTGACTATACGGAAGACACTTTTCTTCCATTAGAAGGATGGCACCCTCCGCATCGCCGGTGTCATAAAGGGGGATGATTTCATCTTTAACTACGTTTTCCCATTTACCAGTTTTAACGTAGGCGTCTTTTAACGCAGACTCCACTTCCTTTGAGATTCGACCTGAACTAATCGCATCTTGGAGAACTTTTTGAGTTTCAGTAGCTTTATCTGTCTCTGATAAAAAGCGCTGCTTGAACGTTTCCTGATTAAAAAGGATATAGTCCCGAGCAAGTTTGGCTCGATTTGCCACACTGAATGTCATGGAATTGGCGGACTCTAAAAAGGTCATGTCATTGGATGTTATGTCTTTAACATCTTCGGACATAGAACGGATCGTAACTAAACTGTAAACAGCCAGCACGGATAAAATCAGCAAAATAATCCCAAAACTTAATAAAAGTTTCGCTTTTATACTTTTCATGCTTTTCCCCTTTTTCAAACAAATTTTGGAAGCATATCAAATAAGACTATATACCTTATATCGACACCGTTTTAGATAGTTATATAGACTCATTAAAATAAATAGTTTTGAAAAAGTGGACTAGATCATAATGCGAGAATATACGTTATTACAATAAACCTGTTCATTATTTCAAATATCGCTTATATCAGCAATAAATTTGAGAAATGGGATATGAACAGTTATCCAAGAAAACCAGTGTATGTAAAACCATTTTTATGAATATTAAAATCCCATCAATCAATAATAAAAAGATAACTTCAACTTTGAAAGGAGAAGCTTTATGAAAAAATTATTGTTGATGGGAACTATTTTGTTGTTTCCTCTGAACATGCAGGCTGAAACAACTAGTGCCTACACTAAACCGCCGGTAAACTGTATTAGCCAATCTGAGGTACAGTTCGAAAATACATTCAGGAGACTTTGGATTGATCATGTATTGTGGACAAGTAATTATATTACAAGTGCAACAACATCTGGAGCGAAGGATCAAAAACAGGTACTGATTAGGCTTTTGAAAAATCAGGAGGATATTGGCAATGCTATAAAACCATTATACGGAGAGAAAGCTGGGAATAAACTGAAGGATTTGCTTAAGGAGCATATTGTTATGGCTGGAAAGATCGTAGATGCGGCTAAAAGCGGAAATGAAGCCTCGGTGAAACAGCTAAACAAAGAATGGTATAGAAATGCTGATGACATAGCAGCTTTCCTCAGCGGTGCCAACCCTTCTTTTAAAATGGAAGATCTAAAAAATTTGTTGTATATGCATCTGAAATTCGTGACAAATGATTTATCAGCAAGTTTGGCAAAAGATTGGAACGCAAGAATCGTTTCAATTGACGAAGGGATCACACATATAATCCTAATGGCAGATACGATCTCTGCGGAAGTTGTAAAGCAGTTTCCAGATCAGTTTAAAAAAGAATCTTAAGAATCTTCCAGGAGTATGGTCAAGTAGATTTTAGAGGTAAATCTACAATAACTAAAAAAGAATGCCGAACATTTACTGCTTAATTCAATCAACACATTGTTCAGTTTCACTAAAATGGAAACCATTAAAGGACCTGATTCGGGACAGGAGACCGGTCCTTTTAAGTAAAAAGTTAATCTCTCCCCAAATGAAATAGAGCTGATCCAATTATGAAAAGAAGATAACCAGCACAAATACTTAATATCAAAAACGGAAAAGCCCTGCAGCTTTCCTGAAGCACTTGCTATAAAGAAATAACGAAACCTTGCAAAAGCAGCGAAAACAAGTAATTGGTTGCTACTTCACTATTTTAAAGATAAAAACGAACTGCTAACTGTAGTCCTTTCATCGATTTCAGCAAAGATAATACATATGTTAGACAATACTGAAATGGTAAAAAATCATTCTCAAACGTTGTTAAGTGTCTTTATCAAATGATGAAAAATCCGGAAGTTAGTCCCTGCATGAAGTTGTGCCTCGAATTAATTGCAATTGCTTACAAAATCCCTTCTATCCCATAGCAAGAGAGATTTGTGACAGTTTTTATGAGTTTTACAAGAAGTTCATAATAGTCGGTGAAGGAGAAACGAATGAACAGGCGGCTGCCTTGGCCATAGCAATTGTGGAAGGAAGTACTCTTATTGAGTCACTGGACTTCTACCCCGTAATTCTGGAAGGAATTGAAAAAATTACATGATCCTACAATGCGGCAGTCGGCTAATTTTAGTATACAAAATAGGACTTCTTTTAAAAGTACGCTAAGCTTGGGAATGTACCGCATTGAGAGATTAGAGGGAGGTTACAAATGGAGGAGCAGGCTGTTTTATTTCATTCATTGGACGGTGAAAAAATTTACTTCAAACCGCTCAGGATCGATGATGTTCAAGAGATGCATCATTATGCGTCCGATCAAGACGTTTCACGATTTATCGGCTGGAATTTGATGAATACTTTGGAGGAAACTTCTGAGCACATTGAAACCATGTTAAAACGTGAGTCGGAAGGTACTCATTTATATTCCTCCATTGTTGAAAAATCAACACAAAAAATGATTGGGACAGCCATGATTTTCAATTTTGACCGTGATGCAAACCATGCTGAAATTGGTTATGTATTGCATAAAAATCATTGGGGTAAAGGATTTGGCACAGAGGCTGTTGCATTAATGAGTGAATTTGCATTCAAATCCCTTAAGCTTCATAAACTCCATGCCAGAGTCGTGCATGCAAATGTTGGGTCTGGACGGATACTTGAGAAGAACCGGTATGAGTTAGAAGGACAATCAAAAGACCACTATTTTATAGAGGGTATGTACTATGATGCATTGCTTTTCGGCAAAATTACTAATCTAGACACTTCGCTTTAAAATACTCAAATACATAAAAGACCGTTTTCCTGCTGTTACCCCCTTCTTTGCCAGATTGGTCCCGGAATATAGAAGGATGATTGACGGCTATTCTTGAAACTGCAGGCGAGATCGAAGTGCTTATTATAGCCTTAAGCTGTAAGGATCTCCAAATTGATCAAGCAATCAAAATGAACATGGGGGACAAAATTGGATAAAGAGATAGAAAAAATAATCGTTAAATCATTTATCACCAAAAGGCTCCAAGATAGAGTTTTGTTCGAATTGTCTTCAGCGAAGAAACGCAAAGATGCTCTTAATCGTTTCTGTCATTCTTATCGGACCACTCTTCGTGAAGAGTATATGTTTGAGATTCCAAAAACAAACTCAACTCCCGCGGAAATAGCCAAGTTATTAAAACAGAATGGTGCTGGAGACTCGTGTTATGTGATTTCATGGGACGAAGAAATTGATGGCAAGGAACTGCTATTATTAACTGCCTTAGAACACACTGTTGGAATGGGGATGCCGTCAATCATTTCCTGTATACCAAATAAACTTGCTTATTTTGAAGCTGAACTAGAAGTCCTTCCTTCACCAAGATTCTTACTAAAAAGAGATCACATGTAATGGTATGCAAAATAGGACTTCAATTTCCAAGTCCTATTCTTTATTATTCTGCCTTTCTAACGGTGACCTAAGCGTCAGAGGGTAATGGTGATCACTGACGTTTTTTCAAATGCAAATTACCTTTGTTAAACAAAACCAATCCATTAAACCGCTCATACAGGGCGTATAGAGGATATAGCAGACCCATAAACACAATAAAAGACGGGATTTTTTCAATAACAGGTATTACGTCATACAGCAAAGAGGTTACTATTCCGGTTAGGTAAATAAATAATGGAATGATGGCAATCACCCCGATTAAAAGAAAAGGGGTTACTTTTGTTTCTTTTAATTTGGCTTTGCAGCGCGGTCACTTCATGGTAAAAGGGGATGAAAAATCCTCAAAGTCATCGAGGGTTATGGGTTCTTGAAAATTTGGGCAAGGTATAGAGGTTCTCATACAAATCTCCTAAAATTGAATTTACTTAAGTATAATTGGGATGAACCCATTGCGTAAATAGAGTTTAACAGGAGTGCCTATCTAAAAAGAAAGGTCCGGATCCTGAAACAATGAAGGATATTAGCAGGCCATCATCGAATGTTGATAATAATTCGATTGAAGAGGATGATCTGGATGCAGATATTATTGATTCGTCACGGGGAATCGGAAGACGACTTTTTAGAGCAGAATGATAATGGTTCAACGGATCTGCCTTTAACCCCAAACGGGCTGCTGCAATCAGAGAAAATGGCGCAGCGGGTTTCTAAAGAATTCCCTCCCGATTTTGTTTGGAGCAGCACGTTAAAAAGAGCCAGCGGCACGGCAGACGTTTTATCAAAGACGATCGGCTGTCCGGTTCATTACATAGATCAATTAATCGAACAGCAGGATTCAGAGAGTAACCACGAATTTAGGATGCGGGCAGAATCCGTTCTTTCTTATATTAGAGAAAACAGTAAAGCATACTCTACCATTGCCGTCATCACCCATGGTGGAATGATAACGAAAATAATGGAAAGTTTTCTTCATTTACCGATTGAAAACAACAATTGGTTTCATACGAACAATACAGGTATTCATTTCTTGGATTATTACAAGGAAATGCAAATAATAAAATTTGCTAATAGTACAAGTCACTTAGATTGACAATTATGACTGCATTTTGCTGAAAAATGATGAAGCAAGAGAGGTGTAGATTTATGACAGACAGGAACACAAATCCTAAGGTTGATGAATTTTTAAGTAAGGCCAAAAACTGGCGGGAAGAATTTGAGAAGCTCAGAGAAATCGTTCTTGGCTGCGAGCTGAATGAAGATTTCAAGTGGATGAATCCCTGTTACACACTAGATGGGAAAAACATCGTTTTAATCCATGGATTCAAGCAGTATTGCGCCCTTCTGTTCCATAAAGGCGCCCTACTGAAAGATACTCATGGAATCCTGGTCCAGCAAACGGAAAATGTGCAGGCAGCGCGTCAAATCCGATTTACCAATCTTCAGGAAATCGCTGATATGGAAGCCCTCCTAAAAGAATATATTCATGAAGCGATTGAAGTAGAAAAAGCCGGTCTGGAAGTGAAATTAAAAGAGAAGACTGAATACACGGTTCCAGAGGAATTCCAGCATAAGTTGGATGAGCTTCCTCCTTTAAAAACGGCATTTGAAGCACTGACACCTGGACGGCAAAGAGCCTATCTTCTTTATTTTGCTGCTCCCAAACAATCCAAAACCCGGGTAGCACGGATTGAAAAGTATATGCCTCAAATCTTGGATGGAAAGGGATTAAAAGATTGTACGTGCGGACAATCTCAAAAGATGCCGTACTGTGACGGCTCGCATAAATTCGTTCGATAGAGATCAAACGGATGGTTCATTCAAACGATAAACAAAAGCTAAAATTGATAATTTCGAAACGCTAATCCAGTTACCTCGTATGGCTTTATAAGAAAGTAATAATGTTGATTAAAAGAAATACGATGTCTTCCCCACTCAGATATGATCTCTAAATGGGAAGTGTCAATTTCAAAATGAAGGGAAGAGCCGGTATAAAAAAAACACCAGCCAAAGCATTAAAAAGGGTAGAACAGGACATTGAAAAGAATGATTTTGGGAAAGCAAGGGATCGATTGCATGGACTCCTGCACTCTTATCCTGATGAATTAGAGCTTCGAACTAGGCTAGGGGATATTTATTATGCGTTAAGACATCCTTCAATGGCTGGCCGATATTGGTATTTCGAGAAAAACAAGACCCCCGAAATGGTAAAAGCCTGTCTGTTATTTGAGAAACAAATGGGGCATGACCCTTTGAACATATCGAGAGCCCTAAAATTCAAAGGAGATCATGAAACGTTAAAAAATTTGCACCTAGAACCAGTAATTTCCGTTGCTCAAAAGAAGGTAAAAGAGAAATTAGAAGAAGAACAATATCCTGAAGATGAATGGAAGGAAAAATTCTTTACGATTGGTTGTATAACCATTTTCATCTTTATTATTTCTTTAGTTGCTATTGGTATTTATACAGTTTTTACCTGGATATTCTAGTTTTATATTCCTTGCGCGCTGTTCGAGTTTATCCACTGTTCATTTTCAGGCATGGTTCCAAGTTCAGCAAAAACTGTAATCAAAGGAGCATAACATGGAAACTTTCACAAACTATTTAGCAGGCATCGATAACCCCGCCCACCGCAGCCGAACAGAGGAAATACTGACGTGGGTCGCAACTAAATATCCAAAATTGGAGCGGCAGATCAAATGGAATACCCCCATGTTTACGGATCACGGCACATTCATTCTCGGCATCTCCACAGCGAAGCATCATTTAAGCGTTTCACCTGAAGAAGCGGGGATTGCGCACTTTGCAGATGACATTGCACAAGCCGGCTACAGCTCTACAAAAGGTTTGTTTCGCATTCCTTGGAATGAGCCGGTAAATTACGAATTGCTTGAGAAAATGATTAAATTTAATATCGAGGATAAGGCGGACTATACGAATTTTTTCCGGAAATGAGCTCTCAAAATCTCTTCAGCATAAAGTGTTTTATCCACAAACTAAGGGTGGTGACTGGCACCGCCCTTATATTTCAAATCCAGTTCGATCGGCTTCTGTAATTTCCCGAATGACCTTACACGGGACACCAGCTGCTATGACATTTGCCGGAATGCTTTTTGTAACCACACTACCCGATCCAATGATTGTATTTTCTCCAATGGTTACACCTTGATTAATATGAACGCCTGCACCAATCCACACGTTATCCCCAATACTTACAGGCTTGGCATAACATCCTCCCGCTGCTCTTTCCTTTGGATCTATTGCATGATTCGAGGTATAAATTCCAACTCTAGGTCCAAACAAAACATTGTCTCCTATATGGATCTCTGCCCCGTCCAGCATGACGCAATCGAAATTAGCGTAAAAATGATCCCCTATCGAAATATTAAACCCGAATTCACATCTGAAATTCGGTTCTAAATGAACGCCTTTCCCCATGCTTTTCACAAGCTTTTTTAAAAGCTCTTCTCTTTCATGCTGGGGTTTGCTAAAGCTATGATTATATTCATTTGTAAGGAACACCGCATTTTCTCTTGCTTTAATTAATTCCGGGGTTAAATCGTTATACATTTGACCTGTTAAAATGAAATTTTTCTGTTCTTCTAAATTCATTGGAAATCCTCCAGATAAACGATAAGATTATGTTCTTTCTAGTACACATTATCATAAGGATATCCTACAAAAAACTACGTCCTCTAAGAATTTTTTTGATGATGATTGATTAGAGCATACAAAAACCCGGTGCAGCATTCACCGGGTTTTTGCCTATTTTTTAATCAGGTCCTCTTTTTTGATTGGGATTTTCAGTTCCATCTCTTTATAGAGGACCGGGTTTACATTCGGGCTTGATAAGTACAAGTCGTTTCTAAGCCCAGTATTAAACTCTGCTACTTTGTCACTCTCATTGCTGTTGATGTTTTCGAATAAATTTTGATCCATTAATAGATTTTTACCACTATTCGATTCCTTTCCTATGGTGAGATGAAAAAATCTGGCTCTCAGCTCAGGAAGATCGCCTTTTACTTTATAATAAATCTTCAACCTTTTCTTATCCTTAGATTCCTCAATTTTATTTACCACAATAGCCTTATTGTTCTGCGGGAAGGTCATTGGGAGCGGATCTGTAATCCTTTTTATTGTAATCTGTCCTTGATTGGGGTTGTTTTCAGCATCATTATATGAGAAGGGCTGCACCAGGATATAAGATGGAATACCATCTGTGGGTGTATATTTTCCGGTGGCGCGCAGAATAAATTTTCCATTCTTCTCTTCTCCTGAAAAATCACTATTACCAAAAGCAGAAATCAGATTTTCTTTATCATCCAAGAGTCTATAATTAGCTCCTCCAAACGCACCTCTCCCTTTATCTTCCTTTAATACAGAAACTTCCGTTACGGAAGGCGCCAGGATGATCTGGTGCACACTAAGTTTGGTTGAATTTTTTGTCAAACTCACTTTGGGCTTAACGTTATAGACCTCTCCTTTTTGGTCTATCGGAATTGAAAATTCCCATCTCCCTTTTGTCCCTCTTTCCTTACCAGATAAGAGGTTTTGATTCGAGAAAAATTGCACCTTCACATCGAATTTTTTCGGCAGCTTCTCTTTTATAAAGTAGCTTGTCACACCCTTGAAAGAATGTGTTTCCTGTTTATAGGGATTTATTTGTGATTGTGCTGAATCGGAAAAATCAGAAGCGTTGATAGCCTTCCCATTCACTGTAATCTTCGGATTATGAACTGGCCCGACGAATTTTGTTTTCGATTGAACCTCATAGCCGATTGCCATTCTGTATCCGTCGAACATGATCTCTTTAATGGACACTTTGATCCCGTTGCTCTCTGAAGTCTTGTTCACCTGTTGTGGATTATTTTTTTTGCTCCAAGCCACCAACCCCGGATCATTCGATTGGCTTAATAAGGTTGCCTGCTTCGAAATTCCCGCTTCAATCTGATCTTTTATAGGCATTTGCATGATAAGGATAAACAAAATGGTGGCAGCTGCAATAGTGGACAAAATTACAGCAGGAATCCCGCCCCTGCGCTTCTGACCTGTGTTTGGTTTCTCTCTAATTCTTCTCATAACGGCAAGCTGATCCACCATCTCAAATTTCATGGAGCCCATTTCCGTTTGATCCATCAATTCTTTAAATCGGTTTTCTTTAGCCATAAAATAGTTCCTCCTCTTTAATGAGGGGTGCGAGCTTTTTCCGTGCCCGGTCGAGCCTGGTTCTCACTGTACTTTCTGGTATATCGAGTACTTCTGCAATTTCCGCAGCACTCAGTTCCTGATAATAATAGAACATAATGACCTCTCTGTATTTGACCGGGAGCTTGAAAATGCACGCCTTCAGCCATTCTGAAAGCTCTCCATCCATAAGTGCTGTCTCTGTCTGGTTCTCATTATGGAGAGATTCTTTCATTTGATGGACAGGGAAAACCCTTCTCACATAAGCACTTCTTAAATGGTCTTTGCATTTATTAGCGGTGATCCGGTAAAGCCACGTTTTTATAGAGGCCTCTCCATTAAAGGATGAGAGATTCAGATAAACTGACACAAATGTACTCTGAACCAAATCCTTTGCTGTCTCCTGATTCTTCACATAAGAATAAGCCAATTTTAAAAGCTCGGTACCATAATCCTCCATGATTTGCTTAAAATAGTCCTCACGCTCATCAGGATGGTTAACCTTTGACTGGATGGAAATCTTTTTGCCGGCATTCATTGGTTTCCCCCTTTCATTCATTAGACGGAGAGAAGCAGAGGGGTTTCTCATTTTTTGTAAACTTTTTTGCCTGCATAGCAAAATAAGCAGAGGATTCTGCCTGTCTCTGCTTATTTTTAGCCCTCCAGCCCGTTTTTCCGTAACAAGATCAAGACATTCTGATTCTAATTGACGATCCATTTTTCAGCTCTGCGAAAGGCCTTCCTGTATACCTCTATATTCTCAATAAGGGCTCCACCTATTTTTTCCAATCCCTCTTCCCTTTCATATTTTACCAGATTATAATAGTTGATTATGATGTCATTTTGTTTATTTTGGAGGAGCCTATATGCCTAAAGTGGAAATGGATCACGTTCAATTACACTATGAAGTCCGCGGTGAGGGACCGCCTGTTGTATTCCTTCACGGACTGGGTGCCAGCTGGAGAATGTGGGAGCCGCAAATTGACGCCTTTTCCTGCAAGTACCAAATGATTATGGTGGATTTAAGAGGCCACGGGGAATCTACAAAGTCGTTCCCTGACAATGAGTTCTCTGCACGGGTGATGGCAGAGGATCTTAAAATGCTATTGGATGAACTTCATCTCCCGAAAATCCATTTGGTGGGGTTATCCTATGGATCGGTCACAGCCCAGCTGTTTGCACTAAAATATCCCCATTACATAAATAAATTGGTCCTGTCGAACGGATACAGCGAGTTTCCCTCTAAAGTGTCCGGATGGGTATTGAAGCTATCAAACGCCATCTTTAAGAAGCTGTCCTATGAAACGATTATTAACCAGATGATGAAGGTTTATGGAAAAGATGAATATACAAAAAGCGTGCTGCGGAACTCATTCACCTTTGACAAAGACATGTTTATCCTGGCGAAAAATTCAGAGTTCCCTTACCATACGGACCAGCTGCACCGCATCACCTCACCGACACTTGTGATGGGCGGTGAAAAGAAAGTGATGGGCGTCGATGAAAAGAAAGGCTCCCAAAACTTGTTCGCCCATATTCCGGATGCCGTGCTCTTGTTGTTTAAAGACGCCTTCGATCCGCTGAGCACGATGAGGAAGGATTTGTTTAATGAAATGGTCCTCGATTTCCTGGAGGGCAAAGAGTTTAAGAGCCATGACGGGGTGACGGTTTACCGGAAAGAACCAGTGAACATCTAGAACATTTATAAAATGCTGCTGCGATTGTAAAAGGAAAAGCAGGAGATGATGGCGGCTCTTAGTTGAAGGCACGTCAAAAGATAGTCACGTTCAATTAAAACAAAGGGGAGTGAAAATCAATGTTTGATTTTCACTCCCCTTTTTAAACGGTCTCGGATCTACCGGGTCGGTTTCCATGGCAGGCTGATTGTGTTTCTCCATTGTTTTTCAAATAAAAACTTGCCACTAAATAAAGGCTACCTCACTGGAAGGACATATTCCCTGACTTTTGATTATCAATCATTTTTGATTTTTGGCAGCTGATTTCCATTACTTTCTGATAAACTAAACATAACACGATTTACCTATTCGTTGAACAGGAGGATACCGCTATTATCGATCTGATTGGATTTTTACTGTTTTGCCTTCTCTTTATTACTACCATTTTACTAATCATTTTGTTTTTAATTAAACTCGTTCTTTCCATCATCAAGAAGAAGCCCTTCCCCAAAAAATGGCTTGGTGCCGCTTTGACAGGCTTCGTATTAGTAGCCGGGTTTTTTCTGTATCAGACCTATTTCTTCACCTTTAACAAGATTGATCGGCAGAATACGCAAAAAGGACCCGGACCTATATCATCCCCTTCAGAGAAATACACAGCGAATGCTTTTTATGAACTCTATGGAGGTGCCGCAGGAGGAGTGAACGTATGGGTTGAAATTACAGAGAATAATGAGGCAGGCAATATCAAAACCATTTATTATAGTGATGCAAAAGATGATTTTTCTATGAAATGGCTCGATGAAGATACCCTCTATATCCTGAATGACAACCCCGAGTATCCCGATTCGGACCGGAGTATTAAATTAAATGTAGACAACGAAATTTATGATGAAAACGGACGGGCTTGTCAGAGCTTGCTGATGAATGATGAGTTTGAGAGGTGTTATCAGGATTGACGGGTTGTTTTTAAAAGATTGGCTCTGTTAAAGCTCAATTTTGAAAAAAAGATAAAATTGAGGAAATTCCGATAGAAAAGGAGTTCCCTCTTAAAATTTATTTGAATAGAGAAGAAATCCAAGAATCATCGGATGTTTTAAGCAATTTGAGGACATTTTCTGTAACGTTTGTATAATCTTCTTCTGTTCTTGCGTTTTTATAATCAAACCATTTTCCGTCATCCTCTGAAGATATTGCACCCAATCTATACCGTTCATCCATATGATGGGCATTAACTTTGTTTGGAGGAATCTTTTCTCCCCCATATATTATTGTTCCTTCTTTGGAGCACGTAGCTAACTCGATAACAAATGAGCCACCCCATTTGTTGAATTGAAATGTAATCAAATCAATATTATTTTCATTTATTCTTCTAAAATGTGGAAGGGAACCTTTAAAACCTTGTTCTCTTAAAATTGGTATTACTAGCTGTTTTAAGGCAGTTTCCATCGTTTTTCTTTCAATAGACGCCATTTGATTACTCCTTCTATTTATAAAAGTTAGATTGCAAATTTAGATAGACGGAGAGTATCGTAAGAATCAGTCATATCAGAAACTGCGATGTCTAAATGTTGATGAAGGAACTATCCCAACAGATCAGCTTAAGGAAAACTTATATGATGACTTTCTGAATGAATTGCTGATTTTTTATTGACCTTTCTATTCAGTTAATGTAATCAGTAGTGCTTATATAATAAAGCTTGTAAACCTTGCTTAAATGGCTGAAACAGATGTCGCTGCTCATACTGAGTGACTGTTGAAAAAAGAGTTTTCTTCCCAATTAGAGTTTCTCAAGCGAACACAAAAACTCATAGCTAATGTAGCAATTGAGTTTTTAATTAGGTTGTTGTTCTTCAGTTTACATTACCTACGAACCACATCGAACCATCTATCAAACGTCTTCCCACAAAGCCTTTAACCTCTAAGCCTTCTGGAATTTGCAATCCCCATTCATCCTGAAGGAAGCTGGGGTCATCAGAAGGTTCATAATCTTTTTCAAGCTGGCCGTTATGGTTCAATCCTGCATAAAAACTATCCAATCCAGCTTTGGTGTACCCTATGCTAATATTCATATGATCTAAATGAGGAAAAGACAAGTAGCACAAAATCCGGTATTCCTTCTCCTTCTCCGTTTTTAAATCATGTAACTCCTTTCCTCCGTTAATGATCCGTTGTGCTAATTTTCTCTTCTCGTTTTTAGAGAAGTTTTCGTAACCATTGAATGCTTCATCCATGTCGAAACTTAAGGCCCTGCACCCTAAATAGGTGGGACTTAAGTCGTTTGGAGTTGGCAATGAGTGTGACCATTCCTCAATCTCATTCATGAAATTCCGATACATTCTTCTTTTTCCGCGGACTTTCTTTTTTCTTAACATTTATGATAACTCCTTAACAATCAGCGTTTTCTAATACCCCTTCAAGCAAAATTCAATCTGTTCACTTTCACTCTGGCTTATTTCAATTCCATATTTTAATAACGCTTGTCTAATCAAAACCACCTGCTCTTTACTTGGAGCAGTAAATGTACGATTGTACACAGCCATCCATTTTGCTAATTGCCGTTTTCCAAGTCTGCTAATCGAATCATCTTCCTTCGTAACATAGAACTCCAAAATGTACCTCAGTGAATCCCATTTTGAAAGAGAGCTCAGCAAAACAGCAGCCTGATACCTGCTGTGATAAGTCTTCCCCTCTTTATATAATCTGTATATGTCATTCGTCCTCTCATAACAAAACGTTCTTTGTACAGCTCTTCTCGATTCTTTTGAGATACCACTGTGTTCATGACTCATCAGTTTAATGAACTCATCTTTATTATTTTCAGCATCAAGCATCGAGACTGCACGGATTGCAGCTTTAACAATACCTGTTTTATCAACATTCAATAGAGGCAGGATCATTTCCACATGGTCTTTGCTCCCAGTCTCTCCGATCCCCAGTAATGCTCCGCGGAGATTTTCATCAGGCTTCTGTTTCAATACCTTGGTGTAGTAAGGAGCAATTTCAGTGATGTTTTGTTTCTTTAATAAATACCTTGCTGCTGACCTTATTGCTGCGCTTTTATCAAAGAGAGCTTTTTCAAGTTCCTTTATGCTTTGGTCAGGATTTAATGTGGCCTTTTTCTGCAAAACCTCCGCTCTGATCCTCGGAAATTTGTCTTTTGTTAAAGTGGAATAAAACGCATTAAACTCCCTTTCGTTAATTCCGTTCATGATTTCGCTGAATAGGATCAGCCGTGAATGAGGTTCCTTTTCCCGTTTAAAATAATTAACCAGTCTCTCTTTCTCGAACATTTTCGAATGAATCATGATCTTATAGCTAAAATATCTAATTTTATGAATCTTAGATTGTGTACCTTGATGAAGATAGGGGACAGCCTCTGCCCGTGAAAGCAGGGTGACCACCTGATCATAAAAAGCCCTGTGGTCCGAACGGTTCGAACTTCTCAGCTTAAAAACAATCGGTAAATTCTCAATCATCTGCTGCGCATAGCTAGTTTTCATGCGCTCTTGCACTAGCTTTCTTGCCGTATCCCTGACCTCAGGAACCCAATCGTTGCATCTAATCAGGAAAAAGGACAGTTCTCTGCCTGTTTCGAAAGATGATAATTCGGTCAGTGCTTCTTCTCGTAAATATCCATTAGGATGGAATGTGCATAAGCCTAAAATAGAGACCTTCTCATCGGCTGTCATAGCGGGCAGGGATAGATGATGATTCTCCCACTCATCACTCCAATCCATAGAATGCTCCCTGAAAATCGGATCTAAAAGTAATAATTTATTATTTTCCAATTTGGATAAGCATAGATGAAGCGCCTGGATTGTCCTCGCCTTTAAAGCATCTGAGCTTGTCAATAAAAAGGAAAATGCAGCAGGGATTTTGGTAAGGTCATTTTCATTTTTAATCGAATCCAGCACCCCTTCTATGTAGGGCTTTGAGTAATGATCCGCTGGATAGGACTTACGGCTGCGCTTGAAAAAATTCCATTTCAACTTGGATGCCTTCTTTCTGGAGCGATGGCTTTCATTGATTGCGAAAAATCTCGCTTGTTGATTCATTATATCAATTGCCGGCGGTATTTATCTTTATAAATCTAGCCTTTTAAAGCTGCATGCAGCATAAAAAAAGAGTAAGCCTCTGCTCACTCCACTCTGATCTACAGCCTGCCATCATTCCAAAAATTATTCACAACATGCTGCTTCGGATTATAAGGCACCAGCACATACCCTCTTGATTTCAAATAATCAATAATTTTAGGCAGCACCCGAACGGTTTGCGGCCGCTCATGCATGAGAATGATGATGGGCTTTTTTTTGCCTTTCCACGGCAGGTACGGCATTTATTACGTTCCAGATAATCGTGCCGTATTGACTGCTTTTATATCTCCAATCGTTACTGTCAATCGTCCAGTCCCACATTTTAAAATGATACCGCACGAGCCAGTCTCTATAGGACTTCGTCATATACGGCTTGCTCCCATAAGGCACTCTAACCCGATAGTGATTAACCTTCACCACCGACTGCAGTGTTTTTCTTGTCGTTTCCATTTCCAAGGCCACATTTTTAGGACTGCCTCTATATAGCTTCCTCACACTGTGAGAAACACTATGCAATCCAATATAGTGCCCCTCCCTGTTCACTCTTACCATGCTCGTCTTGTAAGCTCTAATATTTGGTTCAATCGCGAAAAACGACGCCTTCACTTGCTTCTTTTTTAAGATATCGAGTATTTGAGAGGTGTACTTGCTCGGTCCGTCATCAAAAGTGATGTAGGCAATCTTGGCTTTAGAGGCAGGCTTAGGCGAGGGTTCTCCCTTGGCTGAATCCATAGTATTATTTGGAGCTTGTTCAGCTGCGGTGACATGACTGAATGACGTGAAAATCAGGAACGCGACAATCAAAAAGGAAATGGAAAGCCGGACAAATTTCATTTTATTCCTCCCTTTATAGAGAAATTTCTCTGCCGATTTATTGTATTGGTGAGGGACGCAATTTAGTCCGGTGGATTGGTGGTTTTTACCTAAAAAGTATTTCTCTTTGATTCTTAATTTCGATGCCACTTCAGCCATCATTAATGTTCTATAAATAGATGGACTTATTAACGGTGAGAATAATGTCTAAGGTGTTCCAATTTTTCACAGCTCATTATTATGCATGAAGAAAGGACCAAGTAAAATGAAGAAAAGGAATACGAAGGGTTATTACGCAGCTCTATTTTTGCTCATTCTAATGCTCACGGGTTGTACAAGTGAGGGGAAATCGGAGCCATCAACAGAAACTTCAGGAAAAATAAAAAGTGTAGTAGTAGGTCCCTTATCCAGCTATTCCTCTAAAGAAATCGAATATGCCAGAGTTTGGCTGCAGCTTGGACCGAATCAGGACCTCGATGAATTAAACGTTCATCTTCTTCCCGCCGGAACGCCACTTAATTCTGATGACAGCACCAGTGCTGCCTATCCTGAAGATGTGATCCAATTAGCAGGTTCCCGACTGGCAGATGGCTCTGTCACGTACAGTGGGAATGGTAACGGCACGATCAATGTTTACAACATACCTTTGCGTTGGGATGGCCAATACCCTGCTGGAAAGAAATTTTACGAAGAGATCATCAACACTACAAAATTGGTATCAATCGATAAGGGCAGCCCTGATAAAATTGTAAAGCTCATTAACAAAATGAAGATTGTGGAGGGGTTTTAAGACTATGGCCTTTAAATAGCTCCATTAACCGTTTCCGCTGCCATCCGTAAACTATAGGCAATTGAAAAGAATCAGGTTAAGGAAACCTGATTCTTCTTGCTAATCCACAACTTACAATAATTCAATAAACCCTTCTGTTCCATGCACACGAATCCGCTGTCCATCTTTTATCCGTTTGGTGGCATGTTCGACACCGACTACTGCCGGTAAGCCATATTCCCGTGCGATTACGGCTCCATGGGTCATCAGGCCTCCCACCTCGGTCACCAAACCTTTTATAGATAAAAACAAAGGCGTCCAGCTGGGGTCGGTAAAGGCTGTGACCAGTATATCGCCCTCTTCTAGATTGGCCTCTTCTACATTCAAGATTACACGCGCCCGGCCCTCTACAACACCAGAAGAAACAGCGAGGCCTGCTATCGCTTCGGCGGGGATATGTTCTCGTTTGTACCGGCCTGTAATAATTTCGCCATCAGACGTGATTACTCGGGGCGGAGTTAGTTTTTCGTAGTAGCTGTATTCCTCTTTTCGCTTGTCAATGACGTGTTCATCCAGTTTATTGTTGCGAACGGTTTCCTGAAATTCTTCAAAAGTGAGATAATACATATCTTCTTTTTCATGAAGTACGCCGGTTTGTACGAGCCGCTCCGCTTCCTTTAATAACGCTTGCTTATAAACGAAATATCGGCGGACAATGTCGTACTTCGGATATTCACGATATCCGATAAAATTCCGGATCACGCCAATCATTTGTTTAGTCTCTTCGGCTACTTGTTCACCACCCGGCAATTGTTTCAGCCGGGCTAATAGCTCCTGCTCTTTGTTCAAAGCTTTTTGCCGGCCATGTTCAAATTTCCGTTTGCTGGCGCCAGGTTCAAGGTTTTTGATGTTGCTGAGAATCATAGGTACCAGCATACTTGGTTTTTCACTCCAGCGTGTTCTCGTTATATCGATTTCTCCGGAACAACGCATTCCATATTTCCCGAGGTAAGAAGCAATGGCATCACGAACGTGTTGTCCGCCATCAAATTGAACCAATTCATCCAAAAAGCTTTCATCCTTAACCTCTTGTAAGTACCCGATGATTTCCGGATAGGGACGAATCACATCTGCCACATCCAGCAGCTCCAGCCCCATTTCAGACGTGACGTTGTCAGGCACTGATAAGGATAGGGTGTCTGCGGTGTTTTTTTCACCCAGCCATTCCTCTATCTTTTCGTTGATCCATGCCGAGGCATGGATGGCTGCCATAATGACCTTCAGATGGTTCATATCAGACGCACGCTGACGCCGCTGCTGCATATCGTCCAAAATACAATCGAAAACATCCAATCCTGATTTCGTTTGTATCGTATGTTTTAACACTGATAACGAATCCTCGCTGCTCTTCATCAAATCAGCAACAATGGCCGGATTGGTCCCTGCCTCTTCCAGAATATCCGCAGATGACATGCCCTTATGGCTTTTAACGGGTCCCTGTCCGCTTTTGGCATTAGGGTCCAATTTGATGAAATCCCTCTCTATGATGGTCATCAGCGCATCTTTTACGAGTGGATCAGAGTGTCCCAGGACATCCAGCAGATTCTGTCTGCCTGCCGCTGTTCCCAGTCCCATCGTAATATCCACGAACAGCCTTCCCCCGCCGGTTTTAAACATAGGAGCATTACCTGTCAACTTCCAAACCGATATCCCAAGTGGTTTAATCGGATCTGTCATCATTTGCTGATGCGCAACAGATACATAGACATGATTCTCATCGTCATTCGCTTCAGGAATGGGATACAAAGTGGTAATCGGCCGGCTCTGGACGATATAAAATGTATCTTCAGCCAAACACCATTCAATGTCCTGGGGAGACCCGAGATATTGTTCAATCCGTTTTCCAATACGTGCGAGCTGTAAAATCTGCTGATCGGTAAGCGTTTGTGTTTTTTGCTGATCAGCAGGAAAAGCCTTCGTTTCGGTTCCGCCTTCTTTCCGTCCATAAACAGCGATTTTTTTGCCCGCTATTCTCTTGTCCACAATCAAATCTTCCTGGACTTTATAACAATCGGCCGATACCAGCCCAGAAACAACCGCCTCGCCCAGTCCGAAACCGGCATCAATAGAGACCACCTTGCGGCTGGATGTAATCGGATCGGCCGTAAATAAAATCCCTGAAGCTTGCGGGAAAACCATCTTTTGAACGATAACAGATAGATGAACGCTACTGTGCTCAATCCCCTGCTTCATCCGGTAGATGATTGCTCGGTCCGTAAAAAGGGACGCCCAGCACTTGCTAATGTGCTGTAAAATGTCCTGGATACCGATGATATTTAAATAGGTGTCCTGCTGGCCGGCAAAAGAGGCATGTGGCAAATCTTCGGCCGTCGCACTGGAACGCACTGCATACGCATGTCTGTCACCGAGCATGGAAAGATGGTCAGTCACTTCACGCACCACATCCGATGGAATATCCGCATTCATGATGATTTCACGAATACTCCTGCTCATTTCACGAATCCGTTCCCGTTCTCCTGCTTTTACTGTCGACAGCTGATTCAACAAAGTCTCCAATGATTCATTTTGTTCAATGGCTTTTCGATAACCCCCGGTTGTCACACAGAATCCTGCAGGTACATGTAATCCTTGTATGGTAAACAATCGCCCAAGATTTAATGCCTTTCCGCCAACGATCGCACGGTGGGTTTTATTGATTTCCTGCAAACCGAGAACCAAAGAACTCATTCACATCTCTCCTCGCCCATACTATTCAATTGATTTTAACAGGGGAAAATGGGAATAAACAGACTATTTCATCCATTTTTTGTATGGTATAATTAAGGTAGAAGGAGTAGCATCAGTGGTTTTACATACGATTTCCGTATATAAAAAAACGGCACACCCCATACCGGGTTGTGCCGTTTTTATTAATGCGTTACTTGTTTGAAGGTATCAAGCAAAGCCCGCACTTCATCCGTTGATTTCGTGTTCATCAGCTTGCTTCGCAGTTCTGCCGCTCCAGGGAATCCCTTTACATAAATTTTGAAAAAGCGGTGAAGCCCTGTAACCGAGCGCGGCACGGTTTCCGCATAGTGATCCTGCAGATCCAGCTGAAGTCTTAATAGATCAAGATACTCCTCACTGGTGTGCTCTTTCGGTTCTTTTTCAAAAGCAAACGGGTTTTTGAAAATTCCCCGCCCGATCATCACGCCATCGATTCCGTATTTTTCGGCAAGCTCTAATCCTTTTTGACGGTCAGGAATGTCCCCATTGATGGTGAGCATCGTATCCGGAGCAATCTCGTCACGCAGTGCTTTGATTTCCGGAATGAGCTCCCAATGCGCATCCACCTGGCTCATTTCATCTCTTGTCCGCAAATGAATGGAAAGGTTCGCAATATCCTGCTTCAAAATATGCGCGAGCCATTCCTTCCACTCTTCAATCTCCTTAAAGCCAAGGCGCGTTTTCACGCTGACAGGAAGACCTCCCGCTTTTGCTGCCTGAATCAGCTCTGCCGCCACATCCGGACGCAAAATCAGGCCGCTGCCCTTTCCTCTTTGTGCCACATTCGGAACAGGACAGCCCATATTGATGTCGATCCCCTTAAACCCCATCTCCGCCATTCCAATACTCATCTGACGGAAATAATCGGGACGATCCCCCCAAATATGCGCCACCATCGGCTGCTCATCCTCCGTAAACGTCAAACGCCCGCGTACACTCTCAATGCCATCCGGATGACAGTAGCTATCCGAATTCGTAAACTCCGTGAAAAACACATCCGGCCGCCCTGCTGCACTCACCACATGACGAAACACTACATCCGTCACATCCTCCATCGGTGCCAGCACAAAAAACGGACGTGGCAGATCACGCCAGAAATTATTACTCATTTATCGTTCCATTCCTCTCTATATGGGTACATCTTTAAAATTTTGGTCAAAAAAAAACTTCTTTTACACTTATATCATGGGTTGGGGGTGATTTCAATGAGGAGTGGGTGGGGATGGCTGTATTTTATGGGGAAATTGTGCGGAAATAGGGATAGGTTAATCTAAAGTAAACACGTTCTTTATGGTGATTTTTGTGCGGTCGGCGGGATAAAGTGAAATTACATACAAACAGGAGAAAGAAAAGGTAAAAACCATTTAATGAACCAAAACGGACATTCTGGAATAATAATCCTTCCTTTCTCCTACTCCCCTCCCAAAGGAAATTCAAGCCGGAAAACAGTACCACTATGTTTTACAGAAGAAACATGAATGCTCCCGCCGTGTAGCTCGGCGATTGCGCGGGCGATGCTCATACCAAGGCCGGCTCCTTCAGTCTGTTCATCTGTGCTTGTGCCGCGGAAGTAGCGGTCAAAGAGGTGCTGGACCGTTTCTTCGTCCATTCCCGCACCATTGTCAGAGATGGTGACAATGGCGGATTCGCCCTGTCGGCTGACCGAGGCGTTAATGCTCGTGCCCTTTGGGTTATGCTTGATGCAGTTATAGATCAGGTTATCGAGCATCCGCTCAAACCAGCGTATATCCGCTTGTATATAAATTTTTGAATCTGCGCTTTTAAAATTGAAAGGAACATCCTCAAGAGTGAGGTCGTTGGCAAATTTCAGCATGATGCCCCGTACAAGTTCATTCAGTTCGGCAGGCTTCATTTGGTGGGGGAGCGACTGGTTTTGGAGCTGGAAGGCAAGGGAGAAATCCTCAATTAAGTCCGTCATATAATCCCCTTTTTCCCTGATCATCCTTCCCATGTCCTGCAGCTCTTCTTCGGTCCAGTGGTACTGTCCGCTTTCGAGCAAATGGGCGTAGCCCTGGATCGTTGAAAGGGGTGTCCTGAGATCGTGGGAAATGCCGGTCATCCACTCTTCACGCGTTTTTTCCAGCCGGTCTCTTTCCTTGTCTGCGGCAGAAAGTTTTTCGGCCATTTCGTAGAAGGCCCCAATCACTTCTTTATAAAGCTTGTACTTCAGGCGCACCTTCCCATTTTTCTTGAAGACTTTTTTGCGCTCTTTTTCTGTCAGTACTTCCCCGTAATTCCCGTAGCCCATCCTTTCCAGCCAGCTGGTGAAGAGAAGGAGGGGCTGGCTGTACCTGAATCCCTGCCAAAAGGAAATGCCTAACGTTAATGTGAGCAGAACCACTCCGAGGATAATAATGAGCCTAACAATTTCGGTAAGAATGGAGAAGGTAACTGGCTCTGCACCTTGCTTGGGTGTATGGAGAATCCAAGTAAGACCAGATTTCGGATCCATGAAAATGGCTGTATGGGTTTCGAATTTTCCTGGTGAAGTTGTCCTGACAAGCACGTCCAGCGGCTTGTAGTCTTCCTTCATCTTTTCAGAGCCGGTTGACTGGACAACCCTCCCTTCCTGGTTTATCACCTGGATGGAGCCTTCTATTTTCTCTAATTCCCTTTCCAGCTGCTTAAGGTTTTCGCCAGAGATCCTTCCATTGCTTGAATACGCTGAAAACAAGTGCTGGAGGCTTTCCTGCTCATTATTTTCATATCCAAGCATATAAAAATACGGCTTTTCAAAGGTGGTATCGACTTGGGAGTAGACGTAGAAGCCTTCATATTGGTTCGTTTTTTCAATCTGGAGAATCTCGCTGACTGAGTATGAGTCAGGCAGGAATCTAGGTGTATTTTCTGATCCGATGACGTCTCCTTCCATATCAACAACCTGCACCCAGAGATTCCGTTCTTCGAGCTGGTGTTTCCACGCATCGCTGATGGTGGCCTTATTTTCCTCGATCTGCGTATCAATCGCAATGTTTTCAACGGCGCCTTCAGGGAAGTTTTGCTTCATTTCTTCTCTGTTTACATGCATCAGAAGCGCAAATAGAAGGACCAAAGAAATCATCCCAACAAACACCATGATGGAAATGAACTGAAGGGAGAAGTGGAGAGCCAGTCTCCGCCTGAGCGACATCAACCTTTTTTCCCCTTGACCAGCTTGTAGCCCAGCCCGCGCACGGTCACGAGCAGTTCAGGCTGGCTCGGGTCTATCTCAATTCTTTCCCTGATCCTTCGAATATGTACTGTAACGGTATTGTCATCCACAAAGCTGTCAAATCCCCATACGGCTTCAAGCATCTTCGTCTTAGAAATGATGGTATTCGGGTGCTGGCACAGATATTGCAGCAGGAGAAATACCTGGGCAGGCGTCTGCACAGCCTTGCCCTCGACGATCAGTTCCCCTGCCTCTTCATCCAGGATAAAGCGCCCGAAATCATGCTTCCTTCCAGTCTCTTTTAAGGAAGGGGCATAAACCTGGTTCCGCCGGAGCCTCGCCTTAATCCTCGCTGCAATTTCAAGCGGGTTAAAGGGCTTGGTAATATAATCATCCCCGCCAATCGCAAATCCTGTCAGCACATCAAGGTCGGAGACGCGGGCTGTCAAAAAGAGAATATAAGCATCGGAGATTTCCCTGATTTTCGGGCAAATCGTGAAACCGCTCTGTCCTGGTAGCGTAACATCAAGCACCACGATATCAATGGGGTGCCGGGAAACGCACTCAAGCGCTTCTTCTGCAGTATAAGCTGCATGGATATGGCTGAATCCTTCTTTTTTCAGAACGGTTTCCATCAATTTGACGATTGATTTTTCATCATCCACCAATAAAATTTCTGCATTTTCCACTTTTGCCCACCTCGGTATCTATCGTAGCACACAAACCTTACCAGTATATTAACAACTCCCGGAAAAGTTTATCAGAAAGTAAACTTCTGTTTCTTCAAGGGAAATAAAGGCGGCTTATACTGAGTAAAAGAGAATCTTCCAAAAAGGATGCAGCAGCCGAAGATTGGCTTTGCTACCCATCACAAATGGGAGTTTTTAGAGTATGAATCTAAAAATAATAAATCGGAGGATAAATACGATGTCAAAAGAAAAAAGCGATGAAATGGAAAACGAAGGGGCAGCTTTGAAGAATGCCCAGCCGGCCGCAGACAGCACCAGACCGTTCGGTGCCCACCTCCGTATTAGCTGGTGGAAGCCACTCGCAGTCATCGTTGTGCCATCGGTGGCGCTGGTTGTCGTGCAGGTCTTGTTCCGCCTGGCCGTTGGCCTCATTGAAAGAAGCGACGATCCGCTGTCACCTGCTTATACACCGTTGAGGTTTCTGAGCGACAGCTTAAGCATAGGCGTCACAGGTGTACTGGCGGTCTTGCTCCTCGTCTGGATGGCCAAAGTGCCTTGGCGCAGCCTGCTCAGCTCACCGCGAGCATTCGACAGACAGCGCTTCGTGCAGTACCTGATTGGCGCGGCACTGCTTGTGTGCGTCGGGATCGGTGTGATTGCGCTCTTTGCACCCGAAGCACCGGGATGGACCACATTTGGTTTTACTGGAACCACGATTGCTATGCTTGTGGTCACTTTCTTATTCACTCCGATACAGTCCGCAGGTGAAGAGCTGATGTATAGAAGCGCCGTCATGCCGGCCGCTGCGTCATGGGTGCGTCCAGTCCTCCCTGCCCTGGTCGTCGGTCTCCTGGTCTCCAGCCTTCACTTCGCGGTGATGCACGGTTCCACAGACCCTTGGCTGTTTGGATACTTCTTCGTTGTCGGCGCCTCTACAGCGCTGATTGCAATCATCAGCCGCGGCATCGAGGCGTCAATCGCGTTTCACGTTGCGAACAACGTCATGATGTCGACCGTCAACTCGCTCATGGCTGACGGCAAAGTATACTCCTTGGACCGATCCACTGAAACGGGAGATGCATCCCTGCTCATCCTTGCCGCCGTCAACGTCGCCATGGTCGCATTTGTCTGGATGCGCGAACGGCGGGCGGGCGTTGCCCAGCAGTCGGGATTGACGAACGATATGAAATAAATTTTTAATTTTACCCTCATGGAGCAGGTAAGGTTGAATAACTGGAAATGGGGAATTGAAAAGATACATTCGGTACACTTCCTCCCCACCACTGCAAAAGGATGTGAAATTAGCAGCACCTAACTATAAGTCTATTAAGACGAAGGTTATTGTAGCGCTGGCGGATGAAACCAGACTGCAGCAGATCAGCTATAGAGCGGACTTCGGCAACGCCAGTTTTATCGGCTTGAAGGCGGAAAATATCGACCTGTCCGTAGCTATCACCACTGGACGGTTGAGTTAACCTCAAAATCCGGGGATATTATGGCGGAGAAACTCCAGGGGGATGCGGAAATCCAGCTGCACTCTGGCGATATCAAGGTGGATGGGCTGAAAGGCGCTCTGGCAGTGCAGTCCACTTCCCGGAGACATCACAGCGCCCGAATCCCCTAAAAAGACGGCAGATGTTATCAAGGTAAGGACCGTTTCGGGTGATAGTCGGATTGGCAGGGTTTCCCCAAATTAAAAATACAAAATGGAGTTGAGGAAATGTTCAAAGAGATACGCAGACGTAAAGCAGCGCGGCGGATCAAGGCCGGTAACGGGCGGCCGCTAAAGGATTTCCGCTGGTGGCAGCAGCTCTCCCGTGCACTGTTTTACCTCACATTGACAAACGATGCTGGCCGGCAAGCAGTGTTCGCAGTTGACGTCCCGTATTGGCAGAAGTTTTTCTCTGCAGATGACGATAAAGGAACGGCCCACCTATACCTCGATGGCAAACATTACGCCGAGTCTAAACTCCCTGCCGCCTTCCCCGTGGCTGGAGGAACGATCGAGGTAGCGGCTACGATCTTCGGCCTCAAACGCTGCCATTTCGTAACCGACGAAGGAACGGTGCACCAGCTTATCCCGGATGAAAGTTCTGCTGAAGGACGGCGTGCCCGTCTCGATCGCGAACACCCCACTTTGAGCCGCTGGATCCGTTTCATTTCGCTGATCATGCTCATTGTTCCGATGGTTCTAGCCATCCCCCAGATCATCGATGCGGTCACTCAGGTACCCGAGATCGCTCAGCGCTTCGGGACCTTCAACTCACCCATTACTCTGCCGGCGTGGATCAACATTGGACTCGGTCTCTGCGCCACAGCAGGGAGCGTGGAGCGCGCAACGCGACTGCATTGGAATGCATTTCTAGACGGGAACATGTAGCAGGCAATTGATAGAGGCTTCCTGGAATTCTTCAAGGCTCAAATGCCCGCGTACACTCTCAATGCTATCCGGATGACAATAAACCATTCAAATTCTTAAACTCACACATCCTGCCGTCCCTCCGCACTCACCACATGACGAAACACACCATCCGTCACATCCTCCTTCAGTGCCAGCACAAAAAACGGACGCGGCAGATCACATCATAGTAAGCAACGGGGACGGCTCTCAGCAGAACCGTCCCCGTGCCATACAGAATTGTTTCGTTTTCATGAGCTCCCTTTATTATTGGCTCTGTTAAAGCCTGATATTGATTTTTAACACCTGTTGATTGGAGTGGAAGGCGTGAGACTCCTGCGGGAGCAGCGGGACAGGTGAGACCCCGCAG
>NZ_JAQV02000018.1 GCF_000732485.2 Bacillus sp. SJS | reverse complement strand
TGTCCGATATCCTTGCGAATGTCCGATATTTCAAGGCTAGTGGCCGATATCCTGGGCTGAATGTCCGATATCTCAATCTGAGTGAGCGATATCCCTTCTTTAGTGTCCGATATCCTCGCGAATGTCCGATATATTAAGGGCATTGACCGATATACACCCCAAAGAGCATCACCAGCATCACTCTGTTCCGACAAAAAAAGCACCTCCTGCCAATAAGGCAAGCGGTGCTTGTACTAGATAGATCAGGTAATGCCCAGCGCAATTTTTGCGTAGCGTGACATGCGGTCTTTGGACCACGGCGGATTCCAGACAATGTTCACTTCGGTTTCTTTTACTTCCGGGATATCGCCAAGTGCAATTTTCACTTGGTCTACGATTGTTCCAGCGAGCGGGCAGCCCATGGATGTCAGGGTCATGGTGACAGTAGTTGCACCCGCTTCATCCATTTCAACATCGTATACGAGGCCGAGGTTGACGATATCGATTCCAAGTTCAGGATCGACGACTTGTTCAAGCGCGCCCATGAGATTTTCTTTTAATGCTTCTTCCATTTTGGTTCACTCCTTCATTCAGTGCCTATTTCCGCATTATAACGGACTTTGCTTAATTGTTAAACCCGCGTGCTCAGGGAAAGGTGAGTCTCGAACCAATTTACAAGTCCAAGCAAGCCCTCTCTGGATACTTTATGGTCGGCATTCGGATCCCGAATAAACTGAATGTTGTCCGGATTGGCCTCGTAGGCAGACCGAATGTCCTCATAAAACGCCCATGTCGGCTTGAAAGGTACGACTTGGTCTTTTTCTCCATGCCAGAACAGGAGCGGACGTTCATTTAGACTCTCTTTATGTAAGCTCAGATCAAATGGCTCGAGCGATTGCATTTTCGCTTCCAGATCTTCGTCTGAAATTGGCAGGACATGCCCTGCATCTCTCAAATAGTCCACCTGTTTTCGTAAAAAGTGGACGTAGTGGGGACTGCCCATTAAGCTGACTCCTGCGGTAATCCATTGATATTGGGTAAGTGCCCCAAGCGTAACAATTCCACCCATAGAGGTTCCGGATACGCCAATTCTGGATTCATCAATCAATCCCTCATTCAGAAAGAAATCCTTGATCGCCTTCAGTTCATGAATGGTATTCATTACGATGTCCCAAAAGCGGACGTTCAATTCCATTGGCGGCATGGATTCTGATCGTTCACCATGATATAAGGCTTCCGGAAGGACAACTCTGGCTCCTTTTTCAGCGAGCAGGTATGCATAGTGCAAATTGTGTTCCTTTGCACTTGTAAAACCGTGCACAAAAAGCACAAACGGTGTTTGCTCATTTTTCAGCTCTTCTTTAACAACATGCAGACTTGGTACTCCGCCCGCGATTATTCTCTCCACAATGACCACTAAAGCATCCTCCTTGTTGTGCTAACACCTTATCTGAATATAGTGTATCATGCTTTTGGTTTCTTTTAAAAAAATCCGCAGTCTTTAGAATTCGTTAAGACTGGAGTATTTTTGATATAATAACCATAGGGACTAAGAAAATGATGATTAAGGGAGAACTTATGGATAACAAACCTTATTTGATTGCATTGGACTTAGATGGAACACTTTTGCGCGATGATAAAACGATTTCCAGCTACTCAAAGGAAATCATACAAAAAGCAAGGGCAGCCGGGCACATTGTTTGCATCGCCACAGGCAGGCCTTACCGTTCAAGCTCGCTTTATTACAGAGAGCTTGCACTGGATACTCCGATTGTTAATTTTAATGGAGCGTTCGTTCATCACCCAAAGGATGACAGCTGGGGTATGTTTCATACGACTCTTGAGCTTGATGTCGTTCAGGAAATTGTAAAAACTGCGGATAAACACGGTGTACATAATATGCTTGCTGAGGTTAAGGACCGCGTTTATTTCCATAAACATGATGAGCGGCTTCTGGATGTGTTCAGCATGGGCGATCCTGAAATGACGATTGGCCATCTTGGCGAAACGCTCGGTGAGGATGTTACGAGTATTCTCATCCACGCTGAAGAGCAAAACGTAGATAAGATCCGTTCTTATTTATCAGACGTTCATGCAGAAGTGGTTGAGCACCGGAGATGGGCAGCGCCATGGCACGTCATTGAAATTATTAAAGCCGGCATGAATAAAGCGGTCGGACTGAAAAAGCTTACAGATCACTTTGGTATTCCTCCTGAGCGTGTGATTGCGTTTGGAGATGAAGATAACGATTTGGAGATGCTCGAGTTTGCCGGCCAGGGTGTCGCGATGGGAAATGCGATTGATATTGTAAAAGAAACGGCCAACAAAGAAACGCTATCCAATATGGATGATGGAGTTGCGGTTTATTTGAAAAAAGAATTGGATTTATAAGCGTAAATTCCCACCCATAAGATAGTGGATTAAGCTAAAGATAAAAGGGATTCCTTCGTTCTGGAGGAGTCCCTTTTATTCTAAACCCTGAGGAGCTGGTAATGATGGGCAGCGGAAAATCGAGACGTTTTATTCAGCAAGGAAAAAATGCGGTTGCTCTGCACGATGAACGCATTCCTTACCATTTGACAATGGCCGAAGCAGAAGAACAGGTCAGCCGCAAGCAGGAACAAGCGGAAGATCTTTCTCTCGGAGGGTTTTAAGATGGGGAATAAATTATTTCAAAAAGCGCGGGAATCCGTAAATGAAGCTGCTCCTCACGATCAGGCCTCCATCGATCGTGCTAAAAATGCCCTATCTTCTGCTTATGCCAACAGTTCTGAGGCTGAAAAAGCCCAGCTTCAGGAGTTTCAGCAGGATTTAGAAAGCCGCACGGAGTAAATGAAAACCGCCCTTACCCGGGCGGTTTTCATTTACGATTCAGGTATTTCCAGTGTGCCTTTTGCCGTCAAAGTCTCTCCGCCTTTTTCTTTTCCAAGGAATACTGCTATCACCTTATATTCGCCAGGTGAGACCTTTTTATCATATCCCCAAACTTCCTGATATACCTTTTTCTCCCCGGGCTCGAGTGCTATTTCTCTTAAAGCCTGCGTAAACATCTTACCTTTGGAATATTTGTACATTTCCTTTCCTTCAGAATCCAGCACGGTCAGTTCATAGGTTTGTCCAGTCTGAAAGGAAAAGGTTTTTTTTATGTCCGTATCATTTTGGATGATTAGCTTTAAAACAGCCTGATCAGCACTTCCCTCCGCTGATGCTTTCAATAGTACCTGATTTGTTTTCTCCATCGGTGCAGTCACCTCTTTTCCTTCATCCGTCTTATTGGTGCAGGCTGAGAGCAGGATTATGCACAGAAACAGGAGCGTTTTTTTCATTATACACCTCTTAGTCTTTTCGGAAGGAACCGACAATCCCTGTTGTTTCCACGATATTGGTAAAGGCATGGGGATCCACTTCCTGAATGGTTTTTTCAAGGTCATACAGCTCGTATCTTGTGATGACCATTACCAGCATTTCCTTTGTTTCGTTTGTAAAACCGCCTTTTGCGGGAACTGCTGTAATTCCCCGTACCAGCTTGGCATGAATTGCTTTTTTTAATTCCTCACTCTTTTTCGTTACGATCATAGCTGTCAATTTTTCATATCTGGTATGAATAGCATCAATGACGCGAGTGGATGCATAAAGAGCAACTAAAGTGTATAGGGCTTTTTCCCACCCGAACAATACGCCCGCTGAGAAGATAATGACGGCATTCAG
This sequence comes from Bacillus sp. SJS, assembly GCF_000732485.2. Classification (GTDB taxonomy): domain Bacteria; phylum Bacillota; class Bacilli; order Bacillales; family Bacillaceae; genus Metabacillus_B; species Metabacillus_B sediminis. The sequence goes on along the minus strand of NZ_JAQV02000018.1, from coordinate 112,570 downwards.
CATGAAAAAATACGTGCCGACAGGCTTGTCCTTCATCCTGGACAGCACCATGGCGACAATATCCAGCCCCCCTGTGGAAGCACCGTATTTTAGTGTTAAACCGACACCTACCGCGGCAATGACACCGCCAAATACAGCATTAAGCAATATGTCCCCCGAAATTCCCTGAAGCGGGATGAATCCGAGAAAAACAGTTGTAGCAGCTACGCTTATTATACTGTAAATGGTAAACGACTTACCAACCATCTTCCAGCCTAAAAAGAATACCGGGATGTTGAGTAGAAGCAGCAGGATCCCTGTGGAAACGTTAAACGGCGTATACCGGGTCAGTATATTTGAAATGAGCTGCGCGACGCCGGTAAATCCGCTTGCATACACTTTTGCGGGGATTAGGAACAAATTCAGCGCAATTGCATTCAGCAGCGCCCCGAAAATGACGACGATAATTTTTCTGGATTCTTCTTTAATCATTATTGGATACCTCCCGAGACGATGTTCTTATTTTGGTTTACCCCATTTATGCGTTTCCAAATACATTGTTTGTCAAGGCTTGCTCCTTGCTATACAATGTGTAGTGAATTTATTCGTATTCTTTTTATTTAATATCAAGTAAAATATAGAAAATAATTGAAAAACTGAGGTGTACATATGAACGTTCAAATTATAGCGGACAGTGCAAGCGATCTGCCATTGGATTTTTTCGAGAATACCGGTGTGATCCTCCTTCCTCTTGGAGTTCATCTTAAAGGCGAAGACTATGAAGATTTGCTGACCATTCAATCTAAAGATATTTATGATGAGATGAAAGCAGGACATACGGCTAAAACATCCCAGTGCAACCCGATGACAGTAAAGGAAGTGTTTACGGGGCTTGCAGAAAAAGGCCAAACCGCGCTATACGTAGCTTTTTCTTCTGAACTGTCCGGGACCTATCAGACAGCTGTGATGGTTGCAAATGAAGTGAGGGAGGAATATCCGGACTTCAAGCTTTCAATTATCGATACAAAATGTGCTTCTCTCGGATGCGGACTTGCTGTAAGACGGGCATTGGAGCTTTCCAATGCTGGTCACTCTCTAGATGAAATTGAGGAATCTGTAAAAAACTATGCTGAGCATATGGAGCATCTTTTTACAGTAGATGATCTTGAATATCTGGCACGCGGCGGACGGGTAAGCAAGGCTTCCGCGTTTGTAGGCGGCCTGCTGAATATCAAGCCGCTCCTGCATGTTGAAGACGGGAAACTCATTCCTCTAGAGAAAATCAGAGGGCGCAAAAAGGTTTTCCGCCGGATGGTGGATCTCATGAAGGAACGGGGCCAGGGAATAGATAACCAAGTCATTGCCATCAGCCATGGAGATGACCTTGAAACGGCTGAAGAACTGAAGGCTATGATCCTTGAGGAGTTTTCCCCAAAGGAAGTCTTTATTAATATGATTGGTTCAGCCGTTGGATCCCATTCTGGACCGGGAACGATTGCACTCTTTTTTCTAAACAAGGATCTGTGACATAATCTGAAAGCCTGGCGGTTATCCTAACACCATCTCCATTCGAAAGGAGCGGGATGAAAGATGCCGCAAACAAGTGATAACGATAAAAAGGCGAAAGATAACAACGCAAAAGAGCATGCAAAAAATATGCTCGAAGATCAAAACCGTAAAGCCGGAAAAAAACAGTTTTCCAAAAAAACGGATCATTTGTAAAAGAGACAGCGGGAATTCATCCGCTGTCTCTTTTTTTAATGTTCTTTTGATGCCATTAAATAATCAGGTACAACCGTTATTTTGCTCGGCAGATCTCCAGTTTCCCGGTCATAATACGCAATTTGCAGCTTATAAATCTGTCTGCGGATCGAGTTCCACTCTTCCTGGGAAAGACCGGTTTCTTTAATTTTCTCCGCTAAACGCTTAATATTTTCAGCACTGACGTCTTCGTTATTTGCAAGCCTATGCTTATATTTCAGGATTTCATCCTCAATTTCATGGGAAGGATCGTCCCATGAAAAGTATACGTACTCTTCATTTATGCTTTCAGCAAGGATCGAACGGAGCTTCGTTGCTGTTTTTCTTTTAGCCGTAATGGCGATATCCGTAGCATGGAGGATAATCTGAAAATGCTCTCCATCTTCCTCCCCCTTTAAAACCCTCATATCCTTGGACATGTGCTTATGGAAGATTTTGCTTTGAACCCAGGTTAAAAAGTTAAATTGGTATTGCATCACTTTCGGGGGATCCTCTTCTTTAAATGTAAAATCAGACAAAATCTCCTTCATTTGATCATACACCTGATCAAATTGCCCTTTTTTAATCATAATTTTTATGGTGTCCAGATAATACATGTTGATAATATAAGGTGCTTTAATAATTGGAATCGTAATCACAAGCGACACCACCAAAAAACTCATAATGATGGTAACAGGGAATCCCATCAGTATTTGCATAAAGAAGGAGTGGTGATTACCCGAATAATTTTCCACCCGGGTGGTCAACCAGCCATTGAATAGCGGGATACCAATCAGCAGGACAGCGGCCATAAGCCTTACCAGGTTAGGATCATCGGGCGCGAGCGGAATAAGGCTTCGGGATGCTTTCGGGAAAATAAATGTGATAGCGACCAGCAGCCAATAAAAAGAGAGCACTCCAATCAGGCTCACTTTGGAATCGTCTTTTGAAGGAACCCGGCCAAGAAAAGAGGCAGTCGCAAAGCTGAACAGCTTGCTCAGAGCTTTTGATGCGATGCCAAGAATAAAGTTGATCAACACAGTTGGACCTCTCCTTAAGATGCAGATATCGATACTTTTTCCCTGAATTCAGCCTTGTTAATCTGGGAATTAGAGGGTTTCCGACAAAAAAAGCCCCCCAAAAAAGGGGAGCTTTCATCCTTATTTAATCGTAAATTGAGCAAGTGTAATATTCAAATCATCTGTCAGCACTCTCAGCTCCGTTACTTTAGCTGTCAGTTTTTCAAAAGCCGCAAGCTGTTCAGTTGTGGAAGCGGAAATTTCCTCGCTTCCCGCAGCTGTTTCCTCTACAACCGCGCTGATGCTTTCAACATTATTAAGCACCTTGCCGCCTAAATCCTTTGAATTCACAAGGCCAGTGTTTAATAAACTCAACTCTTCTGATATATCATTCATAGCTTTCTCGATATCCATAAAGGTCTGGGTTGTCTCCATCATGGTATCCTCCTGCTTATGGGCAAGATTCATGCCTCCGTCAACAGCGGCTGAAACTTCAGTAATGCCTTTTTTGATCATGGCGGCCATATCAAAAATCTGATGAGTAGAACTGGCAGATTGTTCAGCGAGCTTTCTTACTTCCTCCGCCACAACAGCAAAGCCTTTTCCAGCTTCACCCGCTCTTGCTGCTTCAATGGCTGCATTAAGGGCAAGCAAATTGGTTTGATCCGCTATCCCTGATACGATTTTTGCCATGTCTTCAATTTTAGCTGTATAGCCTGCAAATTCCATGGAGGTTTTTTGGATATATTCGCTTGCTTCCAGGTTGCTCCTAATCAGCGATTTCTGATTATCAATTGCGGCCTTGCCTGTGTGAACAGCCTCCTGTGCAATCTTTCCATGATTAAAGACAAGGTTGCTTGTCTCAACGTTCTTTTGAAAACTGCGGTCCATCTCATCAATCAGGTTGACAGCATCCTGCAGATCCTCAGATATGGATTGCGAACCTGCGGACAATTCATCAGTTGAAACCGCCACCTGGTTGCTGATTTCGGTTAGTGCACGGTTATCGGTCTCAAGCTGCTTCGCAAACCCCTCGACATCCTTGCTCACACTGTCGATGGAGAAAAGGAGGGCCTTTAGCTGATTGGTCATTTGTCCAAACGCTTCATTTAAAACGCCAATTTCATCCTTCCCTTTATACGGAACTTCTTCCACCAAAAGATTTCCTTCAGTAATTTGCTTCGCATTTTCTGAAAGTTTTTTGAGCGGTTTCGTAATCCTGGATGTAATCCGGACTGCAATTACCGCGGAAACGATTAACAGAAGAAGACTCCCGATTATGGCTGAAAAAATAACAAAGGTAATTTGGTTTTTTAAATCTTTTTGAAGCGCATCATAATAAGCTTTGGATTGATCATTCAGCATATAGATGTCATTTTGAATGCCTTCAATTCGGATGGATTGGCGCTTTGCCTCAGCTGAGTTTTTGGATTGCAGAGCGGCCATTGCTTCCGGCTTCCAAGCCTCATATTTTTGCTTAGCACGGGTAAATAATACTGCGTCTGTATCCTTCCCCAGTCTTTTGTCCAAGCTCGAAATTCGATTTTCTACTTTTTTCATTCCTAGCAGTGACTCATCCTTTTGCGCATCTGTTAAAGAAAACGAGAAGTTGCTGATGCTTTGTTTAAGACCGTTCATATCGGCATCAAGCTGCTGAACATCCATCATAATCGGAACATAATCCTGGTTGGAGGATTGAATGGAAAGCATACTTATAATGATGAAAACGATCAGTCCGGCAGCGAGCCCCATCATCCCCAAAATATTGATCATCAGGCGTTTGCGTATCGTCATTTTGCTGTCCCTCCGAATTCTTGGATCATACTGTCCAGCTTGCTTTGCTCTTCAGAAGACAGTTCCAAAATGCGAATTGGAGCCAGGGCGACACCATTTTCTGCAATGCCGAATTCCACATGCCCTTCAGGCAGCTTCCCGCTTTTCTTGTAATTCTTTATCATTTCATAAATGGCAACATCTACGTTTTTCAGCATCGATGTAATAACCGCTTTTTCTGCATAGAAATATTGGTCACTGTCCACTCCGATTCCATATACACCCTGTCTTTGCGCCTCTTTTAGCACACCTACCCCAGTAAATCCGGCGGCAGCATACAAAAGATCTGCATCCTCTTTAATTAAATCGGAGGCGAGCTTTGCTCCGAGTTTATCATCTCCGAAATTCTCGGCAAAAACGGATTTCACTTGAACTTCCGGATTAATCGCCATGGCTCCTTTTTGAAAGCCATCTAAAAATTTTCGGATCAGCGGGACGTCCGCTCCTCCAACGAAGCCAATTACAGCTGACTTTGATTTCATGGCTGCAAGCGCTCCTGCTAAATAGCTTCCCTCATCTTCCTTAAAGGTCAGGGATGTAATATTTTTTAGCTCCGATACCGCATCAATCAGAATAAAGCGCTGTTTCGGATACTGTTTGGCTACTTTTTCAAGATCCTCCTGAACCATAAAACCGAGGCCGACCACCACATCATTTCCTGCTTTGACTAAATCCTCTAAACCTTTTTCATAGGTTTTCGAATCTTTTAATTCTTTATAATCAAATTGAATGCCCAGCTCATCTCTTGATTTCTGCAGCCCTCTGAACGCAGAGTCACTGAAGGATTGATCTCCAAGTCCGACATCCGATAGCATAATGCCCACTTTCATTTTCTTTTCCGTTGAACTTTGGACAGGCTGCTGCATGCATCCTGCCAGAAGCATCAAACAAAAAAGGATGGATATATATTTTCGCAAAATGGTACTCCCCTTTTATCTATTTATAACTACACCTACTTTATCGGCAATTTTAGAGAGGAGTTAATATGTCCAAAAAAAGAGCACAAGCCGGCTTGGCTTATTGCTCTTTTGCGAAATATGTCCATCCATTTTCCTGATAGACTCTTCTTTCTTTCATAAGTTGGCCGAGTGCCCGTTTGAATGCAGCCTTGCTCATTCCAAACCGTTCTTTAATGTCCTCTGGATCTGATTTATCCCAATACGGCATAGCTCCGTTTCTAAGACCCATGTAGTCCAGAATTTTTTCCGCATCCGAACTCATTGCATCCTGCTTCCTTGGCAGAAGAGACACATTAATGGACCCGTCTTCCTTCACATCAATCACTCTGCCCTCAACCAGTTCCCCAAGACGCGGTTCCCTTGTCATTTGGCTAGAGTGAATAAACCCTTTATAGCCTTCTACAGAAATAAAGAAGCAGCCCGCTTCAATATGGCGGTATACATGGCCAGAAACACTCTTATTAAAAACCTCGCGCGTCGCCTGAACAAATTTTTCGCTTATGATATCCTCTGATGCCAATCTTGCAAAAAAGCGCCCATTTTCAGTAATTCTCATCGTACAATAGAGATGATCTCCCTTTTCAGGCCAAATCAGCCGATCCTCAGGCAGAATATCGTTCGCTATAAGGGCATCCTTCGAAAGACCAATATTCACAAATACACCCATGTGATCCACTGCATCCATCGCTTCTACCCAGCCGTATTCTCCTTCACGGAGAGTCGGCATCTTCATTGTTGCAGCCAATCTGCTCTCATAATCAAGGTAAAGAAATACATCGACAAAATCTTTATCTTCAATTGGCTCCGTTATTTCACTGTCATGAAGAAGAACTCTCGTCTCCCCATCCGTCAGGAAATACCCGAAATCCAAACGCTCATCAATTTCCAATCGTTCATATGTGCCTGCTCTCACAAGTCACCTAACCTTTCTGTACCTCGTACATGTTGTATGGCATGTTTAATTCTACTATAATCAATACATAAAGTGAAACTTCCCTTTACTGGAGGGTTTCATTCGGGAGGAATGTCCATGTCTAAGGAAAACTCATTTGACATCGTTTCAAAGGTTGAATTGCCGGAAGTTCAGAATGCCATTGTTGTAGCTTTAAAGGAAGTTCAAAACCGCTATGACTTCAAAGGAAGCAAAAGCGATATTAAACTTGAAAAAGAAGAGCTTGTTCTAGTATCCGACGATGACTACAAACTCGAACAGCTGAAAGATGTACTCATCAGCAAACTAATCCGCCGTGAAGTACCGGTAAAGAACATTCAGTACGGCAAAGTAGAAGGTGCATCAGGCGGCACAGTACGCCAGCGCGGCAAGCTGGTTCAAGGGATCGATAAGGACAATGCAAAGCGTATTAATACGATCATTAAAAACTCCGGACTGAAAGTGAAATCCCAGGTTCAGGATGACCAGGTGCGCGTCACCGGAAAAAACCGTGATGATTTGCAGCAGGTGATCGCCGCGATCAGACAGGCTGAACTTCCAATCGATGTGCAATTTATTAATTACCGATAATTTTTGTAGTGGACCGCTTTGGGTGAGCGGTCTTTTTTATTGGTTTTGGGATATTTTTTGCAGGTTCGCATTGATTTCGGATAGTCAGCAATTACCTTAGATAGTCAGCAATTCTTTTAAAAAAGTCAGCAATTATCTCAGTAAAGTCAGCAATTACCATCCCCCCCAGCATTCCCCTTTACATTCAGTACCTTCAGTGACCTCCTGAATTCATTCCCTGTTCATCCGCCCCATATTTAAGACCGTTTTGTAAAAAACCTCCCCTTCCCCCTTGAATGTTTTCGAAAAATTAGGTAAATTGGGAGTAATCTATTTTTAAACAACTCCATATCGTTCTTATCAAGAGAAGCTGAGGGACTGGCCCGATGACGCTTCAGCAACCGGTCATGCAAGCGCGCGTGCCAAGGTGCTAAATCCAGCTAAGCGTTTTGCTTGGAAGATAAGAAGAAGTCCGAATGTTAAAGCCTTCTTCTATAAGAGGGCTTTTTATTTTTAGAGGGGGTATCAGCAGTGGGTTTTCTAGAGGATTTACAAAATGAAATTTTAATAGCGGACGGGGCGATGGGGACCCTTCTATACTCCCATGGGATTGACCGATGTTTTGAAGAATTGAATCTGTCAAACCCTGATCAGGTCCAGAGCATCCATGAGGCATACATCAACGCTGGTGCACGGGTTATTCAAACGAACACATACGGCGGAAATCATATTAAACTATCCCGCTATGGACTAGAAGATGATATCAGGGCCATCAATTCGAAAGCGGCCAGGCTTGCAAGAAAGGCAGCAGGCAGCCAGGCCTATGTTCTCGCCACAATGGGCGGAGTCCGTGCTTTCAAAAAAAGCTCCCATACACTGGATGAGCTGAAACGCAGCTTCCGCGAGCAGCTATATGTCCTTCTGAATGAAGACATTGATGGACTTCTGCTTGAAACCTTTTACGATTTGGAAGAGCTGAAAACGGTTCTTGAAATTGCGAGAAAAGAAACCAGTAAGCCGATTGTCGCCAATGTTTCACTGCATGAGACAGGGGTGCTGCAGGATGGAACACCTCTTGAAAAAGGCTTAAAAGAATTGGAAGCACTCGGCGCAGATGCAGTCGGCCTGAACTGCAGGCTTGGGCCGTATCATATGCTCGAATCACTTGAAGAGGTTCCGCTCCTTGAAAAGGCGTTTCTCTCTGTCTACCCAAATGGCAGTCTTCCATCTGTGGAAGAAGGAAGACTCGTTTATGAATCGGACGAAGGCTATTTTGCAGAAAGCGCCCTAGCCTTCCGTAACCAAGGCGCAAGACTGATCGGCGGCTGCTGCGGTACGACGCCTAAACATATAAAAGCGATGGCTGATGCGCTAAGAGGGCTTGCACCTATCAAGGAAAAGGCAGTTAAGCAGCGGAAGCCCGTAACCGTTCATGAACGGCTGGAGCCTGCCTATCCCCCGCTCCACCAGATTGTGAAGGAGCGCAGGTCTGTTATCGTCGAACTGGATCCTCCGAAAACGCTCAGTTTGGAAAAGTTTTTTAAAGGAGCTGAAGAGCTGAAAAAGACCGGTATCGACAGTATCACACTTGCTGACAATTCACTTGCTTCACCGAGAGTCAGCAATGCGGCGGTTGGAACACAGTTAAAGGAAAAGCATGATATGAGGCCTCTTATTCACCTCACCTGCCGCGACCGGAATTTGATCGGCCTTCAATCGCATCTAATGGGACTCCATTCCCTTGGACTTACGGACGTATTGGCGATTACTGGCGATCCATCTAAAATTGGGGATTTCCCGGGGGCTACCTCCGTTTATGATCTTTCATCCTTCGACTTGATTTCACTGATCAAGCAGTTCAATGAAGGGTTATCCTACTCAGGAAAAGCACTCGGCGGCAAAACGAATTTCACTGTGGCAGGAGCCTTCAATCCGAATGTCCGCCATTTAGATAAAGCAGCAGAACGCCTGGAGAAAAAAATTGCCTGCGGAGCGGATTATTTTATCTCTCAGCCGATTTATTCCATCCAGCAGATGGAAGAGGTGCATGACGCGGTCAAGCATCTGCCTGCACCGCTGTATATCGGGATCATGCCGTTGACAAGCAGCCGGAACGCCGAATTTATCCATCATGAAATCCCAGGCATCAAGCTTTCAGACAGCATTCGCGAAACGATGGCAAAAGCAGGCACTGATCCTCTTCAATCAAAAAAAGAAGGCATTGCAATTGCAAAAGACCTGATTGATGCCGCTTTTGACTTATTTAACGGCATTTATCTGATTACACCGTTTTTAAAATACGAATACTCTGTTGAGCTTGCAGAGTACATCCGGGAAAAAGAGAAGCAGCGTTCAGAAAGGGAGTTTTCACATGTCCAGCATTCGTGAACAAATCACAAAAAGAATTCTAGTACTAGACGGAGCAATGGGAACGATGATTCAAGACGCGAATTTAACAGCCGATGATTTTGGCGGAGAGGCTTATGACGGGTGTAATGAGTACTTGACCTTAACCAGGCCTGAGGTCATTTCCCGAATCCATGAAACATATTTGCAGGCTGGGGCCGATATTATTGAAACGAATACGTTCGGCGGAACGGCCATTGTTTTAGATGAATACGAGCTCGGCCACCTTGCTTATGAAATCAATTTCAAGGGGGCACAGCTTGCCAAACAGGCTGCGGAAGCTTTTTCGTCAGCTGAGCGTCCCCGGTATGTCGCAGGCTCCATGGGGCCGACTACCAAAACTTTATCTGTTACAGGCGGCACGACGTTTGACCGGTTAATCGCCAATTATGAAGAGCAGGCGCGGGGGCTGATTGACGGAGGCTCCGATTTGCTTTTGCTTGAAACGAGCCAGGATATGCTCAATGTAAAAGCGGGCTTTCTCGGGATTAAAGAGGCCTTCGCCAAGACCGGCAAGGAGCTTCCGCTGATGGTATCCGGAACGATCGAACCGATGGGTACGACGCTTGCAGGCCAGACAATCGATTCCTTCTATATCTCATTAGAGCACATGAACCCGCTCTCTGTCGGTCTTAACTGTGCAACCGGACCGGAATTTATGACCGATCACATTCGTACTCTCTCGGATATGGCGGGAACAGCAGTCAGCTGTTATCCTAACGCCGGTCTTCCTGATGAAGAAGGAAATTATCATGAATCCCCTTCAACCCTTGCAGCTAAAATAAGGGGATTTGCGGAAAAAGGCTGGCTGAACATTGTCGGCGGCTGCTGCGGAACCACTCCCGCACATATTGAAGCCTTAGCTGAAGCCGTTAAAGACCTTGCACCTCGTCCAGTCAGGGAGCAGCTTAAGCAGCATACCGTTTCCGGGATTGAGCCGCTCGTGTATGACGATTCCATGAGACCGCTATTTGTTGGAGAACGTACGAATGTCATCGGATCCAGGAAATTTAAACGCCTCATCTCCGAACAGAAATTTGAAGAGGCCGCTGAAATCGCCCGGCTTCAAGTGAAAAACGGAGCCCACGTCATTGATATTTGTCTGGCAGATCCGGACCGGGAAGAAAACGAGGATATGGAGCAGTTTATCCAGGAAATCACAAAGAAAATTAAAGTTCCGCTTGTCATTGATTCCACCGATCATATCGTCATAGAGACTGCTTTAAAATATTCACAAGGGAAAGCCATCATTAATTCCATTAACCTTGAGGACGGCGAGGAGCGTTTTGAAGCGGTGCTCCCCCTTGTAAAAAAATACGGTGCTGCTCTTGTAGTTGGAACCATTGATGAAGTTGGAATGGCCACAACAGCCGAAAGAAAACTTGAGATTGCAAAACGATCTCATGAGCTGCTTGTGAACAAACACGGCTTAAAATCCTCCGACATTATTTTTGATCCGCTTGTGTTCCCAGTCGGTACGGGTGATGAACAATACATCGGATCCGCAGCGGAAACCGTCAAAGGCTTGGAACTGATCAAGAAGGAACTTCCTGATTGCCTGACGATTCTCGGGGTCAGCAATGTATCATTCGGTCTTCCTCCGGTAGGGCGTGAAATTTTAAACGCCGTATATTTGTATCACTGTACGAAGGCCGGGCTTGACTATGCGATCGTAAACACCGAAAAACTGGAGCGTTTCGCGAGCATCCCGGCGGAAGAAATCAAGATGGCGGAAGATCTGCTCTTCCATACAACCGATGAAAACCTGGCTCTCTTCACGAACTTTTACCGGGAAAAGAAGAAAACGGTTAAGAAACCGGCGGAAACTCTGACACTGGAAGAGCGTTTGGCCACTTATATAGTAGAAGGAACAAAAGAAGGACTGCTTCCGGATTTGGAGGAAGCCCTTCAGAAATATCCTGACCCGCTTGATATTATTAATGGCCCGTTAATGGATGGCATGGCGGAGGTTGGCGTGCTGTTCAACACGAATCAGCTCATTGTAGCCGAGGTTCTGCAAAGTGCTGAGGTTATGAAAACCTCCGTCTCGTATCTTGAGCCGCACATGGAAATCAAGGATGACAGCGGGAAAGGGAAAATTCTGCTGGCCACCGTAAAAGGTGACGTTCATGATATCGGCAAAAATCTAGTGGAGATAATCTTGAGCAATAACGGGTTTCGAGTTGTCGACCTCGGTATCAAAGTCACACCGCAGGAAATCATCGAAGCTGTCCGCAGGGAAAAACCAGATGTAATTGGCTTATCGGGCCTTCTTGTAAAATCGGCCCAGCAAATGGTTCTGACGGCACAGGATTTAAAGCAGGCTGACATTGAAACTCCGATTATGGTCGGCGGTGCAGCTCTTTCAAGAAAGTTTACGGATTATAAAATTTCTCCTGAATATCAAGGAACCGTGCTGTATGCAAAAGATGCCATGGATGGCCTCTCTTTGGCAAACAGACTGAGGCAAGACCCTGGACAATTTGTGAAAAAAGAAATACCGGAAACCATTACGGTCACAAGAGAGCCATCCTCTGCAGTGGCAACACTATTGGAAAAAAGAAAAACCATAACGGCGGCGGAGCTTCTCAAGCCGGCCGACTGTAAACGGCATGTGGTAAAATCCATCAGTCTTGAGCATATCCTGCCGTACATTAACATGCAAATGCTCCTTGGCCACCATTTAGGGGTTAAAGGAAAAATCAAAGAATTGATTGCAAAAAAAGATGAAAAAACACTGGCACTCAAGCAGCTGATTGAAGACCTGATTGTCCAGGGAAAAGAAGAAAATTGGTTTGAACCCGCTTTTGTGTATCAGTTTTTCCGAGCTCAAAGCGAAGGCAACAAGCTTCACATTTTTTCTGAAGAAGCCGGCTCTCCGCTTGAAACCTTTGATTTCCCGAGACAGGTGAAGCTTCCGAACCGCTGTATCTCAGACTACGTCCGGGAGGAAAGCGAAGGCGAAGACTATGTCTCCTTCTTCGCAGTAACAGCTGGACGCAATGTCAGAAAAGCCGCGAACCGATTTAAGGAACAGGGTGATTACCTGAAGAGCCATGCGGTCCAGGCATTGGCGCTTGAAATGGCAGAGGGCCTTGCTGAACGGACCCATCAGCTCATCCGTGACCGGTGGGGCTTCCCGGACGCAACGGACTTTACAATGGATCAGCGATTCTCAGCTAAGTATCAGGGACAGCGCTACTCATTCGGCTATCCTGCCTGTCCGGATCTCGATGATCAGGCTAAGCTATTCAGACTGATCCGCCCTGAAACGATCGGCATTGAATTGACGGACGGATTTATGATGGAACCGGAAGCATCGGTTTCAGCGATCGTCGTCTCCCATCCCGATGCAAGGTATTTTAATGTCATGTAACAGAGCCGGCGTTTGCCGGTTCTGTTTTTGTAATGTTTTATTTTCCATTCTTGGGGAATCATCAAGTATGAGAGAATCACTGATATATAAGGAGTGGAAAAAATGAGCGGACAAAATGAACAAAAGCAAACGATGCCGGCACAGGAACAGGATGTTCAGCCGGGACAGGAAACCTTGATGAATCCAGCCCCTAAATTTGCTGGTGACTTCTACAAAGGCAGCGGGAAGCTGGAAGGGAAAACTGCTATTATTACTGGCGGAGACAGCGGAATCGGACGCGCCGTAGCCGTATTTTTTGCAAGAGAAGGCGCAGACGTCACCATCGCTTACTTAAATGAACATGATGACGCATCTGAAACGAAGCGTTTAGTGGAAAAGGAAGGCCGCAGCTGCTTTATTATTGCCGGAGATATAGGCGATGAAGGATTTTGCAAACAGGTTGTAAGGGAAACCATCGTCAAATTCGGCAAACTTGATATACTCGTAAACAACGCAGCCGAACAGCATCCACAAGACAATTTCGAAGACATTACAGCTGAACAGCTTGAGCGGACATTTAAAACAAACATCTTCTCCATGTTCCATCTAACAAAAGCATCCCTTCCGCATCTTAAGGAAGGCAGCTCCATCATCAATACAACATCGATTACAGCATACGCCGGCTCACCGGGGCTAATCGACTACTCTGCAACGAAAGGGGCCATCACCTCCTTTACCCGTTCTTTATCAGGCAACCTGATAAAAAAAGGAATTCGTGTGAACGGCGTTGCACCGGGTCCTATTTGGACACCGCTGATTCCATCCACTTTCCCGGAAGATAAGGTTGCCGAGTTTGGTGCGGATACTCCAATGCAAAGACCGGGACAGCCTGAAGAATTGGCACCAAGCTATGTTTACCTGGCAAGCGCAGACTCCACATATGTTACAGGACAGGTCCTGCATGTAAATGGCGGGAAAGTCGTAAACGGTTAATATAAACAGAGATAATTCTCCCATTCTTAGAAGCGGGAGAATTTTTTTGCCTCGAATCGACCTTTATTCGGACGGTTAAATTTATAATTTGGCCGTCCCCTTTTATTTGTCCGCTCGCGCCCTTAATCTGGCCGTTCCGCCTTACAATTTAGCCGTTCTCCCTTCTTATTTAGCCGGTCAGAACCTTTATTTGGCCATCCCCTTTTATTTGTCCGTTCGCGCCCCTTATCTGTCCGCTCCACTTTACAATTTAGCCGTTCTCCCTTCTTATTTAGCCGGTCAGAACCTTTATTTGGCCGTCCCCTTTTTTTGTCCGTTCGCGCCCCTTATCTGTCCGCTCCGCCTTGCAATCTAGACATTCCTCCCACTTATTTAGCCATTTAAGACCATCATTTGAACATTTCATTTTTCAACCATTTCTGACCCCATACAATCTCCCGCTCCCGTGAGCACACAAAAAGCCCGCTGCACCACCAGCGGGCTTTTCCTTATTAAGCTTCCTTCAATTCAGCCGTGTCCCTAGCTTTACAAGACTGGCGCTTAACAACTTTATGAGGAATGATGATTCGTCTTGCCGGTTCCATCGGATACTCGATTGTCTGAATGATGCTTCTCGCCGATTCGCAGCCGAGCTGGAAGATGTTGATGTCGACGGTTGTGAGCGGAGGCTGTGACAGTTCAGCCATCATGATGTTGTTAAATGAGACCACGGAGACATCTTCCGGTACGCGGATCCCCATTTTGAAAAGCATTTTCAGGACGCCGACTGCCATGAGGTCATCGGCCACGACCAGGGCTGTTGGAGGTTGGCTTAAGCCGAACAGCTCCTTAACCGCTTCCTGTCCGCCCTCTTTTAAAAATTCCTCGTGGACAATATATTCATCCTTGTAAGGCAGGCCGGCATTTCGCACTGCTTTTTCATAGCCTAGCAGACGATCGATGGTGACGACAAGGTTCAAATCTCCTCCGATAAAGGCAATTTGCTCATGACCTATCTCAATTAAATGCTCGGTTACTTCCTTAGAAGCACGGTAGTTATCATTATCAACATGGGTAATTTCATTAACATCCTTAAACGGCTTGCCGACTATGACGAAAGGAAACTCCTTTTTCCGGAGAAAGAGTGTCAGCTTGTCATTCACACTGGAGTAAAGAAGAACAATTCCATCCACTCTTTTCCCTTCAACCATATGGACGACACCATCATATATCTCTTCTTCTGTTTCACCAGTTGACATATATAGGGCATACTGTTTTTGATGAGCAGCTTTGCTTATTCCTCTTATGACTTCAGGAAAAAATGGATTTTGGAACGCTTTGTCTGCTGAGCTTGGCAGGACGATGCCGATTGCCTGCGTAGACTGATTTGCAAGGCTTCTTGCAATAAAATTCGGATGATACCCAAGGTTCTTCATCGCCTCGCGTACGCGTTCCTTTGTCCGGTCACTGATGCGAGGGTTGTTCGCAATGACCCTCGACACTGTAGATGGCGCCACTTTTGCCAATTTTGCCACGTCTTTTATTGTCGCCATTTTCCCACTTCCTCTCTCCCACCCAATCCATTTCAACAAAAAAGAAAATGCTTACATTATATTGTTCCGTACATGACTCTATCATGTTGTTATAACATATTCAGCCCTGAGAAACAAAAGCGCTTATGAATTTGCCTTTCTCCTTCTGCCTGCCGCATAAAAAAATCCACCAAACAGGACTGGTACAAATACGGTTGCGGTGATTAAACCCCAATGCGGACCTGATTTGTCCTCAAGCTTATAAATTTCGGCTGTCTCGCGATCAAGGACCAGCTCGTATCCCTTGTCCGATTCCTTTACCGCTTCACCTGTTAAATACCCATTCAGCTCTTTCCCTTTTGCCAGAACATCCGCTGGGAGTGCTGCCTTACCTGTTTTATCTGAATTGTTTATAGCTACAACAACGGTGTCTCCCTTGTAGGAACGTTTGAAGACTGTCAGCCCCTTATCATCATACAGTTTTTCCATATTTCCTTTTACAAGTGCAGATTCATGACCTCGAATGCTGTTTAGCTTCGTTATATACGTTATCAGTTCTTTATCTGCACGGAAATCCATCATTCTGCGATTATCCGGATCCGCTGCTCCGTCAAGGGCAATTTCACTGCCATAATAAACGATCGGTATTCCTGGTGCTGTGAACAAATACGTTAATCCAAGCTTCCATCTGATGCCAGGCGGTTCCTGATTAATCAGCGCTTTTCTCGTAAATCGGATGTTATCATGATTGTCCAGGAAAGTACCGAGCAGATAGGGTGACTTATAGTAGTGCTCATTACGCTTCCATACATCAATGAGAGGAGCAGCTGATTGTCCGGATTTGGAGAAAATTTCAGAGGCTTCCTCGTAAAACGGATAGTCAACGAAAGAATCAATCCCAGTTTTTTCGTATTCTGCTAAATAGGCCGGATCATCGGACCATACCTCACCGAGCAGGAAGAAATCCTTTTTAACTGATTTGACCTCTTTCGCAAATTCAGCCCAAAAGTCTTTTGGTACGTGGCGGACTGTATCCAGTCTGTATCCATCAATGTCTGTTTCAGTAATCCACCATTTTGCCGTGTCAAGAAGGTACTTTCTCGTTTCTGGATTTTCCTGATTTAAATCCGGAAGCCCATAGAGCCAATTGTTTTCAAGATCCTTCTGGCTCTCCCAGTTGGTTAGTTCCTGTTTTTCATGGAACCAGTTTTTCTTATTCGAATCGTTTAGCCATTCATGCTGATAGCCAGTATGGTTGACGACAAAATCAAGCAGAACCTTTATGTCCCTTTTGTGGGCTTCCTTCACAAGGGTTTTAAACTCTTCCATCGTTCCGAAATGCTTTTCCGTGTTTCTGAAATCAGAAATCCAGTAGCCGTGGTAGCCCTGTCCTTCATTCTCAAACACAGGAGTGAGCCAGATAGCCGTAAACCCCATCTCTTTCAAATAATCGAGTTTTTTTGTAATCCCTTTAAAATCTCCCCCATGATAGGCAGATGGATTACTGCGGTCCGCATCGAGATCATTTGCCGGATCTCCATTTGCAAACCGGTCTACCACAAGGAAATAAATCCGTTCATCCTGCCAGCCTGATGCATCGCTGTCTGCCGCAGAAACCGTTTGAAACGGCAGAATCAGCAGCAGTGCAAAGCATAGGATTATCTGCTTTTTATTCATAAACATGTCTTACCCCTTTGTTTTTTCTTCAAAAAAAGGTTCGGGGAAAGCACGGGCCTGCGCCCTTTTCTCCGAACCTTTCTTTAAATGCTTATCCTTTTGTTCCTCCAGCTGTAAGTCCGGAGACGAAATATCTCTGCAAGGACAGGAACAGAATGGCGATTGGTACGGCAATTAACACAGAACCTGCTGCGAACTTTGTAAATTCCGCTCCAAATTGCTTTGCAACCATGTCATAAAGGCCGACTGCCAATGTAAAGTTTTTCTCTGAACGGAGCAGCACGCTCGCAATAATAAAGTCTGTAAGCGGTGCGATGAATGAGAACAATCCGACTACCGCAATAATTGGCTTCGCAAGCGGCATGACAATCTGGAAGAAGATCCGAAGGTGGCCGGCGCCGTCCATTCTTGCAGACTCATCTAATTCTTTCGGGATTGTGTCCAGATATCCCTTCATTAAATACGTATTCATCGGAATTTGTCCGCCCACATAGACAAGAATTAATCCGAAATGGGAATCAAGAAGTCCTGTAACGAGAGCAAGAACATAAATCGCAATCAATGCTGCGAAGTTTGGAATCATTTGAAGAATCAGGAACGTCATTAATCCGTTTTTCCGGCCGACAAAGCGGTAGCGGGAAAAAGAATAGGCAGTTAATGAAACCATAATGAGCGTCAAAAGCATCGTCATTACGCTGATTTTCAGTGAGTTCCAGTACCAGAATAAGTAGTTGCTCTCTTTTATATCAAACAAGAACTGATAGTGCTTCAGAGAAGGATTTTTCGGGATGATCGTTGACCCCGATAAGCTGTTTCCCGGGTTAAAAGAAGACCCAACCACCCAAGCAACAGGATAAAGAATGACCGCAAACATAAACAGGATCACGAGGTAGGATAACGTTAGTCTGACTAATTTCTGCTGTTTTGAGCTCATTACATCATATCCTCCTCTTGGAATGATTTTGTTCTTCTAAATTGCCAGATTGCTACAATGATAACAATTGACGAAAGCATTAATGTGATGGCTGCTGCTTTCGAATACTGGGCAGATGACATCGTCAGGCGGTAAATCCAGGAAATCAGGATATCCGTTGATCCTGCATTTTGTTCTGCTACTGCAGGTCCGCCGCCATTGAACAGATAGATGACGTTAAAGTTATTAAAGTTAAATGTGTATTGAGTGATGATGATTGGTGCTGTTGAGAATAGCACAAGCGGAAGCGTAATGCCTTTGAACTTCTGCCATGTGTTGGCTCCATCTACTGTAGCTGCCTCATAAAGCTCATCCGGTATGGATTGAAGAACACCTGTCGTCATGGCGAAGATGAACGGGAATCCAAGCCAGCACTGAATGAAGATCAGAGCAATTCTTGCATACATCGGCTCTGTCATCCAGGGAATGGGATCGATTCCAAAGATTGATAGGATATCAACGTTGATCGCTCCGAATGACTCATTAAATAGACCGGCAAAGATTAGAATTGAAACAAAGGAAGGTACTGCCCAAGGCAAGATGAAAACCGTACGGATAATGGCTTTCCCCTTTAGATCCTTTTGGTTTACGAGAATAGCAAGGAAAATCCCAAGCGCTACTTGCAAAGTCGTTGCACCAAACGTCCATACAATCGTCCAGGCGAATACAGAGAAGAATGTTTGACGCCAAATGTCAATGCTGAATATATCAACGAAATTCTGGAATCCAACCCAATCTACAAGCTTAGCGGGCGGAGAGTGGTAAAGATCATAGTTAGTAAAGGAAAGGAGGACGATAAAAATAATCGGCAGAATGACAACAAAGGCGAGGAGCATAAAGCCTGGTGTCATAATTAAATATGGGAATCCGTTATCTACAAGATTTCTATACTGTTCTTTAATGGAGCTCAAAGGAATATTCAGGTCCCTCTTCTCCCCATTTTTATAAGCATCGCGTATATTGATAAAATAAAAGGCTAATCCAAAAGCTACAATAAATAGAGCAATGATTCCGTAGACTAAAAGGAAAATAGAATGATCTCTTGGAGTTTCGGTTCCAAGGGTCATGAGTCCCCAAATTCCGATATCGAGCATATCCCATGTTACAAATAGGAAGGATGCCGCAATTACTAGGAACGCTGCAGCTTTCACATATTGCTTGTTATAAATTTGACCTAATCCAGGGATGATGGAAAGGGCTGCTGCTTTTTTTCTGTGGCTGGACTGATGAACGAGCTCTGCTGGTTCTTGGTTTGGCTTGTAAGCTAAATCTGCCATGTCGGTATTCCCCTTTCTTTCTAGCAGAACACGGTTGCCTGCTGCTGACTGATCATTCTTTGGAAGAGCCAGGCTCTTAGGAAACAGTAATCTTTGCTGATTTACCGCTTCTTAAAAGCCTGCTCCGCTTTCTTTATCCTTTTTAGGAAAGGAAGCAGTACCCCTGGACAGAGGTACTACTTCTCAAGTCATGCTTATTTAGAGTGGTTCGCTGTAATGTTTTGCTCGATTGCTTTTGTAGCCGCATCAAGAGAAGCTTTCGGCTCTGTTTTGCCTGTTACAAGTGTTTGAAGGTTGTCAGCCATTGGCTTCCATACTTCACCCATTTCTGGGATGTTAGGCATTGGGATACCTACAGCAGATTGATCTGCTACTGCTTTAGCTTCTGGATTATCAGCAATGATTGGATCCTCAGCAAGTGCTTTTACCGGAGGAATTTCAAACGTTTGCTCATAACGTGCTTTTGCTACATCTTCGCTTGTTACATACTCAACGAATTTAGTTGCCCATTCCTGGTTTTTAGAGAATGCACTTACATGCCATCCTTTAACACCAACGAAAGTTTTCATAGGTTCGCCGTTTGCGAATTTTGGAAGCGGTGCTACACCAATGTCAATTCCAGAATCTTTATAAGATTGGAATGCCCATGGTCCGTTCATTACGTAAGCAGCTTTGCCCTCATTGAAAAGTCCGTCAAGAGCAGATCCGCCATTTTCACCGATGATTCCTTTAGGGAAAAGACCGTCTGTGTAGAAAGTTTGAATGAATTCTGCACCTTTAACAGCGCCATCATTGTTAAGTCCAAGATCTTTCGGATTTGGCTTGCCGCCTTCTTCACCGAATACATAACCACCCATACCGCCAATAACAGCGTTTGCAAAGTAGAAGTTATCGAATAAAGCAAGGAAGCCGTATTTGCCGCCAGTTGTAAGTTCTTTTGCTTTCGCTTGAAGATCTTCCATTGTTGCAGGAACTTCAGTTGCTAATGCTTTGTTATAGATAAGTACTGGAGTTTCAGTAGACTTTGGAAGTCCGTATAGTTTGCCGTCGTAAGTTTGAGATGTAATAGAAGATTCAGTGAACGCATCTGTTACTGCTTTGTCTACAGTAAGCGGTGCAATCAGACCTTCTGTTGCTACCTGGCCGATTTGGTCATGCGGAAGTGTTACTACGTCAGGACCTGTTCCAGCTGGTCCGTCAAGACGAAGCTGATCACGCATTTTTGTTGCCATTTCAACTTCTTTAAACTCAATTTTGATACCGTTTTCTTTTTCAAAATCAGCAGCGGCTTTTTCTAGCCATTTGGATTTATCTTTATCTTCCCAAACAATTAGTTTTTCCGGTTTTGCTGCTTCTCCGGATTTCTCGTTATTGCCTTCCGTTGATGCTCCCTTTTTCGCGTCTGGACCGCAAGCAGCCAATACGCCGATAAGAAGAATTACCATCATGAATAAGGACATGACTTTCTTCATTCTGACCCCTCCTAATATTGTTGTCTAGTAAAAAAGTAGTAGTAGTATGTACAAGCGTTTGCACGGTCTGTTCAAAATATAACGCTTTCACTTAAGCGCTTGCATTTCTGTGAAAACGATTGCACAACCTAAATCTTATTATAGCGCCTATTTGGGTTTTGACAAGCATTTTTTTCATAACTTTTGCACATTTTTTAAAATCATCCATAATTGACATTAACAGTGCTTTCACCTAATCTTTAATTATCTTAAATGAACGCAAACGTTTGCGTTCTATGAATATAGGAGTGAGTCTTTTATGCTAAAAGAAGCTATTTATCACCGGCCCAAAAATGAATTTGCCTACATTTATGATGATAAAACCTTACATATCCGCATGAGAACCAAAAAAGGAGACGCAGAAGCTGTCGAACTAATCCACGGAGATCCTTATGACTGGGAAGACGGAAAATGGATTGCTTCCTTAAGCCCAATGGAAAAGTCGGGGAGTGATCACTTGTTCGATTACTGGTTTATTGCTGTCCAGCCCCCTTACCGCCGTATGCGCTATGGATTTGAACTTGTTTCTGGAGCAGAAAAATTAATCTATGCTGAAAAAGGATTTTTTGATGAAGCCCCTCTAGAGGATATTGCAAATTTCTTTTGTTTCCCGTATTTGCATGCAGCAGACCGCTTTAAAGCACCTGATTGGGTAAAGGATACGGTCTGGTATCAAATTTTCCCTGAACGGTTTGGCAACGGCAATCCGAATATCGATCCGGAGGGTGCTCTTCCGTGGGGCAGTGCGGACCCGACTCCCTCCAACTTTTTTGGCGGAGATTTTGAAGGGGTCATTGAGCATCTTGATTATTTAAAGGACCTTGGAATTAGCGGCATTTACTTCACTCCTATTTTTAGAGCCTTTTCGAATCATAAATACGATACGATTGATTATATGGAGATTGACCCGCAATTCGGTGATAAAGAAACGTTCCGACGTCTAGTGAAGGAAGCTCATGCAAAAGGAATCAAAGTGATGCTGGATGCGGTTTTCAATCACAGCGGCTACTTCTTCGGACCCTTCCAGGATGTGATTGAAAAAGGCGAAGCTTCTCAGTTTAAAGATTGGTTCCATATATACGAGCTGCCGATCAAGGAGAATCTTCCAGGCTATGATACATTCGCTTATGAAAAGAGCATGCCGAAGCTGAACACCCAGCATCCGGACGTGAAAAAATATTTACTTGATGTCGGCCAATATTGGATTAAAGAATTTGATATTGACGGTTGGCGCTTAGATGTTGCCAATGAAGTCGATCATGCATTTTGGAGAGACTTCAGAACAGCTGTAAAAGAAGTGAAAGAAGATGTCTATATATTAGGAGAAATCTGGCACGACAGCATGCCGTGGCTTTTAGGAGACCAGTTTGACGCCGTGATGAACTACCCGTTTACAAACGGTGCCCTGAATTTCTTTGCTAAAGGCAAAATACGTGCTGAAGAATTTGCATCCGTCATTGTGAACGGACTGCATGCTTATCCTAAGAATATAAACGAAGTGGCCTTTAACCTGCTTGGCAGCCATGACACAGACCGCATCCTTACATTAGCCGGCGATAGCAAGGACCGCGTAAAGCAGCTGTTTGCTTTTCAGCTTAGCTTCGGGGGCTCTCCTTGCATCTACTATGGAGATGAAATCGGCATGGCCGGCGGGAACGATCCCGGCTGCCGTGCATGCATGGTGTGGGATGAGGACGAACAGGATAGAGAGCTCCATCGTTTTGTGAAAAAATTGCTTGAGCTCCGCAAAACCTACCCTATTTTTGCGAATGAAGGCGAGTTTAAGGTATTAGAAGCAAACAGTGAGGATAATACATTGATTTACGCAAAGGAAAATGACCAGCAGATTCTGGCTGCAGTTGTCAATCAATCCGAAGTTCCTTTAGCCATTCCATTCCCTGCGGAACTTACAGGAAAAGAAGCTGAGGATCTGCTGAAAGGCACAGCGCTGACGGCCGATTCCATTCACGCAGAACCGATGAGCACTCAATTTTTCTTATTCAGCAAGGAGAGATAAGGGATGCTCGAAACATTTGAAATCACCCTCACTCCCTTTAATAGAAAAAGAATGGTTCGTATGTATTTGCCGGATGACTTCAAGACCTCCGGCAAAAGATATCCCGTTTTGTTTATGCATGACGGACAGAATTTGTTTCGGGATGAAGATGCAGGCTATGGCGTTTCCTGGGGAGTCGCTGATGTACTCGCAGATATAGGGCTTGAGATCATCGTGGCTGGCATCGACTGCAATGAAGAACGCTTTGGCCGGTTTAATGAATACGGTCCGTGGGTCAGCCCTGGTCTTGGAAAGCGCCTGTTTAAGGTAGATGAAGAGCTGGGTGGAGAAGGCAAGGAGTATGTTCGGTTTTTCGCTGAAGAATTCAAGCCGATGATTGATGCGAACTATCCAACGATTCCGGAAGAATCCGTCATGATGGGAAGCTCAATGGGCGGCCACATTACAACTTATGCCTTTTGCGAGTATCCGGAAATTTTCAAAAGAGCAGCTTCCCTCTCCTCTGCTTATTGGTTTAACCAGTCTGAGATGGAAGAAAAAATCCGCAGCAGTGATTTAAGCTCCGCAGGCAAATTTTATATGGACGTTGGAACAGCTGAAGAAACCTCGATTATTAACGCCCAAACCTATATAGATTCAAGCCTTCCAGTTTATGAAATTATAAAAAGGAAAGTAAGAGATTGCCGGTTTGAGATTGCCGATGGCGGAATTCATCATGAATCTGCATGGAGAGCAAGACTTCCTGAGATATTGCGGTATTTGTTTGATTAAAGGAAAAAGGACCCGCGATGGGTCCTTTTTCCTTTATTTATGATATTGGGCGGGAAAATCCTTCTTGATGGGAAAGGAGCTGACCCTCTTCCAATTTTTCTTTTAACAAATACCTATAGATTTTCTCCTTCTCCGAAACCTTTCCTCTCCATTTTGCCCTTTGCGTAAAAACGATAATATAAGGCACAGGCGACTAAGAAAGGAATTCCGCAGTAAAGAGCCATCCTTTGATCTGGGATAAAGGCAAGACTGATCATAACAAGAACATTCGCTGCCAGTGCTGTCAGAGGGACAATTGGATAGAGCGGAGTTTTAAATTTTAACTCCTCAATATTTCCGCCTTTTTTCAAAAATGATTTTCTTCCCATGTAATTGGAAAGCGCAATCGATGCCCAAACGAATACCGCTCCAAATCCTGCTATGGATAGCAGCCATAAGTACACCGTATCTTCTGCAAAAAATCCGCATAGCAGGCATAGACAGCCAACTACCATGCTGGCAATCAAAGCATTGATTGGAACTCCTCTTTTACTCAGTTTTCCGAATCTTTTATTGATCATCCCTTCTTGGGACATTGACCAAAGCATGCGTGATGTTGCATATAATCCGGAATTTGCAACTGACAAGACAGCGGTAATAATAACAAAGTTCATAATATCGGCAGCATATGGGATCCCGATTTTATCAAATACAACGACAAACGGGCTTTCCATAACGCCTGCTTCCTTCCACGGAAACAGTCCTGCCAATACAAAAACAGAAAGAATAAAGAAAATCAAAATCCGCCATGCTGTGTTATTAATAGCTTTTGGGATCGTTTTTTCTGGATTTTTACTTTCTCCCGCTGCGATTCCTACAAGTTCAGTCCCCTGAAAAGCAAAGTTAACACTAATCATGGTGATTAAAACGGCAGCAAGACCATTCGGAAACAGACCTCCTTGATCTGTGTAATTGCTGAAAAATGGTGCAGGATCGCCTCCGCCCATCTGGAGCAAACCAAACATAGCTGCTCCTCCTAATAAGATAAATGCAAGAACCGTTATAATTTTTATACTTGCAAACCAGAATTCTACTTCAGCAAAGCTTTTTGAGGATAGCGCGTTAATGCTGAATAGCAGGACAGCAAATATGATGCACCAAATCCATGCCGGAACATCCGGAAACCACCGTTTCATCAATATACTCACGGTTAGCAGTTCTAAACCGACGGTGACCGACCAGTTCAGCCAGCCCATCCATCCCACTACATAACCTGCTCCGGGTGAGATAAACTTTGTTGCATATTTTTGATAGGATCCTACATGCGGAAGTGCAACCGCCAATTCACCAAGGCAAAGCATTGTCAAGTACATGACAAATCCGCCAATCAGGTAAGCAAGAATAGCTCCCCCGGGGCCAGCCTCGCCAATTGTAAACCCGGTGCTCAAGAATAATCCTGTACCGATTACCCCTCCAAGGGCAATCATTAAAATATGTCTGTCTTTTAATTCTTTTTTTAGTTCATGACGCTGTTCTGACATGGGATCCTCCTTCTATGTAAGCGATAACATCTTAAATAAACCTCTCCTATTTTATCATTATTTAGTATTATATGAAAATTTATTTTTTTCCAAAAACAAACCCAATCTCCCTTCTATTTAAACATTCAGGTGCGCCATCTGGACATTTATGGATAACAAACGAAATACCGATTCCTCCTTATAAGGTTATTCCAGAATAATAGAAAAAAAGAAGCCTATGAAAGACTTCTGCTTTTGCGGGCGTCCCATTCTTCTCTTAATATACCCATTCTGATGGAATCGTAATATTCACCGTTGTACAGCCTGCATTTTCTCATCCTGCCCTCCAGCTTCATCCCCTGTTTTGCAGCGGTGTGCATCATGCGTTCATTGCCTGACCACGTCGTGATACCGACCCTTGGAATCGGCATTGAAGTAAATAAATGTTCAATCCACAGGTTTAAAGCTTCCGATCCGTAACCTCCGTTCCAGAAATCCGGATGGTAAATCACGATTCCAGCCTCCAGCCAATTTGAAGGTTCGTCCTCCCAATAGTATGTTACGGTTCCTATCAGCTGCATGTCTGCTGTAATTTTAGCTTCCATACATGCAGGCTTTTCAGACATATGCCGTTTATAACCCTCAAATGTTTTTCTTTCAAGTGGAAAATACGGTGCATCCCACTTCTTCCATTCAGGATTCGCTTCCCCATATTTTAAAAGATACAGCTCTTCATAATCCTGTTCGTCAATCCAGCTAAGCTTTACTTTTTTCCCTGCAGCAATCATGATCCATCACCTCCCCCCTTTATTTCTCCAGCCTCCCCGATGTTCCCTCTAAAATCAAAATATTTGGATTAGAGATATCTCCCTGCTACACTAATTGAGTAATTCTTTTTAAAAAGGGAGATGTAATATTAATGGCTTCTTATAATAAATTGTTCGAACCTGTAAAAATTGGAGCATTTGAATTAAAAACCCGCTCTGCCATGGCACCGATGACCCGTTCTTTTTCTAATGATGAGACAGGAGTTCCAGGTCCTGAGGTAGCGGAATATTATCGGAAACGCGCAGAGGATGGCATTGGCCTTATTATTACAGAGGGTGTTGTGATCAGCAGCCGTGCAAAAGGCAACCCTGGCGTACCGGGGCTCTTTACACAAGAACAGATCGAAGGCTGGAAAAAAGTGACCGAAGCTGTTCATAAAGAAGGCGGAACGATTGCTGCCCAAATCTGGCACGTTGGCCGCTTGAGCCATCCTGAATTGATTGTCGGGCAAACACCTGAAGCACCGTCTGCGATTGCAGCAGAGGGCCAGGTGCCGCGCTTCCGCAAACCATATGCCGTGCCTGAAGAACTTTCCAAAGAAGATGTCCAAAAAGTAATCGGACAGTATGCCCAAGCAGCAAAAAATGCAATCGAAGCTGGCTTTGACGGAGTTGAAATACATGGCGCCCACGGCTACTTGATTGATCAGTTCAACAGTTATCAATCCAATAAGCGCGATGATGAATACGGCGGAGAGCTTGCCGAAAGACTGACGTTTATGAAGCAAGTAATCCGTGCAGTAATTGATGAAATTGGCGCAGACCGCACGATCATCCGCTTCTCCGCCCATAAAGTGGACGCTCCCGACTATCGCTGGGAAGACGCAGATGAAGCGATGAGAACGTATACTGAAGCTTTCAAAGAAACCGGTATTCAAATTATTCACCCATCCATCATGGATGCAGAGGAACACATTGCTGAAAACCAAACACTCTATGATTTGGCAAGAAAATATTGGGACGGTCCAATCATCGGAGTCGGCAGCCTGGATGCTGATAAAGCAGAAGCCATGCTTGAAAAAGGCGTTATGGATGTTGCAGCATTCGGACGCCCGCTAATCGCGAACCCTGATTTCCTGCAAAAAGTAAGAGAAGGAAAAGAATTAACCCCTTATGAACCAAAAAAACACCTGCTTGAACTCGTTTAAGCAGAAAACGCCCGGACTACATTGTCCGGGCGTTTTTTATATTTTGAATTTGCGGGATCTGCGTTTTTCCTGCAATCCCGATTCCTGAACTCTCAATCCCGCAGCCGGTTTATCACCTTCCGATACTCATTCGGTGTCATGCCCTCGGTTTTGCGAAACAGCTTTGAAAAGTAGGTGGCATCCATGATTCCCGTTTCTGCTGCTATGGATGCAATCTTATCATCTGTGGTAGCTAGAAGCCTCTTCGCCTGTGAAAGCCGGTATTGGTTTAAATACTGTGACGGAGTAAGCCCAAGAGTTTTTTGCATGCAGCGGGTGATGTAATCCTGATGAAAAAGAATGTTCCTCGACAGGTCCTCCATTCTGATTTCCTCATGATAATGTGCCTGTAAGTACTGAATGGCTTCATTTGTTACCTGTTCGGCAGCTGTCGGAATATTAAGTGCCTCTTTTTGCAGATGAACCATCAATTCCTGAAAATACAGCTGCTGCCTAAGAGGGAAATCAGCTGATTGGCTTGTAATGCTCAGCAGGTTTTCAAGCAGTTTTTCCGCCGCCAGCGGATGTTCAAGCCGAGCCTTTTGCCTAATCCGAAATTGATATTCAGCCGGCTGTTCAAAATCAGCCTCTTTCTTTTGTGCATCTAGCCAGTTGTCATGTCCCTCATGGTGGACACCAAATTCCCCTTCGGCTTTAAAATGCAGCCAATAAACCTCTGTATTCACTGTACTTTCCCGATGGCCATAATGCTCCCGGCCCGGAATCAGAACCAAGTATTCTCCATCCCTCACACTATAAGGAACTCCATTCTCCGTCATATGCAGTTCACCTTTCTTCACATACAGCATGTCAAATACACTGAATGTTCTTTTAAAATGGCGGTTTCCTGCTTTAAACGAAAATTGGCCGCCTTTTATGAAGGTTGGGAATGGCGGAACATGAAAAGTCAGAAAAGACATACAATAGCAAGCCCCTCTCAGGTCGTATTTTTCCAAGTTTAATCGGTTTGCTCTCTTTCTATTATAATCCAGCCGCTGTAAACTAGGAATCGCTGTATTATATACAGCAGGGGAGGAATACAGATTGACTAAAAATATAGATAAAAAACAATTAACTTTATTTGCTTTAACATGGCCGATTTTCATTGAAATTTTTCTTCATATGCTAATGGGAAACGCCGACACATTTATGCTGAGCCAATATACAGATGATTCAGTGGCAGCAGCGGGCGTGGCTAATCAGATTTTAAACCTGGTGATTGTCATGTTTGGATTTATTGCAACAGGGTCCGTCATCTTAATAACACAGAATATTGGAGCCGGGAAAGAACAAGCTGCCATAGATGTAGCGATTATGTCGGTAATTGCCAATTTAATAATAGGACTGCTGGTCAGCATCGTTCTTTTTGCGTTCAGTAAACCCATTCTTCAAATCATGAACCTTTCCCCTTCTCTCTTGGAAGAAGGGAACAAATATTTAGGAATTGTCGGCACATTTATTTTCGTTCAAGCTTTAATCATGACAGGTGCCTCAATCCTTCGGAGCTACGGCTATACGAAGGATACCATGTTCGTGACCATCTGCATGAACGTGCTGAATATTTGCGGGAACTATTTACTGATTTTCGGAGCTTTCGGCTTTCCGGAAATGGGCATTAAGGGAGCAGCCGTTTCAACCGTGATTTCCAGAGTCTTAGGACTGATCGCTGTATCGGTACTCCTTATAAAACGAATCCCGGCTTTAAAATCGAATTTGGCATTCCAATGGACCCATTTAAAAAACCTGCTCAAAATCGGAATTCCCTCTGCAGGGGAACAGCTTGCCTATAACATGTCCCAGATGGCCATCACCTTCTTTATTGCCATGATCGGAACTGAGGCATTGACCACAAAAATTTACGCACAAAACTTAATGATGTTTATCTTTCTTTTCAGCATCTCCGTCAGCCAGGGAACACAAATTCTCATTGGAAGAATGGTCGGGGCAAAAAAATATGAAGAAGCATATGAACGCTGCATGAAAAGTCTGTACCTTGCGATTGGTGCCTCTTTATTCATGGCGGTTATAGTGAGCACCTTCTCCGATAACCTGTTTGATTTATTCACCAATAACGAGGAAATCATTCAAACCGGCGGCATGCTGATTCTGCTGACCATTTTACTCGAGCCCGGCAGAGCCTTTAATCTCGTGATCATTGGAGCACTTAGAGCAGCCGGCGATGTGAAATTCCCTGTGTATATGGGGCTGATTTCAATGTGGGGGATTAGCGTCCCGGTCGCCTATCTGCTTGGTATTCACTTCGGTTACGGTCTTGCAGGCGTATGGATCGCTTTTATTCTAGATGAGTGGACAAGAGGCATTATGATGTACATCCGATGGAAATCAAGGAAATGGGTATCAAAAGGATTCGTAGAAAAGGGAAAAACCGCCCTGCAGGAGCAGACGGTTTAACAGGGAGAGCGCCGGTATGATGCTGGCGCTTTTTTACTTTTTTATTAACACTGTTATACTTGGTTGTTGATTTCCGCTGCAGGCGCTCGCTTTCCACTCCAATCAACAGTGTAAAAAATCAATACCGGGCTTTAACAGAGCCTTTTTATTAGATACTTCTTGTATAAACATGCTGTACCAGAATCCCCGGCAAACGTTTAAGAACTGACAATCCCCATAAGCATTTTGAAAGACTTTCGGTTCTTCTTCAACCTCTTAACGCCTTCCTTGTAATCAATGATTAAAACATCATAATGTATCCAGATCCTTAAATAGATCGAACAGAAATAGATAGGACCTGATAATCCTTTCTCTTCTACTTCAATACCATTCCCTTTCTCAGTCTCCGTTCTGATTAACCGCTTATTTCCAATACCGAATTCTATGTACTTCATTTTTTATGTCTCTTTATATGAGCCTATTATTTTTTCTAACAACTAAAAATCCTCTTCTTAATCATGTATTTTTACAATTTAATGAACACTTCAAAAAATCTGACCAATTAAAGGGAACTTATGTATAATAAAATTAGAACGGCCGTTCAATTTAAGAGAGGGGATTTCACCTCATGCCAGGCACACGCCGCTATGACAGCGGGAATACCAGAAAAGAAATCATAGAGCATGCTCAAACCTTATTTTCTCAAAAAGGTTATAATCAAACATCAGTTGCTGATTTAGCCAAAGCATCCGGCTACAGCAAAGGCCACATTTATTATCATTTTGAAAATAAAGAAAAGCTTTTTGTGCTGCTTGCACAGAGAACAATGAAGGAATGGAATGATAAGTGGATGAAAAAAGAACTGATCTATCAAACTGCCAGCGAAAAGCTTTACGGAATGGCGAAACACGTGCTTTATCATTATCAAACTCCGCTGCTCCGTTCCGGACAGGAGCTTGCAGCCAATCCGCAGTCCAGCCCTGAATCTGTTAAACAGCTGTACGAATTAGCAGTGGTCCCCATGGCTGCCTACAGGGCTATATTCACAGAGGGTATCAAAAATGGGGAATTTGCAGCTCATGGGAACGCTGACCAATGGACGGCTCTTTACGGAACATGGCTCGGCGGACTGTGCCAGCTTACAAACACTCAGGAGCCAGCTTCCCTGGAACCGCTATTTCTTGAAGCAACATCAATATTTTTAAAATCCATCCAATCCAGTTAGGAGGAAAAAAGATGAACATCGCACTGATTGGCGACAGTTTAACTGAAGGAAGACCCGGTATTCCTTTTTCCCGGCTGTTAAAAGAACAGTTTCCCGGTTTCCGGTTTGATAACCTGGGAAAAGGAGGAGACACAGTCTTGAGCCTGTATGCCAGACTATCCAAAAAGAAACTTCCCTCTCCATATGATCTCACCTTTCTTTGGATTGGTGTGAACGATGTATACACGAAAATGCTGAATGCCCAAGCTCAGATTCCTGCCAAAGATGAGAAGGAATTTGAGGAGGTGTACAAAAAATGCGTGGAAATCATACTTGCCTCATCGAAACAGGTTGTTCTTGTCACACCAGCCCTAATTGGTGAACATGCTGACAATCAGGCAAACAAGCAGCTTAGAGCTTTATCCTCCATCATCCTGTCAACAGCAGAAAATCATCCAAAACTCCTCTGTCTAGACCTGCACACAATTTTTAAAAACCACCTTGCCCATACAACAAGCTCAGATTATATCTCTGTGAAGGTTACTCGGATTATGGCGGATGCTCTTTTTTACAGAAAACCTTCAAGAATTGAAGAACTATCCAAAAAAAGAGGTCTCCATTTAACGCTGGATGGCGTACATTTGAACAGCCTAGGTGCCCAAATCGCTGCCAGTGAATATGCACAACTTATCGAAACGGAAAATAAGAAGACAGCATTATAACTCTTTCAGTCAGGGGATGATGGGATGGAAGACAAAAAGGTCGCAATTGTAACCGGCGGAGCCTCGGGAATTGGCAAAGCACTATGCATGGAATTATCCAGACAAGGAGCTGCTGTCATTATTGCAGATATTAATGAAGAGGAGGGAATGGCCGCTCAAACTTCAATACCCCATTCGACATTTGTTTATTGCGACGTAACCGATTTTAGCAGCATAGAGCAAATTATTAATGGAGTTTGTACGGAATATGGAAAACTTGACTACTTATTTAATAATGCAGGAGTTGCCCTGTACGGAGAGTTCTCGGATATGAACCTTGAACACTGGAAGAAAACAATGAACGTGAATGTATGGGGAGTGATACACGGAACACAGATTGCGTATGCCATAATGAAAAAACAGGGTTTTGGTCATATCGCAAACACAGCTTCCGCTGCAGGACTCGGTCCATCACCTGTTTCAGCAGTATATTCGGCAACTAAGCATACCGTTGTAGGATTAACGACTTCGCTGCATTATGAAGCAGAAGCCTTCGGAGTGAAGGTGACCACCCTCTGCCCCGCCTTTGTGGACACCCCAATTCTCAGCAAAGCAGAAGCTGTTAATCTGGATAAAACCATCATCATGGAGCAGTTCAAAAAACAAAAAATGATGTCCCCTGAAAAATTCGCAAAAATTGCTTTAAGAGGTATACACAGGAATAAGCCGATTATTTGCCCCATGCCCCTTAGAAAAACATTGGATATCTTCTTCACCCTTTTCCCGGGTGCACATACATCCCTCATGCGTCTTGTTTGCAAGGTTAGCAGGAAGGCACGGATTTCTGCATAACAAATAGATATCGGCTGTCTAATAGTGTTGCTGAGAATAATTGCATCTAGATTGACCCCTCCCCCCTGAGGCAATGATAGATTCCAGGGGGGTATTTTTTATATAGGTAATTAGAATAATTATGGTTAGGCTGATTGGAGCGGAAGATGCGCGACTCCTGCGGGAGCAGCGGGACAGGTGAGACCCCGCAGTGGCGAAGCCAGGAGGAGGCTCACCGCCCGCCCCGCGGAAAGCAAGCAATCTGCAGCTCCAATCAGCAAGCGCCAATACTAATTGAAACCCGGCTTTACCATTGGTTCATTCCTCTCTGATGCAAATTCATCTAACTTCTCTTCTATCCACTGAAAAACATTTCTGCTTTTCATTCCATTAACGAGCTTTACTGCAAACACAATGACTGCTGCAGCAAGCTGAAAAATAATATCGCCTATATAATAATGCCCCTGAACAGTTGCCAGAATTGAAGCCTATCCTTTTAAAAAGAAAAGAGCCGATCAAATTGCTAATCGGCCCTTCCCTTTTTATTTTTTTAAATGATAAGGTACGGTTGTAATAATTACGTTCCTTCTATAAAGCAGGAATGCACGAATCAATAAGCTGGATTGATTGTGAAGAATATTGTGCCAGCCTTTTTTCGGGATAAATTGCGGGATGACCACTGTAACCTTGTAGTTGGATTCTCTCGCTTTTTTCTCAACCGTATCGACGAATTTCGTTAATGGATTAATGATGCTGCGATAATGGGATTGCAGGGTTACAATCCGAACATCCGGCTGCCATTTTTTCCATTTTTCTTCAAACTTCCTCTCATCCTCTCGTTCAAATGAAATATACACAGCGATGATTTGATCCGGAGATAGAGATTTAGCATAGTTTAATGAATTTTCAACGACATGTGTGATCCCCGCAACAGGTACGATGATGACGTTCCCTTCAATTGGAACGGCCGGCTCGCACGTGGAAATTCTCAACTGGTCCCCAACAGCATCATAATGCTTCCTGATCTGGTGGAACAGCAAGATAATGATTGGCAGGAACACCAGAATGGACCAAACCTGCCCGAATTTTGTTAAAAAGAAAATGATGGTTACAATGAAGCAGATCACTGCCCCAGTTGTATTGATAATAAATTTAGGCATCCAGCCTGCTGGTTTTTCACGCAGCCATTTTACCATCATTCCAGTTTGGGAAAGAGTAAATGGAATAAATACTCCAACTGCATAAAGCGGAATCAGGTGCTCTGTCTGCCCTTTAAATGCGATAATAAGGATAATAGACAAAATGGACAGAATGATAATTCCATTTGAATAGCCTAATCGGTCACCACGAACCGTAAACATCCGGGGGATGAACTTATCCTTCGCAAGATTTACTGCAAGAAGCGGGAATGCGGTGTAGCCTGTGTTCGCCGCTAAAATTAAGATCAGGGCAGTTGTCCCCTGAATAAAGTAATACATGAAGTTCCTGCCGAAGGTTTCTTCCGCAATTTGAGAAACGACCGTTACCTCTGCATTTGGAATAATTCCATAGTAGTAAGCTAAAAACACAATTCCAGTAAACAGAATCGCGAGCAGGGTTCCCATTGCGATTAGGGTTTTAGCCGCGTTATTAGGCGCGGGATTCTTAAAATTGGGAATCGCATTTGAAATTGCTTCAACCCCTGTCAGGGCTGAACTCCCTGATGCGAATGCTCTCAGTAAAATGAATAAACTGATTCCTGCAACAGGAGTACCGACCGGCGTATGGAGATCAGGTGATACATGACCTGTTACTATATTGTATATTCCCGCACCAATCAAAATGAATAAGGCAAAAACGAACAAGTAAACAGGATAAGCCAAAACAGAAGCAGATTCCGTTACTCCTCTTAAGTTTAATATAGTCAAAAGGATCACAAAGACAATGGCAATCTCAACATTGTAGGGATGCAAAGCCGGAAACGCAGATGTAATAGCATCCGTACCTGCAGAAACACTTACCGCAACCGTTAATATATAATCAACCAGCAAGGAACCGCCGGCAATCAGCCCAGGATTGACACCAAGGTTGTTTTTCGAAACAACATATGCTCCTCCACCGTGAGGATACGCAAATATAATTTGACGATAAGATAATATAAGAGCTGTCAGTAGAACCAATACGCCTAATGCAATCGGAATCGAATACCAGAAGGCTGCTGCACTAATTGTCACAAGGACAATTAAGATCTGCTCCGGACCATATGCAACAGAAGACAGGGCATCAGATGAAAGGATGGCCAGAGCCTTCTTTTTGTTAAGCTTCTGTTCACCGAGCTCACCTGACTTTAATGGCCGCCCGATTAGAAGCCTTTTTAATGAATGAATCAAATTTTTCACCGCCATATAGTAGTAAACTTAAGTTGCCCTTTTTTACCCGTAAAAATTAAACCCTAACAATAAAAATGCCTGCAAGTCATCATTAACAGACTTGCAGACATGTAAATTCCTGTCTCACAAGCTCCACCTTCCTTCTCATATAACGCTGACGAGGTTAGCTGCCGGATTCGGGCCATTGAGTAGCCCTACCTGTTAAGGATTCACCCCAAGGATTCATTATGTAAAAAATCCATTTGTAACGGGTCCCCCGTATCACACGATTTAAGCGATTTAGAAACATGAAACCGTTGATTATCATACTCCCCTCAATAGGAAATGTAAATAAAAATTTTCCCTTTATTTTCGAATGGCTAAATAGAGATAAAAACATTCCGAATCGGAAACAATAAATCATAAAAAGAGTGGAGGAAAGACCATGTTTAAAGAAAAGAAACCTTTATTAACTGATGAATTCTTAGACGCTGTAGAAAAGGAGATCTCGGATCTATACGGAGTTCAATCAATTGAGGAGAATGAGATGCCATCAGAGGGCGCACTGGCTGATCAATAAAAAAGAGCATCAGGAGAAGATGCTCTTTTTACAAATACCGTGACTATTTTATTTCAAATTCCGCTGCCAGATCAGCCTTCATGTTTAACTCGTTTTGAACGTCCTTAACCACTCTGTATTTTCCGGCAGGCAGCTCCGATGTATTCAGCGTTAATGTTTGGGATTCTCCAGGAAGTATGTTAACTCCTACACTATTAAATGCCATATCCAGATTGACCAGTTTCCATTTCCAACCCGTCCATTTTTCGTAATGATACGATACTCCTGTTAATAATTCCTGCGGACCGTAATTTTCCAGTGTTAATTGAAGGCTGTCCGATTTCGTTATCTGTTTTTTATTAAAGGATACCTTTGCATTGATTTCCGCTGTTGGGACGTAAATGAGCTCAACGGCTGTATCCTCTACCTGTCCTTTATCCCCGAGAATTTCAATACTGAGCACATACAAAGCATTTTCTTTGTCAGGCAGTACAGCAGAGAAGTTTTCCATTTTTGCTGTTTTTTCCGCAATCAATTTAAGTTTTTTGTAATTCCGATCTCTTTCCGTCAGCTGATACCGGATGGTTTTCTCTGCAGAAGACACTTTTAGCACAGCATGTACAGGGGATTTCGCCGACATATAGTACCCCGAGGTGTCAAAGTGGAAACCTCCCCTTCTTTTAAAATACTTTCCTGTATGCGGACCGTATTCTGTTTTTTTGTGAATATTGCCTGGCCAAACAAAATATTCATGTTCCTTACCAGGAGCTCCGATTTGAGAAGGCAGCTGATCCTCAGCAGAAGCTGATCCTTGAGCTTCCTTAGTTGAACAACCGGACAGTGCCAATAATGCAAACATGAAAAAGGCCATGACTTTTTTTAGCTTCATGAATTCTCTCCCTTATTTAGTAGTCGAATTCCTTCCAATGAAAGCAGAAACAGGAGTAAGGAAAAAGCGTTACATTATCAAATTAGTCGACTTCGGATGGTAAAAGTTTCAAAATTAGCCATTCAACCGCTCATTTCTTGTGCTGTCTGCCTCCCTTTGCCTATAATGACGATAAAGAGGTGAAGAATTTGAAGGCGGATCATTGGCTTTATGTTTTTTTTCTTATTTGGTACGGCTGCGGTGTTATTTTGCTTGGGTTTGACATTCTGCCTGTTTGGCTGGAATGGGCCAACGTTGTGTTTCTCATAGTAGCCGGAATTCTTGGAGGAGTATATTTTCTTCATACATACGGCACGAAAATGGGGATTGGCTTATCATTGACGGTCATCCTTCTTTCTATTTTCGCTGAGCATCTGGGTGTAGAATACGGAATCCTTTTCGGTGACTACTATTATACAAAGGATTTCGGTCCTCAAATTCTGGGCGTTCCCGTTGCGATCGGCTTTGCATGGCTCATGGTGATTGGCGGTTCACATGCTATTTTAAAAGCCCTTTTCCCCCATGCTCCCATAATCGTTTTCAGTGCGATTGGCGGGCTGCTGGCAGTAATGATTGACTTAATCATCGACCCGGTCGCAGCTGAAGTAAAGGAATACTGGGTTTGGACAGCGGAAAGTTTTTATTACAACATCCCGTTTTCAAATTTTTCAGGATGGTTCATTACGGCGTTTGTTCTCCATTTGATTATTGGGCTGGCGGGAAAAGAGCGCTACACACCCGTTCCGCTATGGCAAAATCGGATTACGGCTGTGTACTTTTTAGTTCTATTAATGTTCGCACTGCTGGCGGCCCTTCATTCTCTCTGGCTCGCTGTCGGCTTCTCCATGGTTCCTGCTGTGCTCGTACTGGCAAGCTATATTTTCTCAGCAAAGAGGGGTTCACATGATCGAAGCCAGCAAAAGCAAGTGGTTTGATTTCGGATTTTCCCAATATACAAAAAGGCTGTTCAAACATCACTTTAAAGGAATCTATGTACATACTGAAGAAAACCTGCCCGTGAATGCACTGTGGTGTGCAAATCACAGCACCTGGTGGGATGGTCTTGTCCTTCATTATATAAACAGGACGGTGCTTAGACAGGATTTCAATATCATGATGCATGAGAAGGGTCTTAAGGATTTCCCCTACTTCCGCAGGCTCGGGGCGTTTTCTGTGAACCGTGAAAACCCGAGAGATATTATTCAATCGGTTAAATATGGAGGGTCGCTCCTTAAAGAAGGAAAGAGTGTCGCCATTTTCCCACAGGGAGACGAAAGACATCTTGAACAGCGCCCTTTAGAATTTCTATCAGGAATCATAGCCATGGCTGAGATCAGTCCGGAAACACCGATTCTGCCGATTGCCCTTTACTATTCATTTGGATCCGAAAAGAAACAGGAGCTATATATTGGCATCGGCGAGCCAATTTCCTATTTAGATTTGAGCGGCAGCCGGAAAGAAAAAACAAGAATACTTGAAGATCTGTTTACCGCTGGGCTTGACGAGCTGAAAAGGAAAGTCATTTCACGTGATACAAACGATTTTCTAAACGTTCTTTGAAGGAGAAGGAAAGCGATGAAAAAAGCCGTAGTGATCGGAGCGGGCCTTGGCGGTCTTTCTGCAGCCATTACCCTTGCCAGTGAAGGCTGGGACGTTACCGTTGCCGAAAAAAACAGTCATCCGGGCGGAAAAATGATGCCGGTGAAACTCGGATCCTTCCACTTTGATTTTGGTCCGAATACAATTACAATGCCTCAGGTTTTTGAAGAGGTTTTTCATAAGGCCGGCAAAAAAATGCAAGATTACTTGAAAATGGTGAAGCTGCAAAAACATACGGTAAATTGTTTTCCGGATGGGACCGTCTTTTTCCTCAGCAGTGACAAAGCGGCTATGAAGCAGCAGCTCCGGAATCTGGATCCAAAGGGATACAGGAATTACGACCGGTTCATTTCTGAGATTACAAGATTATACGGACTGTCAGAAAAACACTTTTTCCCCAGAATGTTTAAAAGTGTGCTGGATTACACCTCACCAAGCCTCAGCTATGCATTCATGCGCGTCCGCCCTCTTGAAACGATGGACCATTTTTTCAGAAGATACTTTGGCAATGAACAGGTCATTCAGGCATTTAACAGGTATGCGACCTATATCGGTTCATCGCCCTATCAATCTCCGGCAACGTTTGCGATGATTGCTTATCTGGAGCTCGTGCAGGGAGTATTTTATATTAAAGGCGGAAATACAAAGATTGCAGAAGCTTTTTATGAATTGGCCAAGGAAATGGGTGTCCAATTCATGATGAATACAAAGGTTCAGGAGCTGCAGATTTCGAATAAACGCATTAATACGGTACTGCTTGAAAACGGCCAGGAGCTGACAGCTGATGAGGTTATCTTGAATGCGGATCTGCTTAAGTCCTTTCCTGAGCTGGTGGCCGAATCGGAAAGGCCTCATTTTACCGATAAAAAACGAAATGGATATTCGCCTTCCATTTCAGCGTTTGTAATCCTTGCTGGAATAGAAGGAAAAATAGACAAACTCGCTCATCACAGCGTCTTTTTTTCAAAAAACTACCGGAAAGAATTTGATGAGCTTTTCAAAAATCAGAACTACAGTGAGGATCCAACTATCTATATAAGCAATTCCTCCTTCTCAGATCCATCACAGGCTGCTGCTGGAAGCAATCTATTTATCCTTGTAAACGCTCCTCCGCTCAACCAGGATGGCAGGCTGCAGATTTCACCTCAGGATTATAAGTCTCTGATTTATGAAAAATTGGAGCAGGCCGGCGTTTCACTTTCCGGCAAAATAATGGAGGAACAGCTTTTCACACCTCTCGATATTCAGGACCGGTTCGGCGCCTACCGCGGTGCTTTATACGGCATTTCCGCCAATAAGAAGTGGGATGCCTTTATGAGGCCGGGAAACTTCCCTGCTGATATTCAAAACCTTTCGTTTGCAGGAGGAAGTACTCATCCGGGAGGCGGTTCACCGATGGTAACGATAAGCGGTATGAACGTGGCTGAAGAGATTGCAAAGAGAGAATCCAAGAGGCGGTAATGTGGAACATGAATTAAAAGATGTCATCAAAAGATGTGATGCTGCTATTAAACAGGAAGACTTTGATACGTTGATGAATGATTATACGGAGGATGCCATTCTTGTAGTGAAGCCCGGTAAAATTGCACAGGATAAAAAAGAGATTAAAAAAGCCTTTATTGAGATTGCAACAATAGTATCTTGCCCACACAGGGGGAGATGATTATTCTGGAAGCGGGAGGCACGGCCTTAGTCCTCTCCCAAACCCTGCTTGACGCCGATAAAGAGGACTCAGAATTTTCCATGGAGCGAAAGGCAACCTATGTCTTTAAGAAAAATTCAAATGCTGACTGGCTTTGTGCCATTGATCATTCATATGGTACAGATCTACTCTCTAATTAGAAATGAGCTTACATACATAACCCAAGAACACTCGAGGTATAAGTGCTCTTGGGTTATTTTTTGA
The DNA here is from genome assembly GCF_000732485.2 of Bacillus sp. SJS. Classification (GTDB taxonomy): domain Bacteria; phylum Bacillota; class Bacilli; order Bacillales; family Bacillaceae; genus Metabacillus_B; species Metabacillus_B sediminis. The sequence continues at coordinate 73,068 of NZ_JAQV02000018.1, read as the reverse complement.
TTTTGGCTCTGTTGATTTGTAACACCTGCTGATTGGAGTGGAAGGCGTGAGACCCCGCATTCGCAAAGCGGCGCTTGAAGCTTTGCGCAGCCTGCCAAAGGATAATCTTACGCCTGACAACCAACATCCAAATTTTTAAAAACGCTGCAGAGAGGGAGGGAAAAAGTTTTAAAAGCAGACTTTTGCGAAAGGCTTAAAGCACCATGCAGCGAAAATCAGCTGGTTTCAGGTTCAACCTTAAAAATGAGCAGCAAAAGCAAAGTGACAGATAAAAACTGAAAAGCAATCCCAACACCATAGAACTCCGCTGCATAGCCAAACCCCAGTCCGATTGCTACGCTCAGGATATTGCACACAAATGCATCTATGGACGAAATGGTCACCCTGAACTCATCCGCTGCGCGGCTCTGAAGCATCCCGGATAGAATAGGGCTTGCCAATTCCAATATTGAAATTGCTGCCATAACAAACAGGACGGCACTCCAATGCTCTACAAATCCAAAAAGGAATACAGCGAGAGCCGCAGCAGCAAAAGCTGGTTTCAATCCAAATCCCCGTTTTTCATAGGCATTAGCCAGCAGATTAGCCGCTGCACTTGAGCCGGTAATAGCAAAACTGATGTACCCGAAATAAATAACCGAAATGCCGATCTCCGGATAGACAAGCATGCTCATTTCATAAAGCTCACTGTGCAGTACAGTGCCAGAAATACCACTGACAAACAGAATCACCAGCAGGTGCCTGTTTTTTAACGTATAGGCGATCCCGGCTGTAAGTTGAATCCAAATATCTTTGCGGATTGGTTTTTCATCTGCCCTCTCATTTTTGGGTTCATCCAAAGTGAGCGCATAATAGATACAAAGCGGAAAGCTGATCAGAGACAGCCAGTAGGTTATTTCATACGATGTATAATAAGCTAAGTATCCTCCAGCTATTCCCGAAAACCCAAGAACAGCGTTTCCTGTAAATTGATAGCGGCCGTTCCACTTCACATACTCCTCTACCCTGCCATGTTCCTTCAATGACATGTAAAGAATAGACTCCATGACCCCTGACTTTAGAGAACCGCCAATTGCAGCTGCTAAGTAAGCTAAGCTGAACCCGAATAGATCATATGCAAAAATAGAAGCCACAAACTCGAAATAGCAGATAAAAAGACCGGCTGCGAGCACATACTTCTTTTTCCAAATATCAGCTAAAGCTCCGCACGGTATTTCCAGCAATGCACTGATTACCGCGTAAAATACAATCAGGTTTTGCATGTCCAGAACGGATAATCCCCGCGACTCGGCAAAAAGCCGCTCAATTACATAGGCAAAAACCAGTCCCTCGCAAATCGAAATTGCGAGCAGTCTCCCCGTATTTTTCATGATCTGCCCTCCTTTTTTCCTTTTTAGCTAGGAGGGTTAGGGAGGACCGCGCGAATAAGGTCAAAATCAGCAGCTGGATTTATTGCGGATCATTTATGCAGCCCCCTTTATTCTTCTTAAATTTTCATATTCTGTCTTTCGATTGATTATTCCTTTGTTTTAATAACCGTTTAGTTCGTCAGTAGCGGTTAGCAGAACAAAAACATTAAAAATGAATTCCAAGCGGCAAATAGAATCCTAGCAGAAACATACAGATTACCTAAAGCGGTATATATGTCTCTATTTCTTTCCAGTCTGCCGCCATCTTTTTCCGGCCGGTAACCTTCTCTTTCCGGCCGATATCCACACGGTTCCAGCCGTTCCGCCCTCTTTTCCAGCCAAACTTCTTTTTCCACTCCCTATATTCTCCGCACAAAAAAACCCGTACCAATCCGGTACAGGTCCTTCTTCACTATTTTTATAAGGCTGAACTGCAATGAATTCATTATTTTTCTGGTGAACAAGAATGATTTTGCCGAAAGCTTTAACTTCCCATGGTTATGTAAATAATACACAGCAAAAAAAAGAAGCACGGCAATCACCCGGCTTGCTATGTGATAGTGGGTCATGAATGATCCCTCCTATGCCCGGTTTAATGCCTTTCATTTTAGCACAGAAAAGGAAGCGTCTCCTGTACGCTTCCTTTACATTTGTGACAATATAGAGATTTTCTCATCCTGTGTAACGTAGTTGCGCTCTCCGAACACCCTGTAGTTATTGCTGCGCACCTTGTTCAGGATCGCTTTATAGAAGAAAGCAGCTGCTTTAACCGGTGTTCTGGAATGAAGAGGATACTCATCAATTGTGTCCATTGCTTCCTCATAATAGGCTTCCGCTTCAAACGCAAGATACTCCCATACAGATATGAAGGATTCATTAATGACACCGGACTCCAATTCAGCTTTCGTATAGCCAAACTGGTCCAGCACTTCCTTCGGGAGATAAATGCGGTCACGATCCAGGTCTTCTCCGATATCCCTTAGTATATTTGTCAGCTGCATCGCGATCCCAAGAGCGATCGCACCATTCCGAAGCGTGCTCTTTTTTCTTGGTGCAAGAATCGGCAAAATCATGAGACCGACTGTACTCGCTACATGGTAGGAATATTGAAATACTTCCTCTAATGTTTCATATCGTGTCTTCGTTAAATCCATCCGCTGTCCTTTGATCATGTCCCAGAATGCTTCTTCGTCCATATCAAAACGGCTGAACGTATCTTCGAGAGCGAGCCATATGTAGTGGCTGCGGTCATGGTCGCCATTTAAAAAGCGTTTAAAATCTTCTTCAAAGGCAAGAAGTTCTTTTTCGGGCTCCGCTCCCTCGTCAACAATGTCATCCACTGTCCGGCAAAAGGCATAAACGGCCCAGACCGCTTTTTTCTTTTCTGCCGGGAGAAGAGAAAATGCTTTATGAAAGGATTTGGAATGAATCTTTATAAGTTCTTCACATTGTGCGTATGCTGCTTTCAGCTTTTCCACTTAGGCTCACCCCTTTATGTTTGTTTGCATCCTCCATTAAGACGGAGACCATCATTTTTGCTCCCTGCATGACAAGCGGAATGCCTCCCCCAGGATGAATGGAAGCGCCTGCTGCATACACATTTTCCAATTTGGAAGGCTTAACCTGGGGCCGGAATACGCCAGACTGGAAAAGGGATGGAGCAAGTCCGAAGCTGCCTCCCTCGAACAATCCTTCTCTTTTCGCGTCATTCGGAGACTTAATTTTCTTCCAGACTATATGGTTTCTTAAACCCGGAAACCCTCTTTCCTCAAGCTTCTGGATAATGGTATCCGTAAATTCGGTTTGCTGCTCCCAGTCAATATGGCCCCCCGATGGAACAGGAATCAAAGCGTAAAGAACACTTTTACCTTCAGGAGCAAGGGTTGGATCGATGACGGAAGGATGGAACGCATAGATCGACGGATCAGACGGTACTTCTTTTGAAACGAAAATCTGGCGCATATGCTCCTGAAAATTCGCTCCCATGAAAAACTGATGGACATTTGCTTCGGTATATACTTTGTCCAATCCCATGTACAGCAGCAAACATCCCGAAGACGGGACATAGTCTTTTTTTGGAGTATGAGGCTCCAGCATATGGGATACAGAAGGAAAATCCCCATTCATGATCAAGTAATCTGCTTCATGGAATTCTCCATTTACGTACAGGCCTTCAGCTCGTACACCATTTGACTTGACGGATTGCACAAGAGCATTTTTCTGTATGACTGCACCTGTTCGGATAAGGGCCTCTTCAAGCACCTCAACAAGCCGTGCATATCCGCCTTTCATATAATACACACCATGTTTGTGCTCACTATAGGAAACGAGCGAATAAATCGCTGGTGTATCATATGGATTCCCTCCAATATACAGCGTTTGAAGGGAGTAGGCTTGTCTTAGCCGTTCATCCGAATAATACGCCTTCAAAGACTGGTGAACATTCCGGTACGCTTTCAATTTCATAAGGGTCCGAACGTTGTTCTGAGTCCAAAAGGAGCGGCGGTCCACAAACGTTTTTTCAAGAAATTGATCCTGGCCAAGGCGGAATCGGGTATCCATGTCCTGCATGAACCGTCTGAAGCCCTCTTCTTCTCCTGGAAAATTCGTCTTTAATTCTGTCATCTGTTTTTCGAAATCTGAAAATTTTGAGTAGGTGCTTCCGTCAGCAAAATGGAGTTTATAAAGAGGATCGAGCGAAACAAGCTCATACTCCTGATCGGAAATGCCTGCTTCCCGGAGGATGCTTTGAAGCATTTCAGGCAATAGAACGATGGTTGGTCCCTCATCCACCTTGTACTCTCCTTCTTTCACGTAGGCGAGTCTGCCTCCCAGCCTGTCACTCTTTTCAAATATCGTAACATTAAACCCGTTCTTTTTCATCAATAATGCTGATATTAAGCCGCCAATGCCGCCGCCTGCTATTGCTGCCTTCATAGCGCTTTCCCCATTCTTTTCCCGGATTTGTAGGTAACTGTTTTTCCCCCATGCTTTTCATGAATCATATTGGCGGTTATTCTTGCAGATTCCAGAATGGTCGGAAGACCGCTTCCCGGATGAGTCCCGCCTCCTACCAGCCAAGCGTGATCGAGCTCTTCAAATTCATTGTGAGGTCTCAAGACCATCATTTGAGTCAAATTATGAGCCAGATTAAAAGTTGCACCCTTATACACGAAAATTTCGTTCTCCCAATCTTTTGGAGTAAGAATCCTTTCCTCTTCAATATGCATCTCCAGATCTTTAAATTCCGTACGCTCATGCAGGGTTTTCAGCATGAGATCCCGAAATGCCCCCTTCTCTTTATCCCAGTCGATGGCGCTCATGTTGCTTGGAACCGGGGCCAGGATATAAAGAGCAGATTTGCCTTCAGGAGCAAGGGTCGGGTCTGTAACGCTCGCGTTCTGGACGTAGATGGAAAGGTCCTCCGGCAGCGAATAGCTTTTTGTTATTTCTTCTACATATTTCTTGTAGTCTTCCGAAAAAAGAATCGTATGATGCGGAAGATCGAATTTTTTATCTACTCCAAGATAGATCATAAAAGTAGAACACGAGAACTTTTTCCTATCCAGCTTTTCTCTCGCATATTTTTTCAGAGATCCTTCTTCCACTAAATTTGTAACTGCGTGCCCGAAATCCCCGTTAATCACCACTTCATCTGCCGGAACTTCTTCACCCGATTGGAGCTTTACTCCTTTTACTTTGCGGCCGTCCAGTATGAGCTTGTCAACTCCCTGGCCGAGATGGATTGTCCCCCCAAGCTCTTCAAAAGCTTTAGCCATTGCTTTCGGAAGCTGATTCACCCCGCCGATTGGATGATAAACCCCATACGCATGCTCCATATAAGAAAGAATCGAGAATGCACCAGGGCATTCCCACGGAGACATGCCTAAATACTTGGACTGAAAGGTAAAGGCAAGCTTCACCCTCTCATCGTGAAAGTATTTGGAGAGTACATCATACAGACTTTTGGTCAGCGTCAATTTCGGAATCGCTCTCAGAACTCTCCAGCTCAAGTAATGGCGGAAGCGGTCCATCCGGTTTTGTAAAATAGGTGTGAGCCGTTCCATCTTTTTTTCCGTATCCTTGATAAAGGCCATGTAGCCTTTTCCGTCTCCAGGAGCGAACGCTTCTATTCTGCGCTTCATTTCCTCCGGATCCCGTGTCATATGGAGGCTCTTGTCATCAAATATCAGTTCATACATATCATCAATCTCTTTAAGATCAAGATAATCATATAAATTCTTTCCGGACTCTTCGAAGATTTCTTCTGCGAGGTGTACCATACTCAAAAAGGTTGGCCCCAAGTCAAAAGTGAACCCATTCATTTCAAAAGAAGAATTGCGTCCTCCAATATATTTCTGCTTCTCGTAAACATGAACGTCATAGCCTTTTCCCGCCAGCTGAAGAGCGGCAGCCATTCCGCCTGGACCTGCTCCGATTACGATGATTTTCCTAGCCATTATGGGTCGTCCCCCTGAATTGTACATTAGTTATACAAATATTATACGAATTACACAAGGAAAACACAACGAATATCCATCCAGTACCATGATTCCCTTGCACAATTGAGTGCATTCAGGTAAATGTACCTTTAAAGATTATAGATATGGAATAATTTTCATTAGAAAACTGGTTTTGAAACAAAAAAACGCCATGCTGAGAAACCGGCAAGGCGTTTCAATCGAATCTATACGTTAATTTTCACTCTGTACCGCTCTGCCCATACATGAATCTGCCCAAGGTGTGCAAGAAGCTGGGGACCGCTCATCAGCTGGCCGAACCACGGTGTGCCAAAGTCGCTCCCGTTTGTTTCAATCAGCCTGTCGAGCTTCTCCCTTTGGAATAATTCGTGCAGGATTGAATCCTTATGCTTCAAGCTGTCTTCAAGCAGGTTGCGGACTGCTTTTGTATAAGCAGGGTGGTATGTTTTTGGATACGGGCTTTTCTTTCGGTACAGAACCTCTTCCGGCAGCACACCCTCCAGTGCTTTTCTTAATATTCCCTTTTCCCGGTCTCCGTGCATTTTCATTTCCCATGGAATATTCCACACATATTCCACGAGCCTGTGATCAGCGAACGGTACCCTCACCTCAAGGCTTGCTCCCATGCTCATCCGGTCCTTGCGATCAAGCAGAGTGGTCATAAACCATAGCATATTTAAGTAAAATAACTCGCGCCTTTTCGCGTCCGTTTCACTCTCTCCTTCAAGTGCAGGTGTTTCAGCAACGGTCTCATCAAATCTTGCTTTCACGTACTCAGCAAGATTGAGCTTGTTTTTCCATTTATCATTGAGCAAATCCGTTCTTGCCGCAGTGGATCTCATCCATGGAAACACGTCGGATTCTCCTGGCCGGTGAAACCATGGATATCCTCCAAAAATTTCATCTGCACATTCTCCAGAGAGTCCCACTGTAAAATCATGCTTAATTTCCCTGCAAAACCAGAGAAGGGATGAATCAATATCCGCCATTCCAGGCAAATCCCTTACCTCCACGGCTTCTGTTAAAAAATGCGCCAGTGTTTCCTGGCTAATCACACTGCGATGGTGCTCCGTATGAAACGTATCGGTCATTTTTTGAATCCATGGACCATCTGAATTTGGCTGAAAATCATTGGCTTTAAAAAATTTCTCATTTTCCTCGTAATCGATAGAAAATGTATGAAGCTGGCCTTTTCCTTCTTTCTTATAGGATTCCGCTGCAATGGCCGTAATCGCACTTGAATCGAGTCCTCCCGACAAAAACGTGCATAGCGGAACATCGGATACAAGCTGGCGGGTAACAGCGTCAGTCAGAAGGAATCTTACTTTTTCTACGGTTTCCTCAAAAGAATCAGTATGCGGCTTGCTTTTCACGTTCCAGTAGCGCCAGGTTTTCAATCCATCCCGGCTGTAAACAAGTGCATGGGCAGGTCTTAGTTCTTTAATTCCTTCATAAACCCCATGCCCGGGCGTCCTCGATGGACCAAGTCCCATTATTTCCGAGAGCCCCTCCCTATTAATAGAAGCTTTCACATCAGGGTGGGCAAGAATCGCTTTCAATTCAGATCCGAATTGAAGCGCACCGTCTTCATACCTGTAAAAAAGCGGTTTAACCCCCATCCGGTCCCTGGCAAGGAAAAGACGGTTTTTCGATGTATCCCAAATACCGAAGGCAAAAATCCCATTTAAATGCTCTAAACAGTCTTCCTCCCATTCCATGTAGGAAGCAAGCAAAACCTCTGTATCAGAGTGGCCTCTGAATGTATAGCCTTTGCTGAGCAAAACCTTGCGGATATCTTCTGTATTATATAGCTCACCGTTGTAGCAAATGGTGTACTCTTTTCCGTTCCTCTCCTTGCTCATCGGCTGGACACCGCTCGCGGGATCCACTACCGTCAGCCGTTTATGGCCAAACCAAATATTTGGCTGCCACCATAAATTCGTGTCATCCGGCCCTCTTTTCGAGAGAGTTTCCGTCATGGACGATACAACGCTTCGTTCCCCTGCAAGACTATTTTTCTGATCAGCCCAACCTGTGATTCCGCACATATCCGTCATCTCCTCCAAACATTTTCACTGTTTTCTTCTGCGATGTACCTATCCTATTCACAGTGTATGAATGATTGAATTGTCCTGATGAAGAACTTGTTGCATAAAGATAGCCGAATAAGGGTAAAACGGTTAATACATAGGGAACTTTCTGCACTGGGATTTTCACGATCCTTGCTATTGGGTAATGGAACCAATCATCCTATTACGGGCGGTTTATTCTCTTAAAGTCTAGTGATGAACTTTTACTGCCTGTTCGTGCGGGATTGATATTACGCTCTTGGAGGGAACGAAGTGGCTTCTTCATTAAGAAAAAAATTGCTCCATACACAGGAACGGTCCTGTATGACCGGGAACATCTGCTCCTTTGAAGGAGAATGGCTGTTTTTCGAGGAAGACGCAGATGAAGGCAAACTGGTTGATACAATGGATTTAAGTGAAATGCAAGTATTCAACGATGGAAAATGGACACATGCAATCTGGCTTTCAGAGGGAAAAATTAAAATTGAATCTAAAGAACTGTTTTTAACTGACAGCCACATGATTCGAATTCGACGCAGACTGCCATTTGCTTTTGAACAATTACTCCGTTCACTGGACGATGATTCATTCATTCGGTTTACAGGTGAACTGAATCAGCTCGGATACTCTATATATGATTGCATCTACTGTTATAATCACCTGCTGTTTACGAATAAGAAATTAAAAACCGCCTGCACCTCTTTTTATCAATTCGATAACGAAGACAGCATATGCGGCGTCCAGCATCATTGCCTGCCCACAGACCAAATTTTGGACAGGTTCGAATTTACAACCAGTCATGGAAAGCGTTCTATCTTAATGCTTAAAAAGTAAAAAGTCTGCCCCTGGATTTTGCAGGAGCAGACTTTTTGTTTTGAATTCGGCTTCTACATATGAAGAACACCAAGAGGCAAACGCCACCCGAGCAGCAGGACAAGTACAAGCGCAATGATCAATTGAATCCAAAATCCGCGTACATTCTTGCCCTTTTTTAAACGCACAAGGATCATTTCCATTGAAGCAATAAGCCATAGTCCGGAAAGCCCTTTAATAATGTATTCCGCATTCAGCACCGATACACTTAAAAGGACCGTCACCCCGGAAATAATAATCAGAATATAGAACACTCTTAAAATCATATGAACGATTTTAAATGGCTTTGCGCTGCCGGAATTATGTAAGTAGTAAGCCGCAAAAAATAAAACAAGTCCAAGTATCCAAGATGTGATATGCAAATGAATCATTCTAATCTCCCCCTGTTTTGTCAAAATTCTACACTTTTCATTTTACCATGAATCTTCCTGGCAAAGCAGTAATTGATCATCCCATCCTTTCTTTATAATAATCCACCGGTGCTAAATGGATAAATATTCGCTGCAAGCACCGCAAATCTGCAAAAACTGCTGGATCACACTTATAATTATTCAATTGTGCTGAATGGCTTTAGATGCTGGAAAATTGCCTCTATTGTCATCTGGCTACTACTGAGATATTGTATAGATAGATAGGAATTTTCTAATTATTGAAAGCGGTATAACTTCTATTCTTACAAAACGGAGGGAAACTCATGACAACTAAAACTTCACATGTAATTGAACAAACCGAAAAATTTGGAGCCAACAACTACCATCCGCTTCCAATCGTCATATCAAAAGCAGAAGGTGTTTGGGTAGAGGATCCTGAAGGCAATAAATATATGGACATGCTAAGTGCTTATTCTGCTGTTAACCAGGGGCACCGCCATCCGAAAATCATTCAGGCGCTTAAGGATCAGGCTGACCGCATTACTCTTACATCCCGCGCCTTCCATAATGATCAGCTGGGACCCTGGTATGAGAAAGTAGCTCAGCTTACTGGAAAAGATATGGTTCTGCCAATGAATACAGGAGCGGAAGCGGTCGAAACAGCTGTTAAAACAGCACGCCGCTGGGCATATGATGTAAAAGGCGTCGTTACAGATCAAGCTGAGATCATCGTTTGCGAAGATAATTTCCACGGCCGGACAATGGCTGCAGTTTCCATGTCCTCAAGCGAGGAATACAAGCGCGGGTTCGGACCGATGCTTCCGGGAATCAAGGTTATTCCTTACGGCGATTTGGATGCTCTTGAAGCAGCCATCACTCCGAATACGGCGGCCTTTATTATTGAGCCGATTCAAGGCGAAGCTGGAATCAATATTCCGGAAGAGGGCTTCCTTACGAAAGCGCTGCAGATCTGCAAAGAAAGCAACGTTTTGTTTGTGGCAGATGAAATTCAGTGCGGCCTTGGCCGTTCAGGAAAAATGTTCACGTGTAATTGGGAACAAATCGAGCCGGATATGTATATTCTCGGAAAAGCATTAGGCGGAGGGGTTTTCCCGATTTCATGTGTTGCCGCGAATAAGGACATTCTTGGTGTATTCAATCCAGGTTCCCACGGCTCTACGTTTGGAGGCAATCCGCTTGCATGCGCAGTCTCCATCGCAGCTCTTGACGTATTGATCGACGAAAAGCTTGCTGACCGGTCTCTTGAACTAGGAAACTATTTCCAGGATAAATTACGAGAGATTAAAAACCCGCTTATTAAAGAAGTACGCGGCATGGGACTTTTCATCGGCGTTGAACTACATGAAGAAGCGCGTCCTTATTGCGAAAAACTGAAGGAGGAAGGACTCCTTTGCAAAGAAACTCATGACACTGTCATCCGCTTTGCCCCTCCTCTTACCATTTCTAAAGAGGATTTGGACTGGGCAATCGAGAAGGTATTCAACGTTCTTTCCTAACAGGCGAAGCTCTCCTGAACCGGAGGGCTTTATCTAGTAAATGGCTATGTTAAAGTATGGTGTTGATTTTTAACACCTGCTGATTGGAGTGGAAAGCGAACGCCTGCTAACTGCAATCAGCAGCAACATTTACCAGAGCTTATTAAAAACTCCCTCTATGGCTAATGCCTAGAGGGAGTTTTTCAATTAATTCACACCATTCTGCAGCGTCCCGATGCCGCTGATGGAAATTTCAATCATGTCGCCTGACTTTAAAAATTTTGGAGGATTGAATCCTTTTCCAACTCCGCTCGGAGTTCCGGTTGCAATGATATCTCCAGGTTCAAGTGTCGTTCCCTGGGATATGGTTGAGATAATTGATGCGATTGAAAAAATCATATCTCCTGTATGTCCGGTTTGGCGGACTTCTCCGTTAACGCGTGTTTCAATCCGCAGATCATGAGGATCAGGTATAGCTGACTTATGTACAGCGAACGGTCCAAAAGGGCAGGATGTATCCAGACTTTTCCCAAGCAGGAATTGCTTATGGTTGGCCTGCAAATCCCTTGCCGTAATATCATTTATAATGGAGTAGCCAAATACATAATTGAGTGCGTCTTCAACCGGAATCTGTTTCCCTTTTTTTCCGATAATGACAGCGAGTTCCCCTTCATAATCAAGTTCCCGGGTGAGATGGATGTGCGGATCAATTAAATCTCCGTGTCCGATTACAGAAGTTGGCGCTTTAGAGAAGAGCATCACAAATTTCGGTATATCGGCTTCACTTCCCATCTCTACCGCATGGTCTCTGTAATTTTTCCCAACACAGAAGACATTTTTCCGCGGCCGCGGTATTGGAGGAAGCAAGTCTACATCAGACAGAGAATAAACAAGCTCCTGATGATCGTCAGACTTCTGAAGTCTTTGCTCCAAATGCTGAACCTGACTGATGAATTTGTCCCCTTCTTTCATACAATCTTCCAGGTTTGCCGGAATGGTTTCCATTTCAAAAAATTTCTTTTCCGCTCTTTGAAGATCAAAGATTTGGTTTTCTTCCTGGATGAGCCCGATAAACGTTCTGCCATTCAGTCTGGCTGCTGCAAATTTCATTATAAAAACCCCCATTGCCATTCTTACTTCTCAAAATCCACTATCCCGCGAACACAAATTTTGGTCAGCTGTTAGCTGTTTCAGCAGACATACTATTCATTCTTTATGACCATTTCGACATTCCATGCCCCGAATCCTTCCTGCTTCCTAATAGTCGTCTTTTATCAAGAAGGGGAGAACATTATTTCAGCCAAGCTTCAACGGAATGGCGCGAATCCATTCTGGCTGATCCGCACATTCTTTTTTTCAAAAACCCTCTCAAACCTCGTGCGCTCCATTTCAATCCGTTCTGGATCGAACCAATCCCCTTCTTCCAACTGAATAAGAATATCATGGGCACCAAGAGAGGCTGAACGTCTACCGCCTGCACCATCACCCTGAAAAAAATCGTCAAGTGTCACAATGTCTGTCACTTGTTTTAGCTTTTCAGGAAAATGATCAGTGAAGGGAAGCATCGGAGCAACAGCAGCCTGAGTTGGTATTCCTGCGCTGGATAACTGTTTCAATGCCTTTAGTCTCGCTGCCAGCGGCGGAGAAGAGGGGGCAAACGCTTTACGTACCTCATCACGGTCTGTTTCGATAGTCATGCTTACCAGTATGCGGGTTTTAAGTTCCTGAAACATGTCAATGTCCCTTGTGACAAGCGGACTTCTTGTCTGAACAAATAAAAAATCCGGTTTCTCTTCAGCCATTGCAGAAAGCAGCGTTCTCGTTACTTCCTCTTTTGCTTCCTCCCCCTGATACGGGTCTGTACTGGATGACATAAAAATTCGGACCGGCCCCATGCTTTTGGCTCTTTTCAGTTCCCTGACAAAACTCTCCCTTCCTGCCTTTTTAACATCCACCCACGTGCCCCATTCTTCTTTTCTGAATAAGGAAACCGGCAGTCTTCTAACATAGCAATAAGAACAGCCAAACGCACACCCCGTATAAGGGTTTAACGAGTAATCATAGTCTTTTAAAAATCCCCCGGTCTTCGTTAAAAACGACTTAGGAGTCTTTGACGAAAGCTTCACTTTCAAGTCCCCCTTGTAAATTCTTGTAACATTTTATGTTTTTTTATCGAAACTGACCCCTTATTCATTTTCCATTGTATAATAGGCTTATCCATTTTTTAGGACAAGCTGTTTGGTCATGCATAAATGTTTCTGCAACCGATTTCCCGGCTTTTAAAAGGACGGCTTGCCAGCAGCTACATAATAAACGGAAAAGTACCTTTGAAAGTTGGAGACGAAATGGCCTTTAATGAAATTGAATCCAAAAGAAAAACGTTAATTGACCTTGCTCAAAAGTATGGGCTAAATTCCGATGTGACGCTCAAATGCAGTCAAGAGCTCGATCATCTTCTTTTGCAGGAAATCAAACAGCGGCACTCGAACCTTCAGCACGGCGGACACCGTAAATCTCAAGCCCGCTGAAATATTTTCTCCGGAGGATGGCAGCGTATTTCCTGTTTATGATCTCCGATACACAAACCATCTCCACCATCTTTCTGCCGGTCCCTGCTCAAATCGCTTAAACCAATAATAGCTTGCAGCCAATAAAATGATATAAACGCCGGTACCTGTTAAAATTGCCTGGAAAGAAGTCATGGTTCCATATAATCCAAACCCGTATGAGTAAAAAAGCATGGTGAGGATCAGCGACTGCAGGAGGTAGTTTGACATGGAAGCCCTTCCTGCGTAAGCAAAAGGTTTGTAAACCTTTTTGAATCCCAGCTTTTGAACTGCAGCCAAAATAGCTGTTATGTAAAACATTGTGAGCAAAGGCCCGCCAATCGATTGATGAAGATAACTCCATAGCCCTGACTGCGGATCAAGAACAGGCATCGTTTTTATAAGTATTCCGGATGGACCTGTTATGAGGGCAATGACTAACCACTTCTTTATGGTTTCCTCAGATGGGCTCCGTTCAAACCATCCTCGTTTCATAGCATAGGCACCTAGCAGAAACATCGGCAATATAGAAAGAACAATGAATGGGGCCATAATCGGATTATTTACGTAGAACCAGTCCTCTGCTCTCTGACCCATGATCTCTGAAAAACTTCCACTCTGGTAGACTGCTGTTATTCTCTCAGTGTTATCATCTGCATTAGGGACAGCCCCATCACCGGCAAGCAAAAGACTAAAAAGGATGTTCGGAATGAAGATAAGCGACAAGCTCCAAACAGCGAGCGCTTTAGCTGACTTTTCAATAAACAGCATAAACAAAAAGCCGATCAAAGCATAACTGATAAGAATATCCCCGTGCCAAATAAAGAATGCATGCAGGACCCCTATTATCAGCAGCCCCGTCATCCTCCTGGCAAAGAACCTTTCAGGAAAAAGCCCCTTCTCTCCGATTCGTTTATAAAACATCACTCCCCCTGCTCCAAAAAGAAATGTAAAAAGCGGGTAGAAGCTTGCCTGCGCGAATACAAAAACGAAAATTTCAACCAGCCTGTCCAGACCTCCGCCGCTCTGAACCAGTGAGGAGCGATAAAGCTGCGGTCCTGAAAAATCAAAAATGTTAACCATTAATATACCTAAAAGTGAAAATCCTCTCAGAACATCCAGCGAGTGAATCCGCTCGCTCTTTGATATGGAGGCTGCTTTCATGTCCGCCAATTTAGGTCCCTCCTCCGCGTTTATCACAAGATTCCGCTCCTGTCATATGATGAATTAAATTCGTTCTTCAAGAAATTCTACATGTACGTCCGCAACCCTTCAAGAAAATGAAAAGGATGTTAGCCATGCCAGCAATTGTCGGTGTATTTAAAGTCAACAGTCTCGGAACGAGCAGTGTGCTTCATATCGGAGACGTATTTACAATTGCTCCTGTCAGCAGTGTTAAAACCTTTTCCGGAGCTGGTTCGTTTAATACAGGCGATGGGATGACCATCTTCAATCAGAACAGTGTGACCAATACGTTTGACCAGGATATCGTTGATCAGCCAATTGCCGGAAATGCATAGGGGTGGACATAATGAATTTTTATATTAATCAAACCATTTGTATCAACTATCTCCGCGTGGGTGCGGTCAATAACTCCTCCGTCCTTCAAATCGGCAGTGCCGGATATATAAAATCGCTTTCCAATTTATACAATACAGGCGGATTTTTTGAAGCGGCACCTCCCGCCACTCGCCGGGCTGAATTATCTCAGGCTCTTTCACGCCCTGTTGTCCCGCTCGCACCTCCGCCATCCAGGTAAAATAGGCATTCACCCAATTTGTCATTCCGGCATAGGATGCAGTAACGATAGATCGGGATTGCGAGGTGTTTGTCTTGTACTACGGAAATGATGTCGGGACTTATTTGCAGCAGCTGTGCGCTTGCATTCAATCACAGCAGAACAAAATTCAGCAGCTTGAATCGATGATTCAGCAAATGTCCACCGACCTCCAGGCATTGAAGGATAAACCGTCCACTACCATCGAAAAGATCGAATATAAATTTGACCAGCTGAAAGTGGAAACATTGGAAGGAACATTGAATATCGGATTAAACCCAACAGATCCTGAACCGATTGAAAACTTCGAAGTTATTCAAAAAGGCCAGCAGGTAGGGAAGCTGGAACGTGAATATAATGGCGAAACCTATGGTCTGGCTCTTGACCAGCTGAATACGTACTTAAGCGAAGAGTGCATAAACATGCTCGAAGCCCAGGAGCAGCGCCACTCAAGAAAGCTGAATGATGAACAGAGAAAAATGGTCATCGAAGACATCCGCAAACAAATCGATACAAGGGTCCAGTATTATATGAAAACCGCTAATTTTCAGGAAGGCGATCCGGAATTTCAAGCTGATCAAATTACCCAAAGGGTTAAAGAGGAAATAGCACAATCCGTTGACCATTTTATTAAATATCTACCTGTGGAAGTGAAAGGAGAACAGCCATGAATTTTACGGTCGTAAACAAGGATATCAATGTCGTATTTTGCCGAGTCACAGCTGTGGCCACATCCTCCGTCTTTTTAATCGGGGATGTAAATAATGTGGGGGCATCTGCTATTTTTGATACCCCTCCTGAATCCTTAATCATAGGTCCATTCGTACCTTTGGCTCCGCAATAACGATGTATAACAGAAATTCTATTGTGGATGCAGCCTATGTGAACACTGTCGGTATTTCGTCTGTTTTTAATATCGGGGATTCCCGCGAAATTCTTCCAAAATGCAATGTATTTGCTGTGCAGCGTGAAGCAGAGGTTTTTTATGACAATGAAGGGGACTTCAGCCGGTACGATATTTTCCAGCTGCCCATGCCAAGACCAATCAAATCAGAGTTTGTCAATCCAGTCTACTTTCATGAAAAGCCATTTATCCGTACAAAGTTTGTAAAGATTCTTGCTATTTCCACTTCGGGCGTCTTTCACATTGGTTCTACGGATCTGATTGATGCAGAAGCACGTATTAAGCATACGAGACAGCTCTTCCGGCCAAAGGGAGAATTGGATCCCGAAGAACAATCCGGCGAAGACTGAATATACTGGTCATATGACTTAGATAATAAAGGGTGTTTGCCATGCCAGCCATCGTCGGCCCTATCAAGATCAATACCGTTTCCGGCGGAGTCGTGAACTTTGGTGATACGTTCTATTTGTCTCCTAAAAGTTCTTCCAAATCAGCTGCAGGCTCTGGCGGAGGAAACACGGGTGACTTCTGGATTTTAAATAACGGAATCAGTGCAACGAATATGATTGATCCTGATGTAGCCGATCAGAATATTGTTGCGAATAACTGAAAAAAAGAGCACCGGCTCCGGTGCTCTTTCTTTTCGCTGTATTTTAAATCTGAAAACTGGTTTATGTGATTTCAGCTGCCATTCGCTTAAGGATATCGGTCAATCACATTTATCAGATTTCCCCTATATCGGTCACATGCGACAAATTACCTCTTTTTCTTTCGCTCATTTGATTTTCTTGTCTGGATAAGCTTGGTGGATGGCTGCTTGCGGATCCATTTAATAAACTTGGAAAGCTTCTCATCCCTCTGAAGATTTTCAATTGTTGAAAGTCTGGCAGCCAGCTCTTCGTTTGTGTAGAGGGCATGAATCTGTTTATGGCATGGGATGCACAAATTGACGGTGGCTAAATAAGCACCCCCCATTTCTTTCGGAATGAGGTGGTGAACGGTAATCTCCACATCGTTTCTGCGGCAGAGCCCGCACCTGCCCAATTGTTTTTTCCCCACAACCAGTCACCCCGTTTACAAAGTTTCCAAAGCGACAGCCGTCCCTCTCCCCGTGGGATCAGCAGGTGTTACCACAAGTTTTTTTGAAAGCCTTGCCCGCAGCTCCGGAACATGGCTGATGACGCCGACAGACAGATTATTGGATTGCAGCTTTTCAAGGGCTGTTACAACCGTATCAAGCAGATCAGCATCGAGTGTCCCGAATCCTTCATCAAGGAAGAAAAATTGCAGCGGGTATTCTCCACGCAGCTGAATTTGAGTGGAAAGCGATAAAGCAAGCGCGAGCGAGGTTAGGAAGGTTTCTCCGCCGGAAAGGCTTGATACAGGCCTTCTGACTCCTCCGTTGGCATCGTCTCTCATAATAAAGCCGCCCTGTGAATCCACTTCAATAGCATATCGCTGCCGTGTAAGAAGGCCGAGACGTTCTGAAGCCGCTCTTGTTACATGGTGAAGCTGCTCCTCTGCAATGTACTCTACAAAGGAATTCCCCTTAAAAACAGCCTGTAGTTTTTCAAGATCAGCAATCTGGCCGGAAACTTCAAGACGCTGCTCTTCAAGCTTTTCAAAGCGATCATGCTTTTCCTTTAAAAGCTCCAGGGCTTTAGCTGCAGCACCTTTCAGTCCTTCCGCCTCGCTTACAAGCGCTTCGCATTCCGAGATAAGCTCATTCGTTTTCAGCCATGTTTCTTCATCCAGCTTCCGATCACGAAGCTGTTCGCTCAGTCGTTTTAAGTCTGCCTTGCATTGCTTCCAATTATCCCTGAATGCTTCCAGTCGGGAAGCAAAGCTTTCCTTTTCCTCCTGATTAAGCAGGTTTGAATGAACGTCTTCCATTGTACGAAGAGCCGTTTGTCCAATTTGTTTATGCCAGCTGTTCCTTGCATCCTCAACAGACTTTGCGGCATCAATCAGACCTTTCCCTGCTGCTGCCAATTCCTTTTCCGCTTCCTTTAGTTGTTTGTCTTTTTTCTCATATTGAGAGCGAAGCTGTTTCTCGCGTTCTGTTAATTGGGATAGCTGATTTTCAATCCCTGCAAGCTGAGCTGGAATGGTGCCATTTTGACTTTCTTTTTCAAGCACACGCTCTTTTTCATCCAGTCTTTCCTGGGAGGCTTGTTTTTTCTCAGCTGTCTGAATCTGAAGTTTATCGATTTCTGCCAGCTTTTCCTGTGCGGTCTGCCTGAGCTTCTCCTGTTCTTCTATATACTCAACGCTTTTATTTACCCTCGTCTGAAGTCCTTCAAATTGCGTATCCTTCTCTAGCATCTCCTTTAGTCGATCCGGAACTTCTTCCTGCTTCATATTTGGATAAGAAGCAGCCCACTGCTTTTCAAATGCCTGGTCTTTTTCCTTAAGCAGCTGAAGCTTAGCCAATGCTTCTTTAAGATCCAGCTTGCATCTTTCCATAAGCTGGGCGGATTGCTGCTCCTCGTTCTTCAGCTGCTGAAGCATTTTCACACTTGCAGATGCCTTGTCTCTGATGTGCAGCAGATCCTGTTTTAAACCCTTTAAGTCAGTGAGGAAGTCCGCTTCTGTCTGTTCAAGGGCAGCCGCACTTTCTGAATGGACGCTTTCGTCTGCAATCCAGCTGAATTCACCGATAAGGTAGGCTGAGAGCTCTTCCATTTTGACTCTTAAGAGCTCTGTTTCTTGCAGCAGCATTCGATTATCTTCCAGTTCTTTTTCCAATTGTTCAAGCTGCAGCCGGCTTCCTTCCTCCTGCTCGCCATGAACAGGCATAGGATGGCTTGTTGATCCGCAGACAGGACAAGCCTCTCCTTCCTGAAGGGAAGCGGATAACTGTCGGGCAATCGAGTGCACCCGTTCCTGTTCCAGCTTCACTTTAGCAGCTGCTGTCTTTTCCTTGCCAAAAGCAATGATGCGTTCCAGCCTATTTTTCAGTTCACTCGTCCGTTCGAATGTGCGAAGAAGTCCGCTGTAAACCGACATGAGCTTTTCACTTTCTAACTCTCTTTTGCCTGTCCGGTCTTTCATATCCTTTTCTGCACTCTGCTGCTGAAGAAGCAGCTGTGAATGAAGCTGTTCCGCTTCCTTCTTTTGGTCTTCCGCATGCTTCCATTCCTTCTGCAAATCGGAAGCAGCCTGTATGTTCTGCCTGTAAGCCGAAGAAACCGAAAGTTTTCCGAGCTCGAGTTTTAGCTGCTGCTGCTTAAGCTTTGCTTTCTCCAGCTGCTGCCCTGCGTGATCAAACTCCTGCTTCGCCGCTTGACGGGCTTGCTCCAAACGCTCGAGTTCTATTGTCAGCTTTCCGGTTTCGTTTTTGCGCAGATCGCGCTCTTTTTCTACTTCAAGAAGCTGGGTCAGACGCTCTTTTTTAACCGCCAGAACAGGCTCATTTATTTCTTTTTGCTTCCTTGCTTCTTCAAATGCCTGTTTTGCTTCCGCCGCTTTTTCCTTTTCTTTCTCCCATTGGGCGGACCATTTCTTTTCTTCTTCTACTAGCAGAGCATGTCTTTTTTCAGATGATTCGAGATGATCAGCATACGGCTTCAGCCTCTCAGCCTGATCGGCAATTTTCAAGCGATGCTCAATGTTTTCCATCTCTTCTGCCTGTCGCTCAAGCTTCACTTCTTTTTCCTTCAGCTGCTTCTCTTCCTGCTGAAGCTCCCATACTTTTTTCTGTTCCTCGTATGTGTCTCTTACCGTTCTCCGTTCAGCTACCCGTTTCTCCAGCAGAAGTGAGCTTGACTGCCATTCGGTTTCCGCGGCTAGTAAAGCAGCTTTTGAAGCGTCACCGAGGCCTGCCTGCTCTGCTTCTGTTTCACCTAGGCGGTATTTTGCTTTGAAAAGCCTGCCGCGAAGCTTCTTTAAAAGTTCATCTCCATATTGTTCGAGATGAAATAGCCTTTGCAGCATTTGTCTGCGTTCAGAGCCTTTTAATGATAAAAACTCAGCGAATTTGCCCTGTGGCAGAACTACAGCCCTTGTAAAATCGTCAATGGTCAGTCCAAGCAATTCGTGAACCTTCTCATTCACTTCACTTGCTTTATCAGCTAAAACAACCGGTTCCGCCTGCAAATCCACCAGCCTGGAAATGGAGCCTTTCACACGGTGCTCATCCGTTCTTTTATAGGTTCTTTCCACCTTATACCGTTTGACAGATGTTCCATTTTGAAGCTCGAACGTATAAGAAACAGAGAGCTGGTCCTCTGCATGATTCAGGATGCCGTGGGTATTGTTTGCAGCACGTTCCACTTTTCCATACAGGGCGAGGGTGATTGCATCCAGGATTGAGGATTTTCCGCTTCCGGTTGGACCGAAAATGCCGAACACCCCGCCATCGCATAAACCTTCAAAATCAATGGTCTGCTTCTCTCTGAAACTATGAAGACCGGATATAGTGAGCTCGATTGGTTTCATGCGCCTTCTCCCTCCTCCGTGTCTTCTTCACTGACGAGTTCCCTGAACAGCCGGATCAGCTTCTCATCCGGCTTGGCTCCCCCTGTTTGCCTTTCGTAAAACCTGGCAAAAAGCTCGTCAATCGGAACGGTCGATCTGGACTCAGGCTGAAGGACTGCACCATCTGACTGGAATACCGGACGGATATGCACGATCCCGGGATGCCATTTTCTAAGCTTCTGAATATCTTCAATGGAAAGAGCATCTGTAAGATGAATTTCAAGGTCTACCCATGCGTTCGCATCCTTGCCCTGCTCAAGCCAGTCATGTACCTGGGCCATTCCGCTCACCGCTTTCCACTGCACTAGAGGCTTGCCGCTGGAAAGAAAGATCTCCTCCACGTGCGCTGCTCCCCCCGGCACTGCATCAATGATTGTCACTGATTTAGCATAGCCCGCCTCAGAAAAGCTGTATGCAAGCGGAGAGCCGGAATAGCGAGCCTGAGTTAAAGCTCTTTTAATCGTCTGCGGACGATGAAGATGGCCGAGCGCCACATACTGAGCGGCAGCTGGGAGGCTGTCTGCTGCGACTGTATAGGCTCCCCCTACTTCAATCGGCCGCTCGGAATCCGAGGTGCTGCCTCCCGCTACGTGAAGATGGCTCATCGCCACATTTACCGTATTGGATCCGAAGCCGCGGCACATGCTTTCAAAAAGACTTTTAATTTTTGTATCATAATGGTTTCTCATCAGGAGTTCATCAAAGTTCTCAGATAAAACCTGTTCCAGCCGTGACTCAGATGGATAGGCAAGCGCGGCAATATTCATTGTCTGGCCTGCAAGCGGAACATCCACCTTCAGCATGTGATCATCCGGGTAGCCGATTAAATGGATGCCATGGTCCCCGGCAAGAGGGGAAGCTGCTGCGAGTCTTTCAGGGTTATCATGGTTCCCGGCAATCACAACAACCGGTCTTTTGCCCTTGTCGGAAAGCCTGCTTAAACTCTCATAAAATAATTTTTCTGCTGCGGATGGAGGATTGACGGTATCAAACACATCCCCCGCCATGATGACTGTGTCGATTTTCTCCTTTTCCACAATATCGGCAAGCTCGTCCAAAAAAGCGGCTTGTTCCGGGATGCGGCTGCGGCCTTCCAGAGTTTTCCCCAGATGCCAGTCTGCTGTGTGCAATATCCTCATCTTCCGTCCCCTTTCTGCATTTATACGTCCAATAGCTGATTTGCATCGAAGAAATACAGCACCCTTCGAGTAACCGGCTTTTTAAAAATAGATTCAACGGCTTCACTGTAAATTTGGAGCTGTATTTCATAGCGGCTTCGCATCGTGCTTTCCGCTTCTGAAAACCCTCCGAATCTCCCTTTAATGGAATCCGTCTTGTAGTCTACGATCGTCAACCCATCTTCATCCTCAATCAGGCAGTCGATGACTCCCTGCACAAGTACCTTGTCCTCTGCGGAGGTGTGTTCTGGTGTACGGGCATAACTGAATGGTACCTCTCTCAGCACCCGTTTTGCGTGCTGCATTTTCTGTCCGATTTCTGATGAGTAAAAGGATACGATTGATTCCGGTTCAATAATGTCTGCCTGTTCTTCCGTCAGCAGCTCTCTCCTTCTCATATCGTCAACCGTCGAGAGAACGACATCACGTGTGACAGGTCCTCCAAGCGGCAGATGCTGCATGACCGCATGCATGGCGGTTCCCCGTTCTGCTGCTGTCAGCATCTTCTGCTGAAGGAATTTCGGACGGTCATAAATCACAGTCCCTTCCTTGGCAGGAGGCTGCTCCGAAAATTCATCCTTAAAGGATTGCATTCTCTTTATCTCAGAAACTGACTGCTTTGAGCTTTGATGGGAGGATGCCAAATGAGGGTACACCCATGACAACTCTTTTTCCACTTCTTCACTCCAGGGAGTCGTCAGCGGAATGGGCTTTCTTTCCGAAAGAGCCTCCATAATTTTAAGCTCCATCTCCTCGCGCTGCGCATCAGGCTCCAGCAATTCGCTTTGATGGACGAATTGAACCTTCCATCTGGAAGGATGCTCAGCCAGTTCAGACTCTGGCGCTTCCCCCTCGTGAAGCTCAATGGCGCTCGAGTGCCGTGTCAGGGCAGGACCAATCCAGTCCAGATAGGACTTTGCTTGAAGACGGTCGCCGTCAGGCAGCAGCCAGTCCCGATTGGAAAGAGCCCTTTTCCAGCTGAGAAGCGCCTTCTCCCGATCCTTCACGGTTCCGACAAGAAACAGCTTTTCCTTCGCTCTCGTCAATGCCACATAAAGAACCCTCAGTTCCTCAGAAAGCAGCTCTATTTTCAGCTTCTTTTTCATCGCAAGAAGCGGAAGAGTCGGATAGCTGAATCGCAGCTCCGGATGGATGTACTTCGTACCGAATCCAAGATGCTTATCAAGCAGGAAGCTTTTGTTCATGTCCATCATATTGAACTGTCTGGCAAGCCCCGCTGTAAATACAACCGGGAATTCCAGTCCCTTGCTGCTGTGGATCGTCATGATCCGCACAACATCCTCCTGTTCGCCAAGCGCTCTCGCAGCCCCGAGGTCGTCCCCTCTTTCCTGCATTCTTTCAATAAAACGCAGAAAACGAAACAGGCCGCGGAAGGAAGTAGCCTCATATTGACGGGCTCTGTCGTAAAGGGCACGGAGGTTTGCCTGCCGCTGCTTTCCGCCCGGCATCCCCCCTGCAAAATCGAAAAATTTGCTTTCCCTGTAAATTCTCCAGATCAGGTCGGATACTGCACCTTTCCTCGCTTCGCTTCTCCACTCATTCAAGCGGGTGAAAAAGCGAAGCAGCTTCTCTGCTAATGCCCTGTCCGATGGAATAGGATGCTCAAGCGCTGCTTTGCACGCTTCGTAGTAGGGTCCTTTTTTATCGTACGTACGAATTGCCGCCATTTCGGTCTCATTCAAACCGACAATTGGCGACCTTAAAACAGAGGCAAGCGGAATATCCTGGGACGGATTGTCGATCGTTTTCAGAAGCGACATCATAATTGCCACCTCTGTCGCTTCAAAATATCCTCCGGAAAGGTTTGCATACACCGGAATTCCCTGTTTTTTCAGCTCCTCCATCATCTGCGGCGCCCATGGCATGGAACGGAGCAGGATAACAATATCCCGGTACATGATACCGCGGGTTCCCTTCTTTTTCCGGTCATAGATTGGAGACCGGCTGTCAACTAGCTCCCGGATTTTTTTTGCTATCAGCCTTGACTCAAGCTGAACGGTATCAGCCTCCGGTTCATTCATGGCATTAGCTCCCGGCTCGTCTTCCAGCTCTTCAAGGCCGCTCCGATCAGCAAGCAGAAGCTCGGTTTCCATTCCTGCACTCTCCGGATAGGCTGCACCAAGCTTCAGTTCTGCCTGGTCATCATAATGGATCTCGCCAACCTTCTCTCCCATCAGCTGTTTAAATAGAAAGTTTGTGCCGTCCAGCACCTCCGAACGGCTCCTGAAGTTTTTATTTAAATCAATGCGCTGTCCGGTGGTCTCAGCGCCCGGTGTAAACCGCTTGTATTTATTTAAGAACAGCATCGGTTCCGCAAGACGAAAGCGGTAGATAGACTGTTTGACATCCCCTACCATAAATAGATTTCCTGCTTCTTCCGATTCTTTTTTGACGAGCTGGAGAATCGCTTCCTGCACAAGATTCGTATCCTGATATTCATCCACCATGACTTCCGTAAACTGCTGACGGCACGCTAAAGCCGGTTCGGCGGGAAGAAGGCGGCCATGTTCATCTTTTACTGAAAGGATGGAAAGGCACAGATGCTCAAGATCTGAGAAGTCCACCAGGCCTTTTTCCTTTTTCTTTTGCTGAAAATGCTCCCCAAATCTTTTCACAAACTGAACGAGCGTATCAATAACGGGCTTCAATTCGCCAAGGTCATGGAGTGAGCGGCGGATATCACGTTTAAACCAGTCTTCTTCCACTTTTTCAAGCTGCTTCTTGGCACTGTCTCTTAATGTTTTCACTTCTTCGGTTAGAACCGGATCGTACTCTTCACCCTTCACAGGCTTTGCCCGCTTCGGTTTGAGGGAGGACATGCCTGCTGCAAGCTCCTCCCAGGAAAATTCCTTTTCCAGGAGACTGTTTACCTGATTTAGATAATCGGAAACATCATCGGCTCTCGGAGCTGGGCCGCCCGGCATCCGGATCAGCCGCATCGCCTGTTCGAGCCTTTCCTTTGCAAGACCTATGTTTATCTCGATATCTTCTTTGATGACTGGGAAGTATGGCTGGTCTTCCAAGCGGCAATTCTCGTTCACATCGTAAAGACTTGATAGCTGGCTAAGCCATTCATCCGGATTCGGATTTGATCTCGAAAAATCGTAAAGCGTACGGATTAAGTCCTGCAGGGCAAGATCACTCCGGTCAGAGGAATAGCGGTCTGCCAGGTCAAAAAACGATTCATTATTCTCTTTTCCATATTCCTCTTCAAATAAATCATCGAGCACCTCATCCATTAAAAGGGCTCCCTCTGTCTGGTCGGCAATTCGGAAGCCGGGATCAAGGTCAATCATGTAGTAATATTTTCGGATCATATTCAGGCAAAAGGAATGGAGCGTTGAAATGGATGCCCGGTTCAGCAAGGTAATCTGTCGTCTTAAATGAAGCGAAGCCGGATTGCTTTTCAATGCTTCCTCAAGCGCTTCGCCAATCCTGTTTTTCATTTCAGCAGCCGATGCATTGGTGAACGTAACGACTAAAAGCCGGTCGACATCAGCCGGGTTATCCCGGCTCGTAATCTTCCGAATCATGCGTTCCACAAGAACCGCAGTTTTTCCGGATCCTGCCGCCGCCGCTACAAGAATATCCTGTCCGGAAGAAGCAATCGCTGACCATTGGTCATCCGTCCACTGGCTACCCGGCGGTTTGGGAATGTGATTATTCATTGTCGGCCTCCTCTCTCAGACGCATAAATATCTGCTCATTCTTCTCTTCTCTCAGAACCCGGTAATCATTGTCCTTAAGGGATTGGTCAAACTGGCAGACTCCTTTATACGGACAAAATGTGCACGGCACTTTATCCTTCATCCTGTATGGGCTGATATCTGTCACCCCATTGGTAATTTCCGTTCCAATCTGCTTAAATTCACTTCTCACATGGCGCCGCAGCATATCGAACTCTTCATTGCTCGCGATCGAGGAGCTTGAGCTGAAGCCGCCGCTTTTTTTGAAGCCGGCTGCCACAATATTGGACGAACCGCTTTCAAGCGTCTGATCCATGAGCTGAATCGTCTCCTCTTCTCCAAGAAGCAGACCCTTCATTTTAAACTTTTTAAATACTTCTTCCTCAAGATCCTCAAGACTAAGCTTTGCGCCGGCCTGAATCATTGGATCATGAACGTGGAAATAGAGCACGCCCGCAGGACTCGCTTCCACGCCAAGCCATGTTTTGGAATAGGAAATAATAACGTCCAAGTAGGTGAGCATTTGCAGAGCGATACCATAGTAAACCTCGCTTAGATTCAGGGCGCGGTCGCTCGATTTGTAATCCACGATTCGAAGCAGAAGGCCTCTGGAGCTTTCAGCTGAATCTACCCGGTCAATCCTACCCGTCAGCTCCATCGTATAGCCGTTATCGAGCTTAAATCTCATTGGCGGCAGCGGGCCGCCCTTGCCGAAGCCAAGTTCCAGTCCGATTGGCGTAAATAGAGAAGCCTTTGCCTGTTCAGCAATCACACCCGCCGCCCTGGCAATAATCTTTTCAAGTTTGCTTTTCAAATACTGATGACGGTTCGAGCTCATAAGCACTTCTTTTTGGAGCATGGGAGCCAGCCGGTTTACTGCTTCACTCGATAGAGATCTGCATTGATCCTTCGTGACATCCCTCCAGGATACGTTCATTTCGCCCAGCCTGTCAGAAATCATCTTGAGCGCCGAGTGAAACAGCTGGCCGACATCCGGAGCTTCAAGACGGAACTGCTCGCGTTCCCTCAGCTTCAGTCCGTGGCTCGCAAAATGGGAGAACGGACAGCTTCTGAATTGCTCCATCCTGGACACACTTCCCAATATATGCTGGCCATAAAGCTCTTTTGTGACAGCCTGCTTCAACGGCTTTGCCTGATTCTTATAAAACAGGCTTCCGATGACCATCTCCACATTGCCGCTCTGATCGTGCTCAATCAAATAATTGTAAGCATCCCACCAGCTGTCATGCACCGGATATTGCTTCTTCCACGTCTGCAGCTGGGAGCTTAAGTATGTCAGTGCAACAGATTTGTTCGGCATAAAGGATAACTGTTCATGCTCCTCCAGGGATTCCGGTTCATTTACAAACCACTCTTTCACCGCATCCGGAAAAAGTTCCTCCAGACGGCTGATTAAAATAGAAGGCAGCAGCGTCTTCCCTTCCGGATCCGCCGATGGATACGAAACAGACAGGTGCTCCGATCCGCTCGCGAGCGCCATATAAATTATGAAATTTTCATCCAGCAGCTGCTGTCTTGCTGACGGCGCCATTGCAGCCCCATTCTGTTCAAGAAGCTCGCGGTCCTCATCCGAGAGTATGCCATCCTCGACCGGTCTTGCCGGAATAACCCCATCATTTGCACCGGCCACGAATGTATGCTTCAAACCATAAAAACGGGAACGCTCCATGTCCCCAATCAGCACCTGATCAATCGCCGGAGGAACAAGAGAAAACTTTAAGCTTTCCAAACCGGTATCCATCATTTCCGTAAACTGCGCGGAGGATATGGGATGATTTCCGATCATTTCTGCAAATTCATCCAAAAGGCCAATTACTGCATCCCAAACTTGAGAATGCTCCCGGACCTCAACAAGACCTCCGGCCAATTCTGCCTCCTGTTTAAGTTCTTCGAGCTTCGCAGGAATTTCAAGATTTTCAAGGAACAGAAACAAAGCCGTTGCTTTTTGTACTCCCGTTTTTGCTTTTTTGAGCCCTGCAGCCAATTCTTTAAGCGGCTTCGCTGCAAGCTCCCTCAGCCGGTTGATTTGTTCTTCCTTGTTCAGTTCTTCATCCGTCACTGCGTTTCCGCCCTCCAGGGAACGGAACCTTCTGTAAATCCACCTTTTTTCGGAGGTCCATCTTGACCCGTTTATTCCATGTGCAAGCACATAGTTTTCGAGTAGATCCATCTCTTCTCTTAAGGAACGTTTATCCGCTCCCGCTGGAAAAAGCAGATCCGTTTTTATCGTACGGAACATTGCTTCGTATCGAAAGCTGCCCGTAACAGCCTCCAGGGAAGACCGGATCAATTCTACAAGAGGGTGATGAAGCATGGAACGCTTTTGATCTATGAAAAAAGGAATCTCATAATCTGTAAATACCTGTTCAATTAAATCATGATAGCTGGATGGATGGCGCAGTAAAATCGCTGTGTCCTGGAAACGGGCTCCCCTTTTCCTGACGTGCTCCTGAATCCGGCGGGCAATTCCTTCTATTTCCGCACGGTGGCTTGCCGCCTGGCAGATGGAGATGTCCGTCAGCCCTTTGAATGGCTGTGATGGCCTTGAATCATAATTTTGCTCCAAGTGCTGAAGAGAGGGAGAACCGATGAATCTTGGAAGCTCATTCAGCAAGACCGGTTCCTCAGTTTCAATGTGAAGATCCTCGGCCATTTTCTTGAATTGGGTGTATGTCATCCCTGTCATCCGGAACAAATGCAGCTCATGCGGCAAATGCCTGTCAAACAATTTATCCGCCGTAATGCTGACGGTTACCCGGGCTGCTTTTGCGAGAAGGCTTTTCACCGCCTCCATTTCCATTGGCGTGAAATGATGAAAACCATCTATGTAAATCTCTGCTTTTTCAAGATAGGAGGATTCGGGAATTCGTTCCGAAAGCATTCCGAGCGTATCCTCGGCGTCTACATACCGGCCCGTGAGCGCTTCTTCAAGCCGTTCATAAATGGCATGCAAGTCCTCAAGCTTTCCTGAAAGAACTCTTTCCTTTTCATTCATCTGTTTTTGAATCGCTTGGATCTGCCCAAGCAGTTCAGCCGGGTTTATGCTGTATCGTTTGAATTCCGTAATCATCGCTTCTACATGCTGAATAAAACCGGTCTTATCACTGGCTTTTCCATACACTTTAAAGTTCTGTTTCTCATCTTCTATAATTTTCCTCAGCATCATCTGGACACCAGTTGATGTAATCGGCTGTCTGGCCGCGCCTGACGTTTCCTGAAGAATTCTTAAACTGAGCCGTGAAAAACTGAATACCTGAGCCCGGATCATGCCGCTTAATCCCGGAGTGCGGGCAAGCTCATACTCCATGGCAAATGTCATCTGATCAGGTACAAGAAAAAGGATCGGCGGACCGTCCGGCTGTTCATTCAGCTTTTCTCTAATTTCGTTCAAAATCATTGTGGTTTTGCCGCTGCCGGAGCGTCCCGCCAAAAAGCGGATTGTCATATAAACAGCCTCCTTTTTAATACGTGTATTCATTATATACGAATACACGTTCGTTTTCATCTTCCAAATAAATGGACAAGTCCACTGCATATAGTTTTAAAAGCGTCTTATCTTTTCTCTTTAGTACCGGAATGGGGATATAAAAAGCCCGGACGTATCATCATCCGAGCTTACCGCTTGTCCAATTTCCGACCCATTTTTGTGTTCAGTCTTTTCTCGAGAATCTTGCCGACAATCCACATGACCAAGAGAACCGCAGCAGCCGTTATCGATTTCATCGGGTCTGTGATCAGGGCGTGCAAATCCTGGCCCACATAGCTCACAATGAAAATCATAACCAGCTTTCCGGTAAAAACAGCGAGCATAAAATTCCAGATGCTGATCCTTGATAATCCGGCGACAACATTCACTGCGGCTGAAGGAGTGAACGGAAAGCACAGTAATATGAACAGCGGGCCAAATCCCTTTTCTTCTACCCAGCTTACCATCCGGCTGATTCCTTTATGCCGGCTTAAAAAGTGGAAAAAGCGCTCCTGTCCAAATTTCCTCACCAGCAGGAAAACAATGAAAGCACCAGCTGATGCCCCAAGCCATGATAAAAAAAAGCCCAGGCCAAAGCCAAACGAATTCACATTTGCCACAATAAAAACGACAAGCGGAAGGAAGGGTAAAAATGCCTCAAGCATCGGCAGGCCTATTCCAAGAAGGGGCCCGAATGAGCGGTACTGTTCAAAGATTTTCATCATTTTTTCTAAAGTAAACGAATCAAACAGCGTATGCAGGTCCATTCCAAGCTCCTTAAGATTTATGTATCCTCCTATTTTACCGTTTTTCGGGGAAAACTTAAATAAGCAGGTGCTGGAAATGAAATCACTATTGAAATTTTTTTTAAATCGGAATAGAATAAATTACGAACAAATGTTCTATAATAAAAGATAGAACTTCTCTGTCCTGAAATTTCTGCATCAGGTGAACGACCGCCTGTCAAAGAGGATAAAACAGAGGATAAAGCGAGGCCAATGAACATGACAAGAATACCTGAAGAAGTGAGAGATATGATCGACCAGGCCATCTACCTGCCCATGACCATCTCTATCCTGAACCGCGATCTCTCCGTTGTTGAAAAAAGCCCATTCAAATTGAAGCAGCCATACCTTCACCTGATCGAAGAATCCCTCAAGCTTGCCCAAAAGGATCTTCAGCAGGTCAAACGGGAGCTTCACCGCCAGAAAATAAAAGTCACCAAAATCAAGCATGACGAAGCGTTTACGATGTATTCCTTCCTCTACCAGGGATATGAGGAACAGCACAACTATTTTAATCCCAGGATCCGCAATAAAGTGTGCGAGCTGCTGACGGAGTATTTGGTTAAGGTTTAAGTATGAAACGTTTCGCCTGGACTTCTGCTGTATAAAAGCTGGGTGAATAACCGTTTTTCATTTTCCACCCTGGATGAAATTACAGCACGAAGCTGGGCGGTACGATAAAGCTGGTTTTCAAAAGAGTGGATGGATACAGGCAGGGTAAATGATTTACGGTTTGAGAATATTACAAGTGTTTCTGCTTCCCCAGCTGGTGAAAAGTCCTCAATATGCTGGTGAGAAATCCAGGAGCAATGCGGTCTGGAAGATGCGGCTGTCGGGAAAAGATAGATGGAGTTTCCTGCGTCTACAACAATCGGAGGCTTATGGGTGATGCCGATCGTGTCCTTCGTGCCAGTCTTTCTCCCCTGATAGCTTGACCCAAAATAACGGCAGCTCCGATCTACGATATCCAAAGGTCTCATGGAAACCTCATATTCCTTTTCCACCTCCAAAACAAAAGATGATCCGATCCCTTCATTGCTTAAAATTGCCATTGTTAACCGATTTGCCTCATATTGACTGATTTTTTCCATGATTGATTCACCCCGAATTTGTTAGGTATATTTAACCAAGAAAAATTTACCACGCCGACCTTACACGGATCCACAAATTTACATAAACCTAATAGAAATGTAATCTTTTAACAAAAAATCAATTCAAATTGCGATTTTACTGCAGATCTAATGCAAAATATAACCTCGAATATAAATTATCTAAAAATTATAAATATTTAGTTGATTTTCTTCCACTCAGTCCATATAATAAGAAAAAGGCATCAGGGGTGATCCTATGAAAAACAAAAAATCGTATGCAGAGCTTATGAAGTCCCGTCACACAATGAAGAACGAAGCAGAAGCCGCGTCAATGCTGGATATCTACATTCAAATGATTCTGGACGAAGCAGGACTGAAACGAAAACTGGCGCTCCTCGAAACTCAAATCAATGATGCTCTCGATCAAAGAAACAAGCCATTATTTATGGATTTATCCAAGCAATACGCCGACGTGATTCACTGTCTACAATAACGAAGCCAATCCTTTTGGATCGGCTTTTTTGTTTGGTGCGAGCCTGGCCGATAGGGGGATCATGACCGTTTTGCCCGTTATCGACATGAAATTGCCCGCTAACGACATGAACCTGCCCGTAATCGACACGACACTGCCCGTAATCGACATGAACCTGCCCGTAATCGACACGGAATTGCTCGTTATCGGCAAAAAATTGCCCGTTAGCAGCAAATTACGTCCTGCAATCGACATGCAGCTCCCCGTTCCTCGTGCCGCAAATCCCACAAACAAAAAGAAGCGGTCGTCACACACGTCCGCTTCTTACCTCTTATACAGTTGTTGTCTCAGACGTAAACTGCTCTGTTTCTGTTGATCCTTTCAATGCCGTAGTAGAGGAGGTTCCTCCGCTTACTGTTTGCGATACTTCATCAAAGTACCCGGTACCGACCTCGCGCTGATGGCGGGTTGCCGTGTAGCCGTACTGTTCACTGCCGAATTCAGCCTGCTGCAGCTCGGAGTAAGCGGCCATGCCGAAGTCTCTGTATTTGCGGGCAAGCTCGAACATGCCATGATTTAAAGCGTGGAAGCCGGCAAGTGTAACAAATTGGAATTTGTAGCCCATTTTGCCGAGTTCCTTCTGGAAGCTTGCAATCGTCGCTTCATCCAGCTTTTTCTTCCAGTTAAAGGATGGGGAGCAGTTGTAAGCAAGCAGCTTGCCAGGGAATTTTTCATGAATAGCATCCGCGAACTTTTGAGCCTGTTCAAGGTTAGGTTCGCTCGTTTCACACCAGACCAGATCCGCGTAAGGCGCATAGGAAAGTCCCCTTGCTATCGCCTGGTCAATGCCTGATTTAGTGCGGAAAAACCCTTCCGGTGTGCGTTCCCCTGTGATAAACGGGTGGTCGGCAGGATCAACATCGCTTGTGATCAGGTCAGCCGCATCCGCATCCGTACGCGCAATAATCAAAGTTGGTACACCCATTACATCTGCTGCAAGTCTTGCGGATATAAGATTCTTCACCGCTGTTTGGGTTGGAAGCAAAACCTTGCCTCCCAAGTGCCCGCATTTTTTTTCAGAGGAAAGCTGGTCTTCAAAGTGGACAGCCGCGGCTCCCGCTTCAATCATGCCCTTCATAAGCTCAAATACATTGAGCTGCCCGCCAAAGCCTGCTTCCGCATCAGCTACAATCGGGGCGAACCAGTCAATCTCTCCTTCTTGCTCCAAGTATTGAATCTGATCCGCGCGCTGCAGCGCCTGATTGATCCGCTTTACAACACTTGGAACACTGTTGGCCGGATACAGGCTTTGATCCGGATACATATGGCCAGAAAGGTTGGCATCGGCCGCTACCTGCCATCCGCTCAAATAGATGGCCTTTAAGCCCGCTTTCACCTGCTGAACCGCCTGATTCCCCGTTAATGCGCCAAGTGCATGCACATAATCCTCTTTATGAAGCATATCCCAAAGCTTTTCAGAGCCGCGTCTTGCCAAAGTATGCTCCACATCAAGTGAGCCGCGCAGTCTGATTACTTCTTCTGCCGTGTATGTGCGGGTAACGTCCTTCCAGCGGCTGTCCATTTCCCACTGTTCATTCAGCTGATTGATTCGTTCATTTCTCCCCATGTAAATCCATCCCCTTTGTTTTCGTTAAATTTTTTCGTAGCTTGGCAGTGTCAGAAAATCGGTAAATTCGTCATTCTTTACTAATTCGTCAAATACATCAGCGGCTTCTGGAAACTTCATTTGCGTATAAAACTTATCCCCGAGTTCTTCCGCAATTTTTGCCGTTTCCTCCCTCTTAAGCTGCTCGTAAAGCTCCATCGTCACCGGTCTTCCGTCATCCAGATTCCCTTTATCATGCCGAATCCACTGCCAAACCTGGGCTCTGGATATTTCAGCGGTGGCCGCATCCTCCATCAAATGATGAATCGGGGCGGCTCCTCTTCCGGAAAGCCAGGAAGCCAGATAGCGGATGCCGACATCAATATTCATCCTAAGACCTGCTTCTGTAATCGTTCCACCGGGTACTTCAAGCAAATCGGATGCCGTCACTTCCAATTCTTCTAGCTGTTTTTCGATTTGATTTTTGCCCGGCATGTATTCATTGAACACATCCAATGCAATGGAGACGAGTGCCGGATGAGCAACCCAAGTGCCATCATGACCGTCGCTTGCTTCGCGGAGTTTGTCAGCTTTCACCTTGTTCATCGCTGCCTCGTTTGCTTCCGCATTGTCCTTAATCGGGATTTGTGCCGCCATTCCCCCTATTGCCGGAGCGTTCCGCTTGTGACACGTTTTAATGACAAGCAGAGAATACGCTCTCATAAATGGAGAGGTCATGGTCACCTGCGCCCGGTCTGGCAAAATCACATCCGATTGGCCGCGGAGCTTTTTTAAATAGCTGAAGATATAATCCCATCTGCCGCAGTTAAGGCCCGCTGAATGCTCCTTCAGTTCATAAAGAATTTCATCCATTTCAAAGGCTGCAGGTATCGTTTCAATCAGTACCGTTGCTTTTATCGTGCCGCGTGGAATTCCAAGCTCCTCTTGCGCAAAAATGAAGACATCATTCCAAAGTCTTGCTTCAAGATGGCTTTCAAGCTTCGGCAAATAAAAGTATGGACCGCTTCCGTTCTCAATGAGTGTCCGTGCATTATGGAAAAAATACAATCCAAAATCGAACAAACTCCCCGAAATCCTCTCGTCATGAAGCAGGACATGCTTCTCTTCCAAATGCCAGCCTCTTGGACGGACCTTTAGGACAGCAGGCTGCGGGTTCAGTTTGTAAACTTTTCCGTCCGCCTGTTGGAGACGGATTGTCCGCTGAACCGCATCCCTTAAATTCAGCTGCCCTTCCATCATGTTGCTCCAGGCAGGCGAGGTTGCATCTTCAAAATCAGCCATAAAGACTTTCGCACCGGAGTTCAGAGCATTTATGATCATTTTCCGGTCAACAGGGCCTGTGATTTCAACCCGTCTGTCCAGAAGATCGTCCGGAAGCGGAGCAATGGTCCACTGTCCGTTTCGAATGCTTTCGGTTTCCTTTAAAAAATCAAATAATTTTCCTGCTTGAAGCTGACTTTGGCGTTCTTGCCTTTTTTGAAGCAGCTCTCTGCGCCTGGGCCCGAATTTTTCTTCAAGCTGCCCGATAAGTGCGAGGGCTTCAGGTTTGAGCAAATCCTTGTATGCATCTTCCAATTCCCCAATCACTCGAATACCGGCTGTTTGGGTTGCCACGAATATCACCTCTCCAAATTGTTATAATACAGATTTAAAAATCTAAGATTAATATATAACAGATTATTTGAAAAAGAAACACTTTTTTGATAACTTTGTAGAATTATTTTTTTAAAAGTTGATTTTGTAAAAAACTAACAATAGGAAATTGAAGTGTCACGCAGTACTGCCACGCAAAAAAACCTCCGAAAAATAGCGGCAGCAATGTACCTTATTTTTCGAAGGTGTTTAACTATATCTGTGCGGACTCAACGTTCCAGGGGCAGTCACCGTATATTTACCTCTGCATAAAAATAGCAGCACAATCCATGTCCTTGGGTTGTGCTGCTAATCTTAGTATTTATTTCAGTCCTTCGGATTCACAATCGCCAGCAGCTCATGATCCTCCCACCTGCCATTGATTTTCACATTTTTTCTCGCCAGACCTTCTTTATGAAAGCCGGCCTTGGTCAAGACCTTAATGGAACCGATGTTGTGAGGCATCACTCCCGCCTCAATCCGGTGAAGCTTTAATTCTTCAAATGCGTATTGAACAAGCAAATTTACAGCTTCTGTTGTATACCCTCTGCCATTAAACCGTTCATCAAGAAAATATCCGATGAATCCGCTCTGAATCGCTCCGCGCGCAACGAAGAAGAGGTTGATGGTTCCAATAAGGACATCGTCTTTTGTATAAATACCAAATTGGTATTCCTCATCCTTTTCCCTGCCTTCAATCTGATTGGCAATCGCTTGTTCCTGGGCTTCCAAAGTATAAAAGCTTTCCTGCCGCTCCATAGAGAACTTTTCGAAAAAAGCTCTGTTTTCCAGCTGCAGACGAAGCCTTTCAGAGGCATCCTCGAGTGTAAAGAATCTAAGGTAAATCTTGTTGCCTGGTAGCATGTAAGAATCCTCCTGCTCTTTCATCATCATTTAAAAAAAGTCATAAAAGAATGGCTCATGCTTAGGTACAGCTTTTTCCATCAGCATGATTTCTTCAGCGCTGCCTTCTGCCAGTCCAAGCTGAAAAAGCTCTGAAGGGGATTTGTAGCCAAAGAGAATGGCTGTCAGTGCGTTAATGGAAAGATCTACTCCCTCAAGATCTGATGCTAATGCTTCAGCATCTGATATTTTTTTAGCCGCTCCGTTTTGTCCAATTAAGTATGATCCGTTATTCCACTGTGCATGATGGTCGGTTACATGAACCAGTACCTCTGCTCCAGGCGTAAATGCATAGTTTGAAAGAAACGCTTCCGCATCTACAATCCTCGCCATAAAGTATGGTCTGCGATCGGTTTTTAATCTCGGCTCAGGCAGGGTAAAAAAGAGCGGCTCCGCTTCATGGGTGTCCATTTCTATTTCTTTAACCATCGAATCATGCTGGCAAATGAAATTCCAAAGGCCATGTCTTGCTTCCGGATCCAGCGGAACAAATTCATCTACAAGGAGTTTCTTTTCCTTAAACTGATAGAGAATGTATCCGGTTGGCTCTCCGTTCTCATTGTAATAAACGGCAGTTGTTTCCTCATCATAAATGGCACGCATCCACCACTCCCGGTCACGGACAAGCATCCCGGTATAGCGGGATGCGAAGGACTCATAAATTTGTTCAATATCTTCATTATGTGTTTCTTTGTTGTAGCGCTTAACCTTACCCCCAACATGCTTCTGGATTTTCAGGTCACCAGCCGATAACGTCGTCTTTTGGCGGCTGCTGAAAAGCTCCCATCCGTATTTTCGATAAAACGCAACATTAAACGGATGAAGCATAGATACCGTTATATGTTCCTTCTTCATTTTTTCAAGGACAAACGTCAGCATTTCCCTTACATGTCCCTGTCTTCTGTATTCAGGGTAGGTCGCCACACCAGCCAATCCGCCCATTTTCAATGTTTGTCCATTAAAATAGATATCATGGGTCAGGAAATGGAACTTTGCGGCAAGCTCCTCCTTCTCTAAAATTCCGAACAGCTGATGATGCCTTTCCATTACCTGCAATCTTTCTTCCAATTCGGATTCAGGAACCTTATAAATAAATGCATATTCTGATAGCTTCGTTGCTTCTTTGAACCATTCTTTTCCTAGCTGAATAACGTTCATTATGCTGCCTCCTATAGTTAGCTATTTTTCCAGCAGCCATTTAAACCAGCGCCCATGGCCATCGGTTTCCGCTATTGTTTGCGTATACTCTTTCCCATCCAGCCAATAATCTAAGTGCAGAAAGCGATCCTCTATATTATTGTAGAGGTGGAACACATCTCGTCTCCGTCCTATTTCCTGTATGCTTGAAAGCAGCCGCTCTATTGCTTCATCAGGCATCTGATTGGCAACGTGTGTGTGAAACACACATAAGACGGAGTCATTTGGAACGGCTTCAGCAGCGGATGCCACCAGCGCCGTCCCGTCCCCTTCAAAAAATTGGACAGGCTGCGAGCCCGCTAAGCTTGCTGCCCGCTCAAACATTGCAAGACGCTCTTTGTGTTCGGGCCAAATGAGTGCCTTCATCCACAAGTACTCCTCTTGATCCTTTAGGTCCACAATATTTAAATCAAATCCCATTCTTACAGAGACCGGAGGAACGTGCTTTTTCAAAGAAGGCTCTTTTCCCCCAATCCATTCCGACTGTATTCGTAAATCGGATGAGGTGTTCCCATACACCTCTCCCGTTCCATACGAATAGGCATACTGATCCCAAAGCAGCTGCAGCCCGGCGCTCGTACCTATCTCAAGCAAGGCAAGCGGTTTGTTCGTCCATTCATATATGTATTGAAAAACAGGAAAAAGATAAGCGCATCTTCTCACTTCATTCGTTTGGACAAGCTTCGTCTCAAGCAAAAGGGCAATTTCTTTTTTATGCGCAAGACAAAACTCTTTAAACATAGGAAACCAGATCCCCTCATCCACAGGATTTTGATAAATGTCATAAAGCCTGTGATCTGCTCCTTTCAGCAGCAGATAATGGACTGCTCCAAAAAACAGATTCGGAAGAGGCTGTCCCGTTTTCGCTTTTAAGGAAAGCACAAGCAGCTCTTCGTCTTGAGCCATCTCTTTTGACAGAATTTCGTACAGCCTGCTTGAGCCTTTGCATTCGTTTGCCGAGAAATTCAAAAATAATTGCGACGGCTTAGCTGTTCTCATTCCATCCCCCCTCGAATGATCCACTATACTACTTTCTTCACTTCCTCCCCCATTCCCTTTTTCCTTTCGTATGAAAAAGAGTGCGAACCCATTTAAGGATTGCGCACTCCAACAAGCTACTTTTTATTTTCCAGGATAACCAGTTCATCCATATACGTAATCCGCTCGGCCATCGTTGGATGGGTGTAGCTGAATTGCTTTACAAGCTCAGGCGGATTCACCCGGCTTAAGCTGCTTTTAGTCAGCGCCTGAAAGCTTTGGACCGCGGACTCTTTATTCCGGGTCATTTCAATTGCGTACATATCCGCAGATTTTTCCTGCATGCGGGAAACTGCGTTTGTCAGTGGACTGGATGCAAAGGAAAGCACCCCGATCAGCAGGAAGAAAAGAGGCATAGCAGCCAGCTGTCCAGAGGACTGAATGTTCAGCCTCTTTCCTCTTTGACTGATCAGCCACTCCATTAGCTGTTTGACGAGGAAAAGTCCTGCAAACGAAAGCAGCAGATATCCGCCGATTCCGATATAAATATGCTTCATTACGTAGTGCCCCATCTCATGGGCCATGATGAACAAAATTTCCTTTTCATCAAGCTTTTCAAGCGTGGTATCCCACAAGACGATTCTTGAGTTGGAGCCGATTCCTGTTACATATGCATTCATCGAGTTCGTTTTCTCCGACATATTCACTTCATACACATGCTCGGCCGGTATATCAGCCCGCTTTGCCACTTCCAGGATTTCCGTCTCCAGCTCTTTATTTTTAAGAGGGTAAAAATCATTGTATAGAGGGTCGAGAACGACTGGCTGCAGAAACATCATAAATAAGGAAAACGGAACCGACAGCGCCCATGCTGCCAGCCACCAGCGCTTATGAAATTTACGGATTAGAAAGACGAGTACTCCCACAATCAGGACCATAATGGCGTAATTTGTCCAAAAATCAATCAGCTGATCCTTCATCCAGCTCGGAAAGGACTGTGTGGAAATGTGATAGGATTTGGATAAATAATAGCTGATGTATTCAACCGGCAGAGACACCGTACTTATGACAAGCGAAACCCAGAACCAGAAGATGGCGGTTCTCACTGCAAAAAAACGGGATGTTCCTTCTGCCCAATGCTGAAACTTGCGCGCAAGTCCCGTTATGAGCATGACTAAAAACAAAAACCATTCAAATGGTGCTGTCACAAAAAAGAGAAAGTCTTTTATTTTCGAATATTGTTCAGAAAGCAGCAGCTCCCTGCCATTCATAAAAGTTTTCGGATCAGCCGGTGTCCCTTCCAAATGCTGCGGGAGAGCTCCATCTGACGTCATAAATAAATACCAATAAATAAAAAGGCCGTACAGAAAATAACCAAGTACCGATGCAGTCAGCCATCTTCGCATGCTGCCGTCCTCCTCATGAACCAAGCCCTGTTTGTACTAGTGTAAGTCAAACAGGGCCTAAATAGAACTGCTCAGCTAAAAAAGTACGCGTATCCCATGACTGCGAGAATTGAAGCAAGCACAACGAAAATAACATTCCAGCCAAGGTACCCGGCCGCGAATGCGGCAGCCGCTCCCACAGCACCGAATATAAATCCTTTATCCGTCATGAAGATGGCGGGAACAATCAATGCCCCAAGAATGGCATAAGGGACATTTTTCAATACATTCTGCAGGAAATCCGGGAGAGCCGAACCTCTGAAAACAAGAAAAGGGACCATTCTTGGAATGTAGGTAGCCACTGCCATACCTGCAATAAGGAGAATCATGGATTCACTCATTTTCCGTTGCCTCCTTCCTCCCTCTCCAGATCAGTTCGACCCCTATAGCAGAGATAAGCGTGGCAAGCACAATCGACCAGCCTCCTGATAAATATCCAGATAGAACAAGGAGGGAATTAAAGACGGCCGCACTTGCCGCAAGGACCATGACTTTGCGCTGGCCTTTTAGTGAAGGCACAAGGAGACCGATAAAAAGTGCGTACAAAGCAATCGACATGCTCTCCTGGAGGAGAACCGGCAGCAGGTTTCCTGCCCAGTGGCCAATTCCGGTAAACACAACCCAGCTTGAATAAGAAATGAAAATTAATCCAAACATGTAGCCTGTGGTGAGCCTGCCCTCTTTCAGCGATGCAACCGAAAACGTCTCATCCGTTATCCCGAATGCATATAGTGCTTTTTTCCATGAAGGAGCTTCCTCCGCCCGCTCATTTAGAGATGCAGCCATCAGAAAATGGCGGATATTCAAAATAAATGTGGTAAAGACAATTTCAAAAGCTCCCGTTCCGGCTGCAATCAGATTCAATGATATGTATTGAGCCGCTCCCGCAAAAACAAACAAGCTCATCATCACCGCTTCAGCCAAACTTAAGCCGGTTGATTTTGCAATTAACCCAAACGTCAGGGCAACCGGCATATACCCGACCGCAATCGAAATGCCCGCCTGCATCCCTTCTCCGAACGATGATTTTCTTTCATATGCAGCAGCTGGCTGCATACGATCCCCTCCTATCATGGATAATAGATTAGCAGATGACAAACCGCCTTATCATTGGTCTTGTTTTCATAAATATGATTCTCGTGAGCCCTGAATCTCAATGCGTCCCCTTTACCCAGAGTGATTACCCGGCTTCCAATTTCAACTGAAATACTGCCTTCTGCCGCATACAAATATTCCTCTGCTCCTCCATGGTGCGGGTCCGATACCTGACGGCAGCCTGGCAGCAACTCCATCCGGTAAATTTCAAACCGGCGGGATTCCTCGTAAGGAAAATAGGAGAATACTTGATACAAACCTTCATTTCCTTTAATCGCCGCTGCTTCTATCCCCCTAACAACTGAAACCTCACTCTCTTTTTCTTCGACTAAAGAAGAAAAAGAGACTTCCAGACCATTGGCAATTTTCCAAAGAGTGGACACGGTAGGGCTCGAATCCCCGTTCTCAATCTGGGAAAGCATTCCTTTGCTCACCCCGGAAAGGGCGGAAACCCGGTCCAGACTTAAGCCCCTCATCTTACGGATCCGTTTTAGATTCATCGAAATCTGCTTTTGAATATCAATCATCTCTGCTCCTTCAATTTGTTTTATATAGTATACAATTGTTTGATTTTTTGAACAAGTTTGATTATTTAAGGGGATATTCATGAAAAAAATTCTTATATCGGCGATTCTGTTAGCAGGCATAGCAGCCGGCTGTATGCCTCAGACCGAAACATTTTCTGAAATTTACGGGAAAAATTTGAATAAGGTAACGGAAATTCACCTTACAAAAGGAAATGGCGAAACGAAAACCATAAAGGAAAAATCCAAAGTAAAAGAATTCCTTGCCAACCTGAAAAATGTCAAATTCATACCGGATAAAAACCAGGATAAAGGAGCCGGATATGCCTATTCAATCAAGCTTTTTGAGGGGAAAACGGAGATGTTGTTTTTTAGCACCAACCGGATAAAAGACTATAATTATCATTCTAATCCTGAAGTAAGTTCTATTGCAGATGAGGCTTGGGCTAAATGAAAAACGAAAAAAGGATGGAAGGCGGAGCTCAAAGAAGTGGTGCCAGTCCCGCAGTATTTTACCGTACTAAAGCTCTGGTACTTCCTTTGAAAACCGTTGGGCTATAAGCGTTTATCGGCAGATGCCACTGTCCCCCGCTGAAGTGAAGCATAAGGGGACTGGCACCGTGCCAGTCCCCAAAGTTTTTACCGCACTAAAGCTCCGGCACCTCCTCCGAAAGCCATTGAGCCACAAGGGTTAATCGGATGGAGCCTCTGTCCCCTGATGCGGTGAAGCATGACGGGACTGGCACCGGCCGCACCCAGTGTAGTAAAACCCAGCCAACTAGTCCTCCGGGCACCGACTCCGCACAAAAAAGCTGACCCCAAAAGAGGCATCGTTTCCCCTTTTTAAGCCAGCCGCTCATTCATTATCTCCCTTTAAACTCCGGTTTTCGTTTCTCGCTGAATGCCTGAAGCGCTTCTAACCGGTCTTCCGTTGGAATGGTTACTTCGTATGCCTTCCGTTCAATCTGCATGCCTGTCTGCAAATCAGTGTTCATTCCATTTTTCACTGCGAACTTAGCCTGCTGGACGGCAATAGGCGCGTTTTGGGCGATAGCTGCAGCCCAGTCCATGCATGTATCCATCAGCTGCTCAGATGGAATGGCTTCATTAATTAAGCCGTAAGCAAGCGCATCTGCTGCAGTCAATTTTTTCGCTTTTACAATAAGTTCGAGCGCTTTGGACGTACCAATCAATCTTGGCAGGCGCTGCGTTCCCCCTGCTCCGGGGATAATGCCAAGTCCTGTTTCGGTAAGGCCGATTTGAGTATGATCCGACATAATCCTGAAATCGCAGGCTAATGCAAGCTCCAGCCCTCCGCCAAATGCAAAGCCGTTAATCGCTGCAATGACAGGCTGAGGAAGCTGTTCTATTTTCGTCAGCACTTCGCCCATTTTAAACAGATTCCGTTTCACCTGTTCATCTGTAAGTGTCTTTCTTTCCTTCAGATCCGCTCCTGCACTGAACGCTTTTTCGCCGGCTCCTCTGATAATGACGGTTCGAATTTCCCGGTCAATCCGGATTTCTTCCACTGCCTGTTCCAGATCAAGGAGCGTCTGGTAGCTGAAGCAGTTCAGTACGTCCGGACGATTAATGGTGACATGGGCTATGCCATTTCCCTTTGAAAAATCAATCAGACTCATAAACGTGATCTTTCCGCAACTTGCTCCTTGAGTGCACGGCGAAGAATTTTGCCGGTTGTATTTTTAGGCAGTTCATCCAAAAATTCTATGACGGATGGTACTTTATATTTTGCAAGCTGCCCTTTCCCATACTCAATTAGTGACTCCGCTGTTAAATTCGGGTTCGTCGTCACAATATAGCATAGAACCGCTTCCCCCTGCTCCGGGTCTGGTATTCCAAGCACCGCAGCCTCTGTAATTTCAGGATGATTGTAATAAACCTCTTCTACTTCGCGCGGATATACATTATACCCGCCGACAATAATCATGTCCTTTTTCCTGTCGACGATGTAGAAATAGCCTTCCTCATCCATTCTGGCAAGATCACCCGTATAAAGCCATCCGTCACGAATCGTGTGGGCGGTTTCCTCCGGCATTTTGTAATAGCCCCTCATGATATTAGGCCCTTTCGCAATCAGTTCTCCTACCTGGTTCGGAGGGACTTCTTCGCCAAGTTCGTTCACCACTTTGTTTTCAACGTTCAGGATGTTCATCCCGATTGATCCGGCTTTTCGCGGCCGGTCCAGAGGATTAAAGCACGTTACCGGCGACGCCTCCGATAATCCGTACCCCTCGGAAATAACCACTTTAAATTTCTGCTCAAAGCCCTTCAGAAGCGCAACAGGCATGGAGGCTCCTCCCGAAATGCACAGCCTCAGCGACTCCACATCTTCTTGAAGTCCATTCTCATATTGAAGCATAAAGTTATACATGGTCGGAACTCCCGCAAATACGGTTGCCTGATATTCCTTGATCAGCCTGAAGACCTCTTTAGGGCTAAACCGCGGAACAATAATGAGCGAAGCACCGTTCATTAGCGGGGCATTTAAAGACACTGTCAGGCAAAAAACATGAAACATCGGGAGGGTAGCAACGACTTTGTCCTGGTCATTCATTTTTAAATACGCGGCAACATCCGAAGCGTTGCTGTAAATATTTTTATGAGTCAGCATGGCGCCCTTCGGCTTCCCTGTTGTTCCGGATGTATACAAAATGACAGCAAGATCCTCTTCATCAAGCTTTGGAGGGCTAAAGACAGAACTGCCCGCTGACAGCATACTTGTAAACGATTTCATTTTTGTCCGGATCGATGCGTCTTCTATATTGAATGGCTTATTTTCTGATGGAGGTGTTTCACAAAAAATTATATGCTCAAGTCCAGGGAGCTGAGCATCCATTTGTTCAAACATCGGCAGCAGCAAATCCAGTGCAATGATCCCTTTGACATCTCCATTGCTCAGGATATAGCCAATCTCAGCCGGTGTATAAATTGGATTCACCGGAATAACGGTTGCACCTGCTCTTAATGCTCCATACATGCCAATGACAAAATAAGGAGAATTCCCAAGCAATAATGCCACATGATCCCCTTTTTCAATGCCCATTGACTGCAGATTTGCTGCAAATTGGCTGACCATCCCATCAAGCTGATTGTAAGAAACAGCTTGCCCTTCAAAATAATAAGCTGGCTTTTCCCCATATTGCCCAGCTGTTTCAGATAACCGTGAACTTACATTCATTCTCCCAACCCCTAACAATGAATGAATAGTCATTCATTATATTTTAAAAAAATTCTAAATATATTATATTAAAAGAAAACGAAATGGACAAGGCTTAAACCGACTTTCTTCCTAAAAATGGAGAGCTTAATTGACGTCACAAGCCATGCCATCATGATCACGGTCTAAATCATGCGGATCCTTTCCAGGGCCTCCGGCAGCGTCATAAACCGCCTGTGCATCAGCCTGTGACGAAAAATCTCCGCAATCCAGGTCAGGTCCAAAAGGATCGAATTCGGACGGCTTATCCGACGGTGTTTCAGGCTCGCCGGCACTGTCATCGTAAGCTTGGACCGGCTCTGCTTTTTCTTGAGACTGCTTGAAGGCATGATCCAGAACCTGCTTCATCTCTTCCTGATGAGCTTTAGTCATTTTGTCTTCCGCTGCTTTAACGGCTGCCTGAATGTCCTGCGTTTTTTTCGCTTCTGCATCAGCAAGCTGCTGCTTCAGCTTTTCAGCAGTCTGTT
This sequence comes from Bacillus sp. SJS, assembly GCF_000732485.2. Lineage (GTDB taxonomy): Bacteria > Bacillota > Bacilli > Bacillales > Bacillaceae > Metabacillus_B > Metabacillus_B sediminis. The sequence continues at coordinate 28,837 of NZ_JAQV02000018.1, read as the reverse complement.
CATTTTCCTTTCCGGTGCTCTCAGCCTCTTTCAGCTGCTGCTTAAGCTTTACAATTTCTTCGTCAGAGGAGGAGTCTGTCTTTACCGGCGTTTCCTCTACCACAGAGGCTTGTCTGTTTGTCACCGGCTGGTCAAGCATGAGGAAAAAGACAGCAAGAATTCCAGCTGCTCCAATCGCAATTTTTCTTTTAGCCGATTCATGCAGCCGCATAACCATAAAGATCAGCACAGCAAGCAATAAAATACTTATCCAGGTTAATAATGTCATTTTCCGCCTCCTGATTTCTTGATAATTCCATTTTAACACGGGAAAAGGCGGAATTTTTTAAAAAATATAACTCTTTTCTTGTTCAATAACTCGAAAAAATTTTAATCAGCAGATCAACATCTGGTAAAAGACCTCAACCATTATTTCATTTGGTTTAATTCCTAGATATAGGTTAGCACCGAAGTGATCATACATTGAAAAGAGAGCTGTCTATTTCCAATTAATGAAACTTATAATTCACTAAGAACGTATAAATATTTTAAACTTCGATTCTCTGGCCAATAGAGAAACTTATAGAAAGGAGGCAAATTTTTATGGGAGCTGCTATGCTTGTTATTTCAATACCTTTCTTTATTTTCGCTATCACACTATCGAAAGGAAAAGGAGCATCAATACTTGCAGGTTATAATACAATGTCTGACATTGAAAAGGCTCAATACGATGAAGTAGCTTTGTGCAAATTTATGGGTAAAATTATGTATGGTATTAGCTTGAGCATATTATTATTTGCATTGAATGAGATGTTAGAAAACCAAGTTTTATTTGTTATTGGTCTTATTCTGCTTTTAACTCTAATTATTTTTGCATTGGTGTATTCCAATACAAGAGATAGATTCAAAAAGAAAGTTTAATGATAATCAAAAGTGGACTTCACATCTTGAAGTCCTGAATACATTAATTGAATCCACACTAATCATTAACATAGCCAAAAGAAAAAAATAGTTTAGTTAATTGAAGCGGAAATCAGCCATGCTTTTTCCTATTCAAAGCAAACGGTTTGCGAAAACGGTCAAAAATAAAAAAAGAAAAGCCCGCAGGCCCTTCTTTAAAACAATCGCTTGATGCTTTTCCCAATCGGAGGAAGTGTGACACTTTTATCTGAAAAGAATTTCTTGACCATGTATTCTGTGTAATGAACAGCTTGACCGTACGAAATATTTCCGGGAAGAGGGGGTTCTTCTTCAACCTGAACATCCAGGATCACCGGTTTATCCGCTTTCAGTGCCTGCTTGAGAGCAAGCCTCATTTCCTCGCGGTTTTGGATGCGGGCACCAATTCCGCCGCATGCCTCCGCGAACTTTGCGAAATCTATGCTGCCGAGCTCAGTTCCATATTCAATGTGGCCCATTTCCTGCTGCTCGTAATGAATCATACCGAGCTTTTGGTTATTGAAAATAACAATGACGATGGGCAGTTTATAGCGGACCGCTGTTACAAAATCGTGCATGACCATTGAAAAGCCGCCGTCTCCACAAAACGCCCAAACCTGCTTATCCGGTTCGGCAATCTTGGCAGCAATTGCTCCAGGAAGACCGCAGCCCATTGTGGCAAGCCAGCTCGAAATGACCATTTTTTGCCGATCGAGGTCAAGATACCGCGCCGCCCAGACCGTAACATTACCTACATCTACAGAGAGAATTGCGTCGTCATCAAGAACCTGCTGCACCTCTGCCATAACCTGCGGAGGCATGAGTTGATCGGTTTCTTCTGATTTATCTTTTTCGATTTCCTTCCTCCAGCTTTTCACCCGCTTTTGGCTTTCCTCAAGAAACTTCCGATCCTCTTTATACGGAATAATGGCTGTCAGCGATTCCAGGACTCGTTTTGAATCCCCATTCAGCCCGCATGCAACCGGATACCGCTTGCCAATAAACTTTGTTTCACGATCAATTTGAATCGCGTCCGCCTTTTCCGGCAAAAACTCCCGGTAAGGATAGGACGTTCCGATCATAATCAATAAATCGGTTTCCTGCATTGCCTGATAGGATGGCTTAGTCCCGAGCTGTCCGAGATGACCAAGGCAATGAGGATGCAAATCTGGAATCGCGCCTTTCCCTGGAAGGGAAACGGCGACAGGTGCGCCAATTTTTTCGGCAAATAAGGCCAATTCTTCTTTTGCACCGAGAGCGCCTTTTCCTGCGAGAATCACCGGCCGTTTGGCCCTCTCAATCATTTCTGCAGCAAGCTTCATGTCTTTTTGATCCGGGAATCCGGTTGTATCTGCTAATATATCAGAGGTTAAGGGCTGATCCCAATCCGCTTTTTCAGCAAACAGGTCATCCGGCACGATTAAAACAGCCACCCCATTTTCAGCATAAGCTGTTCGGATTGCCTGATTCAGCATATCTGGGAGCTGCTCGTGGGATTCGGCACGCTTGTTATATACGGCGACATCGTCAAACATACGCTCCAAATTGACTTCCTGAAAGGCGTCGGTTCCTACCTGCGTGCTATGTACCTGCCCGGCCAATACCAATACAGGAGCGCCGTCGGCTTTTGCATCATATAGTCCGTTAAGCAAATGAATAGCTCCCGGTCCTGCAATAGAAAGACAAACGCCAATTTTTCCTGTGAGCTTTGCGTAGGCAGCTGCTGCAAGGGCCCCTACCTCTTCATGTCTAACCTGATAAAACTGCAATTCATTTTTCGCTTTTCTTAATTCTTCTACAAACTCATTAATGGAATCTCCCGGCATTCCGTAAAGATGGTCGATTTCCCACTTTTCCAGGATCTCAGCCATGATTTCCCCAGTTCTGGCCATGATTATTCATCCCTTTCTGTATCAAGAAAGCCTACTTTCTTTCATACCCGCTTCGAGAATTTTGAATCTTAGAAAGGAAGGCTGGAGCAGGAAACGGTAAGACGCTTTGCTTAAAATCATTGGGTAAAACGCAAAAAAAGGAATTATTTGATGACAGTGGCGGTGGAGGTGCCAGTCCCCAAATATTTTACCGTACTAAAGCTCAGGCACCACCCTCTTCAAACTTTTGGTACGTAAGGATTCAGCGGCCTGCCTCTCTGTCCCCCGCTGCGGTGAAGAAGAACGGGACTGGCACCGTGCCAGTCCCCGAAAATTTTATCGCACTAAAGCTCTGGCACCCACCTCTTCAATCTGTTGATACACAAGGGTTCAGCATCCTTCGTCTCTGTCCCCCATTGCGGTGAAGAATTGCGGGTCAGGCACCGCCCCAGCCTTTTTTCTCACAAAAAAACTGACGTCTAAGGAATCCCTTATACGCCAGCCTCCCAATTAATAAAGCAAATCCAAAAACTGTTCTTTCGATACATTTCCGAAATAATGCTGGACATTGACGGGTCTCATCATCTTTTCAAGCTCGGATTTTTCATAGCGCGATCCGGTTAGCAGCTCTTCTATTTCAGTAACATCGCCTACGCCGAAAAAATCTCCGTAAATTTTGCACTCATGGATCATTCCTTTGCTTACTTCCATACGGACATCAATTTGTCCCACTGGGAAGCGATGGGAATGCTGGAGATTGAATTTCGGAGACTTCCCGTAATTCCAATCCCAATTTTGATAGCGTTCTTCTGAAAGCTTGCGAATCTTGTTCCAATCATCCTCTGTTAAAACATATTGAGGCACTTCCCCGTTCGTATCAAAAATATAGCTTAGCAGAAGCGATCTGAATTCCTCAATCGTCATTTTCTTTTCCAAAAACTCACTGATGTTTGCAACGCGGCTGCGGATTGATTTTATCCCTTTTGATTCAATCTTATCTTTTTTCACAACGAGAGCTGACACGACATTCTCTATTTCAGAATCGAATAAAAGTGTTCCATGGCTGAACATTCTCCCTCTTGTCGTGAACTGGGCATTGCCAGAGATCTTCCGTCCTTCAGCGAGAATATCATTGCGTCCGCTGAGCTCAGCATCGACACCAAGTTTCTTCAAGGCTTCAATTACCGGTTCGGTAAATTTTTTAAAGTTATGGAAGCTGTCCCCGTCATCCTTCGTTATAAAGCTAAAATTCAGGTTGCCGAGGTCATGATACACTGCTCCTCCGCCCGATAGCCTTCTTACTACATGGAGTCCCTTTTCCTCCACATATTTCGTATTGATTTCTTCTATTGTATTCTGATTTTTCCCGATGATAATAGAAGGTTCATTAATGTAAAACAGCAGATAGGATTGTTCGGGGTCCAAATTTTTGAGGCAGTACTCCTCAATTGCAAGATTCATTCTTGGATCTGTAATATGGTTATTATCAATAAACAGCATTTGAGCCATTCGCGTTTCCTCCCTTGTCTCGGTACCATGTTAACCCTTTTGCTGCTAAAGAAAGCGGCCCCTCGTACAGGGTCTGTGCCTCCGCAAGTAAATCTTCATGATTTCCAAAATGCGGCAAGTGTGTCAGGATGCACTGCTTTACACCGGCATCTCTAGCAATAACTGCAGCATCATGGCTATTCATATGTCCTGCGCTTTTTCCATCTTGCCCTGCGTAAAAATTGCACTCGGAAATCAGCAGATCAGCCCCTTTAGCGAAAGGAATAAATTCCTCTTTAAAACTTGAATCCGCTGTGTAAACAATGACAGACTCTCCATCTGTTATCCGGAACGCATAGCATTCTGCCGGATGATTTGTTTTCAGGAAGCTTATTTGAAAGGGTCCAATTTCAAGCTTTTCGTTTGGATGATAAACATTGCCAAGCGTTGCTTGTTTATAGGTTAGCCTGCTGAAGCCCTCTATATCTCCATTATGTCCATAAATCGGCAAAACGGGAATGTCCTCTTCCAGATAACCGGCCACAAGCCGACCATATTGAAGGGGGCCAACGTCTGCAACGTGATCATGGTGATAATGGGAAATCAGTACCGCATCCAGCTCTTTCAAAGATATATAAAACTGCAGCTGTGATAATACAGCACTTCCGCAATCAATCAGCAAATTGAAACCGTCCTTTTGCAGCAAATACCCGGATGAAGCTTCTCCCGGACCGGGAAAACCGCCCCAGTGCCCGATTACGGTTAATTTCATCGTTCCCTCACCCGCTTTCTAAATGATTCCCTACCGTTCAATATACCCAATTCAGCCTCGGAACCGCAAGCTCAAAGCATTTATGTGTTTCAGCAACAATTTATATGCGGAGACCATCTGCCCATTTTTGCTGTTTTCACACTTTGTTACAAAACAGGTATTGACCTTTTACTCACTGTTATAATACAATATAAATATCAAAACGACATGGAGGGGATAACATGTTAGTTAAGTTGACTGAATTTTTCAGAAACTTACCCGGAAAACAATGCGCAGAATGCGGAAAAGAAATCGAAGAACAGCATGAATGCTATGGAAATACCTGCAGCAGCTGTATGAATGTGCAGGATCTGTAATAGAAAAAAGAGCCGGTGAGGCTCTTTTTTTTGTGGCCGATTAACGGAGGCGGAGGAAATTTAAAGATCCCCACTCCACTCTTCAATGCCATAAAAAAAGCCAAACCGGCTTCTTCCATTTAATATGGAATCCTTGCCAGTTCAGCCTGCATTTTCGTAGATTCACGGATAATCAGCTTCATAGAAAATTTGTGCATTTCCCTGCCGGTGAATTGCCTTAATCTGATTCTTTCCATCATGACTTCCATTGTTTTCAGTGCCATCTCGCAAACCGGCTGCTCTACAGTCGTGATTCTTGGATGCATTAGTTCAGTAATCACTTGATTGTCGAAGCCTGTTACGGCAAGGTCACGCGGAATGTTCCAATTGCAGCGTGCTGCTTCTGATATAACCCCTGCTGCAACTTCGTCAGAGCCTGTAAAGATAGCGGTCGGCCTGTTAGAACCTCTTGATCGTATGGCATTGAAAATATCGATTCCATCTTCACTCGTTATCGCTTCACGAAATGCATCTATTTCATCGAAAGCAATTCCCGCTTCAGCCAGTGCTTTTTTAAACCCTTCCTCGCGGGCATTGGCAACATTGCTTCGATATCTCCCGCAGCAGTAAGCAATTTTACGGTGCCCCATTTCAATCAGGTGCTTCGTTGCCTTATAGCCCGCTTCCTTTTGATCCATAAAAATCATGGGGACATTGGCTCTTTCTTCGAATTCATTGCACAGAACGATTGGTCCGTAATCGAGGTATTCCTCAATAACACTCCAGTCATTCTCAGCTGATGTGAGGATAACTCCATCCACTTGCCTTGTTTTGAGCAGATTTAAGTACATTAATTCCTTTTTGGCGGAATATTGTGTTTGGCATATAATGAGCTGGTGGAAGCTTTCTGATGCTGCGTGCTCGAGTGTTTCAATGAGCTGGCTAAAAAAAGGATTCATCACCCGTGGAATCAGAACCGCAATCACACCTGTTCGCTGATTTCTTAAACTTCTCGCAGCCGAGTTAGGAACATACCCCAGCTCCTCCATGGCCTCCATCACTTTCTTTTTTTTCGCGATAGATACATAGGGGTGTTCGTTGATCACCCTTGACACAGTTGTCCGGGAAAGCCCTGCCCTTCTTGCCACGTCTTCGATCGTTGCCATTTCTCTCCCACCTCTCTCCAACATAAGCAAGCGCTTACATTTTCCATTATATGAAAATGCTTTCATAATTTCAATATAAGATTCATAGAGAATACTTTTTCATGCTGTTCTGTTCATGAACAAGCAGCCTATTAAACTCAACTGCTGATCTCAGCTGGAGCTGCTGGCCAGTGAGGTTGGATCTCTTACATCAATGCTTATGAAAGCCAAGTAGTATATTAAACTAAAAAACCCCGGTCCTTATAAAGGAACCGGGGTTTTTCCACTATTAAAGAGCTTCTTCAGAAACCTCTTGTCTGTTTTTCCGAACCTGGAAAAACATATAAGTGATCGTACCAATTATCATAAGCAGCATCATGCCAATCAGTACAAGAGATTGGGTACCAAGGTAGCTGAAGTCGCCGCTTGAAATAACGGCTTTAAATCCAGCAACAGAGTACGTCATCGGCAGCCAGTAGTTAAAGATTTGCAGCGGCTCTGGAATAAGCTCAAGCGGGAAGGTTCCTGCTGAGGTTGTCAGCTGCAAAATCAAAATAATAATGGCTACAAATCGACCAGGATCGCCGAGAGAAGTGACAAAGAATTGAATCAGTGCAAGGAATGTTAAGCTGGTCAGGATGCTGAACAGGATGAACATACCAACACTCTGCACTTCAATTTGAAGACCCATCAGCAGAACTGCGTCTGCCACTAAGGACTGAATAATTCCTACTGCAAGCAATACGCCAAATTTACTGAAGAACCAGGAAAGGGCTGATTTTGGCTCACCCACCGATTGTCTAAGAGGATAGACAATGGAGATCAGCAATGCTCCTACGAATAATCCAAGTGACAGGAAGTAAGGCGTAAAGCCTGTTCCATAGTTCGGCACTTCATTAATCTTTTCGTTTTTGACATCAACAGGCTTTGCCATCATGTCATAAAGCGGGTCTGATCCTTTTGTATCTTTCGTTTGGTCTGCAGCATCTGCCAGTGCCGTGCTGAGTTCAGAGGTACCGCCAGAAAGATCGCCGACCCCTTTATCCAGATCAGAAGCTCCATCTGCAAGCTTGCCTGCTCCGGATTCAAGTTGTCCAGATCCATCTGAAAGCTTGGAAATTCCGGAATTCAGATCCGTGCTTCCGCTTGCCAATTGCGCAGATCCTTCTTTTGCTTCACCTAATTTTTGTCCGAATAATGCTACGCCCTGGCTGAATTCATTAGCTCCGTTGGAAGCATCAGTCAAACCAGTGTTTAGCTTTCCTTGACCTTCAGTCAGCTTACTTACACCGTCTTGAACCTTTTGCTGATTATCATAAACAGCAGAAGCTCCCTGAGCAAGCTCACCAGATTTTCCGGCAATAACGGTTGAATTTTCAGCAAGCTTGCCGACTCCGGCTGATAGTTTATCACTGCCCTGGTTCAGCTGTTCAAGCGCAGCAGTGAGTTCGTTTCGCTTCTCTTCCGGAAGAGCTGCAAGTACAGGTGCCAGCTGCTTCATGTTTGCCTGAAGCTGATCGATGCCAGCTGCAAGCTGTTCTGCACCTTTTTTCGCATCCTGCTGTCCGGCATCAAACTGGGTCAATCCCTGGTTAAGGGCAGCGGCACCTTCACTTACTCTCTTTGTTCCATCCGTAAGCTGAGGCACACCTTGATTTAGTTCCTGCATTTTGCTGTACAGTTCATTTGAACCTGCAGCCAGCTTGGCATTCCCATCCGCAAGAGCCTTTGAGCCGTTTTCAACCTTTGAATATCCTTGGTTCAGCTGGCCAAGTCCCTTATCAAGATCAGCGGCACCTTTAGAAAGCTTTGTCGTACCGTCAGAAGCTGATTGCAAGCCTTCCTTAAAGGTAACGGAGCTTTCTGCAAGCTTCGCTAAATTTTCCTTTAATTTTCCAGATCCGTCTTTAAGCTTACCTGTTCCGGAATCAATTTTTGCTGCACCGTCGCTTGCTTCACCAAGTCCGTCTGCTACCTCTCCAATTTTTCCGAAGATGCTTTCGGCATAGGTCCTGGTTACTTCATTTGCTACTTCTTCCTTGATTTGTTCCACTGCTGTATTCCCAATTTGGGCAGAAAGGAAGTTAAATCCTTCATTCGGAACATATTTCATTTCAAGCTCTTTCGGCTGATCATCCAGCAAGGTTGTCGCATTTGCTGAAAAATTATCCGGGATCTCAATTTTCATGTAGTATTTTTGATCTTTAAGACCTTGATCTGCTGTTTTTTCATCTACAAATTGCCATTTAAACTTGGGATTATCTTTTAAATTATCCACAAGCTCTTTACCGACTTGAAGATTTTCACCTTCATATTCAGCGCCATTATCCTGATTCACTACGGCTACTGGAAGATCTTCCAGATTTTCGTATGGATCCCAAAACGCCCAGAGGAACATTCCCGCATACAAGACGGGGATAAACAGAACCGCTATGACGGGAATCAGTACTTTCTTATTGGTAATTAGCGCCTTCCACTCTTTTGCGAGCAGTGACATGTATAAAACCTCCTGTATTGTACATCTGACTATTTTGTTCATTTAGTCATTTTTCAGCAAAAAAGACAGGATACCCTAAGCGGATAATCCCTTTAGAAAATAAAGTTCAAATAGTTCGGCTATTTTTTCTTTAGGAAGAGGATCGTGATGTTTCTCCCAATCAAAAATAAGAGAGATGTAAAGCTTCAGCATCAAGAACGAGGTCAGCTCCGGATCGCATGGCCGGATTTCTCCTTTAGCTATCGCCTTTTGAATCTTTTGCTTTATATAGCCGGTCACCATTCCTTCTAGACGGGCTACAACTTCCTGGACTGCAGGAGTACCGAGCTCGGTGCTCTCCTGAAAGATCTTGATCGTCAGCTGATGCTTTTTCCGATACTCAAGTACGCTGTACAGTGCACGGTGAGCATTCTCAAAAAAGCTGCATTCCGGACTGATCGCCTCATCAGCTGCATGCTTGATTTCGGCTAAAAGAGTGGTAATGATTTCATCAAACAGTTCTTCCTTGTTTTTAAAGAACGTATAAATCGTTCCTTTTGCTACATTAGCATGCTTCGCTACAAGATCCATCGTCGTTGCTTTGTATCCAAACTGCGTAAAGGATTTTGTTGCCGCCTCGATAATTAACTGCTTCCGGTCTACACTCACCAATTCCACCCCTAAAAATGACCAAATGAACATTTTAGTCAGTTAGTACTTTCAATATACTCTCCTTAAGAAAAGATTGCAAGAAGAAAAGTGGAAGCGGCGTAAGGAGGTTCTGCTAAAAGCTCGGCGTCCTGCCGCAACGCAGAACTGACCTGCATCGTGCAGGCCTCCCTTAAAGACGGTGAAACTGGGATAGGCAAAGTCGCTTTTTGACTTTGATTGAACCGGTGAAGCGGCCGAGGGGCTAGCCAAGAAAAAAAGCCGCTTTTTCAGCTGGCTCTAAAAAGACAAATATTGCTTAACTTGTTTCACTGCAGCTTTCCCCTGATCGATGCAATCGGGCAGTCCAACCCCCTCAAAGGAAGCACCTGCAAGGAAAAGACCAGCATATTCTCGGCTGACATAATTATAGATTCGCTGAACATTGTCGCGGTGGCCGACATTGTACTGAGGCATCGCCTGCTTCCAGCGGCTTACGACGTAGTCTTCCGGCAATCCGGTTATATCCATCGCTTTTTTCAAGTCTTCCAGGACAATGTTTACAAGCTGCTCGTCCGTTTGATCGACGATGGTTTCATCTCCTGGTTTGCCGACATACGCCCGCAAAATTACTTTATCCTCCGGTGCTGTATGCGGCCATTTCTTATTCGTCCATGTGCAGGCAGTAATGGAATAACCGCCGTTTCTTGATATAACAAAGCCAGTGCCTTCTTTCAGCATTCGAACGTTTTCTTTAGGGAAAATCATCGCTACGTTTGCAACCGATGTAGACGGCATTGTTCTGAAATAATCAAACTCGCGATCTTTCATCAATATGCCGGCGGATTCATGCGGAATTGTCATAATGACAGCATCCGCGTCCATAACAGTTCCCCCGCTAAGCTCGATTGTATAAGTTCCAGACGGCGATTTCTTGAGAGCAGTTACCTTAGTGCCTTTCATTATGCTGACTGTATTGAGGCTGCTTTCAAGCGCTTCAATCAATGATTGGAGTCCACCGGTCAGAGTTTGAAATATTCCTTTTTTCCTGGAAGGATCGTGTTTCTGACTCGCGGAAGGCAATGATTTTTTCATTCCTAAAATCAGGCTTCTATGCTCCTGTTCCGTTTTATAAAACTGCGGAAACGTAGACATCAGGCTAAGATTATCAATATCTCCGGCGTATATGCCTGAAAGAAGCGGCTCGATCAGATTTTCTACTACCTCATCCCCGAGTCTTCTTCTGAAAAACTGGCCGAGCGATTGATCACCTTTATGCTCTCCCTTAGGAAGAACAAAGTCTCCAGCTGCCCTCAGCTTCCCGGACAACGAAAACAGACCGGATGTGACGAATGGGCGGACTTGTGTGGGAATCCCCATAACAGCTCCGCCAGGAATGGGGTGAAGACCGTCCTTCAATAAGACATATGAACGGCCGGTAGAGTTGTTGACCAGCTGGTTTTCAAGACCAAGTTCCCGGACGAGCTGAGGTGCGCTTGCCTTTCGTTCAAGAAAAGAATCAGGTCCTCTTTCAATGATGCATCCATTTTTTTGGACCGTCTGAATCTTCCCCCCGAGCCTCGGACTTGCTTCAATAAGTGTGATTTCCACATCCTCCTGAAGCTCTTTTTGAAGATAGTAAGCAGCGGATAAACCGGTCAACCCTCCGCCGAGGATCGCTACTCTTTTTTTCTTTTCCATCATTTCGCCTTCTTTACATTACTTTTGAAGATGCTTCATTATGACCGCTGCCAGGCAATCAATAAATTCAGCCTGATCGTTCGGCATTTCAGGACGGTAGTAGGCAGCACCTAGTTCATCTGTTACAACCTTGCATTCGTAATCATTATCAAAAAGGACCTCGAGGTGATCAGCAACGAATCCAACTGGCGTATAAACAAAGCTGCGGAAGCCTTTTTCCTCATACAGCTCGCGTGTTAAATCCTGAACATCCGGTCCAATCCAAGGATCCGGGGTATTTCCTGCACTCTGCCAGCCAATGGCATAATTTTCAACGCCGGCTGCCTCTGTAATCAGCTCAGCTGTTTCTTTAAGCTGATCCGGATAAGGATCGCCTGCTGCAATAATTTTCTCCGGCAGGCTGTGGGCAGAAACAATCAGTACTGCTTTTGCCCGTTCTTCTTCGGACATGGCATTAAACGTTTCTTTTACTCTGTCCGACCAATAGCGGATAAACTTCGGCTCCTGATACCAGCTTTCAACAGAAGTAATAGTAAGCCCGCCAAGTTTTTCGGCTTCTTCCTTTGCCCGTCCATTATAGGATTTGATGCTGAAGGTAGAATAATGCGGAGCCAGAACAATGCTTACGGCCTCTGTTATGCCATCCTCATGCATTTGCTTTACTGCATCTTCAACGAAAGGTTCAATATGCTTCAGCCCAAGATACATTTTAAATTCAATGTTATCCTGGATGCTGTTTAAGTGCTTCTCAAGCTTTTCTGCCTGATCACGAGTGATTTTGGCAAGAGGAGAGATCCCCCCAATTGCTTCATAGCGGTCCTTTAAATCCTGCAGCATTTCAGGAGCAGGCGGTCTGCCGCGGCGGATATGCGTATAATAGCGCTCAATATCCTCTTCTTTATATGGAGTTCCGTAAGCCATCACAAGAAGTCCCATCTTCTTTTTCATCATTCATGCACCTCTTCTGTTTTGTGAAAAGAAACACAATCCTTTTCCCTATGGTATCCATTTTGCCATTTCAGACCGAAACATTCCAAGCGGGATGCTCTTGGAATGTTTTTCAATCATTTATTTGAAGCGGAATATTCGTGAACAAAGGAGGCTACTTTTTTTAACGTTTCCGGCTGAACTTCCGGGAATACTCCGTGACCAAGATTAAATACATAGCTGTCGGATTTCATTCCCTCGTCCAGGATCTCCTTCAAACGCTCCTCAATGACATGCCACGGAGCAAGCAATATCGCTGGATCCAGATTGCCCTGCAGCGTCTTCGTCAGACCCATTGCACGTGCTTCGTTAATCGGCAATCTCCAGTCAAGACCCACTACATCGAGCGGCAGGTCATGCCATTCCTTCGCTAAGTGACTTGCACCTACGCCAAACATAATAAGCGGAACATTAAGAGGTGCCAGGCTTGTAAAAATCCGGTTCATCACTGGTTTTATAAAGGTACGGTAATCCTGCACATTCAAGGCACCAACCCAGGAATCAAAAATTTGGATCGCTTTTGCTCCTGCTTTCACCTGTGACTCCACATACGTAATCATCGTATCAGCAAGCTTGTCCATAAGAGCGAACCATGCTTTCGGTTCTGCGTACATGAACGCTTTCGTTTTATTGTAATTTTTTGATGGGCCGCCTTCTATCATGTAGCTCGCAAGGGTAAATGGCGCTCCTGCAAAACCGATAAGCGGCACGTTCAGCTGTTCCTGTGTGAGGATCCGGATGGTTTCAAGAATATAGGGAATGTCCTGCTCCGGATTTATCTCTCCAAGCTTTTCAACATCACTAAGGCTCCGGATTGGATTGCTGATTACAGGACCAATGCCTGTTTTAATTTCTACATCTACACCGATTGCAGGAAGCGGCGTCATAATATCTTTATAAAGAATGGCTGCATCTGTATTATATTGCTCAACCGGCAGCCTCGTCACATAGGCGGATAGCTCAGGCTGATGGGTAATTTCAAAAAGACCGTACTTTTCCTTTATCTTGCGGTACTCCGGCTGGGAGCGTCCTGCCTGCCTCATAAACCATAGCGGCACGTGATCTGTTTTTTCCCCTCTGCATGCCTTTAAAAAAGCATCATTGAATTGTTTAGACTCCATGAATCTCCCACCTTACTTGATCTCGTATGTATTTGTTAACAATATAAACTTTATCATTCAATTAGTATAGCAGATGACTGTAATTGTCAAAAAATCGCCGTAAAAACAGGAGCCGTTTTTGCAAGACTTATATATTGAGCTCAGTTGAACTTGGCTGTTGATTTACGCTGCAGGCGTTCGCTTATCCTTGGGCGGGCGGTGATCCTCCTCCTGGCTTCGCCACTGCGGGGTCTCACCTGTCCCGCTGTTCCCGCTGGAGTCTCACGCCTTCCGCTCCAATCAACAGGTGTTAATAAATCAACATATTTCTTTAAAAAAGCCAAATATTTAACAAATAAACAAATTAAAGGAATCATTCATTTAACCTGCCAGTTAATTGAACAAAAACAGGAGCCCGGGAGCTCCTGTTTTTACCTGCCCGAAAAGATTTTAGGCTCTGCGTATGGGGTTCCTTTCCCCTCTTGTTTGGTCTGCTCATTAAACGGGACCACTTTATAGGATGCTGATGAGAAGACGTTGCTGAATGGGATTTCATAGCTGCTGTCATTTTTCACTCTCCCAATCAGCTTCTCATTCTCTCCGGATTTCTCATAGATTCTGTACTCTACACGCGGGTCCTCCTGCTTTTTCCATTTTAACGAAACCGTAACGAGTCCCAGCGGGTTAAAAGCAAAATCCGCGTCAACCTGTTCCAGCGGCTTTAATCGGATTGGGCTTTCGAGATCATCCGCTCCCTTGGGAACAGCAAAGGCCGTTTTCTGTACGGTTTCCGATTCATTCAAAATTTTCTTGAACAGCCTGGCGGGATAGGCACTCCCGCCTGTTAGATGCTTATCCTTGGAAGTTTGATCGTAGCCCATCCATAAAGCACCGGTTACATCCGGTGTATACCCTGCAAACCAGGCATCCATGACCGCCCCTGCTGGTTCTGGATAAGAGGTCGTCCCTGTTTTGCCCGCCAATTCTCCTGGGTAGCTGCCGCTTTTGGCTGTCCCTTCCGAAACAACATGCTGCAGCATCCTTGTCATATTCCAGGCAGTCTGAGCAGAGTATACTCTGACTTCTTTCTGCTGCTTCTCAGCAATAACTTTTTTGTCACGGTCCTCTATTTTTTCAATAAAATAAGGCTCTGAATACATTCCTGCCTCCGGAAAAATCCGATACGCATTGGCGAGCTGCAAAGGATTGACGCCTTCCTTGAGCCCGCCGAGAGCAATGGCCAGTCCGTTATCCGGAACAGGAACTCCCTGCTTTTCAAGATAGGACTTGCTCTTATTTACCCCAAGCTCATTCATTGTCCAAACGGCAGGAGCATTTTTGGATTTGATTAAAGCATCATACATCGTAACCTGGCCTGAATAACGGTCATCATTATTTTCTGGAGCATAGCTTCCACCGTAGGTTTGATAGGAGTCAGAGAGCAGGGAATATGGTTCATAAAGCTTTTCCTCCATTGACGGACCGTAGACTGCGAGCGGTTTGAAAGTAGAGCCAGGCTGTCTTCTCGAAGTTACTCGGTTGTACCCTTTAGGTGTATAGTCCCTTCCGCCAATAGCAGCCATAACGCCTCCTGAACGGTTGTCGAGCAATACAAAGGACCCTTGTGCATGCTGATCGGTTCCCGGAAAGTAGCTGTTCGATTGGAACAGGTCATACGCTCTTTTTTGAATATCCTGCTGCAGAGGAACCTGGATGGTATATCCTCCTCTTAACAGCTCCTGGTTGGAGATGGAGTACGATTTCTCAGCTTCATCCATGACGAGGTCGACATAGCTGTAAAGCCAGGGATGATCCATTTTTTTGCTGAGATTGAGTGCAAGGGTTTGTCCTTGAAGTCTGACTGTATCTTCAGCTGTCAAATAACCTTGTTCCTGCATTAATGAAAGAACTGTATCTCTTCGTTCTTTCGATTTTACGGGGTGTAAAATGGGAGAATATGAGGACGGCGCCTTCGGTAGGGAGGCGAGCATGGCTCCTTCGGCAACGGTCAGCTCGGACACGTTCTTCTGGAAAAAATACCGGGAAGCAGCTTCGACACCATAGGCTCCGTGACCGAAATACAGCTGATTTAAATACATTTCCAGCAGCTTTTCCTTGCTGTATTTATTTTCGAGATTTATGGCGATCATCGCTTCTTTCGTTTTTCGAAGCCATGACTTTTCCCTTGATAAAAAACTATTTTTTGCGAGCTGCTGTGTTATCGTACTTCCGCCCTCTACCTTGCTTCCTGCGGTAAGATCCTTGTAAACAGCTCGTCCGATTGATTTCAAATCAATCCCGCTATGCTCATAAAATCTGCGGTCCTCTACGGCAATAAAAGCCTGCTGAACATGCTCCGGAACCTCATTAATGGAGACAATTTCCCGATTCTGCTCATACAGCCGGGTGATTTCCTTTCCATTCATATCTACAAGCCTCGTAGCTGATGGGAGAACCAGCTTCTTCTCGTCCATCATTGCACTGCCGGCGAGCAGGATAAATAAGTATCCGGCGATGGAAATAACTATTAAAATGGCTGCTGCAGTACCTGCCCTTACGATTAGACGCTTCATTATTTCACCCCGATCCATTATGTGGCCAATCTGTTATGTTTTAGGATTGTTAATTAAAGGTATTAATATGTACGCAGAATCGTTTTTCAAATCGCTCCACGCGGCATATTGGTTTTCAAACCCCATTAAAAGTTTATAATTAATAACGAGGTGATTCAGATGAACTTGTACATGACATTTGGAACGGCTGATTATTTAGAAGGTATTGTAAAATCGAATTCGCATGAAAGCATGCTGCTTATGCATACGGATGACAATGCGATGCTGATTCACGAAACGGACGGAGAGACAGTGCTGAAGGAACCTAAAAAGTATGAGGTCCTGGATTCTACCGGTTCATTCGAACGGGCAGGCTTTGCGGTACTGAACAACATTCCGGTTACGGAAGAAGGAAAACCGCTCTTCGAACAGCGATTTAGCGAAAGAGCAAGAATGATTGAAAGCGAGCCGGGTTTTGCGGCAATCAGAGTGCTTCGTCCAATGCGCGATGACACTTACGTGATCCTGACATTATGGGAGGATGAAGCATCCTTCAAAAATTGGCAGCAGTCGAAAGCTTATGAGCATGCTCATAAAAAAAGAGGCACGAGCGATGGCGTTGATCAGAAATCCATCTTCCCCCGCCCGTCCTATGTAACAACGTATCAAGTAATCAAATAAGGAAGAGGATCCGGGATTCGGATCCTTTTTTTATTCAAAAATCACTATAACATGCCCGGCTTAATTTGACAGTATATTGTTTGGTTTTTGGTTATTTCTTAGGAAATGACAAAATTCCGCCATTTTCCCCTTTTTTCATGTCAATTCTTATTGCGTCACCCAATTGTGCTGTTTGCGTAAGGTGTATTGCAGCCTTTATTGGGAGTGATTGCATTGGGGTAGAGCTTATCGTTTTGCATGGTTTATATGTGCTTATTTGGGAACTATCGATTCATTTCACGGTAACTTTTGATCAAATAATATGGAAGATAGGCGATATATCAAGAACTGTCTATACAATAGAGAAGGTTACTAGCAATTTTTCTAAGAACGTAAAAAGGGGCTCTCTTTTCAAGAGAGCCCCACTTTCGCTATTCATAATTAATTTTCATTTCTTCTATCTACTATAATGGATACCTTTTTATAAATAGCTACTAATAAGCCAATTACTGTTCCTAACAAAAGAGATATTAATAACAATCCCACTATAAGGTTATTATCTAATATAGAAAAAACTATAAAGAATATGATTAAACTGAAAAGCATTCCTAAGCAGATGCTTTTTATTATTGACTTCATAATATTTCCTCCATGTACACATTTACCATTACCAGTTAAAGAGAATATAGGTATCAGGCATTTTAGTGGTTTTAGCTACACCAGTAATACTCATACTTCCTGATTTAAGAGCTACTGAAAGTCCTATACCCAGAATAGAAATTTCTGTATGTGTATAATGACCATATACATTTGCTTTTACGTCATACTTATTTTGTGGTAAGACTTCATAAGATATATAACCATTATGGTTACGGGGTGCAGTATTAGAGCCATATGTTTTAAGATTAAATGTGGCTGCCATACCTACAGGATCAACAATTATCTGCTTTGGCTTAACCGAGTGAACCCCTCTAGTATCAGTGTATTTGTAGGAAAATTTAACAGAACTAGGAATCTTAGCAACGCTTGTAGAGTGAGTCAGAGCAACTGCATCGGTCATAGTAAAATTAGGGTTTTTTAACCATTGGAAAGAGTTTTTGATTAACACGCTTCCAATTTTTGTTTTACTTGCAGTAGTTCGCATTCTCATCCAACTTGTATTTTGAACACAATCATTAGGTTTTCTACAAGTAATTGCAGAAGCTGTTGCCATTTGAAGTTCATTAAGTGCTTGCTGCTCTGTAACCTTTTCAGCAGAAACAGTATCTGTAGTCTGATTATATATTGTTTTAACATATGTGTCTTCAACTGATACTAGGTCCCCGCTCAAATTAATGTAATTTGAATACTCTTCCTGGGTTATGGTATTCAGTTCATTCTCACTAAATCCTAATTTCAACATTCTATCTCTTTCAATAGGATTTAGAGTAATTGGATGAATGACATTATCTTCAAGCTCATTATCTATTGGTTCCTCTTTTAATAAATCAATACTAAAATTAGGAGATGTGTATACGTCTGATGCTACACCGTTTATTTTTATAACTTTTGCTTCCATATAAACATCAAGATAAAATTCTTCTGGTAGTTCGCTAGTTAATATATGTCCATAAACATATCCAGAATTATTTGTGTAGAATGTTTTTTTAAATAAAACTGTTCCATCAAAGTCTTTTAATGCAATGTCTACTTTTTCTCCAGCCTCAGCCCATTTTAATTTATTATTGTCATATATTCTTAAAGTTACATTGTATTGATCAGTATCGCTATTAACTATTTGTTCTTCTGTTAGTAATTCTTTATTGGGATCATAGAAATAAGCTTCTTTAACTTCTAAGTGGCCATTTCTCGCTGTTTCTTGCGTACCATTCCCAGTTACTGCAAAAACTTCCACTGAAAAACTAAAAATCAATAAGAATGAGAATACCGCATAAAAAAACGCATTACTTGACAATTTTCTAAACAATTAAAAATCCCCCTATTTTTTCCTTGAATTTAAAATAATACCATTATTTGATTGCATTGACAATAAAGTTATAGTGTTTTAGTACAAGAATTTTTTTAGTTTTAATATAGAAGATCATTAACAAAGACTTTGTAGTTAGAGATTAGGGTCTTTAATTGTTGTAATTTTCCGATTTTTTCTATAACATGAATAGTAAAATCTTACATAGGGGGAGTTTTATGCTTACAGAAATTTACGGGGAATTGGACGGATACTATGAAGAAATGGTTGAGATCCGCAGGCATTTACATCAGCATCCGGAGCTTTCGTTCCAAGAATATAAAACTGCTGCCTTTATTAAGGACTACTATGAACGCCTTGGAGTTGAAGTAAAGGATAAAGTGGGAGGCAATGGTCTGACTGCATTAATTAAAGGCGGTAAACCAGGGAAAACAGTAGCTTTCCGTGCAGATTTTGATGCACTTCCCATTCACGATGAAAAATCGGTTCCTTACAAATCAACCGTTCCAGGTGTCATGCATGCGTGCGGCCATGACGGACATACCGCACTGCTCCTTGTTTTTGCAAAGGTCATGCTGAAGCATCAGGAACAGTTAAGCGGGAATATTCTTCTTATTCATCAGCATGCAGAGGAATATGCGCCGGGCGGAGCAAAAAGCATGATAGAGGCGGGATGTCTGGAAGGTGCCGATGCCGTGTTCGGCACTCATCTTTGGTCCATAGCCCCTCTTGGAACGATCCAATACCGTACCGGACCCATTATGGCCGCTGCTGACCGTTTTGAGATTGTGATAAAAGGAAAGGGCGGTCACGGCGCACAGCCCCACCTAACAAAGGATGCCATTGTGATTGGTTCTCAGGTGATTTTAAACCTGCAGCAGATTGTCAGCAGAAAAGTGGATCCTGTTGAAGCGGCCGTCGTATCAGTGGGCACGTTTAAAGCGGAAAATGCCTTTAACATAATTGCGGATACAGCAAAATTGATCGGTACAGCCAGAACCTTTAAGGAAGAAGTAAGAGACCAGGCGGAGCAGGAAGTTGAACGGGCCGTAAAGGCGGCATGCATGCTTTATGATGCAGATTATACATGCCTCTATGACAGGGGATATCCGGCTGTCGTCAACCATGAGAAAGAAACTCTGTTTGTGAAAGAAATCGCAGGCGGCATTCCCGGTGTAAACAATGTTGAGGAAAGTCCCCTGCAAATGGGAGGGGAGGATTTTGCTTATTATCTTCAGGATCGGAAAGGCAGCTTCTTCTTCACAGGAGCAATGCCGGCGGATCCAGAAGCAGCCCAGCCTCATCATCACCCCAAATTTGATTTTGATGAAAAGGCCATGCTGATTGCAGCAAAGACCTTTGCCTCTCTTTTTGTGAATTATGAGCATGCAGCAGCCGATCAGACTAGTACTGAAAGTGCAGCATTCAAATAAACGAAAGCGCCTGCCGGAAAGAGGCAGGCGCTTCTATTTTAATCGATTAATTCAAATCACCGTTAGTCAAAATTCTCATCTGATAAACCTTCATCGCGGTTTCTCCAAGCTTGTCGAGCAGTCTGTAATTTACAGTACCTCCAACTGCTGCTCCTATTCCAGGAACGAGCTGAAGCATTTTAGCCAAATCTATATGATCCCGGTATTCCTGCTGAAATTCACGCCAGTTCATATCTTCTACAGGCAGAGGCTGTGTCTCCCACCGTTCCAGTATACTGAGCGTTTTCTCCCTCACAGGTTCACTTGAAAAGGCAAGCTGGAAAACCATTAAAATACAGACCCTCTCCTGCAGGTTTTTCGGTGAAAAACCATAGATGCTCGCTGCTTCGTATAAAAATTTCATTTTAATGCCGAGCAGCAGAGGGAAATCGGCCATACCCGCTGCGAATCCTCCCGCACCTGTTGCTGCTCCTTCAAGCGCCGCTGCTTTTTTATACGTGGATAGAAGCGACCGGACGGCATCATCTTTTTCCTTAAGAGTTGCGAGGTTCGGCACTTCTATATTGGTCCATTGGGAACCTTTTATCGTCATTTCTGTCATAAGCCGGATACTTTCTGTCAGGGCATCATGTATTTTTCCGGGTATGCGGGCAGTCACGTATGCTTGAATGTCCTTTGATTTTCTTTGCAGGAATGCCGGACGTTTCGAAAATTTCTTCTTCCAGAGCAGGACTTCCTCCAGAACTTCTTTTTCGTAGCTCATGGCTGTTACCCCCTGTACATCTTATCCATTCGTTTCCTTGCATAAGCGTTTACGAAAATTAAGACGAAAACGATGCCCCCACCAATAGCGGCTGCTCCCTCAATCCATTCCATTTTCATTAAAAGAACGGCTCCCAGAATCAGCCCCTGAACAAACAGGATATTCCTCAGCAAAGCAAGAAAGCTTTTACTTTTGCTTTCTTCAGCTACAGGATATAGGTCCGGCACGGAAAGCATATCAAAATGCCGAACGAGCACAATCAGCTGAACGCCTGTTAAAAAGATCGTTCCAGCCGTTAGAAGAACCGCACCGGTTACACTCATTTCCACAAAGCCCAAAATAAGACCGGATATAACCGTCAGCCTGAAAAAGATTCCGAGATAGTCGGTGCCCCTAATAAAAGCTCTGGCAAACATGTACATATAGACATGTTCTTTTCCATAGCGAATAGTATTCAATATCCAATCCAGGTACGCTCTCCTGTGCGCCTCTTTTTTCAGCTTCGGCACATCTGTGAAAAGATTGGCAAGCCTGTAGAATGATTGCTTTTTACGGTTTTCAGAACGGATGAGGCGATCCCATTTCAGACCTTTCCCTTTTGAAATCCGTTTAAAATAGAGCACAAACAGAGCAATCAGCACAGCTACAATCAATGCATAAACAGGCATCTGAGAGAGCGCAAAAAACAGCAGCACCGTATTCAATGCAAACCGCACCGCACGATCCCATAGAGCGGACGAATTCTCTTGGGAAAAATAAACATACCAATCACATTCCATATTCACATAATTCAGGATGAGGAGCAAAATCCCTGTGTACATATAAACCATTCCATCATTCGATACTGCCAGATAAAGCGGACCAAGCAGAAGATACACAATGATCAGCGGCAGCAGTGACTGAAAATAACTGAACTGCTTTGCCTTCTTTAAATATTTCTCCATTTCCTTTTCAAGCGGCAGCAGGAAGACAAGATCTGCTTCCTTAAACAGTGTTCTCACGCTTGAGAAAATTAGCAATGCCCCGAATACAATCGAGATGATGATCTCGGCAGGAAAATCATCAGGAAGCTGCTTCAGCCATGATTGGTAGCCTAATGCGCCCCCAGCGAGAAGGAATATCATAACAATGAGCAGATGGTCATTCAGCATGTATTTTAGATAAGAGCGGATTTCTTTAATGTGCTCCTCAAGACGGGCACCCCAAAGGTCAAGAACGTTCTTCATATTCTTCTTCCTTTGTCAGCTCAATGTATAAGTCATCAAGATTGGCTCCGGTCATTCCAAACTCTCTCTGCAAATCACTAAGCGTCCCTTTTGCACGGACTTCTCCGTTATGTAAAATAATAAAGGCATCACAGTATCGTTCTGCTGTTGCCAAAATATGTGTGGACATGAGGATGCCCGCTCCCCTTTTTTTAGCCGTGTTCATCTGCTCAAGCAATGAATTGATTGCGAGCGGGTCCAGACCAACAAACGGCTCGTCGATTATATAGAGCTCAGGCTCCACCAGGAAGGCACACATGATCATTACCTTCTGCTTCATTCCTTTTGAAAAGTGAGCCGGAAACCATTTCAGCCTTTTTTCCATCCTGAATTCTTTGATTAGCGGCGTGAGTCTTGCATCAAATTCCGTTTTAGAAAGACCGTATGCCATCGCCGTGAGTTCAAGGTGCTCATGCAGCGTCATTTCTTCATAAAGAATCGGCGTTTCAGGGATAAATGTAAATTGCTGCCTATAGGCTTCATGATTTTCATCAAATGTTTGCCCATTAATGGAAATTTTGCCTTTCCTGGGCTCCATGAATCCGATTATGTGCTTGATTGCTGTACTCTTTCCAGCTCCGTTTAAGCCGATCAGTCCGACGATCTGGCCTTTTTCCAAGGTAAACGAAACATCCTTTAAAACTGGGATTCGGGTATATCCCCCCGTTACGCCATCTACATGCAAAAGTGTCATCTCGTTATTCCTTTCTATATATAAGACTTTATGTTCCCATCATATCAAAACAGAAGGACTCATGTCTTGCTGCCGCGCATCTAATTGCTAAAATAATCCAAGCATAACCATTAGGATAACTGCACATTCTAGTTAAGGAAGAAGGAAGTTCATTTACTTTTGCGAATGAGGTGTTTGTCAAAGACGCATTTGCTTAAAACTTCACCAGAGGGAAAGTCATGGATTTTATCCGCGAGCACATCGCTTAAAAATGAGGTGTTTGTTAAAGGCCAGATTTCTGATTGAAACGAATTTAAGCCAGTCACTTCTGTAAATGAGGTGTTTGTCGAAGACATGTTACCGTTATAAATGAGTCCTTCCCTTCTTCTTTAAGCAGGGCTAGCTGATCGGCTTGGCCCTGCTTTTCCTATTGTGCAACGTTTTATCATCCTCAAGCCAGGTGCTGCACAGGGAGAATTTCTTCGGCCATCATGTTTGCCTTTTTGACATCCAATGGTTTAATCAGCGTAATCTTCCTCTCCTATTTCACTGCTCTGTTCATATACGATAAACACCCCGCTGAAGTTTCACTCTGTCTTTCCATTATGATAAACTACCCTTAAACAAGTCCTATGGAAGGAATGATTCGATGAGCTGTATATTCTGCAAAATTATTAACGGAGAAATTCCCGGAGCGAAAGTTTTTGAAAATGAACATGTTCTTGCTTTTCTGGATATCAGCCAGGTGACGAAAGGTCACACTCTTGTTGTTCCTAAAATACATAAAGAAAACATTTATGAAATGACACCTGAAATTTCTCGTCATTTCTTTGAAGCAATCCCTGCTATTACACGCTCCATTAAAGAACAATTTCAGCCTGAAGGATTAAATTTGCTTAACAATAACGGTGAAGCTGCTGGACAGTCCGTCTTTCACTATCACATGCACATCCTCCCGCGCTATGGAAAAGGAGATGGGTTTGGGGCAGTATGGAAAACTCATACGAATGACTACACTCCAGAAAAACTTCAGGAAATCGCATCACAAATTCGTGATGGAATAAACGTATAAGTTATTTATAGAACAGCTCTTCATTGGGCTGTTTTTTGCTGTCTTCGCAAAGCACAAAAAACAATTAATATTCAAAACTCTCAGTTATTTGTGATACCATAAAACTAATTTATTCAATTAACGCTTTAGGGGGCTATACAAATGGTGAGAGCTTTGAATTTCAGCGCAGGTCCTGCTGCCTTGCCGCTGCCAGTACTTGAAAAAGCACAAAAGGAATTCGTTAATTACCAGGGCACCGGTATGTCAATCATGGAAATGAGTCACAGAGGCAAGCATTATGATGCAGTCCATAGCGGGGCGAAAGCACGTTTAAAAAACCTGATGAATGTTCCGGATACACATGAGATCCTGTTCCTCCAAGGGGGAGCAAGTCTTCAATTTTCAATGGTTCCGATTAATTTTCTAAAAAAGAATGAAACCGCGGGCTACATATTGACTGGTTCATGGTCGGAGAAAGCATTGAAAGAAGCCGAAAAGATAGGCAAGACAATAGTAATCGCTTCTTCAAAAGAAAGTTTGTACCGTTCCATTCCTTCCCGTTCTGAATGGGGTGATGAGAAAGATCTTGCCTACCTTCACATTACATCCAACAACACCATCTATGGAACGCAGTGGCATGAGTTCCCTGACACAAACGTTCCTCTTGTTGCGGATATGTCGAGTGATATTCTGTCCCGTCCAGTGGATACAGGGAAGTTCGGTCTCATCTACGCCGGTGCTCAAAAAAATCTCGGTCCTTCTGGAGTGACCGTCATCATCGCGAATAAACAGTGGCTAAGCCAGAGCACAAACAGCCTGTCTAAATTTCTGGATTACAACACTCACGCTTCCGCTGATTCTCTTTATAATACACCGCCGACTTTTGCGATTTATATGCTCGGACTTGTATTGGAATGGGCAGAGGAACAAGGCGGCACCGCAGGCCTCGAAAGGAAGAACAAGGAAAAATCAGCTCTTCTTTATGATTCAATTGAGAGCAGCGAAGGCTTTTACAGAGGGCATGCCCTTAATGGAAGCGAGAGCTATATGAACGTGACCTTTACTCTTCCTGATCAGGATCTCGAAAAGGATTTTCTTGCAAAAGCTTCCGAGCATGGATTTATCGGTTTGAACGGACACCGCAGTATCGGAGGCTGCCGCGCCTCCATCTATAATGCAGTCCCCTATGAAGCATGTGAAAAGCTGGCCGAATTTATGAACAGCTACAGGAAAAATCATCCTGCCCGTTCTTTTACTTTTCAATAAGAGCGGCCCCTGTTATAATCTATTTAACCGCTTTTGCAATGGGAAAATAGTTCACCATTGGAAAGCATACTTTTGAGCCAAGAAGAGGAGAGTTGAGTTATGAAAACGAGAGAACTTGTTACAATGTCGCTGTTTGTTGCCATTGGCCTTGCTTTGCACAGTATTATCCCGCCTATATTCCTTGGAATGAAGCCGGACATGATGCTGACGATGATGTTTTTGGGAATTGCCCTTTTTCCAACCCTTAAAAACACACTATTATTGGGAGTATTAACGGGTATATTATCAGCCTTGACGACTGGATTCCCAGGCGGACAGCTGCCGAACATCGTTGACAAGCCCCTTACAGCACTGGCATTCTTCCTGCTGCTGACAGTGGCTGGCAAACTGGCTTCTAAACTTGCAACAGTATCCATCCTTACTGCAGCCGGAACAATCCTTTCAGGAGTTATTTTCCTTGGAAGCGCGCTGCTGATCGTTGGGCTTCCTGGCGGATTTACCGCTCTGTTTATTACAGTGGTTCTTCCAGCCACAGCACTCAATACGATTGCAATCAGCTTGATTTACCCGATTGTTACATCCATTCATAAACGATCAAAGCCAATTTCAGCTTAACTTAAAAGGGACTGACCCACTGCGGCCAGTCCCTTTCTTTATGTCAATGCAGCAAGGACAGCATGATCCCAACCAGCAGCGTAACCCCCGCTCCTCCAGCCATAATCATAGCCCTTTGTTTGAGTATCCATTTAGGCGGATAGGAAGCGGCCTGCTGCGCCTGCCTCATATAATGCAAAGAAACCAATAAGAAAACAAGACTTATTAAGTAGAATAGTATCCCCAGCATACATCCCATTCTCCTCCTTTTACGCTTATGTATATGCCATAAAATCCGCGCTATGAGACATGTTTGATTTTGGCTGTGAATTCTGTCCTTCTTCTTTGAAAGAATTTTCGTTTAAGTCCCCGTATGACGGGTATCATGTAAAGAAGGATTTCTTCATGATGATGTTGAATGTGTTAAGAGAACGGAGAACGGGAGTGATGAGTTAATGTCAAAAGCCAAATCCATACTACTTGGACTTCTAGCCGGAACCGTTGCTGGCGGCGCAGCAGCTTTGCTTTCAGCCCCATCTTCCGGCAGAGATTTACGAGGACAAATTAAAGACAGCAAAGATCGCATGCTGGATACGATCAATCAGCTAAAAGAAGAAAGCATTGCCCTAAAGGAGCAGGTGGTTCAGGCTGCTAAGGAAAGTGCAGACGTTATTAAAGAGGTATCTACAGAACTTCAAACCTCTTTAAAAGAATTCCAGGAAGAAATTGAGCCCCATCGTGAGAATCTTCAAAAAGAAATTGAAGCCATTGAAGAAAAAATTAAACAATTAGAAGACACAATTAAAAATTGATGAATATTTCCATATAAGAAATATCTGTAACAAAAAGGTGCTCAAACTTTGTCGGTTTAGCACCTTTTTTCCGTATTCTTTTATAACAATACTGGATTCAAAATATTTTTTTAAAAATTTTGTTAATTTACATCTTTATTAATCTTTACTTTTTTGGGATAATAGAGAATATTAGAAATGCGGAAAAGTAGGTGAGTGAATTTGAAGACAAATGAAAAGGATTACACGGTAAAAGAGGCATTGCTCTTCAGCCAGAGAATCGCTCAGTTAAGCAAAGCCTTGTGGAAATCAATTGAGAAAGACTGGCAGCAATGGATCAAGCCTTATGATTTGAACATAAACGAACACCACATTCTTTGGATTGCTTACCACCTGAAAGGAGCATCCATTTCGGAGATTGCTAAGTTCGGAGTGATGCATGTCTCTACTGCCTTCAACTTTTCGAAAAAGCTTGAGGAAAGAGGCTATCTGGAATTCTCCAAAAAGCTGGATGACAAAAGAAATACGTACATCGAGCTGACCCCTAAGGGTGAGGGAATTCTTCTGCAGCTAATGGAGGATTATGATCCTACCCGAAATGCCGTATTTAAAGGGGCCATGCCTCTGCAGAATCTGTATGGGAAATTCCCGGAGATTATCGAAATGATGGCCATCATCCGAAACATTTACGGTGATGACTTTATGGAGATTTTTGAGCGCTCTTTCAGCAATATCGAAAAGGAATTCGGCGAAGAGAATGGACGCTTGAAGAAAATTACGGAAGAGGAGCAGCCTAAAGCTGCTGCTAATCAATAATCGTTTAACATACTCAGGAAATCGCTCATCAACTGCGAAAATAATCCCTGTTTGAAGAGGGCTTGAGCGGTTTCCTTCACCTCCAGCTTCTCATTTAACTCTTGAACAAAAAGCGTAAGGAGTCCTTCAAAACGGACAAATCCCTGCGCTTTTTGTTTTTGGTAAAGCCGATCCAATTTATCACATAATTCCATAACCTGCTGATGTTCCTTTTCAGACAGCTGTTTTTCTATAACCATATACATAAATGGATGCTCATTTTTTTTAATCAATGAGGCAAGAAGACGAACCTGAAATTCCATCCGGTTCAGCCGTTCTTCAAACGAGTCCACGTAAACCCCTTCTTTCTCTCTCTTACATACTCATATTTTAGCGGAAGAGCTTCCTCAGAAAAAGATTTTCTTATAATATTGCACTCAATTTCTCCAAACGTATTGATTTTTATCTCAGCCGGAAGTACAGTAGGTAAGGATTTATTTTTCAAGGGACGGTGATCGGATATGAACTGCTGGAAAACCATCGACCTATCAAAAGATTATGGGTTTCAGCGTCTCTTTCTATATTTTATAATGGCATCAATTACGGCTTTTATTGTCCTATACCTTCCTCTATCGCTGGTAGACCCCAGCCGGAAGCTTGCTGCAGGACATATACTTTACCTGGCAGCAATTTTATTTCTAATATTGCCTTTGCATAAACTGCTCCATGCGCTTCCACTAATGATTTGCGGCAAAATCCCAAAAATGAAAATGGAATATGCAGCAATGATTCCCATTGTACGGCTCAAGCCATGCGCCCGAATTACTAAGCAAGTCATGCTTGCCACACTGCTTTCTCCATTCCTTATTTTTACGGCAGCGAGTATTCAGGCAAGCATCCTAATGCCGGAATACGTACACTACTTCTGCCTGGCTGCAGCCCTCCACATCGGCTGGTGTGTTCCGGATTTAATATACGCCCGACAAGTTATAGCTGCACCAAGAACATGCATTGTTGAAGAGGACCGAAATGCATTAGAGATATTAATAGAAAACAAGCTGTAAAATAAAGAAGGAAACCCGCAAATAACGGTTCCTTCTTTTCTTTTGGAAGAACACGTGCGAGTGCCGGCATTTTCCTATCTTTTTCAGCGAATATTTGGTAATCTTATATGTATCAGTAAGGAAAGGGGGATCTCATGTGATCATCTTGTTCATTTTCTTTGCTGTCTTCATTCTGTTTTACATCAACACTTTAACGAACAGGCTTTGTTTAGTTCGTGAGATTCCTGAAGACCGTCAAACGAGAGTGTTTCGTATGATTAATGTCCTTGTTACGATTCTGCTGATCTCTTCGTATATTGAAATTCTTTATACATAGAACTCGGAATCTGCAGCTCCGATCAACTTATACACAAAAAGAGGCTGGGACAAATCTCAGTAAATAAGAGAGGCCGTCGCAATTAAGTTTGCGACGGCCTCTCTTTTTATGTTTAGTGTTCATTTTTTAATGAAGAATATAAGGACACCTTCTGATAAAATTAAAGTTACCACACAATAACTATCGGAGGTGCCCTTATGTATAAAC
>NZ_JAQV02000017.1 GCF_000732485.2 Bacillus sp. SJS | reverse complement strand
CGAACTAGGCTTTGCCTTCATGGCGGTGAACTTGAAAAAGTACACCGCCATGAACACATAAAAGTCCAAAGAAAAGCAGATTTCAACATAAAATAGGGTCCCGATCAGAAAAACCATCTGATCGGAACCCTTTACTTATTATTTCTGGTTAGTTTTGTCCCAGCCTCTTTTTGTATTTCCGCATTGAATTATGGCCGTTCCTCTTCTTAATTTGGCCATTCTGATACTCTTTTTGACCGTTCTGATACTCTTTTTGGCCGTCCGGATTTATCTGTCCGTTCTGGATTGCTTTTTAGCCGTCCGCACGGGGAATGTGTCCGTTGCTCTTCTTAATTTAGCCGTTCTGACACTCTTCTTGGCCGTCCGGATTTATCTGTCCGTTCTGGACTGCTTTTTAGCCGTTTGCACGGGGAATGTGTCCGTTGCTCTTCTTAATTTAGCCGTTCTGACACTCTTTTTGGCCGTCCGGATTTATCTGTCCGTTCTGGACTGCTTTTTAGCCGTTTGCACGTATAATTTGGCCGTTCTGATACTCTTTTTGGCCGTCTGGAATTATCTGTCCGTTCTGGACTCCTTTTTAGCCGTTTGCACGGTGAATTTGTCCGTTGCTCTTCTTAATTTAGCCGTTCTGATACTCTTTTTGGCCGTCCGGAT
Source organism: Bacillus sp. SJS (assembly GCF_000732485.2). GTDB lineage: Bacteria > Bacillota > Bacilli > Bacillales > Bacillaceae > Metabacillus_B > Metabacillus_B sediminis. The sequence continues at coordinate 63,647 of NZ_JAQV02000017.1, read as the reverse complement.
TTATCTGTCCGTTCTGGACTCCTTTTTAGCCGTTCGCACGGTGAATTTGGCCGTTCCTCTTTTCAATTTATCCGTTCTGATACTCTTTTTGGCCGTCCAAATTTATCTGTCCGTTCTGGACTCCTTTTTAGCCGTTTGCATGTGGAATTTGTCCGTTGCCTTCTTAATTTACCCGTTCTGACACTCTTTTTAGCTGTCTGGATTTATTTGTCCGTTTTGGACTACTTTTTAGCCGTCCGCACGGGGGATACAGCTCTTTATCCCCTATTTATCCGTTCTGCCGGACTTTGTTAAGCAACGCAAAAAGCGCCCCCAATTGGGAGCGCTGTAAATTTTGGAGAGACTAGAACAGGGCTGCGGCTCGCGCATAGCACTAGTGTCTAGCTCCAGCGGCTAGCCCCTCGAGGTCATAAGCCGCTCATCCTGCGGAAGGAAAGTTCACCTTCCTCCGGTTGATCGTCTTATGCTTGTCGGGGCTGGTCAAGCCGCCTGCGCTTTTCAAATTATAGCCAAGCTGCACCAACGATGATCAACAAAATGAAAAGTACAACGATTAACGCGAAACCTCCGCCGTAAGAACCGCCCATTGAACACACCTCCTTACTGATGGTTAAGATATACTATGCAATTCTTTTGTATTGCGAATGGGTGTTCATCCTGCATATTGCAGTTATAAGCAGCCCTTATTGACTAGCAAATATACGCTGCACCCACAATAATCAGCAAAATAAACAAAACAACGATCAACGCAAAGCCGGAATTGTATCCTCCCATGACGTATAGCCTCCTTTCGCAGTCAACTCATTATATGAAGGGAAAAGATGCTTGATTGGGCCTTTAGCCCACATCTAAAAATTTTCGCGCATATCCAAATAGTTCCGCGCATGAATTTCACATAATTTCACATATTAGGATTTTGACAGTAAGCTCTCATTCATTTTTATATTAAAAAACCCCAAAAACCCAGAAGCTTTCAGGAATGCTTCTACAGCAGGCTTTTCGGGTTATTTTAATCTTTGTCCTTTCCTATTTGCCCTCTTTTCAGATTGGGTTGCAAAAGTCCCCTGAACATGGCACAATGTTTTATAGTATTTAGTACAAACACTATTAGGGCAGGAGTTGTATCGACTAATGAAAAAAATGGCTATTGCGGCTATTACAGCTACGAGCCTTTTCACGCTCGGCGCATGCAGCAACGGAGCAGCAGGCGGTTCTGATGTTGTGGCTGAGACGAAAGCTGGAAACGTTACAAAGGACGAGCTTTACGAGGCTATGAAATCCCGTGCAGGTGAACAGGTATTGACTGAATTAGTTCATAACAAAGTGCTGGGTGAAAAATACAAGGTTTCAAAAGATGAAATTAAAAAAGAGCTGGAATCCATTAAAGCTCAATATGGTGCTGAACAAATTGACATGCTGGTTAAAAAGCAAGGTCAAGCCTCAGTGGACAATATGGTTAAAACTGAACTTTTGCGCAAAAAAGCTGCAGAAGCTGAGTCAAAAGTAACGGATGAAGATATTAAAAAGTATCATGAGAGCTTAAAAGATAAAGTTAAAGCGAGCCATATCCTTGTTAAGGATGAAAAAACAGCTAAAGAAGTTAAATCAAAGCTGGATGGCGGAGCTAAATTCGAAGACCTGGCTAAAGAATACTCTCAGGATCCATCTGCACAAACCGGAGGATCTTTAGGATGGTTCGGTAAAGGTCAAATGGTTAAGGAATTTGAAGGAGCTGCATTTAAGCTTAAAGAAGGCGAAATCAGCCAGCCTGTTAAAACAGAATACGGCTACCATATTATCCGTATTGATGAAACGTACAAATCTTACGATCAAATGAAGAAAAGCCTGGAAACTGAAGTAAAAGAACAAAAAACCCAGGATCCTGCTGCGATGCAGGCTGCAATCGACAAAGCGCTTAAAGATGCCAAGGTTGTAGTAAAAGATAAACAGCTTAAAGATACCTTTAAAGCTCCTGAACAGCCAGCAATGCCTGCTCAGCCGGCTCAATAAGAATAGAATAAAAAAGGAGAGGAAGCCATACGCGGTTCCTCTCTTTTTTCGGGCCAATTTGAGGCCATTTCTTCTCACCCGGCTTTAGACACTTGCTATTTATTGCCGTTCCTGTTATCCTTATTAAGAATTATTTTTGTTCGGATATTAAGATCGAATACGTTTCAGCTTGATATTTTTAGAGCAAGAATAGTAACACGTTTGTGCGTCATGCACTAGGAGGTAACAAAATGTTAGAAGGTACAGTTAAGTGGTTTAATGCAGAAAAAGGTTTCGGTTTCATCGAGCGCGAAGATGGCGACGACGTATTCGTACATTTCTCCGCTATCCAAGGCGACGGTTTCAAAACTCTAGAAGAAGGCCAAAAAGTTACATTTGAAATCGTTCAAGGTAACCGTGGCGATCAAGCTGCTAACGTAGAAAAAGCATAAGTTTCACCCATATAAAAAGACTCCTGCAAGCAGGAGTCTTTTTTTGCTTTTAAGGTTCAGACAGTCATTTTCTCAGCTTTTCTCCGCTCTCTTTCCGCTTTGATCCGCTCCAAATAGATTTGCCCTTCCTGTTCAATGAATTCCTCATCTGTCCGTATATCTTCTCTTGTAAGTGTTACAAATTTAAAACCGCTGAAAAGCACTCCGCCCATGCACAGATAAATCCACCAAGGCAACGTCAGCATACAGGTTCCTCCTTCATAAGCCAAGCTTTTATCTCATGCTTATGCTGAAGAAGTGCGCATTATGCTAGTTATGAAAAACCGGTTTGTAAAAGGAGCGGTTTTCAAGGGCAAAGACCCTTTCGGAAAATTCTCCGGGTTTTACACGTTCCAGTGCACGGTCAAGCATATTCATTTTAGCATCGAGGTTATCAATGTAATGAAGAATTTCTGCTTCCTTAATCATTGGCGGCTTCGGACTTCCCCACTCTGCTTTTCCATGATGAGAAAGAATAAGATGCTGCAAGACGACGACTTCTTCAGATTCTATTCCCAATTCTTTTGCTGCCTGCGCAATTTCATTCACCATAATGGATATGTGGCCAAGCAGGTTGCCTTCTACCGTATAAGTTGTACTGATCGGGCCGCTTAGCTCTGTTACTTTTCCAAGGTCATGCAGGATTACACCCGCATAGAGCAGATCCGTATCAAGAGACGGATAAAGTGCTGCAATCGATTTTGCCAGATTCAGCATGGATACAACATGGTATGCAAGTCCAGAAACGAATTCATGGTGATTTTTCGTGGCAGCCGGGTATTCAAGAAAAGCCTGCTGATGCTGTTTCACTAGGTGCCTTGTGATGCGCTGGACATTTGGATTTTTCATTTCAAAAATATATTGAGTGATGGTATCCATCATGTCTTCTTTTTTCAAAGGTGCTGTTTCAAGAAAGTCCGAAATATCAAACGTTTCATGGTCATGAAGCGGTCGGATGTTTTTTATTTTGAGCTGGTTTCTTCCTCTGTAATGATGGATATCCCCGGCAATCTTAACAATGCCTTGAGGTCCATAAATTTGTTCGTCCCCCTGGCTTGCATCCCAGAGCTTCGCTTCGATTTCTCCGCTTTGATCCTGGAGGATGAGGGTCAAAAAGGGTTTCCCGTTGCTTGCTACCCCCTTGGTGGATGATTTAATGAGCAGATAAAGCTCCACCTGCTCCCCTACATCAAAATGCATAACTCCTTTAGACATGCTGATTCCTCCCTGTATTTATCTGTGAATAAGTATAACATACCCTCTAAACCTATACGGTTTCTTTCCTCACGCTAACGATTCCCTGCCGTTCTAAAGCCGTTACAGGCCCTGCGAATTGATTTGCTATATGTGTCTGGCATGTAAACATCAGCACCTGCTGTTCAGCAGAAATGTCCTGTAAAATGCCAAGCATCTTTTCTGTTCGTTTTGCATCGAAATGGACAAATCCGTCATCAATCAGTACCGGCATATTCAATGACTCATTTAAGCTTGAAATAAGTGCAAGCCTTAGAGAAAGGTAGAGCTGCTCTGAGGTTGCCTGACTTAACTCACCCGCTTTGAATCGCTGTCCATCCGCCCTCTCAGCGATAAACGTCTGCTCTTGGTCAGGCAGATAAACATTCACATAGCGTCCATCCGTTATCCTTGTAAAAAACTGAATGGTCTTTTCCAGCAATTTAGGCATCCGGACTGTCCGGTGATAATCAATGGTCCGAAGCAGAAAATCCCGTGCTACAGTTTGAACCATCCATTCTCTCGCTGTTCGCCTTGCGTCTTCCTTTTGGAGTTCGTGCCTATGCAAATGATCTGAATAGCTCCCATCTGCTTCAAGCGCCTCAAGCTTGGCCTGTAAAATCGACACCTGTTCCTGCCGGGATTTCAGCTGTTTTTCCAAATTTTCTACATCCAGTGTGACTCTTGCCAAATCGTCTTCAAGCTTGGTCCAGTCCTCAGGCAGAGCTTGTGCGATATGACTGGTTTGAAGCTGTCTTGCCGTCCACGATAATTGTTTTATGATTTCTTCCCGTTTCCCATGCTGAACAGCCATGTTCCTGAATGTTTCTTCATCTGGAGCAGCGGCCATTTCTAACAGCTTTCGATAATCTTCGGTTTTGCTGTTGAGAAGAAGAAGTCTTTCTTCGCATTCTGCTGAAAGCTCATTTATGCGAAGGTCCAGATCCTCAAGCTTCCTTGCCTTCTCTTTCTCCTGTATTAAAGCAGAATAGAGATCATCGATTTTTTTTGGAAGGTCATCGCGGGTAAGGTTAAGGGTACTGGCTGCCTTTTGCTCAAACTGTAAAGCATCCGTTACATTTAACCGGTTTTGGTCCTCTCTTTTCTGCTTTTCTAATTCTTTCTCTTTATACTTTTCTATTATAGCAAGGGATTCTGCCAGGGAAGATGCTGAGGCAGTTTCAGGTAAAAATAATGCCTTCAAAACCGGCTTCAGCTTATGATTCAGCTTAAAGCGCTCACTTTCCCATTCTTCGTACTTTGCAATAACGCGGTCACAGGTTCTTGTCTCCTGCTCTGTTCTAAGCCTCTCAAGCTCGGCCATTTGCTTTATTTGCTCATCCTTCCATAGGGTGCCTTTGAGTTCTTCCAGACGCTTTAAGACCGTGGTGGATGGATTCGTTTGTTCCTGCAGCTCCTGCTCCAAATCCCGCTTTCTTCTCTGCAAATGCTCAAGAAGCGGATCTCGGGCAGTTTGCAGGCTTCGGAAAAAAAGCACTCCAGCAGCCAAACCTGTAAAAAGAAGACCTCCCAATAGCCATTGCTGCTGGATAACCGACCATATACAGCCGGCTGCCGCAATAAGTAAAACGAACATCAAACTTGCAGAGCTTTGTTTTTTACTATTCTCTGATCGTTTCCGCTGGTTTTCGAGATCCCGTTCAACACTCTCTAGTTCCTTTTTGAGCTGCCCGGTCTGCTGGTGGTTATCGGCCTTTTCTAAATGAGAGAGTTCCTGTTCTAAAGCGGTCCGCTCATCCGGATTCATCGCTTTTTCTAAAAGGGAAGCATAGCGGATTTCACTTATATCAAGCGCCTCTTTAGCGCGGTCAAATTGCTCATCCAGCTGGTTTTTTTGCATGAACAAGGTTTTCGCTTCTTCTGTTAGTTCAGCAATTGTGGTTTTCATTTTTATCGTGGTATCAATCCGGCTCAATTCCTCCTGTCTAGGAGGCTGCTCATACACTTGCCCTGCGAGAACGGCCAGCTCCTCATCCAAAGCCTCAATAGCAGAGGTAAGCGCAGAGCGATCGTTTATCAGAGCCTGATACGTACCCGACTGCTCTTTTAACTCCACTATATGTGCTTCTTTTTCAAGAATGTTCCCATCCGGTTTAAAAGCTTCGGCTTTAGCCATAAGCTGCCGGATTTGTTCTTTCATTCTTCCGGTTTGGGCTTTAAGCGGTTCCATTTCTGTTAACAATTTTTCAAGCCTGCTGATCCCCTCTGCAGGGAAGCACTTCGTGTCCGGCAGGGCCTCAAGCTCCTGGGTTAAAGCTTCCTGCTCCCTTAAGAGCGGCAAATAAGAAACAACTCTGCTTAAATAGGATTGTTTTTTTCTTCCTTCACTTACGTTTAACTCCAGCTGAAGAACGTCCCTCTCAGCCTCTTCCTTCTGCATCATCAGCTGATGATATTCACTGGCTGCCTGAGCCGCTGCTTTTACGGCATCGGCTGTTTTCTTCACTTTTCCCAGCTTATCATTTAGTGCAGGCTTCTTGCCATTAGGCTTAAACAAGCGGTCCTGTTCTTTTCCGAGCCTCTGCTCAAGCTTGTAAATAGCATCTGTTCCTACCATGCTCGTTACATAAAGGAATTTGCCTATCTCTTCTTCATTGAGGCGTTCAATTTGCTGAAGGCCATGCAAATCAAAGGAAAAAACAGATTGGAAGAACGCTTTATCCATCCCGCCTGTCCATTCGCGCAGCAGCGCCTCACCCGCTGTTTGACCGTCAGGAAGATCAATCCTTGCCTCTCCGCTTGAGCGGCCCCGGACCCGTTCAATTTTAACAATACCCGTACCGCTCACTTCAGCAACGATCGCCCCGCCGAAAACCTGACCTTCTTTCGGTTCGTATTTGCTGTCCGTCTGCTGTTTTTGAGGCAGCCCGAAAAGAATGCTATGTATAAAGGACATAATCGTGGATTTTCCGGCTTCATTCTGTCCGTAAAACAAAGAAGCCGGAGCATTATGAAGTTTGATGTGCCGATTGATAAACTGGCCATATCCATAAATTTTAAGCTCTCGGATTTTCATTTATGAAGCTCTCCCTCCTTCAGCAGCTGTGTTAAAATGAGAGACTCCGCTTCCTTGATTATTTCCTGCTGCTCTTCCTCTGAGAACTCTTCTACGTATTTTCGAACTGATGCATTTCCGTACAAAGGCGCAGCAGCTTCTGCAAAAAAACCGTAGTTTTCCGTAACGTTTAAAAAGTCCCTGTAAAAAACTGAATCCTGTTTAAGTTTTTCTTTATCAGCATGAAAGACCGTTTCGTCAGATATTTTCCGAATCCAAACAAAATCGGTCCGCTCTTCTTCCTCTTCATTAATCGCAGAAAGCAGGTCTCTTGCCGTTTCAGCCTGCTTTAAATCTGCAGCAAGCACGGTTTTTCCTGACAGGGTAATCGTCAAGATAACCGGGCATCCCTCATTGCGGAGAGCTTCTTTTTCCCGTTTAATAAGCTCCATAAGCTGATCCGCGGTTTCCGTTTCATCTAAGGGGATGCGGCGTTCCAGCCACAGTACATCATGAAGAGGGGAAAAAACAGGATTCACACCCGCTTCATTTATTGTGACGGTATAACACCCTTTCTCCCCTGTTTCCTTCCGGTGCCTCCCCTGAAGATTTCCCGGATAAACAATTGTGGTTTCCTGTGAGGGGAGAATAGCCCTTTTGTGGATGTGACCCAGCGCCCAATAATCAAAACCTGCTGACTCCAGCTGACGGATGGTAAACGGGCTGTATACATCATGCTCCTCCGTTCCTCCCTCAAGCGATCCATGGAGAAGTCCGATGTGAAAAGGAGCCCCCTCCTGTTTTCTATAGTGCGGCGTAAGATTTGCTGTAACAGAGCGCTCCGGATAGCTATATCCATAAAGGTGAGCAGCCAGTTCTGCATTTTTATAAAATGGCAGGCACTCTACCTGTTTATGACTGAAAACATGGACATTTTCGGGCCAGTCTATTTGAAGCCATTTCCCCCCTAAATGATCATGATTACCGTGAATAATATATACATGAATTCCAGACTCATTCAATTTCTCAAACTCTCTTTTTAGCCTGAGCTGCGCCTTTAAGCTTCTGTTTTCCCCATCAAATAAATCTCCGGCTAAAAGAAGGAAATCTGCTTTTTCTTCTATAGTAAATGACACCAGATTTGAAAAGCTTGCAAACGTACTTTCCTTCAGCCGCTGCAGAATGGATTCAGGCAAATGCTGAAGCCCGGCGAATGGACTATCCAGATGCAAATCAGCAGCATGAATAAATTTTATAGATGGCATGGTAATTCCCACTCTCTTTAGACCTTTGCATATATTTTATCATCACAGGGAGGGGAATGCACGTTCTTATGCATTTCCTTGCTTAACAGGAAAAAGAACCTCCCCTAAAGGAAGTTCTGATATCGATTATTTCGTTAAATAATAATCCTGTGCATAATAAGCCCTGAATCCGCACGATTCATACAGCTTCAAGGCGCGGGTGTTTTTTGCCTCCACCTCGAGAAAAACCGAGTTGCCTTTCGACGTTTCTTCTTCCAGGATGCGGAACAGTGTTTTTCGGCCAATCCCTTTTTTCTGATGCTCCGGAGAAACAGCAAACCCATAAATCCACGCTTCACCTTTTTCAGCTGCGACCCGCACTTTTCCAACCGCTTTTCCATTATTCTCAATGATCCAGAACTGCTGGCCCTGCTCCTGTTTCCTGCTTTTTGTAAAGGCTTCTGCTTCTTCAAGTGAAAATCCAAAGCAGTCTGCTTCGAGCTGAACCTCCAGTGCAAAATCCTCTTTTTCCGAGCTCCGGAGAATGACGTCCTCAGTTACCGGAAGGGGTCCGCCCATCCATTTCATTTGATGCTCAGTGAAAACAAAAGGGACCTGGATCTCATTTAAAAAACCTTTTGCTGATTTGGAGTTGGAGGGCGCATTTAAAAGGATGGTGTGATACCCCTGACTTCGTGCTTCTTCCAACGCTTCCTTATACATGGCAGAAAACAGGCCATTTCGGCGGTACTCCGGCTTCACCATACCGCACATCTCGACTTTATTGCCGAAACCATATAAGCCTATGAAAGCTGCTAATCCATCTGGTTCATAATGAAAGAAGTCCTGTTTCACTCCGTTTTCTCTGCACACCAGCATGTCCCAATTGAGCTTTAACTGAATTCCATCTGCTTCTTCGCATACCGCTTGAAGCTTTTTTATATGTGACAATTGTTCTTTTGACAGCATGATAAACCCCCTTTTGTCTGTTTTAGTCATTCTCTGTGAGGTACTTTAAATCCTCTATGAAAACTGTTGAAAAAAAGGAACAAAGAGAGGAAGCTTCAATCGCCTCCTCCACCGCCTCCGCCATCTCCGCCCCCGCCGCCGTCAAAGCCACCGCCGTCTGATGAAGAGTCGCCTGAGTCGCCTGAGTAAAAAAACGGCATGAAACCTGAGCTGCTGCTGTTTCTGTTCCCTTGATGATCCTTCGTTCCCTTAACTGCTTTATAAATGATAAATGTTATTCCCGCTATAATAGCCAAACCTATCCATGCCATATCCCGATTCCCCCATTCTTTTCGTGTTCAGTTCCGATTAAAATCCACCGCCCGAACCGTCATGTCCGGATCCTCCCTTTTATTAGAATATCAACCATACATAAGGGAAGACTATCCAGGAGGAAGGTGATAACAATGAAAAAGTGGTGGATTTCCCTTTTTGCTTCCCTTGTCATTATATACGGCTGGAACTTGGAAAAGGTTTCATTTTCCAGTTATTCCGCACAAGCAGCGAAAACCCCTGATTTCACGGCTGCAGCAAAAAAAGAAGCGGTAAAGGTTTATCCATTAAGCCAGGTCATTATGGCGAAGCAAATTTTCGAGCAGACAAAAAAAGACCAATCATTGAAACAGTATCATCTGACATTGGCTGAAGGACAGAGAACCATTCAAGTGATTGTTGTGATTCATTACAAAACGGGAACAAAAAAGGTTCACTCTGTACAGGTGCATGAAATGAAGTAAGCACATGCCTGCTTTTATGAAGCAGGTTTTTTAGGTTTCAGCCCCTGCGTAACCTTTGAGTTTTCTGCCGGTACCGTTCTTTTAATTAGGCTGTTTTCTAAAGATTGTTGCTAAGGCTTATAAAAGATATTTACTTACCTTATTATGGTATAATTAGGTAAAAATGTTTTATTAACCAATGGGAATGTTATTGTAAAAGAAATAATTTAAACTGTATAATTATGGTTTTTTGAAATGAGACAGGGGGATATAAAATGAAGGGTTTCATAAATTTTTCACCCTTGCTTTTGGTGATTTTAGGGGTTCTAAACTATATGTATTTTGCTAAAGATATTGTTTCAACTGTTGTACTTTTATCTCTTGCGGTTATTGTTTCAATATATAATATGATTAAAAAAAGCTATACTATCGCTTTATTAAGCATTCTAATTGTTATAGGTTTGGTAGGGTTATTTACCCATCTGGTAAATTCGGGTATATAAATTTTATGTTTGAAAGGCTGTGGATTTTATGCAGGATTATGAAGCAATACTATTTGACTTAGATGATACCTTACTTAATAGAGATAATGCAGTTGATAAAATGTTTTTAATGATTTTAGAAGAGTGTTATGAAGATGTTAAACATTCAGTTAAACTCGAAATGTTACAAAAATTTAAAGAGTTTGATAAAAGAGACTATGGCTATAGTGATAAAACAAGAGTCTTCGAGTCATTTTTCGAAGAATTTCCACCAAAATATAGATTGATAGGTGATAACATTCAAGATTTTTGGAATAATTATTTTCCACATTGTTTTTCCATAAGCCAAAATACAATATATCTCTTAAATGCTATAAGAAAGCAATTGAAAGTTGCAATTATAACAAACGGCTCAACGCCGCGACAAAAAGCAAAAATACTTAATACTAATTTAGATGATTATTTTGATATAATCATCATTTCTGAAGAAGTAGGGTTTAGTAAACCTGACAAAGATATATTTGAATTAGCACTAAATAAGCTAGATGTAAAACCCGAATCCGCATTATTTGTTGGAGATGACATAGTGAGAGATATTGGTGGTTGTCAAAATGTTAATATAAAAGGCATTTGGTTCAATCCTCATATGAATAAGAATGATACCGATATAAAACCATATGCTGAAATTGATTCTCTTGATAGATTATTAAGTTATATTTGACTCTAATAAGATTGTGAAGATTATTTCTAAATTACCTGGTAGTTTTAGATTAATACCCGATAAAGCTGCTTCCTTTTGGAAGTGGCTGTTTTTACACCTCACGCAAATAATTGACTGTAATCAAATTGGATTTTTGACACGCACTCAGAAGCATTTGTTTTACTCGCTCCTTGGTCGCCATTTTCTTGCTCTGTTGAAGGAAATTGAACCAGTAGAGGTAGTTATCCAGATACTTGGTTGCCACACCTTGGAACCGCTGCATCCAATCCTTTAAACGTTTATGGTAGCTATTGACGTGTTGAAGATGGTATGTGCCTTTTTTGACATAACCTTCTTTACTTAGGTTAATGGTCTCGTGTTTTAGCTCCTTCATAACAGCGAACTTCTTATAATTCGTAGCCGTATCTGTGCATAGCAAAGAAGATGGGTCGATAAAATCACCAATAACCGCATCGATTTCTTCAGCCCTTACTCGCCCAGTGCCAGCTTTTTGGGCAATCACTTGTCCATTACGGTCTTGTGCCACCACAACTGCGATTTTGAGGTTACTAATACCTCTCTTCTTATCTCTACCTCCACGTTTCTTTGGTTTTCTATCGACCACTTCACGCCCTTTTAAAGACTCCTTAAAAAAAGTCTCGTCACTTTCAATGATGCCTTTTAAGGTTTGAAATCCTAATGAGTGAAGAGCGAAAAGTACCTTGTGTCGCCAGTAGAATGCAGTAGATAGCTGGATGCCCAGTCTTTCAGAAATTTTAGGTAAGGTATATCCCTCCACCATTAACAGGAAGAATGTAGACCACTTCCCAAGATAACGAGTTCCCGATATAGGAGTGTTTGTTAGGTCATTGAAAGACTTGCCGCAATCACGACAAAAATATCTTTATCTATTTCTGTATTTACCGTTACGCTTCACCTTTACACTGCCACAATGAACACAACCTATTCCTTCGTTGAAGCGTGTTTCTCTAATTGATGTAAACGCATCTTTCATATCTTCATCAGCATTCGTGAAAAATTCTTCTTTTATAAGGTCTTTGGGAGTATGGTCAAAAAAGCAACAATCTATACGAAAACAGCCTTTAATTAACATCCCGCATAGAAAAAAGAGCCCGGCTTAACCCGGGCTTTCCGTTTAGTGATCCTTTCCGATGCTAATCGCTTTCTTAATATCCTTCAGCGAGCTTGAGCTTCCATACATGAGCACCCCGCCTTTGTATACACGCGAACCAAAATAAGCAAGCAGATAGATGGAAGCGATCAATATAAAGATTGACAGTCCAACCTGCCAGAACGGAACATCCAGCATCCCTACCCTTAGGAACATAATCATCGGTGCGAAAAATGGGATAAAGGATGTTACCGTAACAAACGTATTATCCGGATTACCAAGATTGAACATCGCAATCATGAAGCCGGCAACGACGATGAAAATCATCGGCGTAATCATTTGCTGAACATCTTCTATTCTGCTTACAAGCGAGCCAAGGAACGCCGCCAGTGTAGCAAAAAGGAAGTAGCCAAGCAGGAAGAAAATGAAGCAATATGCGATGGTCGCAGGAGATGTATTGGAAATACCCATCACCCCGCCGCTCATCGCATCAATCTGAGCCATTTTATCTTTGACAGCAAGGAAACCGACACCAATCATGATCGCGAGCTGCGTTAAGCTGACAAGTGCGATACCTAAAATTTTAGCGAACATCTGCTGAATAGGCGAGATGCTTGAAATCAGAATTTCCATCACTCTGGAGGATTTCTCCGTCGCCACCTCCATGGCAATCATACTTGCATACGTTATGACAGAGAAATAAATAACAAACAGCATGACATACACAAGCCCGCGGGCCTGATTTAATTCTTCCTCAGACTTTGCATTTTCCTGAAGTGCGTTCTTTTCCATTTCCACTGGAGCAAGAAGCTTTGAAATCTGAGCAGTGTCCACACCGAGTTTTTCTGTCCCGATCGCCACTTTGGTCTGCTGCAGCGACTGATCAAGACTGTATGCGAATCCGGAATCTACGACAGATTCAGCGTTAAAGGTTCCCTCCGGCATGCCTTCTGCATCACTTTTCAGCACCACATAAGCATCAAGCTTTCCGTCCAGCACCTGCTTTTTGAGTGTGTCTTCATTTTCTGATGATTGCTTTATCTCCAACTCTTTATCAAGTGCTTCTGCATTTTGGCGGAACGGCTCGAAAAGGGAGCCCCCTTCGTCGATTACGGCAATTTTTTTTGGTTCGTTTTTATTGAACATCTCCATTACATTTTGGAGGTTGGAAATGCCGAATATTAATAGAAGGGAAATACCGGTTGTAATTAGAAAAGATTTTGACTTCACTTTGTTTTGATATGTATACAGCATCACAACCCAGAATTTACTCATAGGACGCACCTACCTTCTCAATGAAAATATCATTTAAAGAAGGTTCTTCCAGAACAAATTTACGGATGAATCCTTTGTTTTGAATGGCTGCCAGCACATCCTGCGACACTTCCTCGCCGGTTACCTGGAGCCTGATGCCCTCTGACGTTTTCTTATGTTTGATAACACCTGGGAGTTCACTGAGATAGGTTAAATCAAAATCACCATGAATGATGACATTTTTCTTTCCGAAGGACCGTTTAATATCCTTCAATCCGCCATGAACAACCGGCTTTCCTTTATGCATGATGCATAAATGGTTGCACATCTCCTCAACATGCTCCATTCGGTGGCTTGAGAAAACGATTGAAGTCCCGTGCTGTCTCAGTTCTTCAACCGCTTCTTTCAAAAGCTCAACGTTTACCGGGTCAAGCCCTGAGAAGGGTTCATCCAGAATCAGCAGCTTCGGTTTGTGAAGCACTGCCGTTATAAACTGGATTTTCTGCTGATTTCCTTTAGACAGCTCTTCAACTTTTTTATTCATATACTCAGGCACCTTAAAGCGGTCAAGCCATTTAGTCAGTTCTTTTTCTGATTCGCTTTTGTGCATTCCTTTTAATTTAGCCAAATACACAAGCTGGTCCTTCACCTTCAGCTTCGGGTAAAGTCCTCTTTCCTCAGGCAAATAGCCGATTTGATCAGTGGTTTTGTAATTAATGGGCTCTCCTTGCCAGCTGATTTCACCGCCGCTTGGATGCAGCAGCCCAAGAATCATTCTGAATGTGGTCGTTTTTCCCGCACCGTTCGCTCCTAAAAAGCCAAAGATCTCTTTCTCCGGTATTTCGAGATTCAGCTGATCAACAGCTGTATGCGCTCCAAAATTCTTCGTTACTTTATTCAGCATTAAGGCCATAAATATCCCTCCTCTAATGGTTCATTACGTGCCTGCTGGTAAAAAGTTTCAATTTCATCATAAATGATTAAAATGGAAGTTAGAAGAAGGAATTTTGGAATTCGTTTCCGAAATAATAATAGAGGACGATTTTAATGAGGCAAAGGGGAGGCAGCTATGGGAAAGTACTACTTAACTGTATTTGAAAAAAATGGGGAAAAGCTTCTGGATGAAAGCTTCGAGGCAGCGAGCGAGCAGGAAGCAAAAGATCTTGGCATTCAAAAACTTGAGGAAAAAAATTATACAAAGAAAACGCACCGCTGTGTGAATGCGGCCGGCAAGATGGTGTTATTTGAGCGTTAGAAAAAGAGGTGCTACCAGCACCTCTTTTGTGTGTTTGCCTATTCTATAGCATTAATTACTTTCCCGAAAACTGAGGCTGTCTCTTTTCAAGGAAAGAAGAAATACCTTCCTTGTGATCCTTTGTCTGTCTCATTTTATATTGGGAAGAGGTTTCAAGACTTAAGATGGTTTCAAGGTCTGCTGCACTTCTAGAGGTGTAAATGCGTTTTGTCTCAATCATGGCAGCGACGGGTTTTTCAAGCCATTCAGAAATTTTCTCTTCTACAGCCGCTTTCATATCCCCTGCGACCATTTGATCAATAAGGCCGGCCTGCATCGCACCTTCAGCCGAGAGTCTTCTTCCCTCCCAGATCATCTGCTTCGCTTTTGTTTCACCTAAACGTTTTTCCATAAAGAAATGGCCGCCGCCGTCCGGAATCAGACCGATTCCGATAAAGTTCATTGAGAGAATCGCCGTTTCATGCGCTATCACATGGTCGCATGCCAGTGCCAGGCTGAAGCCAAGTCCGGCTGCGGCACCATGAATAGCACTGATGGTGAGCTTCGGCATCGTATACAGCTCGGTAATCATTTGCGAGATCGTATACATGACGGATGAAAATGCGGACTCATCCATATCAGAAAGCATTGACTTAATATCGCCGCCAGAGGAAAATCCCCGTCCTGCTCCTGAGATCACTAAAACATCCGCTTCACTATCCCGCACCTCTTTAAATGCTGCGAGAAGCTCGCTCAGCATTTCGCCGTCCATTGCATTCAATACGTCCGGTCTGCTCATTTCAACTTTTGCAACTCTTCCCTCATACACTACATTTACCGTGTTCATTGCTTCATCCCCTTTAGTTTAATCGTTCAATGATGGTAGCTACAGCCATTCCGTGGCCAATGCAGATCGTCAAAAGTCCATAGCGGCCATTTCTGCGTTCCAATTCATGAAGGAGTGTCGTCATTAGTTTAACGCCTGTTGCTCCAAGAGGATGGCCAAGTGCTATGGCCCCTCCGTTTACATTTACTTTCTCTCTGTCCGGTCCCAATTCCTTCATCCAGGCTAAAACGACAGGCGCAAAGGCTTCATTTATTTCAAACAGATCGATATCTTCAATCTTAAGCCCGGCTTTATCGAGCACTTTTTTCGTTGCCGGGATGACACCATCCAGCATTAATATGGGATCTGACCCAACGACAGTGTTCGCCGCAATTCTCGCGCGCGGCTTGAACCCCAGCTGCAGCGCTTTGTTTTTTTCCATCAGGAGAATCGCCGCAGCTCCATCACTCATCTGGCTCGCATTTCCTGCCGTAATGACGCCGTCTTCTTTAAAAACAGGCTTTAATGCAGCCAGGGCTTCGACCGACGTGTCAGCACGGGGGCCTTCGTCCTGTGTTACGGTAATGGTTGTGCCTTCTCGGTCCATTCCTGTTACAGGGAATATTTCCGCATCAAATCTTCCATTTTTCTGAGCTGCGAGCGCCTTTTGGTGGCTTTCAAATGAAAATCGATCCAACTCTTCCCGTGTCAGGCTGTATTTTACTGCAATTAGTTCGGCTGATACTCCCTGATGAACAAAATGATATTGATCTTTCAGAGAAGGCGGGATGGTTTGGTCATTTCCATCACTCAAAATTGGAACCTTTGTCATGCTCTCCACTCCGGCGGCGACGGTAATGTCCATATCTCCTGACGTAATTTCCTGGCAGGCAAACTGGATGGCCTGCAATCCTGAACCGCACATCCGATTCAGCTGAACAGATGGCACGGTTACGGGAAAACCAGCGTCAAGAGCAGCGAGGCGGCCAATGTTTAAGC
This sequence comes from Bacillus sp. SJS, assembly GCF_000732485.2. GTDB lineage: Bacteria > Bacillota > Bacilli > Bacillales > Bacillaceae > Metabacillus_B > Metabacillus_B sediminis. Next base: position 47,323 of record NZ_JAQV02000017.1, on the reverse strand, counting down.
CCTGTTCCTTGATCGGACTGACACAGCCCATGACCACATCCTCGATCAGGCTTGGATTTAACCCGGAACGCCGAGTCAGTTCTTTAAGAATTCCCGAAGCGAGATGCACCGGATGCGTTTCGCGGTAAACTCCCTTTCGCTTGCCTGCGGGGGTCCGGACCGCTTCAATGATGACGGCTTCTCTGCTCATTGTTTACTCGTCTCCCTTTGGTCCGTATAGGTATAAAAGCCTTTTCCTGTTTTTCGTCCAAAATGGCCTGCTTCAACCATTTTTCTCAAACTCTGCGGAGGCAAAAAGCGATCGCCATAGGCAGCGGCCATTCCTTCGCTGACGAACAGCATTGTATCAAGTCCGACAAGATCGGCAAGCTCCAGCGGTCCCATTGGATAGTTCAGCCCCAATCGGATCGCTTTATCAATACCTTTGGCATCTGCCACCCCTTCTTCATGCATCCTTATGCATTCCAGCAGATGGGCAGTAAGAGCCCTGGTTGTGACAAAGCCCTGCCGATCCTTAACAATCACCGTTTCCTTCCCTATTTCCTGGGAAACCTCTTCTACAGCTTTAATGGTTTCGGCTGATGTATCCTCTCCCTGTACGATTTCAATCAGCCTCATGACCGGCGCAGGATTGAACCAGTGCATCCCGAGTACTTTATCCGGACGGCTTGTAGCAGCCCCAATCGCTGTAACACTTAATTCAGATGTATTGGTAGCCAAAATGGCTTCCTCCGGTGCCAGCCGGTCGATTTCCTCAAATACTAGTTTTTTTAAGGAAAGTGATTCAGGAACCGCTTCGATGACAAGCTCCGCGTCCTTTACCGCTTCCCACACATCATGAACAGGACGGATATGCTCCATAACCGTGAAAACAACCTCTTTGTCCATTGTTCCTGCTTTAACGAAGCGCTGCAGGCTTTTTTCAATAGAGGCTTCTGCCTTTTTCAGCGATTGTTTTGAGGAATCATAGAGTGTGACCCGTTTTCCTCCCATTGCCAGTGACTGGGCAATGCCGCTCCCCATTAACCCCGCCCCGATCACCGCTATTTTTGTCAGGCCCATAAGCTTTCTCCCCCTAATTAAAGTCCCATCTTTTTCGCAATAATCGTTTTCATGATTTCATTAGTGCCGGCGTATATAGCCATAACCGGGATATCACGGTACCGCCTTGCAACCTCGTATTCCTCCATGTATCCGTACCCTCCATGCAGCTGCATTCCTTCTGCCGCTATGCGTTTTGCCATGTCTGTGAGCCACCATTTAGCCATGGATACCTTTTGAACCGCATCCTTGCCATCCATATGATCCTGAATGGCTTCATTTAAAAACGAACGGCCAATTTGCACTTCTGTCGCCATTTCAGCAAGACGAAACTGAACGGTTTGGAGCTTGCTGATTGATTTTCCAAAGGCTTCACGTTCCTTCACATAAGCAGAAGTCAGTTCCAAAATCCGTTCCGCAGATGCCTGAGCACAAATTCCAACGAGCAGCCGCTCCTGCTGAAGCATTTGCATGAGGTAGTAAAAGCCTTTGCCTTCTTCCCCAAGCAGGTTCTCTGCAGGTACGATCGCATCTTCAAAATAAAGCTCAGCTGTATCCTGGGCATGCAGACCCACCTTGTCGAGCTTCTTCCCTTTATGAAAACCGATTGTTTCTTTCTCTACAGCAATCAGGCTGATTCCTTTATGAGCGGGAACCGCCTTCGGATCTGTTTTACAGACGACGATAACAAGGTCTGCATGAATACCGTTCGTTATGAACGTTTTCGAACCATTCAGCCTGTAGGAATCCCCCTCTTTCACCGCAGTGGTCTTGATTCCAGCTAAATCGGACCCTGCCCCGGGCTCAGTCATCGCGATTGCGGTAATGATATCCCCGGAAACACAGCCAGGAAGCCAGCGCTGCTTTTGCTCCGGTGTTCCGAATTCATGAATATATGGGACGGTAATATCACTATGAAGCCCGAAACCAATCAGACTTGAACCGACCTTCTCCATTTCTTCATTTAAGATGACGGAATAGCCAAAATCTGCTTGAAGTCCGCCGTATTCCTCATCCACCCATGGACATAAATAACCTTCCTTCCCGGCTTTCATCCAAAAATCTCTTGGAATTAGACGGTCCTTTTCCCATTGCTCGTAAAAAGGTACGGCTTCCTTCTGTAAAAACCTTCTCAAAGAACTTCTGAATATGGCATGCTCTTCTTTTATATAGACGGCTGATGTCATCCCTTTTTCATCCTTTCTGTTACGCCTGTGTATGTGCGGCAAGCTGCTCCCTCAGCAGGAATTTCTGGATTTTTCCGCTTGCGTTTCTTGGCAGCTGTTCGGTAAAAATATATTTACGCGGACGCTTATAGGCCGCTAATCGGCTTCCTTCTTTGCAAAAAATTTCAAGATCATCCTCTGTCAATTCTGGGTTTTTCTTTACAATATACGCTACTACGATTTCGCCCCATTTTTCATCCGGCTCTCCTAGAACGGCTGCGTCAAGGACCCCATCATGCTCATGCAGGGCATCTTCTACCTCGCGCGGATACACGTTTTCTCCTCCGCTGATTATCATGTCATCCACACGGTCTGCAACGAACAAATAGCCGTCTTTATCCAAATAACCGAGGTCTCCGGAGTGATACCAGCCTTTATACAATGCTTTCTCACTTGCCTCGGGTCTCTGATGATAGCCGGCCATAACGGATGGGCCCTTAACGAGAATTTCCCCCACCTCATATGGCTTGAGCCGGTCATCCGGTTCAGCCGGTCCATCTTCATTCGGGCGTACGATAATCAGTTCATGTCCAAAGCATACTCTTCCTGCAGAACCGGCCTTAGTCAGCTGTTCATCTTCAGTAAGGAAGGTCACAGCCGGACCCATTTCCGTCATGCCGTATGCCTGAACCAAGTCGATACCAGCCGCCTCTTTCAGGGCTTTTACTAAAGCAGGTGCCATTGGAGCAGCACCATAAAGACCGACCCTCATACTGCTGAAGTCAGCTGACTCCAAGTCTTCCTGTAAAAGCATATTCCACATCGTCGGGGCTCCGAACATAATGGTGATCTGATCTTTTTTTATGACATCCAGGACCTGCTTCGGATCAAAATGGTGCAGAATCACATTTTTAGCACCAATCAGGACTCTCGGAAGGAAGCAGCAATGAAGCTCGGCACAGTGGAACATCGGAGCGGCTGTCAGCCCGCAGTCATTTGGAGTGAGACGGAGCGCCATAGTGCAAACCATTGCCTGGTCAATCATGTCTCGGTGCCTGTGGAGCACGCCTTTTGGACGGCCCGTTGTCCCGCTCGTATACATAATGGCGTATAAATCATCCTCCGTAACCTCCGTCTGCACATCATGAGCGGGAGCGGTTTTGACCTTTTCATGATAATAGTCCGCATAGGACGGAGGAGCAGAATCGATGGACCAGAAAAGCGTATAGGGGAATTGCTCATGCAGCGCATCAATTTCCGGTGTGAGAGCTTTCTCAAACAGGACGAGCTTCGAAGAACAATCCGTTAATATAAATGCGACTTCCTGTGATTTTAAGCGGAAATTAATCGGGTTCAGCACTGCACCAATCTTTGAGCAGGCAAAGAACACCGTTGCAAGCTCGGCACAGTTAAAAAGGAACGTGGAAACACGGTCTCCCTTTTTCACCCCTGCTTCATGCAAAGCATTTGCACATTGATTCACATCTGTTTTCCACTCGCTGAAAGTCCTTCTTATACCGCGAGACACATCAGCAAGCGCCTCTTTATCCCTGCCCTTTTCCGCCGCTAGATCAAAAAGCTTCCCGATTGATGAATACATCGAATCCCCTCCAAAATTGGAATCGCTTTCATTTTCTTACAAAAATAGAATCTCTCTATATACTTTCCTATCATTCTGCTAAAATCCTGCTTTTGCGCCATAAAAAATGAGCGGGCATTCAATCTTGCCCGCTCTGCTGAAATAATCATATATGCTTAACCATCAAAACTTGAAGACCCTTTTCTCCATCATTGTAGGTATGCTCTGTCTCATGAAATCCAAGATGCTGATAGTAAGGCAGATTTGACACTTTTGTCGTGCACCACAGCACCTCAATTTTGTTTTGTGCTAAAAGGTTCTCACCGAACAAAATGAGCGTCTGCCCCCTTAACTCATTGCGGTGACCCGGATCAATTGCAAGCCCTTTAAGGCGGTACATGCTTTTGCCGCTTAATTTGTCATGCTCCTCCTTATAAAAAGAGGCTGCCCCGACAAGCTGATCCTTCGCAAACGCTCCAATATGTATGGTATCTTCGTTTTCATCTCCGAAATACTTGCTCTCTTCCAGTGGCGAGTCCGGTGAAATCACCATCTGGCGAAGCGGAATCGCTTCCATTGACTGAATTGGTTTTATCTCAAACATAATAAGATCCTCCTGTCCTAAAGCAAAAACTTAAGGAAATTCTATTTTAAAAGACGGATTGGAGGATGTAAAGTTACAGATTGTGAGAAATGAAGGGATGGCTGGATGCAGTTCAGCAGGTCTGAACGCGTTCCGCAGTATTTGGACTACTTACTGCATGATGCCTTAGGGAAGAGTTTTCAGCTTTCATCATATATTTCAGAATTTCATCATAATCTGGAAAAATTCATCATAACCCGGAGGAATTTCATCATAAACCCAAAAAATTCATCATAACCCGGAAATTTTTCATCATAAACCCAATCAGTACCTGGATCCGGTCCGCATTGCCTGGCATCCTAGCCTGGCATCGTGTCCTTTATGATCGAAAACTTCGATTCGGGACGTTTCGACCTGCCGGATCCCGATCCAGTAGCAAACTTAAACAATACAGCCTCACTCCACACAGGTTTTTGCCCCGCCGACAATCATTCTAACGCCCGCTTACCCAATCTGATTCACTATTATCTTTTCAAAGCCTCCTCCTTTTTTTACCTCCCCAAACAGATCTCCCCCGCTACCATCAATCCTGCACAACTGAAAAAAGCCCGGCTCTCCGGCCGGGCTTTCCAAAAACCTTATACATCTTCCTTCACACCAAACAGTTCGTTCATGATACGGATTTTCTCTTCTGTATAATGCTTATATCCATCATTATACGATTTTGGATCCTTCGGGTTGTTGAAGTGTGAGATCTTTCCTGTTTCCGGATCGCGGAATTTACTGGCGGCTCCGCAGCCAAGTCCGAGTATGGTCTGCTGTTCTTCCATAATCATGATGTTGTAAAGGGAGTCCTGTCCTTCAAGCGCATATCCTACGTTCTCGAGATTGCCTAGGATATTCTTTTGACGGTAAAGGTAATACGGCTCATATCCGTTTATTGCAGTCCAGTCAACGGCTAGTCCCATCATGTCGCTTGTCTCTTCTCGGCTCGCCACCTTATAGCGCTTTTTGTTCTGGGTCATTTCGGATGCGCGTTTGAATGAGAGCGTATGAACGGTCAGCGATTCAGGCATAAGCTTTTCCGTTTCAGCAAGAGAGTGCGCCATTTCCTCCACCCCTTCATTTGGCAGTCCAATGATCAGGTCCATGTTGATATTGTTCATGCCGTGTTTGCGGGCAAGATGGAACTTTTCAATCGTTTCTTCCACAGTATGGTGGCGTCCGATTGCCTTTAGTGTTTCCTGTGTATAGGACTGCGGATTGATGCTGATGCGGTCAATGCTGTATTTCTTCAGGACATCCAGCTTTTCAGGTGTGATCGTATCAGGGCGTCCTGCTTCAACGGTCACTTCCCGGATGTTCTTCACATCGGGGAAGACTTCCATCATGCGTTCGTACAGCATGTCCATTTCCTCTGCAGAAATACTTGTTGGCGTTCCTCCGCCGTAATAGACAGTCGTAATTTTGATGCCGCTTTCCTTCAGGTACTTTCCGATCTCTTCCATTTCGTAGTGGAGACCTCCAAGGAACGAATCGACTCTGCCTTGTTTTCCATTCATAGCGAACGCAGGGAATGTGCAGTAAGCGCATTTAGTCGGGCAAAATGGAATTCCGATGTAAATGCTGATTTCCCTGCCGAGGTCATAGAGATCGGGAATCACCTTTAATTGACGGTCCACAATGCTTTGCATGAGCTGTATTTTTTGTTCGGTAATTAAATATTCTTCCCGCAGCTTATGGTGGGCTGCTTCTTTCGTCATGCCGTCCTGCAGCATTTTGTGAAGCAGTTTGACCGGGCGCATTCCTGTCAGGATGCCCCACTGCTGAATAATGCCGGTATGCTCTTGAAGCAGCATGAGGTATACGCGGGCCAATGTGTTTTTAATCTGTTTAAACCGTTCCTTTTCTATAGAGAAAGCAGTCAGATCCTTTTCGTGGCTTGCCGTATAGGTGCGGGAGCCTGCTTCCGCGATTCCGGAAATGAGAACAGATGGTCCGCGGTCTTCGATCATAAAGGAAGCCGTTAAATCTGCTTCATCTTCTTCAAACAAAAGTTCTGTCTCTTCAAAAAACAAATTGGAAATCAGTCTAAGCGGCCGATGAAACCGTTCATCCTGATTTCCTTTTATATAAATACGCAACATAATCACCTTTTAGGAAAAATTTAAAAACTGATCTTAGTGTACATGATGGATGGTGCGAACACAATAAGGGTTAACTGCAAAACTCCTCTATCACCTGGGACTTCATTTCTTCAATGGGAAAATGATCAGGATAGCTGCAAATCATCAGCATAATGCCATTAAGCGTGGAGGAAAAAAGCAGGGAGCGCTTCCTCGCCTCTTGGTCACCGAGCATTTCAAAAATCCGGCTCTGAATTTCAAAATTTCTTTCAAACTCCTTCTTTAGGATATCCGCATATTTTGCGAGTACCAAATCCTGATGGGGCTGGGTTTGAAGATTCATATAAAATCGGTACAGCTCAGGATTCTGAAACACGTTTTCCAGCGTTCCTTCTGCTATATGGCAAAGTTTTTCTTTAGGTGTCCTTTTTGTCAGGGCGCCCTCCATCACTGCTTGCAGGTTTTCAATCCTCATCTGGATTATTGCTTCAAGGAGGCCTTCCTTTCCTTGATAATAATGATAAAGCAGCCCTTTTGAGACTTGGGCAAGTTTCGTTACTTCTTCGATTGAGGTGGAGTGGTATCCCTTTTTTATGAAGAGGTCTAAAGCAGCAGATAATATTCTCTCGCTGCTTTGCTTTCTTATCTTCTCATAAGCTTCAGGGGTGCGCGGCATTAGTGTTTAGCTTCCTCCTTTATAAACTCCAAAATATTTTCGGCAATTTCTTCAGGATGCGTCAAGGTCGACATATGATCGGCGCGAGGAATAATGACAAATTCAATGGACGGGATCTTGTCATAATGTTCTCTAATTTGATATATATCTTCAAATTCCTTTGTTCCCTGAATAAAAAGAGTAGCTGCTTGCATTTCTTTGAGTCTTTGAATAGCCGGGGGCTCCGGCCAAATTATTTCATAATTTTTCCATTCTGTAAGAGCCTTTCTTACATAAGTCCTCATCATTTCCCCGAAAAGAGCAAAATGCTCAGATGCTTTAATGATTGAGTGATGGGGTCCGTTCATAACAAGTTCAGCAATGCCATTGATATCGCGAGGTGCTGAATTTATTTTATGCAGCCAAAAATTATACTCTTGTGAATATTCGTATCCGGTTAATGAGGGAGAAATTAATATGAGCTTTTCGATGCGGGAAGGATCAGTTAATGCAAAATCTGCAGCTACCTGTCCACCTCTTGAATGACCGACTAGTGTTGCTTTTTCAATGTGGAGACCGTCCATAAGCATTCTTAAATCGTCGACGAAGTTCATCGGTTCAACCGGAGACGGCGACTTTCCTGACCCTCTGACGTCATAAGCAATCACTTGGCACGTTTTAAGTAGATAAGGGATGATGAAAACCCATTCACGCAAATCCGTTCCGGGCCCGTGAATGAGAATAACGGGGCGGCCGCTGCCTTGAACTTCGGCATGCAAATCCATGTAAGCCCTCCTAATTTATCTGACATGTCCATCCTATCTTATGATTGAACTGTCGGTCAATGAAAAGCATACTCATTTCACTTCAGATTATAGGTTCTTCTTTTTCGCATCACTTCCACATATACATGTTACAGCATGATTTGGATAGAAGGGGTGAAGGGATTGGCTCAGAGACCGCCTATTTTACAGCAGGGAGATACCATTGGCATCGTTACGCTCGGCAGTCCGCTTGATGAGGAAAAAATAAATCAGGGGATCGCAACGTTAAGAGGTATGGGATTTAAGATTGTACTTGGTGACTATGTTTATGCGGCTAACGGGTTTCTGGGCGGAACTGATGAACAGAGAGCAGCGGATTTAATGAATATGTTTTCCAACCCGGCAGTGAAAATGATCCTGCCGACAAGGGGCGGAGTCGGAGTTGCTGGTATTCTTCCTTATCTTGATTATTCAATTATCCGCAAAAACCCAAAAATCTTCAGCGGCTACAGCGATATTACGGTTCTGCAAAATGTTTTATTTCAATATGCAGATTTAATTACCTTTCAGAGTCTGCTCCTGCTTGATTTTGTGCCGGAAACCCCCGCCTATAATTTTCAGCAGTTTTTTGCGGCCACGGCTACCCTCCAATCACCGCGTCAAATTGTGAATCCTCCTGGCATTCTACAGGTCAGCAGAGTACCGGGAAATGCAACCGGAGAAACGGTCGGGGGAAATCTAACCTCTTTTGATGATACGATCGGAACCATTTATGACATCGATACAAACGGAAAAATCATTATCCTTGAAGAAACACACGAGCCGATTAATAAAGTGTACCGTTATGCAAACCACCTAAAACTTGCAGGAAAATTCGAGGATTGTGCCGGGATTGTTCTTGGAGAATGTACCGAATGCGGGGAGGCATACAGCAAAACCTTTGAGGATTTAATTCAGGATTTCTTTATTCCGCTTGGTAAACCGCTGATGACAAACGTTACGACGGCACACGGGTATTACAAAGCAGCCATTCCAATCGGTGCCCGAGCAAATTTAAATACAGTGAATAATACATTCACCATTCTTGAGCCGGGCGTTCGTCCTTCGTAAGCTGCTTTCACATACTCGCCTGTGTTATTACCCTCCTCTTTTCATCAAAAAAAGGCCAACCCCTCAGGGTCAGCCTTTACTTACCGGTCCAGCTTAATTTTATCTAAGTATCCAAGGCGGTACTGTTTTCTAAAATGCTCTTTAATCATGTAGGCAACTCCTGAATCCTCATTGGAGCGTGTGATCCAGTCAGCAGCCTGTTTTACTTCAAACGGCGCCTGCCCCATAGCGACACCGAGTCCGGCATTTGCGATCATATCCCGGTCATCCGGGCTGTCTCCAATTGCGACAACTTCGCTCATCGGTATTTGAAGATGGCTGCAAAGCAGTTCCAGTCCGGTTGCTTTGGTCACTCCTTTTGCCGTCAGATCAAAGCGGAGGGCATTCCGGTCTGAAATAGCCACCTCATTAAAGGTTTCTTTCAGAAAAGCGGCAGCCGCTTCTTTTTCCCTTTTACTTTGAAAAAGAACCTCCATTTTTGGCGCATCAATTGGTTCATCTCTTAGTGCATCTCCAAGTGATTCCACATACTGATTTGGGTAAAAAAGCGGTTCTGAGGACTGGATAACCGTACTTCCGGTCATATGCGGTGTGACCTTTACCCTGTTGCCGATGCTGTAGCGCTCATGAATAATCCGGATGTGGCATTCATAGTTTTCGAGCACCTGAACAAGGCTGTAAGTCAGCGTTTCTCCAAGTCTTCTTTCATAAAGCGGCTCATCTATTTTTTCTGCGATAAAGGCGCCGCTGTGAGTAACCAAAAACGATTCCAGTTTTAAAGCTCTCGCAAGTTTTCTGGCAGACTGGAAATGGCGGTTTGTCACAAGCGAGACGTACACACCCTTTTTCTGCACAAATTCAATGGCTTCTCTAGTCGCCTGGTTAAGCCGCCCATTTGAGCGAAGCAGCGTTCCGTCTATGTTCAATGCAAGCATGCGGTAAACCACGCAGGCTCCCCCTCTCTAGATGTCTGAAGTTGTTCCCTTATCAGCGTATGAAGAGGATTATAAGGGTAGAACAAGACGGCTTGCCCGCGTCAGACTTTTTTCAAAAGAAAGACTTCGGATTGAAAGTCTCCTCCTCTTTCTGCATACTTGGCATTGACCCCGTTGAATTCCGTTGATAAATTAAGACCTCTCCTCATCAGTTCATCTCCCCGATAGATCCTGGAACGGCCTTCTACTGAATAGGCTGCATCGGGATCCAGCCCTGTAAGCTTGATGACCTGCTCTTTTTTCGAATTCGGAATAGCCAGTGTTTTATACCAGCCGGCAATCGCTGCAGACTGATTCTTCGCCACAACCATCCAGAGCAATTCGTTTGAGGTAAACGGATTGCGCAGTCTGTAAAAATCACCGTCCCTGATAAGGGAGCGGATCTGCTTGTATTGGTCGATCTGGCTTTTTACTTCTTCTTTCTCTTCCTCTGTCATGCGATTGGGATCCAATTCATAGCCGAATGTTCCAAAATACGCGACATCTCCTCGTGTTTTAAGTGATGTCTTTCTCAGGGTCTGGTGATTTGGAATGTCCGACACGTGAGAGCCCATGCTGTAGATCGGATAAACAAAAGAGGAGCCGTATTGAATCTTCATTCTTTCCGCTGCATCCGTATCGTCGCTTGTCCACGCCTGAGGCGCGTAATAAAGCATGCCTGCATCAAAGCGCCCACCGCCTCCTGCACACGATTCAAAGAGGACGTCAGGGAATTCTGAGGTGAGCCTTTCGTACAAATCATAGACACCTAGAATATAGCGGTGGAAAAACTCCCCCTGCTGATTCCTGCCCAAGGATGCTGAATACGCTTCTGTAATATTCCGGTTCATATCCCATTTGATATAGTTCAGCTTTGCAGAACGGATATAAAAGGACATCCGTTCATACAAATAGTCAACGACTTCCTTGCGGGTATAATCAAGCACCCATTGATTCCGTCCATAGGATTTAGGACGCTCCGGGTCATGAACCACCCAATCCGGGTGCTTCTTAAATAAATCGCTCTCTTCATTAACCATTTCCGGCTCAAACCATAAACCAAACTGCAGACCTTCTCCGCGAATCGATTCAGAAAGAGCTTCGATACCTTCCGGGAGCTTGTTTTCATCCACAAACCAGTCGCCAAGGGATGACGTGTCATCATTTCTTTTCCCAAACCACCCGTCATCGAGAACGAAAAGCTCGACTCCAAGCTCTTTTGCCTGTCTGGCAATTTGCATAATTTTCTCTGCATTAAAGTCAAAATACGTTGCTTCCCAATTATTAATGAGAACCGGTCTTTCTTTATCACGCCAGTTAGGCGATATCAAATGATTCCGGAATAAATCATGCACACTCTTCGTTAATCCGTTCAGGCCTTCATCCGAGTAAGTCAATACAGCCTCTGGGGAGCGGAATACCTCACCGGGTTTCAGGGTCCAATTAAATTGGAAGGGATGAATCCCCATTGTGATTCTCGTTGTGTCGTAATGGTCTACCTCGGCCTGGGCGAGAAAATTTCCGCTGTAAATGAAATGAGTGCCGATCGCTTCTCCCAGCGTCTCCGTCGTTTCCGGGCGGCGAAGCGCTAAAAATGGGTTATGGTGATGTGAGCTCGCTCCTCTTGCACTTGAAATGGACTGAATGCCTGTTTCAAGCACGCGCTCCTTCAGGTGGCGCTCCCTTGACCACGTACCGGAAAGATGCATCATCACATAATCGCGGTCATTTAAATCAAGCGACAGACTCATCACCCGTTCAAGCTGAACGTTTTCCGTGCCGATGTTTTCTACTGTCGTCCTCCTTGCAATAACAGGAAGATGCTCGAATAGAGTGTAGTTCAAAATCAGCTTCAGTCCGGCTGTCCGGTCAATCAGCGTAATGGCAAGATCCTTCGCTTCCCCTTGCTCCGCGAAGGTAGCTGGCATGCCAGGAATCCGTTCCTTTCCATCCGTGATGGCATATCCTTCGTATTCAAAGCGGTGGATCGAGCTTCCGCTTTCTCTTCGAATCGAAAGCGCAGGCTCCCTGAAGTCTGTAGTTCCGTATCCAGGGTATTCCTGTCTTGCGGTTTCCAGGGAAAAGGCGGGATCGTCTTTTTCAACATGGCAGCTTGCCGCTGTCGGAACAACTGAATTCTGAAAATGTGAAAAATCCTTCTGATGCTTCAGAGCTTTTCCATAGTATAAGTGGCCGAGCTCTCCATTTTTCATCACGTGAAAAATATAGCTGATCTGTCCGTTCGTTAAGTGAAATTGCTTGGATGATTCGTTGATATGAATTGGCATGGCTGTTCCTCCTCTTATCCGATATCGGGCTGATCTGACAATTCAACAGTACTCGATGATGTTCCTTCAAGCTCCAGCACAAGGATTTCGTTTTCTCCTTCTTTTAAAAGCGGCCCGGGGATGTAAAGGCTTCCCTGAGGCCCCTCTATCTGCCAATAACGGCCCAGGTTAAAGCCATTCATCCAGACATAGCCTTTCGTCCAACCGGCCAAATCGATGAACGTGTCCGCACATTCATCTGCCGAAAAGCTACCCTTATAAAATTTTGGATATCTCGTATCTGTTCCTGGAAGCCAGTTCATTTCCTCTGGATTCAGTTCAATGGGAATGACTTCCCAATCAAACCAATATTGCTGGCCGAGCCAAAGGTTTTGAATAATCCCTTTTCGGTCTTTCAAATGCTTGCCGTAGTTAACACGGCCCATATTTTCCACCAGAATTTCCAGCACATTCACAGACTGATCAAAGGACAGCGTAATCATTTTCTCCGCGTCATTCCGATAGATGGTCCTCATATGCTTTCCGTTGATATAGAGAAACGCCCGGTCCCTGATCGGTGAAATATCCAATTCGAGCTCTCCCTGCTTCTCTACCTTCGTTCGATAAAGAATCATTCCATAGCTTTGATCAAACTCTTCCATTGATCTCGGTGCAATAGTTTTTAGAGTGGATAAACCCTGAACCGCATCAAACAGACTGGTGCTCTCCGATAACGCCACCTTGCCATATGTTTTTTTCACACCAGGCTCAGGATCATCTTGAGGAACTTCCTTATACTTGGCCAATACCTCTTTCACTGCAAAATATTTATCGGTAGGATCTCCCCATTCTGTCAGCAATGCATCATAATCATAGCTTGTAATGGTTGGAGTATATGTCTCGTAATGGTTGGCTCCGTTCATGAAGCCGAAGTTCGTCCCTCCATGAAACATGTAAAAGTTGACGGAGGCGCCTCTTGAAAGCATGGTTTCATAAACAGCGGTCATTTCCGCTGCGTCCCTTCTGTGGTGTTCTCCACCCCAGTGGTCAAACCAGCCGATCCAAAACTCCGCACACATAAGAGGCGAGCCGGGCTTGAATCTTTCCAGTGCGCTGAAGGCTTCCTCAGGCTTCGAGCCAAAGTTTAAGGTCGTAACCGCATCCTCAATTGAACCATGCTGGATAAACTCGGGACCGTCGGAGGTAAAGAGAAGGACATCTATTCCCTCCTGCCTGTACACCTTTCTTAAATATTTCAAATACTCCTGATCGTTTCCATATGCCCCATACTCATTTTCAATTTGCATCGCAATGACCGGTCCGCCATTTACAGTTAAATAAGGCACGAGCTTCGGCAGGAGAACCTCAAAATACTCGGTCAAATGCTTCAAGAACGCAGGATCGGAGCTGCGAAGCTCCATATCCTGTCCCTTCAGCAGCCAGGCTGGCAGCCCGCCGAATTCCCATTCTGCGCAAATGTATGGCGCCGGCCGCAGGATCACATGGAGACCCAGTTTTGCCGCTGTCTGGATAAACCTTTCCAAGTCTGCCATTCCTTCAAACTGGAAATCTCCTTTTTTTGTCTCATGCACATTCCATGGAATATACGTTTCTACCGTATTCAGACCGAGCATCTTCAATTTTTGCAAGCGGTCTTCCCAATAATCCGGCACCACCCGAAAATAGTGGATGCTCCCTGATAAAATTTGAAAAGGCTGATCGTTCAGGAAAAATTGTCCGTCTTTTTCTGTCAGCATATAATCCCTCCTTATTTAACTGCACTCCCCAGCATTCCTGAAATAAACTGTTTCTGTAGGACGAGGAAGAAGATAATGATTGGAATTGTTGCTATGGAAACACCCATCATCACTTGTCCATAATCAATGTACGATAATCCCATTAAACTGGAGAGAGCTACAGGGAACGTGTGCATGGATGAATCATTCAATACAACGAGCGGCCATAAAAAATTATTCCACTGAGTCATGAATAAGAAAATGGATGCAGCCGCAAGAGATGGTCTCATTGCAGGCATGACGACCTTTGCGAAAATCTTTAATTCGCTCGCTCCATCAAGCCGTGCGGCCTCAATCAGCTCAGTCGGAAAAGCAAGGAAATTCTGGCGCAGCAGAAAAATCGCAAATGGATAACAGATTTGCGGGGCAATGACCGCAAAATACGTATTCAGCCATCCAGCTGAAGACATCATTTGAAACAGTGGAATTAGGGTTGCCTGATAAGGAATCATCATGGATAGCAGAAAGGCAGTAAAAATCAGATTTCTGCCTTTGAATTCAAACTTCGCCAGCGCATAAGCTGCGAGAGAACATACAATCAATGCTGAAACCACATACAGCAGGGAAACAAATAATGAGTTAAATAACACTCTCGATATATCAATCGCAGAATTCAGATTCTGATAGTTCTCCACGAGCTTCGTTCCGGGAAGCATCGTAGGAGGATTCGTAAACATTTTCCCGGATTCATTCGTAGACCCGATGAACATCCAGTAGAAAGGGAATATTGAGATGACTAGGAAAATACCCAGCAGTGCATACATTCCTATTTTCTGCGGAAGCTTCCTGTTCTTTTTTTCCTGGGTCATAGGTACACTTTTTAAGGCTTCCATTATCGATCACCTGCCACTTTGAATTGGATAAAGGTCAAGATTGCCACAAGTACAACTACCACGTAAGCAATGGCGGAAGCATAGCCAAATTGGAAATATTCAAAACCGTTCTGATAAATGTAAAGTCCAAGTGTCATCGTTGAATCTGCCGGTCCGCCTTTAGTCAGGTTAAATGGTTCATCGAACAATTGCAGCGTGCCGATCGTACTTAATGTACCGGCAAACAGGATGACAGGCTTTAACTGAGGGATGGTGATATGAAAGAACTGGCGTATCTTTCCTGCTCCATCCAATGATGCTGCTTCATAAATTTCCTCAGGAATATTTTGAAGCGCGGCAAGAAAAATGACCATGTTGTAGCCTGTCCATCTCCATGTCATCGCAAGAATTATTGATGCCTTTGCCCAAAATCCATCAGACAGCCAGGGCACGGCTGCAATCCCAAGGTAGCTCAACGCGTTGTTGATAATCCCTTCCTCCTGCAGCATGATCGAGAAAAGGATGGAATAGGCTACAAGAGACGTTACAGCTGGAAGGAAGAAGGAAACCCTGAAAAATCCTTTCAGCTTTAAAAGCTGGCTGTTCAATGCCCCTGCCAATACGATTGCGAGCAGCAGCATGAGCGGCACCTGAAAAATGAAAATGATAAACGTGTTCTTTAGCGCTGTCCAAAAAATTTCGTCATTAAAGAGACGAATATAGTTGTTTAATCCGTTAAATGTATAAGCTCCTGCCTCAAACTTTTGAAAGCTTAAGATAAAGGAAGCCACGACCGGATACACAGTAAAAATGAGAAACAAAACCAGTGCCGGAGCTAAAAACCAATAAGGAAACAATCGTGAACGACTCATTTGCAATCCCGCCTTTTGTAGAAAGAGCTAACTGCATTAGCTCTTTCCAGAATTTTCACCTTACAGCATCCTGTTTTTCAAACGCTTTTGAGCTGCTTTAAATGCTTCTTGGATTGAAAGCTTTCCTCCCGTTGCCTGGGACTGCGCCTTCACCGCTTCATCCTTGGCGTATGGAAAATCGCCTGTATAATTAACGGATGGAATGTCTGTCATCTGATCGGCCAATGTTTTCCATACAGCCTGTCCGCCAAAGAAGTCCACTCCATTTGTGAATACTTCTTCATCATAAATCGTAGTCAATGAAGGAAAAAGCCCGCCATTCATTGCTTCAATCTGAGTTTGTTCATCCGTTGAAAAGTACTCCAGGAAGTCATACGCCGTTTCCTTATTTTCTGAGGATTTCATGATCGTATAGTTGCTTCCGCCGAGGTTTGAGGCGCGGTTTCCACCTTCCTCAAATGCCGGTAAAGGGATGACTCCCCATTTGCCAGCCGAATCTTTCCCCTGCTGGGTAATCGAGCCTGCAAGCCACGCGCCAGAAGGAGCTGTCGCTACGTCACCTTGAACCATGGAGCTGATCCATGCGTCCCAGCCAACTGTATTTTTCACAAGATCCGCTTCTTTCAGCTGCTTATGAACCTCCATGGCTTTGACTGACTCTGATGAAGTCAGATTCGGCTTTTCATTTTCATCAAAATAAAAGGTCCCTTGCTGATTCAGCATCATTCGGTAAAGACCGTCATCCCCGTTTAAATCAAGTCCGATCATATCCTTGCCGGTCTTCTCTTTAATCGTTTTTCCAGCTTCAATAAAATCTGTCCATGTTTTCATATCCTCTGCGTTAACTCCGGCTTTATCGAATAGATCTTTTCGGTAAAAGACCCCGGTTGGACCCGCATCAAAAGGAAACGCATACATATCTCCGTCCTTTGAGACTAAATCTCTTTTAAACTCTGGAAACATGGACTCTTTCTTTTCATCAAATCCCTGCTTTGATAGATTCAGGAAGGCATCCGGAAAGGAATCAATATAGCCTTGAATGCGGTCATCCTCCACCAGAACAATATCCGGAAGGCCCTGTCCGCCTGCAAGCAGCCCAGTGGTCAGTTTTTGATACACATCGCTTGTACCCATTTCAACAATCTCAAGATCAAACTCTGGATGATTTTTCTGATATCGCTTCTCAGCAGCTTCCAAAACCGGTACGTTAACGTTCCAGACCCAGGCTGTTAATTTATTTGGGTTATCAGCCTTGCCAGAACATCCTGCCAGAAGTCCAATCCCCATTATGAGACACAGAAATACGCTCCATTTTTTTTTCATAATTTCCCTCCTATGATTCTGGCTATATAGTTACTTAATTAATTTATGAAACAAACTATTTAGATTTATAAGATCTCTTTTTGGTTTTGGTATTGCACAGCAAACATTTCTGCAAGCACGAGCGTTGCTGCTCCAATCAAAGCCGCCTCATCTCCAAGGCCGGACTGAACAATCACTGTTTCCTTAGCTTCCTCATCCAATGCCCTCTGTTTTACGACTTCCCTAATAGGATCAAGCAAAAAGGGACCAGCTTTTGAAATTCCCCCGCCGATAATAATTTTCGAAGGATTCATAATATGGATCAGATTTGTTACAGCTGTACCGATGTATCTCCCTGCATCACGGAATATTTCAATCGCCAGCTCATCCCCTTGAAGTGCAGCTTTGTGCAGCAATTCACCGCTGATTTTGTTCTCGTCTCCATTGATCAGGTCCGTAATTAACGTTTTTCTGCCGAAGGAAATTTCCCTCATGGCTGCCCGCTTCAGTCCATCATGTCCTGCGACCGTCTGAAGGCATCCATAATTGCCGCAAGTGCATTTCGTGCCGTTTAAATCTGCGACCGTGTGCCCGATTTCCCCTGCCAGTCCATGGCGGCCTCTGAATAATTCATTGTTCATCAGGATTCCTGCCCCAATTCCATAGCCGACATTGATGCAAATCAGATCCTCTGCTCCAACACCATTGCCAAACCAGGATTCACCCAGAGCCATTGCCCTTGCGTCATTTTCCACCCGTACCGGGACAATCAATTCCTCTTCAAGCCTCTCCTTCAGAGGGATGTTCTTTAAGTTAAGGTTAGGTGCAAACAAGGCTACCCCCTTAGAAGAGTTCACTATTCCATGCATGCCAATTCCGATGCCGATCAGCTTATCCTTCGGGATGGCTGCTGTCTCTACAAGCCGAAGAATCTCACGGATAATAATCTGAACAAAGTCCTCCTCCGTCATCGAATCATCAATCGGAATCGTATTCTGAAGCACAATTTGCGCTTCCAGATCCGTTAGGGCAAAGCGGATTTTACTTACTCCTACATCAATTCCTGCAACGAAAAAGTTCCTGGAATTAATTCTTAGGATAATCGGCTTTCTCCCTCCGCTGGAAGGGCCCTGCTGACCTTCAACTACCAGTCCATCGTTCAGCAGTTCACTGGCGATATTCGTAACGGTAGGAGGAGTCAGCTTCGTTTTTTTGGCGATTTCCGCTCGTGAAATCCCTCCCGTTGACCGAATAATATTTAATATCAAAGACCGGTTAAGCGATTTCATTAATTGAAAGCTTCCGACAAGATGGCTCGCCATCCATTCATCCTCCCTGCTGCATATACAATCAATTAATTCCTCTTACAGAAAATTAATTAATTTAATTATGTTTTTGCGAAAGCACTTACATGTATTATGGCAAGCGTTTTCATATTTTGCAAGACTAAATCAGATATTCATATTACAATTGAATTAAGGTAAATATTAGCATTTTATTTTGATGGGAGAATGAATATATGTCCTGTTTAATCTGCGAGAGAATCCAATGGATAGAAAAAGAGAAAAATCCTTATTTCGTTGCCGAACTCGATACCGGTTATGCAGTAATCGGAGACCATCAATATTTCAAAGGCTACAGCCTATTCCTCTGCAAAGAGCATAAAAGCGAACTGCATATGCTTCGTCCAACATTTAAAAGAACATTTTTAATGGAAATGAGCTTGGTTGCAGAAGCGGTTCAAAAAGCATTTGGAGCTGAAAAGATGAATTATGAACTGCTTGGAAACGGGGATTCTCATATGCATTGGCATTTATTTCCCAGGAAGGAAAACGATGCCCCTATAAAAGGACCCGTATGGTGGGTAGACCGGGAAGACATGTTTGCTGAAGAAGTAAAGCCTGCAGAAGATGAATTGGAAAAATTGAGAGATAGATTAAGAGCGGAAATAGAGCGGCTGATTACTGCAAGGTAAATACGAATATGAAAACCCGGAAACGCTCAAAGCTGAATTTCCGGGTTTAGGCTATGGTAAAGGATAGTGTTGATTTTTTGACACCTGTTGATTGGAGCGGAAAGCGAACGCCTGCCAACTGCAATCAACAGCCAAGTTTAACAGAGCTTAAAAGAAAGACTGATTGGAGCTGCAGCCATAACCAAATTTAAAAAAGTAAAAATTGCTTTCTGTTTGATAGATAATATGTTTATTCTTTAACAGAGCTCCCAAGCATGCCGGATATAAACTGGCGCTGCAGCAGCAGGAAGAAAATCATAATCGGCAGGGTGGAGATGGCGGTTCCCATCATCAGCTGCCCATAATCAACCTTCGACAGGCCAATCAGACTTGATAATGCGACTGGCAATGTGTACATTTCCTGCTCGTTAAGGATAACAAGCGGCCAAAGAAAATTGTTCCATTGAAACATAAACAGGAAGATGGCGACCGCTGCAAGAGACGGCTTCATTGTCGGCAAAACAATCGTAAAGAAGATTTTAAATTCCCCTGCGCCATCCACTCTAGCTGCTTCCAGCAATGAGTCAGGCAGCGCCTTCATATTTTGCCTCATGAGGAAAATGGCAAAAGGATAGGCCAGATTCGGAAGAATAACAGCCTGATAGGTATTGATCCACCCGAGAGCAGCCATCATTTTAAACAGCGGAATCAGCGTCACATGATACGGAATCATAATGGCCAATAACAGAACAAAGAAGATGGCATCTCTTCCTTTAAATTTGAACTTGGCAAAAGCATAGCCTGAAGCAGAACAGATCATCAGGGCCAATGCTGTATAAATGAGTGTTATCGTTAATGAATTCCCCAGAACCTTTAGGATACCAATGGATTCATCCAGGTTTTTAAGGTTCGTCCATAGCTCGCTGCCAGGAAGGAAATTCGGCGGAACTTTGAAAATCTCGCCGCTCGTATGGGAAGCTCCGATCACCATCCAATAAAACGGACCGATGGAACAAATGACACCAGCAATTAGTAGGGCATACAGCAATATTTTCGAGATGTTCCTTTGTGTTTTCATCAGTCCTGATCACCTGCGACTTTCATCTGAATCCAGGAGAGGATCGCAATCATAATCACAAGCACATAAGCTATAGCCGATGCGTAGCCGAAATCGAAGTATTTAAAACCGTTTTGGTACAAGTACAGAGAAATCGTTAACGTGGAGTTATTCGGTCCGCCTTCAGTCAGGATAAACGGTTCATCAAATAACTGCAGAGTTCCGATTGTGGAGAGTACGAAAGTAAACAAAATAATCGGACGCAGCTGCGGGATTGTAATATAAAAGAACTGCCGGACCCTGCCAGCGCCGTCAATGCTTGCCGCTTCATATAAGGATTCAGATACATTTTGAAGTCCGGCGAGGTAAATCACCATATTGTAGCCTGTCCACCTCCATGTGATGGCTATCATTAAGGCAACTTTGGACCATGTAGTACTCGTCAGCCAGCCGACCTTTTCCATTCCCAGCAAGGAAAGAAAGTAGTTGATGATTCCATAATTTTCATCCAGCATGATCATGAAAACAATGGAATAAGCAACGAGTGCTGTGATGGCCGGCATAAAGTAGGAAATCCGGAAAAAAGCCTTCATTTTGACAAGCTTTGAATTCAGGGCTGCGGCAAGAATCAGGGCCAGGAACAGCTGAATCGGAACCTGAATAATTAAGATGAAAAACGTATTTTTCAAGGCTGTTAAAAAGAGCGGATCCTTAAATAGCCTTACATAATTTTCTAAGCCGACAAATGCCATCCCGGCCCCGTCACTTTTTTGAAAGCTCATAATGAACGATGAAATAACCGGATATACCGTGAATAAACAGAAGAGAATCACGGTAGGT
The DNA here is from genome assembly GCF_000732485.2 of Bacillus sp. SJS. Classification (GTDB taxonomy): domain Bacteria; phylum Bacillota; class Bacilli; order Bacillales; family Bacillaceae; genus Metabacillus_B; species Metabacillus_B sediminis. The sequence goes on along the minus strand of NZ_JAQV02000017.1, from coordinate 26,425 downwards.
GCAATGAGAATATACGGGAAGTTTTTCGGTGTAATCCAATTTTTCTTATACGCCTTTGGTTCATAGACCTGCTTGGCAGCGGTCTCTTTCTGAAGCTCTGCCATATTGAAATCCTCCTCTCGGGACATCTGAATGAAACGCGTTTGTTCATTAAATTTAGGAACGGGGTAAAGAAGAGGGCTGCCCATGAACAAGCAGCCCTCCCTTCTATATCTTACTTATTGATTTCGCGTTTCGATTCATTTGCCAGCTGATCAGCAGCTGCTTTCAGTGCCTCAGCCGGGTCCTTCTTATCAAGAAGAGCTGCAGCCTGAGCATCTGCTGCATATTTCAGTCCGCGAGGGTAATCATTCGTATAATTGGCCGGAGGAATATTTTTCACTTCATCTGCAAACATACGGAAGATCGGCTGATTGTTAAAGAAAGCAACCGGTTCATCAAAGTATTTGTCTTCGTATGTTTCAAGCAGCGATGGGAAGATTCCGTATTTTTTAAGAACGTTCACTTGCGTATCTTTATCTGTCGTGAAGAATTCAGCAAATGCGTAAGCTGCGTCTTTATTTTTGGAGGCAGCCGGAATGACGATATCCGATCCCCCAAGATTGGCATCCCGGTTTCCGCCGGCTTCAAATGCGGGAAGCTTCATTACATCCCATTTCCCATCAAGCTCCTTTGCCTGTTCCATTATGGTTCCGGTATACCAGACGCCGAAAGGCACAGTTGCCACAGTTCCGTTTACAGTCGCCGTTACAGTTCCATCCCATCCGTCCACATTAGCAACCAGCTTGTTTTCCTGCAGCTTTTGAATCATGGACATCGCTTTTACGGATTCATCAGACTGGAAGTCAATGTTGCCTTTATCATCAAAATAGAAAGCACCTTGCTGATTCAGCATCATCCGGTACAGTGCATCATCCTTCGCAATATCCACTGGTACCATGGCAGAACCTGTTTTATCTTTAATCACTTTCCCCGCTTCGATGAAATCATCCCACGTTTCAATCGATTTCGGATCTACACCCGCTTTTTCAAAAATATCAGTTCTGTAAAAAACGCCTGTCGGCCCGATATCCCATGGCATGGCTACGAACTTTCCATCTTCGTTTTTAGCTGTAGCTATTTTTGATTTCCCGAATTTATCTTCATATTTATCAAACCCTTTTTCAGAAAGATCCATGAATCCTTTCGGGAACTGCTTTTTATAGTTATCCAAACGGTCGCTTTCTACCATCAGGACATCCGGAAGTCCGGCACCGTTGGCAGCAAGCCCGACTGTGAGCTTATCGTATAAATCCAAGCGCCCTATATCCTGGACTTTCACTTCCACATCCGGATATTTTTTCTTGAAATTTTCTACTGCCAATTCCATTGAGCTCGCTGCAACATTCCATCCCCAAACGGTAATTTCTCCTTTAGGCTTTCCGCCATCCCCAGCGGAACCGCCTGATCCCTGTGAGCTGCATGCAGACAGCATCCCCACTGTCAAGACTGCAGCCATCAATAATGACCATACCTTCTTCATATAAATCCCCCTTTTTTGTATCCGCTTTCATTTCTCCCAAAGTGAATCGTGTTACTTAATTAAATAATATAACGAACTACTATTAAAATAGCACACTTTTTTTCAAAATGTAAGGGCTTTCTTATACGGTTTGTCTCCTATTTTCATAGTTTAATGAAAACATATCCTCCAGGATTAATGTAACAGCGCCGACGAGTCCTGCACGGTCCCCAAGACCTGATTCTACGATGATCGTTTCCCTTGCCTCTTCACTCAGCGCCCGTTTTCGAACGACTTCCTTAAGAGGCTCCAATAGAAATGGTCCTGCTTTTGATATGCCGCCTCCAATAATGATTTTTGGCGGATTTAAGACGTGAACAAGATTAGAAATGGCTGCCCCGAGGTATTTACCGGTCGTTTGTAATATTTCAATCGCCAGATCATCCCCTGATTTTGCAGCCTGATGGATAATTTTCCCGCTGATTTTGTCAACGTCTCCTTCAGTCAGCTCAGAGATAAGGGTCCTCCTGCCAAGAATGATTTCCTTCATGGCTGCACTTTTTAACCCGTCGTGGGCCGTAAGAGTTTGGAGACATCCATAGCTTCCGCACGTACACCTTGGTCCGTTTAAATCAACGACCGTATGGCCGATTTCACCCGCCAGGCCATGCCGTCCCCTAAACAGCTTGTTGTTCATAATAATACCTGCACCAATCCCATATCCAACGTTGATGCAGATGAGATCCTCAAAGCCAATGCCGCTGCCGAACCATGCCTCGCCAAGCGCCATAGCCCTCACATCATTTTCAACCTTTACCGGGATCATAAATTCTGCCTCCAGCATGCTTTTCAGCGGGATGTTTTTCATATTAAGATTTGGGGCAAATATGGAAATTCCCCGCTCGGCATCAACGATTCCATGCATGCCAATTCCAATTCCCATTATCTTCGTCCTTGGAATATCCGCCTTATCCGTAAGGGTATAAATCTGCTTAATTATCAATTTGACAAGCTCTTCTTCTGTCATTCTTTCGCTGATGGATACGATGCTTTTCATAAGGATCTCCGCATTTAAATCTGTAACGGCAAAGCGGACTTTTTTAACCCCGACATCCACCCCTATGATATAAAAATTCCGTGAGTTGATTCTCAGCATGATAGGCTTTCGTCCTCCGCTTGAAGGTCCGGTCTGGCCTTCTATAACTAATTCCTCGTTCAAAAGTTCATGAACGATGTTTGTAACGGTAGGCGGAGTGAGCCTCGTTTTCTTCGCAATTTCTGCCCTGGATATCATCCCTGAAGAACGAATAATATTCAGAATCAGGGACCGGTTTAGGGATTTCATTAATTGAAAACTCCCGATTACATGATTAGCCAACCGTTTTCCCCCTCTTTAAATAAAGCCATTTACGACTTTTTTATATCATGAAGACTCTCAGCACAGCAGTGTCCAGTAAACTTGTGGAAAACCCGCAAACCTCTTGTCTTTTAAAGGTATACCAGGTGTTTATAAAATAAGGCACTGTTAACTTTGGCTGTTGATTTTGCAGCTGGCAGGCGTTCACTTTCCGATCAATCAACAGGTGTAAATTAATCAACATAAAGCTTAACATTGTCAAAAGAAAAATTGGCCATCCGAAAATGAAATGTCTCTTGCCAATCATATCGATTTAATGTTCCGCCGATCCCCCTTCGTTAATTAAGTTAATTTTCCAAGGTAGTTATGTAAGCACTTACATTTATTATCGCAAGCGTTCCTGATTTTGACAAGAGGCTTTCTGTAGCGCTGCCATCTTTTAACTCAGACTAAAGAAAAACCCGCAGTGCTGCGGGTTTTTTAGCAATAACGCTATTTATTAAGTTTCGGAAACACAAGCTCTGCGAATCGATAGGCTTCTTCCAGATGAGGATAACCGGATAGTATGAATGTATCCACACCAGCCTCCTCGTATTCTCTCATCCGTTCTGCTGCAATGTCAGGGTCGCCGACGATTGCTGTTCCCGCTCCTTCGCGTGCGAGCCCAATTCCAGCCCATAGATTAGGAGAAATTTCGAGATTGTCCCGCAGTTTGGAGCCGCCGTGCAGAGAAGATTGCGTTCGCTGAGCAACTGAATCGAAGGAAGCATGACGCTCCTTGAAAGCCCGGATGGTTGCATCATCTACATGACTGATCAGCCGTTCAGCAGCATCCCATGCTTCCTGTTCCGTTTCTCTGACAATTGCATGCAGCCGAATACCAAAGGTGAGTGTTCGTCCTACAGCAGCTGCCAACTTCTTCATCTCTTGAATTTTTGCTTTAATTTGATTCGGCGGCTGACCCCATAACAGGTAAACATCCGCATGTTTCGCTCCAACCGCTTTCCCTGCTGGAGATGATCCGCCGAAATATAGCGGTGGATACGGCTTCTGTACAGGCAGCTCCGGTATATGAGCACCCGTTACCTCCAGATGTTTCCCTTTGTAATCTACTTGATTGCCTTCCATTACTTTTCTCCAAATATCCAAATACTCATCCGTTACTTCATATCGTTCATCGTGGCTATGGTAGCTGCCAAACCCTGCCTGCTCTGCAGGGTCACCGCCTGTCACAACATTCAAAAGAAGGCGGCCGTCTGAAAAATGGTCGAAGGTTGCAGACATTCTTGCAGACAGGGTTGGAGACATGAGACCAGGCCTGAGGGCAATCAGAAATTTTAATTTATTTGTGACAGAGGCGAGGTAGGAAGCGGTTACCCACGAATCCTCACAATTTGCCCCTGTCGGTAATAAAGCACCATCATATCCAAGGTTGTCCAATGCACTTGCAATTTGCTTTAAGTAGGTAATCTCAGGTTTTCTTTCTCCCGCACGTGTTCCTAAATAATGGCCGTCTCCAGCTGTTGGAAAAAACCAGAATAAATTCATGATGTACCCCTTTCTCTCACTGATGAGAACTGCCTGTTTCTCTATAAAAATATGATTTTTACCGCAAGGACATGACCCTGCAATGCAAAAACCCCTGCTTATAAATGTGTGAAGGCGGGGGTTTTCAGTTCTCTCATTAACCTTTTATTCTATAGAACTATTGTAAAGTTGATAATTCCGATACGTCAAGTAAACAATCTGAAAAAGCAGGAAATTCAGTTTTCAGCGAGAAACATGGTGATAGGAAGGTGGTAAACAATGAACGCTTTGGAAAAACAGATCGAGCAGCTTTTGGCTTATTCAGCTGCGCCTACAATTTCGCTGGAAAACCTATCTGCTTTTTGGAAAAGGAATCTGGAAAAGTTTAAGGAAACGCCCGTTGATGCACGCTTTTCACAGACTGCTGATCTATTTCCTTCGGTTGATATTTATCCTGCTGTTTTTTACGGCTTTGATGATACGCCGCTGAACGCCCAGCTCCTTATCCCCCGTTTTGCAAAGGATGAGCAGCTGCCTTGCGCGATTGTCTTTCACGGATATGGGGACAGCAAAGGCATGCCTGAAAAACACGCGGCTCTTCTTTTATTGGGGGTCGCCGTATTTGCAGTGGATGTAAGAGGGCAAGGAGGCAAAACCGGAAACCATTTGACCAGTTCATACGGAATGACGTCCGGCTGGATTACACAAGGAATTTTGGATCCTGAGACTTCCTACTATCATGCGATTGTCATCGATGCAGTAAGAGCGGTGGATGCAGCTGCCTCCCACCCCAGAGTAGACGGAGGCAGATTGTTCACTGCCGGTCTCAGCCAGGGCGGCGGACTTGCGCTGATGACGGCTGCATTAAGCGGCGATAAATTAAAATTTGCATCTGCTGCTCTTCCCGGGATGTGTCACATGGATCTAGGGATCATGAAATCTTCCGGGTCACTTAGCGAAGCCGCTGCTTTTGTCCAAAAACACCCTGAACATCTCAGTCAGATCCTCTATACGCTGAGCATGTTCGATGTGCTGAATCACGCTCATGCTATTACGGTCCCCGTACACATACAAGTAGGATTAAAGGATCCGGTCTGTGTTCCAGAAAGCATTCTTGCTGTTTACAATAGGATCTCATCCCGTAAAAAGCTTGCGGTTCATCCTTTCACCGCTCACGAAATGACCGAGCACGTGCAGCGGCGGATGCTGGAGTATGTGAAGGATGAACTTTTTGGGGAGATATAGAGGTTTTTAATAAAATAGGATGGAAATTACGGGTGGATCGGATTTTTTGCTGATAATCGTAATTGCTGACTTTTTACCATTATTTGCTGACTAAGCCCTTCCAGCAGGGCTTAGTACAAGAATCACCAAGCACCCATTCAAAAAAAAACGCCCTCCAAGGAAGGCGATTTTCTTATATTGATTATTCCACCGCACCATAAAGGTCTTCAAGCGGCTTCATAATGATTTTGTTGAGTTCGGCGATGACCATGCTCATGCGCTGTTCGGCTTCCATCAGCTGGGCGATGGTTTGGTGCTGCTGGACAAGTGCAACCGATTTTTGCGCCTGGTCCACTTCTTCTTGTGAGATTTCCTGTCCGGACATTTGCTTTTGCTGAAGTTTCAGCTGGATGTCACGGAAGTTATCAAACATATTTTTTGCTGCTTCATCTGCGTTCACTTGATCATAAAGCGCTCTAAGCTGCTTGTATTCTGTGCTTTCGCGCAGTGCTTTTTCCAGGTTGCCGGCTTCTGTGTAAAGGTTCTCTGACATGTGATCGCCCTCCTTTAATTTCGGTCCTCGATTCGGACCCCTACCCACTATAACAGAAATCGATCTGATTTTCATGGATGGCGGAGGCCCGCCTTATAATTACCCCTGAAATACCGCGATAAAAGCCTGGATGATCCCAATTAGTCCTCCGAGAAGAGCACCTAAATAGGTAATCATTTTCAGCTCGCTGCTTGTTATAGATAACACCATTTGCTCGAGTCTTTGAGTGGAAAATGTATCTACCTGCTCTTTAACGATCTGCTCGATGTTGAGTTGATTCATCAGAGTTTCCATGTTGTTTGTTAAACCGCTGATTGCCATGGAAACCATGTTCGGGATAAAGGTTTCGCGAATGGAATGATGGTATGGCGCTGTCATATCAAATACAGTTTTTCCATACCAGTCTTTTATTCCAAGAGAGCGAATAGCACGGTTTTTCAGCTCAGCTGCAGCTTCATCCATTTTCAGCTTCTCTTGAACTTCCCCGAATTTCATTTGCTTCGCTTTTTCCCATTCATTTGTAATCAGGTCGGAGATGAATGCCTCTGTTTCCCCGTTTTTCAAAAACTTTATCAGCTCAGGCTGTACAAGTTCAGAGAGATTCATATTGCCTGTAAACATTTGAATCATGCTGCCGAGGCGGCCGCGTTCTGCAAGAAAATCATCGATCATGTTTTTAATGCGATTTCTTCCCTCGAAGCTTTCAAAATACTGGATGCCTGATAGAACGATATAATGGGCAACCTCTTTTGCTTTTCCGTCGAGCTTCGCTTCAAGTGCTGGAGGCATCATTTGCGATAGCGTTTTTTCCCGGCTTTCCGCTTCAAATTCTCTCCACTTGCTTTCAATCATTGAAACAATCAGCTTTTCCGTTTTTTCATCTGCCTTTTCAACTCCGGCTTTTTCTAAAACCTCCAGGATTGTCTGATTTTGATTCATCCATTCAAACACCATTTTTTCTGCCCAGTTTTCCAGCGCTTGTCCGAAAGAGGAATCGATGATTTTCTTTTTAAGGCTTTCTGCAGTCAGAAGGTGTTCAATCACCATTTTCCCCATCTGCTCAGCCATCTGGTCTCTTCTTTTCGGTATGAGGCCTGGTGTAAAAGGAAGTCTTTTTCCGAATACATAGACCGGATTATACGGTCTGAAAAGCATTTGGATCGCAAGGTGGTTCGTAATTCCGCCAATTGCGGCTCCAATACCGATCATAAAAATAAAAGTCCATAGCACGCTCATTCTAACACTCCATATCTTCACATACTTTTCGTCTTCTCCATAAACTGCTGATAAGGACATCTGCCTAGAACAAATTATAAGTCTAGTTACGCCATTCGGCAAATGAGGGATTGCGATGAAATGGATGAAAACCGATATTTTTTTTCACGAGGATTCGGAACCTTCCGTAAGAATCAGCAGCGGACTGCTTAATCGATTTGGCCAGTTCTCACCTCCCAGATGGAGCTTCCTTTCGATTGGAAGGAATAGAGTCAAAGTCCGCCTCGTAATTATAGATGATAAGAGTTTTTTCCTTTCCATTTCAAAAACGGCTCTTGAGGCCGCTTTTGTTCCGGAATGGCTAGTGGGAGGACAGAGCTGGTCAATTTGTATGGAAGCAGAAGGAATTAGGATTGGCCCCATATTTGCCCTGCTTACAGATATCCGGTCTGCTAAAGAAAGCATTGCACTTGGAAATATGGAGGATTATTGTGTAGAACTCGCGTCTTATTGCGAGGAAAAAGGCTATCTCTTTTATCTTTTTTCATTGAAGGACTGGAAGGATAAGCATGTGAGCGGATGGGTCCGGCATAAGGAAAAATGGGTCAGGACGTTTTTGCCTTTTCCTAATGCTGTGCATAACCGTCTTCACCAAAGGAGAACGGAGCTCGATGTTCGGTTTGCGGCATTCACGGATGAACTTCAGCAGCACAATATTCCCTATTTTAATCAGCGTTTTTTGAACAAATGGGAAGTCCATCAATGGCTGGAGGCTGATCCCGTTTTACTCCCCTATGTTCCGGTTTCAAGAAAGCTTGCTTCTAAACGGGATTACGAATTGTATACTGCTTCCTACACTGACTTTTTTGTAAAGCCAATCTATGGCAGCCAAGGGAAAAAGATCTTCCGGATCAGGGAAACGGATGAGGGCTATTTACTGGATGATACCTCTTCAATTGACCCGGCTGCTTCTTTCAAAAATACGGATGAAATGTTCAGGCACATGTATCCCCGCCTCACAAAGGAACCTTATATGCTGCAGGAGACGATCCGAATCATTACGTATCATAGTAAGCCAATGGATTTCCGCATCCTCTGCCATAAAAAGAATGATCACGACTGGGCGGTCACTTCTATGACAGCTAGGGTGTCATCCGAGAATACGTTCGTTTCAAATCTCTATCAAGGCGGTGCGGCATTTCCTGTAAAAAAAATCCTCGAAGAGCTATATGGGGTAAAAAAGGGGCGGAACATCCGGAATTTGCTTGCTGAGCTTTCCCGGGAAATCTGCCTCGCGGTTGAAAGGAACTCAAATGGCTGCTATGGCGAGCTTGGAATTGATTTAACCCTTGATCAGGATGAACGGCTTTGGCTCATTGAAATTAATTCAAAGCCCTCCAAAAGCAGTGAATATATTCCCGGACAGATGAAGGTTAGACCGTCTGCAAAGGCTGTAGTGGACTATGGAATTTATTTAAGTAAGCTGAATGGGGTGTGAAGAGAATGAAGTCTGTGCTTGGGTTTATGACGCTTCATCAGGAAGCAGAAAAATCGTATTCCACTGAAATTGCTAAAAGAGCCGGGTCGTTTGGACTGACTGTGTTCAGGTTTTGTCCTGCTGACATTCAGCCCGGCACTGCTCTATTAAAGGGATTTGTATATGAACAGGATGAATGGAAGCCTTCTCTTCAGCCGCTGCCAGCCTTTATTTATGATCGCTGCTTTTATAGCAAAGGCGACCGTTCGGCTAAGTCCCGCCCAATCGCTGAATGGCTGAAAAACAGACCGGATACCGTATTTCTGGGTAAAGGCTTGCCAGATAAATGGGCAGTGCATCAGGCGATTATGAAAGATTCTACCCTCTCCTTCTATTTACCGGATACCGCACAGATTGATACAGCTAAGGACATACTTCCCCTTCTTTTCAGGGAACGGCAATGCATGCTGAAACCTGTAAAAGGGGCGCAGGGACGGGGAATAATCGCCCTGTCATTGAGCGGGAAAACCATTGAAGCGGTTTATCATAACGGTGCAAATAAGAAAACAAAGGGATTCTCTTCCATTGAGGAATTCGAAATCTGGATGAACCTGTTTCTAAAACAATCCACATCTCCCTATCTCATTCAGCCGCTGCTTCAGCTCACAGACCGGAGCCGGTATCCATTTGATATCCGTATTTTGATGCAAAAGGATGGGAGCGGAAATTGGGCTGAACGCGGCCGCGGGATCAGGCGCGGCTATCAGGGATCGTTTATTTCCAACCTTGGAAGCGGAGGTGAGGCACTATCCTATGAAGATTGGTTTCAAAGACTATCGCGCCGCCAGGCTTATTTATTCCATGACGACCTCAGCACGATTCTCTCAAAATTACCGATTGTTCTTGAACAGTCCTTCTCTTCGTTATTTGAGCTTGGTATAGATATTGGATATTCAAGAGACGGGTCTATTTGGATTCTGGATGTGAATTCAAAGCCGGGACGCCAGCTGATTATGCAAACCCAGCCAGACCAAAAGAACAACTTATACGAAGCGCCGCTGGCATACTGCAAGCACCTGCTGGCTAAAACCGCCAATGCCGATCAAGAGCAATAGATTGAAAGGAGCCTGAATGCCGTTATGTCCGATATCTACTCGCTATATTTATTGAATGAAGAAGACAACGGACCGGAATTTGTGTTTCCGTCCGGACATGATGTATTTGAAGAAGTAAGCCATGCTGCCTTTGGAACGTTCTGCCTTCCATGCACTTCACAGGCAACAGGGAAAAATGGCTGGGAAATTGGAGTGCATCCAGCGATGGCTGAAAAACTCAAGCTTCCCTTTCCAGGAAAAACCCGGGTGCTCATCCATGATGGAATTCTTTATTTAGGGCCGCTAATCGGTATTTTTACAGCAGGCTTCACCGATTCTCTCCTCAGGCCAGTCGGTGAGCGGTCCCTATTTTTCGCGAAAATGATGAGCATGGATCAGACAGCCGGCATGTACACAGTCGTGTTTGGAGCACATCACATTAACTGGGAAAACGGGACCGTGATGGGCTATACATACGGCCAAAAAGGCTGGAGTGAGCTTGAGGTTCCCATCCCGAATGTTGTTTATGACCGCCTTCCGAACCGAAAATCTGAAAATCATCACGCTTTAAAGCTTGTTAAGCGGCGCTTAATCGAAGAATACGGCATTCCATGGTTTAATCCGGGATTCTTTAATAAATGGGATATTCATCAAACCCTTTCCCGTATTCCGGATGCGAAAGAGTTTTTACCAGAAACCATCCTTGGACCGACTCTTGAGCAAATCGAACAAATGCTGAGCTCCTACAAAAGTGTTTACTTAAAACCCGCTAACGGCAGTCTCGGTCTTGGCGTGTTTCAGCTCATGTACAGCCGGAAGGAGGAATGCTATTACTGTAAATACAGAGATGAAGCCTTTCAAAATAAACTGCGGAAATATCCTTCACTTGAACACTTTTTCAAGCATTCCTTCAACGGAAGAGTACTTGATTCATACTTGGCGCAGCAGGGCATCGAGCTTTTCCGGCAGAATAATCAGGCAGTTGATTTCCGCATTCATACGAATAAAGATTCGAAGGGCGAATGGAGTGTCACTGCGATCGCAGCTAAGATTGCCGGGAAGGGAAGCGTGACCACCCACTTAAACAGCGGAGGGATTGTTAAAACTCTTGAAGAGCTGATTGAGGATCCGCAGGAACGGATTCGCGTACTTCATAATTTAACGGAGTCCTCCATTTTGCTTAGTGAGCACATTGATGAAAATATTCCTGGCTTTATTGGGGAAATCGGCTTTGACCTTGGTCTGGACCAGACAGGGAAGATTTGGCTGTTTGAAGCCAATTCCAAACCAGGACGATCCATCTTCTCCCACCCAAAGCTAAAGGACGGAGATTTGCTTTCCAGAAGACAATTTTTAGATTATGCGATGTTCCTGATGAAAAAGTCGATTGAATCACCTGAGGATATTGTTCAATGACGAGTGGACAGCCGCGAATTGCCATTTTAACAGCTCCAGGGAAAAAAAACCGAACCTTTTTTGGAAGTGAGTTTTATTTTAAGAAACTAATCGGAGAGGTTTCAAGGCTTGGTGGCCTCTGCTATGTAGTCACTCCAGAGGGGATAAAGGAAAAATACGCGGAGGGCTTCAGTTTTTTTGCAGAAAAGCACCAGTGGCAATTAATGAAAGCTCCTCTCCCTGACGTAATCTATAATCGCATTCCCTCCAGAATCGCAGAAATAAAAGCTGAAGATTGCCTAAAGAAGCTAAAGGAAAAAAAAATTCCAATCTTTAATCCTTCATTTTTTAACAAATGGGAAATCTGGAATACGCTGTCTGATATCCCCCTTCTCCGCCCCTTCCTTCCAATCACCTCTCTAATTGAAAGTGAAGAGGAACTTCGGGAATGGACAGCACGGCTTGGTCAGATTTACATCAAACCGGTGAACCAATGCAAAGGAAAAGGAATCATGAAAGTAACCGCTTTGGGCGGTCAGAATGTGATATCGGAGTCCATCGAGGTTCCCCCCCATCAATCTACGATTAGGGAAGTGTGGGATCAAATTTCTGATATTCCTGTCATCGTTCAGCAGTCGATTGATTCTGATTTACTAAACGGACAAAAATATGACCTGCGGCTGCTCGGAATTTTGAATGGAACGACCCACGTTCTCGTTGGAACCGGAGTGCGTGCATCCAAAAAGCAGAATCTGACTACTCATGTACCTGCTGGAGGGCAAATCGTTCCTTTCCGATTTGTTGAGAATAGGATAGATATGGATCAGCTCCATTTCATCACGGAAACCGCTGGCAAAGCACTGTCAGATCGCTACGGACTTATCGGAGAATTTTCGATTGATGCAGGTGTTGATCAAAACGGAAACCTCTATATTTATGAAATTAACTCTAAACCCATGAAATTTGATGAACCTGAAATTGAAGGCGCAAGAATTTCTAAACTCAGCCGTTTGTTTATGCAATTAGCGGAGAACAGATCCTTTTGACCAGTTATTGGCAAAAGGATTTTTTTCATTTATGCCGTATTTATACAGCGAGAAGACTCCTACTTCAATCTGACTAAGTGTGGGATGAATCGAAGTGGCAGATCGTTCAAGCCGTATAAATTTTATTACCGAAATGGAATCAAGGAGTGATTACAGATGGTTCAGCATTTTCAATGGAAACCTCTTTTCAAGCAGGCAAATTTGCCTGGATGGCGGATTTCTTTTTATTTTAAAGGAACTCATTACGACGGCATCTACCATAAGAACGGGCAGGTGGAGTGGGGAACAGCCATTCCTCCCGGGGATGAGGAGGAGCATCTAATCTCCCAGATCCATGAACTGATGCTTTTCCACGTTTATGAATAAGCTAAAAAAGAACGGACCCTCCTCCGTTCTTTTTTAGCTGCGCTTCAAATATTCATCCTGTCCCGCTACCTGTTATAATAAAAGGAGTACCAGGTAAAGGAGTCTGACTATGCTTCAGCAATTGATGCTTTACTTCGACAATGATTTTTTATCAGGGCCTCCAAGGCTGCTGGATGAATATAAATGGTTTGAAACGGCGGATGGAGAAAGCTTTGGGATACGAAAATCAAGGCTGGTACCCAATGAAACAGAGCTGCTTCAAGCCATGTTTGCCGCAGCTGTTTCTCCGGATAGTCCTTATTTATCGGGGATCAGCCACAAGGAAAAGAGCTGGTTCTATTATTTAACCGGCAAAGAAGACTCTCCGCCAGATGATTTTCCAGTCCGCTTTATCCATGCAGAGTTCAGTGAGAGGATTGAGGATAAGCCTGCTTTGTTAGAAGCAGTGGCAGGGTTTATGGAAGAAGCCCTGGTCATTTGGCTTTCTGATCAATCAGGAGTCATCATTGAGAAGGCTCCTTCGGGTTTGCTTGATATGGATTCCATTACAGCCCTCTCCTCCTCCCTATTAAGTGATTTCTTTATTGAACCAGTGTTTTTTATCGGGCAGATTCACGACAGTAATTCCAGGCTCAGGGAAAAGTTCCAAGCCGAAAGAGACATGTTCAGGGAATTTCCAGGTAAGCTTCCTAAAGGGAAAGTGATTACCTTTTACGAAGCCTCTCCTCTTTTTATGACCGGACAGCGCTATCTTAGTCTACGGAATGCTATATCCGATCGGCTGCTGGATACATTGGATGAGGCAGAACTGGTTTCAACCTTAAAAGTATTCTTCACGTGCAATTTAAATGTGTCATCCGCCTCCAAAGCACTTTATATGCATCGGAACAGCCTGCAGTATCGAATCGATCGTTTCATTGAAAGAACCGGTATTGATATCAAATATTTCACGAATGCTTTAGCCGTTTATTTGCTGATCATTCACAGGGAGAATGCCCTCCCAGCGCCGGAATAGGCAAAGTGCACGAAAGCCCTTTCATTTTTTTGTGCAACTTGTCTATTTACGCATTCACCTCCTTTTCCTAGAATGAAAGCATAGATAAAACGCTTTCAAAACTTGCACAATAACAGGAGGAAGAGACATGGCAGAATTAGTATTGAATTCCATCCATAAAATTTACGACAATAAAGTAACCGCGGTTAGCGATTTTAACCTTCATATTCAAGATAAAGAATTTATCGTGTTCGTAGGTCCGTCAGGCTGCGGTAAATCTACGACACTTCGTATGATTGCAGGTCTTGAAGAAATCTCCAAAGGTGATTTTGTGATTGACGGCAAGCGCATGAATGATGTAGCACCGAAGGACCGCGATATCGCGATGGTTTTCCAGAACTACGCTCTTTACCCTCATATGAACGTATACGATAACATGGCATTCGGTTTAAAGCTTCGTAAATTCCCTAAGGATGAAATTGACCGCCGCGTAAAAGACGCAGCAAGAATCCTTGGTCTTGAACAGTACTTAGACCGTAAACCAAAAGCTCTTTCAGGCGGTCAGCGCCAGCGTGTTGCACTTGGCCGTGCAATCGTGCGCGACGCAAAGGTTTTCCTTATGGATGAGCCGCTTTCCAACCTTGATGCAAAGCTTCGTGTACAAATGCGCGCAGAAATTTCCAAGCTGCATCAGCGTCTTCAAACAACAACTATCTATGTAACGCATGACCAAACGGAAGCTATGACAATGGCAACACGTCTTGTTGTTATGAAAGACGGTCTGATCCAGCAGGTTGGAGCTCCAAAAGAAGTGTACGAAAAGCCTGAAAATGTATTCGTTGGCGGGTTCATCGGATCTCCAGCAATGAACTTCCTGACAGGAAAACTTTCAGACGGCTTCTTTGAAATGAGCGGCGAAAAAGTATCCGTTCCTGAAGGTAAAATGAAATTCCTTCGCGAGCAAGGCTATGTCGGCAAAGAAATTATCATGGGAATTCGTCCTGAAGATATCCATGATGAGCCTGTATTCGTTGACGCTTCCATCGGATCTAAAATCGATGCAAAAATTGAAGTATCCGAGCTTATGGGTGCTGAAACCATGCTTTACTCTCAAGTAGCAGGACAGGAATTTATCGCACGTGTTGATTCCCGTACAGATATTGATCCGGGACAGGTTCTGCCACTTGCATTTGATATGAACAAAGTTCACTTCTTCGACAAAGATTCCGAATCCAGAATCCGTCCTGCAAGTGAAGCGAAGGCTGTATTGGTTTAATTTAAATCAAAAAGAAGCTGCCCCCACGGCAGCTTCTTTTTTTATTCAGACCGTGTTAAATGTGAAAACTTCACTTTTTAATTGGCTTTGTAAAAGCATGGTGTTGATTTTTAACACCTTTTGATTGGTTCGGAAAGCGAACGCCTGCTTGCTGCAATCAGCCGCCAAGATTAAAAGAGCTTTATTCTTAGATATTTATGATATGAGGGATACAGTAAGTGAAAGAAATTATTGGGTTAGCAGGGATTTTTCTAAAATGTTTGAGGCAGCCTCTGGAGAGTCTCACTCTTTTATAACCGCAATTTCCTCATGCAAGCAATTGCCACAGCTGTATTGGTGAACACACTCATGCTGTTCCAAGGAATGAAGAACCCCGTCATACAGCTTCATTGTATCAATATCCATATATGCACTATAATCATCCAGAAAATCTGTTGCCCTGCCATCGTCCGCCATGATTGTCCCGCAGTTTGGACAGAGAATCATTTTTTCCTCAAACCCGTTGCAAAGCGGGCACATGTCCATCTGAATCCAACTCCTTCACCATTCCTTCTGTTCGTATTTTTCACCCTTGTCAATTAAATATGTGCCTCTTTTTTTCACGTTGAATAATTTACCAATTTATATCCGGATTAAAAATCCGAATTGGAAACATAATACGTATTGTAGCAAGCGCAATGGATCAAGCCGACAGAGGCAGGAGGTTCACTCGCTGATTCTCCGGCTGGTGCAAGCCCAGCTGATCCAACCAAAAAATTAATGTATAGGAGTTGACACACATGGCAAACAGCAACAGCTCAAACCAACTAGTAGTACCTGGTGCACAACAAGCTATCGATCAAATGAAATATGAGATCGCTACTGAGTTTGGAGTAAACCTAGGAGCAGAAACAACTGCACGCGCTAACGGTTCTGTAGGCGGAGAAATCACAAAACGTCTAGTACAAATGGCTCAACAGTCTTTTGGCGGAGCTCGTTAATTAAATAACTTGGATTCGAAGGGAGTTGCCTCGCGCATCTCCCTTCTTCTATTTTGGTGGAATAGCGGCAGACTATTCATGGCTGGAAATCCCGCATATCTCTTTTGTTTGGCGGTTGCCGCAGAGTCAAACCTCCATATAATGAAAAAAAGGGATGGAGGGAGCTTTGGAGAATGACTGCCGAGCTGGATTGGGGTTTAATTGGATTTATTCTTTTATTTTTTTTGCAGGAAACTGATTTGCCTTTTCGGCTATTTCTTTTTAAAAATCCGCAAAGTAAGGTATGATGAGGAAAAAGGGGGTGGCCATATGACCATCGCATTTTTGGGAAGTACGGGCCGGGTAGGCCTTGAACTTGCCTCCTTCCTCACTGAAGCCGGACAGCCCTTCAAAGCACTGGTCCGGTCTCCAGAAAAACTTCAGGCTATTGGGAACACTGAAATCATAGAAGGAAATGCTCGGAATGCAAAGGACGTGGAAAGAACCATTGCAGGATGCAAAACGATTATCAGCTGTCTGAATACAGATGGCAATGATACGTTATCCGTCAGCATGGAAATCATCCTGGACGCTGCAAGAAAACATGGCATTGAAAGAATGATTACCGTCGGAACCGCAGGGATCCTTCAGTCCAGAAATGATCCATCCCTGTACCGGTTTCAATCCAATGAATCGAAGCGGCGTTCAACGAGAGCCGCCGAAGAACATGCGAAGGTGTATGAAATGCTGAGGGAATCGGATTTAAACTGGACAATCGCATGCCCTACCTACTTACCGGATGGAAAGCTAACGGGAATCTACCGCTCTGAAGAAAATGTGCTTCCTGATGGCGGTACATCCATTTCCGTACAGGACACGGCTCATTTTGTGTTCCATGAATGGAAGAATCCGAAACATACCAAAAAACGTGTTGGGCTTGCTTATTAGAAAAGCGCCGCATCCTCCCGATGCAGCGCTTTTCTTATATCTCATTCTTCCTTTTTTCCATCACATACTCGACATGATGCTCTCCCCATTCTCTCATCATCAAAATGAGCGGTTTCAGAGATTGGCCGAATTCAGTAAGAGAATACTCGACTTTAGGAGGAATTTCTTTATAGATTTCCCGGTGAACGATTCCATCTCTCTCCAGCTCTCTAAGCTGAAGGGTTAGCATGCGCTGCGTGATTTCCCCATTCAGACGTTTAAGTTCATTAAATCGTTTTTTGCCGTCGAGCAAATAGAAAAGAATGACCCCTTTCCATTTTCCTCCGATAATATCAAGCGTCGCTGCGACAGAACAAGAATACCCATATGCTTTAAAATCCGTCATTTTTCCCACTCCATCTTACAGTATAAAAAATGTTCCTATACCACATACATGTGCGTACTTACATTTATCGTTCCAATTTATTATACTAAATCCAGCAACGATCCCACAACAACAGGAGGAATCCAAATTACATGAACATTCAAGATAAAAAACAGGAAATCTTAACCGCATTCCAATTCAGGCATGCCACTAAACAATTTGATGCAGCGAAGAAGATACCGGAGGAGGACTTCCAGTTCATCCTGGAAACGGCAAGACTGTCGCCGTCATCCTTTGGCTATGAACCATGGAAAATACTTGTTGTCCAAAACAAAGAGATCCGTGAAAAGCTAATGCCTTATACATGGGGCGGAAAAGGCCAGCTGCCGACTGCCAGTCACTTTGTCCTGATCTTTTCAAGAAATGAGAAGGATATGCACCATGAATCTGCCTATATTCAGCATATGATGGATGCAAACGGACTTCCCGAGGAATCCCAGAAAATCAGACGAAGTATTTTTAAAACGTTTCAGGAATCTGATTTTAAACTCCTTGAATCGAGCCGCGCGATGTTTGACTGGTCATCCAAACAATCGTATATTGCGCTCGCCAATATGATGACATCTGCAGCTCAAATCGGGATCGATTCCTGTCCGATTGAAGGATTTGATAAAGATAAAGTGGAACAAGTGCTCCGTGAGGAAGGAATTTTAACTGGCGATAACCTGGAATTGTCTGTCATGGCCGCTTTCGGTTACCGCGTCGATGAACCAAGAGCTAAAACGAGACAGTCTCTCGATACCCTTGTAAACTGGGTTTAATATCCATAGAAAAAAGCCCGCTGCTAAACGAGCGGGCTTTTTTTATCCTGCGAGGCTGCTGCCTGCATTTTGTTTTCCTTGCTGCAGCTTATACATTTGATAATACTTTCCTTCAAGCTTCATCAGCTCATCATGATTTCCTTTTTCTGCGATTTGGCCGTGATCCAACACGAGAATTTGATCTGCATTTTTTATCGTTGAAAGCCTGTGGGCTATGATAAATGTCGTACGGCCTTTTTTCAGGACTTCCATAGCCTCCTGAATAATTGCTTCCGTTTCGGTATCAATGCTTGCAGTCGCTTCGTCCAAAATCAGAATTGCCGGATCAAACGCGAGAGCACGCGCGAATGAAATGAGCTGGCGCTGACCGGAAGATAAAGTACTGCCCTTTTCAATCACCGGCTCATCAAAACCTTTAGGCAGGTTCTTCAGCAGATTTTCCGCACCGACATCGGTTAGGGCCTTTTCAATTTGCTCTCGAGTGATTTCCTCATTTTCAAGATTTACGTTCGAAGAGATGGTCCCTGAAAACAGAAAAGGATCCTGGAGAACAATTCCCATATGCTTCCGAACTTCCTGTCTCGAAAGATCCTGAATGTTTACACCATCAATCGTAATTTTCCCCGTCCTGACATCATAGAAACGGAACAGCAGGTTCATAATTGAGCTTTTTCCGGAACCCGTGTGGCCAACTAGTGCGACGGTTTCCCCCTGCTTCGCTTCAAAATGGATATCCTTGAGTACATCATGATCCTCCGTATAGCCAAAGGAGACATGGTCAAATACTACATTTCCTTTATACCGCCTGTTATTGGCTTCTTCTACATCGATTCCTTTCTCATCAAGCAGACTGAAAACCCTGTTTGACGCGACACGTGCCTGTTCCAGCTGCGCAAACTGGTTGACGATTCCCGAAATCGGCTGGAACAAGCGGTTCAGGTAATCAACAAATGCATAAAGGACTCCAAGCGAAACCATGGAACCTGGATTCAGGGATGCTCCCCCAAAGTACCAAATAAGCGCAACAAAGGCCACATTTCGGATAAATCCAACCATGTTGTGAGAAAGAAGGGCATTGATGCTGAGGAGTTTGTTTTGATAATGGAAATGCTCTTCATTCAGCTTTTCAAACTCTTCTGTCGTCTCCTTTTGGCGGCGAAACGCCTGAATGATGGTCATGCCTTGAATCGATTCGTTCACCATTGCATTGATATCACTGACAAGAGTACGGATTTTCTCATTGTAATTTGATGAAAACTTCCGGTAAGCGATCGTCCATAAAACCAGAATCGGTAAAATGACCATGCAAATCAGTGCAAGTTTTGCTTCCAGCAGGAATAAAGCAATAAAAATACCGGTAATGTAGATAGCACTTGTAAAGAATGTTGCCAGAACCGCAACATACAGCTCTCTAATCGCTTCCGTATCATTGGTCACCCTTGCTACCACTTTCCCTGCAGGAAGGTTATCAAAATATTTGATTGGAAGCCGCTGGATGTGTTCGAAAATATCCTCTCTCATTCTTTGAATGATGCGGTTTGAGGTTACCTGCAGAAAGAATCGCTGGCCATAGTTAAAGAATGATGCAAGAACAAGGAGGCCCAAATAAAGACCCATCAGATAAATCAGACCGCTGACTTCTGGCTCGTAAAAGGCTAAAAGTTCATCCTTGCTCAGTTTACTTGCCGGATAAGAGGTCTCTCCATCACGGTTTTTTATTATTAGCTCTCCGTTTGCTGCTCTTCGTTCTCCGTCTTCCTTAACAGCCTCCGGAATAAAATAATAATTCAATTTGGTTTGCAGGACGTGAACCTGTTTCCCCTTTTGCTCCCCTTCTGTGAACCGGTCGCCCCGTTTATACGTTTTTCCTTTATAGGCTACTGTATCCTTTCCCCGGGACTCTGTCTCAAACCAGGGCTTTTCAATTCCGATAATATGATCATCAATCATTTTCTTGGCAATAATCGGACCAGTCAGCTCGGCACCAACGGCAACAGCCAGCATGAGCAGCGCAGCCAATAATGTTTTTTTATACTTAAGGGCGTATTGAACTAAACGATTTCCTGTTTTCATGCGCCCACCCCGCCTTCATTTTGCGCCTCGACCTGCTGGCGCTCGTATTGAGTTTTATACCATCCTTCTTCTTTCATAAGCTGCTGGTGCGTTCCTTCTTCAATGATTCTACCATCTTCAAGAACGAGAATTCGGTCAGCATGTTCAACAGCCGAAAGACGGTGTGTTGTGATGAATGTCGTCTTTCCCTTCCGCTCACGGCGAATGTTTTCAATAATAGCCGTCTCGGTTTTCGCATCAACAGCAGATAAGGAATCATCCAATATCAAAATTTCAGGATTAGCGATCAAAGCCCGTGCGATTGAAATCCGCTGCTTTTGCCCGCCTGATAAAGCGACCCCTTTTTCCCCGACAAGGGTCTTCAGACCTTCAGGCAGCATCTCTATGTCTTTTCTGAAAAATGCTGAATCGATTGCGTGCTCCACATCTTCTTCGGTGCCGTCTTTCTTACCGAAAAGAATATTCTCACGCACGCTTCTTGAGAAAAGAATATGATCCTGAGGGACATATCCGATCCATTTCTGCAGCGATTCCATTGGAATTCGCTGAATAGGAACTCCGCTAATCAGAATTTCACCTTTTCCAAGCGGGTATTGTCTGAGAAGCTGCCGGATAATGGTTGTCTTCCCGCTGCCTGTTTTCCCGACAATCCCAATGGTCTCTCCTCTTCCGGCTTTGAAGGACATTCCTTTTAAATTAGTAACCGCTGACGAGGGGTAAGTAAATGCTACGTTTCGAAAT
The DNA here is from genome assembly GCF_000732485.2 of Bacillus sp. SJS. GTDB lineage: Bacteria > Bacillota > Bacilli > Bacillales > Bacillaceae > Metabacillus_B > Metabacillus_B sediminis. Next base: position 5,494 of record NZ_JAQV02000017.1, on the reverse strand, counting down.
TCAATTGTATCCGGTGTATCCACCTGAATTGGATGCTCATGATTCTTCACATCAGCTTCATAAGCCAATGTTTCATTTACACGGTCAAGTGAAGCATTTCCCCGCTGCATGATATTGATCAGCTCGCCAATGGCAAACATCGGCCAGATCATCATACCGAGATAAACGTTGAAGGAAACCAATTCTCCAAGCGTCAGCTCCTGATTAAAGACAAGATATGCACCATAGCCAAGACCAATCATATAGCTCATTCCAACAAGAAGCTTTATAGTCGGATCAAAAAGAGCATCAATTTTTGCTACAGCCACGTTCTTCCGGTACACATCATCTGTCATTGAACTAAAGCGTTTTACATCTTCTTTTTCCTGTACGAAAGCCCTTAATACTCGGACTCCCTGAACGGACTCAAGTACTTTATCATTCAAATCTCCGAACGAATCCTGAGCCAGCATAAAGCGTTCATGAATTTTCTTTCCATAGATGTTCATCGCAATCGCCATAAGGGGGAGTGGAAGAACCGCCGCAATCGTAAGCTTCCAGCTGATTAATATGGCCATCGAAAAAAGAATGGTTAACATAAATAAACTGGAATCAACGAGCGTTAAAATTCCGAAGCCGGTCGTTAACGACACAGCCTTTAAATCATTGGTAGCACGAGCCATTAAGTCGCCCGTTCTGTTTTTCTCATAGAATCTTGGTGTCATTTTAATCAAGTGTCCCATAAACTTCGAACGGAGAATTTTCTCAATTAATTGCGCTCCGCCGAACAAATTGTACATCCAAAAGTACGTCATCGTATAAGTCACAGCACCGAGACCTAAAAATAAGAGGACGTATTTTACAAGAGACTCCGAGGAAAAACTCCCCGCTTTAATTTCATCAATAACTGTTCCTAACAGCTTTGGCGGAATAACCTCGAAAATATTGACCATCTGCAGCAGAACAATCGCAATGGTATAGCGAAGCCAATACTTTTTAAAAAACCACTTTAATTTGCTTAAAACCGAAAACATGTACCCATCTCCCTTGCTTTTGTTTTTAAAACTAGCCGCTATCTGGATCTCCTTCATTTAAAAGCAGTCTCGAAATAGTTTTACGGGTCATTGTATTTCCTCCTAAATTCGTTTTATTTATCTTTAAAAGACCGTTTCCAGCCTAAAAAAGCAAAAAAAGGCACACCATGGAGGATATGCCTTTTCCAAATGAAAAGGCATGGAACCGCGTTTTACCGCGGACCATGCCCTAACTAATAACAGCTGCAGATATCAAGCTGTATATACGTTAAAGGAGGACCGCGCCTGATTGACGAACAGAAACAAACTTAACCATATCAATTCCCTTCATGACGCGTCCCTCCTTTCCAATTATTGTTTAATGTCATTGTAAAGATATCATTTGTGACAGCTTTTTGTCAATTGTAAATTTTCTCACAAAAGCGGAGGCGGCTTGGTTAGGCCTGAGAGACGGTGGAACTCCCGACCGAGGGGCGCTTTTTGCCCTGACCGAGGGAGTGAAGCGTCCGAAGGCCTAGCCGCCGGAGCTAGACGGAGTACAAGCGCTACACTAATTTATGGAAGTTCTGCTAAAGGCGCGATGTCCTGTCGCAACGCAGAACTGACCTGCCTCCTGCAGGCCTCCGACAAGCATAAGACGATCAGCCGGAGAAAGGCGGTTTTCCCTTTCGCAGGATGAGCGGCTTATGACCTCGAGGGGCTAGCGCCCGGAGCTGGACGGAGTACAAGCGCTAATCCTCTTCTGCTAACGGGTTTGGAGGCGGCTTGGTTAGGCATGAGAGACGGTGGAACTCCCGACCGAGGGGCGCTGACTTAAGGAAGTTCTGCTAAAAGCGCGACGTCCTGTCGCAACGCAGAACTGACCTGCCTCCTGCAGGCCTCCGACTGAGGGAATGAAGGCGGTTTATGATGGGGTGAGTATTCCTGTGCAAACAACAAGGTCTTTTTACCCATTTTCATCTTTTTCTGTTTCACTTCTTAATTAAAGAGGTAATAGAAATACAACAATAAAAAAAGAAAAACATTAAAAATCGGGAGGGACTAGAAATGGAAAAAGCTACATATTTTGTTGGTTCTTCATTGAACATGGAACAGGCAATTGAATTGAACCAGCTTGCGAAAACACTTAATACTGACATATATATCAATGCAGACGAAAGGTCTAAAGTCGATGTATCCAAACTCCCATCTCTTGTCGCATTTTTGCTGACAGCTTCACATAACAAACAGCTTCAAATTATCTGTGATCGGGATAAATATGCTCAAGTAAGCGAAAAACTTGCTGAGCTGTTTGAGAAAGAAAATACTGCACTTTTATCCCCTCTTCATTAATTAGCATAATCAACTCAGCAATGGGTACATTAAATTATAAAGTGCAAAGGAGAATGAACATGCTGCGTACAATTTTGATGGTTATTGGAGCAATCGTTGTTATCGCTTGGATTATCAATATGCTGTAAGAACAAGAACCTGCCGAGCAGGTTTTTTTTATTTGGTTTTTGACCTTATTACCGGCAAAAAAATAAAATAATGCCCTGCAGGTTGTCTGCAGGGCATTTCTATTATTAATTGTTTTTAAATTGCTCTTCCCACTTCTTCTTCTCTTCTTTAAATTTTTCTTTCATTTTCTTCTCTATTTCTTTATTTTTTTGATGACTGGGATTCTTTTCCTCGCCAGGTGCTCCTTTTTTATCTTTGTTTCCTTTTTCTTCTTTCTCATTAGGCACACTTGCCGGCGGCGGAACAGATACCGGTTTTTGATAAAGAGGCAAATTAAAGCTTTGTTTCTCTTCATTTTTTAAAGCTCGTTCCATAATCTTCTTATATAGCGGAGCGGCTGTTTTACTGCTCGTCGTATCCAATATGTTATCGGCGTCCGTTTTATCATAGCCGATCCACAGGGCTCCCGCTAAATTAGGGGTAAAGCCTGCAAACCATTGATCCTTCGTGCCATCTCCACCATTTGGATCCTGTGTAGAACCGGTTTTTCCTGCCAGCTCCCAGCCTTCTATTTTCGCATTTTTCCCAGTTCCTTCGTTAACGGTTCCGAGCATTAGCTGAGTAATTTTATCAGCAACTTCAGGAGTGGTCGCTTTGGATTTGGCTCCTTCCCATTCACCTGCTGTTTTTCCTTCTGAATCTACAATCTTTGTTATCGCATGGGATTCGTTACGGACTCCTTTGTTCGGATAGGCGGAAAATGCTTCGGCCATCTGCAATGGAGATACTCCTTCATTCAGGCCGCCAAGAGCGAGACCATACTGCCTGTCCTTATCGGTAACAGGAATCCCGAACCGTTTTGCTGAATCAAGTCCTGCATCTATGCCCACATCACTGAGTGTATAGACAGCTGGAACATTGTAGGACTTGATAAAGGCGTCATATAAGGATACGGTTCCTCTGTATTGTCCATCAATATTTTTCGGTGTATATCCGCCAAAGTCCATTTCCTCATCCTTAAGCGGAGAATCCAGTGTATAACCTTTTTCAAGCGCCGGCGTGTAAGCAGCAATCGGCTTCATAATCGAACCCGGCTGTCTTTTAAGCTGAGTAGCACGATTAAACTGACGGAATGAATGCTCTCCCCGGCCGCCGATTAAGGCCTGAATCCCTCCAGTTTTCGGATCAATCAGAACCGATCCTGCCTGAACTTGCTGATCCGTTTTGCTCTTAGGAAAAAGAGTGTCATCCTTAAAGATTTCTTCAAGGCCTGTCTGCATATCCTGGTTCAATTCCGTATGGATTTTGTAACCGCCCGCAAGGAGTTTTTCCTGGGAAATTCCATACCGCTGGCTTGCCTCTGCGATAATTTGATCCACGTAGGAAGGATATTTCCCTTTAAGTGGATCTGTCTTCTTTTCCTTTAAAACGAGCTCTTCACTGCGCGCCTTATCTGCATCGGCCTTAGAGAGAAACTTTTGATCCTCCATCAAGCCAATTACTACGTTGCGCCGCTCAATAGCCTTGTCATAGTTTTTAACTGGAGAATAATTTGTCGGGGCTTTTATTAAGCCCACCAAAATAGCTGATTCACTATTTGATAAATCTTTAGGTTCTTTTCCAAAATAGGTTTGTGCAGCACTTTTTAGTCCCCAAGCCCCTTCGCCGAAATAAACCTGATTGGCGTAGAGCTCCAGGATGTTTTCTTTCGAATACTTCTGCTCAATTTTCTTGGCTAGAAAGTATTCATCAAATTTTCTCGTAAAGGTTTGATCCTGCGTCAGGAACGTATTTTTAGCCAGCTGCTGGGTAATCGTGCTTCCGCCTTCCACGACGCCACCTGCAGCAATATTTTTAAAGGCCGCTCTGACAATTCCTAAATAATCAATGCCGCTGTGTTTATAATAGTCACGATCCTCGGTCGCAACGAGAGCGTGCTCAAAGCTTTTCGGCATTTCCTCGTAATCCATCCATTCGATCTTTGAGGATGTAAGTTTACTTGCCAGCTTGCCATTCTGGTCATAAATTGCTGTTGGCTGGGTAACTGACTTTTCCAGCTTGCTCACATCCGCTTTGGCAATTAAAGCCTGATGGAGAATGAGACCTGCCAACACTACTGCCAGCACGGCAATGATCGATATTTTAAATATAAATTTTTTCGTCATAAAATCCCCGCCATCTAATGGAAATTGGGCATGCTGTCTTCCCTTTATACATTACCCTAACAAAAACATAACGATAAATCATACGATATGCAGGACCATTTCATAGGGGTAGATGTCATGAGGATTAATATTTACCAAAAAGGGTATTGAATGTAAAATGCTTTAAACTTATAAAAAGGATGTGGGGAAGTTGAATACAATTCGTCACCTGCTCGTAGCTTTCAATGGAACAGCAGACAGCAAGGAAGCGCTCTCAACCGGAATCAGCCTAAGCAAGCAGCTTAATGCTCAATTGTCCGTTCTCCATGTATATGAAAATGAAAATAAGCCAGCCATCACAGCCTCATCCACTCAGCCGCTTTACGCCAACCGAATGAGCGGTGATGGCATGACGAACTATCCAATGCCTCCAGTAGTCGATGCACGGGATGAAGCCTACCATGAAGATCAATACATGAATGACGGGACGAACCTTGTAACAACGGAAGCCCAAGCCATGCTTCAGCAAAATAATATTCCGGGTGAAGTCAAAGTTATGGACGGCAATCCATCCGACACGATCCTTTCTTTTGCAGAGGAAATTGGTGCAGACATGATTGTCGTAGGACAGCGCAACATTTCAGGCTTCAAAAAATTGATTACAAGCAGTGTAAGCGAAAAAGTAACAAAGGAATCGGTCATCCCGGTTTTGATTGCGAAGTAAATAGTAGTGAAAAGCTGCTCTTTTAGGGGGCAGCTTTTTCTATGTATTAAATTAATCTCTCTATGGGGAGTCTTGGATAGGGAGGGCTCACCTCCGGTTAACGGACACTTCTCACTGAATATCGTCCACTCGCTCATTTATCGGACTTTCACTCTCAGATATCGGTCACTCGC
>NZ_JAQV02000016.1 GCF_000732485.2 Bacillus sp. SJS | reverse complement strand
CTCGTTATCGGACGCTCACGTTCAGATATCGGACACTTCCCATCAGTTATCGCCCACTCGCTCTTTTATCGGACTTTCACACCTGGTTATCGGACCATGACCCCGTTTACCGTCCACTCCCCTCTTAATTTGAACCTGAAACCATCCTTACCAAAATCTTATTTTTCATACTATTTCCCTATCCATTGACATATATTGATTGCTTGGTATAATACTTTTACACACAAAAGCGTAGAAGCGTTTAAGTGAAAAAGAAGGAGTGCAGCAATTATGGATTCAGATTTTATTCGATTTAGAACTTCGTTATTAATTTTAGCCGCTATGCTGGGGACGATTTTCACGTGTCTCTTCTATATAAAAACAGAGCCGCACCTTCCTTTAATTCTTTGCCTGATTTTTCTTGCCCTATTTGGAAAAGCGAAGGGCCAAAAATGGAGCTCGCTTGAAAAAGGGATGGTCAGCGGGATTCAGAACGGGATTCAGCCGATTATTATTTTGGCTTTAATCGGCATGCTGATCGCTGCCTGGATGTTCAGCGGAACAATTCCAACGGTCATACACTTTTCTCTGTCTGTGATTCAGCCTCAGTTCCTTCTAATTACGGGCCTGATCAGCTGTATGATTGTTTCCATGCTCGTCGGAAGCAGTTTTACGACGGTCAGTACGGTAGGAGTTGCTCTGATGGGAATTGCGGCAGCTGCCGGGATTCCATTAGAGTGGGCTGCCAGCGCCGTTATTTGCGGAGCCTGTTTCGGGGATAAGATGTCGCCTATGTCTGATACAACAAACTTTGCGGCTGGAGTGGCTGAAATTTCAATTATTGAGCATATCCGCCATATGACGAAAACGACTATACCGGCTATTTTGCTGACAGCCGTTATTTTCTTCATAATGGGACGGTCGATCACCATAGATCCCGCTGGAGCCGGTGAAATGAAAGAAATTATGAAGGCTATTTCCGGTGCAGTCAGCACAGGATGGTTTACCTTGCTTTCACCTGTTATCGTCGTTGCGCTGGCTATGCTCAGAAAACCAATCATTCCAACACTGATTATCGGACTGGCAACAGCCGGTTTTACAGGTATTTTAGCCGGCAATGGCGACTTCGCCCAGTTTATGAGCATCCTTCAAAATGGAACCAAATTTGAAGTGGCGAACGAACAGGCAGCATCAATTTTAAACCGCGGCGGACTTCAATCCATGATGTGGTCCATCTCACTCATCATGATTGCATTTGCTCTCGGCGGTTTAATGGAAAAACTCGGTGTGATCCAGTCCTTAATGAACGGTCTAATTAAAAAAGTGAAGTCCCGCGGACAGCTGATTGCTTCGACCGCCGCGTCCTCCATCAGTGTCAATTTTTCAACAGGAGAGCAGTACATGTCTATTCTGATTCCCGGTCAATCACTTAAACCGATGTACGGGAAACTGGGGATACCGAATAGGTACCTGTCAAGAACGCTGGAAGATGCAGGAACACTCGTGAACCCGCTTGTCCCTTGGGGTGTCAGCGGAGCGTTCTTTGCACAGTCACTCGGTGTTGATGTGGTTCACTACATTCCGTTTGCATTCTTTTTGTACCTGTCTCCTATTTTTTCAATTTTGTACGGGTTTCTTCCAAATAAAAAAGCCGATTCGATCAAATTGGCCGCTTAATCGAAAAAGAAGCATGCCGTTTGGCTGCTTCTTTTTACTTGATTTTTATAAACGTATTACACATCCACTCATTAAAACGTTCCTTTTCTTCCAATTGCGGATAATGAGCAGACTGATCAAAAGTAATAAATTCTTTTTTGGCAGCTTTCATTTCATCGAAATAGGTTTTTGCCGCTTTTGAAGAAGTCATATAATCATACTTGCCCATAACAAAATAAGTCGGTAAATCAAATTGTTTTACTCGATCAGATAGGTACCAAATGAAGGAAGTCATTGAAAAGATATTCAAGAAACAATTCAGTCATCCCTCCTTTACCCACTATCTCCTTCGTTATGATGGAAAAGCGTGCGCAGCTGCCTGTATGTTTGAAGAAAAAAATCAGGCCCGTGTAGAAAGTGTCGCCACGCTTCAGTCATTCAGAGGAAAAGGATTGATTGGTGATTTACTATCCTTTATTCAAGAAGAAGCTGTGAGAAAACATATCGATAAACTTTGGGTGCTTCCAATCAATGAAAGGGTTGAAAAGGTTTATAGCCGCTATGGCTTTGAGACCATTGCCGCAATGAAAACGGGGCATGCATTCTTAGGAGGAAAGAGTATAAAAGAGATTCAAAGTTAGGAGGATCAAAAAAAGGAGGCTGTTTAAAAAAGCCTCCTGAAAGGATATGTTTGAACACCACCCCCGGACGCTGTGTGAGCACTCCGGGGATTTCGTTTTTTAAATAGGTATACTCAAGGCTGATCGGAGTGGAAGGTGCGAGACTCTGTGCTGAGAGCAGCTGGACAGCCTCTTTTTTTAGTTTTAATAAACATCCTTTCTCGTAAAAAAGAAAAAGGAAACGACCAGTGCCGCAGCGGCCCAAATTGTCAGTACCGTCATCGAAAATCCAAGCGTCATACCGTTGATCGGCGGCGCCATGCCGCTAATATAATCGGTCAGCCTTAAGTTCACCATAAAAAGGTATTTGGCTGAATCCCATGCTGATACCATATTAGCAAGGATGGCTCCCGCTATAAGAAGGGAGAGCATGACACCCATGACGGAGGCGGTACTTTTCATCACGGAGGAAAGGGCAAAGGTGAGCGTGCCGACAACCACCGCCACAAACCAGACAAGACCGAAGTCCATGAGGAGGTACTGCCAAAGGCTCATCATTTGTACCTGACTCGTATCAAGCTGGCCGCCGTTTACCGTAAATCCGGTTAACACAGGTAAATTCCACCCGGTATAGCCTAAGGCGACTCCTGAAACGAGATACGTTAAGAATCCAACAGACAAGACAATAAACGAGATGGATAAAAGAAGCGTAATATATTTGCTTAAAAGGATTTTCCACCTTTTAACTGGCCTCGTCAGCAGCAGCTTGATTGTTCCGTTTGTATGCTCCGATGAAACGATGTCACTTGCAATGACCATCACCATCAGGGGCAAAAGCAAATCAATCGAATTTTCAGCGAATATTTTCATAAAGGTCGGAGCACCTGGGGCTGATGGATTTATATCATGGTCCAGATAATACTGCTGCTGATTGACCCGGATTTGCATAAATTCTTTCCACTCACCCGAAATGCCGCCTGAGCTCAGCCTGTTTTGCGTATTAATAATCTCCTGCTGCACCTGAGTGCGCCAGTCTTCAGTTCCCGCTTCTTTGACTGATTCTTCATGTTTCTTTACTTGGGCATATGTAAACAGCGCCGCCAGTACGGCAATGATGCCCATAATAATAAACAGCCTCTTTTTGCGGACAATCTTAATCGTTTCGTTGTAGACCAGATTAATCAATGGTTTCACCTTCTGTCAGTTCAATGAAGAGGTCTTCCAGTGTTGGAAGCTTTATTTCGATTCCTTTTACACTTACACCCTCGTTGACGAGCTTTTGATTCCAAACAGCGATTTGACTTTCGTCATTTGCAGTTATGAGCGTTCCGTCCTTCTCTGCAAGAACCGCCGTTTCCTGTCCGAGCAGCTCCTTCGCTTTTGAAAGGGGTTCTGCATGCCAGATTACTCGCTCTTTTTCTGTCAGCAAGGCCGTAACAGTGTCAACACGGAGAACCTTTCCTTTCGACATAATGGCTACCCGGTCGCACATTAATTGGATTTCACTGAGCAGATGGGAAGAAACAAGAACGGTTAATCCCTCCTTCTCTGCAAGATACCGGATAAATTCGCGCATTTCCCGAATTCCCATCGGATCAAGACCGTTTGTCGGTTCATCTAAGATGAGAACTTTGGGACGGCTGAGGAGCGCCTGGGCAATCCCAAGTCTTTGCCTCATCCCGAGCGAATACGTACTGACCCGGTCATCAATGCGGTGCTCGAGCCGGACAAGACGGACAACTTCATCAATCCGCTCCTTTTTCAAACCCGGAATCATCCGTTTGAAATACTCAAGATTTTCCCGCCCGCTTAAATACGTATAAAGCTCCGGATTTTCAACGATGCAGCCGATATTCCGGATGGCTTTTGTATACTGCTTTTCCAAGTCATATCCGCATATGGTGATCTTGCCTGATGTCGGTTTAATCAACCCGACCAGCATGCGGATAGTCGTCGTTTTACCAGCTCCGTTCGGACCTAAAAATCCGAATACTTCTCCTTTTTGAAGCTCAAAACTTAACCCTTTAATAATTTCCTTTTTTTTGATCCTTTTCTTTAGTCCCGTTACAGAGAGCGTCAAATTTTCTGTCATTTTTTCTTCCCCTCCTCACTGAAGATGATGAGCGAGGACAGCCGCTCTCCTATTAGCTTATACCCCTCTTCATTAGGATGAAATTTATCACTGTACAGATAGTCATTCACGTTCTGTTCAAACAAATCAAAGGTTGGCACCATAATGGTTTTCTTATATTTTGCCGATTCATTAGCGGTATAAAAATTCCACTCTCGGACAATGCCGGAGGTTACTGAGCGATTGGAAAGATCATTAAACGGGTTATAAAGCCCAATGTAAAAGATCGTCGCATCAGGATTAATGGTACGGATTTGCTTAAAAATTCCCCCAAGTCTTTTCAGGAAAGCCGTTCTTGTCTGTTCAACCGTCTTACTCGAAAGGTCGTTCATCACCTGTCCGCCCGCAAAAAGGTCATTTCCCCCGATGGTCATTACAATGGCATCGGCCTTACTGACTTGGCGCTGTATTTCTGCCTGCTTCAGCTGCTTGTCCAGCCCGGACGATGTCTGTCCGCTGATAGATAAATTAGAGAGCTGGAACTTCTGCTCCGACTTGCCTCGCAGATGATCCATTAAATACCCGACATATCCTTTTCCGCTTTCATCGCCGATCCCTCTTGTAAGAGAATCGCCAAGCCCAACGACAAGATACTCACCATCCTGCTTGACCGGCTTTGCATCAGATGTTTTGGTGATCATTTTTGCAGGAGGATCAGGCTGCTGAAAAAATTGGCTGTTCACCGTGTATCCTAAACCGCCTATCCACAATATGCTTGCGGCTAATGAAATTCCCGCTATCAGTTTTACACTTTTCATTTCTATCGTTTGCACCTTTCAGTGAGATTCTTTTATTGTACCTTAAATCATTGGAAAAGCTTAAAACTGCACTTTCATCAATGTGCTGCTCATAATAAAACCCGGGAATGCATATTGAACAGCATTCCCGGGTTTTAAATGTTTCCTTATTACTGCTTATAAAACGCCGTCCTTTTTCCGGTCGGGAAGCAAATCGCGGAACGCTTTTTGAATCGTCAGGGTGACCGGTCCCGGCTTTCCTTTGCTGTAGGATTTGCCGTCAATTTTTACAATCGGCATGACTTCGATCGTTGTAGAGGAGATAAAGACTTCCTCATACTGATCGAGTTCGGATGCCTGAATTTCTTTTTCCACTGTATTTACCCCGGCATTTCTGCATGCTTCTAATATTTTAAGGCGTGTGATCCCGTTCAAAATGAAGTGATTGGCGGGATGCGTATAAACCGTTCCATCCTTAACCGCATAAAAATTTGTGGAGCTTCCTTCTGTGACAATACCGTCCCGCACAAAAATGGTTTCAAATTTTCCTGCGTCCGCAGCTTCCTGTTTCGCCATCACATTCCACAGAAGATTCAGGCTTTTAATGTCGCATCGTTTCCAGCGCATGTCCTCCGCTGTGATGACCTCAACGCCGGTTTTTTGAAGCTCTTCCGGACGTTTCGATGGAATTGGATAGGCTACCAGCTGAGCTGGAATATCTGATCCGGGAAAAAGATGATTTCTTGGGCTGACCCCTCTTGTCACCTGCATATAGATTCCGCCGTCCCATACCTGATTCACTGACACCAATTCTCTTATTCTGTCTTTAAGCTCCGTCAAACTGTAAGGAAGAGAGATTTTGATTTCACCTGCACTTCTTTCGAGTCTCTGAAGGTGTTCATCCATTGTAAAAATTTCTCCCTCATACACGCGGATCACTTCGTATACACCGTCTCCAAACTGATACCCTCTGTCTTCAATATCTACTTTTGCCTGCCCTCTATCAATCAGTTCCGTATTCATCAGGATTTTCATTGTGCACCTCTAACGTTTAGGATTTGTTCTTATCATTACAAACGGTGGGCCGCGCTGTTGTCAAGCACATCCGAATAAATAAAAAAGAATATTTTTGACGGTAAATAGTTGAAATCTGCATTCTTGTCCTATAATATGTATCTATACAAAACACAAGATATAGAATACAAACAAAAAACAAACTACTATATATTGATTATATTCCACAGCAAACGGTGCTAAGATTAGCTTAAAAGGGAATCCGGTGAGATACCGGAACTGTCCCCGCAACTGTAAGTGTGACGAAATGGGCATACCACTGTACGGCTTCGTACGGGAAGGGCTCAAAGTAGGAGGAAGCACAAGTCAGGAGACCTGCCGATGCTGGATATGTTTCGCTTTTCCCGGGGATTGGGAAGATGAAACGGTGGAAATAAAAGATCCTCTTTTATTCTATCGTTTGATCCGCTCAATTGCCAAGAGCGGATTTTTTATTTTCCCTTGGAGGAGGATGGCTATGACAACCGATACGATGACGATGATTACCCATGAAAAAGGGATAAAAGGGCCGTTTGACGAACATGACTTTACTCAATGGATTCAGGAAGCCGGGACGGACTTCCCCCACCTTGATTTGCATCACTTTACAGAGAGATTAAAAGAATTGATTGCATCCAGAGATACATATACAGAAAAACAAATAAAAAACCTAAGCATATTAGAAGGCTTGGCCAATATATCCGAGCTTGAGCCGGATTGGACATACTTCTGTGCCCGTCTGTATTTGGATCAGCTCTATGCTGAAGCGGCCAAAAGCAGGGGCTATGAAAAAAGAGAGCAGTACGGATCATTTCTTGAATTAGTCGATAAGCTTCATAGCATCGGCATTTACGGAGATCTGATTCCGCAAGTCTATAGCCCAAAAGAAATCAGCGAGCTGGGCGAGATAATCGATCCGGACCGCGATCTGCTCTTCACCTATATTGGACTCCGGACACTTGCTGACCGCTACATTGCCCGCGACTACAGCAAAAATGTGATGGAGCTTCCTCAGGAACGGTTTATGATCATTGCAATGACCCTGATGGCAAAAGAGCCGGCGGAGCACAGGATCCACCTCGTAAAAGAAGCATACTGGGCGCTGAGCAATCTTTATATGACGGTTGCGACTCCTACTCTATCAAATGCAGGGAAATCCGTCGGTCAGCTGTCCAGCTGCTTTATCGATACAATTGACGACAGTTTGCAGGGGATTTTTGACAGCAACACAGACATTGCGAATCTTTCGAAAAGCGGCGGCGGCATCGGTGTCTATCTTGGTAAAATCCGCAGCCGCGGCAGTGATATCCGCGGATTCAAAGGCGTTTCCTCCGGTGTGCTTCCGTGGATGAAGCAGCTCAACAATACGGCGGTCAGCGTGGATCAGCTTGGCCAAAGAAAAGGCGCGATTGCGGTTTACCTGGATGTATGGCACAAGGACATTTTCTCATTCCTTGATTCAAAACTGAACAATGGAGATGAACGTCTCCGCACCCATGACTTGTTCACGGGCGTCTGTCTGCCGGATCTTTTCATGGAACAGGTTGAGGAACGCGGTGACTGGTATTTATTCGACCCGCATGAGGTCAGGAAAACACTCGGCTACAGCCTGGAGGATTTTTTTGACGAGAAAAAAGGCAGCGGCAGCTTCCGTGAAAAATATTGGGAATGTGTCCGCCACCCTGATTTGGCGAAGGAAATCATTCCGGCAATTGATATTATGAAGCGGATCATGATCAGCCAGCTGGAATCCGGAACACCGTTTATGTTCTACCGGGATGAAGTGAACCGGATGAATGCCAATGCACATGCTGGAATGGTATATTGTACCAATCTTTGTACAGAAATCACCCAAAACCAAAGCGCTACCACGATGGATGAACAATATACAGAGGATGGAAAAATCATTACGGTGAAAACACCCGGGGATTTTGTTGTATGCAATCTCTCTTCCATCAGCCTTGCTAAAGCAGTTAGAGAGGATGTGCTTGAACGCCTTGTCCCGATCCAGGTTCGAATGCTTGATAACGTTATCGATTTAAACGAAATACCAGTTCTGCAGGCGAAGCTCACCAATTCCAAATACCGCGCAATCGGACTCGGAACCTTTGGCTGGCATCATCTTCTAGCTCTTGAAGGGATTAAGTGGGAAAGTGAGGAAGCGGTACAGTACGCCGATAAGCTATATGAGAAAATTTCCTTTTTGACCATCCAGGCGAGCTCGGAGCTTGCGAAGGAAAAAGGATCTTATCCGGCATTTGAAGGGTCCGGCTGGGAAACAGGCACTTATTTTGAGAACCGAGGCTACCGTTCTGAAGAATGGCAGGAACTGCAGCAGCAAATCGCTGAAAACGGCATGCGGAACGGCTATCTGATGGCCGTCGCCCCAAATGCTTCCACCTCCATCATTGCCGGCAGCACAGCAAGTATTGATCCGATTTTTCAAAAGGTTTATTCGGAAGAAAAGAAAGACTACAAGATTCCGGTGACGGCCCCTGATTTGAGCCCGGAAACGACCTGGTATTATAAATCCGCCTATTTCACGGATCAGCATTGGAGCATTGAACAGAATGCGGCGAGACAGCGCCATATCGATCAATCGATCTCATTTAACTTTTACGTTTTGAATACGATCAAAGCAAAGGAATTGCTTGCTCTTCACATGGGCGCCTGGAATGCAGGACTTAAAACAACGTATTATGTCCGCTCCACTTCCAGCCTGATTGAAGACTGCGATTCATGCGCGAGCTAGGAGGAAAAACAGATGACAGATATTGCCCTGTCGCAGCGGACCATTATGGATCCGGATGCGCCGAATCGTTCAACTGCCCTGATCAACGGCCGGAGCTCCAACATTTTGAACTGGGATGATGTCGCCTATCCGTGGGCGTATTCCAAATATAAAAAAATGCTATCGAACTTCTGGACACCGTTTGAAATCAATATGTCTCAGGATGTTAAGCAATTTAAAGACCTCGATGAGTATGAAAAGGACGCCTTCCTGAAAATCATTGGGCTTCTCGCCCTGCTCGACAGCATTCAAACCGATTATGCAGGAAAAGTCGCTGACTACATCACAGACTCCAGCATTAACGCGCTCATGATTATGCTTGCCCAGCAGGAGGTCATTCACAATCATTCCTACTCATATGTACTCTCCAGCATCGTTCCGAAAAACAAGCAGGAGGAAGTATTCGAGTATTGGCGGAGCGAGGAAATACTAAGAGAACGGAATGACTTTGTCACTAACGGCTATAAGGCTTTTGCAGAAAACGCAAATGTTGAAAACCTGCTTAAGTCGCTTGTTTATGACGTCATTCTCGAAGGCCTGTTTTTCTACTCAGGATTCGCCTTCTTTTATAACCTCGCCCGCAATCAGAAAATGGTCGCGACGAGCACGATGATCAACTACATCAACCGCGATGAACAAATTCACGTCGATTTGTTCGTGAAAATCTTCAGAGAGGTGCTTGTACAATATCCCGAATATGATACACCCGATTTGAAAGTGTTCGTGGAAAGCACCATTGTAGAAGCCGCCGATCTTGAAATTGAGTGGGGCCGCCATATACTAGGCAATAAAATCGAAGGCATCAGCATGAAGGACGTCGAGGATTACATTAAGTTTTATGCCAACGTCCGCTCCAATCAGCTCGGCTATGACCGTCCGTTTGAAGGGTACAGGACAAATCCGCTTAAGTGGATCAAAGCTTACGAAGAAGTCGACCTCGGCAAATCCGATTTCTTTGAGCAGAAATCACGGCAGTATACGAAAGTAAATAATGTGGATAATGGATTTGATGATTTGTAAAATGTCTCAAAGGCTGGGTTTGTACGTAATTTGAGTGGATAAATGCGCAGCCGCGGGGTCAGTCACGCGATGCTTCACCGCAGAACGGGACAGAGACATCTCCTCTCAAACCCTTGCCCATCAACGGTTTGCAGAGCTCGTGCCGGAGCTTTATTTCGCTAATAGAGTGCGGGACTGGCACCTCAAAAGGAGCTGCTGCTGAAATATCTTTTTCAGCAGCAGCTCCTTATTTCATTCCGGTTCCCCTTCTTCCTCCCCGTCATTCTTTTGCTCCTTCAGCCATTTCAGCCATTCAGGCTGCGGCTGATCCGGACTGTCGCTGAAGACCTCTGTAACATCCCTTTCCTCCTGATGGGAAAGGATATCATGAATATCATTTCCATTGCCAAGGATGTTGCCAAATCCCTGATTATGCTTTTTACTGCTTTTAAAATCTGTCGGAAAGTTATTGCCGAAGCTAACGGCAGACGCATCCTCTACGGCTCCAATATGAATGTCTCCGATGGTGAAGTTCGCAGAAAGCGGTTTTCTATCATCTTCCTGAAGTTCCTTCTGCGGTTTACCGATTTGATAGGGTATGTTCTTTCCATTGATTCGAATATATATCTCTTCTTTAGACTGATTTTCGGGTTTGACATGCCGGGCAGTATTTGCGGAGTAAGGAAACGTATTTCCTATATTCATCGTCCCGCTCAGCTGCTTCACATCTACATTTTCTAAATGGTAGGTTAATTCCTGAATGTTCATTGTCTCAATGTGTTCAATATGAAAGGTTTGATGTACATGGCTCTGAGTTTTTTCAACCGTTTTCTCGATCGCTTCCAATCTTTTCTCGATCCGCTGAAGAAGTTCTAACCAGGCCTTTTCATCCGATGCCATTCCGTTTCATCCCTTTTGCACGTTCCGCCCAGCTGCGTCATATTATAAAATGAGCCTGGCGGACTGACATTTTGTATTGAGGGAGGAAATATGAGAATTAACCTTCATTCCCCTGAAATCAATTTTAAAGACTTGAATGTGCATGAAATTGCAGATAATGCAGGTATATTCATAGGAAGAAACCTGCAGATTAATTGGACTTCATCGCTAGACAGCCATCATTCCGGCTTCGGCACCATATCTGGCAATGACAATGAAATCTTTCATAATACACACCTTGTCCTTCACGATCATTTGAAAAAATCACCAGAAAAAGTGTATCAGCAAGTCACCAAAGGAAAACGGGCCCTTTAGTTCTGTTTCTTATTAGAGTCTTCTGCTTTCTTCTCCTGCGTTTCATCCAACGTAATATTATTAAATATTTTATTGGAATTTCCGCTTACTCTTCCAAACCCTTCATATACCCTCGATTTATTTTTCCATTTATACTGCAGGTTCTCTCCATAAAACAAACCAGAGCTATTTTGAATCAGCTTGACTGTCACTGATTGAAAATCTATCTTTGTCATTGAAAGAGCCCCTTTCTCATGCTTGTCCACGGACCATTGATTTTCTTATTAAATATATATAAGACGCAACGCTAAAGTATGACCTCAATCCAAAGGAAAACCATCCGGGTAAGATGGCCTTTGGATTAACTTTGATAGACAGGCTGATCATTCGATTCCTGGTTCTGAGTGAAATCGGAATCCATCACATCGTCATCATGCACAATATTCACGTTGTTAATTGAAACGTTATTTTCCCCAATGATCTTCCCGAATCCTGCATTGCTCTTCATGCTGACGGTCCAATCATATTGGGAATTGGTTCCTGTAAAAACACCAGAGTTCGTCGACAGCGCAGAGACATTTATATTGGTAAACTGAATGGTTAAATTTTTCATAGTTCTCTTCTATATTTGGGATACAGGCTGCGGGTTAATATTTTCCGGCTGCGAGATCGCCATATCGAATAAATCCTGATCATTGATGATGTTGGTACACCCTATCGCGCAAGAATTTACGTAATTCCCGTTCCCTGAATTAAATTTCCCCTGGGCATTCCAGTCAGGCTGGCTATTCTGTCCAGAAGAAATAATGGAATTTGCCGCCATGCTTACTACGTTAATCTGATTAAAAACGACGGAAACTGGCACAATCCAATCCTCCGTTTCTCTCCTGCAATTTACCTTACTATATGTATGGAGGCTGGGTAGTGTGAATGGACTTGCATTAAAAGAAAATGGAAAGTCAGATTTAATCGTCGACAAATTCTGATAACTTTAAAGTATAATAACTACTATAATCCTTTTTTTCTCTATAAGAAAACAGGCTGAATGGAATGTATTTTAAGAATTCAGCTAAAGAACTGAATAGGGAAGGTAGCCAAGATGAATATAATTAAGGATTTTTTGCTGCAGCTAACACTTATTTCCATACCTATTTTCATTTATTTTACTCTTGTCACGGAGAAGGTACAGAGCCATAAAAACAGAAAGGTCATCATGGCTGTTTTGTGGGGTATTTCAATACTGTTATGCATGTCCTTCCCAGTGAGTTTTGGTCAAAATGCCCGTTTGGATCTGAGGATTATCCCTCTGCTATTCGGAATATTATACGGCGGGTTTTGGCCAGGCGTGTTTCTGTCAGCCCTTATCATCCTGTATCGCCTTTATTTTGGAATTAGTATAGGATTTTATACGACTGTTATTGTCTTATCCCTATCACTGCCTGTTCTACTATATTTTCAAAAGTCCTTTGCACGTTCGAATAAAGATGGACGAGTTAAAATGGCTGTAGGGCTATCTTTTTTCTATATTTTCACAGGGATTTCCATTTTCGGATTGTTAAAGGGATTTTCCATAGACTATCTCAAAGTACAGATGATTCATCTAATCTTTGTATTAGCCATCACATGGTTCTTTACGATGTTAAATGAATCTATTAGAGAAATACAGAAGCTGCGGTCAGACATGCAAAACTCAGAAAAATTCCGGGTGATAGGTGAGCTGGCTAGTGTATTTGCTCATGAAATCAGAAATCCGATGCAAGTAACCAGAGGCTTCCTTCAGCTGCTAAACGACCCTGAATTGCCAAACAAAAAAAAGGAATACCTTCAAATTTCTATTGAAGAATTAGATCGTGCAAATGAAATTATTGATGATTTTTTATCTTTCGGTAAACCAACTGTAAATCACAGCCAGAGAATCAACGCAGGTAATCAGCTGCAGAGGGCGGTCAGCATCATGCAAAGCTACTCCCTAAACTATAATGTTGAATTTAAAACGAATATTCAGGAGAACTGCTGGATTTATGCCAATCCTCAAAAATTGAACCAATCACTGATTAATATTTTCAAAAATGCGATAGAGTCTATGCCGGGTGGCGGGATTGTCTGGATTACATGTGCTTCTACTGAAGACGGGAATATTATGATTACCATTAAGGACGAGGGTATCGGGATGACAAAAAACCAGATGGAGCGGCTCGGGTCTCCGTTTTATTCCTTAAAAGAAAGCGGAACAGGATTAGGAATGATGGTAAGTTTTCAAATAGTCCGTTCTTTTCAAGGGAAAATACAAGTTAACAGTGAAAAGGATAAGGGGACAGAATTTATTATTCTTATCCCCCGGGTAGCTTAATTGGTGAGGTTTTAAGCTAATGAATTTACGTAAGAAAATTCCAGCAAGTCTAATGTCAGGCATCATCCATCTAAAAATGCCTGACCTTCTTGGATTTTTGCTGTTCCTTTCCACATCCCGTTTCTCCTCGCTGAAATATGTTAAAATTTATTTCAGACGGAGGTGAGTGGCAATGCATGACTTCGAATGGGAAGCCATTGTTTCCTGTAATACTGCTTTTGACGGGCAATTTTTCTACGGAGTGAAGACAACGAACATATTCTGCAGGCCCTCTTGCCGTTCAAGGACCCCCTTGAGACAAAATGTTCATGTGAACGAAACTGCGGAATTTTTCATCCATAAGGGCTACCGTCCCTGCAAGCGATGCCAGCCTGATGCGGAGGTGCTTCCTGATCCAAAGGAGCATCTGATTCGAAACGCAAAAAAACTGATCGAAGAGAGATTCCAAGAGGAGCTGACTCTTCAGACAATAGCGGATTCTCTTTATATCAGCCCTTATTATTTTCAGAAAACGTTTAAAGAATTTGCAGGGAAATCACCTGCCAAATATTTAGAGGAAACCCGTATCGCAGCTGCTCAAGTCTTGATGAAAGAAGAGACCTGTTCGATTGCGGAAATCTCCCGTATGGCCGGATTCAAAAAGCCTTCTCATTTTTCAAGAGTGTTTCACAGGCTCACCGGTGAATCTCCATCCAATTTTAGACAGAAGGTGCTTACATGATTCGTGTATATGCTGCTCTTGGAGGCCTCAGTCTTATTTGGGGGCTTTCCTTTGTTTTTATTAAAGTTCTGGTCGGACCTGCCGGCATGTGGGGGACGGTCTTTTTACGATGTGTAGCAGGGGCTGTCCTGCTACTGCCGATTCTGCTGGCAAAAAGAAAGACAATTCCGCAGAGTATTCCATGGATTCCGCTTCTGACCATTGGCGTACTGAACACTGGTCTTCCATGGGGATTGATTGCGCTCAGCGAAACGGTCATTTCGAGCAGCTCCGCTTCCATTCTGAACGCCACCACTCCATTATGGACCGGTCTGATCGGACTCCTGTTTTTCTCGGCTGTTTTAGCTGCAAGACAGTGGATCGGACTGTTAATGGGACTGCTCGGTATCCTGATTTTCATCGACTTTGACGTTGTAAAGCTTGCTCAGGAAAATTTCACGGGGGTCGGCACGATGCTGATTGCAACTCTGTGCTATGGAACCTCAGCTCAGCTGACGAGAAAATATCTGGGGAACAGCGGAGTGCTGTTTACGACGGCCGTCTCGCTGATTGTCGGTGCAATGGTTGGACTGATTGGGCTGCTTTTCTCACAGCCCATTGAACTTTCGGCTCTCGCCAATGGACCAGTTTTACTCGCCATTATCGGGCTTGGCTGTTTCGGATCAGGGATTGCCCAGCTTCTTTTTTATTACATTACAAAAGAAGGCGGTCCGGAAATTGCGGTTTCGGTTACCTTCCTTATTCCTGTTACCGCCCTGCTGTGGGGAGCCTTTCTGCTGCAGGAAAAAATCAGCTCTCATGCCATATGGGGACTATTTGTTATTTTAGCGGGGGTTTATCTGGCGACCCGGAAAAAGAAAGCGGCAGTTTCGATCAGTGAATCTGCGTAAGGAATGGAGAAAGAGTTCGTTGAAGATGTAAAGGAGTTCTTATTTTTCTGCGCGTGGCTCCCCGTATTTTTATCAATAATGGCTGGCATTCTCGGCTTATCTATTATCGGTGTATGGATTAGCCGCTGGTATGCGGACAAAAAAATAAAATCCCCCCAAAAAAAAGACCGGAGTTACCCCCGGTCCTCTTCGATTATTTCCACCAGCCATCAAACATCGTAGCCGGCAGCTGACGCTTATGCTCTGTGATCATATAGCGCTTTTCAATCTTTTCAGCCACTTCACTTGATACTTCCTTGCCTTCCAGGTAATCATCCAGCTCATCATACGTAATTCCAAGCTCCGTTTCATCTGCCTGCTGCGGCTTATCATCCAGCAGGTCGGCAGTTGGAGCTTTCATGTACAGGCTTTCCGGGCAGCCGAGCTCTTTTAGAAGGGCTTTTCCCTGTCTTTTTGTTAACCCGGTAAGCGGCAGGATATCCGCTCCGCCGTCTCCGTATTTTGTAAAGAATCCTGTTACTGCTTCAGCGGCGTGGTCTGTTCCCGTTACAAGCAAACCGTGCTGTCCGCCAAACGCATATTGCGCGGTCATCCGGATTCGTGCTTTTACATTTCCTTTATGGTAATCCGCGAGCTTCACCTCATCAGATTCGTTGTATGTTTCCGTAAACCCGTCCACCGCAGCTGCGATGTTGTAAGTTACAATTTTGTCCGGCTTCATAAATTCAAAGACAAGCTTGGCATCGTGCTCGTCATGCTGAACTTTATACGGCAGCCGTACGGCAAGGAACGAGGCATCATAGCCTTCCTCGCGAAGCTCTTCTACTGCCATTTGATTCAGTTTGCCTGCAAGCGTTGAGTCCTGCCCAAGACTGATCCCAAGCACAAATCCTTTTGTGTTCGTCTTTTTCACGTATTCCTTCAAAAAGTCGACGCGTTTTCGGATTTCCTGTGCCGGGTCAATTTGAGGCTGTACACTTAACTCTTTCATAATCTGCTTTTGCATGCTCACGTTATAGTCCTCCTTAAAAATTGCTATTGATATAAACCATGATTTTTCACGTAATCATAGCACGCATCGGGAAGCAGATAGCGCGGCTCCCCGCCCTTTGCAAGCTCTTCCCGGATATAGGTGCTGCTGATTTCCATTGCAAGTCCCTTATCAATTAAATGAAACCTCGTTCCATCATCATAATTGCGAAGCAGGGGCGAACGGGAAATCGTCTTTAACATATCTATACCATTTCGGGCCATGACGATAAACTTATTATTCGCAATCAGTTCGTCAGAATACTTCCATTTCCCCTCCGCAATGTCTTCCAGGAGGTCGGCACCCATGATGAATGACACTTCATCACCGGGGAAAAGGGAATGAAAATGCTGCATCGTATGATACGTGTAAACATTCCAGCTATCCTGATTCATTTCATAGTCATCCAGGATGAATTTTTCATTGTTTTTCAGGGCCATCTCAAGCATGGCAATCCGGTGTTCATCGGTGGTGTTCAGACTCTTATCCTTTCTTTTGCTGGAGCAGGGAAGAAAAATGACCCGGTCCAGCTTGCAGCGATGTGCTACTGTGCTTGCTGTCCATAAATGAACGTTTGTGACCGGGTCGAACGAGCTGCCGTAAATCCCGATTTTCGCCATGCACTTTTCACCCTTTTCTTATTTTTTCAACCTTCTCTTTAACCTCGCGAATATTTCTCATTTTGTTTTCCCAGCATTTTTCACTGAGATCGACCGGGTAATCCTCAGGATTCAGCTTTCTTCTGTACTCATCCCAAAGCTCCTCAAGATTACTTTTCACCTTGCTTTGAATATCCTTAATTGATGGAAGATCATAGATAAGTTTTCCGTCTTTGAATATATCTTTATGGAGATCACGCGCTTCAAAATCCGTCACGAATTTACTGATGTACGTATGAACCGGATGGAACATTTTCAGTCGCTCTTCTTCGTTCGGGTTTTCTTCTTCAAGCGCAATATAATCGCCTTCTGATTTATGGTTATTCGTATTGATAATTCTGTAGAGGCGTTTCATGCCTGGCGTTGTGACTTTTTCAGGATTCCCGCTGATTTTAATGGTATCCTCCATAACGCCATCTTTGCCTTCAATGCTGACAAGCTTGTATACGGCACCCAATGCCGGCTGATCATAGGCTGTGATAAGCTTCGTGCCAATTCCCCATGTATCAATCCGGGCTCCCTGCGACTTTAAATTCATAATCGTGTCTTCATCCAAATCATTGGATGCGATAATATGCGTTTCTGTAAATCCTGCATCATCCAGCATCTTTCTCGCTTTTTTAGACAGGTACGCCATATCCCCGCTATCAAGGCGAATTCCGACAAAATTAATTTTATCACCAAGCTCCTGTGCCACTCTGATCGCATTAGGGACACCGGACTTCAGCGTATCGTATGTATCAACTAAGAAGACGCAGTCCTTGTGGCGGCGGGCGTATTTATGGAAAGCTGTATATTCGTCACGGTATGCCTGAACAAGTGCATGGGCATGGGTTCCGGCCGCAGGAATTCCGAATAGCTTCGCCGCCCGAACGTTGGAGGTTGCTTCGAGTCCGCCGATAAAGGCAGCCCGCGTTCCCCAGAGAGCGGCATCCAGTTCATGAGCCCGTCTTGAACCAAATTCCATCACCGTCTGATTACCGACAGCCTGCTTTATCCTGCACGCCTTCGTTGCAATCAGCGTCTGGAAGTTTACGATATTCAGCAAAGCCGTTTCAACGAGCTGAGCTTCGGCAAGCGGAGCTTCAATCCGAATCATCGGCTCGCCTCCGAAAACAAGCTCTCCTTCTTCCATTGAACGGACGGAACCGGTAAATCGCATATCTTTCAGGTAAGCCCGAAAATCTTCCTGGTACCCAAGTTCCTTTAAAAACTCCAAGTCACTTTCTGAGAAACGAAATCCATTTAAATACTGAATAACCCTCTCAAGTCCTGCAAAGACTGCATATCCATTGCCAAACGGCAGTTTTCTGAAAAATAATTCAAAAACAGCCTTGTTATTATGAACACCGTCTTCCCAGTAAGTTTCCGCCATATTTATTTGATAAAGGTCCGTATGAAGGGCCAGGCTGTCATCCTCATATCTGTCGTGCATCTGTAGATCTCCTCTCCATCCAACTACTGGATTTCCGCATTTAAGCTGCCTTTGAAATGCCTAAGCGCCCATTTATGGCCATCTTCGTCAAAACTGGCTGCTGCCTTCTCGTGAACCGTAAGTTTAAATCCTTTATTATAGGCATCTACTGCCGTGTGAAGAACACAAATGTCTGTGCATACCCCAATCAGATGAAGCTCCGTAATTCCTCTCTCTCTGAGAAGGATTTCCAAATTCGTCCCTGCAAATGCGCTGTACCGCGTTTTATCCATCCAAAAAACATGGCCGAGATGCTGATTTTGATCATATAGACCCTGAAGCGCTCCGTATAGCTCTCTTCCTGAGGTTCCCTCAATATTATGAGGAGGGTAAAGAGCTGTCTCCGGATGAAATGGATCATTCTTTTTATGAAAGTCTACTGCGAAAACAACCGCATCTCCAGACTCAATAAAATCTTTCGTTACCCTCACGATTTCTGATTCAATCACCTGACCCGGCTTGCCGCAAGTCAGTGCTCCGTTATCCGCAACAAAATCATTTGTGTAATCAATCACAATCAATCCCCTGGTCATGCCCATTCCCCCTGTTTACTTAGTAGCGTGCCGTATAGATTGGCTTTATGATATCCATTTCTACAAAACGGTACAGCTTAGCAGGCTTTTTTGAGGTTCTGGCTGTTGTCTTCCCCTCTGCTTCCTCTATGAAAGGAAGTGTCTTGATTTTCCTGGCAAATGACTGCTCGCTTTTAATGGCGGGGTCATCGGTTACCGTTAGAAGCACCGCCTGCAGCTCTGAGTAAGTAAATTCCTCAGGCAAAAAATTCTTCGCTGCTGTTGTCTGGAGCAGATCTGATCGGATCTCGCGAATGGCATCGGAAATTAACTGCTCATGATCAAATGCAAGCTGAATGGATTTCAAATCCTCCAAGCGGAAAAGCTGAACATCCTCCGCATCATCACTCGCCTTTCGTCCTTTCAGCACATCCTCCGGCACTATCGCATAATGGGCATTGGATAAAATCCATCCGCGCGGATCCCTTCCCGGCCGGTCATATACACCGTAATGTTTCATATGAATGCCTCTTACCCCGGTTTCCTCTAAAAGCTCCCGATGTGCGGCTTCAAGCGCGGTTTCATCCGGCTGAACAAATCCTCCCGGAAGCGCCCATTTGCCCCCTTCAATATTCGGGGTGCCCTCGGCAGTGATTTCTGTCCTCTGGATCAGCATTAGCATCATGCTTACAATGGGCGGCTTATGCTCCCGCTTTTCTGAATGAATCGTAAATACGGCGATGTCTGACGTGTATCCATCAGGTGTCCGATACTTGCCGGAATCATAATTTTTTAAGGCTTGTTGATTTATATCACTCACTTATTCACCAGCTTTTTAATTAACATTTTGTTAATTGTATTATATGAAGTTTGGGAAGTCAACTAAGATGGAAGATGGATAGTCAGATTTTTTCTTTCCGTCTCTTATATTTTCATTACAATTAAAAAAGCAGCCACCGGCTGCTTTTCACTCTTCTACTTATTTTCCCCAAGCGATGCGACCAGTCCATTCAGGTTTGCGGTGAGTTCTCCCAGGGATTCCATGATGGTACCAAGATATTGAACCGCTTCTGATTGGCTTTCCATGCTGGTGATCATTTCGCCGCTCGCCTTTTTGCTTAAGTGCAGGGCAGATGACATGCTGGAAATGGAGTCGCTTACTTCGGTAATGCTCTGAAGGAAACGGGTAACTTCCTCTGCCACCCGGTCTGTGCCAGCAGCAACATCATTGGAAGCGGTGTTGATTTGTTCAAAGGCTGCTGCAGTTGTTTCGACTTTAAGCAAACCTTCCTGGACAACCCCGGAACCTGCGTTCATTTCTTCGGTCACCTGTTGGATATCGTTTTGAATAGCGTCAATAAGATGGCTGATTTTTTCAGTAGATTCGTTTGACTTCCCTGCAAGCTTCCGGACCTCATCCGCCACCACAGCAAATCCTTTTCCTGCTTCTCCTGCCCTGGCGGCTTCAATCGCAGCATTCAAGGCGAGAAGATTTGTCTGATCCGCAATGGAAGCTATCTCTGAAACAATGCCGCCAATCTGCTTTGATTGACTTTGAAGGGCCTGAATGGAGCGGGCAAGCGTTTCAAAGGTTTCATGAATGTTCTCCATTTGACGCTCTGTATCTTCAAGTGATTCTTTCCCCGCGTTTACTAGTTCATTGGCGTTAAAGGACAATTCCCGAATACTGGCAGCGGCACTTGAGATTTTAACCGCTCCATTTTGCATATCAATCATTTTTTCTTCACTTTGCTTTGCCTCTGCCACTTGACTTACCGTACCCGCTGCTACTTCAGAGGCGGAATCCTTTATTTGGCGGCTTACCAGACCAGTCATTTCACCATGCTCAGTCAATCTGTCCACATTTTCAACGATGCGGTGAGCGGTAGAAGCCAGTTCATTTGTTAGGCGCTCCAAGGATTGCTTTTGCCATTCATTTTTCTGCAAGAGCTCACGGGTATATTTATTTTTCGAGTAGATTTGCCATGAGATCCCCCCTGATGTAAGAACGAGATAGAACGCATGTATGAAAAACATAAACCATGTATAATCGTGATCTCCGAAGAACAAATCTGTAAAGGCAAACATAGCAATTAGGTGAGGAACGGCAAAAAGAACAGTCATTACCGAAATCAATCTTATACTGTCATAATAGGCAGCCAGCGCTACGACCAGAAAGATCGAAAAATGGTACACAACCATCCCTTCTCCTGAAACGATCATAGCGATGCTGGAAAAAGTTAGCGTCAGTACTATAAAGAGCGGGACGAGCCGATGGCTTGAATCTTGGTTATAAAAGAAAACAGCGGCACTCAATAAAAGAACCGGCAGGATGATCGCAGCAATCAGAATCAGTGAATGGCTGCCTGAATGCTCCATATGCATGTGCATTGGAAAAAGGCGATGGATAACTTGTATACCGCAGGCTACGGCAATGCACACTGCGGAGACCCACAGCATAAGCCTGTTCTTCGATGCGTTCAATGATATTCCTCCTAAGTAAGCAGCAAAATTCCTAACATCTATTACTGAATATATCGGAAGAAAGACCTATATCTGAAATCACAATGTGCTGGAATTCCGATTATTTTTCGACAAAACGAGGACAGCCCCCCTAATGGAGCTGTCCATTTTATTATTTTAATAATCTTTTTACTAATTTTAGACCGTTCTTTGCTGAAGGATATCGGAAGGAAAAGTCAAATATTGTCGTCTGCTTCAGCACGCTCTTAGCATGGGAAAAGGTTTCAAAGCTGTATTTCCCGTGATAGCTTCCCATCCCGCTTTCACCGACTCCTCCAAATGGGAGATAGGGAGTCGCGATGTGCATAAGGGTATCGTTGATGCATCCTCCGCCAAAAGAAATACGGTTTGTCACTTCTGCTTCTGTCTCTTTGCTTTCTGTAAATAGATAGAGAGCGAGCGGCTTTGGACGGGAATTCACGAATTCGATTGCTTCATCCAGAGTGTCATATTCCATCACTGGAAAAATCGGTCCGAAAATTTCTTCCGTCATTACAGGTGAATTGGGATCCACTTGATCGAGCAGTGTTGGCGCAATCCGGTGAGTCCCATCATCTCGTGTTCCTCCAAAAAGGATTCTTCCATCATTAAGATAACGAGTGAGTCTGCTGTAATGGCGATCATTCACAATTTTTGAATACCGGCTGCTTTCCAAAGGGTTATCTCCATAAAACTCATTTATTGCTTCCTTCATTGCGTCAATCAATTCTTGTTTTACTTTCTTTTGAACAAGCAGATAATCCGGAGCAATACACGTTTGACCGGCGTTCGTAAATTTACCGAATACAATCCGTTTAGCTGCAAGTTTGATATTCACTTGCTCATCTACAATCGTTGGACTTTTTCCGCCTAATTCAAGTGTGACGGGGGTAAGGTGCTTAGCTGCTGCTTCCATCACAACTTTTCCGACTGGGACGCTTCCTGTGAAAAAGATGTAATCAAATGGCAGTTCCAGGAGGGCTTGGCTCGCTGCTACCCCCCCTTCAACTGTTGCAATATAAGCGGAAGTGTATTGTTCCTGAAGAATCTTCTTGATCAGTGACGAAACGTTCGGCGTCAGCTCTGAAGGCTTAATGACCGCTGTGTTTCCAGCTGCGATTGCTCCGACTAGAGGAGATAAGGCAAGCTGAAAAGGGTAGTTCCACGGTGCAATAATAAGCACTGCACCATAAGGCTCATGAATGACATACCCTCTAGACCCAGTATGTGTCAGTGCCGTACTCACCTTTCTTGGCTTAGCCCAATTTCTTAATCTCTTCATCGTAAAATTAATCTCTTCATATAGAATACCGATTTCTGTTGAGTAAGCTTCAAGCTCTGATTTATTTAAGTCCAGAGCGAGGGCCTTAACAATATCCTGCTCGTGTTTCTTTACTCCATCCTTAAGCTTCTTTAACTGCTCCAAGCGAAATGAAATATTTTTTGTTTGTTGAGTGGCAAAATACGTTTGCTGCTCCTTGAGGATTTGCTTTATTTCATCAGGCTTTGTGTCAATCATGATGTCCCATCTCCTTTGATGATAGATAACCTTCTTTTTTAAACCATAACAATGTTCGCTCAAGTGTCTCATCGAGTGTATTCGAGGGCGAATAGCCAAGCTCCCTCTCAGCCTTGCCCCCATCAAGAAATTGCCCTAATCCCATAATCGCAACCGCCGTTTTTGAAAGCTTCGGGCTCGGCCCGCCGAACATTGACTGTTTTACAGATACTAAAGAAGCGATGATTTTGGCAGCGTTAAGCGAGAGAATTCTTTTAGGTGGAACCGCACCGGCGAGAGAAGCAATTTTAGGAACGAGTTCACTCATGGAAATATTCGTCCCGGTGATTAAATAGCGCTCTCCAATTCTGCCTTTCTCAGCAGCCAGCACCAGTCCCCGTCCTGCATCCCCTGCATAAACGACATTCCGGTTTCCTTCTAAATAAGCAGGAAGGGATTCATTTGCCACTTCAACTATAATCTGCCCAGTTGAAGGACCATAGTCATATTCACCAAGGCACATTGCAGGGATTCCAATGACAATCGGCAATTTTGCGGATGCTCTTTCTCTCGCTATTTTATCCATCTCATATTTCACCTGCAGATAGGCATTTTTTTGCGCAGGCGGGTTCGTGTAAACAAGCGTCTCTGTCCCCGGGGCTCCATCAGCATTTTTAGGGAGAGCGATGGACCCTCCGGTATAAACAATCTTATTCAGCTGTGAATTAGCTTCACATGCCGATAAAAAAGTATTCATTTGGAGCCGGGCTAGCCCCACATCTTCTTTAAGCGGAAGCGGCTTAACCGGATAATAGGCTGCACAATGAATAATGGCATCCAAACCTGACAAAGCTTTCTCCATTGCTGCTTGATCATACAAATCTGCTTCTGCTGATTCAAAAGCCAGATCTTTTAGAACGGAAAGATTTGAATTTTTTCTATGAATCACTCTCAACTCATGTCCCCGCTCCAAAACAGCCAAAGCTGTGTGGTGACCGATCATGCCTGTAGCTCCAAGTACTCCTATCTTCATTTGCAAGCGTCCTTTCAGTTCTATCGTTCAAACGTTTAAATATATAAACATTTAAAGCAGAGTTAGATCATATATTTATAGATCGCACTCTTCTTCTATTTTGGATATCAGCTGTTTCAACAGGTCTACAGACTGATCGAGAGATAATGAATAATAACGCTGAGTTCCCTTTTGTTCAATCGCTACAAGCTGGTTATCCCTGAGAACCTTTAAATGGTGGGAGATAGCAGGACGGGAAAGATGGGATTGCTCAGCAATTTGATTTACGGTTAAGGTATCATGCTTTGCCAGCAGCAAAATGATATCCTGTCTGGCTGCATCGCCAAGTGCCTGAAAAATGGGCGTGCACGATCGAAAAATCTCTAAAACGGGTTCTGACATGATCATCAGCCTTTCTTAATGCAATTACCCTTATTATACACCATTATGAATTACCCGCCATTTTCCATTAATTTTTGCCCTGCACGCTCCTCACAATAGAGGTAATCATTTTTCTCGGCATGAAACGGACCGATCCAGCCAAGATTTTATTTTGAAGACCCGGAACGATGACCGTTTTCCCTTTCATCCACCCATCAAATCCTGCTTGTGCAGCCTGATCTGCCCGCATGACACCATTATTGAAAAGCTTGGATTTGCCGAGGTCAGCTCTTTCCGAAAAACCGGTATCGGTCGGACCCGGGCAGAGTGCAGATACACGGATATTTGTATCCTTGAGCTCATTTTCAAGAGCTTCTGTGAACGAAAGGACGTATGCTTTGGTTGCATAATAAACAGCCATTAGCGGACCAGGCTGGAAGGCTGCGGTTGAAGCGATGTTAAGGATGCCTCCCTCATTGCGCTCTGTCATATCCGGCAGAAACAGTTTGGTCAGGTGTGTCAGGGACCGGATATTTAAGTCAATCATATTCAATTCTGCATCGAGATCTGTTTCAAGAAATTCTCCAAACAAACCAAACCCAGCGTTATTGATCAGATAGGATACCTTTAATTTTTTTATTTTCAATTCTTCTGCCATTTTCGTTATTTCCTCAGGTTTTGATAAGTCTGCCTGATGGATTACAACTGAAATACCGTGCTTACTCTCAAGGTCGGCCTTCAGCTCCAGCAGTTTCTTCTCATTTCTGGCTGCGAGAATCAGTGAATAGCCCTTCCCTGCTGCAATTTTAGCGAGTTCCATTCCAATTCCGCCTGAAGCACCTGTTATGAGAACATAACCCATTGATTTCATAAACAATTCCTCCTAATGATTGTTTGTTTAAAAACTTAAACATTTAAACTTATAAACTTAATATATCCGCTTTCCAATCAGCCGTCAATAAAATTACGAAATTTCTGCTCATCCATATTTTGGACTGCACACATGAAGCACATTCATTCCGCTTCATTACATAATAGTCGATAAATTGTTACTTTCCTGTAACAAAACAGCTTCCAATTTTCGTTACACTACTATAAGAATACATAGCTACACGTCATGGGAGAGGGTCATGTGGAAAAAAGACAGCCGACGCCGAAGTATTTATGGATGAAAGCAAGTGTACTCGCAGTAATGGGCCTGGTTCTCGTGTCGCTTTGGATGGAAACAGATTTGCACAAACCGGTTAAAGCGAAGGTGAATAGCCAGGAAATAGGAACGCTAAAGCATGGGGGAAAGGAAGAATTCATGAAGGCGGATCCCCCGGAATCAATGATTCCAAAACCCCTGGAGCAAAAGAAGGAAGTCAAGGAAAAAACGGTATTTTTAACGTTTGACGACGGTCCATCATATGCCACCGATGACATTCTGGATGTTCTAGGCAAATATGAGGTACCGGCCACATTCTTCATGCTTGAGCCCAATATGGTTAAGCATGCGGAAGAGGTTAAACGCATTGTCCAAACAGGGAATGCTGCAGGACTTCACGGTGTCTCGCACAAGCCGAAGGTCTTTTATGCCAATCCTGAATCCGTCGTAGGGGAAATGAGCAAATCAAGGGATACACTCAAAAAATTAACAGGGATCACAACGAGCCTTGTCCGCACCCCTTATGGCAGCGTACCAAACCTTACACAGCCAGAACAGCAGGCTCTTCATGCTGCGGGCTTCCAATATTGGGACTGGAATGTCGACAGTTTTGACTGGAAGTTCAAAAAACCTGACTACGTAACAGATGTTCTGAATCAGGTAGAAGAACACCATCACGATTTTCCAGACCAGCCAATCGTAATCTTAATGCATGATCGACTTCCTTCACCGGAAGCTCTTAGTCAGCTGCTTCCTGAGCTGAAAAAACGCGGTTACTCATTTGATGTCATTTCAGAGGATATGGAACCTGTTCATTTGAAATGAATGCTGGTTTCGCATGTTGGATTTTTTAGTAATCAGCCAGAAGGAAAAAATGCCCGGGATGTGGAATCCCGGGCATTTTTGGGTTATAGATGATACGGAAGATTGTGTCATCAATCTCAGGAGTCTCCTTCAATCAGCCAGAATCTTCGTGTTTCATTTTCTCCTCAGCCTGTTCAAGAGTTTCCCCTATAGAAGCGTGGATTACAAGGTCAAACACATGGTCTATTCGAGTCGGTTCACGATTGATAAGCACCATTTTTTTATCACCGCGATACCGGAAGTCCTTCGGAATCTGATTGACTGGATAGACTTCAAGCGAGGTTCCCATTACAAGAAGGAGCTCGGAACGGTCAACCGTGTGATAGATCTCTTCCATGTGCTGAACCGTGTCTCCAAAAAGAACAACGTCAGGCTTCAGGATAAAATCACAGCGTCTTCCATTGCCTATCAGTGCGCTGCACCTTGGCACTTCTTCTTCATGAATATAATCCAATCCATAGCTGGTTTTGCATTTCGGGCATTCTGCGGACTGTATAGAGCCATGCATGTTATATACATGACGGCTCCCAGCTTTTTGGTGAAGACCATCTACATTTTGGGTAAAAATACGAACTTCCTTCCCCATGCTCTCTAAGTCTCTTAAAAACGAATGACCTTTATTCGGCTGGTGCCCAGTACTTAGTTTCGTTTGAAAAATATCTTTGAAATATCTCCAGAAGGATTTAGGATTCCGTTCAAAATAGGAACGGCTCATTACCTCCGTCCGTGAAAGATCTTCTGTCCACAATCCTTGAGATGAACGAAAATCAGGTATTCCTGATTCTGTACTGACACCTGCACCTGTCATCACCGATATGACGTTTGCTTCAGACAGCCAAGTGGCTAATTGGTTGATGGTATGGTTCAAAATGAAAACCTGCCTCTTATACTGTGTCATTTCCTAAACTGAGTTACTAACGTAAATGAGAATTCCTCCGGGATTATGAGTATTGCTTTTCCTTCGTTTGCTCTTCCCCGTTCCCGGCTTGCTCAACATAAATCGTCTGGCTTGGAAAAGCAAAACGCACGCCTTCTTCTTCCAATATACTCATAATTCTCAAGTTAATGTCCTGCTTTATTTTCAAGTGCTCTCCATATTGGGTTGTTTTTGTAAAGCAGTTTATCAAAATGTCCAGGCTGCTTGCACTGAAGCTGTCAAAGCTGACTTGGATGGACTCATCATCGATTCCGTCATGTTCCTGAAGCATGTGATCGATTCTTTTTACACTTAAGCTCATTTGCTTTTGGTTCGTATGATAGGTAACCCCTACTTTAAAGTTGATTTGTCTTTTCCCCATTTTGGTCCAGTTTGTAATTGGTTCATTCGCCAAAGTGGAATTGGGCACAGTTACAAGCGCCTGCGGGAATGTCCTGATTTTCGTGCTGCGGAAGGTGATGTCTTCTACGACACCTTCCACACTCGGAGCTTTTATCCAGTCCCCGATTGTAAAGGGCTTTTCCGTAATGATCACGATTCCTCCAAGGAAATTGCCGATTGTATCTTTGGCCGCAAGCGCAAAGGCAAGACCGCCGAGACCGAGACCTGCAACGAAACCATTCACATCGTAATCAAATTCCTGAGCCACAATGCTAAAGCTCAATGCTACAATGACGAAACGCAATAGCTTAGAGAGGAACGGCACTAAAATATCATCAATACCAAGATCAAACCTTGAATTTACTTTATTGAAAAACAAGGAAGATGAACCAGTCAAATTGTACAGTCCCCATGCAAGAACGATGACAATGGCAGATCGGTAAACCTCATGAACAATTTGCATGCTGTCATTAAAAAATGGCGAGTAGATAATAGCCAAGTAAATACCGACGGACACAAACAGCCATCTAAATGGCTTTTCAAACGATAGCAGAACATGTGTAAAAAATTCGGTTGGTGTTCTCCTGCTTATTCTCATAATCAGATGAAAGATATATTTCGTAAAAAGCTTTCTAAGAACTAAAAACAAAACAAGGATGCCTAAACTAATTCCAAGCTTCGTCAAATTTTCGTATGTAAACCAAGATAACAGCACTGCTTTTTCTCTCCTTTAGATTGATTAAAAAAGAATTATACTATATATTCGTTCCAAAAACGGGAATAATGTCCCCTTTTTCATTTATATACCTTTATGAAAAAATGTTAAACGGCAATAAGGGGGGGTTTTCCATTCCAAGGCTTTGAGGCACGGGCCAAGAACTGGTTGCACCTGTAAAAAGATCTCCCGAAGAATGAAAAAAGCTGCCAGATTCGGGGCTGGCAGCTTAAAGCATGAACGGGATTCTAAGTAAAGTTTTGTGAAAAGGCAGTTCGGCTTTGATTCATGGAATTGGGATTATTTCTTTTCCTTTGAGCTATTCTGGTCAACGAGGGTGGCTTTATACATTTCTTCATTAGTCTCAACTTTGATACGCTCCTCCACTCTAATTCTTCCCTTTCCCATTGTCTCGCCTCCTTTTACACATCATAAATTTATCAGAATATTTAGTAAATATATCAGATTGCCTAATTTCAGTCAAAATTTTTACATTTTTCGATGTACCTCCGTTTGTCCCACTTGAGAGAACATGCAGAAAACAATAGAAACACAGCGAATTCCCACTATTTTTAGCGCTCCATTTTCTTTTAAAAAGGGGCCTTTGTTTCTAGGAAAATAGACAAGCGAAGGAAAAAGTTATTTGAAAACCTTCTTAAAGCTGTAGCTTGCTTTATCAAAACCCATTTTCTCCTCATAAAAGCGATGAGCCCCTTTTCTATGAAGTGCGGAAGAAAGGGCTATTCCGTCATATCCACCTTTTTGCGCTTCCTCTTCCACATGGCAAAGCAGTTTTTCGCCATATCCCAGAGAGCGGTGGGCTTCATCCGTTACAAGATCAGAAACCCAGATAAACCTCCCGTAATACAGGGTGATCATTGGCTGATATCCAATATAGGCAATAGGCTGACTATCCTTAAAGAGTACTTTAATCCGGTAGTTTTCCTGCTCAGCTGCAAGCGCCGCAAGCTCAAGGAAATCACCTTCAGTCAAGTTCGGTCTTAGCTGCGAAATCACCGGAAATCCTTTCTTCCAGTCCTTCTCACCAACTAGTTCTATAATTTTTTCCATTTGTCATTCCTCCTTGTGTTAGGATAAAAATAACAAATTACTGGCATGGTGCGGAGAGCCAGTTTTATATTTTTTCAAGGTGCCAGTTCAGGAGGCTAAAATGGAAACAATTTTTTTCAAGAAAGGGATTCCCCTCTTTGTCCAGCTTTACGAACAAATAAAACAGAAAATTACAGACGGCAGTCTTCCTGCTGAAAAGAAGCTCCCATCGAAGAGGAAGCTTTCCGTTCAGATGAATATAAGTGTAAACACGGTAGAAGCGGCTTACGGCCAGCTTGAAGCAGAAGGATATATTGAAGCAAGACCGCGAAGAGGATGGTACGTCCTTCGATTTGAAGACATGCTTTCAGAAACTCCACTCCCTTGTAAAGTTGGTTTAGAAGAAACGGAAAACCAAGACCTAATCGACTTTAGCCAAACCATTGACACTTTTAAATTCCCTTACGCGCCCTGGAAAAAGTGTTCGATAGAGGCTCTTTATAAAGATGAACTTTTCCATACAGGCCATCCTTTTGGTGAGAAAGAACTGAGGGAGGAAATCGCCGCTTACCTAAAAAGGGCCAGAGGGGTCCGCTGTCATTTGAACCAGGTGATCATCGGTGCGGGAACCCAAATTTTATTGGAAAAGGCTGCCGGAATATTGGGAGCTGAGTTCTTCGCCATTGAAGATCCCGGCTATCATCGGACAAGGGATTCATTGAAAGATTACAGCGTGGAGCCCATTCCGCTGGATGAATCAGGAATAGATATCGAAAGGCTAAAATCTTCACATGCTTCAGTTGTATACGTCACACCCTCCCACCAATTCCCATATGGAACAGTTATGCCTGTTAAAAGGCGTCTGGAGCTGCTGGAATGGGCGGCAGAGGAGAATAACCGGTGGATCATAGAAGATGATTATGATGGGGAATTCCGTTATGAAGGACGTCCGATTCCGTCCCTGCAAAGTCTAAGCCAAAACGATGATGTTCTTTACTTTGGAACCTTTTCTAAATCGTTCATGCCCTCACTCAGAATCAGTTATATGATTTTACCGGAAAAACTAATGCATTCCGCCCGGCCCAAGCTTTTGAAATTTAAACAAACCGTGTCCCGAACGCATCAGCATGCACTTTCCCTTTTCATGGCCCGCGGCTTTTGGGAGCAGCACTTAAATCGAATGAGAACCCATTATCGTAAAAAACACAAACTGCTGCTGGAGCAAATGAAGACGGTCTTTCAAAACCGGATCCGAATCATCGGCGAGAAATCTGGAATGCATATTCTAATTGAAATAGACACCGTAATGAGTGAGGAGGAGCTAATCAAAAAGGCCCTGCAAAAAGGGATAAAAGTGTATCCGGCCTCCATCTATTTTGTAAAAGCTATCCCGGAAAAACCGCTCCTTTTTATTGGATTTGGCGGTGTGACAGAAGAGGAAATCATAAAGGGAATCGGGTTATTGAAAGACGCTTGGTTTTAGAGGGTGAGAGGAAGGGCTTCCATCATTTTGTTTGAATGATTAAAATTGAAACACCCGGATGCTGTGAAAGCATTCCGGGCGCTGTACTATATAGATACTTTGAACAATCAGGATTAGGCCGATTGGAGCGAAAGTGCGCGCTCCTGCTAAGAGCAGCGGAACAGTGAGACCCTGGAGGAGCCGTCAACGCCCGACATGCTGAACCTTGAGCATCCATTAACGAAATCCTGGCTACAGTTTAAACAGAGGGCGCATCTTTGAAAACGGACAGATCCTTGTCTATTCACTATTGGACAGTAAACTTTTCCACTAATTCACTTAGTGAGTGGGCCATTTCCTGCAATTCACGGTTTTTCTCTTTTAACTGACCGACTGTCGTGCTCTGTTGGTGAGAGGAGGCAGAGATTTCTTCGATCGTTGCAACTCTTTCTTCAGAGATTGCTGCTATTTCATGGACAGATTGGGATGATTCAGTGGAGGCTTTAGTGATATCATCCACACTCTCTACCATGGAATCTACCTGGTTCGTCAAGGTGTTTACAGCTTCGAATATCTGACCGAAGAGCTCCCCGCTGACCGTGATCAGCTGAACACCTTTTTGAATTTCCTGATTGTCCTCATTATTGGATGTGACCATTTGAATACAATGGTCTGTGATTTCTCTCAGAATTGAATCAATGGTTTTAACCGTGCCTTCTGTTTGTCCTGCAAGCTTTTGAACTTCGTGAGCCACTACCGAGAATCCTTTTCCGGCATCCCCTGCCCTCGCCGCTTCAATGGATGCGTTCAACGAAAGCAGATTGGTTTGATCTGCGACATCTTTGATTAATTTAATATCCTGGTTGATTTGATAGACTTTTTCCTTTAATAGCCCAAGTCTCTCCTGGCTTATGTCGCTATTTTCCTGAATACGGTTTATTTGTTTAGCGATATCTGCTATTTGTGAAGATCCCTTCTCCGCAATTTCACCTGTATGCTTTGTAAAATGGCCAATCGCATTCGTTTCGTTACTCACGGACTGAATTTTATCTGACATCAGCGAGATGCCTTGCGATATTTTCTCGATGTGCAGCGCCTGTACCTCTGCAGCTTTTGCTTCTTCACCGGTTCCGGCCGCTATTTGAAATGCAGCATCCACAAGCTCATCAAAAGACTGAACCAATTCCAGACTGTTTTCATTTATTTGGCTGGAGTTCGTCTTTACACTCCTGATTATGGTTACCAGGCTTTTTCTCATCTCTTCAAAGTTTTGAGCGAGCCTGCCGATCTCATCCTGTCTTTTCACCGATATACTCTCAGTCAGGTCTCCGTTGCTGATTTTGTTCATTGAAGCGAGCAGGAGCTGAATCGGCTTAATCAATCGGCGTCCAAAGAAGAACGCCAAAATTCCCCCTAAAGTGATTGATGCAGCTAAGAAGATAAGTTGAAAAAAGTTGATGGCTGTTTGCAGTTTTTCAATAAAATTTGTACTCATGTCCACCCCGATAATGGCGTTGGAGTTTTCAAGAGGAATGAAATATGATTTATGGCTCCCCCATTTATCCTCGTAAATATCAGTAAGGACGGTTTTTCCTGATGTAAATGCTTCTTCTTGTGAAGGTGTAAATGGCGATTCAACCATTGCGTCGCCGCTGCCGTTTAAGCCGACGATGTAATCTTTATTATTTTGCTTCGTCAGCACGTATACATATTCAATTCCTTCTTTACCTTCAATAAAGGTGTCAAGAAATCTCACTAATTCCCCGTTTTGCGCCGGATTTTCAATCGCTTTATTGACAGCCGTCTCATTAATGGAGCCAGCGAGGCTTTCACCGTTGATCTCTAATATTTGGTCAAACTGAGGAAGAACGTGTTCATTAATAATATAATCTGTTAAATATTTCACAAATCCGAACACAAGCACTCCCATGATGATAAACGGAATAATAAAGTTTAAAAATAATTGCACTTGCAAGGATTTTTTAGGATTCAAGTTTACCCGCTTCATATGACGTTCTCCTCAACTTGTTTCATTTCGATGTATGCAGATAAATCCAGGTTCAGCAGGTATTCAAGCTCGTTCATAGATTTGGATTTAAAGAAGATGACAGCGAAAGTACGATCTCCGTCTGCATGGAGTTCTCTGTATTCCAAAATTTCACTGAATTCTTCTTTAAGCTTTTCATGTCGTATGGTTTGAATTAGTGGTTTGCTTATATCATTCGGGATTTCCGCGCAAAAGAATCCATATATATTTTGATCATCTCTTCTCAAAATCTCGTTCCATTGAGGTTCCTGATTAAGAAAATAGCATTCCGCACCATTAATTCCAAACGCGTGGGTGCTTATATCTGTGGTTCCCGCACCTGCAAACCGCAAAGGATTCAGTTCAATGGGCAGGATCCCTTTTGAACTGCGCCGTACTTCCAGATGAAAAGGATAGTTTAAAAGGTTCAAATGTTTATTTAAATTCTTCAGGTATGATGATAGTTCATCTTTTACTTCCTGAATGACGTTTGCTGATGTGAAGTAAATACGATCGGATGTATCTTTTTCATTGGCAAAAATCCGCTGAAGGATATTAAGGATAATCGGGTTTCCTTCCTCATCAAAATAACAATCGATTGCATACTCTTCCCCATCAATCCACTCTTCAATAAGAATTTCTTCTCCATCGATGACCGTATCGGAATATGTATTTTTCGATAACAGCATATCAGCATAAAGGCTGTTTACCGCTGTATCCCAATCCTTTTCTTCCTTGACAAAATAAACCCCTATGCTTCCATAGCCCTTGTTAGGCTTAATCACGACCGGGAACGGTATGGTTTTCACATCTACGTGTGTTAATTCCTTCAATGTAACTAAATGGAAATAATAATTTTCATTTACTGAAGATAGAAGTTCTCTGAATTTCGCTTTATTTTTTACAAGCTTTGAAGAGACAGTGTGGGGATGTTTTGGATTGTACTTTTCCAGAACCGGCAAACAGCTTTCTGAATTGGTTAATAGCTTTGAATGATTTTCCAAATAAAATTCACGCTGATCGGCACTGTAATAGATTGGAATTTCCAGGCGCAATGCGGTTTCGATTAATAGCGGGGACACTATACTATTTTCTAGTATGAGCATTCATACACCTCCAAGATTGATAGTTATTACATCGGAGAAGATGACTGATAGTTTAATAGCCTTTTCGAAAATAAGTGTGATGCAGCAAATTAAAACGTTTACAAAAATATATTCAGATAAAATATTTATTATTTAAATATATCTTCTGAAGCAGCTTAGAAGCTCTCCACTAATTGATTTTCAAAGCTCCTTTTGCTTATTGAAATTGGATTTGTTTTGGCTGATTTTCGATGCAGGATAACCTGTAATTGTTCAAAATATCTATTTAAAAAACAAATCCGCGGAATGCTTAAACAGCGATCCGCGGATTTCAAATTCAATCATATGATCCTCTCACGTCTTTTTAGGAAGCCCTTTTCAAATATAAATCATCTGAGGCTTCCCGTGGCTTAAGAAATCGTGATGGGAAATCGTCCAGGCGTAAGCTCCTGCAAAGTGGAAAAGAACGATGTCTCCTACCCGGATATTGGTGCAGAATTCGCCCCTTACTAAAACATCATTCGGCGTGCAGAGCTCCCCTGCAATCCAAACTTCCTTCTCACGAAGTTCAGGACGGCTGAGCGGATACTCCCATTCCTCAACCGCTATCACTTCAAAAGGATGGCTCATTTTCCATGCAGCCGGAAGGCGAAGATGGTGGGATCCTCCTCTTACCGTTACATAAGCTTGGCCATGATTTTCCTTAACATCCATCACCTCTGCGGCATAATATCCGAAAGGTGCTGCCATGTACCTGCCCAATTCAAACACCAGCTCCCAATTGGATGGCGCGTGAGTCATCAGTTCATGTATGCCTTGCGAAAACGCTGCCCAATGGAATGGCTCATCCTGTTTTTCATAGTGAATCCCGATTCCGCCGCCAAAATTGACATAGTTTAAATCTAAATGATACTGCGCCTCCCACTCCTTGGCTTTCATCAAGCATTGACTGACAAAAGCCAAATGGGCGCTGGCATCCAGATTGTTGGAGACAGAATGAAAGTGAAAGCCGGTAATTTCAACAAACGGAAGCTGTTTTATCATTTCCATGATCTCAGGAAGTCTAGTTTCGTCAATTCCAAACTGAGTGGGCTTGCCAGCCATTGTCAGCCGCGCTTTCCCAATTGCCGCCTCTAAATTAATTCTGAGAGCAATGCGTACTTTTTTTCCCAGCAGCTGGGCAATAAGATGAATCCGTTCAACCTCCCAAAGACTTTCCGCGTGAATCATCCGAATATCCCGGGCAATCGCAGCTTTCAGAAATTCATCCGTTTTAGCCGGTCCGCTTATCACCTTTTGATGGTCTGGAAATGCTGTAAGCTTGTCCAGCTCCCCAAGTGACGCCGCTTCAAATCCTTTTACATGGCGTTGAATCGCATGTATCAGGACCGGATCGGGATTTGCCTTCATCGCATAGTAAAGGCTGACCTGATCAGGGAGAGATGATGCCAGACTAAGCGCATGGTCCTCAAGCCCTTTAATATCATAAATATAGGCGCAGAAAGGGTGCCGCGCTGATTTCATTTTTAAAATTTCCGTTTTAATCTGTTCAGCAGATGACATTATAATCCTCCAACTTCGTTATGCATCTTTTCAAGCGGTCGGCTGAAAATCACACCGATGACCATCGTAAGGGCACAGCATGATAACCCCATGAGAATGCCGCTCCAATAAACATTCCACTCTGCAAGAAGGGTAAACATCATCGTACCAAGCGAAATAAATCCTCTGTCCATCAGCGCAATGCTTAAAATTTTCCCGCGATAATGAGAT
Organism: Bacillus sp. SJS; assembly: GCF_000732485.2. Classification (GTDB taxonomy): domain Bacteria; phylum Bacillota; class Bacilli; order Bacillales; family Bacillaceae; genus Metabacillus_B; species Metabacillus_B sediminis. The sequence goes on along the minus strand of NZ_JAQV02000016.1, from coordinate 95,335 downwards.
GGTACGTAGTGCTGCAGAGATATTCGATTCAGTGTCCGGTATACTTGTCCGAAAAGCCCCATCATGAAGACAATGGCAAATAGCAGATAGGTGCTTTCCGCCGCCATAATCATGCCGATGATAAATAATCCGAACAGAACCGAAGACCCAATCATCGTCCAGTGGCCTGAACGAATCCAGCCGGCGGTTAAAATCCACGTCCCGATTATCGCACCAAACGATGACAGCGAGAGAAGCAGGCCAAATCCTTCGGGTCCAATATTCATCAGAGAGTCTGCAAAAATCGGCAACATAGAGGAATACGGGAAGCCAAAGGTCATCGGGATAACCGACAGCAGGAGCAGCCCTTGAATGCATGTATCTTTTTTCACATATGTAATGGCTTCTTTCAAACTGGAGCCCTTCGGCTTGTCCTTTTTCACAGACACCGCACTCCCAGGCGGAACAAACAGCATGACCATCCATGAAATGACAAGCAGCCCAAGTATGAGAGTAAACAGAGGCTCTGTAGCCATGGATCCAAGCAGAACACCGGCAGCGGCCGGTCCGATTAATCTCGCTAAGTGAATCATGGAACTGTAATGGGCTACAGCGCTCGTGAGCTGGTCTTTTCCAGTTAAATCGGCCACATATGCATTTCGGATCGGTGCTTCAATGGACTGAATGGCTGAACGGATAAATACAATCGATAAAATGAGGGGCATTGGCCCTCCCCATTCTGAAATAAGCCAGACAGTGGATCCGAACATGAGCAGCTGGCTTATGTGCAGCAGCCGTTTTTTGGGAAACCGGTCGGCAAGAATGCCCCCGGTCAGGCTAAAAAGGAAAATCGGAATAAGCCGGCATACGTTAACAAGACCCAAGTATAAAGGGGAATGTGTCATTTGCAAAACAGCCCAATTTAAAACGGTGAAATCCGCCCACTCCCACAATCTGCTTGCAAATCCTGATGCATAAAAAAGCCGGTATCCTTTTGAACGGAACGCAGAGGCTGCAGGAAATGTTTTCACTTTTTCTCACACGCCTCTGCAAGCGGATTCGGCGCTTCCACATATACATACCCTTCATGATCGGGAAACAGCCTCATGGAAGAAAGCGCCTTGTGCTTAACAACTGGGCTGAAAAGAAACGCACGGTCTTCCGCTGCATCCATTCCGCCAATGGATTCAAGGGTCCGGTCCGCTTCCTCGCCAAGCCATTTCCATGCAAGGGCTTCCTCTGAACCGGTGAAGCTTGCCAATATGCGGATTACCTCACCAAAATGGCTTTGAAACACCGTATAGTGCATCTTGCTGCGCATTTCCTCCAATGATTCTGTAACGGTCACAGAGCCCGGAAGCAGCTCCAGGCTGAGCTTCTGCTTGATTAGACGCTCCTTATATATTCGCGCCCCTCCCCAGTCTCTGAACAGATATTTAACAGGTTTTCCGCCGCTGAAGGACACGATTGAATTCTGCATATGCCCTTCCAGCCCGATTCCGTATCGCGTCATAAGTGTCAAGGTCCCTGGCAGTACAACAGAGAAGTAAGTTTTTAAAAACGGCTCAAAAGCCTCTTTTGAATTCAGCCCTTCCCTGCGGCAGTATTCTTCATAGATTTCCTCAAGAACCAGCTTTTCAGAAAATGGAGACGGACTGTTATACGATGAGGCAACTACAGGAATTTCATCGCCATGGACAAATGGATCCAAACCGCTTCTCAGCATCGCTGTCATGTTCCGGCTCTTTAATGGATTTTCATCCTTAAAAGCCACACCATATGTTTCAGGAATGGGGATAAAGGTATCCTTCAATTGCCCTTCTCTGTTTAAAATGTCATCAAATAACGCAGAGACTGCAGGACCGTTGCATGCGGTTTGAGCTGAAACAGAGCGCTTTGTTGACGTCATCTGTGAGTGCACAGGAAGCTTAATAAACAAATCACTCCCTTTTGGAATGACGGTTCTAAAAGAGGTCGTAGGATAAGCCTCCCATATAAGATCAAGCTCCTGAATCATACCGGAATCCATCTCGTTTCCGAACAATTCAGGCAGCATATGTTTCATTTGCCATGGATGGACCGGAATGACAACCCATTCATCGAGCAGCAATCCTCTCCTGCGGCACTCTTTTTCCACCGTTGCTTCCAAACCGGGCAGCTTGGAGAACAAAAACTCATTCGGTTCTCGATTTGATTGCACCTTCCACATAAACGCTTCTTTTTTTCCCAGGACAAATCGGATGCTAACCCTTCCTCCCAGCTCGGGTGAATAGTCAAATACATCCTTTGCCTGCATGCCCAGTTTTGTCTTTGTTCCTGGATGAAGGTGATGGCCCTCTATGCAAAGCTGTTCAAAAAACAAAGCTGGCTTCGATAATTTTTCAGCATAGCTGTAGAAGCTTTCCTGTCTGGGAAGCTTGCCTTTCATCTCCTCAAATACAGCATAAGTCAAAGCCAGATTCGCACTTCCATTCATCAGCTCCTCTGCATAGGTTTCCCAGCTTCCTCCAAACTCCCAAAAACGGGGATGCCTGTTTTTGAGCAATTCAAGCAGCTCTGAACACGATTTAATCTTAATCAATCCATCCTTTAAAAGAAAAAGGCCGCTAACCATAATCCGATTAAAGGCATGCCGGCCAGTGCATGCTGCAATAAGGCTCGCCCGGTCATTCAGCTGGATGGAGAGAAAAGTGGAAGGCTTTCCAGAAGCATCCTGGCCAGATATCTTCTGTTCCCATTCTACCGCTTCGCTTCTCATATTCAGGATGTCCTCCCTTAAAAGAGACTCCATCCATTTATGCAAGATTGCTTCCTCTGCACTTGGCAGCTGTTCCAGATAGGAATTCTTTAAATGAGGAAGCTGCTGCTCCAAATAGTTCAGCGTCTCCCGTGCAAATGGATTTTCGCCCGCTTTTGAGTCAATTCTGTAATTCAGCACGTTTGCTTCCTCCTTCTTTTACGGCAGCAAAGGGGTTGGGCACCTTCGTGTACGTATTATCAATCGTATGCTTAAGCCTCATTCCCACAAGGCTTTTAAGAGACAATTCTCTTTCCATCATCGCCTGCCTGTCTGCCGGAGCGTCGGGATCATCATAGAGTGAATTCCAAACAAGATCCATCTCTTCAGAGGCAATTTCCCAAAATTTTTCTTCTTTTATATTCAGTTCCTTAACGAGTGTTATGATCAGCTCGCCAAGGTGATTTTGAATGATTGCATGTGAAACGGTATCCTGAAGGGCTTCGGCATTTAGTGCTTCCACATGGGTTTCCATCTGAAAGACGAATTCAAGTCCTGTTTTTTGAAGCCGCTTGTTATAAAGTTTAATTCCGCCGTAGTCTCTGACAATTAATTTGACCGGCGCCCCATGCTTCAATACCGGGATGCTGTTTTGCAAGTGTGCTTCCAAAGCGATACCGTAACGGGTCATCACTGGAAGAACGGATTGGAAGAGCAGCCTTGAATAATCCCTGATCCAGTCCTCTGCGGCTACCTCAAGACTCCCTGAATCTTTGCTATTTTTGTATAAACGAACTGCTTCAGTAAGAAGAGATCCATTTCCGAATGGTGAATCAGAGATTAAAGCTACGCCGGGGATGGCTAGCTCTCCATTTGCGGAATCCGTATAGACTTCAGGATTTTCCCTAATCATCGCAGCCAGGTTTTTTTCCCGTTCATCTGAGGAACCTTGATCCTTGAAATGAATGCCGCCCTCTTCTTTAACTAAAATCAGAGTTTCAGGAAAATCAGGACGATTTGCTAACTCCTGAAACAGCTGTGTAAATTTAGGTCCATGGCTCGCTGACGCAGGCGATACGGTTCGAACGGCACTTGTTGCCTGAACTCTGATTGCTGTTTTCAGGTGATACGGATTCTTGCGTCCCTGTGCTGCCGGTAAAAGGGTGCGCAATGAAGCAAGGGCAAATGCCGGCTCCTTTATCCCCTCAATCAGCACAACAAGACGGTCTTGTAGTTCCCCATAATAAAGCTCAGGTATAACATGCTCAGCCTGCCATGGATGAAGCGGAAGCAATTCATATTCTTCAGGATCCAGAGACTGGCTATCCAGTTCGTTTCTGAATGCTTCTTCAAGCGCGTCATTCTGCTGGAACAGAAGAGTTTTAATCTCAGTCCCCTTCAAAAGGCTGGCTGCGGTCCTGCTTTTATGAACCGCTGCGTACACAATCTCAGGCATACCGCCGCATTCAGGAGAGTAAACAGCGGCCTCTTCTAAACTCATCCCCATTTTTGTTTTTGTACAGGGGTGGAGAGTATGACCATGAACGGCAAGCTGTTCAAAAAATGCCAACGGACTAAACGTCTCATTTTCAACGGCAAGCTGATGAATCCAGCTGATTGGGTTATCATATTGCTCCATATACGGAAGCCAGCTTTTCTGTCTTTTGGAAAACTCCTTCAAACTAAGCTGGTAATTTTCTGTACTATTCTGCAGTTCCCTGCTAAATACTGCTGCCTCCTCTGATTCCGGAAAAAGACCATATAATTGCAGCAGATGAATCAGCTGTTCAGGAGTTTCAATCCGGGTCGTTCCCGAGGACAGAATATAGGAAACATCGGAAATTTCAATCCTGTTTAAATAAAACTTTCTCTTTACCCCTATGCGGATAGATGAATCCTTAGAAAGTTCAATATTTATAGCACCCTCTTCTTCTTTATAGGGTATAAGCTTTTCCCGAAGCAGACATTGCATCAACCGATCGAGAATCCCTTTCTGAGCATTATGTATGTGGTTCATTCGTGATAGCCCTCTTTCTTTCGATAATGAGAATCAATCTCATTAATCATAATGAAAATGATTCTCTTAATCAATCGTTCGATAGTCGGATTCCTTCTTAATGTATGAGAGAAAAGACTCCGGCATTTAGAAAAGTGAAAACGCCTTGAGGGAATGAAGTTCTGCTGTATGCGCAACGTCCTGCGTGCCTCCCATACCTCAAGGGGCTGTGCCCTGGAAATGGACAAAATTTATACTTTCTTATTCTAAAAAAAACTGCCTAAGTAATAGGCAGCCCGTTCGTTTATGAACATTCATACATCGTCCACATCCCAATATCCTTAAATCCAATGCGTTTATAGATTTTGCCGGCTTCCGGGTTATCGTAAAACAAGCAGAGCTCGCGTCCCTCACTCAGTACGTGACCGCATAGCTCAAGCATGCACTGAGTGGCATAGCCTTTCCGCTTATGGTCATTGAGCGTACAGACACCGACCACCATCGCTGAGAGGCTGTTTTCAGCTGCAGTAGAGGCGGCGCTGACCATCCTTCCTTCTTCCTCCACATAATACGTTCTTGAAGCGCCCTTTTCCATGTTTCGGCGCTTGCTTTCCACACTCTCTCCCGCTGAAGTAAATTCTTCAATCTGTTTATGCAGCTCCAGAATCCGTTCTGCATCTTCAATCCCTGCCTTTTTTACGGTTACTCCAGGACGATGACTGAACGTCTCCTCAAGCTTCACGCATTTTGCATAATACAGCACACGTTTCTCAGCGCGCCGTTCAAGGAACGGCTCCAGTTTGACCGTTACCTCCTCAAGACCTGAAAGAATACCCCATTCCGGGTCCGCCTTCATAATTCCGGCAAAGCCGCCGGCATCAAAATCCCCATGGGAAAAAGGGATATAATTCGCTTCATATTTTAATAGAATCCCCTGAAGCTCGCCATCCTCATTAAAATCGCCCCAAACCTTCTGAAAAGGCTCATTGTACCCGAATGCTTCGATGTCCCCTATTATAAGCAAGTTTTCAGCAGGCTTGCCGGAAACGTAGGAATAGCATTGTTCATGGTCTTTTTCTGTTAGTTGCCTAATCATTATGAAGCCCCCCTTATAGCTCTCTCTTGCACCTCAAAGAATAATAGTTTTCAGTCTCTGTCTGTGAATAGGAAGGCACGCAATCCTGAACGATAAATCCCTTAGCTTTGTAGAACGGAATTCCTTTCTGGTTCTGTTCATCCACGGATACCCACTGTTCCTGTGCCCCATATGTTTGAATTTGTTCCTCTGTAATGGCATTAAGAAGCAGCGTGCCAATCCCCTGTCTTCTTTTGGCGGGATCCAGATAAAGAACGAAAAGCTCAGAAGTGTGTTCGGCAGTCATCCCTCCACCGCCGGCTCCTGCTACTCCATTCTCACCAATTGCCGCATACCAGCCGTTCCAATGACGGTCAGTTTCTTGTATTTCCTTTGCCACCCGCTCTGCATTATAAAATTCGGAAATGGTACGTTCTATATACTTTTTGGAATGCGTTTCATTATATGTGTTCCTGTACCCTTCAGAACAAACACGAATGATTCCCTGAATGTGCTCAAGTCCTGCTTTAACAACGGTTATCATTGCTTTTCAACACATCCCCTTGCTGATATTAGCATTTATTATATAGAATGTTCAGAACCTTTTCACTACTAATTTGTAATTACTGTCATATATTTTATCAAGCTTAACTTTAAGGGGGATCAAGGACATGCAGTATCAATATTACGAAGAATATCAGCGCCAAATGAACCAGAATGCATTGCTTGCTAAAGAAATAGCCAAGGCAATTGATGGAGAATACAGCGCGATAAATTGCTATGAAGTACTGGCAAAGCAAGCACCGACGCAGGAACAGAGGGAAAAAATTCTTGAAATTCAAAAGGATGAAAGAAGGCATTATGAGGAGTTTTCACAGATTTATCTGTCGCTGACAGGACGCCAGCATAAGCCGAAGCAAATTGAAGAATGTCCCTCAACCTATGAGAAAGGGCTTAATGCCGCTTTCAAGGATGAACAGGAAACCGTTGATTTCTATCTGGATATCTCAGATAAAGCCACGAATGCGTACATAAAGCGCATTTTCAAAAGAGCGGCTGCGGACGAGCAAAACCATGCTGTCTGGTTTTTATATTATTTAACAAAGATTTGAATCGCCGCCTAATGGCGGTTTTTTTATCTAATCAATAGGATCACATTTGCGCCCATGACGGAGAACTTCGTAAATTGCCATTCCATCACTTGGATGATCGTCTGAGTATCGGACAGGCAGTAAAGCAAAAATAACATAGTAGCTTGAAAAGTAAGCAAACTGATAGAAAAATAAATGAGGCTCCAATACATTATGCACAATAAGCAGGTTCACAAGCAGAATGGAAAGAAGATTAAAAAGCGCTCCCCCTCCATACACCATGGCATGAGTAGCACGATTATCATACCTAAGACCTTCATACTGGCAAAAAGAATCCAAAAAATAAAGACGTTTTACCGTCAGATTTTTAAACGTAAAAAGCGGCTTTCCTCTACCAATTGTGAATGTTCCTTTTCCGCCAAAGGCAAGCGCCATAACAGTATGGCCTAATTGATGAACAAATGATGCGATCGGCAAAACAATGCAAAGTGACCAAAGCAATGTAAGGACGTCCCGAAGCTCGAACATAAAGAAGCGCCTCCCTATTCATTGATGATATGTCTAATGTCCGTACTGCCTGTTTTCCCGAAATATCCTTGGTCAAACCTAATGATTATCCATGTCATTATTGAAACTTTTCATGTATGATAGTGGAGAACCATCCTATTCCAAAACAAGGAGGAAATGACTCATGCGCTTCGACGAACAGCCAGTGACAGTAGATGAAAATGTAAACGTTTTTGCGGCAATACCTGAGGACGGTACCGTTATTGGAACAGCCACACAGGAAGAGCTTCAGATGGCCCAGGAATTGGAGTGCAGGCACCTAGCCCACATGCGTCTAATGGATTCAAACATCCAGATTCAGGGAGCTTCCTATAAGGAGCTGCTGCAGGAATACCTGGAATTTGAAACAAAATCCGCTGAGTTTTGGAAAGCTATTTATAAAAGACTGGATGTTCCATGGGAATGGATCCTCCGAATTGATCTGGCCCACGGCTATATTTACGTAATTAACCCATTTGATGATGAAGTGATTGATTAATTGATTGAGAAAAAGCCGGCCTCCTGTTGGAAGCCGGCTTTTTTTGCGGAGAGACTTTTAGCTCTTTGGTGGCAGGACACTCGCGAGGGGTTATCGGCCGCTCCCGTGATATCGGTCGCTCGCGCACGGATATCGGACACTCCGCTCTTTTTATCGGACGTTCATGGTTCGATATCGGTCATTCCGCTTTTTATCGGACACTCGCGAGGGGTTATCGGTCGCTCGCGCACGGATATCGGACACTCCGCTCTTCTTATCGGACGTTCATGGTTCGATATCGGACACTCCCATGCAGTCAATTCCACTCTTACTGTACTTCAACAGCTTCCGTATCCGGCCATTGTTCCATCGTATAGGCCATTTCCCAAAATGCCAGTTCGTATTTGCAGCTGATTGTGAAATGGCGGATCATTTTCTGCCGTTCTTTTTCAGATGCTTCCATGGCAAGCTGGTCCAGTCGCTCTAGCTGTTCAAATACAAGTTCTTTAAACCATTCTCCTCCATAAGCCGCGATCCATTCTTGATAGATCGGTTCTTCAGGCTTGCACTCTTTCAATCTCTCGCCGATTTCATAGTAAATCCAATAGCATGGCAGGATGCAGGCAATGATTTCCCCAAGGCTTCCGTTGATTGCAGAACGGTACATGTGGGATGTGTAGGCATATGCGGTTGGTGATGGTTCAAAGGCCCGTTTTTCTTCTTCTGTAATTCCGAGCAGAGTTGAGAATTTCTCATGAAGCGATAGCTCCGCTTCGTAGGTTCCTTGCGCATGGAAGGCCATTCGCGCTGTTACATGAAGGTCGTCAGCCTTTCCGCCAGCGAGTGCCTGAACTTTGGCAAAATGGGATAAGTAATAGGCATCCTGCATGACATAGTAACGGAAGTTTTCAAGCGGAAGCGTACCATCGCCGATTCCCCTTACAAAAGGATGGTTGAAGTTTGCCTCCCAAATTGAATCGGTTACTTTTCTTAACTTTTCTGTAAAAGATGTCATGTTTGAATTCCCCCTGCTTCTTATGTAAAAATAAAAAACCGCTCTTAACGGATAAGAGCGGGAAAGATTAAGAATCTCCCACTTCCCTCCGCTGGTTCAAACCAGATCAGGTTCCAAGGGTCCCGGAGCATACTCCGGTCTCAGCCCCACGTTATGGGCTCCCCTAGTGGCAATGCGGTATTTTATTTTCCAGGTTCATCATAACATGCAGTAAAAAAACGTCAACTATCTCTTTATCACAGCTTCCGGAATTTCTTCCATCCACTGATGCTTTACCATGATTTTCCCGCCTTCTTTTGCAAATGAATAAATATCACGTGCAGCAAGTGCCATTTTCAGAGGAAGATCCGGGCGCAAACTGTAGGTTGTTCCAAGTGCGTTGCTTGTCAACCCCAAACTGCTTAACAAGTTGATTAAATACATAATCAGTTTATCTGAATATGGAGCGGTCTTTGTTTCAGAAATGACTGCTCCAGGCAAGGCTGAGACAGGGATTCCACTATGTTCCATCAGCTTCCCATAGGATTGATACAAATCAATAGCAAGCTGTTCGCCTTTCTTTAAATACATTTTCACTTCCGGTTCTTTCGCTACCTTGGTTAACCCCTTCATCAGCTGGGCACCGAAGTTGTTGTTTTCCACAATGTGATAGATGATGGAAAGTTCGGTAGCATTCAATCTTCTTTTGCCAAAATGAAATCCGGATAAATACCTTTCATTTACGACATATTTAGGATGATCCGGCATCCCGATTACCGGTGGAATGGCGCCGTTCCCTACCTGCAGGAGGCAATTTGTACACATACCGAACACTTTGTTGGAATGGGCAGACGTTCTCGAAAAGAAGTCGTGAATATCATTTCGATACACCATTGACAGGTGCACAGCATTCAGCCCGATTCCAAGCTTCATCAGCATCCGCAGAAAGCGGATATAGAAGTATTGATCGAACAGCCTTTCCGCCTTTCGGTTCACATCCGTTTCATCAAACCCCTCAGGAATTGCAGCGCCTTCCTTTTGAAAAAGCTGAGCGATTTCTTTTACAAATTTCACTTCTTCCTGATAGGCATATTGAAGGATCGACGTAATGTCCTTTTGGGTTGATACATCCAATGCGTGTTCCATGATGCGGAGAAGCATCGTCTTTTTCTGATAAGTGGACCACAAATTTGCTAATTCGGACGAAGACATTGGTTTCATACTGATTTCCTCTTTTCAAAATAAATAGATACTGTTATTTTTCCAAAAAGAGGTGATATTATGAGGACAAAAAAAGATGACCGGGAAGGCCATCTGCACATTTATTTTTTTCGGTTTTTTAAGGTTTTTGTAACCATGCTGATTGCTTTTTTTGTCTGCTCAGGATTCTTTTTTGCATAATCCACAACTTTTTTCAGGATGGACTGTTTACTATTCATGTAAAATCACCTTCCTTTGCCGGTTAGTATATCATAATATTTTTCTAAAGCACTCCAATTTGCTCCATCAGTGTGCCGGCAATTATGGTAAGTCCCACGACAAGCCATGGCAGCAGCTTCCAATAAACAAGAAGGGCAAAAGAGACCAAGGCGAGTGCAAATGCAGACGCTGAATGAATAGCACTTGTAAAAACAGGATCATACAGGGCGGCAAGCAGAATACCAACGACCGCCGCATTTACACCCATGAGGGCTGCCTGCACTCCCTTTTTTCCGCGGATGCTGCTCCAAAAAGGAAGAACTCCGAAGACGAGCAAAAATGAAGGCAGAAACATAGCCGCAGTTGCGATCAAAGCCCCTGGAACTCCAGAGATGATTGCGCCCACATAACCAGCGAGTGTAAAAAGAGGACCTGGAACTGCCTGTGCAGCCCCGTATCCCGCAAGAAACACATCCTGTGTCATCCAGCCTGCAGGAACCACCTCTTTTTCAAGCATCGGCAGGACGACATGACCGCCGCCGAATACGAGGGAACCAACCCGGTAAAATACGTCAAATAGAGCGATATAGGTCCCGGAGAATGTTTGCCGGATGATGGGCAGGAGAACAAGCAGCAAACCAAATAATAAAAGTGAAGCTGAAGCTGTTTTTTTGCCGATTGTAAGAATAAGCTTAGGGACCTCAGGCACTTCTTCTCTTTTATAAAGCAAATAACCTGCAACAGCAGATCCTGCAATAATGGCAAGCTGACCCCAAGCGGATGGAACGAAAAGGGCACCGACTGCAGCGAGAACCGCAATTGTGATCCGCGGCCTGTCCGGTGCAAGTGACTTTCCCATCCCCATTACAGCCTGCGCCACTACGGCTACCGCTGTAATTTTCAGCCCCATAAGCCAGCCCGCCTCATGAACATCCGTCCCCTTAAACAAATAAGCGAATACAATCAGGATAAGGATCGAGGGCATGGTAAAGCCGAACCATGACAGAAAACTGCCTACAAGGCCACCCCGGAGCAGCCCGATGGAAAGTCCGACCTGACTGCTCGCCGGCCCCGGAAGAAACTGGCACAGAGCTACAATATCCGCATAAGACTGGTCATCCAGCCATTTTTTCTTTTTGACATACTCCTCCCGAAAATACCCTAAATGGGCAACCGGACCGCCAAAGGACGTCAATCCGAGCTTAGAGGATACAAGTAAAATTTCAAGCCAAATTTTAAGACGCGATTTCATCTGAAAGTCCTCCGTTATAATAATCCACCTTATAGTAGCATGGACAATTGAGGATCGGATAATTGCCTATTAAATGTAACGCAAAATTTACACAATTTGTGTCTCATTAATGACGATGGACAGCTTGTAATTTACGTGCCTGGTTAACCCCGTTAAGAAGGCATCCAGTTCATCATTGCCCTTAAAACGGCATTCAAGCAAATAACATCCGTCTCCGCTGATCTTAAAATTTTTCAGCACATACTCCTTCTGACTAGAAAGGTAATTTAAATAAGGCTGGTGATTGAAGCTGTTTGTATATATGTTTAGGAAAGCGTGAATGGAGTATCCTGCTTTCTTTTCATTAAGGTTGATAGTGTAGCCTTCAATGACCCCCTCCTCTTCAAGCTTAATTACCCTCGAAGAAACAGCTTGCCCCGTTAAATGAACTTTTTCTCCTAATTCTTTCATGGTAATACGCCCATTCTTCGTAAGCTCGTATACAATCCTTTGATCGGTTTGATCAAGCAATTCTCCCACCTCTTTCACAATTCAAGTATATCGGTGCAAACTCTTGATTTTATCTATGTATGTCATATCCCTTCTTATATTATCCTATAGGAGAATCATACAAAAGGAGGAACTTGAAATGGAGATTCGTCTAATCCGCAATGCTACATTAGTTGTAAAATATGCAGGGAAAACCTTTCTAATCGACCCTTTTCTAGCTGATAAAGGAGCCATGCCTCCGTTTCCCAACACCCCCAACCAGGATAAACGCAATCCAATGGTCGGCCTGCCCGTATCAATTGAAGAAATCATTGAAGCAGATGCAGTGATTGTTACTCATCTGCATCCAGATCATTATGATGACGCAGCTAAAAAAGCCTTACCGAAGGAAATCAGCATTTACGCTCAAAACGAAAATGATGCCGCATCCATTCGCCAAGGTGGTTTTGTTCATGCGCAATCTCTTGGGCAGTCCATTACCATTGGAGACATCACGATTACAAAAACGATCGGCCAGCATGGCAGAGGTGAAATCACCAAGATGACGGGCCAGGTTTCAGGAGTCGTTTTCAGCCATCCAGATGAAAAATCATTGTATATCGCGGGAGATACTGTCTGGTGCGAAGACGTGAAGGAAGCTATTCAAAAGCATCATCCTGAAGTGATTGCAGTAAATGGAGGGGCAGCACAGTTCCTTGAGGGCGGTACGATTACGATGGATAAAGACGATATTGAGCAGATCCATCATGCTGCTCCGGAATCCATTATTGTTGTCTCCCACATGGAAACATTGAATCACTGCCTGCTAACAAGAGCGGATTTGAAGGAGTTTCTTTCTGCTAAAGAATGGTCTGATAAGGCTTTGATTCCGGAAGATGGAGAAACATTAAAGTTTTAATCCGAAGTGCGGGGCATCCCAGCACTTTTTTGCATGAAAGCAGGAATTCCTCCCGTTCAAAACGAAGTGAAATGAAACGCTATTCGAAGGGTATTCCTGGCATCAGCAGATTAGGAAGAAACGGGGAATGTACAGCCTGATGCGTTTGATAATGAGGAGGATTTCATATGGAACGGGTAGATGTAGTCTATTCTTTAATCTGTGATGAGGAAAAAGAGAAGATATTAATGGTGAAAAACAGCAAACGGGATGATTGGTCAATGCCTGGCGGCGCGGTGGAAAAAGGAGAAACACTCACTCTTGCAGCGCAGCGGGAAGCCTTTGAGGAAACAGGGCTTACTGTTCAAATAGGCGACCTGCTCTCCGTGAACGAGTCTTTCCTCGAAAATATGGAAGTTCACGCTCTCTTCTTTACGTTTAAAGCAGAAATCAGGAGCGGGCAAATCGCAATTCAAGATACTGACACCATTGATGAAACCGCCTGGATGGACTGGGAAACAGCCGACCGCTTGATGCCTTATCATCCTGGAGGAATAAAAGGGCTGCTGAAATCATCCATTCCTTATGTATTGGAACAGTAAGAGGAGTTGGGCCATGCTTGCGGGCCCTCTTCTTTTGACTATTCAGCCATTATTTTTGCAAGTCAGCAATTATCTTCAATTTGTCAGCAATTAACCTAAACAATCACTTCCACCGCCGTTTCGCAGCAGGATTCCTATACAAATAGCACCGGAATACTGATCCGGTTCCATCATTCTGTAATTAGCGGTCCTTTACCTTAAGCAGCCTTAATCCATTCAGTGTAACCAGAAGTGCCGCGCCCATATCTGCAAAAATAGCAATCCATAACGTAAGCCACTCTGGAACGACCATGACAAGTGCAGCCAGTTTAATTCCAAGTGTGAAGGTGATGGGAGGCTGTAGACCTTCATCTCTTCCTATCGGAATCCCCTCATTCTAATATCCATTTGAATATCACCATAATTTCAGCTGGTGGACTGACTCATATTTTTACTGGGAGCAAAAAAAAAAGACAGCCTCCACTGTCCTCTACATACTATTTCCAATCCAAAATCCAGCAAACGCAAGCAGCAGCCCGCCTATGTATGTCATGCCAGCATAAATCAAAACCACTTTATACTTTCTCTCCATCACTTGCTTTGCCAATTCAAGATTTAAGGTTGAAAACGTAGTAAACGCTCCAAGAAATCCTGTTGCAGCAAAGAGAAAATAATGTCCGGTAAGCCCGCTTCCTGCTATCACGCCGAGAATAAAGGCACCTGACAAATTAACGATCAGGGTGCCATAAGGAAGTAAGGTCCTATTCCATTTCCGGCTCACAGCGTAACGTGAAATCGCTCCAAGGAATCCGCCTCCAGCTATGGATAAAAAATCGATCATTCCCGCACCACCCTTTCTAAGAAGGCACTGCCTGCAATCATACCCGTGATGGAAAAAAGGAGACCTAAGATTGCACTCCCTCCGATATAGAGCAATGCCATTTGCACATCCCCCTTGTCCAATAGCTTTACAGCCTCAACGCTGAAAGTGGAAAAAGTAGTATAAGAACCAATCAAACCTGTTCCAATAGGTGCAGCCATCTTTTTAGGGAAGTTGTCCATTTTAAACACAGCCGCGGTTAAAAAGCTTAATAGAAAGCATCCGGTCATATTGGCAATGAACGTTCCCGCGGGAAAACCTGCTGCACTTCCCGCAAGACCTGTAGCGTATCTAAGAAGCGCGCCTGCAGCGCCTGCAAGTCCGATGGCAAAATAGTTCATGATTCCTCCAGCAATTTGTATTTCGTTTATTATAGCCCATCAAACCGTCATTGTTTTAATAAAATCTGAAATGAAGTGCCGGTAATCAAACTGCAAACCTATATGTCTCCGGCTGCCATCGTTTTTGCTTGAATTCCTTAAATCCGCAACACTCGTTCCTCTTCCATCCTCACAGGTCAAAACGGTGACCTTGCGCTCTTTTGTAATGACAAAAGAAGGATTCAATAGATGATAGAACGGCATTACATCATGAACAGGAGCGCCTCTCATACCCGGGTTCATTTTACGGTAATAGGCAGCATAATATTCCGTAATTGGCGGAATCAGCTCTTTAAAGACGGAATGAGCCGCAGAATAAATATATGAAGCCACTTCTCTTGTCACAATGGCCTGGTTGGTGATGTTCAGGGGGGATATAATCACTTCTTTTGCATATTTAAGAACAACGTTCGCGGCAATCGGGTCTCCATGAAAATTGGCTTCTGCAAGCGGAGTCACATTTCCCGGAGTAAGAAACGCTCCGCCCATCAAATAGACCCTGCTAACCTTCTCCATGAGATTCCGGTTCAAATTAAAGGCAGCGGCGAGAGAGGTGCTTCGTCCGACATCGATAATCACCATTTCATTCAAGTGATCTTCAATCACTTTGTACAGATACATGAATCCCTGATAATTCCCTTGAATGGTTGATGGCGGACGGATGGGGCCAAGTCCATCTGGCCCATGAATTTCAGGATAATAGATTATATTTTCCCCTGAAAGAGGAAATTCTGCACCGGAGATAATCGGAATATCAGAACGCCCGGCAAGCCCGGCCAAATAAGCCGCATTTAATGTGGCCTGTTTTTTCGATACATTTCCGTAGCTTGTCACAATTCCAAGAAGCTCAATTTGCGGGTGCTGCAGGGCATAGATGATTGCCAGGGAATCATCTATGCCAGGATCGCAAAACAGAAGTACCTTCATCCAATCACCTCTTTGAATTACATATGGAGGCATCTGGTGAAATAGACCATTAAAATGAATAAACGAACATTATGAACCATTTTTGTGTTTAGGTCATTAGAACGATGGGTAATTAATAAGTGTGACTATTTTCTCATAAAAAAACAGAAGGTGTACACGCCTCCTGTCTTTAATGGTTAAATGTTTCCTGCTAAAACAACTTTCCCTTTAGGAGCAGACAAATTCGGCTCATTTTCCACTGTAATCGCCACAGTATCCCAATCCAAATCTTCGTCTGTCACTTTGTAAACGAGTGCTCCATTACCTTTCTCATCCGGAGTAAAATATCCTGCGGGAACAGGTTTTTCCCCTTTGATCAGCCATACCTGATATAATTCTCCATCCTTGATTTCCGGAAGTCCGTCTGCCTGCAGAACCATGAATTGATCGCCCTTTTCCTTTAAGAAAGAGGCATTCGCATTCAAGGTCTTATTTCCCTCCACAGAAGCAAGAGCCACTTTTCTTTCTAAAACCTCACTTTGCACAAGCTGTTCTTCTTTATCATCAGACATCTGAATGATATTCGCACCCAATGAAAGAACAAGCCCTGCTGCCAGACCTCCTATGATTAAAGACTGGCTGCGCTTTGACTTCTTTATCTGTGGTTCAGCTGATGCTTTATAGGCTTGAAATTCAGATGGTTCTTCCTTAATCGGCTGACCTTCGCTATATGCGGCTTCCAAAATCCGATTTTTGAGTCCTGGCGATGGCTCTACTGGATCTGAGAGGTAAGGAAGGTCCTCGGTCAAAATACGAAGTTCTGCAAGCTCCTCGCGGCATTCGCTGCATTCCTGCAGATGCCTTTCAAATTCAGCTGATTCTTCGCTCGTCATCGTCCCGTTAAAATAATCAATTAAATGATGGCACTGTTCAGGCTTCATAATCAGACCTCCCTCCTTTCTCCAATGTCTCTCTAAGATGCTTTAGTGCGAGTCTTATTCTTCCTTTTACAGTTCCAAGAGGAACTCCGCATTTTTCGGAAATCTTTTGCTGGCTGAAACCTTTGAAATAAAAAAGGTCAATCACCTTTTGCTGTTCCACATTGAGCTCGGAAACAGCACTTCGGATCAATTCTCTGTCTTCTTTCCATTCAACGATCTTATCGACGGGTTTTTCTTCGCTGATTAAGGCGTCTTTATCCATTAATTCAACATGCTCGTGCTTTGCGTACTTTCTTATCATGTCTATCGCCTTATTCCGTGTAATAGTAAGCAGCCATGAAGAAAACTTTCCTTTAGAAGATTCGAAGGCATGTGTTCCATTCCATAGCTTAACAAACACATCCTGCATGACCTCTTCTGCTAAGCCACGATCTTTCGTAATTTTAAAAGCAAAAGAAAATAACAGTTTTTCATAGCGGTCATACAGCGTTTCAAAAGCTTGCTTGTCTTTTGCAGCAAGCCGTTCATAAAGTACGGCATCATTGTTTTCGACCATAGTTATCTCCTTTATTTTAGGGGGCTAAGAAAAAAATATCATATTTTGTACCTAAAGTGGAAATGTAATGGTCTATAGAGGTAACGGAAGAAATCAGGATATAGATCATTTTTCACAGAAAATTCTTTCGGATGTTTTCCATTTTGAGCAGATAAAGGGAGTTCCCTTCAAAGTATGTGTATAATTATTCTTGGACATTTCTTCAGGATTACCTTCAAATAACTGTCCACATTGTAATGTTTATGTTTCATAAATACGAAATGCTTTATTTTCAGGTTTTGTTAAACCTGCCCGAATATAAACAACTAAGATAGATGAGAGAAAGGTGATCGATTGGTTTGGATTTTTCAATAGACAGCATCATATTCGTTCTAGCCTTATTACTCATTATCGGTGTCCTCACCGCAAAATTTTCGAATCGCCTTGGACTGCCTGCACTTGTTTTTTTCGTTGCTGTCGGAATGGGTCTCGGAAGCTATGTATACTTTGATAACGCAAAGATAACACAACTATTTGGTATTTTAGCATTAATTATCATTATCTTTGAAGGCGGTATTCAGACCCGCTGGAAGGATTTAAGAAATGTTCTGGTTCCTGCCGGAGTACTGGCTACTATAGGGGTGCTTGTGACTACAGTTGCAGCCGGTTTTTTCGCGAAATTCATTCTTGATTTATCATGGCTTGAAGGTCTTCTATTCGGAGCCATTGTTGGATCTACGGACGCTGCGGCAGTGTTCTCTGTGCTGGGCAGTAAAAATATACGAAAAAAACTCACTTCAACATTAGAAGCGGAATCAGGCTCCAATGATCCTATGGCCCTGTTCCTGACGGTTACACTTGTTGAACTCATTCAGCACCCGGATGCAAATTTTTTCATGCTTGTCCTGACTTTTTTCTGGGAAATGGGATTCGGATTAATTATGGGTCTTCTAATTGGAAAAGGCGCTGTCTGGCTCATTAACAAAATTGATTTTGACTCATCCGGGCTCTATCCTGTTTTGACGCTTGGCCTAGCAATCTTCTCATATGGAATGACGACGATGCTCCATGCCAGCGGATTGCTTGCTGTTTATGTGACGGCTGTTATTATCGGCAACTCCCCTCTTACCTATAGGCATACCATCATCCGCTTCAATGAAGGGTTCGCCTGGATGATGCAAATTCTCATGTTTATCATGCTTGGATTGCTTGTATTCCCGGAACAGCTCGTTGCTATTACATGGCAAGGCCTTCTGCTCGCCTTCCTCCTTATGCTTGTT
Source organism: Bacillus sp. SJS (assembly GCF_000732485.2). Lineage (GTDB taxonomy): Bacteria > Bacillota > Bacilli > Bacillales > Bacillaceae > Metabacillus_B > Metabacillus_B sediminis. Next base: position 76,899 of record NZ_JAQV02000016.1, on the reverse strand, counting down.
GCCCGGCCGCTCGGGGTGTTCATTAGTATGATGTTCAGCAAGTATTCTTTTAAAGAAAAGATGTTCATTTCATGGGCCGGCTTAAGAGGAGCCGTTCCAATCGTGCTTGCGACTTATCCGCTCATGGCCAACCTGGAAAATGATACGCTCATTTTTAACGTCGTTTTCTTTGTTGTCCTGCTGTCTGCCTTGCTGCAGGGAGCAACGATTTCCCCTCTCGCCAACAAGCTGAAGCTTGCGGAAGGAGAAACAAAAGTAAAAAGCCATACTCTTGAGCTTGTTTCGATCGGCAAAACGAACAATGAACTCATAGAATTAGAAATTCCTGCGGAGACTCCGTATGCCGGAATTGAACTGAAAAACATCGACCTTCCGACGGATACTCTGATAACCGGGGTCATTCGCGGGGAAAGGCTGATTACTCCACGGGGTGATACCATTCTGCAGGGAAAAGATACGCTGTACATTCTTGTATCCAAGAAAAACCGTGATACAATCCAGCAGTTATTTGAGGAAAAGGAAACTGATACATGATATTAATTACAAAACCGCAGGGATGATGGACATCTCTGCGGTTTTTACTTACCTGCCATATAAAGAGCATGAACGGATAAATTAAGGGGTGGAACGGACAAATAGCAGAACGGACAAATAACAGGCGCCATTGGACAGATTAAGTGCAGAGGATAAATTGTAGCCGCAACCAGACAAATAAGGGGCATGAACGGCTAAATTAAGGGCCAGAACGGACAAATAACGGGCGCCATCGGACAGATAAAGGGCAACGGACAAATTGTAGCCGCAACCAGACAAATAAGGGCCATGAACGGCTAAATTAAAAAGCGGAACGGACAAATAACAGGCGCCATCGGACAGATTAAGTGCAACGGACAAATTGTGGCCTCAATCGGACAAATAAGGGGCATGAACGGCTAAATTAAGAAGCGGAACGGACAAATAACAGGCGCTATCGGACAGATAAAGTGCAACGGACAAATTATAGCCTCAACCGGACAAATTTTAGCACAGCTTTTAGAAAAGAGCCCAAAATAACAAAAAACAAGAACCGGCAGAGGTTCTTGTCTTAGATTTCTATTTCCTTCAAAACTCTCGCAGGGTTTCCCCCGACGACACAGTTAGCAGGTACATCTTTTACAACAACTGCACCTCCGGCAATGACGGCATTATCCCCGATTGTTACGCCTGGGTTGATGACCGCAGCACCACCAATCCAAACGTTATTTCCGATTGTGATTGGTTTGCCAAATTCCTTTCCGCTGTTTCGTTCGGCAGGATGAAGCGGGTGGGTTGCGGTATAAATATGTACACCAGGTCCAAGCATGCAGTTTTCGCCAAAACGGATTTCACATACATCAAGGAACACACAATCAAAGTTAGCAAAAAATGATTCACCTGTATGAATGTTAGATCCATAGTCACATCGGAAAGATGGTTCCAGCCATATTTCTTTGCCGGTTGAGCCGAAGAGCTCCTTAATTAGGCGGACTCTTTCTTCACCTTCCTGCTCTGTCGTTTCGTTCAGCAGCCTCGTGAGTCTCCTTGCGTTCACCCGTTCTTCCAGCAGCTGGGTGTCATTCGGTATGTACATTTCTCCTGCCATCATCTTTTCTTTTTCTGTTTTCATTTATGCTTCCTCCTAATTGCAATGCTCGTGTTCTGAGTGGTCTTCTCCATCCTCATCAATCTGAATGGTCGTATGGTGCAGGCCGAACTCATCGTGAAGAATCTGATTGGCAGCCTTGATTACGGTTCGTCCATCGCAGTCTTTTTGAATGGCGATGTGGCAGCTTAATGCGGGAAAATCAGACGTTATTGCCCAAATATGAAGATCATGTACACTGCATACGCCTTCAATCTGCTCCAGCTTCTGTTTAACCTTTTCGACCGGAATATTCGCAGGAACTCCCTCCATTAATACATGAAATGAATCCTTAGTAACCCTAAATCCGCTAACAGCAATTAAAACAGCTACAAGAATACTCGCAATCGGATCCGCAATTCCCCAATTAAAGAACATGATGAGGAGCGCCGCAATAATAGCTCCAACAGATCCAAGCAAATCCCCAAATACGTGAAGGAACGCGCTCCTCACGTTCAGATTCTCTTCCTTATCCCCCATCATTAATATAAAGGCCGCTCCGATATTTACAAGAAGGCCAATGGTGGAAATCAAAAGCATTCCAGTCCCTGCGATCTCAGGAGGGGAAGAAAATCTCTTCACAGCCTCCCAGATAATCAATATGGCGATAACCATTAAGGCAAGTCCATTTATAAAAGCAGCTAGTATTTCAAAACGCTTGTAGCCATAAGTTTTAGATTGATCAGCTTTTTTCTGGCCAAATTGAACGGCTAACAAAGCTAACCCCAGTGCTGCCGCATCGCTCAGCATATGGCCGGCGTCGGAAAGAAGAGCTAAACTGTTCGTCACTATGCCTCCGATTACTTCCACAAACATGAAAAGGGCGATAAGCAAAAAAGCCCACAGCAATGCTTTTTTATTATTTGATCCATGATGATGGTGATGATCGTGGTTATGTCCCATTTCGCTTCCCTGCCTCACATTCCGTTTCTTGTCATTATTTTCTCTTTCAGCTGTGAAAAATGCAAGCTGGACAGCATGAATTGAGCAAGACTAGGAAGTTAAGGATATGGAAAACTCCAGTCAGCGGGTATAAAGCACTTTGTTATTCCGCTACAGTCCCCTGATGAAAAATCATCTGCCATCTCAAACCGTCAAACCGCCAAATGGAGCTCCGAAGGGTTTTCCTCTCAAAAATTTGAATGGTATATATGGTTTGCACAATTCCTTCACCCAAGATCCGGATTGAGAAGTGTGAAAGCTTCATTTCCGGAATGTCCAGCCCATCCATACAATCCCGTTTATCTTTCCTCTTTCCTGTACTTGTTATTTCCAGGAAATCATCCGCCAAAAGCTGGTCAAGCTCTTCGGCAGATTTGCGTATTTCAGGCTGAAGCAAGCACTCTTCCAATTTTTTAAAGGTATTTTGCAATACTGCAAAATCAGTGTCCATCCTTTTCATCCCCCCGGCTTTCGATTGTCTATATTTTACACTTTAGAAAGAAGGCTTGGATGAAATTTACTCCAAAATAAAAAACCGGAAGGAATTCCCGGTTAAATAACATCTTGCTTATGATTGAACTTTTTTACCATAGCTATGATCGACTCTGCCAGTTCATCTGTATTTCCTTCAAACATATGAAAGTTTAACGAAGACTGAAGATGTACAAACTGATCGTGAAGTTCATCTATTTGGTTAAACTTTGCTGACCAGTGTATGTCTGGTACTGCTGCAATAAATTGTCCGTTGGCTGTTTTGTGCAGGAATACTTCTGCCACCCTATTTCCTGATAGGTTCATTTTTTCAAATGCGGTGCTCATTAACATCATTCCTATCTGTTCGAGGTTTTCCGAACGTTCGTTTCTATTGTATCATACATAACGAATCATTATAACCACTTTACCTTTCCAGTAAACCCTTTTTCACAAATTCATTCTTTCTTCCTATAAAAAAGAGCACAGCCGCACCCTTCTATTTTTCCAAATAGGAATTTTCTTCGATATAAGAACTCAAGGCCTCTTCTACCCATCTTCTAAAGTTCCGGCTGGCTCCCAAATCAAAGTTAAAGAGACTGTCCCCGCTGCCCGCCGTAATGCAGCGAACCTTGTTTGAGCCGGTCATATTCTCAAGTATGACGGTCATTGACCCGCGGCCGCTTGTCCTCAAGAAATATCTCTCAAAAATTAGAATGATGACAACCTTTCCATCCCCAGCATCATGATATTCTTCATGGATCAGTCTGCTTTCAGACTCTTCATATTTTCGCAGAATAGAAGAAGCATCTGCCGGAGAGAGTGTTGTTTTAAACTCTGTAATTCGCTGCATACGCGCCACCCTTTCTTCTTGTAATCTATTTATTTCATAATGGTTTCATAAAACTTTTGCTGATTCGTCAGAAACTCTTTGGTTTGCTGACTATCCTTATAAAATTCACTCATGTGGTTCTTTCTCAGAATGGCTTTCCATTCCTTCGTTTCTGTCATAGCCTTCAGTTCCCGATTCCACCATGTCATTTCTTCCTTCGTCATTCCCTTAGGACCCATCACTCCCCGCCAATGCGGAAAGACAATCCGTATGCCCTCCTCCTTCCATGTGGGAATGCCCTCGAAGTTTTCAAGCCGCCGATGGGAAGATACAGCGAGAATTCTTAATTTCCCCTGCTGTGAAGAAAGGCAGCTTCAGAGAAAGAAAGCGAAGCCACAGCAATGGAACCGCTGTCAAAATAATGAATGAGATCATCGAGCGAATCATGAAGCTTGAACGGAATTTTCGCAGGATTGATCCCCGCTTGCCGTATAGCTTGAACGAAGGCGATTTGGTCATCGTTGCCGAAGCCCTACTCAAGGCCGATACTCATATTCCCCGGGTTCTTCTTCAGGTCTTCAATGACCTCATTTGCATGACGGTAAGGCGAATTTTTCGGCACGGCGATGGCCTCCCAATCTAAGACCAGAATGGCAAGCGGCGTAAAATCATGATAAGTGATTTCGCTTTTCCCAAGAATCTGGTTTGTCATAATTAAGGAAGAGTTTAAAGTAATCGCTCCAGCTGGATGTGCCTTTACGTACCTCCATCCATTTTCCCCGTTTCCAAAATTGTTCGTGGATTTGGGCTACTCTGAAATCATCTTCTGCAATTTCGACTTTATACATCAGTCTTTCTCCCCTTTTGATATGGATACGGTAAAAATAGCTCCATCGATACCGCTCGTTTCAATGCATCCTCCAAGCTCCTCTACCGCTGCTTTTACATTTGAAAGCCCATAGCCTCTTTGATCTCCCTTTGTTGAAAGAACTTTCACGGTCAATCGTAAATGAAATTTTCTTCTCTGAAGCCTTGCCGATCTTTCCAAGCAAAATCGCCTGCAGCTTCGGATCTTTAATTTGTTCGAACAGCACTTGATTTTGATTCTGGCTTTTTACCGATTCATCATTGATTAAATCAAGCGCTGCATCAGTCCTCCCAAGCTCCAGTAAACGGGAAATGACATAAAGCTTATTCGTATACTCATGGGTTTGAGCCCTCAAATCCTCCGAATACTTTTTCACTTCGGAAAGAGTATCAATCATCTTTACAAATTCCATCTTATCCTTAAAGGTCCAAACCATTCCGGCTGCCTTGCCTTTTTCTAAAATGATGTCATGATTGACGATCAGTACACGATCACGATAGCTCATTTCCGCATTCCTCGCCCCTCCGCTTTGCCGGAGATGCTTCAGTTTAGGAAACCAATGATCCCTGTTTTCCGAACCAAGCATCTCTTCTGCGGCTGGATTCATCAGTGTCACATTTCCATTGTAACCAAGAGCTAAAATCCCCTCGCCCAGAGAAGAAAGGATGGCGCTCCTCTCCCGGTAAAGGGCCGCAATTTGAGAAGGTTCCAGGCCTAATGTATCTTTCCTAATGTTTCGAGCCAGTAAAGCGCTTCCTATTATCCCCGCTGCAAGCACCGGCAAGGTATAAAGAGCCAGGTTGGTGATTTTCCCCGCAATCTTCTTTTGAATATCTTTTTCAAGAAATTCAACCGTAACAACTCCTGAGACTTCCTGATAGTTTCCCTCGTCTAAAAGAATAGGAGCTTTTCCTTTCAAAGAAGGTCCGAAGCTTCCTTGCCCTTCTGCGGAATATTTTCCTGCAAAAACAAGAGCTTTCTCGCTATCCGGATCACGAAAGATTTGACCAATTTTTGAGGCATCCGGATGAGTATAAATTCTGCTGTGCCTGTCTGTCACAATCACCGAAGCCGCATCCACTTGATCACGAATGAGTTCAGCAAGCCCCTGTATTTCTTCCTGATTCCCTGTGGCCAGTGAATTTCTTACTTCCGGCATATATGCAACATTTGCAGCCGTTTGAATAGCAAGCTTTGCCGTCTCCTCTTTCGTATCGGACGATTCGAGATAGGCAAAGACTGAAACAAGAAGGGTTATAATGACAGAAACAATGATCATAACAAGACCCATAATCTTTGTCTGAAGGGAAAAATTGTACCGTTTTTTCATAGAAATCCTCTCTTCACTATTCAGGCAGTAATTTTATCATGCTATTTTCCTATCTTTCTATAAATTTACAAATTACCCTTTTCTTTGTTTGTTTTCTGCGTTAAATTACAATAGTGTTATTTTTGTTACATTTATGTTACAAACGCACCAGTTCAAAACACCCGCACACCTATAATAGTACATAATTTAGGAGGAAAAAAAGTGAAAAACAAAATGATGTTTGGGTTCATGGCAACAATCGCGCTTTCTGCATCTATTTCATTCCAAGCAGAAGCAGCAGCATCTCCCCTGTCAACAGCTACAGCAACCGGAGAGAAATTAAAAAAAGAGACAGCCTCGTTTGTTACTACCACGAATTCTGGCGATATATATGCAATCGATGAAAATTATGATGCTTTTACTAAAAGACTAAAAACAACAGAACAAGCAATCGGCAAGGTACCCGGTGCGGCAGTACGCAAAACCCTAAATGATAAGTATGTAACTCCTGCTAAAAAAGCAAAAGAAAGAGTCATATATGAAGTTTCCCAGGCTAGGCTGATGGGTTCCATTTCAAAATCGATTATTTTCAATTTTGAAGAGAATGCATTACTGGATTTGCAAAAACTTGACCGATTGAAAGACAGAGCGGCCGAAATTAAAAAAGATGGCGGATATGCAGCAGTTCCTGCAACCGTTGTAAAGGAATTAACATGGCTTGAGAGCTATTTAAAAGATGCAGCAGTGAATCCTTTTTACAAAAATAATAAGGAAGTCGTTCTGCTGCTGGATAACGATGCAAGTTCCAAACAGGCAACACTTGGCGGAATCAAAATTGGAGATCCTAAACACAAAATTGAGCTTCTTCTTGGTAAACCGTATGTGGAATCCGGAAACCGTTCATGGGAATATGACTACAGCGAAACCGTATACGGCGGTGAAAAGCTTAGCATAGAATTTAGAAACACCATGAATGTATCCGGTATTTATTACACAACCGAAACAGATAAAAGCGAATCCTTTTCAAAAGAATTTATCGCAGAATACCCTGGGGATTTATACCAATCAACGGATGCCTATAACAAAGAACTGAAGGTCAATTCCCTCACTGTATTAAGCGGAACTGGAAAAGACTTTGTATATCTGCAAAACAGCAGTATTGATAAAACGGAAAAGCAGATCAATGATTATGTCATTCAGGATAAAAACAGCGTAACCTTTATAAATGTTAATTCAACTGAGGATTTTACCCGGATTGCAAAATAAGGTTCAGTAAATCAGTTCACAGACTGGACCCAAAACATGTATACTGGGAGTAACTTAGAATAACCTAAACAAGACCGCCTGGTGATTGCACACCAGACGGCCCCTCAATAGAAAGGTTCCCTGCAAGGGGGATCGGTCAAAACGAAGATAATCCACCCGCCGAGCCGTCAACTCAAGGGTGGATTATTTTTTATGGTTAAACGCCAAAATGGCAATCACAAGATTCGTAAACGAAATAGCAAACATCAGCGCTTGAAAAACCGTTATAGGCACCACCCCCTTTCACCGGGAGTGTACCGTCCACCCTTGAGTCCCCTATTCTATTGTTTTTTCATTATAGTATAGGGGATGGAAGAATCAGCTGATGCGTTATACCTGGATTCCAGCAGAAGGACAGGCAGTTGATTTCGGTGTCGGATATTTGGAATTTCCGATAACCGCTGGAGGGTCCGCTTTTTCAAAGAAAGTGTCCAATCCATCTGCTGAAGAACAGCACTCGATGACCTGCACCCATTCTCTACAAATTATTGCATCTCTCTTTTACAAGCAGGATATGGGGGTTGTAAGCCGAATATTAAAATGGACTTATAGCAAATAAACCAATTCGGAGGGATTTTGGATGAGTGCTAACATCAGCAAGGTATTTATTAATTTGCCTGTAAAAGACTTGGATCGAACCGTTGATTTTTTTACAAAGCTTGGATTTGAATTTAATCCTCACTTTACCGACAAAAACGCCACTTGCATGATTATCAATGAACATACGTATGCGATGCTGCTTGTAGAAGATTACTTTAAGACTTTTACGAAAAAAGAAATCTCGGATTCTGCAAAAAGTACCGAGGTGATTGTTGCCCTTGCTGCGGAAAGCCGTGCGCATGTTGACGAAATTGTAAACAAAGCTCTCGATGCCGGTGGAAAGTCTTCAAACGAACCGATTGATCATGGATTTATGTACGGGTGGAGTTTCCAGGACGTGAACGATCATCTATGGGAAGTATTTTATATGGATGAAAAGGCTGTGCCTGAGCAATAGCAATTACTGAAGACTGCATGGAACCGCCGTGCAGTCTTATTTTTATAATCGTCGTTCCCATTTCTCTCCTATTGAAAATAGTTCTTTTATACCGATATATAATAAGAATATTGACATAGGAGGACCATGATGAGCATTTATTCGTTTTCGGCTAAAGCAATGAATGGAAAAGAAATATCGCTTGAAGACTACAAAGGAAAAGTGGTCCTGGTTGTCAATACAGCCAGTCAATGCGGTTTTACTTTCCAGTACGAGGATCTTCAGCGTCTTTATGACCGCTACAAATCTAAGGATTTTGTCATTTTAGGCTTCCCTTCCAATCAGTTTGCTGACCAGGAACCGGATGATAATGACCGGATTCAAACATTCTGCACCCTTCGCTACGGTGTATCATTTCCGATGTTTCAAAAAATGAAAGTCCGGGATGATGGGGCTCATCCACTGTTCGATTATTTAATATCCAAATTACCGTTTGAAGGCTTTAATCATTTTCACCCTGTAGCTAAAGTTTTAATTCCTTTAATTAATGAGCGGCACCCGGAATACTTATACGGTGACTCCATCAAGTGGAATTTCACAAAGTTTCTAATTGATCAGAATGGCCATCCTGTCAAACGGTTTGAAGCAACAACGGACCCTTTGGATATGGAACAGGATATTGAGAGATTACTGAACGTATAAAGAAACATCCGCTCTGAGATGAGCGGATTTTTTTAAATACTCTGTATTAATCCGTTTAATAGAATCCGTATCCACTGCTTTACCGCCTCCTGCTAAAATTTTAAGCTTCAGCAGGAAATGATGAATTACGATCCTTCTCTTTTAATCCAGTCCCTTTATAGCGTTGTATAGCTCTTAAACATTTCCTTGCTGTCCGGCACATTTTCTAAATACACAATCTTCCCGTGCTCATTAAGTTTTGCTATATCCTTGCCCGTTTGAGTAAACACCCGACCTGATGAATGCTTTCCGCATACGGCCCATTGGGTTTCGTAATGATCAGCACCCTCTGATTTTTTCCAGCCTTCATACATATGTTTGATATCGCTGTTTTCGGTAAACACCATTTTTATGAACAGCTTCCAGTTTTCAATCCCGGACTTCTTGTCCCCATTTAAAACGAAAACCATGTCATCTGAAAAAAGAGCATTCAATTCTTCAAAAGCTTTTTCACTTGTTCTGGACTGATCAAATAAGTCAAAATATTTATCTAAGTTTTCCATGTTTCATCCTCCTATTTTAGACCACCATTTTTTCATGAATGACCGCACGCAAAATTTCGATGCTTTCCTTTGGGCATTTTTTGTGAATCTCTTCGTTTAGAGAACCGATTGTTTCGCGGTTTAAAATGGATTTCCACGACGATTCAGCCTCCCCCATTAGATTGGACAGCAAGTCGATTTCTTTTTCCTTTATGTTCAGCATGTCATGAAAGATTCCGGTTGATGAATAAAGGGACTGCTTTCCTTCAATCGCCAAGTACACATCGTAGATTGGGATATCCTCCGGCTTTCTATTTAAACGGAAGCCGCCCTTCTTCCCGGGAACAGAGGCAATCAAGTCTGCACTGACCAGCTTTCTGAGCAGTTTTTGAAAATAGGTCGGCGAGCCGCCTAGCTGGCTGCTGATTACCTCTCCAGGCAATACCGCCTTTCCAGGTAAAAATGTCAGCATTAAAATTGCGTATACGGCCTGTTCCACTCCGGTTTTCATTTGCAAAGGACTCATCTCCATCCCTACTCAATTAATCTTAATATGGATAAATATTATCCACATTATACACAATACTCTTTTTCCATAAAAAAATAAACAGATTGAACTCATTTTTCTTCAGGTAATTACACCCAATGTACCGTCAGTCTCCTTCTGCCTCGCCAAAAGACAGCAAAATAGAAAAAGGTGCAAGCAAACAGCCTGCACCCGGTTCAGAAATATCATTTATACCATTGTCCAGAAGGGGAAGGCACAAAAACAATTGAAACTCCTTCACCAAGCGAAGCTTTCACCTTCTTGAATAGCTACCTGCCTCTTTCGTCGTGCTTGGCTTCAAGCTCCAATCCTCCTGGCTTCAAGGTATCTGCTTCCATATCAATCCACTCACCGTAGTCTCCTATCCAATCGGCAAGCTCTGCTTTCAATTCTTCTGACAGTGGAAAGCTGTCGATCTCCAGGTTTTCTCCGCATTTGCTGCACCAAATTGGATCCGAACCGAAATCAGCTTCCATTTTATAAGACGGGTGAGCGCATTCTTTTCTGCTAAATAGTTTCTTAAAAATAACGAAAACTCCCTTACTGGTTATTCCTAACAAGAATACTGAATTTCCCTTAATGTGCAAGAGATTTTAGTAAACCCTTACACCCTCATCGAGCCTGATTTTCCGTTCATCCTCAGAGAGAAACTCAAACCACCGTTTTCTGAAAGCGATCTGGGGACCGTCAGCATAAACGTGAGCTTCCATCCTGAGAGCTTCAGGAATCGGCCTTGGATGCTGGCTCTCTACAATCGACTTATCTTCATCCAGTACTTTCAGGCTGTACTTTGAAAAAACTCTGTCCATGAAAGGAATATTTTTAGCAAAGGTTCTTCCCGCATAACCGAAGATCATCGTTTCTTCCTCATCTACAGGAGTGAAGGTCACATAGTTAATGAAGGAACTCTTTGCTTCCTTTGCCGGCCTCAAAAGCCATTGCTGGGGAAACCGGTATTCAAGGAGTCCGCCTCCATTTTGAATTGTAATGTTATCTCGTTCATGTGTATAGGGAAGATCATGAAAGACGGTGCTTGTTTTCTTTCCTATTGTTTTTTTATGCACAAAGGAAAGATGAGCGACATCCAGCACACTTTCCACCGTCCTTGTCAGGTGGGCATTCCAATGAGCCTGGTAAGGGGACAGACGGTATCTCTTATCCTTCACATCCGGTATTACCTGAAGTTCCGGTACGTTCTTTTCTAAATGATCAGGATATACCCATATGAGTCCTGCCTCTTCAGTTACCGGGAAAGCAGCTGTATGAGCAAATTTCGGGATCGCCTTGGTTGGCTGGGACGGAATTTCGGTGCATGTTCCATCCGATTCAAACTTCCACCCATGATAGGCACACATGAGCTTGCCATCCTTCACGCAGCCCAATGATAAATCGGCTCCCCTATGCGGACAGAAGGCATGCAGGGCATTTGCTTCTCCTTTATCATCACGATACAGCACGATTTCCCGGCCAGTCACTTTTTTCCGTATGGGATCCTTCTTTAATTCTGATGAAAAGGCGACCGCATACCAGGCTGAAGGGAATACGCGGTTTATGTTTTCTTCCATCTTGCCATCCTCCCTTAAATAAAGATCCGTTTGTTTTTATCATACCCGGTCTATTACCCTGTGAAAAATTATAGTCGGTTTATGTATGTGCTAACCTACAAGAATTAGAACTCCCAGAAAAGACACTTTTACCAAAAGACCCAGTTTATTGAAAGTACAGACAGGTAATACAAAACTATTAAGTTATATGAAGTAAGGGGGTTTTCTTTGTGGAAAAAAGACAGGCACTAAACGCATTGTCAGGGATGCTTTTCGGACTTGGATTAGTTGCATTTTTCGATGAAACCGTTTTTCATCAATTGCTCCACTGGCATCATTTTTATGATAAATCGACCACGGATATTGGACTCGTATCAGATGGCATTTTCCACTCTTTCAGCTGGTTCGCAACCATTGCATCTCTTTTCATGTTTGCAGATCTTCGCAGGAAAAATGCGTTCTATGGAAAGAGATGGATTGGAGGAATATTGACAGGAGCAGGAGCTTTTCAGCTGTATGACGGGACGGTTCAGCATAAGCTGATGAGCCTTCACCAAATCCGGTATGGCGTCAATATCCTTCCATATGATCTTGTCTGGAACATAACAGCCGCAGCGATGCTTGCAGCGGGTATTTTTTTACTGGTTAACACGAGGCAGGGAAAAAAAGCAGATGCATAGCCATCATGAAGCATCTGGATTCGATTGGATGCCGCTGATACTAGCCCTGCCCTTTTTACTGGTCTGGGTTCTGTATTTAACAGCCGCTTTGAAGTCAAATAAAAAATGGCCGTTTTATCGAATCATCCTTTGGACATTGGGAATTTCCTTGTCACTAATCTCCGTAATCGGCCCTTTGGCAGAAAGGTCTCATACAGATTTTAATGCTCACATGCTCACCCATCTTTTTCTTGGAATGCTGGCACCTTTGCTGCTCGCACTTTCCGCTCCGTTAACACTTGCTTTTCAGTCACTAACCGTTCAGAAAGGCCGCAAGCTTTCAAGGCTTCTAAAAAGCAAGCCGCTGAAGTTCGCTGTTCACCCTTTAGCAGCATCCATTTTAAACATTGGCGGATTATGGGTCCTTTATACGACAGGCTTATACGGATTAATGCATGAGCAAAACTGGATTTATGTTCTTGTACATGTACATATCTTTCTTGCAGGCTATCTATTTACTATTGCTTTTCTTTACATAGATCCCATCTCAAACCGGTACAGCTTCAAATTCAGAGCCGCCGTTTTAATCCTTTCATTCGCAGGGCATGGAATTCTGTCCAAATTTATCTATGCAAATCCGCCGGCGGGTGTACCGGTTAAACAAGCCGAAACAGCTGGAATGCTGATGTATTATGGAGGGGACGTACTTAATATTCTTATAATTGTTATTTTTTGCTACCAATGGTATCATCCCTCTCGTCCAGGAACCTCCTTATCCCACGTCATAAAGTTGTAAAAAGGTGGAATAGATAATATCTTTACCGGAAAAAAACGTGTAAAATAAGCTAAACACCCATTTAAAGAATTTCACGTTTTTGCCTTTTACCGAAGCAAGTAAAGGAGGCGCTTGTATGAAAGAACGCAGTAAAAAAGAGGCCTTGTCCTGGTTAGGAAGCATTCTGGCGGCAGTCGTCGTTGCCCTTATCTGCCGGCACTTTATTTTCACCCCGGTCATGGTAGAGGGAAAATCGATGATGCCGACCTTTGAAAGCAATAATCAGATCATCGTATCCAAGATCAGCAAAATTGAACGTTTTGATATGATTGTCTTTCACTCGCCAATCTCAAAAGACAATTACATCAAAAGAGTTATCGGACTTCCCGGTGACAGAATCCAAATTAAAAATGATGTCCTTACTATTAACGGTAAAATATATAATGAACCATACCTGAAGGAAAATAAAAGCGTTCTTGTCCCCCGCGAAAATCTGACTGAAAACCTAAGTATCCAGGTGCCGGCCGGCTCTCTTTATGTCATGGGAGACAACCGCCGCGACAGCATGGACAGCCGGGTATTCGGCAGTATTTCTCAAAAAGCGGTTGTCGGAGAAGCAAAGTTCCGGTTCTCTCCATTTGAGAAGATGGGAGTTCCTAAGTAAGGCGATGAACCGAACGTATAAGCTTTATATGAAAGACGCTAATCCGTTCTTTTTCGGAGTACAAAAAATAATAAGCCACCTAATTCACATTTAAATTAGGTGGCTTATTTTTGTTGCTATATCAAATTTTTGGGTTTTGTATGCAAATTATCGAGAAAAAAGGAGAAAATGTCTATGATTTATAAATTAAGTGATACTTCCATTGAACTGCCTTATTCCATTGAAAGCTTAAAAAGGCTATTAAATGAAGTCTATGACAAAGAGAATACATACTCCCATTACGAGTTTGTTAAATGGTGTGATAATCTCACAATGGTTTTTGATGAGGATGATTCTTATATTGATGGTAATTTAAAGGAGTTTACTGAAAATGATCTAGCTTTTAAAATCGCAAGGGATATAGAATGCAATTGGGACTTACACCTAGGTGAAGAATACTCGGTGGATGAATTAAAAAAACTTAATTTAGCTCAAGTTAACTTACCAGAAAAATGGATTAGAAATTGGTTTAAGGAAATAAACGGTCTGTAAATTAAGGTGCTTGCGCCGCGGAGGCTCACCGCCCGCCCCGCGGAAAGCAAGCATCCTGCAGCGGAAATCAGCCAAAACCAATCCAATGAGATAAAGTGTTTTGAAAACTGACTTTCCAACATTTACTCTTTCGAATGCTATGAACCTCAATCAAAATAATCCTTCAAAGTATTCCTCAGCACCTCTGCACTGTGCCCGAATTTCTGTTTTTCCTCCTCATTCAAATCAAGTTCAATCACTTCTCTGATACCGCCGCAGTTAATCACGGCCGGAACACCTATATAAATTTGATCTTCCCCGTATTCCCCTTCGAGAAGGGCAGAAACGGTCAGGACACTGTTTTCATTATGAAGAATCGCCTTCGTTATCCGTACCAGCCCCATCGCAATCCCGTAATACGTAGCCCCTTTTCTTTTAATGATTTCGTATGCTGCGTCTCTTACGCGTACAAATATTTCATCTAAATCTTCTTTTTTATAAGCCCCATCTCGCTCAATTCTCTTTAGCACTGGCACCCCGCCGGCGTCAGCTGCGCTGTATACCGGAAGCTCACTGTCTCCATGCTCTCCGATGATATAGGCGTGAACATTATGGGGAGCTATCTTGAAGTACTCTCCAAGCTCAAAGCGAAACCGGGCAGTATCCAAAATCGTTCCGGAACCAATTACCCGCTCCTTCGGCAGACCGCTGAATTTCCAGGTTGCATACGTTAAGATATCCACGGGATTCGTTGCCACTAGAAAAATTCCGTCAAAGCCGGATGCCATCACTTCATCTGTGATACTTTTAAATACCTTTAAATTTTTTTCTACTAAATCAAGGCGTGTTTCTCCCGGCTTCTGATTCGCCCCTGCACAAATGACAACCAAATCTGCGTTTCTGCAATCCGCATAGCTGCCAAGTTTCACTTGTGTCGGATACGGTGCAAATACCTTTCCATGATTTAGATCCATGACATCGCCCATTGCTTTTTCTTCATTCATATCAATCATAATCAATTCATCTGCAATCCCTTGATTCATAAGTGCAAAAGCATAGCTTGATCCTACAGATCCCGTTCCAATCAATACAACCCGGTTTGCTGTTTCGCCTGCCATATCGCCTCACCCTTTCAGAGAACAGATTTTTTTGTGAAGTGTTTCACATTTTTATTTTATATCGATTGTGATAATTTGCCAATGGGGGAACTTAGCTGTTTTTTGTCTGTTTTGTTACTGATTCAGCTGACATGATTCTCTGAGCATACTTATTTGCAAAGTCCATACAATTGTATGATAAGTTGAATGAAAAAAATGAGAAAAGGATGATCATTCTTGAGAAAAAACTCCAAATTGCTGTTGATTTGCTGCATCATCATTTTCTTCCTTTTAGTTGGTTATTTTCTAACCCTGCAGAAAAATCCACTCGACGGAGTTCATCAATACAAAATCTATTACGGTGAACCAGCGAAGGATACAGTGAAGAAATTATCCGGCTACCCCCTCGTAATTATTGAACCAACACATTATTCCAGAAAAGAGATTGAAAAAATCCAGCAAACCGGAACTCTTGTTTACGGTTATATTAATTCCATGGAAGCGGATCGTTGGAACAAAAACCTGTTTAAGCAATTCGAGCACCAGGATTTCTATTATAGAGATGGGAAGCGGGTTTACCTTAAAGATTGGGATGCTTATTTAATGGATATGACATCCTTTCATTATCGGGAAACACTTCTAAAAGAAATTCATCAGCAAATTGAGCATAAGCAGCTGAACGGAGTCTTTTTAGATACAGTAGGAGACATTGACGATTTTTTTTCAGAGGATTCAAAAGAGATGAAGCAGCAGCAGGAGAGTCTGATCCTTCTGCTTAAAGTACTGGAAAGAAGGCAGCTGTCTGTCATTCAGAATTGGGGGATGGAAACCGCGCAAAAAACGGCCCCATTCATTGACGGGTTTATGTGGGAGGATTTTCAGCACTCCTATATTATGAATGATGACTGGTCCAAAGAGTGGTTGAAAAAGACCCGCTGGCTATCTGATGAATATGGGATTACGATCTTCACCGTTTCTGAAAAAGAAAAGGAAAAAAGTGAACAGCTTGCTGAAAAGCAGGGGTTTGTTCATTATTACGCTCCAAGGGATTATGAGGAGTGGTAAAGGGGGATGCGCGGCATCTCCCTTTTTTAAATCCTCCATCACTGATAGCAGCTTCCATTGGCATGGATCCGATGCTTGCAATTGCTGCCAACTCTTCCGGGGGAGTGACCGGTAAAATGATCTCCCCTCAATCCATTGCAGTCGCCTGTGCGGCAGTTGGGCTGGCAGGGAAAGAATCTCATCTATTCCGATTTACCATTAAGCACAGCCTCTTTCTGCTCTTGGTTGCCGGATTGATTACTTTCCTTCAGCACAACTTCCCGCAACGGATGATTCCGCAATCACTGTCTTTGGTATAATGAGCGCAGAACAGAATTGAAGGAGTGTATACAATGCTGCTGCCTGCACTTGCCGCTAAAATTGTGGAAGAAGTAAAAAAGGTCATTGTGGAAGATGTAATCGTTGTAACTCCTGAAGGAACGATTATCGCAAGCACCGATGACAGCCGGGTGGGAGACTTCCATGAAGGGGCGAAAATCGCTTCAGGCGAAAAGCGTACGGTCATCATTTCCAAAAAGGATGAACAGACTCTAGCCGGTGTAAAAGCCGGGATTAATCTTCCTGTATTTTTTAAAGGAGAGGTAGCAGGCGTAATCGGGATCACTGGGATACCGGATGAAATATCCCCCTTCGGAGAAGTTATCCGGAAAATGACCGAGCTTCTTGTCAACGAAAGCTACTATACCGAACAGTTAAACTGGGAAGCCCGGACCCGGGAAGCCTTTGTATTCGACTGGATCCAGCTGAAGGAATGGACTTCTGCTTTCACGAACCGGGCCCGTCTTCTGAATATCGACTTAACCATGCAGCGGTTGGCAGCCATAGCGGTTATTCCCGATGAAAGTCTTCATTACAAAGGCATATCCTCCGTCATCCAAACCTGGCAAAACAGCCATCCCGAAGATCTTTTTGTGCAATGGGGAAACAACCGGATCGTGATGGTTTTTCATTCAGGAGACACCGCCTATGCAAAAGGGAGAATACAATCCTTTCACCAATTTTTAGAAGAAGAATTCAGGACACATGTTTTGATTGGAGCCGGAAAGTCCGTACGCCCCTCCAGACTCTCTGACTCTTATATGCAAGCAGAACGGGCCATCCAATCGAATAGCACCCATGATGCGCGGATTGTTTTTGATGAAGATTTGACCATCGAAATGCTGTTGAATGAAATCAGTCTGAAAACAAAAGAGGAATACATTGAGCGCACCATTTCCCCTCTATTAACGGAGGCTGATTTATTTACAACATTGTCCGTTCTTTTTGAGAAAAATCATTCTTTGAAAAAAACAGCTGAAGCTTTGCCTATCCATATTAATACGCTCCATTACCGGATGAAAAAAATAGAAGAGCTGACCGGGCTGAATCCTTCCAGGCTCAATGATGCGCTCATTCTTTATCTGGCTGTCATGCTTTTGGATAAACAGCCAAAATAAACGCGGGTTTCCCGTCCTATTTTTATAGGAATCTACATAGCGGGCTAAGCCCACTTTCTTTTATACTAAGAGAAAACGCTTACCTGTAGAGGGGGATATAGATGCTGAACCTAGAATTCAAAGAAAAACTGATCGCTGCTGTCGGCAAAAGCAACGTGGAGGACTCCAAGGCAAGCCGGCTTGTGTATTCCTATGATGCTACACCAAACTTCCAGGCGCTTCCTGATGCTGTCGTCTCACCAAGGTGTGCTGAAGAAGTATCACAAGTGGTAAAGCTTTCCGGGCACTATAACGTCCCGATTGTGCCCAGAGGATCCGGAACAAACCTATGCGCAGGAACCTGCCCAACAGAAGGCGGGATTGTCCTATTATTTAAGCATATGAACAAAATCCTTGAAATCGATGAGGAAAACCTGACTGTGACCGTTCAGCCCGGCGCAGTGACACTGGATATTATTAATGGAGTCGAGGCGCGAGGATTATTTTATCCTCCCGATCCGAGCTCCATGAAAATTTCTACAATCGGCGGTAATATTAACGAAAACTCAGGCGGGCTCCGCGGACTGAAATACGGTGTTACCCGTGATTATGTGATGGCACTGGAGATCGTCCTTGCAAATGGGGACATCATCCGGACAGGCGGAAAGCTTGCAAAGGATGTGGCAGGCTATGATTTCACCAGATTGTTTGTCGGCTCTGAAGGAACGCTCGGGATTCTGACGGAAGCAACGTTGAAACTGATTCCGATGCCGGAAACAAAAAGCACGATGCTCGCACTTTATCAGGATTTGGAGGCGGCAGCAAGATCTGTATCCAAGATTATCGCCAATAAAATCATTCCGGCCACACTGGAGTTTTTAGATCAGCCAACACTAAAAGTGGTCGAAGACTTTGCCAGGATTGGACTGCCGACCGATGTAAAAGCTGTCTTGCTTATTGAACAGGACGGCCCAGCTGATCTCGTTGCAAGCGACATGCTGAAAATAGCGGATATCTGCAAGCAGGAGCAGGCCGTTTCGGTTCAGCTGGCGAAGACAAATGAAGAAGCTGAAGCGTTAAGAACAGCGAGGCGCTCTGCATTATCCGCGCTTGCCAGGCTGAAGCCCACGACTATACTTGAAGACGCTACGGTTCCAAGGTCTGAAATTGCCAGAATGGTGTCGGCCATTAACGAAATCGGCGAAAGATTCAATGTCCAAATCTGTACATTCGGCCATGCCGGAGACGGCAACCTGCATCCAACCGTTGCGACTGACGCCCGGGATCATGATGAAATGGAACGGGTTGAAAAAGCATTTGCCGCTATTTTCGAAAAGGCCATTGAACTCGGCGGAACGATTACGGGTGAGCATGGCGTCGGGGAAATGAAGGCTCCGTATCTTGAATTAAAATTAGGTACAGCAGGTATTTCGGCCATGAAAGCCGTCAAAGGCGCACTTGATCCCGCTAACATCATGAATCCTGGAAAAGTATTCGCGAAGGACACTAGAAAAAGGGTGGTTGTTTCATCATGACAACGGTACAGGAACGCGAAAAAATCCAGGCACAGTTCAAGGAGCGCATGAATGAAGATGAACTTCTCAACTGCATGAGGTGCGGCTTTTGCCTGCCCTCCTGCCCGACCTATATTGAGTCAGGCTATGACGAGGCCCACTCGCCAAGAGGAAGAATCGCCTTAATGAAAGGCGTTGTTGACGGATTGATTGAACCCGATGAAGATGTAGAGCGCTCATTGAATCTTTGCCTGGGCTGCCGCGCATGCGAGCCGGTTTGTCCATCCGGAGTGAATTACGGCCATTTACTCGAGGAAGCTCGCGATATTATCAATCAGAATAAAAAGCATTCGCTTCCGGTCCAAGTAATTCGGAAGGCTGCTTTTCATCATTTGTTCCCCCATCAGAACCGGATGAGAAATGTAACAGGTTTGCTTGGCTTTTATCAGCGTTCCGGTTTGCAGAAGCTGGCTCGGAATACCGGAGTAATGAAGCTGTTCCCTGAAACATTGGCGACGATGGAAAAAGTGCTCCCTGCCGTCCCAAAAATGAAAGAGATGAAAAACCGTCCGGAATTTTTGCCTTCCCGCGGAACGGCCTCTAAACGTGTCGCGTTTTTCAGCGGCTGTTTGATGGATACAATGTTTATGGAAACAAATAATGCGACCGCCAAGCTCCTTCAGGCGGCCGGCTGTGAAATCGTCATTCCGAAGAACCAGGCATGCTGCGGTGCACTTCACGGACACAGCGGTGAAAAAGAGGAAGGAAAAGAGCTGGCAAAACGGAACATCCAGGCTTTTGAAGATCTGAACGTTGACTATATTATCACCAATGCAGGCGGCTGCGGTGCTTTTCTGATTGAGTACGGCCACCTTCTCCATGACGAACCGGAATGGCACAAACGGGCAATTACGTTTTCTGCAAAGCTGAAGGATTTTACAGAGGTGCTGATAGAATGCGATTTTCATAAAAACGTCCCGCTCTCCCTCCCGCCAGGCATCGTCACCTATCAGGATTCTTGCCATCTCAGAAACGTTATGCACACCTCCTCTGCTCCCCGGAGACTCCTTCATGCGATTGAAGGCACTGAATTCCGGGAGATGAAGGATGCGGATCGCTGCTGCGGATCTGCTGGAATCTATAACATTGTAGAATCTGAGATGAGCATGCAGATCCTGGATCATAAAATGGTGCAGGCGAAAGAATCAAGGGCAGCCATTATTGTCACCGCAAATCCCGGCTGTCTTCTTCAAATGAAGCTCGGGATTGAGCGGGAAGGTTTTTCAGATAAAATGAAAGCCGTTCATCTCGCCGATCTTCTTTATGAAGCTATGCCCGCCGACCCGCACGAACCTCATTGACTATCATGAGGTTTTTTTCTGACGATAGTTTGATAGAAGGAATGCGACTTCCTTCACTTTTTTCATTCATTCGGGAGGTTTCATTACATCAATCCTTCAATTAATGGTAAACTTTCTTTTATTGCCATGCAGAATAAGGGAGATTTTAACATGCGAAAAAAAATAATGGGTGCTTTGCTGCTCGTAACCGTCCTTGCCGCAATGGAAGGAACCATTGTCAGCACCGCGATCCCCCGTATAACAAGTGATTTATCCGGAATTGAACTGGTGAGCTGGGTGTATGCGGTTTATATGCTGGCTACAGCTGTTTCCGCTCCTATATACGGGAAGCTTGCCGATTTATTTGGACGAAAAAAAATTATGGTATATGGAATTATCCTGTTTTTAATTGGAGCCGCTCTTTGCGGAATTGCGTTAACGATGGAACAATTAATTATATACCGCGCTATTCAAGGTCTTGGCGCTGGTGTTGTCATGCCGGTAACGATGACCATTATCGGAGATTTATACACGGAAACAAAGGGCCGCGCCAAAGCACAGGGCTGGATTAGTGCTGTCTGGGGAGTGGCCGGTGTTCTTGGCCCGCTGCTTGGGGGATTTATCGTTGATACCCTTTCATGGCGGTACATTTTCTTCCTAAACCTCCCATTCGGACTTGTCGCTTTACTGATGCTCGTAAAATATTATAAAGAGGATGTTTCAAAGGAAAAGCAGCGCATTGATTATTTGGGAGCTGCCGCGTTCTCTATCGGAACGATCTCCCTCTTATACGCCCTGCTTTCTGGCAGCCAGTCACAAGACTGGACCAATCCGCTCATCATCGGAATGTTCGCAGCAGCTTTTGCCGTCTATGGCTGTTTTGTATGGATTGAAAAAAGAGCAGCAGAACCGATTATTCCTTTGAATCTTTTTTCAAATAAACGTGTGCTGCTTGTGAATCTGCTCACGCTTCTTACCGGTTCAGTCATTATCAGCATTACCATTTACCTGCCGATCTGGAGTCAGGGAGTACTGGGGAAAAGCGCTACCGCGGCTGGATTTATCCTCATGCCCATGCCTGTATGCTGGACATTTGGATCAATCCTTGCAGGAAACCTCGTCGGCCGGTTGAAAGCCCAGTCAATTATAACGATGGGAACGGGCATTCTTAGCTTAGGAGCGCTTCTTTTATTCTCGTTATCCGCTCAGTCACCTGAATTTCTAATCTATGTAGCGATTGGACTGCTTGGCTTGGGCATGGGGCTCATGACTCCGATTTTTATGCTAATCATTCAGGGATCCGTTGCTTCTAACAAAAGAGGTTCTGCCGTTGCGCTGAACACATTTATCAGCACCTTCAGCCAGACATTGGGCTCAGCTGTATTCGGAACGATTTTTAATATAGTGACAATTTCCCAGGCAGGAAAAGGAAATCTTAACTTGAATGCTTCCTTTGATCACGGAAACGTTCCTTCCGGAGAGCTTGCCGGCCTGCAGGAAATTCTTGCTTCAGGGGTTCATATGATATATGGAGGGACGCTGCTTCTTGCCTTGCTTAGCTTTGGACTTTCCTGGTTTTTAGTAAAAGAAAACGGCAATTTGCACGAACATAGCTAGCAGGCTGACCCGAACTTTTGGGTCAGCCTTTTATGCTTCTACTGCTTCAGGAAACTTATAATTTGATTACGATGCAGCTAGTCTTCTGCAACGTCCAAGCAGATCTTGTGAAGAGTTCTTTCTTATCGCGTTGTATGAATCAAATAATATAAGAAAAATAATTGTTTATCTGCTTGTTTGGATTTTTCATTCCTTAAATTAATGGTATAATATCATTCGTTCACAACGGCCCGACTTTTATGAGAGTTGAAAGTCAAAAAACATTAAAAAAGAGGTGCTTTATTTTTGAATCATACAATAAAACAGCAGTGGTTTGGAAATATTCGCGGGGACCTTCTTTCCGGCATTGTTGTTGCACTGGCTCTTATTCCGGAAGCCATTGCTTTTTCCATAATCGCGGGGGTTGATCCGATGGTAGGACTTTATGCCTCATTCTGTATCGCTGTCGTGATTGCATTCGTTGGCGGCAGACCAGGCATGATATCTGCTGCAACCGGCGCGATGGCCCTTGTTATGGGCTCGCTCGTTGCCAGCCATGGGCTGCAATATCTCCTGGCAGCGACCATTCTCACAGGGATCATTCAAATTGTGCTCGGCATTCTTAAGTTTGGCCGCCTGATGAAATTTATTCCCCGTCCGGTTATGATTGGTTTCGTCAATGCCCTTGCCATCTTAATTTTCTCGGCCCAGCTGCCCCATTTCAAAGGGGAATCCTGGCCCATGTATGCAATGGCTGCTGGGGCATTAGCTATCATCTATTTATTTCCTCGTGTGACTAAAGCTGTACCGTCACCATTAATCGCAATTATTGTCATCACCCTTATTGCAATCTTTACAGGCTCTGATGTACGTACGGTAGGTGATATGGGGGAGCTTTCCCAGGCTTTGCCGGTTTTCCTTATTCCGGATATCCCACTAACGTTTGAAACTCTGCAAATCATTTTTCCTTATTCCTTAGCGCTCGCCTTCGTCGGTTTATTGGAATCTCTTCTAACTGCTCAAATTGTCGATGATATGACAGATACGGGCAGCGATAAGAACAGAGAAGCAAAAGGACAGGGTCTTGCCAATATCGTTGCAGGCTTTTTCGGGGGTATGGCAGGTTGCGCCATGATTGGCCAGTCTGTAATCAATGTTAAATCCGGAGGACGGGGAAGACTGTCTACATTTGTGGCTGGAGCCTTCCTTCTCATACTGATTGTCGCTCTCAATGGGGTTCTCGTTAAAATACCTATGGCGGCTCTTGTTGGTGTTATGATTATGGTTTCCATCGGTACGTTTGACTGGGCTTCGCTCACTCGTCTTCATAAGGTACCGGTCACTGATACAGTCGTTATGGTTGTGACAGTCGTTACCGTTGTGTTCACCCATGATTTATCAAAAGGAGTACTGGCAGGCGTGATCCTAAGTGCGATTTTCTTTGCCGGCCAGATTTCAAAAGTAGCAGTAGCCGTTACAGAAGCTCCTTCATCAAAAATTTATAAGGTTACAGGGCAATTGTTTTTTGCTTCTGTTTCCAGTTTAATCGATCAAATCGATTTTGCCGCTCAAAACCGGAACATCGTGCTTGATCTGACTAACGCGCACATTTGGGATGATTCAGCAGTCGGTGCTGTGGACAAGGTCGTTTTGAAATTAAGGCAAAACCATAATCACGTGGAAGTTACAGGACTTAACGAAAAAAGCTCTGAATTAATTGAAAAAATGGCAGTTTATCACCGCCCTGATAGCAGAGCTGCTAATCATTAATGTGAGAAAAGAAGAACCAGCCTAATGCCGGTTCTTTTTTCATTCAGTGCTTGAACAGTTTTCATAATGAATTGGTAAATCCCCACCCATGTCACCCTATATTGCTCCAGTTATCTTTTAGTGCAGACCTGTAATAGATTGGGCTGTGTGACAGCTTTATCCCTCCCGCAGAAGCGGCAATGTACAGCATCGGAACGCTCCGCCGGACTTAATGATTTCAGAAAGATCCACTTCTATCACTTCATAGCCAAGCTTTCTTAACTGATCATTTGTATGATGATTGTGAGGCAGGGCGATGATTTTTTTATTTCCCAGGGAAAATACATTCACACCCAGCCTGAACTGATCTTCTTCCTTTACTTCTATAATAGAAAAACGGGATGACAGCACATCAATTTCTTCCTGTTTCAAAGCTTCCGAAAAAAGCAGTGCTTCATTTTCTGAAATCATGTTAAAAATACAGTCTAAATGGAGGTATTCTTTTTTAATAGGAACTGGAATAATTTCGTAATCAGGCAAATGGTTCTCTAGCATGGTGATACTGTCTTCAGATGTTCGCTCACTGATTCCTACATAGACGGTATTCCCGTTGATTAAAACATCCCCGCCCTCAATACCTGATCCTTTTAAGTCCTCATAGTGAATTCCCTCTTTATCCAGCCATTCTTTGAGGATCCGTTCCTCTCCCTGCCGGATGTCCATCTCCATGTTGGCTATAAAAAGTGTATTTCCAAGTGTAAATCCAATATCCCTTGTAAACACCTGTTCAGGAAATTGCTCATCCGGCTCAAGAAGATGTGTTTCAATTCCATTTTCCCGGAGTACACGTATGAATTCCCTATGCTGCTTTACTGCTTTTACGGCATCAAGCTCTTCATCCTGAAATTCCTTTTGTGTTTCATTGATAATGTCTTCGATTTTCATATACTGGGGTGGACATAATAGAACGCTTTTAAGAGGCGCATATTCGCTGGTACAGCCTACCCTTATTTTGGAATGAGACATTTTGAACCCTCCTCATGCTTTACTTCATGAGAAGTAGTGTTTCCATAATTGCTTCATTCAATCGCGCACATTCAGCTCTTTCATGAATGATTGCCCGCCAATCAGCAAATCATAAGAAAAATGTAAAAGGGATCGGTGATGGGATGTATAATCGAATAGAAAATCTAAGGGACAGGCTTCCTGAGAACCACAAAAACATTGCAGTACTGACAAGCCACATTTTTGAGGCATTTGATTCATTAATTGAGGAGCACCGAAAATATGCCGGGGTTCGTGCTACGGCTAAAATACAGCCAAACCCTTATGAGGAAAAAACCTTTTTCGAAACGATTAATCAAGTGAAACAGATTATTTTGTCTGAGCTGGAAAAAACCGCAGAAGACATTGACCATAGAGGAGATAAATACTGGGAGAAAAATTATCCTGATGGAGTGGAATGACGGGGGAATGTATCCCCTCGTCACGATACGTGATTAATTCATTGTAATTTTATAGAGTGAAGAACCTTCCGCCGTAATCTTCTCAGTTATGACATGAACAACCGGATCAGAAGCCAAATTGAAAGCAAGCACGTATGCCACTTTATGATCGGGTGTAATGTATGTCTTATAAAGCTTTCCGACCATTTCATTGGCGATAGAATCAGCCCACATCTCGGCTTCCCAGAGCGTTTCAAAAATGCGATTCTCCTGCTTCCATTTTTTCTCCATAAAGGCCTCCCTGAGTGAAAAATTCCTTATATAGACATTTTATCTTTAGTTAGGACCTTTTGAGAAGAAGTAATTTTGCCGTGCTTTTGATTATGCCGGTCAATCCAGTTGGCCATTGGCCTGAGAATGCTGTTGACGGCTACAACAATAATTGTACCTGCAGTGGCTAACATCAAAAACCCGGCACCTGCAAGCGTACCGATAGCGGCTGAGCACCAGAGAGTTGCAGCCGTATCCAGTCCTCTAACGGTTAACCCTTCGCGAAAAATAACCCCTGCCCCCAAAAAACCAATTCCACTGACGATTTGAGCAGCAATCCTCATACTTGAATGATCGCCTGAGACAAAATCGAGCATGACAAATAGACAGGCGCCAACGGCTACCAGAACATTCGTCCGAAGACCTGCAATGCACTTATGCCATTGTCGTTCAATTCCAATAACAATCCCCAGAAAAACAGCCGTCAGTAATCTCACTAAAATTTCGTATTCCATGATTCTACTTCCCCTTCATCCAATATCATCTCTCTATTTTGTTAAAAAGCTGATTTGCACAGTATTCTATAATTTCTCTGCGCCTAATCATCCCTATAAAAATCCCCTGATCATCTACTACAGGGACAAAGTTCTGTTCCATTGCCCTGGAAATAATTTGTTCCATTTTGGCGTGAATTGGGACCGGTTCATTTTTCCGGTGCATCTCCACTTCCGTTAACCGGATTTTATTTGTGCTGTCAAAGCTTAGATTCGGCGTATTTTTGAGCTTCCATAATAAATCACCCTCTGTAAGCGTAGCTATATACTTCCCCTCATCATCCAGCAGCGGAAGGGCAGAATAACGATGATATTCCATTTTCTCCAAAGCCTGTCTCATTGTAGCGTGAATCGGCAAATGGATGACCTCTTTTTTTGGTATTAAGAAAAACGCTATATTCATTCAATCGATAGCTCCTTTATTTAATCTATAATCTCTTTTAGCATTTTCTCACTTATTGACTTTTTCAATCCATAAGAAAAAGACCACTGGCACTTCGCTGGCTATTGCTGAAAAAATGACAGCAAAAAAAGCCCCCAAAATAAGGCGGTCTTGTGACCTCCTTCGCTTTAGCCGACGAAGTTAGCTGACGGGCAGGATGGCGAAAGAGTCCTTTCATCCCTTCTGCTAAAGCAGAATTAGCCCCAAAAAAATTGGTTCCTCCGTTCCCGTGTTTACGGGATTAAGCCAGTAAAATTTTCATGTATATCGTACTCCCTGGATAGAACTTTGTAAATGTGAGTTTTTGACTATATAGTCGTATTTTTTCCTTGTTATGGCACTCTATCTTCATATTGCTTGTGGTTGCTTTACGATGCGTGAAATTGCTTGTGAAAAGATTAGTAAGGAATGGGGCATGACTAATAAAAAGTACGATGAATACCAATCGTTTTTCACTAAAAAGAAAACGAATTCATTTTTATTTAAATAACCCCTTCCCTATTGCCTGTAAAACAGTATAATAGGAAAGGGCAAAAAAGCAGCAAGGATAAAAATGTGTTTTTGCTGTAAATTTGTACACTCTAGGGAATGTTTGGGTAAAGATAAAGGGAACCCTTTCTCCCCCAGCCTGTCCCTCGTCATCATTCGCTTACTACATAAGGAGGTTGCTGCTATGAGTATCATCATTTCACTTGTCGGTATCGTCGTGGTTCTGCTGCTGGCCTATTTGGTCAGTAACAATAAAAAGCAGATTAAGATCAAACCCATTATCATCATGCTTGTTCTTCAAGTCGTCTTAACATTTATTTTCCTTAATACCGGAATTGGCCTATTTATTATCGAGGGAATTTCAGCATTATTTACGAAGCTCCTTGAATATGCTGCAAGCGGAATTAATTTCGTATTCGGCGGAATTGCCAACCCTAAGGAAATGCCATTTTTCCTTAATGTTCTCCTTCCGATCGTCTTCATTTCTGCTCTGATCGGAATTGCCCAGCACATCAGGCTTTTGCCTATCATCATTAAGTATCTTGGACTGGTTTTAAGTAAAATAAATGGCTTAGGAAAACTTGAATCCTACAATGCGGTTGCATCTGCTATTTTTGGGCAGTCTGAAGTATTCATTTCCGTAAAAAAACAATTAGGCCATTTGCCTGACCACCGTTTATATACACTTTGTACATCAGCTATGTCCACTGTTTCCGCCTCTATTCTTGGCGCGTACATGACAATGATTGATCCAAAATACGTCATTGTAGCCCTTGTGCTGAATTTGCTGGGCGGATTCATCATCGTGAACATCATCAACCCATATGATGTTGCGGACAGTGAAGACTTCATTGAAGTTCAAGAAGGGGAAAAACAGACCTTCTTCGAAATGCTGGGCGAGTACATCATGGACGGCTTTAAAGTAGCGATCATCGTCGGAGCGATGCTGATTGGTTTCGTTGCTTTAATTGCAGCCATCAATGATCTATTCAGCATCATTTTCGGCATCTCCTTCCAAACGATGCTTGGGTATGTGTTTGCACCATTCGCTTTCATCATTGGTGTACCGGCTGCAGAAATTGTACAAGCCGGAACGATTATGGCAACAAAGCTCGTTTCAAACGAATTCGTCGCCATGCTTGATCTTTCAAAAATGACCGAGCTGTCTGACCGGACAACCGCAATTATTTCCGTATTCCTCGTATCCTTTGCCAACTTCTCCTCCATCGGGATCATTACCGGAGCGGTAAAGGGATTGCATGAACAAAAAGGAAACGTGGTAGCCCGCTTTGGACTGAAGCTCCTCTACGGGGCAACATTGGTAAGCTTCTTATCTGCAGCAATTGTTGGATTGCTGATTTAATAAAAACGATGCGGCATAATCAGCCGCATCGTTTTTATTTGTTTTCTCCCACACTTGATGAGGAGAAAGCGGCCAGACTTCACCTTTGCTTACGATTAAAGGATAATGGCTGGCCTTTGAAGAGTAATTGCTGACTTTTGAAAAGTAATTGCTGACTTTTGAAGGATAATTGCTGACTTCCTCAGATTAATTGCTGACTTTTAAAGGGTAATTGCTGACTTTCCATAATTCATGGCAGACTTGTATCTTCATAAGAGGTCTGACGAAGCTCAAAGCTCCGTGCACTCCCTTTTACTTCTTATAACCCGTATAAACATGAATTGCATCCCGCAGAAATTCCGCAAGTCCCGGTTCCTTTTCATCGTAATAGGCTTTAAACCGGTCATCCTCAGCATACATATCCGCAAGACCCGCATGTGCTTCACTGCTGTAATCAGCCCAGTAGTACATGAGCCACTGCTTATGCAGCTCTGCCGTTTTTTGAGCAGCAGCACTTGAAGGATCACCCTTTTTAAAGGCTTCAGCCAATGCGGTTTTAACCTCCTGCTCAAGCTTCGCTACTTCCTCGTATTGCTCCTTCGTCATATTTTCGAATTTTTCATTCGAGCGTTTAACTGTCTCTTCTCCATATTTTTGGCGGATTTCTTTCCCGTATTTTGCTTCGTTCTCATCCATCATTCTTTGCTTGAAGCCTTGAAATTTTTCCTGATCGGACATCGTTATTCTCCCTTCGCCCGCTGAGATTGTCTTCTCCACATTAGAAATGAGCAAATCCAGCTGCTTTCGTTTTTCCAGGAGCTTTTCACGATGTTCAATAAGGGCTTTCGCTCCGTTAAAATGAGGGTCAGACAGGATTTCCTGAATCTTCTCCAGACTGACGTCGAGCTCACGGTAAAAGAGGATTTGCTGCAGACGATCCACCTCTGGCAGACCATAAATTCGATACCCCGATGAGTTCATTCTTGCCGGCTTAAGAATGCCAATCTCATCATAATATCTGAGCGTCCTTGCCGTGATTCCTGCCATTTTCGCAAGCTTTTGCACCGTATATTCCATCGGTGTTCACCTCCTGATAGATTCAGCTTACACCTTTACGCAGCGTGAAGGTCAATTGATATTTTGAAAAAAAACGGTAGAGATTGAGCCCGAAATTCTCCATAATAAGAGAGAACTCATTTGATAAGGGGCTTCCAAGATGAATTATGGAAAAGAACAAGAAAGACAAATACAAAAAGTGATGGATTATATAGAAGAAAATCTCCATGAATCTCTTCCACTCGAAAGACTTGCAAAAGTTTCTACTTATTCTCCTTTTCATTTTCAGCGGATTTTCAAGGGGATAGCCGGTGAATCGCCTGCTGCCTATATCAAAAGACTCCGACTGGAAAATGCCGCCCACTTCCTGATTTATGAACAGCATTTACCTATAACCCAGATCGCCTATCTATGCGGATTTTCGTCCCTTTCATACTTCACCTACTCATTTAACGAAACGTTTAGAACCAGCCCGAAAAAATGGCGGGAAGGTGCGTACCTGGAGCGTTTTCCAAGGGAATACGAAGATAGCAAGAAATCTAAACTTTTCAGCAAGAATCTGCAAGCAACGAACGATAAGCAGCCCTATAATGAATTTAGATGGCTGGATTTGGATAAGGTGAAAACAATTGAACTCCCAGCTTTCCGTGCGGTCAGAAAACTTCACATCGGATCTTATACAGATCACATTCCAAATGCTTGGGAAGAGCTTTATCACTGGTCAAATGCAAGAGGACTTATCCAAACAGACACCTGGATGATTGGGATTCCAAGAAACAACCCTTACATTACACTGCCTGAGAGAAGCCGTTACGACTGCCTGATGCAAATCACCTCACATGACAATATTGAGGAACCACTGTATACGTTTAATGGAGGAAAACATGTGGTGGTTGAGTTCGACGAGCCTGTCCTTTACAGTGACCGCGGCATGCTGATTGAGTGCTATTCTGAACTCTACAGCTTTTGGCTGCCGAGAAGCGGCTATAAATATTTGGGGAATCCAATTGAATTTGTGCAAGTTGATCCGAATGGAGGAACACTTGACCTCACATGCCGAATCAAGGCCATCGCCTTAGCCGTTGAACCGAAATAGAAAAGGAGAACCCATATGCTGATTAACATGTCTGATCTAAATTTTTTAGCCATCCTCGCTGGAGGCATCCTGTATATGATATACGGAGGCATTTATTATTCTATTTTACTTAAAGATAAAGGCAATTTTACGCAAAATGAAAGCAAAGGCCCTCTTAAATATGTCTTTTCTGTCATCGTCGCTTTCATCAGTTCGTTTCTGACAGCTATTCTGATTCAATCCATCGGTGCTGAAAACTGGCTTACCGGAGCTGGAATCGGCTTCATTATCGCTGTTCTCATCTCCATTGTGTATGTGAAAAATTCACTATTCGGATTAATGAGCAGAAAAGCTTTGCTGATCGCAATTGGAGATCATCTGGTTATTTTTACGTTGCTTGGTGTTTTACACGGTTTATTAAACTAAAGGCTCTGTTATAGCCTGAGTTGATTTTTAACACCTGTTGATTGGAGTGGAAGGCGCGAGACTCCGAGCTGAGAGCAGCGGGACAGGTGAGACCCCGCAGGCGCAAAGCGGCGAGGAGGCTCACGCCCGCCCCGCTGGTCGCTGAGCGCCTGCTAACTGCAATCAACAGCCAAGTTTAACAGAGCCAAACTAAAAAGTCTTCCTGGTCCGGAAGGCTTTTTCTTTTTTTTTCCAAATAGTCTAGTATAATGAGATTGTTACCATAATTTTGAAGGAGGGAAACTATGAAACGCTTAGTCATGTCTACAGCAGCTGCAGGTCTTATCTTCATTCTGCAAGGCTGCTCCAGCAATGCTCATGCAGAAAACTTTAAACAGTCATCCATTGAAAGCACCTTCCCCATTCCAGCAGATGCAAAAGAGATAAAGAAAAAAGAGGACTCTGCAGTATATAGCCTGAAAGGAATGAAAGAAGAAGAAGGCTTGCCGAAAGCCTACCTTGCAAAATTAGAAGAGGATGGCTGGAAAGAATCAACGTCAGAACAAATGGGTGCTCTTGAAATTTTCAAAAAAGACGGAAAAACCTTAAAAGTCACTTCTCTAACTGATAAATTTATAATAGAAAAATAAGTATTTCTGATGAAGGGGTTTAAATAGAAAAAAAACCAAACGTATCTCTATAAATACCAAATCAGTCCTGCAATCCCCAGAAAAATCACTCCGGCTAATCCGGAAAACATGGCAATTCTAGTCCGGGAAGCACGGTGCTCTTTCGTCTCTGAAAAGAAATTTGCTCTCTGCTGCTGACCATTTGTCCAAGCGCCAATCGAGATTCCTGAAATGATTATGCCGATGATGCCTGCTATTAAAAAGAACTGCATCATGAAAAGCCACCCCTTTCTTATTTATCTTTCATCCGCATCAATAAGGATAAAGTTTCTAATTAATCATTGTTATTGAAAATTTTAATAAAAACTGCTGGACATAGTGTGAAATCCGCATGGCAATACTGCATGTTGATTTATCCTATTACTCTCTCCATAAAGTTGCCTATTTAGGGAATCCTAAAGAAAATTCAAAAAAAAGAGGTGCTTTATGAAAATTTTGCTTTCACTATTTGTCCTTCTTATTGCTGCAGCTATCAATCCCCTGAATACCCAAGCTATTGAGATGCCATGCAGTATGATTTTGGAGCCGGCTAATCAAAACTTATTCAATGCAAGAGGAGCCGCGCTGATTTATAAAGTGAAGCTTACACCAAGTTTTCCAAGAACCAGCATCAGTATTCACGCCCTTCATTTACCTGCCCCCAGCAGATTAGGAAATTTCGACAGCTATGAGGGGTACGCCTTTATTCCAGGTGAGATCAGCTGGCGCTTCAGGCTATATCCTTCTTCGTCTGCCGATGATCCAGTTTGGGCTGGAAAAATTGATTCCATCACAGCGGAGCTTGAAAAAAGCAAGGTGGAGATTCGCCCTTCAAATACCAAATCAGGCAAGCTTGGTCCAGGCATCCTGTCCGGCAGCATCCAATCATGCCACTAGATTATGCCTGGCTTTCCTCTCTTCCCAGAAGCTTCAATATTTTGTCTGATTCAATTAAAGCATCTGGGCAATGCTTTCTTAATTGCTCAAGAAACAGGCTTGGATTTTGGGGAGAAATTTTCACACTTCCAAGCATCGCTGATTTGTAATAGAGGTCGATGGCATAACGGGCAGACAGGAGCCGATAGCCTGTGTAAATATCACGTGTCGGAATTGCACGAGTGATGTCTTCATAAGGGATCCGGCTTCTTACCGGCCCTCCCTGCACAACCAGGAATTTGTCTTGAAAGGTATAGCGAATCGATGTGATAGTCCAGAAAATAAAAACGGCTATTATGAGAAAAATTGCTGTCTCAACGATATATACGGTACGATCTGCTGTTTTATCAAAATAAAGAGGCAAAAAAAGAACTACACCAACAAATATGATTGTACACACCATTATTTTTATAAAAAACGA
This sequence comes from Bacillus sp. SJS, assembly GCF_000732485.2. Lineage (GTDB taxonomy): Bacteria > Bacillota > Bacilli > Bacillales > Bacillaceae > Metabacillus_B > Metabacillus_B sediminis. The sequence continues at coordinate 43,735 of NZ_JAQV02000016.1, read as the reverse complement.
GTCAATTTTTGAACGAAAAACCAAACGTTTCTACTCCCCAATCCCTAATCTACTTGCTTTAATATATTCTCAATGCTTGTCATGCGCTGATTTAAGTCTTGAATCATTCTCATTTGCTGCTCCTGATAGGCAGAGTTTTCTTTTTCTAAATGAAGACGTTCCTGCGCGCGTATTTCAAACCGGCGGAAGGCGCGAATGATGAATATCAAGACACAAACAGTCAAGATTAAAGGCAGGAACGTAACCAGTAAAGCAAAACTTGAAAACAGAAAATCTCAGGAATTACCATTTCAATCCCCCTTCTCCTTATTTTTTAGTGTGACTGTTCCTGCTGCGTCTGTAATCATCCTGTCATTTAGTTCAAGTCTAAATGGAATGACCTCGAAATATTTCATGATCTTCCCATATTGGCCCCGTTCTTCAGCGCCTTTGATTAATTCAGCCTCCTCCAGCTTTTTTAAATGCAAGTAAAGCAGCGGCCTGCTAATCCCTAAAACTCTCGCAAGCTGACTCACATACTGTCGCTCAGCTCTGAGAGCCTCAATAATTTTGAGCCGATACGGATTAGAGAGTGCTTCCAGTAACTGAAGTAGCTCATTTCCATTTTTTTCATTTTTCATAATTTTATTACAGGTAGTTGGAAATGTATACCTTTTTTGTGAATTTACATTTATTTAAAAACTGGAATCTAATAAAAGAAACCCTTGTAAACCACGGGTAGATCAAATATTTGTCTAACATTCTATATTAAACAACTTCTTCTAAATCATGATAAAAAATAGGTCATTTAACACATGATGAAAGTTTTGAACATCCCTATAATTATCTGGATTGAAAGAATTTTAGGGGGAAAAGAACTTGAAAAAAATGTTGTTAACAGGTATTACCGCAGCTATGCTGATCACACCACTTGCAGCTGTTTCAACACCGGCACCATCCGCGTTTGCTGCAACAACCTCATCTGCACAAAGCAAGGAAGCAGTAAAACAAGGGGACATATTATTAAAGAAGCTGAACGTTTACAAAAGCACCGTCTCAATGGGGAATATTGATGAAATCAATGATTTGTATGACGAATTGACGAAGCAGCTATCCATTGTTGAAAAAGCTATTGGCAAGGTATCAGGCTTATCAAACCGCAACGTACTTCTAAATAAATATGCGGTTCCGGCTAAGAAGGAAATTGAACGCACCATTTATGAAGTATCACAGTTTCGTCTGCTCTATACCATACTTAATGGATTAGATGAAGATGAATACTATACGTATGATAAAGATATGGCGAAATTAGAGCGCATGAAAAAACGCGCTGCTGCCATTAAGGAAGCCGGCGGATACAAAGCGCTGCCTGCCTCTATCAACCTCGATCTGCGTAAAGCAGAAGCCTTTGCAGCCGGATACAATCTATCTTATTATGATTATTGGGTTGATGAGTCCACAGGCGCTGAACCTGATATTGACGAAGCCGATCTTTATTATGATGATTTAACTCGCTACGTGAAACAAACGGAAATGAAAATCGGCCAAGTGGCTGATAAAGCATATAGAACATCTCTGCTGCAAGAATTCGTTGCGCCTGCGAAAGTAACTGTAGAGCGTACAAAATACGAAATCTCCCAGCTTCGTCTGATGAACCGCGTCTCGGAACTCATTGATGCCGGCAATATCGAAGAAGCAAAAACACAATTCAGCAAGCTGGAAGGCTTAAAAACTCGCGCTGCTGCTATTAAAGAAGCTGGCGGCTATGAGCCTTTAGCAAAAGCCATCCGAGATGAATTGCTTGCTTATGAAACGGATTTGAAAGCCGTTCTTGAGGGAAAATAAGATGAAATTGAAACACCGTCCAACATTTGAGGACGGTGTTTTTCATTATTTGGAGTTATCATTCTAAACTTTTCCATTAATAAGGTGTTTTTTCACAGGACAAAAGAATCATTTCACCTTATAATTAACTCACTTGAACACATTCAGGAGGGCTAGTTATGAGTAAAAAAATGCTATTGATTGGGATAACAGCAGCAATATTTATATCTCCACTTGCAACTGCCGGATTACCTGCACCATCTGCAGCTGCAGTTTCAACTCAAAATAAAGAAGCCGTCAGGCAAGGTGAAAGTCTGCTAAAGAAATTGGCATTGTTTAAAGAAGCCATTTCATCGGGTTCCTTAGAGAAGATAGAAAGCTTATATGATGGTTTGGCAAAGCAGCGATATATTGCTGAAAAGACTATTGCAAGGGTATCTGGTACATCAAATCGCTCCATTTTACTATCTACATATATTCGTCCTGTTGAAATAGAAATGGAACGAACTGGTTACGAAGTATCCGAATATAGGCTGTTAGCAAGCATTATTTATCATATTCTTTCTGATATGAACTACAAACAATACGATACAGACATGGCAAAAGCAGAGCGATTGAAAAAGCGCAAAGAACTCATGAAAAGTGCAAGGAATTATGAACCTCTTTCCGGAAAAATTAATGAAGAACTTCGTCATATGGAAGCATACGCTTCTGGAATTAACCTAGCTTTAAACAATTATACATTGAGTATTTATGTGGATACCGTTCCAGATATGGAACCTCTCACAGACCTTCATCAAGCCAACCTCTCCTATGACAAAGTCATTAAGTACTTGATGCAAACAGAAGTAAAGATTGGCCAGGTTCCTAATAAAAAATATAGAAAGTCTCTTACAGAAAGATCCGTAACGCCTGTGAAAATTATGATCGAACGTACCAAATACGAAATTTCCCAATATCGCCTAATGAACCGAGTGTCAGACCTAATTGATTCGGGCAATACCGCAGAAGCAAAAAAACAATTCGCCAAGCTAACAGGATTAAAAACACGTGCAGCAGCCTTTAAAGAGGATCACGGCTACGAGCCTTTGGCGAAGGAAATCAATGATGAATTGCTTGCTTATGAAACGGATTTGAAGGCAACTCTTGAGGGGAAGTAAATTGAAAGTGAAACACCGTCCAGTAAAAAAGGACGGTGTTTCTCGAATTTACGACTTATCTAAACACATTTGCTACAAAGGTTTCCTAAACAAAGCCGACCATAATCCAGAGACTCCAAATACTTCAGCCGATTGTGGAATCTGCCTCATTCTTCGCATTTCAACTACTTCAAAATCTTTAAAAATAGTCCGCAGCTTTTCTTCTGTAAACCCTAATCCGCCCATGAGGCTTTTTTGTCTGTAAACCTCCCAATCTGTTATATCTGCCCCGCCAAATTCACCCCCGAGTACGAAGCACGTGATCCCGAAATGACCGCCGTTCTTTAAGGCTCTTTTCACCAATTGAAGATAATCCATTCTGCGGTGCGGAGCGATATGGTGGAAGCATCCGGAGTCATACACCATATTATAAGAATGATCTTCCACACTAAGTTCAAAAATATTTTCTCTTGTAAAGTTTATAGGTAAGTTTTTAGCCTGCGCCCTTTCTGCAGCCCATTGCAATGATGCTTCAGATAAATCAACAGCATCCGTCAAACACCCCTTCTCAGCAAGAAAAATAGCATTTCTTCCTGGCCCGCAGCCAAGTTCAAGTACTTTTCCCGGCTGTAATAAACCTCTCTCAAAATACTCAACCAAATTCTCATCCGGCTTTTCCGTAAAAAATGGAACTCCTTTTTCGCGATCAGAATAAAACTCATCCCAAAACCGAACTGGCTCACGAAGAAATGAATCCAGCATTTCCAGTATGTCCTCATAGCCGCTAATGGTTTCTTTCAAAAGATAGCCTCCTTATCCCACATCCTAAGTACCGTATAATTGTATCTTTTTATCAACTTCAAATGGTTACACACTTGTGATAAACAGTTTACATATATGGATTTGAAAGGGTTTAAAATTAGGGCTAACAGCCAATTTAACAGCCCTTACTACTTCCAATTTGCACTATTTTACATATTAAATAGGTAAGAACCTGTGCTAGCTATTAAAAGAACAGGCCCCCCATCCCACTCTTAAAATTGAGGTCTAAACTTATGAGAACTCTTGGATATTACATTTATTTCAAATCGATAACAAAGCTTAACTCGCATTCAGACATGGAGTCAAAAAAAATAACAGCGTTCTATAAACCGCCGTCAGTTGATTTGTTTCACCAATATATAGATACTTCTTCGTTTCCAGTCGCCAGGCAAACGGAAAAGTTTGATCCAGAGCCGATTCCCCACTACAGCTTAAAGCTCATCTATCCTAAGCCTCAGTTAAAATAACTCAAGGTTATTCCAAGCAAGATTAAAACGCCAAATATCCCAAATAAGACATACCCCATATATTTGATGCCTTTCGGAAATCTGCTTACGTTCTCCAAGCCTTCATTATTTAAAGGCCCGCCGCCTGCAATGTTTTCAAGGTCTTCGGTAGGTGAAAAGACTTTCCCATTTCGTATATCACGTTCGTACCTATTGGATAATTGAGTTTCATGAGTGTCTTTCATTGAGAATCACTCCCATTCCATTTTTCAACTGATCTTTATTTCTATTTCAAGACCGGTCTTTTCCCCCATCCAGTTGTCATCGTACTCTTCAAAAATGAAAGAAAAACCTGAGACATCATCCGGCAAGGCTGGAGAAACCGTAAACCGGTGAGTAACACGCCCTGTCCCCCCTCCAGCTCCATCAGACTGACAATTATACCCTTCCAGCGCTCTCAATTTAAATTTGGGACGATTCATACGGGTATGAATCGTTTCCATATCAACCGTTTCATTCCAATCAACATGCAGATGGATGACACTTGCATTCTCAAATTGCCGGATAAAAGTTAGGGTATACAAGCGTCCTTCCACCTCAACTGATTTCAGGACGGGTACATGCTTCAGAAAATTTTGAGGCTCGATCTTTGGATTGTATAATTCTTCCATAGAAAGCGCTTGAAAAACCGTCAGCAAAAGTGCTTCCTGCAGGCCATATTTTTCTCCCCAGCGAGCAATATCTTCCGCAGGGGGTGTATCCGGATGGCCGCCGGTTAGCTCCTTACGGCGGGCACCCTGCCCTTCTCCACCCCTAAACTCAAATGGGCCCTTAAAAATTGAATAAAGTGAATGTCCAATAACAGAGTGAAAATTGTTAGAAGAAATAGCAAAAGCTTTGATTTTTTCTCTTTCTCACGGAATGCTTTATAAGCACAGTACAAAGCAGCAAGAAACAGTGTGAATCCGCATCCCCAGCTGATAAGCAAGGAATGTCGTGAATACAATCGCTAAAATTCCAAATAAGATAGATGGCATGCGGTTTTAACCCATTTATTCTTTACTTTTCATTTCTCTTTATAAGAGGATCTAATTCCATGTTATGGTAAATGCCTTGAGGTTGCAATAACTATATCTAAGTGCTGCTCATGCTACAGGATGAGGAACTTGCAGCAGAAGTCATTAACAAAAAGCAGGATATGGATTAAGCATTACTAAGAAGAAAAGGGCTTGATGCGCGGTGTCATGCCCTTGTTCTACAAAAACCGTTACGTGCTTTATTTCGAGTAATTGATAAATTCCAAACATAGCTTAACAAACCTTATATCTGCAGAGTCCCCTTGTTTTTGGTATTCATCATACTTGTTTATGAATTCTTCTAAAGGGATGATAATAGAAGTGGTTTTTGGTACCGCTAAAAAACCGTATTGATGAGTGTAGTGAACCTGAACGGCTTTTACATGGACCTCTAATTCTCTTTTAGTAAGGAAGTGGAGGATATGAACGGCTTCTCTTGTCACGATTTCTTTATCTCTCACGTCTTCGTGACTTTTTGGTTTAACTAAATCAGTCAACTCTATTGTAAGAACCTCATTATCTTTATTCTTTACCAGATTTCCAAGCACCTTCATCTCTTTTTCGAACATCAATGGGTCACTGTATCCATCCGCCGACCAAGACTCCACACTCTTCACTTTATATTTCCCGTTATAGAGATACCGCAAGTCTTTTAATATTCTGGAAGTATTTTTATATTTTCCGCCCGGCTGAACCGGCTCATAGTATCTTTCTTGTAATTTCGTGTACAACAGCCAAACGAAAATTAGGATGACCAGTAGGATGAGGATCCATTTTAACGTTCTCATTCAGTTCTCCATTCGGGGTATTTTTTCAGGTGTGAAAATTGAAGTCCGACCAGTTCTTTTTTCAAAGATAACAGCAGCCATTTATTATTTTCAACAAATCATACCTAACTCCTCCTTTAAGAGGAAACCTCCCTCTTCCTCTCCCGTTTAACATATTGGGGTGGAGAATGTGAAGCACATTGTTCTCTTGTTTTTTGTACTAGTAACAGCAGCTGGATACGCCATTACGAAAACCGGTATTTCCGAAGCAGAAGTCAAAAAGATTGTGATTGATTATCATTCAGAGCGCATTGGGAAAGTGGAAAACGCGAAAATTAAATGGGAGAATACAGAAAACTGTGAAAAACACACAGATTATATTTTTGGGGACGTGGCAAAATAATCGAACGCAGGTTCATTTACTGAAGTAAAAAAAGCCGGGAGCATTCACTCCCGGCTTTTCTCTTATTTCCCTGTTTCCGCAAAACGTTTAATCCGTTCCCCAATTTCATCACGAACCCGCTGGAAAACAGACCATTTCTCTTCGTCCGTACCGGTAGCTTTCGCAGGATCCTCAAAGCCCCAGTGCTCACGTCTTACATGCGGCGGTGTCATTGGACATTTATCTGCCGCATCACCGCAAAGGGTCACTACGAAATCCGCGTTATTCAAAATTTCGCTATCGATGATGTCAGAGGTTTGATCCGTAATATCCATTCCAACCTCTTTCATCGCTTTTACGGCATTTGGATTCAATCCATGAGCTTCGATTCCTGCACTGAGTACGTTCCACTCATCACCAAGGTATTTTTTCCCCCACGATTCCGCCATCTGGCTCCGGCATGAGTTTCCTGTGCAAAGAAAGTAAAGTGTTTTTTTAGACATGTTGTCAGTCTCCTTTTATGTAGTGGATTTAGAACAGCAAAAGCCATAGATAAAGGCCGGCAAGCGTAATAAAAAGGGTTGGGATCGTCAAGATAATCCCCGTTTTAAAATAGGTACCCCAGGAAATCTTCACTCCCTTCAGCGACAGAACATGAAGCCAAAGCAGTGTCGCAAGGGAACCGATTGGGGTGATTTTCGGTCCCAAATCCGAACCAATCACATTTGCGTAAATGAGCGCTTCCCGGGTGATACCAGACGTATCGGTATCAGCGATTGCAAGCGCATCAATCATGACCGTCGGCATGTTGTTCATGACCGATGAAAGAATCGCAGCGATAAATCCCATACCAATCGTTGCGGCGAACAAACCTTGATCTGCTACTGACTGAATGACATCTGCAAGAACGCTTGTTAATCCAGCGTTTCGAAGTCCATACACCACGACATACATCCCAATGGAGAAGAAGACGATGGCCCATGGAGCACCCTTTAGTACCTTTTTCGTTGGAACTGACGGACTCCTTTTCGCCATGATGAGGAAGAAAATCGCGATGATTCCTGCAATAATCGATACAGGAATCCCAATAAACTCACTAATGAAATAACCCGCTAATAGTACACCAAGGACAACCCATGAGAGTTTGAACATTTTCATGTCCTTAATGGCTTCTTTCGGCTTTTTCAAGCTGGTCACATCATAGTTTTTCGGGATACTCTTTCTAAAAAACAAGTATAAAACTAAAATGCTTGCTGCGAGCGAGAAGAAGTTTGGCACAATCATTCGGCTGGCGTACTCTGCAAAGCCAATATCGAAGAAGTCAGCCGAGACAATGTTTACCAGGTTACTGACGACAAGGGGAAGCGAAGTCGTATCCGCTATAAATCCGCTGGCCATGATAAAAGGAAACACGAATTTTTCTTCAAAGTTCAGATTACGGACCATTGCCAGAACAATCGGCGTCAAAATAAGCGCTGCTCCGTCATTGGCAAAGAAAGCAGCTACCACAGCTCCGAGGATGCTCACATAAATGAACATTCGTACTCCGCTGCCTTTGGCCGCTCTCGCCATATGTAGGGCGGACCATTCAAAGAATCCAATTTCATCTATTATTAAAGAAATGATGATAACTGCAATAAACGTTAACGTGGCATTCCAAACGATGCCGGTTACATCCCATACATCCTGAAAGTCAACAACCCCTGCGATGAGCGCAAGGATTGCTCCGCCGCAAGCAGACCAGCCAATCGATAAGTTTTTCGGCTGCCAGATTACAAGCACAAGGGTCAACAGGAAAATCAGGGATGCTAAAATCACTGATGTCAAAATGGTCCCTCCATTATTCACAGGTTATTCGCAATCCCTGTTTCTCCAGATCCTTCAGCTTCTGATCTTGATCAGGAATAAACACAAGCAGATTTTGAACAAATTCATACACTTCACTTTCGCCGTTCAGCGAATAAAAAATCCACTGTCCGTTTCGCCTTTCTTTTACAAGCCCCGCATCCTTCAATTTTCGCAGGTGCTGGCTGATTGCAGGCTGGCTCGCCTGAAAAATCGCCGTAAATTCGCATACGCAGCATTCATTTTTCTGGAGCATTTTCATCATTGTAAGCCGGGTTTTATCACCTAGCAGTTTCATGATGGATGCTGCTTGTTCCACTTCAATTGATTTGGTCATCTTTGATCGTCACCCCTTTATTATAATATAACTATATACTTATATAAGGCAATGCTTATATTTTTCAGGTGCAATTTAGCAGATCAATTTTAAAAACAGATTCAGAAAACCGTAAAGATCGAAAAAGAGCATCCCCCATAAGATGCTCTTCCTCATTCGTTATTTGCTGACGGCTGAAAGCTCGCTTTCCGTCACCCATTTATGATTCTTCACTTCTTCTCCGCCATTCGCTGGAGAATAATCAATCATATAAACGGTTGTCTTCTCAGCAGAATCAATGGTCGCCTTTGCTCCCATCATTCCTTTCATATGGTCTGCCATCAAGGTAACTTCTTCACCTTTCTTAAAAGGAACATCTCCCGCGTTCTCGATTTCCTCGTTAATCACCCACTTGTGATTGACTACTTTTTCTCCGCCGCCTTTGGGTGTATAGGTAACCGCATAGACCGTTGTATAATAGGCACCCGCAATGGTCGCTTCTGCTCCATTCATGCCTTCCATATGATCCGTTTTCACCACCGTCTTGCTTCCGAGCGGATACGCCGGTTTTTTTGCTTCTTTTAATCCTTCAGGCACTTCACCCGAGCTTGAATGTTCCATCTTGGAATGGTCCATTCCTTCATGCTTTTCATCCATTCCGCTGTTCGAACAGGCGGCCAAACCAAATGCGGCAAGCAGGGAAACAGTGAACATCATCATTTTTTTGCGGCTCATTGAATCACCCTCCAGTAAGTATGCTTTTAGTATAACCGCACATCATTCAATTGCAAAAAATGTGCACAGCATACGGATAAAATAAGAGTTGAATGATGCGCTTGCACTGACCCTCTCGCCTTCACCGCACCGGGGGAAGAAGGAAGAAGCTTGCAATCCCATACCGCTCTGGGTTTCATGTGTCAGGGGGACGGAGCTTTAGTTCTTTATCACAGCGGGGGTCAGTGCATTGCTCTGACCTTCTATCCTGCACCGCACTTGGGGAATGAGCATAGCCGGTGCAATCCCTGACCGCTCTAAGCGTCACGTGAAACGGGGACGGAGCTTTTACACTTTAGCAGAGCGGGGGTCAGTGCAAAGTGCAAAAAAAAAGAAAACTGCACAAGCAGTTTTCTTCCTTCACAATCCCTTATACCACTTCGCCGCAGCTTCAACCTCACTCCGCGTTAGCTGGTGGCCTTGATTTTCCCAGTGCAATTCTGCCTTGGCATTGGCTCTTTGCAGCAAGGCGTGCAGTTCAGTCGATTCTTCTGCCGGACAAATTGGATCGTTAGTTCCGGCTGCGATGAATATGGATTTCCCCGTTAGATCCGGGAGCTCAATCCCTCTTCTCGGAACCATCGGATGGTGAAGAATTGCGCCTTTTAATGCATCCCCATAGTGGAAAAGCAAACTTGCTGCGATATTGGCTCCATTGGAATAGCCGATGGCGATGATTTGGCTGCGGTCAAACCCATACTTATCAGCTGCTTCATCCAGAAATTGATTGAGTTCCTGTGTGCGGAACACGAGATCTTCTTCATCAAACACACCTTCAGCGAGTCTGCGGAAGAACCGGGGCATGCCATTTTCCAGTACATTTCCGCGGACGCTCAATACGGATGCCTCTTCATCGATCATTCCTGCGAGCGGAAGCAGGTCCAGTTCATTTCCGCCTGTGCCGTGAAGCAGAAGCAGGGTTGGTTTGTCCGGATTGGTTCCTTTGTTAAAGATGTGTTTCATTCTAATTCCTCCTCCAAAACGCGTACCTCTGCATGAGGCAGGCTTTTTTCTAATTCTTCTCGCTGCGGCTCAAGCCAGGATGGCAGCATGAGCTTTGTTCCCATCTCGTCAGCTGGTTCATCTGCTGTAAATCCGGGCGGATCGGTCGCAATTTCAAATAAAATGCCGCCTTCTTCATGAAAATAAAGGGCTTTAAAATAGTTGCGGTCCAATATGTCCGTTGGATAGAACCCTTTCTCCTGAAGAAGGGCTCTCCATTTGAGATGATCTTCTTCATTTTTCGCTCTCCAGGCAATATGGTGCACCGTGCCGGCCCCCATTAGCCCTCTTACAGAAGGGGATAGCTTTACATCAATCGTATTGCCAAGCTCTCCCTCGGATTTAAATCTCAGAAAGCTTTCTTCCTGTCCCACGCATTCGAGTCCTAGTACTTGTTCAAGTAAATCTGCCGTTTTATTGGGCTGGGCTGAAATTAACGTCGCGCCGCTGAATCCCTTTATAGCCTGGTCCGTCGGGATTCCGCTTAAGCTCCATGTATTTAGAGGTCCTTCCTGCCGTTCCACCAATTCAAGCTCTAAACCATCCGGGTCCTGAAAGGCCACATACGTTTCCCCAAACCGTTCTGTCCTATAAAATTTTACCCCGAATTTTTTCAAGCGGCTCTCCCAGAATAAACGGGAACCGGGAGGAATCACATAGCTCGTTACTCCGACCTGCCCCGTTCCAATCCGTCCTTTTAATTGGTCCGCCCAGGGGAAAAAGGTGATAATCGTTCCAGGCTGGCCGGATTCATTTCCAAAATAAAGATGGTACACTTCCGGCCGGTCGAAATTAATGGTTTTTTTGACGAGCCGCAGGCCCAAGACGCCGGCATAAAAGTCGATATTCCGCTGCGGATCGTTCACCATAGCTGTGATATGATGGATTCCAGCTGTCTTTTGCACAATATTCCCCCCCTAAAATCAGTCGATTTCTCTTACTTCAAGCGGAATCAACGCACGTTCAATCCGGTCTCTTGCTTCTTCATACTGAGATGGAAGCATTAATGTCTGTCCCATTGTCTCATGAGATTCATCATGGGCAAAGCCTGGAGGATCCGTCGCGATTTCAAATAAAATCTCGCCATGCTCTCTGAAGTAAACGGCGTTAAAGTAATTTCGGTCTTTTACTGGAGTAACCCCGTATCCATGCTCTCCCACATACTTTTGCCACTCCAATTGATCCTCATCATCCGCTGCACGCCATGCGATATGATGCACGGTTCCAACTCCCATTTGTCCGCGGCCGATTGGTGTCGCTTTTAAATCAATCACATTCCCAAGATCGGCTTCAGAACGGAACCGGATGTAATCTCCCTCTTTTCCAACGCGTTCAAGCCCCATGACGTTCTCCAGCAATTGTGCTGTCTGGTCCGGCTGAGCCGATAGAAGAATCGCTCCTCCAAATCCTTTGATTGCCGTCTCAGGAGTGACCCCATTAAAAGACCATGTATTCGCCTCGCCTTCCTCCCGCTCTACGATTTCCAAGTGAAGGCCATGAGGATCATCAAACTCCAAATACTGTTCACCGAAGCGTTCCGATTTCGTAAATTCAACTTTGAATGCTTCCAGCCGCTGCTCCCAAAACTCCATCGAACCCGTTGGCACCGAATAAGTGGTGACACCTACCTGACCATCGCCAATCGAACCTTGGCGTGCTCCGGCCCATGGGAAAAAGGTGATAATGCTGCCCGGTTTTCCGCCTTCATTTCCAAAGTAAAGATGATACGTACCAGGGTCATCAAAATTTACCGTCTGCTTCACTAAACGCAATCCCAATACGCCTGCGTAAAAATCAACATTTTCCTGTGGATGCCCGACAATCGCTGTAATATGGTGAATACCCATTGTTTTTTTTGTCATTTTCTTTCACTCCTTATCATTTCTCTATTCTATATGAATGATTGATTATCCTTTTATCTCGAAATCGAGATATACAGGTATAAAAAATTAGTTTTCTGCTCTGTTCTTAACTCTGTTCAACATTTCAACTAGTCTCTCGGCCTCATCATTTTTCAAGGATCCAAGCACGTAACTCGTTAGCGCCTGATGCTTCGGCATGATCTTCTCCATTTGCTTTTTGCCAAGCTCCGTTAAATCCAAGTGAATGGCACGGCGGTCATCCGGACAGGCGCTACGGTAAATCAGTCCTCTGTTTTCAAGTTTATCAATCGTATAGGTCATGGAACCGCTTGATACGAGGATGCTTTCACCCACTTGGTGAATCGTCTGTTTCCCGTTAAGAAACAGGACTTCCAATATGGAGAACTCGGTAGGATTCAGATTTTCTGAAGCCGCTGCCCTTCGCATACGTTCATGAACCGCTTTCGCTGTTTGCATCAAAGCAAGGTAAGGCGTTTTTTTGCACGCTTCATCCAAATCGGTCACCTCCTGGTTTATGTTTTTAAATGAAGTATTTTTAATTTAAATATCTTGAAGTTGAGATAATTATAACCCCGCATTTGTATTGGAGTCAATGGAATTTCATAAAAAATCCACATAATAATAGTGAAAGTTTGTTCATAATCGCCGCAGCAATCGAGGGAAACAAATCGCTATACTTGCTCTTCACCTAAAAAAGCCGCTTTGTCAGCGGCTTTTTTAGTATCTATACATTATCGAATGGACTGGATTTTCTTATAGGTAATGCAGCGCCATACCCACTCAAGCGGGCCGAATTTAAAGGTTTTAAGCCAAAATCTGCTTCCAATCATTAAAACTATATATATTCCGAATGCCATTAGTATCGTACCCGACAGGGAGACTTGCCCCTTTAGCCCGAATCCGTAATCGTTGAAAATAAATGAGCATAGTACCGACTGAAGAATATAGTTTGTCAGCGCCATGCGGCCGGGATAGCTAAGCCATCGAAACAGAAAGTCCCAGTTCTTTTTTCTGGATAGTAAAATAAAGATGGCTGCATAGCTGATCGATAGAATGGGCCCAGTAAGTGTCTGGTTAAGCAGGAGGACGACAATAGCGGTCACCGGCTTTAGTGTATTGAACAGGATCACAACGGCAAGGTTTAACAGCAGACCAATCGCTATTCCCCTTCTGCTCATGCCTTTTAACAAGGGAAGATTTTCTTCAAGCTTCTCAAATATGCGTTTTTTCCCTGCATATAACCCAAGGAGAAACATTGCCAGGACCGTTGGGAACCGTGAGATTAATAAAGGAAGGACTTCGATGTACGCGTTTATTCTTTCGGTGATTGAAGCCGTGTAGGACAGCGGTTTTTCATTCCCGCCCTCCAGCATCCTGAAAGCACGGAGCAGCTCTTGATCGGCTTCCTTTATTTGACCGCCGTATTCAGAAGTATGCCGCAGCACTTCAATTCCTGCTGCAGATCCAATCACAATTAAAATGGGAAGGATCAATAGCCCCGCTATCCAGATAAGCAGTGTCTTCTCGCTGCATTTTTTAAAAAGAAGCAAAGCAAAGCCCACTGCCGCATAAATAACAAGGATATCCCCTTCCCAAAACAGTGCGATATGCAGGACACCGAATAGAAAAAGGGCAGCGAGCCTTCTTGAGAACCTTGGTACAATATTGATCCCCTGATCATTTGCCCTCAAAAGCTGAATTGAAAATCCCACTCCAAACAAAAACGAAAAGAGCGTGAAAAATTTAGATTCAACAAATAATAAAAGAAATTGATTCACCATTTCATCGATGAAATTCGGTTTACTATCTAATGAAGGCGGGCCTCCGGCTGCTGCAATGGCCGTAATGTTAATAAGAAAGATTCCCAGCAAGGCAAAGCCTCTCAAACTATCTAAAACCATAATGCGCTTCTTTTGAGGAAGCGGATTGTCCGCTTCCATCCATTTTTCATTCATGGAGAATCCCCTCTTTTCCCTGATCGATTGATTAACTCAAATTATGCTTGATCTTTATTATCCTCTGCATATACACCGAATTTTCTTCTTAATATGCTATGTAAAAATAGGCGGCTGAATAATTTACACCTCAGTGAAAATCAACTGACGAGTTTACCATAGCTATCAAAATAAGATTCATAGTATCAACTGAAAGAAAAACGTGTGTAACATACTATCTCATTTCTTAAAGGTATCTACTTCAACTGCTTTGTGATTCAATTTTCATTGGCAGCTCCTCTAAAGGTTGACTCTTAACTTCTAATTGCATCACTCATGCTTTCACCAGAAATGATCTCGAACCAGGCTAAATCTGTGAGGTATATATGGGACATTACTTTTGCCGCTGAAGGAAAACCGCTCTTAACCCTCTTATGTATAATGTCTTGCGGCAGCTCTTTTATTTTTCGATAAATGGTAGTTATCCGTTCTTAATACAGACTGAGCCATTAAATTTTTCCTTTCAATATTACATTAATGGTTAGAAGATTGCATTTTCTAGATTATCACATTTATAGTATTCAGTTTTTAACTTAAAAAACCTTTCCTCACTCCATAAAAACAACATTCCATGTTAGATCATCATAAAAAGATGCTATAAAAGGTCTTTTCGCAAATGGAACTCTTTAACTACAAAACCCACAAATTAACAACTTTCCTGAAAATAATGATGAAATCTTCAACACTTACAGGTAAAATATGTAAAGGTAAATATAAATATATTTTGAATTTGGAGAGGAATACATGAAGAATAAATCCATATTGATCTTATTGATTGTTTTATCTATTTTATCAGCGTGCAACAGTAATAAAAACGAAATCAAGGATAGCCCTTTATATAAAGGTAAAGAATTGACGATCGGGATCATTGGGAAACCTCCAGCAATTCGTGAGGAAAACATTGTTTTTAGAAAGATGGAATTAAAGGGGTTAAGTGAAAAAAATCTCGCTTCAAAGTTTAATTCAGTATTTATTATGAAGGAGCATTTATCTGAAGCTGCAAAAGCTTCTTATGCAAGCATCTACCGAAATTCTGGTATTCCATTCTTCTTTATTGAATCAAAAAAATCCTATGTTCCTTTTGTTTTGGAAGATGCAGATTATGAAGATTTTTCTGATTCAAAGTCCGGCTATTATGCCAGTGGATATTACCAATCTGGTGAGGAAGGAAGGCATTGGGAATTTGGACTTTATAATGACAAGGTGAACAAGGTGAATATCTTGGATGCTTACTCAAGGATTTTTAAGACTATTGAAACGGTTGATAATGGAAAGTAATTTCCACAGAAAAGTGCTAGGGTATTCTAGCACTTTTTTATTATCTATTCAATACTGAACTCCTTACTTATAACAGATTATTTTTGAGGAAGTAGCCTCTGCTCAGTTTGGTTCAAACCCCTAAATTCTACTTTTAAGATTTAATCCTAATGCACCTGATTCGCTAAATCCACTAATTCTTCGATCGTCAGTTTTTGATTGCCGAGGTCCGTTTTATTTTCGTTGATGTAATAAATAAAGTCCAATTAATAATAAAATCATGTAACCCCTTCTAAGAATGAATAGAAGGACCATCGAGTTTTTTCATCCCGTCCTCTCCCCTTATTAATACAAATGTAAGCATACTCCCCATTACCCCAGCAGCCGAAACAACGAGCCAGGGAATACCGTCCCATCCCTGCAAGCCCATCAGCACTGGACCGGCAAAGCTTCCCGCAGACGCACCGATCCCAAATGAGATCTTGGATAGCCCAAAATAAGCTCCTGTAAGTCCATTATTGGCATACTCCGCCACTTTGATATCGGAAGCAGGAAGAACGAGCGTTTCCCCGATGGTAAAGATCATGACGCATAATAAAATCCACCACTTATCCCCCACTGCCCAGCATAGAAAAAGCCCTGAAGCCATGATGAGCATCCCCCGCTGAATGAGCACAATCGGGGCATGTTTTTCAAAAAGACTTCGGATGAGGAACATCAGCAGCAGGCCGCAGATGGCATTGACAGTCACGACGTACGATACGTCTGCCTTGGACTGCGTTACGTCAAACATGATGAGCGGAAACAGGATCGTAAGCTGGCTGTACATGAACCAGAAAAAAAGCATGGTCCCGTTGAAGGCAAGAAAGGGACGGTCTTTAAAGACTTTTAAAAATCCTTTGGCCACAGCAGAATCGGTTTGGACCTTAAATGAATGACGATTGAGAAACAACATAAGCCCGATTAAAAAGTAGAGAGACCCTCCAAATAGAAACGGCCAGTCCGGATTCCCCTGCATAAGCGAGCCTCCCGCAAGCGGTCCGAGTATAGCGCCTGCGTTTAAAGCCTGGTTATAGTAGGTGAATCCTTTTTTTCGGATTGATTCCTCCTGCCGGCTGAAAACCGCCCCCACCGCAGGTTCATAAAGGGCTGTTCCGAGTCCCGTCAAGGCAGCGGCAATCAAGGTTCCAACGAAGGAATCTGCAATGGCAAAATAGAAAAAACCGCCCGTTCGAATCCACATTCCCATGACCATTGAGACCGCATACCCGATCCGATCGGAAAGAAAGCCGCAAAACAGCGGCAGCACTCGGGAGGTGATCATGAGGACACTCAGCACGGTTCCGACCTGGATAGCCGGGAAAGATAGTTGGTCCGACAAGTAGATTGCCAGAAATGTAAATACCGCAAATGTTCCGAGATTCATGAAAAAAGTCGCAGCCAGGAGCGTCTGAACAGGCCCATTCAGCTTCATGTGGTTCCTCCTCTTTTGTAACCAGTCATATCTTTTACTGGTATACACTTCATTACCAACCATCTTATGGTAAAATAAAGGAAGATGCAACCAATAAATTAGATAGGTGGTTACTCATGACCCATAAACCTGCTCCTGGATCCTTAGAGGTTCTTCGGGAATATCTGAACACCTGGTCCATCCCAAACGATACGAGAAAGCCTGCCGAAGCCATCCGCACCCAGCAGGATCTCACTGATTTTTTTCACCAGCAGCCTTTGCTAAAAGATCTGCAAGGGAACGTAGAAGAGTTTAAAGCATTTCGTGAGGATGTTCGCAAAAGCATCGAGACGCAGGAAATGGATGTGCTCTCTCCCTGGATGGATTCCCATCCTGTATATACGGTTTTCGTGAAGGAAGAAAGGGCAGCAAAAATTATGTTCAAGCCAGAAGATGAAGACAAGTTCGTAGGTATATTTCTTGCGATCATCGCGGAAGTGGTATCCAAAGGACAGTGGAACCGATTGAAATCCTGCCCTGACTGCCGATACGTCTTCTATGATCATTCGAAAAACGGCAGCAAAAAATGGTGCAGCATGTATGCGGAGGGCTCAAATGGCCGCGCTTGCGGGACCATTGATAAAGTGAAGAGGTATCGAAGCCGAAATCAAATATCAACTTAATAGCAAGAGGTGCATAGATGAAAAACGAAATTGAATTAGAATTAAACCCACTCTTAGAACTTGAATTACAGGAAGCAGGCAGGGCGTCAAATTTGTTTTGGCTCGGAATCGGCCCCTTATCCACAGTCCAAACAAAAAAAGGATCTGATATTGGAGCTGAGTATTCCTTACATATACAATGTTCTTGGCGCTTATCCGAAGGAAAGAAAATCATTGCAGGGTCCAGAGATTTTTATTCTCCCTCCTCACTATGGAACGGGGAAATGGCTGACTTTGATTGGGATAGAATAGGAAGCAATCGATTTGATGAGCGGATTCAGTTATTCAATCGCCGGAAGGAAAAACTGCTTGTGGAAAAGATCGAGGCTGATGAATTTGGAGGATTCTTCCTTTCCTTTTCATACGGGTTCACTTTAGAAGTGTTTCCGGATTCCTCAGAAGAAGATTCCGACGCTGAATACTGGAGATTTTTTAACTGGAAAGAAAAAAGCCCTCATTTTGTGGTGACTGGAATGGGGATTGATGATGAGTAAGTTTGTGCAATTAACTTGGATTTTGTGCAATTATTTTAGATTTTGTGCAATTATTGTGATTCTCAAATAAATCTGGTTCAGTTTAACAGCGGGGTTCGGTCAAAGAAGGGTATTGCTGCAGGTAATAATCAACTCCCCCATGCCCCTAATAAAAGAAGATAAAAAAACAGGTGTTTGCTGATAACAAGTTAAATCACAATAACTTTTAAGTATAATTCTCAGTAAAATTCGCATAAAAAGAGGAGGGACATAACTAAAATTGTTGTCCCTAATCCGAATATTTCTTTTTAAAAAAGCATGTTGCTGATTTTATAAACCCTGTTGATTGAAGCGGAAGGCGTGAGACTCCTGCGGGAGCAGCGGGACAGGTAAGACCCCGCAGTCGCAAAGCGGCGAGGAGGCTTACCGCCCGCCCCGCGGAAAGCGAGCGCCTGCAGCGGAAATCCACAGCCAAGTTTAACAGTGCTTTTTTATTAGCCGGAAACCTTTTGTACCAGCCTCTTTTCCTTTATAAATGTTCAATCTTCACTTTTATACTCAAGAATATCACCAGGTTGACAATCCAATGCCTTGCATATTGCTTCTAAAGTTGAAAACCTAATGGCTTTCGCCTTTCCGTTTTTCAATATAGAAAGGTTAGACATTGTGATACCAACTCTCTCCGTTAGTTCTGATACACTCATTTTTCTTTTTGCAAGCATTACATCAATATTAATTATGATCGCCATTTCAACACCTCAAACCGTTAATTCATTTTCCGATTTTAATTGTATTGCATTTCTTAAAAGTTCTTGGAGAATAGCAGAAAAAACGGCAATAACAAGTGAAGCAAAAATGATTACGATACCCAAAAGGGCAATTCCAGGGTGTAAAGCATTAAGAACTGTCAACATAATCATCCCTATTACATATAAAACTATAATGGCTATTGCACAATTCCTTACATATCCTAAAGAAATTACAGATAAATCGGTAAAGGCATCCTTTCGTTTTATGTAATTTAAAATTTTTAAGGCTTGGTATAAAGCTAGAAAAAATGGTATGGCTGTTAAATATAATCCCATAAGAACTGGTATTTTCAAATAAGCATTCTCAGGGTCCATCACCGCTGCATCTCTCGCCAAGTTAGGTAATAAAAATATACATAATGAAAGTATAGTAAGCCCGATGATGAAGATCGTGATTTTTAGAAAAGTAATTTTATATTGTTTCACAAGCAAATCCTCCTCCATTTTCTGTTAATTATAATTTATAATTTATTGTTTATCAATAAATATTTATTATTTAATATTGAATTCTTGTTGTTAAGCAAGATTCCTTTTTAAAAAATAAGATCAAAACCTTCTACCGCACCATCTGATGGCATTTCCAGTTTAGCCAATATTAGCATCCTCCTCCGTACTAAAGATTTGAGCTAAAATCCGCTTATTATAACGTTTTCCTTCCACCCATTTTAGAAACTTCTTATCATCCAAGAGATTGAGCAGGAACTCGTCAACAACTTCTTCTTCCGTCAACTATTCCTCATAATATTTCATAATCGAACGGGTGCGTTCAGAGATTTTCCAATCAACTTTTTCCGCTCGCTTGTTTTTAGGCTCAGTAAACTGACTAACGGCAAGGCGGCTACCACTCCTCCATAGGTTGGAAATCTCCTTTCAGGATTAATAGGAGGATCAAATAGCGAAAATTGACTTCCTCCCTCACACATACTTCCTTCATCCATCTGTTCGCAAAAAGTCCAATATCAACGAAAAAGAACCAATGAATATGAATTCAATGGTTCTTTCTCCCAGTTATTCCTTAACTCTTAACAGCCTCAAAGCATTCAAAATGACAATCAATGCTGCGCCTGTATCACTTAAAACAGCCATCCAAAGAGTGAGCCAGCCGGGGAAAATAAGGGCCAGTGCAATCACTTTAATAATGATGGAAAACCAAATGTTCTGCTTGATGATGGCTAGCGCTTTTTTGCTTAGCTTGATGGTGTGAGGCAGTTTATCCAGATTATCAGCCATTAATACGATGTCTGCTGTTTCCATGGCTGTATCTGTCCCTGCTCCTCCCATCGCAATTCCCAAGTCAGAGGCGGCTAATGCGGGGGCATCATTGATTCCGTCTCCTACCATGGCCACTTTATGGCCTTCATTTTGAAGTTTTTTTATGGCGTTTACTTTATCTTCTGGCAATAATTCTGCAAAGTAGCGGGTGATGTTTGCTTCAGAGGCAATCATTTTGGCGGTTCCCGTATTATCTCCCGTCAGCATCACCGTTTCGCGGATTCCTTTTCCAGTTAATGTTTTCATTGCAGAAGTGGTCGATTCCCGAATTGTATCCGAAACCGCGATCAATCCTATTAGTTTTTGCTCCGTACCAATCAGTACAATGGTCTTTCCTTCGTTCTGCAAATCCAATACGTGTTTTACGACCTGTTCCAGCAACGGGTTCATGTCTTTAAAAAGCGCAAGATTACCTGCGTAATACGTAATCCCTTTTACGGTCGCTTGCACACCTTTTCCTACAATGTTGCTGTATGAGTCTCCCTCTTGAGAAGGTATTCCTTTTGACTTTACATAATCAGCAACCGCTTTGGCAATGGGATGTGTAGAATAGGTTTCAAGTGTGAGGGCGATTGAAAGCAATTCTTCCTCAGTACCTTCCAGCACTTCAACTTTTGATACTTTTGGTTTCCCCTCTGTCAACGTCCCAGTTTTATCAAACGCAATCGCCGTGATCGCACCAGCTTTTTCTAAAAATGTACCGCCTTTGATCAAGATCCCGTTCTTTGCCGCATTTCCAATGGCTGACACAATGGCCACCGGGGTTGAGATGACAAGTGCACATGGACAGGCGATTACTAGCAGCTCTAATCCTTTATAAAACCAGTCACCCCACGTGCCAAACCCCGCTAATGGAGGCAGAATCATAAGCAGCAGTGCTATGACAAATACGACAGGGGTATAGACACTTGCGAACTTATCAATAAAAGCTTCAGTCGGGGCTTTCTGCTCCTGCGCTTCTTCGACCAAATGAATAATCTTGGCAATCGTTGTATCCTCAGTGAGCTTCGTTACTCGGATTTCAAGTGTTCCATGCTCATTTATCGTCCCGGCAAAAACGGTATCTCCCGCTTCTTTATCAACTGGAATGGATTCTCCGGTGATCGGTGCCTGGTTAACACTGGATTCTCCTTTAACCACTTCTCCGTCCAATGGAATCTTGTCACCTGGCTTAACAAAAATGACTTCCCCTATTGAGATTTCTTCAACAGGTTTTTTAACAAGATCTGCTCCATTTTTAATCCAGGCTTCCGGTGGAGCCAAGTCCATAAGATTCCGAATAGAGTTCCTTGTCTGTTCAATCGATTTGTTTTGCAGCAGATTTCCAAGAGCAAATAACCAAACGACCGTAGCACCTTCCAGCCATTCTCCTATTAAGGCAGCTCCTATTGCAGCTGCGGACATAAGTACATTCATGTCAAGCGAGCGGCTTTTGATGGAATAAAATGCACTTTTCACTGGTTTGTACCCACTGATCATCATGGCAAAAGCATACAAAAATGAAGATAATAACGGGTGAATTCCCAAGAACGAACCTGCAAAGCCCATTGCAATCAATACTCCGGAAAAAATAAACCAGCCATTTTCATTGCTTTTTACAGAGAGAGAAGGCTGATTGGATAAGCGACTTGAGTCTAAAGCAGCTTTGAACCCAACCTTCGACACTTCTTTAATAATTTCATCTGCAGAATTCGTATGTTCAATTTTCATTTTTCCCGTAGAAAAATTCACATTTACGCTTTGGACAGACTTGTTTAGCCTCAGGTGATTTTCAATCGTTTTTGCACAGCTTCCGCAGTCCATGCCTTCAACCGTGTATGTTTTAAGATTTCTCTTCTCATTCGTTTGTTCAGCCGTATAGCCAAGCTTTTTCAATTCGTTCTGAACCGGCTCAAATGCTGCTGCGCTTGCCGCGGTTACCTGCATTCTGGCTGTGCTGTAATTTACTTGAACATCCCGGACGCCTTGTAAGGAACCAATTCCTTTTTCAATTGTTTTCGCGCAGGCAGGACAATCCATTCCGTATACCCGAAAGTTCATGCTTTCAGCTTCAGCTGAGAGGGCTGCAGCATCTTCATTAATTTGGGAATCAGAACTGCAGCAGCTTTTCGTTTGATTCATAATGGGTGCTGCTGCTTCTTCACTTGAAGAGCAGCCGTCAAGGGGTGCGGCACTGCTGCAGCATGAATCAGCTGGTTGTGAAATATTTGGCTTTTGCTCACCATCTAAGCTTGAGCAGCAGCCAGTTTCTTTAGCGACTGACTCATTTGTATTGGATAAGGAACTGCCCGAGGAACAGCAGCTCACTTCCTCCATGTTGTTTTTCTTACTATTAGAACCACAGCATTGCTCTGACAAGTCAAACCCTCCTTACTTCTCATCCCAATTCTCACCCTCGGTTTTCTACCTCCATTTGGTGAGTAAACGCGATCTTAATTAGTTGGCTCACATGTTCATCATCCAACGAGTAATAGACCAATTTCCCTACTTTACGGTATTTAGCTAATCCCAGGTTATGCAAAAGCCGCAAATGGTGGGAGGCTGTTGCATTGGAAGCTTCTACAATATTGGATATGTCGCAAACGCAAAGCTCCTCCTCCAGCGTAAGGGAGTAGGCTATTTTAAGCCGCGTAGGATCGGAAAGGGCCTTAAAAATTTTTGCCACACTCATTGGATCTTGATTCTTCAGCTGTTCATTGACCCGTACGACTTTCTCTTCGTCTACGCAGGTTACCTCACAGGTATCAATTTCCTTCATATTATTCACCTCGATATTCAAACGTTCATTTGATTATTAGTTTAATAATAAATCAGAATAATTAATTAGTCAAAAGGTTATTTGAATGTTTGAAAAGAGCTGGATTCAGTGACCCAATATGAAAAGGGAGCAGGAAGGAATGAACCTTTGCTGCTCCCTAAACTTCCTTTTTAAAATCTTAGCTCTGTTAAACTTGGCTGTTGATTTCCGTTGCAGACACTCGCTTTCCGCGGGGCGGGCGGTGAGCCTCCGCTGCGCAGGCGCCTGCGGGGTCTCACCTGTCCCGCTGCTCCCGCTGGAGTCTCGTGTCTTCCACTCCAATCAACAGGTGTTAAAAATCAACATCAGGCTTTAACAGAGCCAAAATCTTTTAAAAAAGGGCATTAGCAATAGAAGAAACATCCTGCTAATCTAATCACTCTCCTCTGCCAAAGCCTGAGCTTTAGTTATATGCACGGTGCCAAATGGATGTTGTGGAGGAGCATATATAGAATAGAGTTTTAACGGGATAGTCCCTGTATTGGTTACATTGTGCCATGTTCCGGCAGGGACCAAGATGGCAAAATCATCTTGGACTTTACGTACAAAGTTTAAATTATCTTTTTTCTTGCCCATTTGAACAATCCCTTGACCTTGTTCAATTCGTAAAAATTGGTCAAGCTTTGGGTGAATTTCCAACCCAATATCTTCGCCAGCTTTAAGACTCATCAAGGTCACCTGTAAATGTTCTCCTGTCCAAAGGGCCGTTCGGTAGGTATTGTTTTGCTTCGCAGCTTCATTGATATTCACTACAAATGGATTTGCTCCATAATCTTTTGCCTCAATTTTTATTCTTCCTTTTGGTGATTGACAAGCACATAATCTGTTAGAGTGATCAGGGACCATCCAGGATACAGGCTGTCTTACATTCATATACATCGGTACATTCGCATAATGGTAATATGGCTGAAACGGGTATGGAAACATGTAATAAGGATCGCTCATTTCATCTCACTCCCTTCGAGAATTTATCCCAATATCCTATGAACCATTTTCAGGGAAGGAAGCTTACTTATGTAAATGAGTAATGGATACGATTGAAGAAAAAAACGATGAAAAAAAGCCCCGTCACTTTTAAAAAGGGCTTTGGTGATTTTATACTTTTGGCGTAGGAGTGGGTTTTGCATACCCATCTTTGTATGCTTCATCTATTTTACTGCGAATTTCTTTGATGCTCTTCCCATTTTGATAATCAACAACTGATTTGGCTGCAATCTCCATACAAACCCCGCACTTCGTTCCATGATCATCCCATACAAGGCTTCCGTTATCTTTGTTTTCAAAAACAAAACAGTCATAGTTGTTTCGGTGTCCAGCCGAGTCACCGCAGCCACAATAGCAGGGGATGGATTCGAGCAATTCCCGATGTTTGGCAGCAGCCGTATAGATGCCTTTCATTCCCTCAGGCTTGTCTTCCATAAAGGAAGGAAGCAAGTTCATGCTTTTTGTCTCTTCCCGGATATCTTCGCCGGCATGTTCCTGATGATTGGCGTGGTCTTCTTCCTTCTTTCCGGTGCCGGGTTCAGATGAACATGCAGCCAAGGCTATTGCGGAAAGGATACTCATGACGAACAGGTTGAATTTCAAATTTGCACTCTCCCAGTAAGCAGTATGTACATGTAATCTTATCGATCCCTCTAGAACAATCAAGCGTTTTCACAACATATACATATTTAACTGACATCCCTTTATCTTAGGACGGATACAAGTTGCGAGCTTTAACCACAAAAAAGCCGCTCCCCAAAGCGGCTTCCTCCCTCACAAATACTTCCGATGCACACTCTTCCCATCATACGTAAACATTACCTTTTTTCCTTCCAGCATACTCTCCATATGAACCGGACGGCCCCAGAGCTGGTGAACGTATGGGAGCACTTTCTCCAAATACTTGAGATCGAGTTCGATGTCTTCGTACCAGTGCTTAAGGTACAGCTCGTTGTTTTTCATATAGTCTCCGTCATTGACGGTGATGTATGGAAAACCGCCGTTGACGCGCATGCTGACGAGCTGGTCGCGGACGCCTTTCCAGTCCTTGTCGACGACTTTGTAGTCGCGGCCTTGCTTTTGGAATAGGTACATATCTTCTCGCAGTACGAGATCTTTTGTGAGATAGTTTCGGATGAAGGAAATGTCGGATTCGATTTCCCGCACCTCGAACATTTTTTCACGGCCCGAGTTTGGCTTGACGCCGAGGCGTTTCATTTCTTCAGTCGGATTGTCATAGCGTTCTTCGATGTCCTCGAAGATTTTCAGTCCGAGGTAATACGGATTAATGCTTGTTTTGGATGGAACGACGACTCCCGCGTTTAGCTTGGCGTATTCGATGGCTTCGCTTGAGGTGAGATCCAGCTCGCGCATGATGCGCTGGTGCCAGTAGGAAGCCCAGCCTTCGTTCATGATCTTCGTTTCGAGCTGCGGCCAAAAGTAGAGCATTTCTTCCCGCATCATGGTCAGGATATCGCGTTGCCAGTCCTCGAGCTCGCGGCTGTGTTCTTCAATAAACAACAGCAGGTCTTTTTCGGGTGATGGAGGAAAGTTTTTCTTCCCTTTTTTCTTTTTCTCTTTTTTCTCATCCCGGCTGTCGAGCTTCCAGAGGTCATCATATGGACTGTTTTTCGGTGGGGCATCCTCTTCTTCTTCATCATCCAAACTCCAGGAAAGCTTTGGTCTCATGATGGATGGATCAATATGTTCCTGAATAGCAAGGACGGCATCGAGAAAATCCTCGACCTCTTTTCTTCCGTGCAGGATTTCGTAGTGCTTCACTCTTTCAGCTGTTGCAGCCATGCTTTCGACCATGTCCCTCTTCGTGTTCCCGAACCGGCAGTTATTTTTGAAAAAATCACAGTGAGCCAGCACGTGGGCAACGATAAGCTTGTTTTGAACGAGAGAATTTGTATCCAGCAAAAATGCGTAGCACGGGTCCGAGTTGATTACGAGCTCATAGATTTTGCTCAATCCCAAATCATAATGAAGTTTCATTTTATGAAATTGTTTGCCGTGGCTCCAATGGGAAAACCTTGTCGGCATGCCGTACGCGCCAAACGTATAAATAATGTCCGCGGGACAGATTTCATAGCGCATTGGATAGTAATCCAGTCCAAACCCATCAGCAATTTCTGTAATTTGCTCAATTGCATACTGAAGGGATTCATGTCGTGATCCGCTCAAACGTCCTTCCCCCTTATCACTTTCTTACCTAAATGTATGACCTGGCAGGTAAAAAAATGAAAGGCAGTCGGTCATTCCTATTTAATCCAAAAAATTTCGGATCACTTTCAAGGAAAGAATTCACAAAAAATTCATAATTCCACTTGATTTGGAGAGTTCTTTCTCGATTTAACGCAACAGTATGATACTATTAAAGTAAGATTCTTAAGCGGAGTTGTAGCTATGAGACTGACAAATTATACCGACTATTCGCTGCGAGTCCTCATTTATCTGGCAGCAAAAGATCAGGAGAAGTTATCGAACATCAAAGAGATTGCAGACGTTTACGGCATATCAAAGAATCACTTAATGAAAGTTACGTATGAACTTGGAAAGATGGGTCTTCTTAATACAACCCGCGGACGTAACGGAGGCATCAGGCTTGCTTTAGATCCTTCAGATATTAACATCGGTGCGGTTGTAAGAAAAACGGAAGATGATTTTAACCTTGTTGAATGCTTTGACCCAGTAACGAATAGCTGTGTCATTTCCCCTGTTTGCGGATTGAAACATGTACTGAATAAAGCGCTTCAATCGTATTTGCAGATACTGGACGGGTATACGCTGGCTGATCTTGTGAAAAATCAGAACAGGCTCCAGGATCTTCTAGGAACCAGTTAAAAAGACCGCCCGCATTGTCCTTCGCAAGGACGCAGCAGGCGGTCTTTCTTTCCAAAGACTTTAAAACTAAGTAAACCAATTCAGTTGATCTTACTTATGTTCGTTCACAATTTCACCTGAAAATCGCTAATCCCGCATCCCCTTTTTTTAAACCGCTCATCATCTCTTTTGTTCCCGAATCGTTAACACTGTACTTTCCCCATTGTCCTTGCCGCACTGTTTCAATATATATTCCGTACTTTCCTGCTGCTCTGATTTTTCAATCGTTTTACACGAGGCGTAGGTTACTTCTTCTTTGCCAAATTGATCACGGGTTCCATCAAACCTGGATTTAATCACTTTGCCGTCAAACTCCAGATCCTGAATCATCGGATCACCTTCAGTTGTGTAGCTCACGATCCGAATTTTGTCCTTTATACCTTTTTCTGCATTTTCTTTAAAGTCCATGAAAAGCTCAAGATTTTTAATCTCTCCATGTTTGTTGATTACGTCACGATCAGAAGGGGAATAACCATTTACAAGTGACATTCCGCTGCATCCACTTAATACAAGCATTGTCAGCATGAAAACAATCCGCTTTTTCATCCTCCACCGCCTTTTCTCCATTGTACCACATAAATAACCATTAATTCCCATCAATATTATTCGCACATCTAAATTAAAATAATTACTATTAAATATTGACTATCAAACTAAAAACTATATAATAATAATTATTGATAGAATGATAGGGAGGCAATAACATGACTGAAAACAATCGTCCAAACTTAACAACAAATCAAGGGGTCCCGGTTGGAGACAATCAGAATTCCAGAACAGCAGGCCAGCGCGGCCCGACACTTCTTGAAGACTATCATTTGCTTGAAAAAATCGCTCATTTTGACCGCGAACGGATTCCTGAGCGCGTCGTCCATGCCCGCGGAGCTGGAGCTTACGGGGTATTCAAAACGGAAACCAGCATGTATCCATTTACACGCGCTGATTTTTTAAGCGAAGAAGGAAGGGAAACACCTGTATTCGTAAGATTTTCGACGGTTATTCATTCTAAAGGATCACCAGAAACCCTCCGCGATCCCCGTGGATTTGCCGTGAAATTTTATACAAATGAAGGGAACTATGATCTTGTAGGAAACCATTTGCCGGTCTTCTTTATCCGGGATGCGATGAAATTCCCTGATATGGTTCATTCATTAAAGCCATCTCCTGAAACGAACATTCAGGATCCAGACAGATATTGGGATTTTATGTCCCTTACACCGGAATCCACAAATATGATGACGTACCTGTTCTCTGATTACGGAACACCTGCGAACTACCGTCAAATGGAAGGCTTCGGCGTACATACCTTTAAGTGGGTGAATGCACAAGGAAATGTCGTGTATGTGAAATACCACTGGAAGCCCCTTCAGGGAATTAAGAACCTGACGGCTGAAGAAGCAGCTGAAATCCAAAAAACAGATTTCAACCATGCAACGCGCGATCTTTTCGATTCGATTGAAAAGGGCGATTATCCAGAATGGGAGCTGTATGTGCAAATCATGCCGCTGGATGAGTACGACAGCCTTGATTTCGATCCGTGCGATCCAACAAAAATATGGCCTGAGGATGAGTATCCTCTACAAAAAGCAGGAACTATGACATTGAACCGCAATCCTGAAAACTTCTTTGCAGATGTTGAGCAGTCTGCTTTCTCTCCAAGCGCATTGGTGCCTGGAATTGAAGCATCGGAAGATAAACTGCTGCAAGGCCGTTTGTTCTCATACCCGGATACACAGCGCCACAGACTCGGACCAAACTATATGCAGATCCCGGTTAACTGTCCATATGCACCGGTGCGCAACAACCAGCGCGACGGCTTCATGCAAACGAAACAGCAAACGTCACCAACAAACTACGAGCCGACCCGTCATGCTGAAGCTCCTCAAGAGGCACCAGCTTTCCGGGATAGCGTTCAACCGCTTCCGTCAGGCTATATCACTAGGGAAAAAATCGAAAAACCGAACGACTTCAAGCAAGCGGGCGAAAAATACCGCAGCTATACGAAAGAAGAGCAGGACAATCTGATCAAAAATATGACAGATGATTTACAAAGCGTTCATGAACGTACAAAGCTGCTTGCCATCTGCAACTTCTACCGTGCAGATGCAGAATACGGTCAGCGTCTCGCTGATTCACTCGGTATCGATATTAGCGCCTATACAGCACAGCTCAGCAAAATGTAAACAGTATTCTCAACTATTTTCTTTAAATGAGAAAAAAAGTCGCCCATCAACGGGTGACTTTTTTTGATTGAAAAGATGTTTGAAATAGCTCAGTAAAATCTTCAGGATATGTATGAGACATCCCTTCATATTCGATCCATTCGCATTTAACTTTTTGCTTTTCCAGATGCTGTTTCAATTTCTTCGTTTCTGCATAAAAAGGGTCCTCTGTGCCTGTAACGATCCAGCCTCTTGCACCACTTTTTCCACCCATTTGCAGGTCTTCCTCGCGAATAGCCGGAACGACAGCATAGAATTCATTCGTCCTTTCAAGCTCTTCGCTAAGGACAAGTTTGATTGCCGTTTTTCCTCCTTGTGAAAAGCCAGCAAGAATAATCCTTTCTACATCGGGATAATCTTTGATGATTTTATTCACAATTCCTTGTACTTCACGTATAGTCTTGTCCGCATCATCCCAGCCGTATGCTTCATAACCCGCTGCCTGCGAGGATTGCAGGAATGCGAATAGGCAGTCGCGCACTGACATCTCGTTCATCCAGTAGGGAATGGTATCTTCCATATTTCCGCCTCGTCCATGCAGAACGACAACTGCAGCTGAAGGATCCTGATTACCATGAAATTCGACGAGCGGTCTTGCTTCTTCCATCGCTTGTTTTTTTCGCTTTTCACATTCATCAATAAGCCCCTGGAATGCTTTTTTTTCATGCAGCGGAGTTAAATCCTGGTCACCCTTAAGCAAGTCCGGATTCCACCAAAAGCCTTTGTCAAATGCGTTCTGCAGAGTGGCCAACGCTTCATCCGGCTCATTTTTTATGCACAGCAGGCAGGCTTTCCAGAAGCTGAATTTGTGAAGCTTACCCGGATGATTCGGCTCGTCCTGTAAAATCAGTGCATAGGCTTCATCCCATTCCTTTTGCACAAATAATGAGATCAGCTTTTTCTCGGTATCATGAAACATAACGGTGTCCGCCCCTTTCCTTACTTGCCTAAACTATACCACTGGAAGGGACAGCAGAAACGTTTAAAGTTTTTTTACATGTGCTCTTGTGGGTTCACTTGTTTCAGGATTAACCGTCACTTCAACGAGCAGCACAAGAGGATGGCGGTTTTTCACCGCTGCTTCCACCCGGTAAAAATCCTTCGCCTCGTGACCGGACGTTTTTCGGCCTGTATAGGAAAATGTACGAATAGCCGCATCAGGAAAACTCCCCTGAACAGCTTGAAGGGCATATTCGCCTTCTTCCTTCAGCAATTCTTCTTTATGGAAATAAACTCCGGCAGAGTCTATACAAAATACAGCAAATAAGATAAAAGCCAATGCTTTCAGCCAAAATCGGGATTTCAACAAAATCTCCTCCGTAAAAGGATTTTATCTTATTTTGTCCCGAACGAAACAAATTAATCTTATCCTGTGCAGTAACTCCCAATCCCGTTTTTAGCGGAAGCCAAGTTTTCCCCAGAGGAATTCTCACGAGTGTGCGCACATTAAGAAGGACTCCTAATGAAGGAGGAAAATCATTTGAATACCGTTGATTATGATAAAGCTTTATATTACACGCACCGTTCCCAGTGGGACAATTTGCTGATCTTAATGGTGCGGACCCACGATGATTTTCTTTCTAAAAAAATTGAACATTTTTTGCATGCTTATAATTTTGAGCATGACTACACCATGATCGAACAGAATCTTTACACATTGCTTCGATATATCGATCATGCCGCACATCCGGAAATCCAGGAACATGCTGTTCCTTTAACATAGATAAGTACAAAAAAGGAAGGCAGTCCGCTCGGACTTTGCCTTCCTTTCTGTTTTTACAGCTTTCTGATTTGCTTTGAAATTTCCAAATAAAGAGCCAGTTCATCCATTAGCTCATTTACCAGCCCAGCAGGTTCTGCATGTAAAGCCTTCGCTTCCATATCAAAGCAATGCGGATCCAAAACGAGCTGCTTGGCAATCGTATTGGCGTAGAGCGCCCGCATGATGGTTCTCATTTGATTCAGTGTATTAATTCCGCCTTTTCCTCCTCCGGCTACAGATACTAAAGCAACCGGCTTCTGGGCAAAATAACCGCTATTCAGAAAATCGAGAGCATTCTTTAGAGCACCTGAGATTCCCCCGTGGTATTCAGGCGACAGCAGCACAAATCCATCTGCTTTTTCAGCTGCCTCTTTCAGCTTTTTTACTTGAGAATCGGCTGGCTGACTTTCTTCTCCAGTAAAAAGCGGCAGAGCAAACTGGGACAGATCAATTAGATCCGTTTTGTGGTTTTCTGCAATGCATTTTGCCGCAATAGCTGAACGGCCGTGTTTTCTCGGTCCGCCGCTTAGTACTAATACATTCATCTGTCATCCTCCTAGGCCAATCCTTCTCTTACTGCAAGCAGCGCCGCCTGTGTGCGATCCGAAACCTGCAGCTTCGGAAGGAGATTGGAAACATGTGATTTAACTGTTTTTTCGGTGATAAACAGGGATGCAGCAATCTCTTTGTTGCTTTTTCCCTTTGCAATTTCTTTTAACACGTCAAGCTCTCTTGCAGTCAATTCAGTCAGAGGATTTTTCTCTTTTTTTCCATTCGAAAGATGGGCGAGTACATGATTCGTTACTTTTGGATGCAGCTTATTCTCCCCGTTTAGAATTGCACGGATGCTTTGAGCAAGCTCTCCCGGCTCCACATCCTTGAGCTGATACCCTGATGCACCCGCCTCAATTGCAGGTATGACATGATCCTGATCCGCATAGCTCGTCAAAATCAAAATTTTCATCTTCGGAAAATCAGCCTTAATGGCTTTTGTCGCCTGGACTCCATCCATCTCCGGCATACTGAGATCCATCAGAATAATATCCGGCTTCAGCTCTCCGGCCAGATGCAGAGCCTCTGCCCCATTCGAGGCCTCTCCGGCAATTTCCATATCCTTTTGCATGCTCAGAAAAAAGCCAAGCCCCCTCCGCACAACCGGATGGTCGTCTGCAAGAAGAATTCGAATCATGGCATTTCAGCTCCCTTTAATGGAATCGTTACTTGTATAGTGGTCCCTGCCCCTGGCTTGCTACGGATGAAAAATGTTCCGTTCAGCTGCTCGGCTCTTCGTTTCATTCCCTGCAAACCGAGGGAAGGAAGATCAGAGGATGACTTCGGGCAATGAAATCCGCGCCCTTTATCTTTAATCACAAGCTGTACCTTATCTTTGGATCTGGAAAAAGTTAATGACCCGCTAAACCCCTGCATGTTTTCTGATATTGTTCAGCGCTTCCTGGCCGATTCTCCAGAGCACCACCTCTATTTTAGGCGAAAGATTATGGACGCCTTCTACCGCACAATGAACTGTAAGTCCAAGCATATCAGCATATTGCTTAAGCGCACAGGTTAATCCCCGCTCCAATCCTGAAGGTCTTAGCTGCCAAATAAGCGATTTCATTTCAGACAAGGCTTCCTGAGACAAATCCTGCACATAGGTAAGCATTTCTTTAAGCTTCGGCTCCCCAGTCATCTCCTTCATTCCGCCCGCTGTAAGGGAAATCGAAAAGAGCAGCTGATTGACCGAGTCATGAAGATCCTGGGCAAGTCGATTTCGCTCCGCAATGAGGGCAAGCTTCTGTTCATTCTCAGCAAGCTGGATCCGCTTAATCGCCGACCCAATCTGGAGTGCAACCGATTCTAACAAAGCAAGCTCCTCATCAGAAAAATGCTTCTTCCCCGGTGCTGCAATATTAAGCAGGCCAAACCTCTCTCCCCCTGCACTTAACGGGACAGTTGCATGGTGAGTCACGCCCTCGGTATCACCATAATTATATTCAATCGCTTCTTCAATTCTCTGACAGCTTAAAATATTCGCAGCCTGCGTCAAACGGCCGTTTCGAAAACGATCCATACAC
The DNA here is from genome assembly GCF_000732485.2 of Bacillus sp. SJS. Classification (GTDB taxonomy): domain Bacteria; phylum Bacillota; class Bacilli; order Bacillales; family Bacillaceae; genus Metabacillus_B; species Metabacillus_B sediminis. Next base: position 10,774 of record NZ_JAQV02000016.1, on the reverse strand, counting down.
CAGCAGCTCGCACCGCACATTGGTTTCTTTTCCTCGAACATAAGAGCTTTTGGCAATGAATAATCAGCAGCTAGCGAATGATTTCCTTGATCATCAACAAGGAAAATCCAGCCCGTCTTCATATCAGCCAATAAAACGAGCTCCTTTAATACATCAGGAAGAAGAATGGCAAGTTCATTGCCCTCATTCAGCTTCTCCGCAATTGTTTTTAGTGTTTTTAATTCATTTATCCGTCTTTCATCCTGGTTCATGCCGTTTCGCTCCTTCTTATTCGTTAGTATATCAGGAATAAGCCGAATATTCTTACATGGAAAGGAGGAATTTTGTCTCGGACTTTAGTTGTAGGGTAGGGGATGGGGGACACTGGTCAAGTGATTTGGAGTGTTTGCCTGGCATTCTTTCCTGGCTTTCCTGGTTTCGGAGCGTTTGCCTGGCATTCTTCCCTGGCTTTCCTGGATTTCAGACGTTTGCCTGGCATTCTTCCCTGGCATTCCCGGATTTCGGACGTTTGCCTGGCATTCTTCCCTGGCATTCCTGGATTTTGGACGTTTGCCTGGCATTCTTCCCTGGCATTCCTGGATTTCAGACGTTTGCCTGGCATTCTTCCCTGGCTGGTTGTGAACCAAATTACTGGTATTACTGTTTTTAGGAATATCTATCAACGACCACATCACACAACAACAAAAACCCCGCCATCCCAGTTAGCGGGGTTCTAACGTGAAATCACTTCGCCTGATGGCTGCAAATCCATACAGTCTGAGCGTTTTCACTTGCAGCCATGTACCGAAGTGATTTCCTGATGCAATAAGGACTCCATAGGCTACGGTTTTAAATCCATTTTTTCCGGTGTGACCCATTTGGTTTTGCAGATGACTTTATGTCCGATCCATGCTCCGATAAAAATAGGGAGGCCGATATAGGTGACGAGTATTCCATGCCAGTCGATTGGTCCGCTTGTAAAGGCTTGATAGTTTTGGCCCAGGATAATGAATAGGCAAAGCAGGCCAGCCAGAATGGGTCCAAGGGGATACCATTTTGCTCTATAAGGAAGATCCTCAAGAAGGTTCCCTTGAGCAAGATACCCTTTTCTGAACCGGTAATGGCTGATTGCTATTCCCATCCAGGCGATAAAACCTGTGAGTCCGGAGGCGTTCAGCAGCCAGAGGAAGACGGTTCCTTCGCTGTAGATGGAGCTTAGGAAGGCGAGCATTCCTACGAATGCCGTTAGCAGCAGAGCGAAAATCGGTACGCCGTTTTTGTTTACTTTTTTCAATATCGATGGGGCTTTATTTTCCTTTGCCATTACGTACAGCATCCGGGTTGCTGCGTATAGACCGGAGTTTCCAGCTGACAGGACAGATGTCAGGATGACTGCATTCATTACAGCCGCGGCAAATGCGATGCCGGCTTTTTCGAAAACGAGTGTGAACGGGCTCATGGCGACGTTGCTTAGATCTCCTACCATCAGGCGCTCGTCCGTGAAGGGAATGATCATCGCAATGACAAAGATCGCGAGCATATAAAAGAGAAGGATTCTCCAGAAAATTTGTTTGATTGCGATTGGGATGTTCTTTTTCGGATTATCACTTTCTCCTGCAACGATGCCAACGATTTCGGTTCCCTGAAAGGAGAATCCGGCAATCATCAGGATTCCCAGGATGGCAAGCGGTCCGCCGTGAAAGGGCGCATCCCCCGCGGTGAAGCCGCTCAGTCCTGAGGTTTGTCCTGAAAGAATGCCGGTAATCATCAGCAGTCCCGTTATGATAAACACGATGATGGCTGCCACTTTAATCATGGAAAACCAGTAGTCGGCTTCCCCGTATTTTTTCACCGGCATCAGATTCAATCCTACAATCAAAAGCAGAAACAGGGCGTTCCACAGGAGCGAGGAAGAATCCGGCAGCCAGTACCTCATCAAGATGGCTGCGGCCGATGTTTCAACGGCAAGTGTGATGGCCCAGCTGAACCAATAGTTCCAGCCCAATGCAAATCCCAGGGCTGGATCTGCAAATTTTGAAGCATACGTACTGAAAGAGCCCGTTACCGGCATATAGGCAGCCATTTCGCCAAGGCTTGTCATAAGCAGGTACACCATGATTCCGATAATGGAGTAGGCAAGTAGGGCACCGCCTGGCCCGGCAGAATAAATGGAGGTACCGCTCGCTAGAAAAAGTCCTGTTCCAATACTTCCGCCAATTGAGATCATCGTTAAATGCCTTGCTTGAAGTCCTCGCTGCAAATCATGGACTGCCTGTTTTTTTGGCATCGGCAGCACGGCCGGCCTGTTTTTCACCACTGCTTGTTTCATCCATGTTCATCCCTTTCCGTTTTAGTAACGAATGATGAAACACATGGAAACTAGCTCGTGTCCCCTGACATGGTACACTCTCCTATCCTTTAGCTGCGTCGGTTGGATTCGCAACAACGAGAACATCATAATTTCTCGTTTCTTTCAGCAGATTTTGGACGACCCGCCCTTTCCATAGCTCTTCCACCCTTGATCTGGATGTGTGTCCGACTATGAGCTGGGTCGCTTTTTTATCAATCAGATGGATGACGATATTCTGGACAATTTCCCCTGATTCTTTTGTTTCCCGCAGCAAAAAGACTCCACCAAGACGCTCGGTCAGCATCCTGGCCTTTTTCAAAAGGGCTTCCTCTTCCATTGAAAGAGGTGCCGGACCTTTTACAAACATCACATACCATTTCGCTTTAAGCCGGTAGGAAATGCGGAAGCCTCTGCGAATCAGCCTTTCGCTTTCGGGATGGAGATTGATGCAGACGAAAATCGTTTCCTGCTTTCTCCACGGCCCCCGCATCGTTTGGCTTCGCTCTAATGATTCAAGCCTTTCATCTACGTCATCTGCTACTTCCCTTAGCGCAAGTTCTCTCAGCGCAATCAGGTTGCCGGTTTTGAAAAAGTTCTGAAGCGATTGCTCGACTTTTTCCCGGGCGTATATGTTTCCTTCCCTCATCCGCTGCCTGAGGGCTTTTGGAGAGATATCAATCAGTTCAATTTCATCCGCAGCGGTTAAGACCCGATCCGGAATCGTTTCACGTACTCTTACCCCTGTTATTTGCTCAACACTGTCATTCAGAGATTCCAGGTGCTGAATGTTCACGGTGGAAATAACCGAAATTCCCGCTTCAAGAATTTCTTCAACATCCTCGTACCGTTTTAAATACTTGCTGAACGGGACATTTGTATGGGCGAGTTCATCGACAAGGACAACTTCAGGATTCCGCTTAATAATCGCAGCTGTATCCATTTCCTCTAAGACGACATTTTTGTAGGGAATCTGTTTTCTCGGTATAAGCTCAAGGTCCCCTACCTGCTCCTCGGTTTCCTTGCGTCCATGGGTTTCAAGAAGACCGATGGCAATGTCGATTCCTTCTTTTTTCAGCTCATTCGCTTCTCTCAGCATCGTGTATGTTTTACCGACACCCGGTGCGGCACCGATATAAATTTTCAGTGTTCCCCGCCGGATTCTACTGATTTCATCGGCCATTTCATCTGCCGAGAGCCGCTTAAAAGGATTAACAGGAAGCTCGGACTGTTTAGCGGGCAGGAGCCGCTCTCCCTCAGCTTCGGTCCTGTCCGGGACAAGGAAAATATCGATATTCCGAGTATGGCGAAGAATCTTATTCACAACCGATCCCTGAATTCGCTCCTCCCATACACTCTTTTTTGAATGGCCCATTACAATCCGGGTGATGTTTTTCCTCGTTGCATAGGAAACGATGGCGGAAGGCGCATCTTCATTTAAAAGCGGCAGCTCCTCGAATTTCCCTTCCAATTTCTCTGTCAGTTTTTTCATCGATCGTTTAAATGCCGCCTGCTCGGAGGTGATCGACCGGTTGTGCGGGATAAAGCAAACGACGTTCAGGGTTCCTCCGAGCCGCTTGGCTATCTGGTGCCCTCTTCTGATTAAGATTGAGCCGTTCCAGTGATATTGCGCTGTGACGAGGATTCGCTCCGAGGCACCGGAGGCTCCGATCAGCCCTTGTTTTTCCCGGTATTCCTCAAGATCCTCTCCCACTTCTCCTGCCAAAAAACGAAGAGCAAGCTCACGCAAAGCGGTCAGGCTCCCCTGACTGAACAGTTCCCCGTACAGACCTTCCGGACATCCTTCCTGAAGCCTTTTCAAAATGGCTTCAGGCGGAACATCGAGAAGCTTGACTTCGTCTGCCCTGGTTAAAGTGTCCTCTGGAAGGCATTCCTCAATTTTCACTTTAATTCCCGTAAGCTTTTCGGCTACCTGCCTGGCACCGCTCAGTTCATAAATATTTAAGGTGGTGATGACACTGATTCCGTGCTCAAGGAGCTTGAGTACATCGTCCAGCCTGCTTGGATTTTCTGCTCCGGGGCGGTTTCTTTTTGCCAGATTATCGACGAGTACAACCTCAGGGTTCCGTTCAATCAAACGCTCCAGATCCAAGTCATAGCGAATGCTGTCTCCGCGGCGCCATTGGATGGGAAGAACCGTTTCAAGCGTTCCGATTTTTTCTTCTGTTTTCGGGCGGTTTTCCCCTCTGCCGATGACACCGATCACGACGTCCAGCCCTTTTTTCTTTAAAGAATGGCCTTCAAGCAGCATATGATACGTTTTTCCCGCACCGCTTACCGCTCCTAATATGATTTTCAGACGGCCGCGATGGAGTTTGGAAATGGAGTCCAGAAGCTCCTCAGGTGATTTTCGTCTAAATTGATCGGCCATCGCTTCCGCCCCCTAACTCGTTACTTTTTCTGACCAAGCTCCATGTTCAGTTCCAGCACATTGACTCTCGGCTCGCCGAACAGCCCAAACTGGCGGCCTTCTGTATGTTTTTTAATCAAGTCTTTCAGCTCGTTTTCATCCAAATTGCGAAGCTTGGAGATTCTCGGAATCTGAATTTCTGCTGCCATCTGTGAAATGTGCGGGTCCAGTCCGGAGCCTGAGTTGGTCAGCAGGTCTGCCGGAATATCGCTTTTCTTTACATCCGGATTCGCCTTTAGAAAGGCTGCGATATCTTTTTTCGTACGCTCAATCATATCGGCATTTGATGGTGCATAGTTCCCTGATCCGGAACCTGCTGCATTGTTTTCTATAGAAGAAACACGTCCTGTAAAGTAGGAAGGATCTTTAAACGTCTGTCCGATCAGCTCAGAGCCAATCACCTTTCCATCTTTCTCAATCAGACTTCCATCCGCTTTCGCCGGCATGACGGCTTGTGCAATTCCTGTCATCAGCAGCGGATAGCCAATGCCGCAGATGACAAGAAGGACTAGGGCAATTCGTAAGTTTTTAAACATGATTTTCACCTTTTTCTCTCGATTTAAAATACAGATAGAATCATATCAATGATTTTAATTCCAACGAACGGAGCGACGACACCGCCGAATCCATAAATAAACAGGTTGCGGTTTAATAGCTTCGTAGCGCTCATCGGAATGTATTTGACGCCTTTCATTGCAAGCGGTATGAGCAGCGGAATAATGATTGCATTAAAGATTAGAGCAGAAAGAATCGCGCTTTGCGGTGAATCAAGCTGCATGATGTTCAGCGCCTGCATTTGTGGAATCGCAAGCATAAACATGGCAGGGATAATGGCAAAGTATTTTGCAATGTCATTGGCGATACTGAAAGTTGTCAGCGCTCCGCGGGTCATGAGCAATTGTTTGCCGATGGCCACAACTTCAATGATTTTCGTTGGATCCGAATCAAGGTCCACCATATTGGCTGCTTCTTTTGCGGCGATGGTTCCGCTGTTCATGGCAAGACCCACGTCTGCTTGAGCAAGTGCAGGGGCGTCATTCGTTCCATCCCCGGTCATTGCGACCAATTTTCCTTCCGCTTGTTCTTTTTTAATGACGGCAATTTTATCTTCAGGCTTTGCTTCTGCAATGAAGTCATCCACTCCTGCTTCGCGCGCAATTGTAGCGGCTGTAAGCGGGTTATCCCCTGTACACATGACGGTTTTGATTCCCATTTTGCGTAGCTCATCAAACCGTTCTCTCATCCCTGGTTTCACGGTATCTTTTAAGTAAATTAAGCCCAAAATGCGATTTCCGTCTGCGACTGCAAGCGGAGTTCCGCCCTCTGTTGCGATCATCGTGGTTTGGTCATCAAGATCGGATGGAATTGTTCCGCCTTGATCTTTCACATATTCCTTTATGGCATCAACGGCCCCTTTTCTTACCTTTCTTCCTGTAGCGAAATCCGTTCCGCTCATCCGGGTCTCCGCTTTAAACTCGACTCCTTCAGAGCCATCCCGTTTTTCTTCCGCCGCTCCCTGCTTTCTCGCAAGCTCGATCACAGAGCGGCCTTCCGGTGTTTCATCGAAAAGAGAGGTTTCCATCGCTACTCTGTTCAGTTCTGTTTTGCTTGTTCCTCCAACGGCCACAAAGTCAGCAGCCATCCGGTTTCCATGTGTAATCGTTCCGGTTTTATCGAGGATAATGGTGTTGATGTCCCCAGCAGCTTCTACTGCTTTCCCAGACATCGCAATGACATTAAACTGCGTTACCCGGTCCATTCCAGCAATCCCAATCGCTGAAAGCAAGCCGCCGATGGTCGTTGGAATGAGGCAGACGAGCAAGGCAATCAAGGTCGCAATCGGAACGGCTGCATCCACATAAGATGAGATTGGAAGCAGTGTGGCACAAACAATCAGGAAAATCAGGGTCAAGCTGACAAGCAATGTATTCAATGCAATTTCATTCGGTGTTTTTTGGCGTTTTGCCCCTTCGACAAGCCCGATCATCCGGTCAAGGAATGATTCACCCGGATCTGTAGTAATTTTTATCTTAATAGCGTCACTGATGACTTTTGTTCCGCCCGTTACAGAGCTGAAATCGCCGCCTGACTCTTTAATAACAGGAGCAGATTCTCCGGTAATGGCTGATTCATCAATTGCCGATACCCCTTCAATAATTTCTCCGTCACTTGGAATCAGCTCGTTCGCTTCAACTAGGACAATGTCGCCTTTCCGCAAATCTGTGGAGCTGACCGACTTGTAAGAGCCATCCTTTTGAAGAAGCTTTGCTTTCGTGTCCTGTTTCGTTTTTTTCAGCGAATCGGCTTGAGCCTTTCCCCGTCCTTCCGCTAACGCTTCAGCAAAATTAGCGAAAAGAATGGTAATGAACAGGATGATGCTGACAATACCGTTATAGCCGGCGCCTTCCCCAGGACCGAACAGGCTGGGAGCCAGTGTCAGGATGAGCGTGACGATAAAACCGATTTCCACCACGAACATAACAGGATTTTTCGCCATCGTCATTGGATTTAATTTTTTAAAGGCATCAATTGAAGCCTGTTTGACAATATCATTTGTCATCGTCGCTTTCCGCTTCGTATTCATGATCTTGCTCCTTCTCTTCTCTTTGTATTAGTTCGCAATCGTCAGCCATTCTGCAATCGGTCCTAGTGCAAGCACTGGGAAGAATGTAAGGGCTCCAACAACAATTACGGTGAATATAAGAATCGTCATAAACGTCATATTATCGGTTTTAAATGTTCCAAGCGTTTCCGGCACCGGCTTCTTGCTAAGTAGTGATCCGGCGGCGGCAAGCATGGCAATAATGGACAAGTAGCGTCCTAGCAGCATCACTATCCCTGTGGAGATATTCCAGAACGGTGTGTTATCGCCAAGGCCCTCAAATCCAGATCCATTGTTCGCAGCGGCTGAAGTAAATTCATACACGACCTGTGAAATTCCGTGGAATCCTGGATTGGAAATCGCTGATGAGCCCATTTCGGTAGCGAGAGCGATCGCTGATGGAACAAGAGTGATCAGCGGATGAACAAGAATCGTAATCGCAATCAGCTTCATTTCTTTTGCTTCAATTTTTCTGCCGAGGAATTCAGGCGTTCGTCCGACCATCAGGCCAGCGAGGAAAACACCGAGAATCGCATACATCAGAATATTGATCGTACCGACACCGTCACCGCCGAAGATGTTGTTCAGCATCATCAATCCGAGAGGAACCATTCCGCCAAGCGGAGTCAGCGTATCGTGCATATTGTTGACTGTTCCTGTAGTTGCCGCTGTTGTTACCGTGGTAAACAGGGCACTTTGGGCAATTCCAAATCGGACCTCTTTCCCTTCCATGCTTCCGTTTTCCTGGGAAAGGCCGATGTTTGCAAGCGCTGGGTTTCCGTTACTTTCAGCAAAATAGGCGGCAGCCAGGAAGGCTAGGAAAATGATGCCCATTGAGCTGAACAGGATCCACCCCTGCTTGCGGCTTTTCGCCATATGTCCAAAGGCAAATGGCAAAGATGCCGGAATGAGGAACATCGAAAGAATTTCTAAAACGTTTGTAAATGGATTCGGGTTTTCAAATGGATGGGCAGAGTTGACTCCAAAAAATCCTCCGCCGTTTGTTCCTAAATGCTTAATCGATTCTAGTGCCGCAACAGGACCGCGGGCAATTTGCTGCTGGGCGCCTTCAAGTGTTTCGGCATTTACTGTACCGCTTAGCGTTTGCGGAACACCCTGGCTGACTAAAACAAGACCAACTACTATTGAAAGCGGAATCAGGATCCGGGTATGGGCACGAACCAAGTCTACATAAAAGTTCCCCATGCTCTTTTGCCCTGTCAGGCCTCTAAAGAATGCGATACAGATGGCAAGCCCTGTAGCAGGAGTCGTAAACATTAAATACATAATAACCATCATCTGTGACAGGTAGGATAATCCTGACTCGCCGCTGTAGTGCTGAAGGTTCGTATTCGTTAAAAAGCTTGAAATGGTATTAAAGGATAAAAACGGGTCCATCGCTGCAATTCCGCTCGGGTTTCCCGGCAGAACGTGCTGCAGTCTAACAACGAGATAGGTGATGGCAAACATTGCAATGTTTGAAAGCAAAGCGGCAATCGCATATTGCTTCCAAGTCATCGATGAAAGCTTTATTCCAGATAACTTATATATGATTTTCTCAAAGCCGAACACCCGGTCCAGCTTCGTCTCTTCCAGCGAAAAGGCGCGTGCAATATATTTCCCCATCGGAATAGCCAGCAGCACAACAAGCAGCAGGACAATTCCCATTTGAACAAAATCCATGTTTTTCTCCTCCGGCATTCGAATTAATATTTTTCAGGATGAATAAGGGCATCAATTAAATATGCTGACAAACCAAGTACGAGGATTAATAAAAAGATCATATCCGCCACTCCTATTCTTTTATTACTTTTTCACAGAATACGATAAATCCGTAAAACAGACCGAAGCAGATAACGGCGATCCCTATCGCTGCAATGTCCATACGCGACCTCCCAAATTGAGTTCGGTGAATGAAAAGCAGGAAGGCGGCTGCCTCCGCTGTTTGCCCTCCTGACCGATCCCTCCCAAGGATGGAGCAATCCTGAAAACCAAAAATAGACCAATGCTTACTCCTTCCCCGGACAAATCTTAAGTAAGCTCAGGCACCTGTTTTACAGGGCAAGCCAAGATTTGTTTATTCGGAGAAAAAGCACTCATTGGTCTACGTTACGTCCAGCAAGCCAGAAGCTTCCTTTACGTCCAGTCCCCCAGACTTTTTCACTTATCCATTCACATGTTCAGTTTGTAAGCAAAATAAAAAGACCAGCGGAATGAATGGTTTTTTGCAGAGTTTGTTAAAAAACTCCATAAAAAAACACCCTTTTAAGGCGGTCATGGACCTCCTTCGCTTTAGCCGACGAAGTTAGCTGACGGGTAGGATGGCGAAAGAGTTTCTCATCCTTTCTGCTGCTGCAGAATTAACCCCAAAAAATTGGTTCCTCCGTTCCCTGTGTACCAGGGACTAAGCCGTCTTTAATTGTTTCTTACGAGATTTATTTTAATCCTGCCGCTCTATAAAGTAAATACCCTTTTAACCTCTAAATTTAAGCATATTTACTCATATTCACTCTTAATCTGCCATTTTATTATTCTGAGTTCACTTTTTCACATTATTTCTCCTCTTTTCTCCTGTTGACAAACTTTTTCCCCATGATTAAGATTAGCTGGAAATAAATCGGGTTAATGGAGGACATCGGTTTGCCTTATACAACGAAAAAGAAGCTGGAAGCAGACGTAAGCGAAGCATTAATTAAATTTCAGCGCGAGCTGATCGGCCGAGGACCTCAGGAAGCCAAAACGTATATTATGAGAGACATGGTCATTACCAGATTCAAAGGTGTCCTGACAGTTGAGGAAAAGCACCTTGTGGAACGGGACGACGGACGAAAGCTCGTAAAGCATATGAGACAGCTGCTCAGAGAAATGTACAGTGCAAAATACGAAGAAATCATTGAAGGCCTGACAGGCTGCAAAGTACTGTCCAGCCATAGCGATATCAGCACGAAAACCGGTGAACGCATTGAGATGTTCATTATGGACCAGGATTTGGAGAGACTGATGGAAGCTGCGTGTCCTTCGCAGGGGGAATAATTGGATGTGGCTCGGGGGACGGTGGGATGGCGGTGGGATGGTTGGCGGTGGGATGACCGCGGGATGACCGTGGGATGGCGGGGCCTGTCCCACTAGCGATGCACCACTTGAAAATTATGGATAATAAACAGAAAGATCCTTTACAGAACGCAAAAAAGCTCCTAATGTAGAAGGGACCATACTTGTTCCCAACTCTACGAAAAGGAGCTCAACTGTGAGTAAAAGTATAGGTCAATTATCGCTTATTTGTCAATGCCTCTCCCTCTTACCAATGGAGGATTTTGAGTGTCCTCTTTTGGATTACGACAAGGATAAACTTTCAACCAGTGCGCTCATGAAAATCATGGTCTGTGCCCAACTAGACCAGTGGAATTCATACTCT
>NZ_JAQV02000015.1:403810-405165 GCF_000732485.2 Bacillus sp. SJS | reverse complement strand
TATTATCGCGGGGTGGAGCAGTCTGGTAGCTCGTCGGGCTCATAACCCGAAGGTCGCAGGTTCAAATCCTGTCCCCGCAACCAAATGGTCCGGTAGTTCAGTTGGTTAGAATGCCTGCCTGTCACGCAGGAGGTCGCGGGTTCGAGTCCCGTCCGGACCGCCATTTGATTTTTCGATCAAAACTAAGTAAAATGTAAGAGAGTTTCAATAAGCGAGAAGGTCGAGGACTCGAAGCTTAGTGGAAGCCGAAACTAAATGGCTTGGTAGCTCAGTCGGTAGAGCAATGGACTGAAAATCCATGTGTCGGCGGTTCGATTCCGTCCCAAGCCACCATATTCAACTTAGTTAATATGCCGGTGTAGCTCAATTGGTAGAGCAACTGACTTGTAATCAGTAGGTTGGGGGTTCAAGTCCTCTTGCCGGCACTGTCTTCACTGATGTGGAGGGGTAGCGAAGTGGCTAAACGCGGCGGACTGTAAATCCGCTCCTTAGGGTTCGGCAGTTCGAATCTGCCCCCCTCCACCATTTATAGGGGCATAGTTTAACGGTAGAACAGAGGTCTCCAAAACCTCCGGTGTGGGTTCGATTCCTACTGCCCCTGCCAATATAATTTAATAATGTGGCGGTTGTGGCGAAGTGGTTAACGCATCGGATTGTGGTTCCGACATTCGTGGGTTCGATTCCCATCAGTCGCCCCATATTTTTGTTTTTACATATTGGCTGCTGTATAATGAACATACATAATAAGTACATACATAGATGGGCTATAGCCAAGCGGTAAGGCAACGGACTTTGACTCCGTCATGCGTTGGTTCGAATCCAGCTAGCCCAGCCATTTTTATTTTATAGGAAATATTTGTTTCCTGTTGCATAGAATGACTTACAGAACAAAATGATGCGGAAGTAGTTCAGTGGTAGAACACCACCTTGCCAAGGTGGGGGTCGCGGGTTCGAATCCCGTCTTCCGCTCCAATCCCATGACGCCGGGGTGGCGGAATTGGCAGACGCACAGGACTTAAAATCCTGCGGTAGGTGACTACCGTACCGGTTCGATCCCGGTCCTCGGCACTTGAGAATCATATATTGCGCCCGTAGCTCAATTGGATAGAGCATTTGACTACGAATCAAAAGGTTAGAGGTTCGAGTCCTCTCGGGCGCGCCATAATTTCATTATACTCAATTAAGGTTCGGGAAGTAGCTCAGCTTGGTAGAGCACTTGGTTTGGGACCAAGGGGTCGCAGGTTCGAATCCTGTCTTCCCGACCATTTCCTTAAACGATGGGGCCTTAGCTCAGCTGGGAGAGCGCCTGCCTTGCACGCAGGAGGTCAGCGGTTCGATCCCGCTAGGCTCCACCA
>NZ_JAQV02000015.1:0-403804 GCF_000732485.2 Bacillus sp. SJS | reverse complement strand
TGCGGAAGTAGTTCAGTGGTAGAACACCACCTTGCCAAGGTGGGGGTCGCGGGTTCGAATCCCGTCTTCCGCTCCATATTCAGGCGGCATAGCCAAGAGGAAAGGCAGAGGACTGCAACTCCTTTACCCCCGGTTCGAATCCGGGTGCCGCCTCCAAATAGTATGCCGGTGTGGCGGAATTGGCAGACGCGCACGACTCAAAATCGTGTTCCTCTGGAGTGCCGGTTCGACCCCGGCCACCGGTATCACAAAAACGCTGTAATAGAAACGCTTTGCCGTACATGGCAGGGCGTTTTTATTTTGCCTACACGCACGATTTGAGCCGTAAAAATAGTGTGCATATAATCGTGTGCGGAGGTGTTACTACGTGGCAAAGCGTAGAAGTAATGAGTTAAATATTCAAGAATTAATAACGGTACAAAGCGTACTACCTACGGGCAATTTATCGTTAAGTGAAGCGGTTGAATTGTTTATTGAGGATTGCGAGGTGCGAAATTTACGGGAACATACCATTAAGTATTACCGCAATGAATTTAGCGCTGTTAAAGCCTTATTAGAACGGCAGGGCATTGAATTAAACTTAAGCGCAATTACGCCTACCGTTATTACTGATAACGTGATTAAAGCTATGCAGGGCGCAAATATAAAGCCTGTTAGCATAAATACACGGTTAACGGCGCTAAAAGCCTTGTTTAATTGGTTGTACAAGCGTAAGTGCATTAAACGTAATCCAATGGCAGAAATAAGTATGTTAAATCACCGTAAAGAGATTATTGAAACGTTAATCGTTAAGCAATTAGATCAACTATAAACGCTTGTAATTTACGAACTTTTACGGGTGTAAGGGATTATACTATGCTGTTATTATTTATTGAGACAGGCGTAAGAGTGAATGAATTAACAGGAATCGAAGTAAATGATGTTGATTTTGCTAACAGTAATATACGGATTAGAAACGCTAAAAGTTATAGGGAACGGCTAGTGCCGATACAAAGCAGGATGAAAGAGCAGTTACGCAAGTGGATACAAATACGGGGCAACGCCGTAACAAATAATTTGTTTATTTACGCTAGATGGAACGGGGTTAAGTAAGCGGCAGATACAAAGCCGTGTAAGTGAATATGGCAAAAAAGCTAAAATAACTGATGTAAGGGTATCGTGCCATACACTACGACACACTTTTGCAAAGCTATGTGTTATTAACGGTGCAAATGCTTTTCAACTAATGAACATACTGGGACATACAACACTTGAAATGACGAAGGTTTACGTTAACTTGTTTTCATCAGAAGTTGCAGAAGGACACCGCAAATTTAGCCCTTTAAACAGTTTGAAACGATAATATTAACGCTTGTAGGCTACGGCTTGCAGGCGTTTTATTTTTGGCTGAAATCGGGGAGAAAGATTGTAAGCTGTAAACTACTTTAAAACGTTAAATGAACGTTATTATTGTGCGTAATGAACATAACGGAAGTTACGAGAGAATGTACTAACGTCAATGATTTAAGGCGTTAAATGTTCCGTATATTGTTCACGTAATAATAGTGTTTTTACACGGGTATAAAGTTAACATAGATACGGTGTAAGCGATAGGTTACGTGTAGGTTAACGTATAACATTAGCCAAGCGCCCTCGGCGTGCGTTGCCTTGCGTAAACTACGGGGCTGTCACGAAATATAAACGCATTAATATACAGGCTATAAACGCTAGCCCTGCACTTATTGTACGCCGTGTAGTATGCAATATAACGGTACTATATAACGTACCAACACGCTACAAATCCCACCGTTATAACGTTGTATATTCTAGTGCATAACGTAGTAATTTGCGCTTAAGTGTAGACGCCTATAAAGTGTTGGTATTACTGCGTTTATACAACGTATGTATGAAGTGTTACTAACTAAACTATTATTATGTTAACTAAATTTGCATATACAATACAACGGAATACATTAAGAACGTAAAGCTACCGTAATAGAACTGTATAAATATATGCATAAAATCAACGGTATCTTCTGTAAGCGAAAAGAGGGGGCGGGCTGATCGAATCAGAATCGGTTTGCAGGTTAGCAAATTTTGCTTACAATTTTTTATAAATGCGGAGGATTAAACGGAAAGCTACCGTAAATAACCGTTATTCACTACGGTACAGCCACCGTATACTACCTTACGCTGTTTCCGCTACTAACCTTTCATAAAATAACGCTAGTATTAGCTAATAAAACCTATTGCCGCAATACTTAACCGTAGTATATAAGTAATAATTCTAATCCCCCGCCATCAATTACAATGATATAATAGACTTAAGGATAATTTTGTAAATGGGAGTGTGCGGTGAATGAACGCTATTGAAATTTTAGAGAAAACTAAGTTAAACATTTGTACCGCTTTAGCAGAGGAATTAGAGCCTAAAAATTATGCAGATCAATTTGATGCAGATCCATTTGCGGATAATTCAGTACCGGATATGTTATATCGTGAGTGCCGTATAGTTATTAAAAAATTAGCAACGGATAAAAAAGCAGTAATTCCGAATTTTATTAAAAATAATAGAACTATAGATGAACTTGTCAACGAACTAACTTCGGAAATGGAATCAAGAGAAACGTTATCTACATTAAGTACCTATGTAAGAACCCATATTAATGAATTTATTGATTACTTAGAAGACGAACAGCTAGACGTGAAAATAATCCACGTTAAAAGTGAAATACCTGAACACTTAACTTATGCCCATATACTAGAGGATTTGGCAAAGTGCGATAAACGTTTTGATGATGGTGACTATTCAGGAGCAATAACAAGTGCCCGTTCTTTAGTAGAAGGCGTTTGTAACGAAATAGTAAATAAAATAACTGGCGAGGACTTGGAGGACAAGCTCGATTTACCTGCGTTATTCACGCTAGTACGTAAAAAACTAAATTTAAATACCGATAATCCTAAATTAGAAAAGCCTTTAAAGCAAGTTATTTCCGGTTTAACTAGTGTAGTTAACGGATTAGCTGAAATAAGAAACGAAAATGGGGATGTGCACCATAGGCGGTACGAGGTTAATAAGCACCATGCATTAGTAGTGATTAACTCTGCTAAAACGGTAGTAACTTTCCTGTTTAACACATACGAATATCAGTTAGAAAAAGGTACGCTTGTTAAGGCGTAACCACGGAGGATAAAATGGCTAAACTAGATCAACATAGAATTAACTTTGTAAAAAGGATAGTGTTAGAGCAAAAGTATTATACGAGTTTTTAAAGGTTGGAACTAGTAACCGTGGAATTGAGCGCATTGTTGATGAACTTGCGGAAGAGGATGGATGGCAAGCGCGGTCAATAATACATTTTTACGGATTTGACGGAAGCAGTAAAGCAACGTTTCCTAGCTTAACGGTAAAAAAGATAGAAGAGAGTTTAATAAACGTTAATGTAGAAGAACTAGAAGAGTTCCACTTAGCTATTGAGGCAGAAAAGGAGAACTACGCTAAGATTGTTTTTACAGCTAATGACGGTAAAGATATTTTACGCACAATAAAGGCACGGCAAGGTCAGTATAAACTACGTAAAGCATTACTCAGCAACTACCAGTGTAAATGCGCTATGTGCAATATTACTGATCCGAAACTATTAATTACAAGCCACATCAAAACTTGGTCTGCTTCTACGGTACAAGAACGGGTAGATCTAAGTAACGCTATATTGCTTTGTAAGTTGCATGATGGTTTGTTTGAAAACGGAAATATTAGTTTAACGGATGACTACGATTTGCTTTACTCACCAACGTATAATTTTGAGGAACAGCTTATTAGTACGGATATTACGTTTAGGTTGCCGATAAAAAATTATCCGTTAAACGTGTATTTAGCGGAGCACCGATTAAAGCATGAGTACGAATAAAAAAACGGGCTTGCGTAATGCTTGCCCGTTTAATTACTCACCTAGGTATTATCTTTTTTTTGGTCATTAATAGGATAACCTTGAAGTTCGCAATATGTATCAAATCCCAAACGTGAAACAGTGCTTAAAAAAAGAGCAATTACAGGATAAATAATAGCTGCTTGAAGACCGAAATGTGCTCCTATAGTTGTTGCGAGAGAAACAGTTATAATTTTATGTAAATTTTTTGTCTGTGAAATAATTTCCTTCCTATTTTCAAGATAGACTTCATCTCCACAAATAAGTTTAGTAAAAAGTTCTTTGAATTTTTCCATTAAATCACTTCTTGTTATTTTATGAAAATTCATTACAGTAAATGCTTGCCCCTGCTTTTCAACTTCATCTAACCACATTTCAATGATTTTATCCTCTGTAATTCCACTTTTAACGAGTGCCATTAAAATATACCGCTGTTTATCATCTTCAATAACATTTAGCCAATCTTCAGGTTTACTTGTGCATAATATATTTGAAATTTCCATAGTAATCATTCTCCTTATAAATTGGAATAATTTCTATTTTTATCAGAGTGTTGTTAACTTCCGTCATACGCCATGTTAATTAGGTGTTTAGCCTTTTCTATATCCTCATCGTTAGAAATAACGACCTCTAAATCGCCCGTACCAAAATGCCCAATGTTCTTTACATCACGGGTAAAGCCGCTTTCCAACGTAATACTCTGCGGATCAAGCTTCAGATATAGTAATACCTTCCCCGTTTGCGGGTGTACTTCTAAGCAAACAAAGTTTTTAATACGTTTAAACGCTATGTAATGTTTTAATACCTTTACTTGAACATCGTCACCTAGCGCCAACATATACGCTTTTAAAGCTTCATACCTATCGGTAATTTGCGTATTAGCCTGCTCCAAATAATCAGAAACCGTTTTTACCCGTGTATTGCGGTTAGTTGCTTTAGCGGGCGTAGTAGCTTCATCACTAATATGTATTGTTTGCGCAGTTGTAGCGTTAACTAACTCTAGCAAAAGTAACCCTTCCTCGTAATGCTTATAAACGTATAACTCTATATTTCTGTTTATCTGTTCAACGGCATGCTCATCGTATTTTGTAAAGCCGCCCGCAATACATAACAAACGAGGACTACTCCAATCAATAGCGTCTGATACTTCATCGCCGAATTTACGCATAACCATTAATTCAAATTCCGCTTTATGGTCTAATAGCCAATCAAGGTAAAATAAGCCTTGCGTTACCACATTTTCGTTAACTGCTCGCTTATATTCGATAATTACAGGCGAATTGTTTTCGTCTATTCCTAACGTGTCTATCCTGCCTGCATGTTTTTTACCCGTGCTATATTCGGAAGCTAAAAAGCGTACGCCAAGAATCGTATCCAAATACATCTCTATTAAGTTTTGCAACGATTTTTCTACAGTAACAGCTTTCCCCGCTAATTCTTCTACGTTATTACCGTTTATACGAAATAATTTTATATCCCCCAAATAAGTTCCCTCCTTAATTTGTAATTATATCACCTAATACTACTAAAATCTTCCTATTTACGATGTGGTGAAATGTGCTTACACGTTTTTTTTACATAAAATCTTATCATTATTACACATGGGCCATTCTCTCTATAAATGTAGTTAATATACCCAATCTTCTCTTGGCTAAGCTCTTTTATCTTCAAACATGTTAAAATGGTAGGAAGAATTAAAATGAATAAACTTTGCTTTTTAAGGAGCCCTTTGTTTGAATACATCCATTCAGGATATGAAGAAAAAAATAGATGAGTATAAAAGCGGGCATATCATGTACTTAATAAATGAGCCACAGGCGTATTTGAAGAATGCTGCTGCCTACATTCTCTCAGGAGTTGAGCAGGGAGACCATGTCTTTGTCATTGAGAATGATCGAATGTTTACTTCGCTATATGAGCTGGTTAAAGCTTCTTTAACAAGGACTCAGTTGGACCGGGTTCATTTTGTGAATAATTTTGATTTTTACTATTCCCGAGGGGATTTTCATACACCAACCATTGTGGCTTATTTTCTGGAGGTTGTGAAACCAATTATTGATGCAGAGCAATCTTATCGGACGTGGGCTCATATTGAGTGGGGTAGGTTACAGGATATTGAGTGTGAGGTTGATGCATATGAGGTCAACGCTCAAAAGACTGTGCATAAGATGGATTTGCTTTCTGTTTGTGCATACGATAAGGATCGGCTGACTGAAGATATGAAGGGTTCACTTTTGAACTCCCATGATTGTTTAATGCTTGAAGATGAAATTGTGCTTTTGAATCAGCAGGATGCTGTTGGTGATTAAATTTAAAAGAAATCTTACTTATTGTAGGGTTTCTTTTTGCTTATGTGAACATTCCATTAACTATCTTCGTATGTCTTGCCTTCTATTCTGCTAAACTATACAATTAGTTTATAACCATCACGTTACAGTTTGGGGTGATTACGCTGGGACAGAGAAACTAAAAATTGGCGAATTGGCTGAAAGATGCGATGTTACTAAGAGAACCATTGACTATTATACAAATCTTGGACTGTTAAAAGCAGAACGTTCCCCTTCTAATTATCGCTACTATGATTATTCTTCCATTGAGAGGCTGAATTATATAGAAGAGTGCAAGGCTGACGGAATGCATTTAATTGATATCAAGAAACGGCTTCTAGAAAAGGATGCAGAAGAAATAGATGTGCTTGAATTAAGACTGAAAATCAGCGGTTTGGAAAAGGATGTTTCTGAGGTGCTGGCTCATCTTGATAAAAATGATAAGACAAGCCTTGAGTCGATTAAAAAGAATCTTTCTCATGAAAGTTTATCATTGATTCAGACACTGCTTGTGCTGCTTAATTAATTTGTTTACTACTCAAGGAGGTGTAAGATCTTACATTTGTAAGATCATTCATTGACAGCTATTAATTTGATTATGTTTGTTTTATTAATTGCATTAACCGGATTTTTCGTTGCGACGGAGTTTGCAATCGTAAAGATTCGTATGTCCAGGATTGACCAGCTGATTGAAGAGGGCAGGAAGGGTGCGATTGCTGCTAAAAAGGTTGTTTCGCACTTAGATGAATATTTATCAGCCTGTCAGCTTGGTATTACGGTTACCGCTCTTGGACTGGGGTGGCTTGGTGAACCGACGTTTGAGATTCTCCTGCACCCGCTATTTGAATATTTTAATGTGAATGATTCGATGGCTCATATATTGACGATTGGGATTGCGTTTGCGCTTGTGACGTTCTTGCACGTTGTTATCGGGGAGCTTGCGCCTAAAACGGTTGCGATTCAGAAGGCAGAGGCTGTGGCGCTTGCGTTTGCTAAACCGATTATTTGGTTTTACCGTATTATGTATCCGTTCATTTGGTTCCTGAATGGATCGGCGCGTTTCCTTGTTGGGCTTTTCGGGTTGAAACCGGCTTCTGAGCATGAACTCGCCCACTCGGAGGAAGAACTGCGGCTGCTTCTCTCAGAGAGCTATAAAAGCGGTGAGATTAACAAGAATGAATTGAAATATGTGAACAATATTTTTGAATTTGATGAAAGAGTTGCGAAGGAAATCATGGTTCCCCGCACTGAAATCGTGAGCATTTCTGTAGATGACAGTTTTGACACGATTATGGAAACGATGATTGAAGAAAATTATACCCGCTATCCAGTAGCTGACGGCGATAAGGATAATATCATTGGCTTTATAAACGTGAAGGAATTGTTAACGGCTAAAGTAATGAACAGGGAAATGGATAAAGATTTAAACTTGCCATCCTTTATTAACCCGGTAATCCGAGTGATTGAAAATATTCCGATTCATGACTTGCTTGTGAAAATGCAGAAGGAGCGGACGCATGTTGCCATCCTCATGGATGAATACGGAGGTACCTCGGGCTTGGTGACAGCTGAGGATATCCTTGAAGAAATCGTTGGGGAGATCCGTGATGAGTTTGATGAGGATGAAGTGGCTGAAATTCGCAAGGTAGGCGAGCAGCACTACATTTTGGATGCGAAACTGCTGATCGAGGATGTAAATGACCTGCTTGGTACGGAGCTTGAGAATGAAGAGGTTGATACGATCGGCGGCTGGTTCCTTACTCAGAATATTGATGCTAAATCCGGCTCGGAGATTGAAGAGGAAGGGTACTTGTTCCGTGTTCATGAAATTGAAGGGCATCAAATTTATTATTTAGAGGTTAAAAAATTATAGTATTGAAGAAGAAGCCATGGCAGCATGGCTTTTCTTTTTTTGCTCGTTAAAAAACCTGCAGAACGTTCTCTGCAGGCAAGTTCCTTATTTTCCTCCAAAACTCATATGTTCATATCTTCCCCGGATGACACCATATACCCCATACAAGATCAGTCCGAGTGCGACGGCTCCAAGCATCCATTGGCCAAAAGGCTGGCTGGAAAGCTCTGAAAGGGCTCCATCCAAACCTTTGTTTTGACTTGGGTCAGCCGTGTAGGCAGCTTCAATGAAAAAGAATCCAATCATAGCTAACACGATGCCGCGTGCTATGAGCCCCATTTTTCCTGAGTTGCGGGCTATTTTACGCTCGTGAAGACTCATTTCGCTGGCTCTGAATTTAGTCATGAACTTTTCTTTGTAGCCGGAGATAAATTCGTATATTCCGTAGCCGATAATGATAGCGCCGATAATTGCGATCACCCATTGACCGTAGGGCTGGGAGAGAAGCTTCGCTGACATGCTCTGCTCAGAGCCTCCGCCTAAACCTCCGCCATTTACAGCGATTTTTATGGCATTAAAGGCAATGCTTCCATAAATACCTGCGCTGATAAGGTAGCCGATTCTGATAGCGATGCCCTTCGCATCAGATCCTTTGTTCTCCGGGTCGGTAAAACATTTAACAATTCCCCATATACTGTAGCCAATCAAGCCGATTCCGATAATCCAGAGGAGAAGCTCTCCAAGCGGCATACCCGGAAGTGATTGAAGCATTCCCTTCGTATCGGTTGTTTTGCCTCCAGCCCCGATTGCTGCCATAAAGGCAAGAATCCCAATCAATCCATAAACAAGTCCTTGAGCCATGTAGCCGAAGCGTCCTAAACGCCTAATCCATGGTTTTGTATCCTGCTTCGTTTGCTCAGCAGACTGCCGCGCTCCCGCTTTTGATCTTGATAATTCCATCCTGTAGCCTCCACATTTTTTCTAGTCGATTAGTACTGAATGAATTCCCTTTGTTGGTAAATTAGAAACCTTTCCAAACAAAATGGGCTTTGTATGTTTGGCGTAAAAGCAGTATGAGTTACTACTAGCTTATAGCGCTTCGGTGAATCGGTTCCTGGGGATTTCAAAGAGGCAGATATTTTAAAACACAAAGCGGATCCCCTTTACCGGGAATCCGCTATTTCTCTTTAATATCGGGCTGAATCTGCTTCAGCATTTTAATAAACTCCTGCTTCTCCTTAGGAGATACTACCGCGATATCAAACCATCTCCCATAGGTGATTTCCAGTCGGTCTAATGATAAAGCGGGGGCAGAGAATGGATTTTTCGTTTTCCTGATGCTCGTAATCTCCATTATCGGTATAGTATTTGTAAAGGGGCCGTAGCGGATCGTAAGCTTCTCGCCCTCTATTAAATAACCGGTTGAAAACCAGAGCCATATTAGAAAGCCCGTCAGTGGAACGGTAACAAATAAAGCTTCGTAGTCTCTGCCGGCAAGAAACGGCGAGAGGCATCCGGCAAGGGCTCCTCCCCAAATGACAAGATAAACCCACCAATCTTTTTTAGATGGAAAATACATGAACATCTCTCTTCCTCTCTATCTATTATCCTAATAAAGTTCTATACTTTCCTCCTGTTTTCCTTCTCAAGACTTGCCGAGGGAAGAAGTAAGCGAATGTTATGTCTGGTTTAAGGAGAAATACAAGGTGCAGGACCGGTCATCCTGAATTTGTGGGAGGTAAGATATGGGGATAGCGTTAGAAACATCAGTAAACCGGCGTGAAAATTACTATATCGACGAAAATATCAGAATATCTCGAAAATTTAACTATATCGGCGAAAATCCCAGGATATCGACGAAAACTACAATATATCGACGAAAATTTCAAGATATCGATTTTTCGACAAAAATCGGCAGCATCCTAATAAAAGAAATATAGTTCAAAGTGAATACTCATTCATTTTCCCTGCTTCTTATGCTATATTCAAAGAAACAGGGAGGGGTAATGGGATGAGCATTCAAGCAGGGGATGTATTGACTTGGGAACGAACGTTTTCGGCAGAAGAGGTTGTCCTTTTCGCAGAGCTCACCGGTGATCAGGGACAGCATCATATGGAGAAAGATGAACAGGGACGACTAATGGTCCACGGACTCATGACTGCGAGTATCGGAACAAAAATCGGCGGGGATATGAACTACATTGCCAGGGAGATGGTCAGTGAATTCCTGCGGCCGGTCTTTACGGGAGATACGATTACATGTGAAGTGACTGTAACAGAGCTTGAAGAAAAAGAAGGTTTCAATCGAGTTGCCATGAAAAGCGTATACCGGAATCAGGCCGGGAAAGAAGTGCTTGTCGGATCGAGCCATGGGATTATCAGAAATTGAAAAAAGACCTCAGCATCGCTGAGGTCTTTTCTTACTCCTTATGAAATGCCGCAGCAATCTCAAGAGCCGTCATGGCTCCATTTGCCTCTTTAATCTCATACACGATCTTTCCATCCTGCCAGACAACAAGGTTATTCCGGCTGTCCGGATTGTTTCCGTCCAATAAAACCGCGCCTTTATCAGGCGGAGGAAGCGTTTCTTTTTCGAGGAAGTTAACGACTTTGACAGCAAGTTCTTTATTGCTGTCTTTTTCTGGTTCATTCAAGGCTTTGGACATAAAAGACCATCTGCCTTCATTCCAGTGCAGGAATACACTTCCTGCTCCTGCATCTGAATATCCTTTAATCCCATGGCCGAGATCGATTGGCGGGTTTCCTGTCGGTTCAGCCTTTTGATAATTGACCATCTCGGCTGCTTCCCGTTCGGTTTTATATTTCGTTGCTTTAACCGTCGCGATCTTTTGATTGCTGCTAAGGGTATTGAGCTTGCTGTTATTGATTGGAATAGGTTTTTCTGTTTGGTAAAACGTGATTTCATAGGAATTGGCATCAGACTTTACTTTAGAGGTCAGATAAAGCCCTTTAGAAACGGGCATGGTTTTCGGCAATGTGAATGGAACCCTTGTCTTAAGCAGCATGGACGTTTCGTTCATGACTTGCTCAGGTGAAGACGGAGCGCTAGAAGGATCCGTCCCTGGAGCGGGTTCTCCTTCAGCGAACCCAGGTGAAACTTCTGAAGCCTGAGCCGTTTCGGGAGAGCTTTTCTGTTCGGGTGACTTACTGGATGTTCCTTGATCAGCAGCATTGATTTGGCTGCATCCGGCAGTGAGGGACAGCACGAGAGCGGTACTTAGGATGTAAGGACGTTTCATTGGTTTCTCTCCTTCACAGGTTTCCTATATTTTTCCCTTTTATGGAAGGGGTAAACGATTGAAGAGTCACGTTTTGGAATTCGTTCGTAAGTCATATAAATCGGCGAAAAAGAAGGAATCCTGGCAGAAGCCGCAGAATAACGAGAATATGGAAAAAAATCTAGGTGGGATTTTAATGCTGCTCTCCAGGTTTATTAAGAACGTTCTTGTTTTGACAGGACAAGTCTTCTTGTCCTTTATCATTATCATGCTAATAAGTGCCTCACCTACTCTGTTTAACGGAATGAAAATTAATCTTATAGAATATGTAACCTATTTTTCTGTTTTGCTTGATAAAGTGCTCCATTTCAATAACGGGACGTTCTGGGAAAAAGGGCCGCTGTTTCCTCTTGTCCTGGAGAAAGCATGGGATACTTATTATTTGCTTTTTCTCTCTTTCATATCGGCAATGATTGCTGCCGTTATCATCACATATATTGGAATCCTCTTAATGAAGAAAAAGCTTTATTATATTGAACGGGTTCTTCATTATGTAGAGGCGCTGCCAGATATCCTCATCATAAGCGGGTTGCAGTTTTGCATCCTTTATTTTTATAAAAAAACAGATATTTTGGTGGCAAAGGTTGTGACAGTGGGAGAGTCGAAAAGTATTCTTCTTCCGGTCATCTGCCTGGGCATCCCGGCAAGCATCTATTTTATTAAAATTTTTTTAAGAGTTATTGAGAAAGAATGGAGCAAAACCTATACAGTGCTTGGGAGATCAATTGGAGCGACGCCCTTTCATATTCTAACCTTCCATATAAGCCGGAACGTGTTTCATGAGGTGTTTATTTCCACAAGAACACTTGTCTGGTCCATGCTGACGACTTTGGTCATAATCGAGTATCTATTCAATTATCAGGGACTTCTTTGGTTTTTGATCACCTTTAGAGACCCGGAAGTATTTTTTGTTTCGTCCGTTATTATGTTCATACCTTTTTTGGTTATCTATAAATCGTACCATTTTTTCGTACCGGATATTATAAAGGGGGAGAAGAGCAGTTGAGGCGTTTATGGAGAGAGAAAAAGTTTGTGGCTGGATTTGTGTTCCTTGCACTGCTTCTCCTGTTAAGCATTGGGAATACAATCTTTAATAATGGAGACATTAGTCAGGCCCGATTATCTTTTGGAGAGAAGGGCACCGTTTTGGCGAAGCCTCCTTATGCTCCTTCCGTTCAAAACCTGCTGGGTACGGATGTTTATGGATATGATATGCTCCATATTATCATTCAGGGAGCGAAGTATACGATAGGGATTGCCCTTCTGATTACCATAATTAGGATGGTGTGCAGCTATATAACAGGCGCGGTCATCTCAACCTATTTTCCAAAAGGAATTCCTCTATTAAGAGTTATCACTGAACCATTTACCATCGTTCCGCAGCTTCTGATTGCTTATTTTATTCTCCTGAATGTGTTGTGGATGCCAGACGAAGGGTTCCCAAATCCATTTTGGGAGAGGGCTTTGTTTGAAGTCTTTATTTTAAGCATCATCGCCATTCCGGCTCTGACTTTGTATATGGCGGATCAAATGAGGAGCTTTTGGAAAATGGATTTCATAGAAAGCTCCAAGACGCTTGGCGGGAGCCAAACCCATATTTTCTGGAGACATATTCGTCCGTCTACTTTTGGAAGCAGTGTTCTTTTATTCATCCAGCAATTTATTCAAGTGCTGTCTTTATTAGCCCATTTGGGGGTACTTGAACTTTTTTTCGGAGGAACCATGACGGATGCCATCATGACAGATCCGCCCAAAACACTTTCCTATGAATGGTCTGGTCTCATCGGAGATTCTTATCCTCTCATCCGGTATTATCCATGGATACCTCTAACTGTGATCGTGTTTTTTACATTGACTATTTTAGCTGTGAATATGATGCTTTCTTCTGCAGAAAAGGTTTTTAATCTAAGGCAGCAAATTCCATCTAATGACTTAATGCTTGGTAAAAGTATAAACAGAAAAAAACACAAAAAGAAGCAGAGGCTGAGGAAGCACGCGGAAGAATTAATTGATAAGGGATAAACACAAACGGATACTTCTTCTAAATAAACTAATTCATTGAAGATAGGAATTTCCTTCTTCATCCGCCAGCCTTCTTGTCGAGATGTACCCTCGTATACAGCGGTTAATAAAAAAAACAAAAATAGTATTGACGTTTTGATGTAATACGAATATAATAATATACATCGTCATCAAGACGAGAAAGTAAACGTGCGGGTGTAGTTTACTGGTAAAACCTCAGCCTTCCAAGCTGATGTAGTGGGTTCGATTCCCATCACCCGCTCCATACATACGTTACTAACGCAGTGTTTCGTTCCGATCAGCGAAGCATTGCGTTTTTTACTGCGTAAAAATAAGCCTGCGCTCACCGCAGGCCTTATGATAGAATAAAATGCTCTTCCGTTCCGCCATGAATTTGAACGAACATGCTTGTCAATGCTGATAACAGCTTCTCTGCTTCAGGCTCTTCCATAGATGGAGCGAGATAGACGATTTGCAGGGCGTTGACCGTTTCTCTGCTGGCGGCTGTTTTTTTGGAGTCGACATAGGGGCTTCCAAATGCTCCATTGCCATCTGCAGATAGAATTTTCTTTTCCATTGAGACTTCACGTCCATTGATGGCTTCATATGTATCATCTGAATTTCCGATGCGGATTTCGATGTTTCCGTTTAACCGGTCCAGGTCATAGATGCCGATTGGAATTTGATATTCCATCGAGAAGAAATTGTTAATGTCGGCAGCGGAGTGGATGGTCTCCAAATACTGCTGCTTTTTAATTCTTCGGAAAATGGCTTCCTGAGCAGGGCGGTACCGGTTTGGATCCGTCCCGGCTTTTTTAAAAAGAGCGCGCCATTCCTGAACCGCTGGAATGTCCTTTATTTCCTGATTTTCAAAGTCAAAATATAAGGATTCCTGAAACAGCCTCATTCTCCCCTTCAGCATTTGTGGAGAGTCTCCTACCTCTATTCCCCGATAAAGAGCGATTCCGATTTTAAACGAAGGCTCCAGCTCTTTCAATTCATGATTAACTGCAATTTCCATTTTAACCGCCCTCCGTGATTTGGTACCATTATCTTATCATAGTGCCGCGGAAAAACCGAAGAAAGGAGGATGACTGATGAATATTGGAGCATTAAAAGAAGAAGTCGTTGCCTACAGCAAAACGATTGGAATTGATAAAATCGGCTTTGCAAGTGCGGATACGTTTCAAACATTAAAAGGACGGCTTCTTATGCAGCAGGAACTTGGCTACCAATCAGGCTTTGAAGAGCCCGATATTGAAAAGCGGACCAATCCCGGCCTGCTTGTACCGAAAGCTAAATCGATCATTGCCATTGCTCTTGCTTATCCTTCTAAAATGAAAAACGCACCGAAAAGCACGAGGGAGGACCGCCGCGGGATTTTCTGCCGAGCTTCATGGGGCAAGGATTATCATGACGTGCTGCGGGAAAAGCTATTGAAGCTGGAAGAGTTTTTAAAAGAAAAATCTCCGGACGTCCGGGTTAAATCCATGGTCGATACGGGCGAATTGTCAGACCGGGCTGTCGCCGAACGGGCAGGGATTGGCTGGAGCGGAAAGAACTGCGCAACGATCACACCGGAGTTCGGCTCGTATGTGTATCTGGGGGAAATCGTCACAAATATTCCTTTCGAGCCTGATCAGCCAATTGAGGATCAGTGCGGAACCTGCAATAAGTGTGTAGATGTCTGTCCTACAGGTGCACTTGTCCAGGGCGGACAGCTCAACGCCCAGCGATGCATCGCCTATTTAACGCAGACAAAGGGCTTTCTGCCGGAGGAGTTCCGGACAAAAATCGGAAACCGGCTATACGGCTGCGATACATGCCAAACCGTGTGTCCCGAGAACAAAGGCAAGGATTTTCATTTGCATGAAGAAATGGAGCCGGATCCAGAGCTTGCAAAACCGAGCCTAAAGCCGCTGCTTTCCATGTCAAACCGGGAATTTAAAGATAAATTCGGACATGTGTCAGGGTTCTGGAGAGGGAAAAAACCAATCCAGCGCAACGCCATCATTGCCCTCGCTCACTACAAAGACACAACAGCGCTTCCTGATTTGTACAAGCTTGTCAAGGATGACCCAAGGCCTGTCATAAGAGGAACCGCGGCATGGGCGATCGGGAAAATCGGACAGGCCGAGTCGATCTCGTTTCTGGAAGAACATTTGCGAAAAGAAGAAGATGACGAAGTGCTGAAGGAAATGCGGGCGGGACTTGATGTCCTGCGTAAGTGATTAAAAGTTAGAAGCTTGCCTGCTGGCAGGCTTTTTTTCGTTTCAAATAACTTGTATTAATCTACAATAGATGGAAAGAGAGAACAGGGGACGAAACCTAATAATCTGCATCTATAATTTGGAGGGAAAAGGATGAAACGTATAAAGGTTCTTCATTATGATGCCTTCAGCAGCAAGCCCGATAAAGGAAATCCAGCTGGAGTGATATTGAACAGGGATCATTTAAAAGAAACGGAAATGCAGGAACTGGCAAGAAAAGCTGGGTTTAACGAAACGGCGTTTCCGGTCCATTCCGATTCCGCCGATTTTAAAATCCGGTATTTTACGCCGGGCCATGAAATGGATTTATGCGGTCATGGAACCATTGCTGCGGTGTATGCGTTAAAAGAAAACGGTTTGTTAAATGAAGAAAAAGAGATGATCGTCGAAACAAATGCAGGAATGCTTCCTATTCAGCTTACGACTACTTCCAATGAATTACTTGTAACCATGAGACAGGCGGAACCGGTTTTCAAGCCGTTTAAGGGGTCAAAGGCAGACTTAATGGCTTCTATTGGACTGGCCGAAGAAGATTTAGCCGGCGATTTGCCGATACAATATGGAAGCACAGGAAACTGGACGTTATTAGTCCCCGTTAAAGAGTTGCGTGCTTTTGAAAGAATGGTCCCTCACAATGAGCGATTTCCTGATTTGTTAAAAGAAATCCCGAAAGCATCTGTCCACCCATTTTGCTTAGAAACATATGATACTGCAGCGCATATGCATGGCCGGCATTTCTCCTCTCCATTTTCAGGCACAGTCGAGGATCCGGTGACGGGAACGGCTTCCGGCGTTATGGGTGCGTATTACAAGAAATACATAGCGAAAAATGAAGAGACCGAAATCAGTCTTATTATCGAGCAGGGAAATGAGATCGGAAAAGAGGGAAGAGTTCGAGTGAAAGTGGCACAAGATCATGGCCGCCTTCATGTAGAAATGACGGGAAATGCCGTATTTGTAAAAGAATTTGAGATTGCTTTATGAATGGAAGGGAACTTCTGAGTAAGAGGAGTTCCCTTCATTCGGATTAAAGGGTCACCTTGACCATAGGCCAAACGGCTAACCAGTCTTTTTCTATGACCCGCTTTTTATACACAGCGCTGTTTACAAAATAGGGAGTTGCTTTCACTTGCATCCCCACTAAATCCTCAATACCGTGTGGGGCAGCTAAAATGGCGTGTCCGTCATGGTTCAGTGTAACTCCAATGGCGGTTGCCGTTTCCGGGAACCTGGACATGGCATCGAATGAATCGGTGTAGGGGTCCATTTGGTTTTTGACGTGCATCCTTGCCTAATTTTTTGCCGACCACGGAATTTCAGGTGATAATGAGAAGAGCTTCCGTTCAAGCTCTTTCTCAATTGCTTCATCCTGGAAGCTGGGATCGTAATAGATGACATCTACATCAGGGAGCACCGTTTTTTCGCTGAACCCGTTAAGGGCATCCCAAACCTTTGAACGGACAAAGCCTGCACAGATCCACCAATCAGGAAGCTTCAGCAGCTGCACGGTTTCCAAGACGTGCATCATCCACAAATCCTCTTCTATATGGGCAACAATCTCTTTTTCATTCATCGTTTATCATTTCTCCTCATCAAGCCGGCAATCTTCTGTTCATTTTCGCCAGGCAGATTTTCTAGCGCCTGAATGACCCGCTCCTGCCGTTCAGCAGGATGATTTTGACTCAGCTTTGCTTTGCCCTCCATCTTCGTTATGCGGATTTTAAAGGCTGCAATCCCTTTGCTCAAATTTTCAATATAACCAGGCTCGATGTCCTCCATCTGGTAGGAGCTGTCTGCAGGTTCATGCTGGCGGACGAGCTGCGACAGCACTTCCAAAACGTCGTCCTTATCCTCCAAGAGTTCCAGTTCACCATATACATGGACCGCTGTATAGTTCCAGGTCGGTACGGCTTGATCGGTGTTGTACCAAGCTGGAGATATGTAACAGTGCGGACCTTGAAAAACGATGAGCACCTGCTGATTTTCAGCATCCCTCCATTGCGGATTCGGCCGGGCAAAATGACCGTAAATCACTCCTTCTTTCTCATCAATTGTCAGAGGCAGATGGCTTGCGAACGGTTCACCGTTATGATGGGAAAAAACAGTGGCGAAACTGTTTTCTTTCATTAAGTGATACATGGCTTCTTTATCGTTCAGTTCGAAGTGTTTTGGAATGTACATAGTTACGCCTCCTTTTAATCATGATTTTACCAATGAATGAACAGCCCATACAGAGCCAGTTTTCATGAAATGAAAAGGTGCCATTTGAAAAAAACTGATACTGCGGGATTCTTTCTCATATTCTTGTAAAAGAAGAATGGGAAGCAGGTGAGCATGGTGAATGAGTTGCTTAGAACAGCAGCGGAAAGCCGGCTGGATTATGTAGTCAATGGAAAGACGAGGCATTTGCCGTTTATGTCGGATGCAGAAAAGCTTTCTCTTGAGCGGAAGGCAGAGGAATTGAATGAGAGAAAGACCCTTGCGATTAAAGGATCGTCGAAGATTAAGGTGACGGGTATGAAAGAACAGGGTGATTTTCGGGAGGTTCAATATATCCTTCATGAAAAGTGGCTCATTCAAAATGACGATTCGTTTTATTTAGAGGAAAAAATAGGCCGGCGTTTTGCCTCCCTCACAGATGCTGAGGTTCTCGAGGATTGGGCGGAAAGCCGGCCGGAGGTTCATCAGGACTTTGAAGCTTTTGATGATGAAGACCTCGAGCGGAAGGGCTTTTATTATGACCGGATGGCGGCAGTACAGTATGCGGAGCGCTGGTGGAACAGCCATAACAGCCAGTATAAAAATTTTGATGTCAACTGCACCAATTTTGTTTCGCAATGCCTTCGCAGCGGAGGAGCACAAATGCGGGGATATCCGGGAAAGGGAACCGGCTGGTGGATGCAGAATAACACTTGGAGCTACAGCTGGGCGGTTGCTCATTCTATGAATTTATTCCTGCCCCGGTCGAAAACGGGACTGCGGGGAATCAAGGTCGGCTCAGCTGAAGAGCTGAGACCCGGCGATGTCGTTTGCTATGATTTTGAAGGAGACGGCCGTTTTGATCATACAACCTTTGTTGTGGCCAAGGATAAAAACAACATGCCGCTTGTGAATGCACAGACGTCCAACAGCCGGATGAGGTACTGGTCCTATAAGGATTCGACTGCCTATACACCGAATATCCGCTATTCATTTTACCGGATTCAGGACGATTCTGAGAAAAGCTAAAGCGTGGTATAATGAGGTGGAAAGAATTTTTAACAGAGGTGACCATTTTGGGATTACACGTAGTATTGTATCAGCCGGAGATTCCTGCCAATACGGGAAACATTGCCCGTACCTGCGCAGCAACAAACACCGTTCTTCATTTAATCCGCCCGCTTGGGTTTTCAACTGATGATAAAATGCTGAAGCGTGCCGGCCTGGATTATTGGGAGCATGTAGATGTCCGTTACCATGATTCGCTTGACGAATTGTTTGCGGAATATGAGAACGGAGAATTTTACTATTTAACAAAACACGGCAAACAGCCGCATACGGTATTTGACTATTCCGATCAGGAGAAGGATACCTTTTTTGTATTCGGAAAAGAGACGACAGGTCTGCCGCGGGACCTGATTGATGCTAACATGGACCGGTGCCTGAGGCTTCCGATGACAGAGCATGTCCGCTCTCTGAACCTTTCCAACACAGCTGCCATTTTGGTTTATGAAGCCTTGAGACAGCAGAATTATTTGGATTTACTGTAAGCAAAAACGGCCTCCGCGAGAAGGCCGTTTTTTTATTTCCGTATTTTCGGTTTATCGTTGTACCCGGCTGTGAAAATCGAAACGAGGAATGTAATGCAGACTCCAAGCAGCAATGCGGTCTTCATAAATGCCCTCCCCAAAAAAATGTAGTCCAAGCGTATAGATTCAATTATACGGTATTATGAAAGCGCTGTGAATTGTATTCGTCCTCTTTTTCTTCCATTTCTAAATTTTCAGTCATATCGATTGCTTGGAAGACACATCAGAAAAACAAGAATGATAAGCTTCCCTCTCTCATAAAGTGTAATAATCTCTTGTGATGCACAAAGATGAAGGAGGTCCTTATGGATATCTTAAAGAAGATTGAAAGGTACAGAGAAGATGAAGAGCGTTTGAAATGGGAAGGAACCTTCGTAGAGTATTTGGAAATATTGAAAACTCGCTCCAATGTGGCTCAATCAGCTCACTCGCGGGTTTATAATATGATCAAAGATCATGGTATTGAGGAAGTTAACGGCGTCAAAAAGTACAAATTTTTTGATTCTCAGCTGTTCGGGCTTGAAGAAGCTCTTGAAAGACTGGTAGAAGAATATTTTCACCCTGCTGCCAAGCGGCTCGATGTCCGCAAGCGGATCCTTCTACTCATGGGTCCGGTAAGCGGAGGGAAATCAACACTTGTCACGATGCTGAAAAGAGGTCTTGAAAAATACTCTCAAACCGACAACGGTTCCGTATTTGCGATTAAAGGCTGCCCGATGCATGAGGATGCTCTTCATTTAATTCCCCATCACCTTCGCCAGGATTTTTATGAGGAATACGGCATCCGGATCGAAGGAAATCTGTCTCCCTTAAATATGATGAGGCTTCAGGAGGAGTACGGTGGCAGAATTGAAGATGTAATTGTTGAGCGGATCTTTTTCTCCGAGGATAAGCGCGTCGGAATTGGTACGTTCAGTCCATCAGATCCGAAATCACAGGATATTGCCGATCTGACAGGAAGCATCGACTTTTCAACGATTGCCGAGTACGGCTCTGAGTCTGACCCAAGGGCTTATCGCTTTGACGGAGAGCTGAACAAAGCAAACCGCGGAATGATGGAGTTCCAGGAGATGCTGAAATGTGATGAAAAATTCTTATGGCACCTTCTGTCCCTGACACAGGAAGGAAATTTCAAAGCAGGGCGATTCGCGCTCATTTCCGCCGACGAGCTGATTGTGGCCCATACCAATGAAACCGAGTACCGCTCCTTCATATCCAATAAGAAAAACGAAGCACTTCACTCAAGGATTATTGTGATTCCGATTCCATATAATCTGAGAGCCACAGAGGAAGAGCGCATATACGATAAAATGATCAGCGAAAGCGATGTATCCGATGTCCACATTGCCCCGCATACCCTTAAGGTTGCAGCGATGTTCTCCATTTTAACGAGATTAAAGGAAGCAAAACGCGGAGATATCGATCTCGTGAAGAAGATGAGGCTTTACGATGGAGAGAGTGTAGAAGGCTACAACTCTGTGGACTTGGAGGAGTTGAAAAAGGAATATCAGGATGAGGGCATGAGCGGGATTGATCCGCGTTACGTCATTAACCGGATTTCCTCCACCATCATCCGAAAAGAAAATCCGTCCATCAACGCACTGGATGTCCTTCGCTCCCTTAAAGAGGGGCTCGATCAGCATCCGTCAATCTCACAGGAAGACCGCGAGCGCTACCTGAACTTCATCTCGGTCGCCCGTAAAGAGTACGACGATATTGCGAAAAAAGAAGTTCAAAAAGCATTTGTGTATTCCTATGAAGAATCGGCGAAAACCCTTATGGAAAACTATCTGGATAACGTTGAAGCTTACTGTAATAAAAATAAGCTGCGCGATCCGCTCACCGGTGAAGAGATGAATCCGGACGACAAATTGATGCGCTCCATAGAGGAACAGATCGGCATTTCCGAAAATGCGAAAAAAGCATTCCGCGAAGAAATCCTGATTCGCATTTCCGCCTATGCACGCAAAGGGAAGCGATTTGATTACAACTCTCATGAAAGACTGCGCGAAGCTATCCAGAAAAAACTGTTTGCGGATTTGAAGGACGTTGTGAAAATTACGACCTCATCCAAAACACCGGATGAGCAGCAACTGAAAAAGGTAAACGAAGTCGTCAAGCGATTAATTGATGAGCATGGCTATAACTCTACCTCTGCTAATGAACTGCTGCGTTATGTAGGAAGTTTGCTAAATCGATAGGTATGCGGCGAGCCGGGAGATTCCCGGCTTTTTGTGTGGGCTGATTTTGCACTGACCCCCACTCTGATAAAGCGTTAAAACTCCGTCCCCATCACTTGGAATCGATTGGAGGAGAGGAACTGCAGAGTTTAAAGCTCTGTCCCTTGATCCTGTAAAGTATTGGGGGTCAGTGCAATGCACTGACCCCCAATTCACTGCAGAACTAAAGCTCCGTCCCCATTGAGTTGAAACCCGTTGCCCATCTAGGCTGGCATTTTTGATTCTCTGCCCCCCGTTGCGTTAATAAGATGGGGGTCAGTGCTAAATACTTTGCCGCAGCCCACGTTTCACCCCACCCCTAACCGGGTAATTACCCTATACAATCTCCTAAGGAGTGATAGAAATGGATCAAAAGAATCCGAAGAAATCAAAAGAGAGTTCAAGTATTCGCAATATGGACGATTTGGTGGAACAATCCAAAATCATGGAGCATATGAAAACGAATCAGGAAGTAAAGAAATCGGGGAAGACTCCGGATCCTGATCAGCATAAAGAAAACGAGAATAAATAATAAAAAGAACCCTTGCCCAGTGCAGGGGTTCTTTTATTTACTATGTATAAAATCTGCCAAAATCCTTGCATAGATACCTTGTCTATTTTTATTGGAGGAGGTGCCCAATTTTCATAATTGTTTGTCAATAATCCTCATCCCCCGCATAGGATAGAGTAATCTCAAAAAATCAGCCAACGGAGAGAAATTCATTCACCGACATCATATGCAATAGGCTCCAAATCGGTGATAAATGGCAGAGCAATTTTTAAAAAAGTTTGGAGGGGAAGGGGAATATGTCAAAAGGAGACGCAAGCAACTTCGTCATTTCGAATGAAGATTGGTCCCTCCACCGCAAAGGCTATGACGACCAGCTAAGGCATCAGGAGAAGGTTCAGGAAGCGATTAAGAACAACCTGCCTGACCTGATAACCGAGGAAAGCATCATTATGTCCAATGGGAAAAACGTAGTGAAGATTCCAATCCGGTCACTCGATGAATATAAGATTCGCTATAATTATGATAAAAACAAACATGTCGGGCAGGGTGACGGCGACAGCCAGGTTGGAGATGTGGTCGCACGGGACGGTTCGCAGCAGGGCCAGGGACCAGGAAAAGGCCAAGGAGCAGGAGATCAGGCGGGGGAAGATTATTACGAAGCCGAAGTGTCCATGATGGAGCTTCAGGAGGCTTTGTTCAGTGAGCTTGAGCTGCCCAATCTGAAGCGCAAGGAAATGGCAGAGAACGTTGTGGAGAATATAGAGTTTAACGATATCCGCAAAACCGGATTGATGGGAAATATCGATAAGAAACGGACGATGATGTCTGCTTATAAACGAAACGCAATGAAGGGAAAGGCGCAATTTTATCCGATTTATCCGGAGGATTTGAAGTTTAAGACATGGAATGAAGTGATTAAACCGGAGTCAAAGGCAGTCGTTATTGCGATGATGGACACAAGCGGCAGTATGGGGTTATGGGAAAAGTACATGGCGCGAAGCTTTTTCTTCTGGATGACGCGGTTTCTCCGTACGAAATATGAGCATGTGGAAATTGAATTCATAGCCCATCATACTGAAGCAAAGGTTGTATCTGAAGAAGACTTTTTCAACAAAGGAGAGAGCGGAGGTACGATTTGCTCCTCTGTATACAGGAAAGCCCTTGAAATTATTGATGAAAAATACCAGCCTGCCCGATATAACATTTATCCATTCCATTTTTCAGATGGAGATAATCTGACGTCCGATAATGCGAGATGTGTGAAGCTTGTCGGTGAATTAATGAAGGTATCCAATATGTTTGGTTACGGCGAGGTCAATCAGTATAACCGGCACTCGACCTTAATGTCCGCTTATAAAAACATCACCAATGAAAACTTCCGCTATTATATCCTCAAGCAAAAAGTCGATGTATTCCATGCGATGAAAAGCTTTTTCCGAAAAGAAGCAGCTGAAATGACCAGCTGATTTGGGGCCTTGCGTACATTGTGTATGCAGGGCTTTTTTTATAATTGACTCATTACCAAGCGAAGCAATCAAATGTGTATATAATGACAAACATAAACAGGAAGTGTTTACAGGCTGCCGCGCTGACGTGGCAGCCTATTTCTTTTATATCCCAAACTGCTGCACCAGATTATGCAAAAACAGAACCATAAAAACCCTTGTTAAAACGCTTACATTTAAATATACTGTTTATAAACCGATTTACTAAACCGATTTACTAAAGAATAGGGGGTGTTTACTTTGAGATTAATCGTCATCCCTTTCCATGCTTTGGATGGAGGGGAACTCCAGTTAGACAATCATGCCCAGCTTTTTCCGCTCATTCATTCAGTCGAAGCCGATGGAGCGGAAATAAGAAAGGAGCGTATGGGGGAAGCTGAATTGCCGCTTAAAGCGACCAAGGAAGATGTGTATTCGGCTCCGGCAGAGCTCTTTGATAAACATGGCAGGCTCAACATAGAAATATTCCAATTAGCAGAGGAAATGAAGCGGCACGGTGCAGGAGCACTGAAGGTATCACTTGGTCATTATATTCCGGATGTTTTTGAGATTGAGAGCTTGATAGAACTGATGTCTCATTTCCAACAATCCGAGGTTCTCTATGTTGAAAATGACCAAACATCCTACGGGGGAAAAATAACGCCCATGGAATCATTTTTTGAAAGCGTTTCCTTGCTTGATTTGCCGATTGGTATGACGTTTGATATAGGAAACTGGCGGTATGCAGGAGAAGATCTGTTGGACGCAGCACGCAGACTAAGCAAATATGTTCGTTACATTCACCTGAAGGAAACGGTCATGGAAGGGAATCAGCTGATTACCGCGCCTCCTGAACTGCATAAGGAGTCTTTGTGCAGCCGGGTTTTGAGCGTATTGCCTGAAAACTGTCCGATCGGACTTGAGTTCCCTATAAGAACAAAAGCAGAGGCTGTGAAATATGTTAGCCATTTTAAAAGGAGTGAAAAAGATGCTGGATACAGTGACGTTCGGCGAAGCAATGGCCATGTTCATAGCTGATGATACAGGACCTCTTTATAAAGCAAAGCATTTCACCAGGTCTCTGGCGGGGGCGGAAACCAATACAGCGATAGGGTTTGCGAGGCTTGGCTTTAAAAGCGGCTGGGCGAGCAAGGTCGGAAGCGATGCATTTGGCGAATTTATTATGGACCGGCTGAAAAAAGAAGGCGTGAATGTTGACTGTGTTTTGACGGATTCCCGCTATCCGACTGGATTCCAGATTAAATCCAAGGTTTTAGAGGGAGATCCTGAGGTGCAGTATTTCAGAAGAGGTTCTGCAGCAAGCACCCTTTCACCCGAAGATGCCGACAGCGGCTATTTTCTTTCGGCAAAGCATCTCCATCTAACGGGGATTCCCCTTGCATTGTCTGAACAGACGAGGGCTTTTTCACATCATATCCTTACGCTGATGAAGGAAGCGGGCAAAACGGTTTCCTTTGATCCGAACCTGAGGCCATCATTATGGAACTCTCAGGAGGAAATGGCGAAGGAGATAAACAAAGCAGCATTCCAGGCAGATTATGTTCTGCCGGGAGTGGAAGAGGGACGTATTTTGACAGGATCGAGTCAGCCTGAAACAATTGCAGATTTTTACCTGGAGCACGGGGTGAAGGCAGTGGCCGTTAAACTGGGACCGGATGGAGCGTTCTTTAAAACAGCAGGGCAAAGAGGGCTTGTGGAAGGCTTCAAGGTTGATAGAGTCGTAGATACCGTCGGGGCAGGAGACGGATTTGCCGTCGGTTTTGTGAGTGGAATTCTTGAGGGGCTCCCAATGGAAGAGGCTGTTTTGAGAGGAAATGCTATCGGGGCAATGGCGGTCCAGTCAATCGGCGACAGTGATGGATACCCGGTTAGAGAAGAGCTCGAACGATATATGAAAGAGCATGTTAAGGAGGCTGATGAGGTATGAAAGGGACATTATCTAAACAGCGCTGGATTCGACTAATTCCAATTGCATTTATTACGTACAGCCTCGCTTATCTGGATCGGGCCAATTATGGATTCGGGGCAGCGGGAGGAATGGCAGAGGATCTGCATATCACGGCAGCGATGTCGTCGCTGCTCGGGTCGCTTTTCTTCCTGGGATATTTCTTTTTTCAAATTCCGGGAGCTCATTATGCCGAAAATAAAAGTGCGAAAAAGCTGATTTTCTGGTCGCTTATTTTATGGGGAGGACTGGCAACGGCGACAGGGTTGATTACAAACGTAAACCTTCTCATTGTCATCCGCTTTATGCTGGGAGTCGTAGAAAGTGCTGTAATGCCGTCCATGCTCGTTTTCTTAAGTCACTGGTTTACGAAAGAGGAGCGGTCCAGGGCGAATACGTTTCTTATCCTTGGGAACCCGGCGACCGTGCTGTGGATGTCGATTCTATCCGGATATTTAGTAGAATCCGTTGGCTGGCGCTGGATGTTTATTTTGGAAGGGCTGCCGGCAATAATCTGGGCATTCTTCTGGTGGAAGCTCGTTAACGATGAACCAAAGGACGCCAAATGGCTGAACGAGCAGGAAAAAAGAGACCTGCAAATCCAGCTGGATCAAGAGCAGCAAGGCTTGAAGCCTGTGAAAAATTACGCAGAAGCATTTAAATCCAAAACGGTTATTCTGCTCAGTCTTCAATATGCACTTTGGAGCATCGGGGTTTACGGGTTTGTGATGTGGCTTCCTTCTATTATTAAAGCAGCGCCGAACATGGATATTGTTACAACGGGATGGCTTTCATCTGTTCCCTATATTTTAGCCATTATCGGGATGCTGTCCGCATCTTATTTCTCAGATAAAACCCTTAACCGGAGTGCTTTTGTCTGGCCGTTCCTGCTGATTGGAGCCCTTGCGTTTTATGGTTCCTATCTAATTGGAACGAGCAATTTCTGGCTTTCTTTTGTTTTGCTCATTATTGCAGGAGGAGCGATGTACGCCCCGTATGGTCCGTTCTTTGCCATCATACCGGAGATTTTGCCTCGTAATGTTGCAGGGGGCGCGATGGCCCTCATCAATAGCATGGGGGCACTCGGATCATTTGCAGGTTCATACCTTGTCGGTTATTTAAATGGAACAACAGGAGGATTTGGGGCTTCTTATCTTTTCATGTCGGGTGCCCTGCTTCTGTCCGCGATTATTACGATTTTTGCCGTAAAGAATACAGCTGCAGCGAGACACCAATCTGCCGTTAAAAGCGCTTAACTGGAGGAATGGAAAATGAGAGCACATGCATTTCAGGAAAGCGGCGTTGTAGCCGTTATAAGAGGAGCGAATCCGGATACGATTGTTCCGATTGCTCAAGCCCTGAAGGATGGCGGGGTTACCGCCCTTGAAATTACGATGGAAAACCCGAAGGCAATCCAGGTGATTGAACGGTTAAACGAGGCGTTCAATGAAGAGGTTTTAGTAGGGGCCGGGACGGTACTGGATCCGGAGACGGCAAGAACAGCAATCTCAGCCGGAGCGAAATTTATTTTTTCACCAACTGTGAGCTTGGACACCATCCGTATGGCAAAGCGATACGGGGTCATCAGTGTACCGGGTGCAATGACCCCTACTGAAATTCTCACTGCCTATGAAGCAGGAGCAGATTTAGTGAAGGTATTTCCGGCAAATGTTTTGGGGCCGGAATTTTTAAAGGCAGTAGCAGGACCGCTTCCCCATATACCGCTCATGCCAACAGGCGGAATCGGACTCAATAATATGGAAGCCTTCCTAAAGGCGGGGGCAGCCGCGATTGGTGTGGGGAGCACACTGGTGAGCGGTGGAATGGCGGCTGATGGGGAAAGCCTGATCAAGCTTGCGGATCGAGCACGCCAATTCAGTGAATGTGTCCGGGGTTTCCAGGTGAAATGAAACTTGCGTGATGCGGCATAATCAGCTCGTCCTCTTCTTAGATGGATATCGACAGCGTGGAACAGTACAATAGAGGAAGAATCTATAGATAAGAGGACGGATTTAGATGAAACGCGTAACGATGGCAGATGTAGCCAAAGCAGCTGGAATCAGCAAAAGCACAGTTTCTCAATTTTTAAACGGACGTTTTGAATATATGGGCCAGGAAACGAAGGACCGGATCAAAAAAGCGATAGATGAGCTCGGGTATCATCCAAATTATGTAGCAAGAAGCCTGAAGCAAAAAAGAACGTCGCTTATCGGCATTATCGCCGCCAATATCGTCCATACCGTTTCGACGGAGATGAGCCGTGCCATCGAAGATTATTTTCAGGAAAAAGACATTCAGGTGATTTTCTGCAATTCTTATGAAGATCAGGATAAGGAAAAAAAGTATATCGACAGCATGAGAGCGAGACAGGTAGACGGACTCGTGATTTTTCCTACTGGGAAAAACCCTGAGCTCTATAAAAAGCTTGAGTCAGAGAAGTACCCTGTGGTATTCGTTGACCGCAAACTGGATGGGATCGATGTGAATACGGTGGTTGTCGACAACCGGGATGCAATGGATCAGGCTGTCGGTCACCTTTTGAAGGAAGGCCATGAAAAGCTTGCGATTTTAACGCCGCCTCCAACGATTTTTCCAAGAAGAGAGCGGGTGGCCGGATTTATAGAAGCACTTGAAAAACGAGGGGAACCGGTCAATGAGCATTTCATAAGATCTGTTGAAATTTCGGAGATGGTATCGGTCCTTGAAGAGATGTTTGCTAACGGAAAAGGGCCGACCGCACTCATTGCGGGAAATGATCTGACGTATTTTGAAGTGATGAAGTTCGCCCGTAAAAATGAAATCCGTATCGGCAGAGATCTCGCCCTCGTGGTCTTCGATAATATTGAAATGGCGGCCATATCCGAGCCTGCTCTCACGGTAATTGACCAGCCCGCCTACGAGATGGGTATGAAGGCTGCGGACTTATTATTCGAACAGATCAGCGGCAAATCTGATGAAAAGAGATTATTCGTATTCCAGACAGAGTTGAAGATTAGAGAATCATCAACCACGATCGGAGGATGAAACATGGAGCTGCAGCTTGCGCTCGACCGGCTAAGTCTGGAGGATGCAATTGATTTAGCAAGAAGAACAGACTACTTTACGGATTATGTGGAAGTGGGAACGTCCCTCATAAAGGAATTCGGAATGCGGAGTGTATTTGAGGTGAAAAAGGCCTGTCCGGATAAGCTGGTTATGGCAGATATGAAAATCATGGATAACGCTGTTTATGAATCAAAGCTCGCATTTGAAGCGGGTGCTGATCTTCTAACTGTTATGGGAGCAGCGCCGGTAGAAACTATTGAAATTTGCCTCAATGAAGCGGAAAAAAGGGGCAGGACGGTAATGATTGATTTGCTGAACACCGATTTAGAAAGAACAGCAAAAATTGTCCACTGCCCTGCCATCTTTTGTGTCCATACCAGCAAGGATTTGCAGGAAAGCGGAAATGGAAGCTTTGAATTTGAAGGTTTGTCTTTCTTGAAGGAGATGGGAGTGCGAACTGCGGCAGCAGGGGGCATTGGTGTCAAAAGCATTCCTTCCCTGCAAAAATCCGGAGTCTCAATCGTTATTGCCGGCTCGAGCATCACAAAAGCGGCCGATCCCTCAAGGGCTGCCGCTGACCTGAAAGAAGCCTGTATGAAAGGAATGAGCAGCCTTGGATGTTAATGATATCGTTGCGGAAGTGGCTTCCGTTCTCCAGCAAACAGACAGTCAATCTGCAGAAAAAGCAGTGGAAAGGATCTACAGGGCAAAACGGATTTTTGTAGCAGGTGAAGGGCGCTCGGACCTCATGGCCAAATCATTTGCTATGAGGCTCATGCACCTTGGTCTAGTCGTTTATGTCATCGGCGAAACAACCACTCCTTCTGTACAAAAGGAAGATTTGCTTATACTTGTATCCGGCTCCGGAATAACAAAAAGCGTGGAATGGCTTTCTGTAAAAGCAAAGGAGCTGGGGACAGAGCTCCTCGTTTTTACAGCGAATGCAGATACATTGCTTGCACAGAACGCCGGAGAAGAGTCGGTTGTGATTGTGCCGGCGGCTACGAAATACCGGAAGCCGGGAGAAAAGATGAGCATTCAGCCGCTCGGATCCCTTTTTGATCAGAGTATCCATTTGCTGTTTGACTGGATTTGCCTCAGCCTGTCTGAACGGAAGAGCCTCGATCATGATCAGGTTTTGGGGATGCATAGCAACATGGAATAGTCAGCAATCCAATTGAAAGAGCCTGGGAGAATTCCCAGGCTCTTTGGCGTATCCATCTTCATTTTTCGCAGTACTCTTGCAGTTGCTTGATCTTTATTTTTATTATTTTTTTGACGATCTCTGCTGCATTTCTTGTGTCTCCAGCCGATTTTCCCTCAATAAAGGTTACATAAATGCGCTCATCTCAACGGGTTCTTTTGAAATGAGTTTCAGCAGTATGTAACTAGTTATAAAGAATCGTTTACCAAAACGTTTCACTGAAAACTCAATCTTGTACTTTTTATTCAGATTAAAATTTCAGAAAATTGGGTATGTAATACCAGTAGCTTACAAACCTGACCCATGACAGAAGGGAGAGAAGGTATTCGGATGAAGAAGGTATTGATATGGATGATAGGCGTTACGCTTATGATGGCCGTGCTTACAGGCTGTGCCGAAAAGGAAAAAGGTGAAGACGGCTTGGAGCTTGTGCATAAAGGCGAGTTTATCTTTGCCGCTTCCGGAGAATTCAAGCCATTTAGTTATGTCAAAAACGATATGACCATGACAGGCTTTGATGTGGAAGTTGGAAAGGCAATTGCAAAGGAACTCGGGCTAAAGCCGGTTGAAAAACGGATTAAATTTAAAGGAATTGTAGAAGGGGTAAAAACAGGAAGAGCCGATGTAGCGGTTGCGAGCCACACGATCAATGATCAGCGGGCAAAGTATGTTCGGTTTTCCACTCCCTACTATTACTCCGGACCTCAAATTTTCACGAGAGAGGACAGCGATATTAAAACAACCGCTGACTTGAAAGGAAAAGAGGTTGCTGCAGCAAAAGGATCTACATACGCTGACACAGCGAAGCAGTACACAGGAAACGTGAAAATATATGATAGTGACATAACTGCGCTGAAGGCACTTAGTGAAGGACGCCATGACGCCGTTATCACGGATTTTGTAACCGGCCGAAGCGCTGCAAATGAAGGCTTTAAAATTAAGGGCCAGCAGCTGATTGAACGGAGTGCCCAGGCAGTGGTCATCCCCGAGAACAATCCGCTGATGGAGAAGAAAGTGAATGAGGCGCTGGAAAACCTGCGCAAGGATGGAACATTAGCAAAAATCAGTATTAAATATTTTGGAGAAGACATTACAAAAGAAGAAGCAACGGAGAAACCAAAAAAATAATAAAGAGAGGGAGTCGGATCATTGCCTAGTTTGCCGCACTTTTTTCAAGTATTCGGAGAAAGCTATGATGTCTTTTTAAAGGCCATGCTGCTCACTCTGCAGCTCACGGTTGTATCAATCATCATCGGGATTTTTATCGGGTTGTTTTTTGCACTATTAAAAATTTCCAATATAAAGCCGCTGGGGTACATCTCGGATGCGTATATTTATCTGGTTCGCGGAACTCCGCTCATCGTCCAAATTTTCATCCTGTATTTCGGGATCAGCGGGATCTTTTTAATTCCGGATTTCTGGGCCGCATCGCTTGCGCTCGCTTTTCATAATGGTGCTTACATCGCCGAAATTTTCAGGGGTACCATTCAATCGATTGACAAAGGGCAAATGGAAGCGGGACGGTCTCTTGGAATGACCCGGTCGCTTGCGATGCGCAGAATTGTTTTGCCGCAGGCTTTCCGGCGTGCACTGCCGCCTCTTGGAAATCAATTTATCATCGGGTTAAAGGATTCATCCCTGGCCGCCTTTATTTCAATGAATGAACTATTCAATGTCGCGACAACGCTCGGTTCAAATAATTTTGATGAAATGACGTATTTGCTCATTGTCGCCGTTTACTACTTAATTGTCGTGGCAATTTTGACAATAGGTGTCAACCTGATCGAGAAAAAACTGGCTGTCAGTGACCGGTAGAAGGAGGCCATCATGGATAGGGAAATGATAAAAGCAGAAAAACTGAACAAATCGTTCGGAGAGCTTCATGTATTA
Source organism: Bacillus sp. SJS (assembly GCF_000732485.2). Lineage (GTDB taxonomy): Bacteria > Bacillota > Bacilli > Bacillales > Bacillaceae > Metabacillus_B > Metabacillus_B sediminis. The sequence continues at coordinate 372,019 of NZ_JAQV02000015.1, read as the reverse complement.
AAGGATATTGATATGACGGTCTATGAAAGTGAAGTGGTTTGCCTGATCGGCGCCAGTGGATCAGGGAAAAGCACCTTGCTGCGCTGCCTCAATTTTTTAGAGAAGCGAGATAACGGCAAGATCGTCATTGAAGGCGAAGAAGTAACGAAAGAATCACATGATATTAATGAGGTCCGCCAAAAAGTCGGAATGGTGTTCCAGCATTTTCACCTCTTTCCTCATAAAACAGTGCTTGGTAACGTTATAGAAGCGCCGCTTATGGTGAAAAAAATGAAAAAAGAGCAGGCCGTTCAACTAGGCAAAGACCTTTTGAAAAAAGTAGGGCTTGAGGACAAAGCGGACGTTTATCCAAGCAAGCTTTCCGGAGGACAAAAGCAGCGGGTAGCCATAGCACGTGCGCTTGCAATGGAACCGGACATCATGCTGTTTGATGAACCGACTTCAGCGCTTGATCCTGAGCTTGTAGGCGAAGTGCTCGAAACGATGAAACAGCTCGCTGAAGAAGGGAAAACAATGATTGTCGTCACTCATGAAATGGGATTTGCACGTGAGGTAGCCGATTCCATCGTCTATATGCACGAAGGACGGATTGTGGAGAAAGGAACGCCGGATCAGTTCTTTGACAACCCGAAGGAAGAGCGCTCGAAGGAATTTTTGATGTCGACAACGTTTAAATAATGGTAGGAAGAAGCTTGAGGTGGAGCCTCAAGCTTTTTTTCTTAATAACATCTGCACTCATTCTCTCCATAAAAAATGGGCGGACAATCATCTTGGATTGTCCGCCCATTTTAGGTTCATTATACTTCCAGTGTATGCGGCGGCTCGCCTTTTTTATTCATCAGCCTGATTTGATCCGGAGTAATTTTCAAAATAATGTAGTTATCATCATGAGGGCCGTCAAACCACATCTTCATGTTGTCATCCCATAAACGCTGTTTAAGCTCCTCTGATTTCTCAATTGAAGCCTTGCCTTCAATTTCTACGTACGTATCGCCGAAACCCTCCCCGTCATAGCCAAGCAGAATATGAACATTCGGATTTTCATCAATTTCCTCAACCTTATGAGTTTCAATATCAGTAGGAGTATAAAGCGTTAAATTCTCATTGAAGAACGTCATGTAACGGGAATGCGGCTTGCCATCCTTTACTGTAGCAAGTGTCCCGATTTTGTTTTGGTCAATTATTTTTACGATCTGTTCTCTAAGCTCTTTTTGATCCATGATTCATTCATCCCTTCCATTCAATAGCTTACTTTAGCGTTACCCTTAATCATTAAATTTTAAAACCGGCAAGTGTGCTGCAAATCAATCTGGTTGACAGCGGAATGAGAGTAAGATAAAATAAACCTCGAAGTCGAGATACTTTAATAAAAAATATATAAAATGAAAATATTTGAAGGAGAGATAAATTATGGCAAACATTCTTTACGTAAAAGCAAATCCAAAAGGTGACGAAATGTCATTCTCAGCACGTGTAGCTAACACGTTCTTAGATGCTTATCAAACAGAAAACACAGGAGATAAAGTGGAAACACTTGATCTTTACAATACAGATCTTCCAATGATCGACGCTGAGGTTCTTGGCGGCTGGGGCAAACTTGCTGCAGGACAGGAGCTAACAGATGCCGAGCAAGCTAAAATTACCCGCCTTTCTCAGCTGGTAGATCAATTCCTTGAAGCAGACAAAGTGGTATTCTCTGCTCCAATGTGGAACTTTGGCTTCCCTCCATTGATGAAAGCATACATCGACGCAATCGCAGTAGCAGGCAAAACGTTTAAATACACAGAAAATGGTCCAGTAGGCCTTTCCGGCGACAAAAAAGTAACTCTAATTGAAGCACGCGGCGGCGTTTATTCTGAAGGTCCGGCGCAGCCTATGGAACACACTGAAAGCTACTTCCGTGCAGTAATGAGCTTCCTTGGCATCAATGATGTGACAGTGGTTCTTGCTGAAGGAATGGCTGCAGATCCTGCAGCAGCAGATGAAATCTTCGGAAAATCTGTAGAAAAAGCAAAAGAAGCAGCTCTAAGCTTCTAATTATTTTAAAAACCGTCCGCTGGCAAAAGCGGGCGGTTTTTTTATGGAATATTTTAAGGGAGGAGGGTTTTACCAGCAGCCGCTGCACTTTCTATACCATCCGAACCGCATCGAATACGAATCGAAGCAATCGGGTTTCCAGCCGAACCCCTTCAAATAAGAGCCGCATCCCCCACGTTCCCACCAGCCTCCAATTATCCTCAGCACTCATAAAAAACCGATCATTCCTCAACTAACCTGCAAAACAAATTTTACTCATGCCGAATTTCGGGTATAAGCAAATGATGGAAGTGCATAGTCGTCATCGAACAGTCTAAAACTAATCTTATGCGAGGTGAAGGAATTGATTAAGAATCGAGGAATTTTGACAGCATTAGCAGGAATAGGGATTGCACAGGGTTTGAAAATATTTGGCCATAAAAAGCTGACTGGAAAATGGGATTGGCGGCCAATTTTTACAACGGGAGGAATGCCGAGTTCCCACTCGGCAGGGGTATCATCTCTTGCTACATATGTTGCGGCTAAAAATGGGAGTTCTTCCATTGAAACCGCACTGGCTGTTGTTTTTGGGATTATTGTGATGTATGATGCGCAAGGAATTAGAAGGCATACGGGAGAGATTGCTGCACTTGTCAATGATATTGATGCAGATATCGAGGTTCTCTCGGGGCATTTTCCCGGGCTGGGCCATGTAAAGCAAAAAGAAGAATTAAAAGAACTTTTGGGTCATCAGCCTGAAGAGGTCTTTTATGGAGCGATGCTTGGGGTTATTATAGGGCTTATTAGCGCTAGAACTGAATCGGAATAGTGAAGAGCCGGCTATTGCCGGCTTTTTCCATATAAAGGTTTTTCTATTTTAATAAATTAAATTTTCAAAAAACGGTTGATTTTTCGACAGGGTTCGATTAAATTAAGACTATCTCAAATATTATTTAAATATTTCTGAATATTTAAAAAGAATAGCAGGTGAGACGATGAGTCTGTTTAGGAAAAAGTCGATTGATAAAATCATTAGGGATTCAGGAAGTAAAGGGATTTCGCTTAACAAAACGCTAGGTGCATTTGACCTGACGATGCTCGGAATAGGGGCTATTATCGGTACGGGGATATTTGTCCTTACAGGCGTTGCGGCAGCAGAACATGCTGGTCCGGCACTTGTTTTATCATTTATTTTAGCGGGAATTGCCTGCGCTTTTGCGGCATTATGCTATGCAGAATTTGCTTCAACCGTTCCGGTCTCAGGCAGTGCGTATACATATAGCTATGCAACGTTCGGCGAGCTGATGGCATGGATTTTGGGATGGGATTTACTCTTGGAATACGGGCTTGCATCTGCTTCCGTCGCAAGCGGATGGTCGGGATATTTTCAAGGATTGCTGGGGGGCTTCGGGATTCATTTGCCTACTGCATTAACCAGCGCCTATTCACCTGAAAATGGCACCTATTTTGATCTTCCGGCTGTCATTATTGCGTTTCTGATCACTTTTCTTTTAACGAAAGGTGTAAGGGAATCAGCCAGGCTTAATGCTATTATGGTTATTATTAAAATTGTGGTTGTTCTTCTATTTATCGCGGTTGCTGTGTGGTATGTGAAGCCTGATAATTGGACGCCGTTTATGCCATTCGGCTTTGCGGGGGTTGCTACCGGTGCTGCGACAGTATTCTTTGCATATATCGGATTCGATGCTGTATCCTCTGCTGCGGAGGAGGTAAAGAATCCTCAGAAAAATATGCCAATCGGAATTATCGCTTCCTTGGCAATCTGTACAGTTCTTTACATTGCCGTCTCTGCAATCTTAACGGGAGTCGTTCCTTACACTGAACTTAATGTGAAAAATCCTGTTGCTTTTGCACTGAATTATATCAACCAGGATTGGGTTGCTGGACTGATTTCAATCGGTGCCATTGCCGGAATGACAACAGTTTTGCTTGTTATGATGTACGGTCTGTCCCGTCTGTTTTATGCAATCAGCCGTGATGGTCTGCTGCCGAAAGGTCTGTCAAAAGTTAACCAAAAGACGCAGACTCCGGTTAAAACAACGTACCTTGGATGTTTGCTCGTTTCTCTATTTGCAGGATTTATCCCGCTCGATGAATTGGCAAATTTAACAAGTATCGGTACATTGTTTGCTTTCATGTCGGTTTCCATAGGGATTTTGGTTTTAAGGAGATCAGGAGAAGGGATGAAGGCTGGGTTTAAAACTCCATTTGTCCCAGTTGTTCCAATATTAGCCTTTCTCTCCTGCGCCTATTTAATGCTTCAGCTTCAAAAGCAAACTTGGATTGCCTTCCTTATTTGGCTGGCTGCCGGTTTAATTGTTTACTTCTTATACGGAAGAAAACACAGTTTGTTAAACAAATCGTAATTGGATAAAAAAGGCGTGCTTAATGCACGTCTTTTTTTTGCGGTTTGCGCCAACCTAAAAGAAAAAGGGATGTGTTACGTAATATGAAAAAATGGATTTCCTGTTTTCTTATAGCAGGTATACTTGCAGGGATAGCTGAGCCTAGGCTTGTTTACTCAGCACACCAGCAGGAGCCCGCATATGCTAAGTGGTCTAGAATAGCTATACAAGAGGTTAAGCGTAAGTATCCGGATGCCAAGCTGCTTGATTATAAGCATATTGGCCGTGAAAAAGTGGATGCTGAATTGGCAGCAGAAAAATTTAAGCTTTGGGTTCGCCAGGGCAGCAGGGAATTCGGATTATTTGTAACAGTTGAATTTAATGAAAAGACCCAGAAAGTAAAATCCATTCATTTTAAAGAATCCGAAAGTTGAAGCGGAAAGCAGACCATCTTTAGTGGTCTGCTTTTTTAAAAAGGTTTCTAAATCTCAAAAAGCGGTATTAGTTACTATCTAAAGTATTGAGACGGGGGAAACCAATGTACAGGAAGGACTTTTACGTTTTCGATGAGAATGGACCAACGCCTGCAGTTATTCGGAATTATATGGAACCGGATTTTGAGGGGCTGATTCGCATTCAGCAAGAGAGCTTTCCTCCGCCTTTTTCTTCTGAGCTTTTGTGGAATAAGGAGCAGCTGAGCAGCCATGTGAATTTCTTTGCAGAAGGAGCGCTTTGCATAGAAGTAAATGGAGAGCTTGCCGGTTCCATCACCGGTCTAGTAATCAATTTTGACCCGGCTTATCCGGATCATACGTGGAAAGAAATCACAGATGATGGATACATACGCAGCCATCAGCCTAATGGAAACACCTTATATGTGGTAGATATAGGTGTCCGTCCTATGTATCGGAAAGCGGGACTCGGGAAGTGGCTTATGTCCTCTATGTATGACGTGGTTATTTATAAAGGGCTGGACAGGCTCCTTGGCGGAGGGAGAATGCCAGGGTATCAAAAACATGCCGGGAAAATGACCCCTGAACAATATGTTGATGCGATAGTTAAAGGAGAATTGAAGGATCCTGTCCTCACATTTTTGCTCCGCTGCGGCAGGACGCCAGTGAAGGTGATCCGCAATTATATAGAGGATGAGGAATCCTTCAATTGCGGAGCATTAATGGAATGGAAAAATCCATTTACGAATCGATAGCAATAATTGTAAATGTTTGAGTGCGATAATATTTTTGTGCATGCGATACACGGCCCTGGCATATAGGAAATGAAAAGGTTTTCTATCTATCTGAAAAGGTTATTATTTTATTGGAAAAGTAAAATTCATGCATTTTTTTGTTTGACATTTTCTCTGACAGCCCTTAAGGTAGTAAAAGATTGTTTTTGAAAAACCCTTAAATAAATTCAACTTCTTATTATGAGAGGCGGAGGGACTGGCCCTGCGATGCCTCGGCAGCGGACTTTTTTAAAGAGTGCTGTGCCAAATCCAGCAAGCTCCAGAGCTTGGAAGATAAGAAGAGTGTCCTGATTATTGTGTATTAAGGCCTCTTCTTAAAAGGATAAGAAGGGGTCTTTTTTATAAGGTGAATCTTCTGGCATTATAAGATTGCTCATGCTGGAAAAATCGAATAGCAGTGAGGTGGAGAAAATGGATTTGAAAGATGGAGCGAAAGGAAATCCGCTGGCGCTGCTGCCATTGCTGGTTTTCGTAGCATTGTTTATTTTAGCGGGTGTCATAACTGGAGATTTCTACAAGCTTCCAATGGTTGTAGCCGTTTTAGTAGCAGTAACTGTGGCACTGTTCATGAATAGAAAAGAAAACCTGACCTCGAAGGTTGAACGATTTGCTAAAGGTGCAGGGCAAACGGATATTATGATTATGGTGTTTATCTACATTCTGGCGGGGGCTTTTTCTGAAGCTGCCAAAGGAATGGGAGCGGTTGAATCAACGGTTAACGTGTTTTTAACCTATTTTCCTCAAAGCTTTTTAGTAGTAGGACTTTTCATTATTGCAGCATTTGTATCGATTTCAATGGGTACATCAATGGGAACAATTGCGGCACTTGGACCAATTGCAGCGGGAATCAGCGGTGAAACCGAAATACCGGTTGCCCTGGCTGTTGCTTCTGTTATTGGAGGAGCTATGTTTGGAGATAATTTATCCTTTATTTCCGATACAACAATCGCCGCTGTCCGCACACAGAAGACTGAAATGCTGGACAAATTTAAAACGAACTTTTTCATCGTCCTGCCTGCAGCGATTGTTACGGTTATCGTGCTGTTTACCATCTCACTTGGAATGGACTCAGCCGTCAATCCGAAGGAATTCAGTTTTGTTAAATTGCTCCCTTACATTGGAGTACTCGTTGCAGCGCTCGCCGGCTTGAATGTAGTCGCCGTGCTTGGAGGCGGAATTGTCTTAACCGGGATTATTGGGCTGGCAGACGGAAGCTTCAATATCCTGACATTCTCTCAAACGATGATGAAAGGCATCTCTGGAATGTCCGAGCTTATCATCCTGTCCGTTCTTATTGGCGGTATGGTAGAAATTATCAAGCATAATGGAGGAATAGCCTTCCTCCTGAACGCTATGACAAAAAACATCCGTACAAAAAAAGGCGCAGAGTTTGGAATTGCAGGACTTGTCAGTGCAACAAACTTTTCAACTGCGAACAACACAATCTCTATTATTACAGCAGGACCGCTTGCGAAAAATATTGCCGATCAGTACGGCATTGACAAACGAAAATCAGCCAGCATCCTGGATATTTTCTCATGCAGTGTACAAGGACTGATTCCATATGGAGCGCAAATGCTTGCCGGAGCTCAGCTTGTAAAAGCATCTCCATTAAGCATTCTCCCGTACACATTCTATCCGATGCTAACCCTTCTATGCGGTATTTTAGCCATAGCATTCGGCTTGCCTAGATTTAAACAGAAAGCTGGAACCCGTAAAGCAGAAGGGGCAGAACTGAGCGAAAACTATACCAATTAATATCTGAAGCGGTACCCTCTTATGGGGTATCGCTTTTTTAAATGGGTGAACGCTGTGAGCAGCTAAGGGAACAACTGACAAGGGCAATTTACGACTGGGCAACTACGTGGGGGGGAACGGCTAAATTGAAGAATGGAACGGCTAAATAGTGTGGGCAAATGGACAGAAAAAAAGGAACGGCTAAATTCGGTTGCCGATTGGCTAAATAAGCGGGGGGAACGGCTAAATTGAAGAATGGAACGGCTAAATAGTGTGGGCAAATGGACAGAAAAAGAGGAACGGCTAAATTCGGTTGCCGATCGGCTAAATAAGCGGGGGGAACGGCTAAATTGCAAGCTGGAACGGCCAAATAGTGTGGGCGAATGGACAGAAAAAAGAGGGATGGCTAAATTGGGTTGCCGATTGGCTAAATAAGCGGGGGGAACGGCTAAATTGCAAGCTGGAACGGCCAAATAGTGTGGGCGAATGGACAGAAAAAAGAGGAATGGCTAAATTGGGTTGCCGGAACGGCTAAATAAGCGGGGGGAACGGCTAAATTGCAAGCTGGAACGGCCGAATAGTGTGGGCGAATGGACAGAAAAAAGAGGAATGGCTATATTCGATTGACGGACCGGCTAAATAAGCGGGGGAATCATGAAACAACCGACTGATATAGAGTGGGAAGCGGCTGGAAAAAGATCCCGATCGGCTGGAAAAAAATTTTGGCTGGAAACTCAGTGAAACCGGCTGGAATTTAGAGAGAACCCGCTTATATAGAGTGGGAAGCGGTTGGAAAAAAGTCCCGATCGGCTGGTAAAAAAATTCTGGCTGGAAACTCAGTGAAACCGGCTGGAATCTATAGAGAACCGGCTGATATAGAGTGGGAAGCGGCTGGAAAAAGGTCCCGATCGGCTGGTAAAAAAATTCTGGCAGGAAACTCAGTGAAACCGGCAGGAATTTAGAGAGAACCCGCTTATATAGAGTGGGAAGCGGCTGGAAAAAGGTCCCGATCGGCTGGTAAAAAATTTTTGGCTGGAAAATCAATGAAACCGGCTGGAATCATGAAAGAACCGGCTGATATAGAGTGAGAACCGGCTGATATAGAGTAAGAATTGGCTGAAGCTCGGACTCCCTGATGGGAAGAAATCCCACTAGATTCCATTGTTTCTGCTAAATTCGACAATTTTCGCAAACCTCTTATTGGTGGTCATTACAATCCTTGATATACCGCGATTCTGCCTTTTTCAACAATTAATGACAAAAACACCATTTTGTAAACATCTTTGTTAGTAGATGACTATTTGCTTATACGGGACAGCAGGGAGATAACGCTTACAATCTGAAAGTCTCTATCTTAAGACCTTGAATCGAAAACGAGACCAAAGAAGCCTTTTGATAGAACGCCACCATTTCGGCAGCTTTTCAGCTTAAAATGATGAAGGAGTCTTTTTTTAATAAAGGAGTGATCGTTATGGCAAAAGAGGCCAGTCAGAAGAGCGGTAAATCTTATTTGTTTGAAATTCATTTCCTGCGTGCCTTTGCTTGTTTAGCTGTTGTGGCGGTACACGTTTCCGCAACAAATTCTGGTATGAATAATGATACGTATGATTGGTTTTCGTATTTCCTGAACCAGATCGGCCGATTCGGCACACCGATTTTTGCGGTCATCAGCGGTTTTCTGTTGTTTTTACAAGTACGGAATAAAGGATTTCAGTTTGGAAAGTTTATGAAATCACGTTTTTCAAAGGTTATTATTCCTTTTATTTTATGGAGTGTTGCATATCGTTATATGATGTACGTTTATAACGGCCAGGGATTTGGCGATCCGATAGAGGAAATCGGGGGCTTTATACAAGGAAATGCGTTTTATCATTTGTATTTTATTTCAATCGTAGTGCAATTTTATCTTGTTTTTCCACTTCTTCAAAAGCTGTTTAGAACGCAGACGACGATTCTTATTTTCTTGTTTATTTCCTTCTTAATTAGTTACAACCTATACGGAATTAAACCTCCGTTTGAGGGTCCGATTGGAGAATTCATTGCAAGCAAATCGTTTATGCCAATCTGGATTTTCTATTTTGCATTCGGTGCATTCCTTGCCTATTACTGGGAGGGTATCCGCAATTACGCGCTGAAGCGTCCGATTCAGATGCTGATTCTCGCTCTAGCCGTTTCAGCTGGAGCGGTGATCGAGTACAAGATGAAGGGGTATGTATCAAACCGCAGGATCTCAAACCTTGCAAATATTCCGCTTCTAAGTATCGCGACTATTGGGATTTATCCGCTTCTCTCTAAGTTTTCAATCATAAAGCAGCCGCTTGTGCTCATTGGCAAGTACTCGATGGGAATTTACCTGATTCACCCTATGGTGCTTTATTTAATGGCGAGGCATCTTCCGGAACCATATTGGAATGTTCAATATGTGGGCTTAATGTACATTGCCGTTATGATTATCTGTGTTGCTGCAATCAGACTGATTACATTTGTTCCGCTTACAACGTTCCTATTGCCTGTGCCGAAAATCAAGAAAACAAGCCGGGAAACTCCTATCAATCCTGCAGATGCCAGTGCAAGACAATCTGCTTAATAAAGAAAGAAGAGCTCAGTGGAATCCACTGGGCTCTTTTTAATTATAAAAAATTAATTTCTCGAATCCATAGTGAAAAATCTCTTTTTAACCCAAAATGGCAATTTGGCAAGCCTTATAAAAATTGAAAAAGCAATCCATAGCATCCGGTATAAAAAAGGACCGAGCGTAAAACTTATATTCACAATCGTCTCACCATTTCTTCCGCCAGAGACCCTGCATAATTTGCCCATACTCAAAATCATGACCATGAAGATTCCGAACGGCATAAACCGCAGCAGCAGTTTTTTCTTATTCACTAGTACAAGGGTGAATAGGAATAAAATAGCCATCAGTCTCTTGTTATTCTGGTTCAAGGGTTTTTACCTCCTTTAGCCGCTGTCTTCTGCTTCTTTTTTCCATTCTTAATGCTGGTGATATATAGATAAATCACAATCATAAGTGCAAATATCAGCAGGGAAAAAAGGTCATTCATGGAAGAAGTCTTAAGCTCGTAGCTGAACGTTTTGATCACCATGCTCCATGAATAGCCTTGATAAAAATCGATAAGGACCATAGAAATCATCAGAAGAAGGACGATGAGTAAAGCAAAGAGGACGGTCTTGATCTCTGTCATGATTTTTTTAAGCTTCTTTAGGAACTTCATTTGCCGCACCCTTCTTCTGAGTTCTTTTTTTCTTAAGCCAAAGTATGGCTAAAATGATGGCTGGACATACAATTTGAAAGGGGACATGAAGAAAATAAGGCACGAATATGAGCCCTTCCTGAAAGTGCTCATATTGAGTATTGGCAATAAACAGGGATGAGGCAATCATGGCCACTCCATAGATTAGCACGGGAGGTATGGGATTTTTGGTTCCTGTGATTTCCATGGTGCCTCTGAGTGCTGCATAGAAAAACATGAACACTTTTGTAAATCCCACAATAATCATAAGAACGACCACAATTGAATCAAGACGCTGAATAAAATCCGATATATTGATCAATGAGACGGTAGCTAGAATCGGAAATACGAAGCTTTTTGTCATTTCTGCTCCAAGAATGGAAACATGGAGCAGTGCAGTGGTGCTCAAAATCAAGGTGGCGAAAAAGATAGAAGAAAGGGTTACTTTGATAAGCTTGGCACTTTCCTGAACGAGCGGAAAGAACATCGTGAAAACGACCATCTCTCCAAATGGAAAAGTCATGATCGTAGGGAAAATTGTTTTCAATATCGGCATTGGACCATTTTCTGCAATCGGCAAAAGTTCATGAATGTCCACAATTCCTGAGATGATTTCAAATCCTACTACGATAAAAAAGGGGATTGTGATTCCAAAAAATAATGGTTTTGAGACACCGGCAAATACATGAAATCTTTTAATGGCTAAATACATCACAGCAAGCATCATAAAACTGCTGATCACGATTAAAAAGGTTTCATCATAAGCGGTGATGATCAGCAATTCACCAAAGTCTCTGAGGACACGTGCACAGATGTATAAAAAGTACAGAACGTAAAGAGAGGAGGCGATCGTTCCGGCTTTCTTTCCCAGGAGCATGATGAGAATTCCAACCATCGTTTTTTTACCTGAAAGCTTAGACAGCCCTATATACATTAAAAACAGCGGAATACTTGCTGCGTAGCCAAGCAATACCGCAAGCCATGCGTCCTTCATCGCCTGCTTTGCAGGATCCAAAAGAATTGCACTGCCGATTTCAAATATGAATATTAAATAAAACATTTCCTTGGCAGTCACTTTGCTCATACTGATCCCTCTTTACATATGACTTTCAACCACGCCGCCTCTCAGCAGTTCAGTAGAAACATCTACGCTGATTTCAGCTTCCTGAAAGAACTGATCCCAGTGATCCTCTATTTCTTTCCATTTCTTTTTATCCTGGGATGCCAGTGTTTGTCCGAATCCAAAAATATCTGAATGATGATTCTGTGCAATTTGTATAGTTCGCTCTATTTCCGTTTTGAGCTTGCTTGTCATTCTTCTTTCCAAATCCCGTATCATCTCTTCTGTAAGCTTTTCTTTTTTCATGCAGCCGAGGGAGTACAATTCACTCCTCGTATGAACCCGTATGCGGATTTTAGCTTTCCCATCTTTGACTGAGACATCCGTATAGGATTTTGAAAAAGGCAATTCGTATGAGATGTGCTCATGGTCACAGGGCGCGTTAACAAATGTCCGCCGGATTTGATTTTGAAGGATCAGCATCGCCTTCGTTTCCTCTGGCCCTATCCAGTAAAGCAGCTTGGAATCCTTACCGAAAATAGCGGTATACCCGACAGCGGTCGAAAAAGGCTCACTCTGTTCGAGGTTTTCCTGTTTAGTAAATACCTTTGGATCGCCATGATTAAATATTCCAGGCATAACGGCATAGGTTCCTTTACGGTCGTTCGCTTTTGCCCAATCGACGATGTTGACTTTTGTAACGGTTCCGTAATTCTCCATATTGTTCTCGAGCTTTCCGATAGCGGATAAGGCTGGAACCTTCGTTAAAGGAGGAAGGGCAGACAGCACCTCCAGTGCTGTCTGATCCTTTGCTGTCAGAAGCAAAAGGCTGCTTCTAATTTCAGAACCGCGTTCCAAATGTTCGATAATTTCGTTGATTCCTCTTTTAGCCATGCTCTCACCAATAACCACCACAGATAGATGGCTGTAAAAAGTCCTCCTCGAAATTTTAGAGACGGCTGCCTGAAAAGCTTCGTTAATGGAAGGGCCATCACCAACCATGTTAATAACCGGTACCGCTTTTCCGCCAGGTGACATTCCGGCACCGGTTGATATTTCGCTCGGATCTACAAGCTGGAGAGTGACCTGATATCCATCACCTGCTTCATCCATTCCAATCCCGATGACAATCGACATATCATTCAGCTCCTGCTGGGTTCCGCATGATGATAGGATTGGGAGGACGCAGAGCATGACTATCCATTTCTTCACGAATTGCCGCCTCCTTTTTCAGCCTGTGTCCCTTTCGACATGTAGGGAGTTCCTAGAGTCGTAAGGTGATAAAGGTGTCCCATGAACATAATGGTGGCAAGCATTAATCCATAATAGCCCAGGAAATAGGTAACAAACATTAAAATGAAGCGGACCATCCTGGCTGTAATGGCTAAACTGTAATTCGGCAGGGTGAAGCTTGAGATGGCCGTGATGGAAACGACAATTACTACGGCTGTTGAAACAAGTCCTGCCTGTACGGTTGTTTGGCCGATAACAAGTGCTCCCACAATGGAAACGGCTTGACCGATTGCTCTGGGAAGTCTGACCCCGGCTTCCCTTAATATCTCAAAGGTTACCTCCATGATGAGTACCTCAATGAGTGCAGGAAAGGGTACACCCTCCCGCTGAGAATAAAGACTGATAAGCAAAGATGTAGGGATCAGTGCCTGGTGATGAGTAATCATTCCAATATAAATAGATGGAGCAAAAACGGATAGGAAAAAAGCTGCATATCTCAGAAATAAAATAAGCTTGCCTGCCATTTTGGATTGATATTGGTCCTCGGGAGAGTAAAAGTAGTGCTTAAAGCTTGTGGGGCATAGCAATACAAAAGGCGTGCCATCCACGAGCAGCGCTATTCTTCCGGCAATCAGACTGCTTACAACCTCATCTGGTCTTTCCGTATTGTTCATAGTGGGAAACAGCGTAACTTGATGATCTTGCAAAATCCTCTCGATGTAACCGGATTCCAAAACGATTTTTGATTCATTGCTTGTTAATCGCTCTTTTACCAATCTTAGAGTCTCTGGACTTACTTTGCCTTCGATGTACATAAGGTTCACTTTTGTACTCGAAACCTCGCCGATTACATATTCCTCCAGCTTAAGATCCGGTGTCTTCAGCCTTCTGCGGATAAGGGCGGTATTTGTCCTGAGGGTCTCATTAAAACTTTCTTTTGGCCCCCTGATGACCATTTGTGAGGATGGCTCCTCCACCGCTCTGCGTGCTCCCCCGGTGGTTTCGAGGTCAATAAATCCTGAATATCCTTCAATCAGCAGAACCGTATGTCCCTCCAGAATCGCTTGGACGGCTTCCTGGCAAGTGGAACCTGCTGATAGATCACTCGCTAATACCCTTTGGGTCAGTTTTTTGAGGAAATCTTTTTTTAAAGGAAGCTCATTTGCGTAGAGTAAAGGATGAAGCACTTTTTCAGTAACCTTTGTGTCATCAGAAATCCCTTTCAGCCGAATAAGACAGCCCTCAACTGCAGGCTGGGAAGGAAGCAAAAGAGAATGAAAGGATAAATCCTGCATCGTGTGCAGCGCGTTGATAATCGTCTGTTTGTTTTGCTTTAAGCTTCCCGCCAAGCTTTCCTGCGGATTCATTCCAAATCCTCCTTATCATTCCTTTTTCTACTAACTATTGTTTGTTGAATCATTAAATTTATGTAACAAAGCAGGACAAAAACCTTATTATTGAGGAGGGTATGTTACCATTGGCATAGGCGATCTTGATCAAAACAACAAGTTGTTTATGATTTTCACAATCTCTAAAGGGTTTTAAAGATTGAACCTAGAAACATATAGTGAACCTCAAAAAACTTCTCAGCTTGTATATCCAGGCTGCACACTCCGAACAAATTCCTTCCAATTCGATATATACCGGCATCCTTCATCCAAAGAAGGAAGAACTGGTACAGAGGCCGCGGCTATTCTTTCCTGGATTAATTAAAAATAGTTTTCCGGATTTGGTTTTGCCTTAAAAATTAATGGGTATTGATGAAGTTGTTCTAATATGAAAAATGAGGCGAACATACCATCTGGTTTTTGTTCGTAATGGTACCTAAAGGAATTCACATATGTTACCCTTTAGTAGACGGGCTAACAAAATCACTAAAGGCAGGTGAGGAGAAATGAAATTTCAAGTAGAGGAGCTTAGCAAGCTTTTATTAAATGGAAAGGTTATGAAAGCCTGGACCTATTTAGAATCAGTTACATTCGGTAAAGACAGTATCGAGTTCTACGACGCTCTAAAAGAAACGATGTACTATATTGGCGAGCTTTGGGAAGAAAATGTAATAACAGTGGCCGATGAACATGTAGCATCACATGTGTGCAAAAATCTGCTTTCCTACAAGTATTACCACATGATGAAACATCCGCATGAGGTGAGGCCGCTCAAAAAGAAAAAAGCGATGTTTTTCTGTGTGGAAGGTGAGGAGCACGATTTAGGCGTTCATATGATAGCAAATTATTTTCAGGAGAACGGATGGGAATCCCAATGCCTGGGTGCGAACCTGCCACTTGAGCATGCGTTGGATTTTGCAGACAAATACCAGCCTGAAGTCATTGGGATTTCGGTAAACATAGCCTATAATCTGCCGCTAATCAACAAGTATATATACGAACTGGAAAAATTGCCTTTCGGACCTACTATTATGGTAGGAGGAAAGCTGGCTGAGAGCCATGATCTTGAATTTCATTGTCCTCCTAACACCATGGTCATCCGTAATCTGACGGAAATTGAGGATTTAATTAAATATATAAGGACTGTTCAACATGGAAATGCAATTAATGTCTAATAAATATGAAAAAATACCATTTTCCTACTTCATGGTTGATCGGAGACTGAACATTCTTTCTGTTTCGAAGAGAACGTTCAGTGAATTCGATGAGACCGGAAATTTCATTGATATTGTAGGAATAGGCAGTAAAAAAAAGGCGGCTTCGTTTATACTGGATACGCCGTCGATTTCCAAGATTGAACTCAACATGAAAACGAAAAACAAACCGCTGTGTTTGTTTGACATATACATTCAGTATGAAAATAAAGACACGATTCACATCTTCTGCATCAATAAAGAGGATTCTCTGGAGCCTGTTTATCAAGCGATGAAGAATCTTGAAGCAGATTTGATGAAGGCAAATATGTCATTAATTGAAAAAAATACACAGCTTGAAAAATCCCTTAAAGAGATGAAGGAGATTGCCGTGCAGAATCACCATCTCCGTTCATTTAAGGAGATTGCTGCCAGCATCTCAACTGACATATCGAGCCCGCTTACAAGCATAAAAGGATTCTTTAACCAAGTGAAGCCCCACTTGATTGATCCAGATGATAAAAATCTTACATTCGAGGGGCTCAGCCGGGCTAATCATGACCTATACGAGTACCTGTTTGATGAACGTCCGCCCGTCATGTCGAAAAGGAAGGTTTTGCTTTCCCAGCTCCTTGATGATGCGGCAATGACATCAAAAAGAGAAGCGATTCATTTCGGCTGTGAGGTGCATTATCAGGCCAATCTGAAAAATCCGGTTCTTTTTGTAGATAATAAGAAAATTAAGCAAGTAATCTTGAACATCGTTAGAAACGCAATGGAATCATTTTTGAAGGCTGACGACTGTGAAGGAAAGATTGAAATCTTCACAAATCTGAAAGCAGATTCCATTGAAATTATTATTGAAGACAATGGGTGCGGAATAGAAAATGAAATCCTAGAGAAGCTCTTCATCCCATTCTCAGCAACTAAAGAAGCAGGCAAAGGTTTGGGACTTGCCGTCAGCATGGAGATTCTTAAAAACCACGAAGGCAAAATTAAAGTAGACAGCGAAAATGGCCAAGGGACGAGAGTTACAGTCATCCTGCCCTATATGGAAGTTTATTAGAAGAGTACTCGTGAAGGGTGCTCTTTTTTGTTTGCAGGAAATGCCAAAACATAAATGCAAAAAAATAGAATTGTCAGAAAAACACTTTTTGTATATACTAGTACTAATTACTGTTCGAAGGAGGTGGAGAAGAGATGAAACGTTCTGTGATTGCATTGGCTGAGAGATTGAGTTTCCTTTATTTGTGCCGTGCGATTTTTCATGCTGCAGCTGCCAACGGGATAAGTCTGTCCTTTTTTCGCAACTGCATAGCTGAACCGGAATGTTAAGAAGATCTCTTATCCGCCTAAATATCTGTGCGATTAGGGAGGGCTTGTTAGCTCTCTCTTTTTGTGTCCGTATTTATAGGTTTTTTAAACAGCTATGCTCCTTTAAATAAAAAAACCATTGAAAAAGGAGTAATAATGATGATTATTTGTTCGGGTCAAAATATTTCCAAGTCCTTTGGAGGACACATGCTGTTTGAAAACGTATCGTTTGAAATACATGAAAATGACAGGATTGGATTAGTCGGAAGGAATGGAACAGGTAAGACAACTATTTTTAAGTTAGTAAAAGGGATCGAGGAACCTGACGGGGGTGTTATTTCCATTCGCAGGGGGGCGAAAACGGGATATCTTGCGCAAATTCCGAAATCTAAACAGGGAGAAACGGCAGAGGGAATGCTGCGGAGAGCTTTTACTGAATTGCTTGCTATAAAAGAACAGATGACCATACTTGAAAAAGAGATGGCATCTGCCAATTCGTTTGATTTAGATAGGAAACTTACCCAATACGGCAGCCTGCAGGAGCAATTTGAAAGGGGTGGAGGATATGAGGCGGATGCCAAGCTGAATAAAGTGGCAGCAGGACTGAGAATCAAAGAGTTGCTGAATCAGCCTTTTCATTCGCTGAGCGGAGGAGAAAAGACGAAGGTCGGACTCGGGCTGATTTTGCTTCAGGAGCCTGAACTCCTGCTGCTAGATGAACCGACAAACCACTTAGATATACATGCTGTGGAATGGCTTGAACAGTTTCTAAAGGAATACAAGGGAACGGTGGTTCTCATTTCTCATGACAGGCAATTTCTTGACGAAACATCAACGAAAATTATGGATTTGGACGAAGGGGAAATAACGGTCTATCCCGGCAAGTACTCGAAATTCATAGATAAAAAACAGAAAAGGCTGCTAAATGAATTTCAAGCCTATCAGGAGCAGCAAAAAAAGATTAGAAAGATGAAGGAAGCGATCAAGCAGCTTAAAGAATGGGCGAATCAGGCAAATCCACCGAGTGAAAGCCTTCATAAACGCGCTCGGAATATGGAACGGGCATTGGAACGAATGGAGAAGCTGAAGCGACCGGTTTTGGAGCACAGGAAAATGGGTCTGCAGTTCGAAGGCTCGGAGCGAAGCGGCAAAAGAGCAATAACGATAGAGGGTGCAGCGAAGGAATTCAGCGGGAATAAACTTTTCTCGGAAGTAAATTTAGAGATCTTATACCGTGACCGTCTGGCAATCGTCGGAGAAAATGGATCAGGCAAGTCTACTCTTATCAGGATGATTTTAGGTGAAGTGAAGCCGGATTGCGGTATAGCACGGCTCGGCAGCAGTGTAAAGGCAGGATACCTTGCCCAGCAGCTGATTTCTGCAGCAGAGGGGAAAATGACCGTTATCCAATATTTTCGTGAAGGCCTTTCCATGATTGAGGAAGATGCAAGACACACGTTGGCAAAATTCCTTTTTTACGGTGCGTCCGTTTTCAAGAATATGGAAAACACAAGCGGAGGAGAACGGATGAGAATCCAGCTTGCGAAGCTGATGCAAAAAGACATCAATCTTTTAATACTGGATGAACCGACAAACCATCTGGATATTGAGTCGCGTGAGGTATTGGAGGATGCAATTGAGCAATTTGATGGGACCGTACTGGCAGTGTCCCATGATCGATATTTTTTAGAAAAACTGTTTACGAAAACAGCTTGGATACACGGAGGCAAGGTTTATCCATTTGAAGGAGGCTACTCCTGGACGAGAGAAAAAATGGAGCCTGTTTTCGCGGCCGCCGCTGAACAAAGCACGTTTTCTGCACCGCCAAAAGTACCAGCAGCAAAAGAAATGACGGCGGAGGAAATTGAGGAAGAGCTTATAGCCATTGAAGAACGGCTGAAAAGCCTAACTTCTGAATCCAGAGATTTCTCTGAATTAAAAGCCAGATGGGGGAAATTGTACGATCAGCTGGATTCGATCATATAGTTCAAGAAGATGACGTCCTTTCACTTGAAGGGACGTTTTTTCTTTTTCAGCTCTCAGCAGGTTTGAATTTCAATCATTTCCTCTGATTAGGGTGCTTATGAAAAATAAATTCTGTTATCTTCTATAATATGGTAAATTCATGATGGGGAGGTGGAGTCATTGCCTTGGGGCTATATTCTTGTGGTGATTATCTTGATTCTCTTACTTTTCTGGAGAATGGAAAAGTGGCTAATAAAGAAGTTTAAGATTGATCGGGGAGAAGGATGGATTTACCGCAGTATAAACAATGTGCACCGCGCTGGAGAAACAGCACTCTTTATTATGTTCTGGGTCGTTTTAGCAGCTGGTATTATTTTTTCTTATTCTCCGGGTATCATAGCATTTATCTATTCTATGGTTCTTTGTCTCTTCCGGGCATTCATGGAATGGAAATATGTCAGGGAGACTAGGAGACATATCCTGTCGCTGTTTGGGGTTGTTGTTAGTGGTTTCTTTTTACTAGCTTTAATTGCTATGCCATTCTTTGTGTAGTCTGCTTTCCCTGCAGGGGCTCGTGCAGTTTGCAGGAATAATGATAAAAGGCATGCGCCTTAATGGTGCATGTCTTTTGTTTTGTAAAATATTGTATTTATGTTAATTAAATGGTAGAAAGGGAGGAAGGGGGGATTTGTTTGAAAAGGGTGGTTGTTACCGGAGTTGGAGCTGTAACAGGGATGGGAAATAGTATGAAAGCAACATGGGATTCTGCTGTACAAGGCATTTCAGGGATTGGGGAGCTAACCCGGTTTGATACGTCCGGATTCTCAGCGAAAACGGCTGCTGAGGTGAGGGATTTCAGGTTATCAGATTATGTAAAAGTGAATGACCGTCATCGAATGGACCGGTTTGCACAGTATGCGATTGCTTCATCGGTGATGGCTGTTCAGGATGCTGGAATTCAAATCGGGATGGATGTTGAATCGGAGCGGATTGGTGTATGGTTTGGGACAGCCATAGGGGGGATTGAAAGCTTTGAAGAAAGCTTTAAGAGTTTGCAGGAAGGGGGGGTACAAGAGCTTGTATCCCTTTGCAACAACAATGGTGATATCCAACATGGCATCAAGTCAGGTCTCTATTGCGCTGCAGGCAAAAGGAGTGAACAATTGCACGGTTTTATCCTGTGCATCCGGTGCAAGCGCAGTGGGAGACGCAATGAGGGTCATACAGCGGGGGGAGGCTGATATGATGATTGCCGGGGGAACGGAAGCTTCTATTACCCCCCTCGGTGTTGGAGCGTTTTGTGCGATGGGAGCCATTTCTGCTAATCCGGATCCAAATACGTCCTGCCGCCCTTTTAGCCGAAACCGGGATGGGCTGGTGATGGGGGAAGGGGCGGCAGCGCTCATTTTGGAGTCACTTGAATCCGCTATAAATAGAGGGGCGGACATATATGGAGAAATTACAGGCTATGGCTCAGCGGCAGATGCGTTTCATATTACGAGCCCGGCATCAGGGGGAGAAGGAGCAGTAAGAGCAATGGAGCTGGCACTCGGGCAATCCAGACTGGATAAGGAAGAGATCAAATATATAAACGCTCACGGGACAGCCACGATTTACAATGACAAAATAGAAACTGAAGCAATTAAAGGGTTTTTCGGAAAACACGCGTATAACATTCCAATCAGTTCAACTAAGTCCATGACGGGCCATATGATGGGTGCAGCCGGTGCAATTGAGGCAATCTTCACTTTAATGACATTAAAAACAGGAGTGATTCCTCCCACCTTGAATTTGGATGAACCGGACCCGGATTGTGATTTAGACTACGTACCTGGGGTTGCTAGAAAAACCGTTTTACATGCGGCAATGAGCAATTCCCTCGGTTTTGGCGGTCATAATACGGTCCTTGTATTTAAATCCGTTCAATAGGGATTTTTCCCAACTCCCCTGCTGGAGCAAAATGGAATTCAAAGAGCCTATTAAAAACGGCATCCATTATAAAAGACATAAAAAGCTTGCCCTGCAGTTTAATCAGGTACAAGCTTTTTAAGAAATAAACCGAAGCAGAACCGGGATTAGGGAGTATCCCCACAGGAGGGTAAGAAATCCAGCTAATATCATGGACAGGCTGGAAAATGTTCCTTCAAGTTCTCCATATTCCATAGCTTTGGATGTTCCGACCCCATGGGCAGCCATACCGAGCATCAAGCCTTTTGCAATCGGTGTTTTTATGGACATCCACTTGATGATAGAAGGTCCAATGATTCCTCCGATTATTCCGGTTATGATGACAAAAACGGTGGTGAGTGCAGGAAGCCCGCCGATTTCCTTCGATACTTCAATCGCGATTGGAGTCGTTATGGACCTTGGCAAAATACTGATTATCCAGTCTCCATTTATATGAACCCATAATGCAAGAAAAAAAGAAGTGAGAATGGCAGCTACAGAACCGGCCGTTACACTAAAGAAAATTTCAGCCGTGTATTTTTTAATCAGGCCAGCATGCTTGTAAATCGGTACAGCAAATGCGACTGTAGCGGGACCGAGCATATGCGTAAGCAGCCTCGAATGCTCCATATATTCTGAGGCCGAAATGTCAAATAGACGAATCAGGCCAATTAGTATAATGGGACAGACCAGGAGGGGATGAAGCAAAGGGAATGCATGTTTTCGATAAGCGAATTTGCCAAATTTATATACTAGATAAGTGATAAGGGTTGCAAGCATTAGCTCAATCAGCATCTGGAACGGCCTCCCTTCTGCGGTTATTAATTCTCTCTGCGGTAAAGGCCGTTGCACCCATAACCAAAAACGTGCTGATTAGAATGATGCCAAGCATTTGAAGCCCAATCCAGCCGAACAATTCTGTATAATCAACAATCCCAACGGCAGACGGAACGAAAAACAGCAGCAATTCTGCGAGAAGCCAGGCTGCTCCTTTTTCGACCCACTCCAACTTAATGATCTTAAAAGTCAGGGCAAGGAGAAGAATAGCCATCCCGATCATGCCGGATGGAATTGGAAGAGAAAACACTCCCGTAAGCCATACTCCAAGAAAATAAAAACAATGTATAAAGGCTATCTGGCTAATAAGCAGAATCCACTTCATTTCAATCCCTCCTTTCTCATGAAACAAAGAGCCCGGACAGGCTCTTTGTAAACGTTATTACTCTTCTTTTTTATCGTCCACACGCTGAGCAAATACTTTCTTTGCAACAGCCAGAGCGTTCAAAACCTTAGGGAAGCCTGTGTATGGAACAAGCTGAATGATGGATTCCGTAATTTCTTTAGGAGTCAATCCGGCTGTTAAGCCTGTATTTAAGTGAAGCTCCAGCTGCGGCTCTGTCCCTTGTGTGACAAGGGAGGAAATTGTAACAAGCGCTCTTTGTTTATTCGTTAATCCCTCGCGTGAGTAAACCTCTCCATAGGCAAAATCAATAATCATATCTCCGACATCAGGAGCAATATCCTTCAGCTCATCTACAATCCGCAGATGTGTTGAAATATCATCATTCGTTTTTAAAGTGTACTCCATAAGCTTATCAAGGCCTTGCTGATGGCGGTCAAATGTTTTAGACAATGAATATTCTCCTCTCTGTTTCGCTCTATGTATAACGATAGCATGGAGGAATGCTATTCGTGAAATATATAAATATTATAAGTGGTATAACTTTTGGTTATGGTTGGGATCCGGGCAATCTTTGCTGATATGAATGGATACGGGGGCTGGTAAAGTCAGTTTTTAACTTTGAATGTTTTCGCAAATATTGTTATTTTGGCAAACAGTTCGACGAGGTTGATGGCGGCTCCAGGCTGCTTGCTTATCCTTGGGCGGGCGGTGAGTCTCCTCGGCGCAATCGCCTGCGGGATCTCACCTGTTCCGCTGCTCCCAAGGGAGGTCCGCCGCTATCAAGTAATCTTATTTTGAATCTATCTTTTTTTTACAACACAACCAGTACTAAGAACTAACTTTATAAAATGGATTGGATCTGGCTGATTTCTGCTCCAATCAGCCTAACCTATACCTGTTCAAATTTCTCGTTAATAAAAAAACCCGCCCTGATGCGTTCCGGCGGGCAATTTTAACCATTTCCTCTCAGCAGGACTTCTTAACAGTTTTTTCATTCCCCCATCCGAAGCCGATCCTTCATTCCAAGAATAAAGTCAATAAAGGCTCTTCCAGCAAATGTCGTGTATTTGTCTTTTGCTATGATGATGGCGAGCCGCCAGGGAATGGCTGGGTTTTGTATCGGTATTTTTCTAATTTGACTGCTTGTGATACGGGTGCATATGGACTGGGGGAGGATTGTGACACCGATTCCCGCAGCAGCCATTTCGGACATGAAATCCCATTGGGAGCTTTGAAATAGAATGTTCGGTTCGAACCCTGCGTTGATGCAGTATTCACGCATCAGCTCATAAAGGGCAAAGTCTTCGCTGTAAAAGATAAAGTTTTCGCTGCTTAGCTGGGAAAGCTCCACTTCGCTGCTTGAAGCGAGAGGATGGGATTCGTTTACAAGAAGAACCATTTCTTCGTCCACGATTGGGTAGGTCCTAAAGCTTTCATCGTCTACAGGAAGAACGGCTACCCCCATCTCAATTTCCCCTGCAAGCACACTTTCGACTACCTTTTTCGCTCCAAATTCAGTAATGTGAATCTTGATATTGGGATGGGCTGAGTGAAAGGCTGCGAGCACCTTTGGGAAAAAGAGGCTTCCGATAATAGGCGGTATTCCTATTTTAATGGTTCCGCTGCTGAGACCCTTCACATCGATGACAGAGGAAAGAATATCTTCTTCGATTCCGATCATTTGGACAGCGTGCCTGTATACAGAATGGCCGGCATCCGTTAGTTCAAGCCCTTTATAATTGTGTATAATCAGAGGCACACCAAGTTCGTCCTCGAGAGATTTAATCATTTTGCTTAAAGCAGGCTGTGAGACGAGCATTTTTTCTGCCGCTCTAGTAAAATTTTTTTGTCTGACGGCTTCTACGAAGTATTTCAGCTGTCTAAGTTCCATAGGTCACCTCTAAAGATTATTGGTTTAACTGTAGCCGTCTTTCTGCCGCCTGTCAAAAGTAGGAGCCATGCTGAATACGATAATGGAATGAACAGGCTCTGGAACAGTAGATTTAAAAATTTAAGATAACGCAGGTCGGGCGATTATAGGTTCATGAAAACGGGTAACAGCCAACAGAGGCAATTAACCGCCAATATTTCAAGAAAAAAAGAGGCTCCTTTTTATAAGCGCCCAGACCTTCCTGGATTCGTACATAATAAAACTAAGCGGGAATGCAGTCGAGAAGCAGCAGCCAATTAGAGGAGATCCTTCTGTCTGTTCTTGTAAGTGACACGAAAGGATGAGTTAACGTGATTTCTATTAACCCTAACGATTTATCTGCTTTAGAAAATTACAAGCTGCTGATTGGCAGTGTGATTCCAAGGCCGATTGCCTTTATCACCTCCATTTCGGAAGAGGATGTAGTGAATGGTGCGCCATTCAGCTTTTTTAATGTAGCCTCATCTGAACCACCTCTGCTGACGATTGCGGTGCAGCGAGCTGAAGGGAAAATGAAGGACACCGCCCGTAATATCGTGAACAACAAGGAATTTGTTATTCACGTAACAGATGAGGAGAATGTTAGAAGCATCAACGAAACATCAGCCCCTCTGCCGCCTGACCAAAGTGAAATCGACTTTAGCGGCCTCACCTTGACACCGAGCCAGCAGATTCAAGTGCCAGGAATTGAGGAAGCAAAAATCCGCTTTGAATGCGTCCTGGAAAAGCATTTGGAACTTGGAGGCAGAGAAGGGGAGCCTGCTGTTGATTTTATTATCGGGCGCGTTGTGCAGTACCATTTTAAAAAGAATGTATACAAAGAAGGAAAAATCATGGAGAGAGAGCTTGGAGCCGTCAGCCGGCTTGCCGGTACGAAATACGGGAAAATCGGGGAAATCTTCTCTATGGAACGTCCGAAATAAAAAGCAGGAAGCCAATAAAATGGCTTTCTGCTTTTCTGTTATAGAGCTCCTTTATAAGTTAGAACTCCAGTCATTGCCTGTTTAAAATCCTGGATGGCTTTTTCGCGCCATTTCGTTTCATATGGATAGAAAAGTTCTTTGTAGCGTGCCTGAATAATGCATTTGCTGATCTCGCTCGAAGCGCCATATTGGTAAAGCTGATTTTCTTCAACCGTACGCTTAAGAGATTGAATGGAATCGAGCGTGCCGTCTCCAAGTGTCCCAAATTCAAAGGTTGTGGAGTAGAATGCTTTTTCCGGTGCTTTCTCTTTTGCAAGAGCGGTAAAGTACTCGGTTATATCTCCAGTGGATGCGTAAAAATCTTCAGAATCCGGTGTCAGGACAAGCGGATATTGGTAGGCTGCCTGAGCCTCATATTGTGTAAGCGTTTCTGCTGATGAACTGAAGATGCTCATTTGGTAGCGCGGGCCGTACCCAGTGTGTAAATCAATATGAATAATTTGCTTATAAGGAGTCGAGAGAATGCTTTCAAATTCCTGCTTCATAAATGCCGTTGATTTTTCATCCTTTGTTCCGCCGTAGTACACGCCTTTAGGGTTTGTGTATTGACCGGTGAGAAGAGCCCCTTGTACTTTGTCTGTACCGGCAGTTAAAGCCGTTTTTGCTAGAGAAGCTGTAAATTCTGCATCATGAGCAACAATGCTTCCGATTTTGCGATTCGGTTCGAAAAAGTTTTCCAGCTCTTTGTATGTTTTATTGCTGTTCAGGTCGAACTTGCTCCAGTCTTCAATGAAGTTCCTGTTCAAATCTACGTTGTTCTCGTTGTAGCGGCGGAAGTTCTTCATGCCCCAAGGGTTGATGGAGTGGACGAGATAAAGACCCGTCGTATCAGGATTCAATTTCTGAATAAATTCTTTCATGAAAACATCCTGCATAGCGGATCCTGTATAGCCTTCAATTCCATGCGTACCGCTAGATAAGACAATCAATGTATCTTTTGATTTTGCTGCATCAGCTTTTAAAAGATCAATTGCTAAGTCTTCGGAATCAGAAATCCGAAAGCTCTGTTTAGCGGTCTTTTCCCATCTTGATTTTAAGACAGTTTCATAGGTGCGGAAGCGGTCTCTGGACTGCTCATACGTTTTAGGAAAGCTTGATACAGTGCCTTCCATGGTACTGGCTGTACTTGCTGCAAGCAAGTGGTTGGGAATGACAACATTCAATAGAAATAGAGCGGCAATCACTGAAAATAATACTTTTTTTGCTTTCATAAGATCCTCCATTATTTGAAAATAGCTGTTTTTATAGCCTAATGGTATTATGGACTATATACCTATTAGTTTCTACATAAAATGTGGAATTTCTGGAAAATATGCCGATATAAATGATAATGTGAAATGAAAGAAGGGGTTTCAAGGTGGAAGAGTTTCATTTGAAAAAGCGGAATCTTAAAAATGTATCAGCTATATTGTTTAGATTGTTTTTAATTGCAGGAATTATTTTCTTTGCCAACAGTATTATCCAGAAGATCCTCTATGGCATTCCGAAGATTACCTTCATGAATGTTGCCTATAATTTTCTGTTCCTTTTGTTTTTGTATCCTGCCCTGCACTATAAATTTAAGAAAAATGATGAACAGTTTAAGAGATTGGCAGTCTGGACCATGACGGTCTTTGCCTTTTTGCTGAATACCGATTCGTGGGTGAATGTTCCGTTCGTATGGCTGGTCCCGCTCGGTATCGCGGCACTTTTTGCCGATTCCAGACTGATGAAAAAGGCGTTTTACGTTTCCCTTCCTTTAATTGTCGCTGCGCAATTTGCCCATCTGTATCTTGCTGATCCGATGGACATCGAGACAAGCATGCAGCGCAGTATCCTGACGGCCGTTTATTACGGTGTTCAATTCCTGTTTGTAGGATTGCTGCTGTCAAACAGCACGAAACGGTTTGATGGAATGCTTTCGGAAAGTGAATTGCTGAAGGATCAAATGAATGAAGTGCTGAAGAAAAATCAAGTAACATCGTCCGAAATCGGCAGCCATGTAGAAGAATTAAATATGAATATCTCCGATACGAGCGGAGGAATCACTCAGATAAATGATGCCATCCGGTCTATTCATACGGATTCCGTTCATTTTCAGGAGGATATGAGGAAAACTTCTTCAGATATGAAGTCGATGGTCCAGGAGCTTGAGTCCTCTAAGGATCTTACTGACCGGATTTCAGATTATTCCGGAAGGATCAATGGATTAATTCAGATTAATAAACAGCATTTAACGAATGCCATTGACAGTATTAATGAAGTGAAAGAATCATCAGGGAATTCAATTAAACACGTGGAGCTTCTTACGGAAAAAACATCTGAGGTTGAAAAGGTCCTGATTGCCATCAGAACGATTGCTGATCAGACAAATCTGCTTGCATTGAATGCGGCCATCGAGGCAGCAAGAGCAGGGGAACACGGAAAAGGGTTTGCCGTGGTAGCG
Organism: Bacillus sp. SJS; assembly: GCF_000732485.2. Classification (GTDB taxonomy): domain Bacteria; phylum Bacillota; class Bacilli; order Bacillales; family Bacillaceae; genus Metabacillus_B; species Metabacillus_B sediminis. Next base: position 344,782 of record NZ_JAQV02000015.1, on the reverse strand, counting down.
GATGAGGTTCGAAAGCTTGCGGAGCAATCTTCCCAATCTTCCCATATCATTCAGGACATTTTAAAGGAAATTCTGAATGCAAAAGAACAGGTTTCACAGTCTCTTCATAAAACATCTGACATGATTAATGAGAGTGTTGCTGTCATTTCAAAAACGACTGCTGATTTTGATAAAATGGCGCACATTCAGACGGAGAGTGAAGACCATTTAACGAAAGTGACAGAGCGTTTCGATCATTTGGCAGGCAGAGGCGGAGAAGTTGGGGAGGTTATCGGATCCCTTCAAAATCAACATGAAGACAATGAAGATAAGATTGCCGCAGCTGCCTCGGCTATTGAGCAAATCAGTGCCTCCATCCAGCAGGTATCTGCTTTTGTAGAACAAGTGGATTCAAAGGCGAAGTACCTTGTAAATGAAAAAAATGAATAAGCTTAGGGTTTGAGTGAATAATACGGGCAGGCAGGTATCTAGAATGACCGGACATATGTGCGGATTGTTCCTCAAGGGAGTCTTCGCTTATGAAAACACTGATTATATTCGCTCATCCAAAACTCGATAGCTTCAACGGGGCGATACTGGAAGCAATAATCGATGAATTAAAGGTGCTGCAGTCGGAAATCAGAGTGCGGGATTTGTACCGGATTGGATTTCAGCCAGTACTTCACGAGGATAATTACTCTGAGTTTTATCAGACAAAAATTCCGGCTGATATATTGGAAGAGCAGTCCTATCTGCTTTGGGCAGAACAGATCATTTTTATTTTTCCGACGTGGTGGTCAGGCATGCCTGCTATTTTAAAAGGTTATATCGACCGGGTGTTCTCGAATGGATTTGCTTTTAGAATGATTAAAAACGGAACAGAGGGACTGCTTAAAGGAAAAAAAGGGCTGATCATTCAGACAACCGGACAGCCGGAACAGAAACTAAAGCCATCTCAGCTGACCATGGCCATGGAAACTGCAATGGATTATGGAATCTTTCAAATTTGCGGAATTGATACCGTATCCCATCAGTTTTTATATGGGGTTACCCTCTCAGATCATGCAACCAAACAGAGAATGCTCCGGGAAATCCGGGATATTATTCAACTGCTATAAAAAAGCCGTTTCCTTAGAGGAACGGCTTTTTGTTTCGGTTAATATTCCATGACAAGCATCGTCCAATATGTGAGCGAAGGGACGGTAATGGCTACATTCTCATCTTTTTGCGAGAAGTGTACGGGAACAGGAGCAGCTTGACGGGAGTCGGGTGATGCAGCCCAAACTTTCTTGACTGGCCTGTCTTCCTCCACATTCAATTCAATCCCGTTAATTGTGTCTGGTTCTGGCTGGGTCCCTTCCGTATCACGCCATTCCATCGAGTCAGCCTTAGTGAAGTTAATCATATGAATCATACGGTTCTTCCCGTCAGATTTTGAGAATCCCCATACCTTTCCCTTTTCAGGTTCTGAGGTAATTCCAATATCAGAAGAAGCTTTTAGCGGCAGTTCCTTCAATCCATCTCCCCGGAGCAGGTTTTGATAGGCAACGAGAAAATCGTAATAGGGAATAAGCTGTTCTTTGAAGCGTTCTGTCATGTTCAAATTTTCATTCGGGAAATATTCACTCGAAAGCATATGCTCTCCCAGTTCCAAATGAGAGCCTCCTGAGGAAAAGATGACGCTGTTTGCAAGCAGCACACCAGGTACATTAAAGTTTCCTGGCTTTTCTTTTGAGAGGTTATAGTTCATATAAGCTGCAAGAACCGTATTTTTCCCGTCTGAATAGTCAGCGTTGTCATCTATGATTTTTTTCAGATCCTTATACTGTTTATATTCATCCCATACCTCCGTGTACATAAAGTCAACGGGAGTGGTTCCGATTTGTTTCTGGCCATACTGATTGACGGCGTTCATGACAAGGGATTTATCAGGTGCTTTGCTTTTTCCGTGATGAAGGAATTCGTCAAATTCTTCTTCAAGATTCAGGCGGTTTCCATCATAATCATATACCTGCCCCCTAGGGCCCAGCTGGTCAATATGCCACCCATCGAACGCAAGATGCTGATAAATTTCGTTTTGCTTTGAAAGAATGTATTGCTGCCATTCCGGGTTTCCTGAGTTCAGTAAATACACATTGCTTTTCCAGTCCTCCGGGAGCGGATGAATGTCTTGTTCGGCGTGATTTTCATCCTTATAGACTCTCCATTCATCCTTGACTCCATCCGGTCCGGCATCTTCATATGTGCCGTATATCAGGTTGTAAGCCATCGTTTGCATATTGAACTTTTGAGCGCTGGCAATATAGTCTTTTAGTGCAGCGACAGAAACCTCCCGATTTGCGATATCCTCCCACTTTGGCTGAATCCCGCCATTTTCGGTTTTAAGCGGATTGTGGTGTTTGTACTGCCAGTCATAAAATTGAAGACCATTTATATGATAGCGATTTAATTGCTCTAAGACTGATGAGGATTTTTCACTAGCCTTATCAGAGAAATCTGACAAGAATCCATAACGGGGAAACTTGCTCCAATCGCTTGATACGTCTATCCCAATTGTAAACCGCTGTCCGTCAATAACCGTCTCCGCTAAATATCCCCTATAGTCATCCTTAGGAGGAGACCAGTCCCAGTTTGTTTTGCTTTGACTTAGAGGAACAGTCTGGGAATCAACTGGAGAATCCAGGTGGTAGTAACGGATGGTTGCCGTTGTCTGCTTTGATTTTGTGGGGAGTGTTAAAGAGAAAGAGACGGTTTCCCCAGGAGCAAACCGTGCCTTATTAATATCTAGCTTTGCAGCAACTTCCTTTTCTGGTGAAGAATCAGGCTTGGGCTGAAGGGAAAAATAAAGAAGAAACATGCCGAGCACCGCCAATGTAAGGATTAATATAGCAAGGGTGCGAATGTGGCCTTTCATAAAGAATTACCTCCATAATAAGAAAAGGGACTGCCGGTAGTACACCAGCAGTCTCTTTAATCATGATTAACGGATATTTACATCTCTCTTTTCACCAGCAGGGATGTTAACGTAAAGCGTCTTAGTCTTCTCATCGAAGAAGTAAGTGCGGCTTGCGTTTGTCATCTTATCCATTGTGTTTACAGCTTTATATTTTTTCATTCCAGCTGTTACTCTTCTAGGATTCTCTGCATTGTGAAGTTTAAGTGTGTACTGCTCAAGTTTTGAATCTTTGTAATTCGCTGCAAGTTTGTCTTGGCTGAATGTAACGTTGTGCTTGCCTTTGCGTTCTACAGTGAGTTTCGTTTCGTTGAATTCACCTTTTTTCTTGGCATCAAGTGTAGCAGCATCATCCTCATAGAAGCTGTATTCAGCTTTCTTGTCAAGGTATGTGTCGAGTACAAGGTTTTCAAGCGGTTTTTCGCCAGTGTATTGCTGTACGTCACGTGTTGGAATCATGGAATCCACTTTCACGAACATTGGCATTTCGTCAAGCTTTCCACTTACATGGATCGTACGACCGCCTTCATATTCTTTTCCAGAAACATAGTCGATCCATTTGTGGCCTTCTGGAAGGTAAACGTTACGGGAAGTTTGTCCTTCTTTTACAATAGGTGCAACCATCAGAGAATCACCGAACATGAATTGATCTGCGATGTTGTAAGTGTTTTCGTCTTCCTGGAATTGGTACACAAGCGGCTGCTGAACCGGCTTACCTGTCTCAGAAGCATCTTGGAACGCGTTGTATAGGTATGGAAGCAATTTGTAACGCTGTTCGATGTACTTTTTGCTGATTGCTTCAACTTCTGGTCCGAATGCCCATGGCTCTTGACCTTGTTTAACTTCAGACTTTTTGTCACTATCGTAATGGATACGGGCAAATGGATACAGAGATCCAATTTGAATCCAGCGGGCATACATTTCTGCTGTAGGACGTTTAGCAAATCCGCCGATATCTGTTCCAACGTTTGGCACACCGGACATTCCGATGTTCATATGGCTTGGAAGGGACATTTGCAGATGCTCCCATGTACTAACTGTATCGCCAGTCCATAGTGCTGAATAACGCTGAGTTCCAGCATACATATCACGAGTCAGTACGAATGGACGCTCGTTTGGTTTGTGCATGGCCCAAGCATTATAAGTAGCCTCTGCTTCGTCATGGCCGTAAATATTGTGGTACTCAGTGTGAAGAATTTTGTTATCGTCGTATCCGAAATAAGAATCAAGCGGCATTGTATGATTATGCTTTGCATCGTCAAGGAATACAGCTGGTTCATTCATGTCATTCCAAACTCCGTCAATACCTTCGTCAAACAAGGCGCTGTGGTTTTTCGTCCACCAATCGCGAACTTCCTGTTTGGAGAAGTCTGGGAATACGGAATCTCCAGGCCAAACAGGTCCAACGAATGGAGTACCGTCTGCATTTTTAGCCCAGTAATCGTTTTTAGTGCCTTCTTGGTAAGACTTATTGTTTTCATCCACTTTTACAGCTGGATCATTGATTGCTATAGTATGGAAACCTTCCATAGCTTCAACTTGTTTTAGAGCATCTTTGAACGTGTCGTTCCATGTGAATACGCGGAATCCATCCATATAGTCGATGTCAAAGTGCATAGTGTCTACTGGAATTTTTTTATCACGGTAAGTTTTTGCTACATTCACGATTTCATCTGCATTGTATTCCCACTTACTTTGGTGAAGTCCCATGGACCATTCAGGAGGAAGTTCGTGCTTTCCTGTAAGCTGAGTGTAGCGGTCAACCACGTCAGAGATTTCAGGACCATTCATGAAGTAGTACGTCAGATCTCCTCCGTTGGCGTAGAAGTAATAGTAGTCATCAGATTCTGAAGCCATTTCGTAGTATGAACGGTGAGTGTTATCGAACATAATTCCGTATGCTTTTTCATTCTTAAGACCAATAAAGAAAGGGATGCTTGTGTAGATGTATTTTGTATCTTTATCATATCCGTAAGCATCTGTATTCCACATTCCGATGCTTTCGCCTCGCTGATTCAAGTTCAGTCCAGCTTGCTCGCCGAAGCCGTAGAATGCTTCATTTTTATCGGTTTTTTTGTAAACGTAAGGTTTTCCGTTTTCATAGCCGGATGTGCTTCCGTTTTCCATGTAATCTTCATTAATCACGTTTCCTTTGTGATCCATGAATTTTACGCCGAATGTATCCTTTTTAATATGAATAATAAGTTCTTTTGTTCTTAGCTCGTACACATTGCCTTTATCTTTGGCTGTGAATCTTGGAGTCTTCCAATCTTTCTTTGCGATTCCGCGGGAAGTATACTCCTCTTTTCCTTTTTCAAGGATGGATACCTTCGCAAGATCATCTGCAAACAGACGAATATATGCGTCTTTGTTTCCAAGGTCAAATTTCACCCCGTTGTCTAGCTTTTCGATCCCTTTAACTGATAGCTTTTCCAGCTTGTCTTTCGCTAGGGGTGTATCTGCTTCTGGCTGTGTAACAGCTTGTGCGTTAGGAGCAAGAGCTGTTGCTGCCATTCCCATTGCAAGGGAAGCGGAGATAACTCCTTTAATGATGCGTTGTGACTTTTTCATCTTCCACCTCGTTAAAAAGATTTTTGTGAACCGTGACGTAAGTGCACCGTAGCACAAGTCAAAATATAGACTCTATTACATAATTGCGCAATCCAATAAATGTATATATATATGAGCGAAATCTAACATGCCATTGTACCTTTAACCCTTATAATTAAAGAGATTGCAAACGTTTTTCAAAGAATACGGAACCAGTTCCGTATCCAATTGAAAATAAACCGATATGTCTAGACAAGTTCCTTGTGTAACACAACGTAGAGCAATAGTCCTCTTTTGTGTAATAAAAGAAATATTTTCGATACTTCTATTGTTAGATAAGGGGTCTAACGTAAATGAAAAGTAAAAATAAGATATAAATCTATTTTTCTAAATATTCGACGAGCATCATTTTTGATATTTCTATTTCGATAAAGGATAATTAAAAACGAAATCTGGTAAGGGAAGGGAGCTAACTTAAATGGTTAAAAGTTTACAAGAAACAACCACACTTCATAATGGAGTGAAAATGCCATGGTTCGGTCTTGGTGTTTGGAAAGTTGAAGACGGGAACGAAGTGGTAAGCTCCGTAAAAGCTGCCATTAAAGCAGGATACCGCAGCATTGATACTGCAGCGGCGTATAAAAATGAAGAAGGCGTTGGACAAGTGATCAAAGACAGCGGTGTTCCCCGCGAAGAACTCTTCATTACAACAAAATTGTGGAATGCAGATCAAGGGTACGATTCTGCATTGAAAGCATTTGAAGACAGCATGGAAAAATTGGGACTGGATTACTTGGATCTCTATTTAATCCACTGGCCTGTTGAAGGGAAATACAAAGATTCCTGGAAAGCGATGGAGAAGCTATACAAAGACGGCAAAATTAAAGCGATCGGCGTGAGCAACTTCAACGTCCACCATTTGGAAGATTTAATGAAGGATGCTGAAGTGGTTCCGATGGTTAATCAAATTGAGTTCCATCCGAAGCTTTCACAGGAAAAAGTCCGGGCATTCTGTAAAGAGAATGGCATTCAGGTGGAAGCATGGTCTCCTCTAATGCAAGGACAATTATTTGAGGAACCGGTTTTGAAGGAAATTGCTGAAAAACATGGCAAGTCCGTGGCACACGTTATTCTCCGCTGGGATATTCAAAGCGGTGTCGTAACCATTCCTAAATCCGTGAAAGAACACCGCATTCAAGGAAATGCAGATATCTTTGATTTTGAACTGACTCAAGAGGACATGGAAAAAATCGACTCGCTGAATGAAGATAAGCGGGTAGGTCCAGATCCTGATAACTTTGATTTTTAAAAGTATGAAAACCGCCCCGCTTCAATTGAAGCAGGGCGGTTTTTTTAAGGTTCCCAGCGTTTCATGTCAGCAGGAAACGGAGCGGTTAAATCGATTTTTTCATTTGTAATAGGATGGTGAAAGCGGATGTGTGCTGCATGCAGTGCTTGTCTTTCTATTAAGTGAGAAGGATCTCCGTACAGCCTGTCTCCAATGATCGGGTTCCCGATATAACTTAGATGTACCCGGATTTGATGGGTTCTCCCGGTTTCAAGCTGAACCTTTAATACGGCTCCGGAAGAACTGCTTTGCACCATTTCATAATGGGTAACAGCAGGCTGGCCTCCGGTGGATACCCTTCTTTTAGAAGGGTGATGGCGATCCTTGCCGATTGGCTGGGAAATCGTTCCTTTCTTAGGTCTTGGCACCCCTTGAACAGCAGCAACATAAGTGCGGGAAATGAAATGCTCCTGCAGGGCCTTATCCATAATAGCTTGGGCAAGTGCATGCTTCGCAAATAAAATCGCCCCTGACGTATCCTCATCAAGCCGATGAACATGGCGAACCGCAGCATCCTCTCCCTGCATCATATAGTAAAAAGCAAGAGCATTCGCAAGTGTGCCGGTTTCTCCAGGAGAATTCGGGTGGGTCTTCATGCCTGCCGGTTTATTGATAGCAATGATATGATCATCTTCAAACAAAATATCAAGCTCCATGAATTCTGAAACGATATCATTTTTCTCAGCCTTAAAAACCTCAAGGCTGACAATGTCGCCATTATGGACGAGCGGATTTTCCGCACTAAGAATTGTTCCATTAACCTTTAAGCCGTTTGCTTTCCGGTAATGATGAATGACTCCTTTTGACGCACCGGCTGTTTGGATCAGGAATTCATTCACATATACAGGTGCAAGATCAGTGACTTTATACTCCAGCCATGTACCTCGTTTTTTCATCCATTTTCCCCTTATCTTAGCAGTTTCTAGAGTGAGTATACCGGACAAAACCACCTCACGGCAAACGAGGAAACACTTACCTGTCTTTTGCCGCTCGGTCCTATGATATTCTAATGTTACGAAAAGTCGCTTCAAAGGGTGGGGTATATGAAAATCGTATCGGCATCAACAAATGAACAGGAACAATTCATCGAAGAGCTGGTTGAAGAAATGTACAAAGAAGTGTTTCCAATCTACTTCTCTGATGAAACTATCGTAAAACTTGAAAAAATGTCCGTGCTGAAACCAACGGAAGAAACCATTATCTATAATGGCACGTTAAAAGAAGCATTTGAAATTATGTCAAGCCTGCAAACCTTAATCGCCGTTCTTAAACAAGCAGACGAGGAAGAAAAACAAAAATATGCGGGACTGTACGACCGAAACCGTGAAATACTCAGGAGTTATGGCTACAATCTCCCACTGAACATGAGCGATTTTCTAACCGCCGGCATCGAGCGGGATCTTTTCAGCTGCTACACAAGATCCGCCAATAATTATCTAATATGATGAAAAGCTCTCTTCCGGTTGGGGAAGGGGCTTTTTTTATTGGGACTTTGGTGAGGAAAGTGGGAGAGGAAGAGTTTGGCTGGAAGGAAGGATGGAGGAATCGGCTGGAAAAATAAGTTTGGCTGGAAAGAGCGGTGGAACGGCCGGAAAGTGGGGGAACCCGGCTGGTATCAAGGGAGGAACGGCTTGAAAATGGAGCGAGTCGGCTGGAAAAATAAGTTTGGCTGGAAAGAGCGGTGGAACGGCCGGAAAGTGGGGGAACCCGGCTGATATCAAGGGAGGAACGGCTTGAAAACTAAGCAAATCGGCCCGAAAACCAAGTTCTGCCCAAAACCCAAGTACACCCCGAAAAACAAAATTCCCCCCCTCAATCTAACCTCCTCCAATCAAATCAAAAAACAGCCCGCTCAGCACGGGCTGTTTTCATTTAGCTGACCATTCTTTCAATAGCGCTTCCAGCTCTTCTTTTGTTTTTTCGCCTTCGGAAGCAGCTGCTTCTTTACCGTCTTTATAGTGGACGAGTGTTGGCGTTCCGGTGATGCCGTATGTGTCCCAGTAGTCTGGGAATTCTTTCAGGTTAAACTGATCAATGTTAATGTTCATGTCTTTAGCAAGCGGCATAAGAACTGGGGTTGTACGCTTGCAGTGCGGACAGTCGGAAGCGTAGAAGTAGACAATGAAGTCGTCGCCGCTTTTAATTTTTTTATCGAGTTCGTCTGGCAGGATGTTGTTTTGATAGTTGGGGTCATCCAGCAGGGCTTCGGTGGATGGATCCAATGTGGTCTTTCCGTATGGATTGTTTTTAGCAGTTTCCTGTTTTTGATAGTTTGTGAAAAAGGCTAATGCCCCGAATAGAACAATAAAAATAGCGGCGAAAATTAGGACTTTTTTCAAGTTAGCGACCTGCCTTTCTGATTTTCAGAATCATAATGCTTGAGATGATAATCATTGTAAAACCGATTAAGGCAAGGAATGGAATGGTGATGAAACCGAGCCAGTTAATGTATTCGCCTGTGCAGGGAATTCTTCCGCAGGATCCTGCGTGATTTGCCAAAAAGGGTATTTTCTGCAGGCTGTAATGATAGATGGAAATAAGTGCGCCGATGCTTGAGAGAATCAGGCTATATAGAGCGACGCTATAGTCTTTCTTCGCTATAGCGATTCCAAGTATAATGACTTGGGGATACATGAGAATTCTCTGATACCAGCATAGATCGCATGGAACAAAACCGACGATTTCAGAGAAGTACAGACTGCCAAGAGTGGATACGAATGAAGCGATCCAAGCAAATAAAAGCCAATTTTCTAATGATTTATTTTCAGGCATAGAGGTCTCCTCACCAACAGTATTAGACAAGAAAATTATAGTACAGGGATAAGAAGATTGTAAACACAGATTCTTCTTGAATGTTGACAACGTTTTCACAAGTGAACTACAATGAAAATATGACGTAAACGTTTACGTGCCAAAAAGGAAGTGCTTTAATTTGAGACCAACGATCAAAGATGTAGCCAGGGATTCAGGGGTATCTGTTGCAACTGTTTCCAGAATTGTGAATGGGTTACCCGGCTATTCACCTGAAACAAGGAAAAAGGTGATGAAGGTTATAGAAGATCTCGGCTATAAGCCAAACGCAGTGGCAAGGAATTTAGTTAGCAGAAAGACGAGTACAATCGGCGTTTTGCTGCCGCAGCTGTCTAGCCATTTTGCAGCCAAGCTGCTTCAGGGGATTGAGGATGAGGCCCATAATCGGCGCTATAGCGTAGTAGTCTGCAATACCGATTCGAACGGAAAAAGAACGCAGGATTACTTGGAGCTCTTAAGGGAGAAACAAGTGGAAGGCATTTTATTCGCCAGTGAATTATTAACGGATGAATATGCCGAAACGCTGCAGGGATTTGGTATTCCCGCGGCTGTTATCGCTACAACATCCCATGTGCCTTCTATCCCTTTTATAAAAGTAGATGACGAAGCGGCATCCTATTCAGCTGTCCAATTCTTAATAGAAAATGGCCACCAAAGGATTGGGATGATCAGCGGAACGAAGCATGACCCGATTTCCGGGATCCCAAGGATTAAGGGCTTGAAAAAAGCGTTTAGTGAGAATGGTATTCCTTTTGAGGAAGAGCTCATTGAATATGGTGATTTTGGTTTTAGAAGCGGGTATGAAGCAATGGAACGGCTTTATCGGAGTAATCCGGAGCTAACCGCTGTATTTGCAGCTAGTGATGAAATGGCGCTGGGCATTTTATCTTTCTGCTATGAAAAGGGAATGAAAGTGCCGGATGATTTATCGGTTATCGGCTACGATGATACGGACATAGCGACGATGTCCATTCCTCCCCTGACGACAGTACACCAGCCTATTCAGGAGATGGGTACGGATGCGGTTCGTATGCTTATGAAGATGATAGATGGAAATCAGCCGGAGAGCAGGTTTATGGCTTACAGGATTACAGAGAGAAATTCAGTGAAAAATCTGACTTAGGAGTTGGGAGTTATGGAGAAAAATTGGTGGAAAGAAGCCGTTGTTTATCAAATTTATCCGCGCAGTTTTATGGATAGCAATGGAGATGGAATCGGCGATATCAAAGGCATCATTTCCAAGCTTGATTATTTGAAGGAACTGGGTGTGGATGTAGTATGGCTTTCTCCAGTTTATCAGTCGCCGAATGATGATAATGGCTATGATATCAGTGATTACCGCAGGATCATGGACGAATTCGGTACGATGGATGACTGGGATGAGATGCTGAAGGAAATGCATGATCGAGGGATAAAGCTTGTAATGGATCTGGTTGTTAACCACTCTTCGGATGAGCATGCCTGGTTTGCGGAATCCCGTCAATCGAAAGACAATCCATATCGGGACTACTACATATGGCGTCCCGGAAAAGACGGCAAGGAACCGAACAATTGGGAATCGGTATTTAGCGGCTCAGCATGGAAGTATGATGAAGCGACAGATGAATATTTTCTTCATCTGTTTTCAAAAAAGCAGCCGGACTTGAATTGGGAGAACCCGAATCTCCGCAATGAAATTTATGAGATGATGAAGTTTTGGCTTGATAAAGGGATTGATGGATTCCGGATGGATGTCATCAATTTTATTTCGAAGGAAGAGGGTCTGCCTGATGCGGACAATCCGGAAGGGAAGCCATTCGCACCGGGCGGGCAGCATTTTATGAATGGTCCGCGCATTCATGAATTTCTAAAGGAAATGAACAAGGAAGTTCTCTCTCACTATGATGTAATGACGGTCGGAGAAATGCCTGGTGTTTCCCCTGACGAAGGCATTCTTTATACAGATGCTGAGCGGAACGAATTAAACATGGTATTCCAGTTTGAACATATGGATCTTGATACGGAGCCAGGAAAAAGCAAATGGCATGTGAAGCCTCTGGATCTAAGGGATTTAAAGCATTCATTATCGCGCTGGCAAAAAGGGATGCAGGGCAAGGGCTGGAACAGTTTATACTGGAACAATCACGATCAGCCGAGAATTGTTTCCCGTTTTGGAGACGACCGCAGCTACCGGGTGGAGTCCGCGAAAATGCTTGCTACCTGTTTGCACATGATGCAAGGAACTCCTTATATTTATCAGGGTGAAGAATTCGGTATGACCAATGTTCGTTTTGATTCCATCCAGCAGTATAAAGACATTGAAACACATAATATGTATAAAGAACGTGTCATTGAGAATAAAGAGGATCCCGCAGAAGTCATGAATTCCATTTATATAAAAGGCCGTGATAACGCTCGAACGCCTATACAATGGGATGATTCTAAAAATGGAGGATTTACAGAAGGAACACCGTGGATAGAGGTTAATCCAAATTATAAGGAAATCAATGCCAAGGCAGCATTGGAGGATTCCGCGTCCATTTTCCACTACTATAAAAACCTGATCAAGTTAAGGAAGAACCATGAAATTATTGTGTACGGTTCCTATGAGCTGATTTTGGAGGAGGACCCGGAGATTTTCGCCTTTATTCGAGAATACAATGGGGAAAAACTGCTTGTTGCAGCAAATTTCTCGGGAAATAATCCAGAGTTTCGACTTCCTGAAGGTTTTGAACTTAAAGAACCGGAGCTGCTTGTTGCGAATTATGAAGGACAGCATGAAGGAACTTACGAAGGTTTTACAATGAGACCTTGGGAAGCAAGGGTATATAAATTCTAAAAGAACGGCGGACGTATAATGCGTTCGCCGTTTTTTTATAAAATCCTTTAGCTAATTGAGATTTTTTACTACACAATCTTAGCGTTGAAAATGCTCATACTAATTAGCGAAAGGGGAGGGTAATCATGAATAAAGTTAGCAGCATTATGTCAAAAAACGTAGCAAGCGTAACATCCAGCCAGTCCATTCAAGAGGCAGCTCAATTGATGAGCCAGCACAATGTGGGATCTATTCCGGTTGTGGAGAATGGCCAAATGAAGGGGATTATTACAGATCGTGATATTACGCTTCGAACAACAGCTGAAGGCAGAGACTCCAATACGAAGGTGTCAGATGTAATGACATCTCAAGTAGTTTCCGGCCGTTCTGACATGAGCTATGAGGAAGCATCCCAGCTAATGGCTCAGAATCAAATCCGCCGTTTGCCGATTGTTGAAAATAACAATCTTGTCGGTATGGTTGCCCTAGGTGATCTTTCCGTCAATCAGCTTTCAAATGAGTCAGCAGGAAGCGCCCTTTCAAACATCTCAAACCAGGATAATCAGCATAAGTAACAAAAGGAATTGGGTAGCCGGGTCTCCCGGTTATCCTTTTCTTTTTTTTGTGAAACGGTTCATAATATAGGGAAAGGAGCTGATTTTTTTGTATAAAGCGATTGTGTTTGATTTTGACGGTTTAATTTTGGATACGGAAACCCTTCACTACGAGGTGCTCCAAGAGATGTTTAAGGAGCAGGGATCCAGTCTTCCGCTTGAACTTTGGGTACAAGGGGTCGGCACTCAATCCGGATTTAAGCCATTTACATATTTGGAAGAACAGCTGAAAAAAAGCGTTGACCACAGCGCACTCCAGCAAGACAGAGAGAACCGCTTCAATGAACGAATCAGTAAAGAGCTCGCAAGACCGGGTGTGGAGGAATACCTGGCAGCAGCGAAGGAACTAGGCTATAAAATCGGACTGGCATCCAGTTCCAATTACAAATGGGTCAGCACTCATTTGAAAAATATCGGCTTATTCGAGTATTTTGAGTGCATCAGGACGAGTGATGATGTTGAAGAAGTAAAGCCTAATCCAGATCTGTATTTAAAAGCAGCTGAATGCCTCGGCGTCAAACCGGAGGAGTGCATTGCTTTTGAGGATTCTGTCCATGGGTCGGCTGCTGCAAAACGGGCGGGAATGGCCTGTGTGATTGTTCCGAATAAAATTACAGGCGGACTTGAGTTTGGAGAAATGGATCACCGTCTTGAATCGATGGCAGAACTGGAGTTCAAGCTGCTTGTTGGAAACCTGGAAAGCATAAAGAACGTTTAAAAAGGCGCTGATAGCGGGTAAATGATTCTAATGGTAAAGGAGATGTCGTCATGACCGAAAAATTGGACTTATCTAAATTCGAAAAGAAAATGATTATCCGCAATATACAGCATAAAGACATTGATGAAATCATTAGCATGCAGCGAAAATGCTTTCCAGGGATGGACCCGTGGAAACGGGAGCATCTTGAAAGCCATCTAGAACATTTCCCGGAAGGCCAGTTTTGTGCAGAATTTGAAGGACAGATTATTGGTTCGTGCTCCAGTCTGCTTGTAAACTTTGATGAATACGATGACCGCCATACTTGGGATGACATTACAGACAATGGGTACATCACCAATCATAATCCTGATGGCTATAACTTATATGGAATTGAAGTCATGGTTGATCCGGAATTCAGAAGGATGAGTATCGGCTACAGGCTTTATGAAGCCCGCAAGGAATTTGCCCGTCTTCAAAATTTAAAAAGCATCATTATTGGGGGCCGTATCCCCAATTTTCATAAACATGCAGGCGAGCTGACGCCGCGGGAATATGTGGAAGAGGTTATTCACCACCGCATCTATGACCCGGTGCTTTCATTCCAGCTAATGAATGGGTTCACTCTAATGAGGATCAATCCTAGCTACTTGCCGGATGATCAAGCATCGAACCAATATGCAACATTGATGGAATGGAACAATGTAGATTATCAGCCGAACACTAAACGGTATTATAAAACGTCATTCCCTGTCCGGATCTGTGTTGTGCAATACATGATGAAGCAAATTGAGTCCTTTGATGAGTTTGCGAAACAGTCCGAGTATTACGTGGATGTGGCCTCAGATGCGGATGCTGATTTTGCCGTCTTCCCTGAGCTTTTCACAACACAGCTTATGTCGTTTGGCCATGATAAAACGCCAAGCCAGGCAATCAGAAGGCTGACAGAGTTCACGGAGGATTACATTTCACTTTTTACAGACCTTGCGGTGAAGTACAACATTAATATTATCGGGGGCTCCCACGTGGTTGAAGAGGATGATGGTGATATTTATAATATCGCGTACCTGTTCAGGCGCGATGGAACGATTGAAAAGCAGTACAAGATTCACATCACGCCGAATGAACGCAAGTGGTGGGGAATTAGTGCCGGAGATCAGGTGAAAGTATTTGATACAGACTGCGGAAAAATAGCCATTCAAATTTGTTATGATATTGAGTTCCCTGAGCTCGCAAGAATCGCAACAGATATGGGGGCTAAAATTATTTTTACTCCGTTCTGTACAGAGGACCGCCAAGGCTATCTGAGAGTGCGCTACTGTGCACAGGCACGTGCAGTTGAAAATCAGGTATACACTGTCATTTCAGGAACGGTAGGAAACCTTCCGCAAACTGAAAACATGGACATTCAATATGCTCAATCTGCGATTTTTGCCCCATCTGACTTTGAATATGCCAGAGATGGGATTGTCGGAGAGTGCAATCCGAATATTGAAATGGTCGTAATCGGGGATGTTGATTTAGAAATTTTAAGAAGGCAGCGCCAATCCGGAACAGTGCGCCAGCTTAAGGATCGAAGACGTGATTTGTATTCATTGCAGTATAAAAATAGATAATGCAAAAAGTCCGCTGCAGCGGACTTTTTTCCTGTATTCCACCGGCATATGCTAAAATAAAAAAATACATACTAGAGGATACTTAGAAAAAGATAAGCTGGCAGGAGTGTGCGGGAAATGGGATTTGAAGGGCAGACGTTATTGCCTGCGATACGGAATATGAAGCAATTTGATCAGTTTTTAGGAAGCAAGTATCAATACGGGGTTCTGCTTGATACTCATCTGGGTCAGCTGAAAGGGATTGTGAAGGCTTCTGATCAAGCAGAGAAGAAGCTTTTGATTCATGTTGATTTGATTCAGGGCCTGAAGCATGACGAGTATGCAGCAGAATTTATCTCCCAGGAAATTAAGCCGGCAGGATTGATTTCGACAAGATCGAACGTTATTTCAAAAGCGAAGCAGCGCGGCCTGATTGCGATTCAGCGCCTGTTCCTGCTGGATACGAGCGCACTTGCGAAAAGCTTGGAGCTCATTCAACGGATGAGGCCGGATTTTATTGAGGTACTGCCGGGTGTTGTCCCGAATTTGATAGAAGAAATCCGGAAAGAAACCGATATACCAATTCTTGCAGGAGGCTTTGTCAAGACCGAGCAAGAGGTGCAAGCTGCTCTTAAAGCAGGTGCTGCAGCTGTAACAAGTTCAGAGACGGCACTGTGGAAAGAAATGGAGAAAAACTTAGGTTGAAACCTGGACCTGATCGTAAAGGTGCAGACAAAGTCACCATATTTCACCTTCGAAATGCAACAACAACTATTTGAAGGTGAAATAATCTAACGGCGCCAATTACTGCAGTTACATGGTATCGAGCATATCCACCCGGAATAAATGCAAGTCTCGGTGCGCGTTATGTGATAGATTTCAATTTATCAAAAGTTGGTCCAATAGTTCGACAAAAAATTACTCCAATCGCTTGACAACGCTTACAATAAGTTTTAATATTATGGACAAGTTAATTTATGTGACGGAGACGAGGAGATCCACAACTGTTCTTTACTTTTGTAAGGGGAGAGTTGTGGATTTTTTTGCTTAAATTTAATCGTTTATCTGTAAACGCTCTCCTCACCAATTGACTAAGACTTACACCATGGGGGGATTTAGATGTCTGCTTTTTTGGGTGAACTAATAGGAACAATGATATTAATCGTGTTCGGCGCAGGTGTGTGTGCAGGAGTCAATTTAAAAGGGTCATTCGCTGAAAACTCGGGCTGGATCGTTATCACGATGGGCTGGGGGTTGGGAGTCGCAATGGCAGCTTACGCAGTAGGCGGAATCAGCGGGGCTCATTTAAATCCTGCGCTCACCATCGGTCTTGCCTTAACAGGGGACTTCGCCTGGAATCTTGTACCTTCTTACATCCTGGCACAAATGATTGGGGCATTTATTGGGGCTTCTCTTATTTATTTTCATTACCTGCCGCATTGGCAAGAAACGAAAGACCCGGGAACAAAGCTTGGCGTATTTTCAACAGGACCGGCCATACCAAATGTTTTTGCTAATTTCATTAGTGAGGCACTTGGAACCTTCATATTGGTTCTTGGAATCCTTTCAATCGGAGCGAATAAGTTTACAGACGGATTAAATCCTCTGGTTGTCGGTTTTCTCATTGTTGCAATTGGTTTATCATTGGGGGGGACCACTGGATACGCGATCAACCCCGCACGGGATCTTGGCCCGCGAATTGCGCATTTTGTCCTGCCGATTCCTGGGAAAGGCGATTCCAATTGGCGTTATGCATGGGTGCCGGTTATAGGACCTCTTGCAGGAGGAGCTTTTGGGGCCGTGTTTTACAACTTCGCATTTAAGGGAATTATGAATTCATCATTCTGGATTGTAACCGTTATCCTGGCTGGACTTCTTGCAATAACTTATGCCATGACAAAACGGGGGAAAAGTACGGTAAGACAAACCGCTTAAAAATGCCAAAGGGAGGAAACGAAGATGGAAAAATACATTTTATCTCTTGATCAGGGGACTACGAGCTCGAGGGCCATTCTTTTTAACAAGGATGCAGAGATTGTCCACACAGCACAAAAGGAATTTACCCAGCACTTTCCGAAGCCGGGCTGGGTGGAGCATAATGCCAATGAAATTTGGGGCACAGTTCTTGCGGTTATCGCATCTGCTTTATCCGAATCAAACATTACGGCAGAACAGATTGCCGGAATCGGAATAACGAATCAGCGGGAAACAACTGTAGTATGGGATAAAAATACAGGACAGCCTGTTTACAACGCCATTGTCTGGCAATCCCGCCAGACGGTGCCGATATGCGAAGAATTAAAGGCTCAGGATTTGAACGATAAATTCCGTGACAAAACCGGACTCCTGATCGACGCGTATTTTTCCGGAACAAAAGTGAAGTGGATATTGGACAATGTAGAGGGTGCCCGCGAAAAAGCGGAAAAAGGCGATCTGCTTTTCGGAACCATTGATACATGGCTGATCTGGAAGCTTTCCGGCGGACAGGCGCATGTAACCGATTATTCCAATGCATCAAGAACCCTTATGTACAACATTTACGATTTGAAATGGGACGATGAGCTGCTGGAGATTCTCGGTGTGCCAAAATCCATGCTTCCGGAGGTACGACCATCCTCTGAAGTTTATGGTGAAACAGTTGATTATCACTTCTTCGGAAATAAAATTCCGATTGCCGGCGCAGCCGGAGATCAGCAGGCCGCCTTGTTCGGACAGGCATGCTTTGAAAAAGGGATGGCCAAAAATACCTATGGTACTGGCTGCTTTATGCTGATGAATACTGGCGAGGAAGCGATAAAATCTGAACATGGCCTGCTTACAACCCTTGCATGGGGGGTAAATGGAAAAGTAGAATACGCTCTCGAAGGAAGTATCTTTGTTGCGGGATCTGCTATCCAATGGCTGCGGGACGGATTGCGCATGTTCAAAGATGCGAGAGACAGCGAATCCTATGCATCACGAGTTGAATCGACAGATGGTGTTTATGTTGTACCAGCTTTCGTAGGACTCGGAACGCCATACTGGGACAGCGATGTGAGAGGAGCGGTTTTCGGGCTGACACGCGGAACGTCAAAAGAACATTTCGTGCGCGCAACCCTCGAATCCCTTGCCTACCAGTCGCGTGATGTTCTGGATGCGATGGAAGCGGATTCCGGGATCACTCTTAAAACGTTAAGGGTCGATGGGGGAGCTGTTAAAAACAACTTCCTTATGGAATTCCAGAGCAACATACTCGGCGTGCCGGTGGAACGTCCGGAAATCAATGAAACGACGGCGCTTGGATCTGCCTATCTGGCGGGACTTGCTGTAGGCTTCTGGAAGGATCAATCCGAGATTTCCGATAAATGGGCAATTGATCACACATTTGAGCCGGATATGGAAGAGAAAGATAGGGAAGAATTATACGAGGGCTGGAAAAAAGCAGTAAACGCTGCCAGGGCTTTCAAATAATTCAAACCTGTGCTATAATAAACTCAAGTTAATGACAGTACGGTTGGAGATAAGGAGAGACCGCAGCGCTAAAACAGTGGAGACATTGTTTTGGTTCGTTGCGGTCTCTTTTTTTGCGCCTTCATCTTCTGCCAAAAAATACAGGGAGGCTAACATGATGAGTTTTTCTAGTTTAGATAGAGAAAAGCAGCTTGAAAAAATGACAACGGAGCAATACGACCTGTTCGTGATCGGCGGAGGCATTACAGGTGCCGGCATTGCACTTGATGCGGCATCCAGAGGAATGAAGATTGGCCTCGCGGAAATGCAGGATTTCGCTGCAGGTACATCAAGCCGTTCGACTAAGCTTGTGCACGGCGGTTTAAGATACTTAAAGCAATTTGAAGTGAAAATGGTGGCGGAGGTTGGGAAAGAGCGCGCGATTGTTTATGAAAACGGACCGCACGTAACAACACCTGAATGGATGCTCCTTCCAATGCATAAAGGCGGTACCTTCGGAAAATTTTCAACAGGCATTGGACTTCGTGTTTATGATTTCCTGGCAGGCGTTAAGAAAAGCGAATGGCGCACAATGCTGACAGCGGATGAAGTACTGGAAAGAGAACCGCTTGTCAAAAAGCAGGATCTGCTTGGCGGAGGCCGCTATGTAGAATACAAAACAGATGACGCCCGTTTAACGATCGAAGTCATGAAAGAAGCCGTTCGATTCGGAGCAGAGCCGGTTAACTATGCGAAGGTCGATAGCCTCCTATATGAAAAAGGCAAAGTGATCGGCGTGAAAATTTTGGACGTGCTAACAGGCAAAACGTATGACGTCCACGCCAAAAAAATCGTCAATGCGACTGGTCCTTGGGTAGACGGTCTGAGAGAAAAAGATCATTCCAAAGAGGGCAAGCACCTTCAGCTTACTAAAGGAATTCACCTGGTATTCGATCAATCCCGGTTCCCATTGAAGCAGGCTGTCTATTTTGACACACCGGATAAACGGATGGTGTTTGCAATTCCGCGCGAAGGCAAAACTTACGTAGGAACGACGGACACCGTCTATAAAAGCGACATTGCGAAGCCGAGAATGACAGAGGCAGACCGCAAATACGTGGTGGACGCCATCAACTACATGTTCCCGAGTCTGGAAATTAAAGTGGAAGATGTTGAATCCAGCTGGGCAGGATTACGCCCGCTTATTCATGAAGAAGGAAAAGATCCATCCGAAATCTCCAGGAAAGACGAGGTTTGGACTTCCAATTCCGGCCTGATTACCATCGCAGGCGGGAAGCTGACTGGCTACCGGAAAATGGCGGAGCATATTGTGAACCTTGTAGCAGAACGCTTGAATAACGAAACCGGAAAAGATTTCGGCAAATGCAAAACGAAAAATATGCCTGTATCTGGAGGCCATGTAGGCGGCGCATCCAGCTTCCAGCAATTTAAGAAAGTCAAAACAGAAGCAGGACAAAAGCATGGATTAACTGAACAGCAAGCAGAGCGGCTTGCCCAGCGCTACGGTTCAAACGTGGACCAGGTGCTTGAAATCCTGGACAGTGTGAAGGACGAGGCAGCACGCCTAAACATTCCGGCTTACGTTCTTGCTGCTGCGGAATACGCAATCACGGAAGAACTTGCAGCAACACCGGCTGACTTCTTCGTTCGCCGTACCGGAGCCGTTTATTTCAATATTGATTGGGTTAGAAGCTATAAAGAACCGGTAATCAGCTACATGGCCAGCCGTCTGAACTGGACTGATGAGCAAAAACGGACGTATACAGAGCAATTGAACGAGCAGATTGATTATGCGGTCGTTCCGCTCGCAGAATAATGTTCAAATGCGACTGCCCCGGGAGACTGGGGCGGTTTTTTTTTCTGTGAATTGGGGAATGGGATAGATGTTAAAAAGATTGATTGTACCGGGTTTAATGGATGTTAAAAGCAGATCAGGGTTGAACAGGGTTTACGGGCACAAAGAGGTGGATCGCATGCCAGGTGGCATGGATTTTACGGGCGAAATTTTGTCGATAACGGGCACAAGCGTGTCGATAACGGGCACAAATGTGTCGATTACGGGCAATTCGACATATCCAGACAACGTTCGACTGACTGGATTCAGACTAATGCCCCACCCTAGTCAAAACCCGCCCCCATCATGTTTTTTATGATAAAATAAGTGAGATCATGCGCTTCTTTTTCAAGGAAAATTGCAGGAGAGAACAGCATGGATGGAGAAACCGTATAGAAGGATAAAACTTAGCACTTCAGGAGGTAAATGATGAACTGGACACAAAGCTATGAGCGCTGGAAGAACCAAACCAATCTTGATCCTGAATTATTGGATCTGCTAGTCAGTTTCAAAGATGATGAAAAACAGCTGGAGGATTGCTTCTACAAGGATCTTGAGTTTGGTACAGGCGGAATGCGCGGGGAAATAGGACCCGGCACAAACCGGATGAACATTTATACAGTTCGAAAAGCTTCCGAAGGCTTGGCAAAATACATAGAATCTTTCGGTGAGGAAGCGAAAAAGAGAGGCGTGGCGATCGCGTATGATTCCCGTCACAAATCTCCTGAGTTTGCGATGGAAGCAGCGAAAACGCTTGCGACTCATGGTATTCAAACATACGTATTCGATGAACTTCGTCCTACTCCTGAGCTGAGCTTCGCGGTTCGCGAATTGAATGCTTTTTCGGGAATCGTTTTAACGGCAAGCCACAATCCTCCAGAATACAATGGCTACAAAGTATACGGCGAAGATGGCGGCCAGCTTCCTCCTGCTGCGGCAGATGAAGTCATTGCAAAGGTAAATGAGCTTGAGGACGAGCTATCCATTGAGGTAAAGGATGAAGCAAGTCTGAAGGAAGCCGGGTTAATCAAAATCATCGGTGATGAAATCGATGAGAAATATACGCAAAAGCTGACATCTATTTCTGTAAATCCTGAGCTTTCTAAAGAGGTAGATGTGAAGGTCGTTTTCACACCGCTTCACGGAACGGCGAACAAGCCGGTGCGACGCGGACTCGCTGCACTTGGATATGAAAATGTAATAGTCGTGAAGGAGCAGGAGCTTCCTGATCCGAACTTTTCAACGGTTAAGTCTCCTAACCCAGAAGAGCATGCGGCATTTGAATTGGCGATCCGCGATGGAGAAGCAGCGGGAGCTGACATCCTGATTGCAACGGATCCGGATGCAGACCGCCTTGGGATTGCTGTTAAAAACGAAGCGGATGAATACGTCGTTTTGACAGGAAATCAAACGGGTGCGATTCTGCTTCACTACTTGCTGTCCGAGAAAAAAGCAAAAGGCATCCTTCCGGACAACGGCATTGTGCTGAAAACAATCGTTACGTCAGAAATTGGCCGGGAAGTTGCATCTTCCTTCAATCTTGAAACGGTCGATACTCTTACCGGGTTCAAATTTATCGGGGAAAAAATCCGTGAATACGAAGAGTCCGGCCAGTATACGTTCCAGTTTGGCTATGAGGAAAGCTATGGCTATTTAATCGGTGATTTTGCACGTGATAAAGATGCGATTCAAGCTGCATTGCTAGCTGTTGAAGTATGTGGTTTCTATAAAAAGAAAGGTATGACGCTGTATCAGGGGCTGCTTGAGATTTTCGCACAATACGGCTACTTTAAAGAAGGCCTGAAATCCTTGACGCTGAAAGGAAAAGAAGGTGCTGAGCAGATTCAGGACATCCTTGCTGCCTTCCGTTCGAACCCTCCTGCTGAAATCGCCGGCAAAAAGGTAACCATTGTTGAGGATTACAAAACCAGTGAAAGACAGCTGAACGTCTCCGGAGAAAAAGAAGAAATCGATCTTCCAAAATCCAACGTTCTTAAATACTTCCTTGAAGATGGCACATGGTTCTGCCTGCGTCCATCCGGTACGGAGCCGAAAATCAAATTCTACTTCGCTGTCAAAGGCACATCCCTTGAGGATGCCGAGCAGCGCCTTGCGCATGTTGAAAAGTCCGTAATGGAAGCGGTAGAAGAGATTATTACGAATAAAGCAGGCAAGTAATAAAGCACAAAAAACGCTTGGATTGAATCCAAGCGTTTTTTTGTGGGGGTTATCTGGCTGCAGCGGCGGCCAGGTGCCAGTCCCGTCATTCTTCACCGCATCGGGGGACAGAGACCATACCCGATGAGCCCTTATGCCCCAACAGTTTGCCTGAATGGTGCCGGAGCTTTAGTCCGGTAAAATTTAAGGGGACTGGCACGGTGCCAGTCCCCTCATTCTTCACCGCATCAGGGGACATAGGGCATGTCCGATGAGCCCTTATGCCCCAACGGTTTCCAGGATCGGTGCCGGAGCTTTAGTACGGTAAAATTTATGGGGACAGGCCCACTAGCGTTGCACGCAAGGGTTTAAATTGAATATATTCAATAATTTTACAGTTGATTTGATGAGAGGAATGAAAAAAGGAGAGTATGGACAGTAAATGACCTCGTTCCCATTTTTTAACTATTGAAAAACCTGCTTATTTTTTACCAGGGGCTTTATAGTGGGCTACGGTTCCAATGAACAATTCTTCCAGGTTGTCTGAGTGAGGCTGATCCGGTACTTTTTGCCTCCCTTTCGATTTCTTCTTCGGTCTCTTAATGGCCTCAATAACTTTACAAACCGGTTGAAACCAGTAACATTGTAAAATCCGGAAAAATTCCCATTGAGTATGAGAGGGAGACATCGTGATCCGCATCATCAAAGTTACAGCATACGCGATGAGGGCTAGGAACATCTGGTTCCAAATCCCTTGCGGTTTTTTACTCCAAACTTTCGTTAGTCTCAGGTGTCCCTTAATCCATTTGAAGAAAAGCTCAATCATCCACCGCTGCTTGTAGGTGTCCATAACTTCTTGATCTGTCAAATCAAATCGTGTGGTTAAAATCCGGTACACCCTTTCCTTTTCATCAATGAATTCTACATACCGAAGCGGATCTTCCGTTACCCCATAATGAATCTTTTCGTCTCGCAAAATCCTTGGGTGCGTGGTTTTGTAACTCTCCTGAGTATAGAGCCGGAGGTTCTTTCGGACCCGAGCAATGAATTTAATCTTTCTTTTTTGCCAATCCATGAGATTTTTAGTGGAAGGATAAGCTCGATCCATTAAATGCGTGACATTCGGGTCTTCAACCATATAAATACCGGTTTCCACATCCCCCACCTTGCCGGTGGAAGGAACAATTTTATCTGGAAAGACGGTGGTTGAGGAAACGACGTTTAATCGAGTGTGCATTTTTACCGCCGTGTGCCCTTTTGAAATGCGCGTCCATTTACAAAGTTGATGAGGCAGCCGCAATTCAGTTGAATCAACGATAGCGAGCCGGCCTACGTTTCGGTCGCTTCCCTTGCATTTTTTAGAAAGGAGTTTAAGTTTCTCGATGACCTTGACAAATAATTTCTGAACGAGCTCCGTTGGCAGATCATTAATTCGGCGGCTAAGCTGGCTTCCGCTAATTCCTTTTTTTATTCCCAAATGTTCGCGGAGTTCCGGATTTGCCCGGAGCTTCTCTTCCATCATAGAGTATGAATTCCACTGGTCTAGTTGGGCACAGACCATGATTTTCATGAGCGCACTGGTTGAAAGTTTATCCTTGTCGTAATCCAAAAGAGGACACTCAAAATCCTCCATTGGTAAGAGGGAGAGGCATTGACAAATAAGCGATAATTGACCTATACTTTTACTCACGGTTGAGCTCCTTTTCGTAGAGTTGGGAACAAGTATGGTCCCTTCTACATTAGGAGCTTTTTTGCGTTCTGTAAAGGATCTTTCTGTTTATTATCCATAATTTTCAAGTGGTGCATCGCTAGTGTGCCAGTCCCGTTATGCTTCACCGCAGCCGGGGACAGAGGAAGTGGACCGCGGAGCCAGATATACCAACCGTTTGGAGAGTTGGTGCCGGAGCTTTGGTTCTTTAGCAGAGTGAGGGACAGACCTCGCTCCCCGTCCCCCGCAAAGAGCTCTGGTAGTTAACACTTCCCCCACCCTCCACCGTTTGTAATAATTCCACCCATTTAAAGGAAACCTAAATAAAAACTCCAAAACCAAATAACTATTTTTTCAGAAAAGAAGGAATAATGTAAATTCTTGTTGAAATATAAGGGTGTTATAGAAAAATATACATAATTTGGAGGGTCTTTTTCATGAAAAAACAGCTTATAACAACTGTGGCAGCGGCTGCGATCGCCGTTTCAGCAGTGGTACCGTACAACGTACTTAGCACTCCGGTTGCCCATGCCGAAGAGCAAGCTAAACCGAATTACAAAAACCGCGATGAAATTCCAGTAGAGTATAAATGGAATTTGGAAGATATGTACAAATCCAAAGCAGCGTGGGAAGCGGATGTAAAGAAAGCCGAAGATCTGTCTGCGAAGTTCAAAAAGAACCACCAGGGCAAGATTGGGAAATCCGCTCTGAATCTTACAAATGCATTAAAGGACTATGCAGCGCTATCCGTTATTTCCGATAAAGCCTATGTTTACGCAAACCTTTCGTTCGATGTGAACCAGTCTAATTCGTCTCTGCAGGCTTTGACGGACCGTGCGGAAAAAATGTCCGCGAAGGTTTCAGCTAATACTTCATGGTTCAAGCCGGAAGTCGTCAGCATTCCGAAAAAAGAAATTGAACGTTTCCTTCGCAATAAAATGACGGCACCCTATAAATATTTCATTAAAGATATGATTCGCACGAAAGACCACACCCTCACAAAGCAGGAAGAAGAGCTGCTTGCGAAGGTATCTCCATTGAATGATACGGGTTCAGGTGTTTATGCGATGCTTGCAAAAGATGTGAAGTTCCCGATGATCAAGGACTCCAGCGGGAAGGACGTACAGCTGACACGTTCCAACTTCATTTCTTATATGGAAAGCAAGGACCGCAATGTTCGCAAGCAAGCGTATGAAGCGTATTATCAAACGCTTGGAAAATTCCAGGATTCGTTCTCGCAAACACTGACGGCTCAAGTGAAGAGCCATAATATCGGTGCTGAAGTGAGAAATTATAAATCTGCTTTGGAAGCGGCTGTTGTGCCAAACAATGTCCCGTCAAAAGTATATGATCAGCTGATTTCTTCCGTTAACAAAGGATTGCCTTTAATGCACCGCTATATGGAATTGAAGAAGAAAATGCTCGGAGTCGATGAGCTTCATATGTACGACATCTATACACCGATTGTGGAAGCAGACGAAACCTACATTCCATATGCAGATGCAGAGAAAATGGTGCTCGAAGGTCTGAAGCCAATGGGCGAAGACTATGTAAATACATTGAAAACAGCATTTGATCAGCGCTGGATTGACGTTTATTCTACCGATGATAAAGCAACAGGCGCTTACCAATGGGGTTCCTACGGTTCACATCCATACCTCCTGTTAAATTATCAGGGAACGAAGGATGACGTATCCACAATTGCCCATGAATTAGGACATGCCGTTCATTCCTACATGTCGAGCGAAAAACAAAATTATTTCAACTCCAACTATGCAACCTTCACAGCTGAAGTCGCTTCCACGCTGAATGAAGCCTTGCTCTGGAACAGTGAATATAAAAACGCTAAAACGAAAGAAGAAAAAATGTTCTTGCTGAATCAGCGTCTTGAAAACTTCCGTACGACGCTATTCCGTCAAACTCAGTTTGCTGAATTCGAAAAAGAGATTCATGAGCTGGACCAAAAAGGCGAAGCGCTGAACGCAGAAACGTATAAGAAAGTATACGGGGACATCAATAAGAAGTATTACGGAAAAGCGATGGCGGCGGATGAAGAGATCCCAATGGAATGGGCGCGCATCCCTCACTTCTATAACTACAATTTCTATGTGTATCAATACGCTACAAGCTTCGCAGCTTCAACGGCTCTGTCCAAGCAGATCACGGACGAAGGCGCACCGGCTGTTAAGCGCGTGAAGGATAACTTCCTGACTGCAGGCGGATCCTCCGATCCAATCAGCATCCTGAAGGGTGCCGGAGTGGACATGTCCACATCCAAACCGATTGATCAGGCGATGCAAGTGTTTGAGGAAACATTGAATGAAATGGAAAAATTGATGAACGAAAAGTAATGGATGAGAACCGGCTCTTCTAATAGAGCCGGTTTTTAGTTAGGTAATACCATGTCTAAAGAATCAAAATGCAACCAATTTTGTTCTTTATATAAAACAAAAGAAACGAAAAAATTATGAAAAAGTTAGAAAAATGAAGAAAAGCGAAGGAAACAACAGAGAATATTCGTTAAAAAGAACTTTTTGGTGCAAAAGACCACTTTCCGTTTTGTGGGTCATACGATATACTCAGTGTGTAAGGTTCTTTATCAAGAACACTTAAGAAGAAAGGCGCTGGACTTGTGAAAATCCAATTCGTAAAAAGATTTTTATGGGTCTTAATCATTACGCTCTCTTTGTTCTTTATTGGGAACAAACAAACGATTCTTCCCTATCAGATCAAAAATGTACTATCCGGTTCGATGGAACCAACCTTCTGGACAGGATCTGTGATCCTCATAAAAACCCCGGGCCCTAATGAAAAAATCAGCAAAGGGGACGTTATCACGTTTGAGGTAGAGAACCACGCCCTCATTACTCACAGAGTAGTGGAGGTAGTCAGGAAGGAAAACAGGGAGCAATACCGCACGAAAGGCGATAACAATGATGGCTCTGATTTGGAACAAGTAAAACCACAGCAAATAAAAGGCATCTATACAGGCCTAACCATTCCATTCCTAGGCTATCTATTCATCCTGGTAAATTCAAAATTCGGCAGCCTGCTGTTTATGGTCATCCCAGGAATCCTCCTACTCTATCTATCCATTAAACTCCTGAGAACCAAACCAAATGAACCGGTTGCAGGTAATAAGATTGATGCTTCTTCATTGAAGAAGTTCAATATAAAAAACTAAAAGGGTATGGGAGGAATTTTAAATGGCTTTCAGTAAAAAACTTGGTTTGGGTCTTGCTTCAGCTGCACTTGGTTTGTCTTTAGTTGGGGGCGGTACATATGCGTTCTTCAGTGATAAAGCGGATGCTTCCGGATCATTTGCTTCTGGAACTTTGGATTTAAATGCAAATCCTACTACTGTCATTCAAGTTGGCAACATTAAACCTGGTGATTGGATGAACCGTTCTTTCGAATTGAAAAATGACGGAACACTGGATATTGCCAAAATTCTTATGAAAACGGATTACACTTTAACAGATTGGAAAGGTGACAACGCTGGAGAGGATTTCGGGAAGCATATCCGCGTAAACTTCTTATTGAATAAAGATAAAGTCGATACAGTTGTTTGGTGGACGACACTTGACCAGCTCAAAAATATGTCTCCTGATGCCATTGATGGGAACTTCTTCTCTGAATGGTTTGGTGAAAAAGGCGGTAAATTGGCAGCTGGAACAACTGATGAACTAAAAGTTCAGTTCCAATTTGTTGATAACGGACAGGATCAAAACAAATTCCAAGGTGACCAGCTTCACCTTAAGTGGTCCTTCGAAGGAAAGCAAGGCGCTGGAGTAGAAAAATAATTTTTATAAAGGCAGGGAAGGCGGGGATTATCCCGTCTTCCTTTCAAAGCTTTATCACGTACTTATTGAAATATTGCAGAATGGGGGATGACTGTCATTCGTCACTCAAGGAAACGTAAATTTCATGATCATAATAAAAAATACCTTTATATCACACAAGCTGCAGCTTTATGGGTAACAGGAATGTATTGCGCGACCAACCTGACATCCCAGCCAACTAATGCGTATTTCAGCGATTCCATAGAAGACACTATGGATATTCAAGCGGGTACCTGGTGGGATGGAAGTGTTCTGTCCTTTGTTAAAAATGAGGAATCGGAAGTTAAATCCTGCGAACCTGTGAACCTTCCATTTACCATACAAAACAGCGGATTTACGATGATCGGTACAACCACGTTTGACGTTCTCTTCAACGGAAATGAGATCCTGACTAATCAAGCCCTCCATGAAATTGAAAGCAATCAATCCGGCAGCCTTTCCGTCCTAGCTGAAAAGGAAGGGACGTATCAAGTCGTCGCAGAACAGCGGCCGGGATTTAATAAAGATTACGAGCATACAGCCACATTTACAAGTGAAGCTATTACCCTAGTCTGCCCGCCTCCTAAAGAAGAGGAGAAAGCAAAAGAGGAAAAGGATAAAGAAAAAGAAACAAAACCTGAAAAAGAAACCAATCCTGTTGATGAAACGAAACCGGATGAAAAGAAACCAAATGAAGATCCAACCGTTGAAGAACCGAAACCGGACGATGTGAAAGCAGAAGAGCCAGTGACAAAAGAAGAGACTGTGCCGGCTAAAGAAGAGAATACCAGTCTGGAAGGTGATCAGATTGAAAGCAATTAAAAAGGTGATTAGCACGAGCATTACAGCACTTTTATTTATCGTCCTCCTCTTAATGATTGCAACTGTCGTATCCTCAAAAGCGTCAGGCGGTGAACCGCAGCTTCTTGGGTACCAGATGAAGACCGTTCTTTCAGGATCAATGGAGCCAGGAATTCATACAGGATCCATCATAGCTGTCAAACCGGGCGGGGATATGAAGCGCTTCGGAAAAAATGATGTGATCACATTCAAGATGGACGAAACAACCCTTGTAACGCACAGAATTATCGACGTTATTAAAAGTGGAGACCAGGTTTTGTATAAGACAAAAGGGGACAACAACAAAACGGCCGACACGGATCCAGTCTTGTCTGACAATGTTGTTGCGGAATATTCAGGTGTGACCATTCCCTACCTGGGCTATTTTATCGATTTCGCTAAATCGAAAGAAGGAAGTGCACTCCTGCTTGTGCTTCCCGGTATCCTGCTTTTAGGGTATTCAGGAGTCACAATCTGGAGAGCAATGGCAAGACTCGAGGAACCAAAAAAACTTGCTGAAAATGAAAAGACAGTCTAAATCGTTGAATTTAGGCTGTCTGTTTTATTATTGAGCGTTCTTATTTTTCCATTTATTAAATTCAAGAAACTCCTTGAACTGCTCCTTCGTTACCCCAGAATGCATAGCTTCTTTCACTAAACCTGACCACTCCGTATCCAAACCCGAACTTTCTTCTGTATCATTAACAAGTGTATTCACGGACTCGCCTAAAACAGAAGAGACTTTTTCCAGGAATAACACAGATGGATTCGTTTGGAGATTTCGTTCAATAGAGCTTAAATAAGACTTCGCTACGCCTGCACGGTTAGCCAGTTCTGTAAGGGATAGGTTACGTTCTTTGCGGTATTTGCGAATGCGCTCTCCGATCATTTTTCCACTCCTGTTCGTCATTTTGGTACCATCATACCATATAACGAATTGGTTTTTGCTATAAAAAGAACAATTTCGACAAATATTTTTCGACAAAACCTTTGTAAAGGGACCAATAGAGCCAGTTTTTTAGTTCGTCAACACATTGGCTCGTATAATCAATTTGTTCAATATGACGAACAGACCGGGAGTTCATGCAAAGAGCTTAAAGGCCAAATAAATAATAATCAAGGTGAACCTGAAAAGTACAATTCCTGTAAAATCGCTTGAGTATACAATACGCTGTTTCCAACCCGATCATTTATATGTATCTGACGACCTGCTATGGAACTCGGGATTTCTCAGTGCAGCACATAAATAATACTGAAAATAAAAAGGTTAATAATAACCGTTCCTATGATCATTAATAAAACCCACCAGCCCATAACGACTCTTTTAACGAACCAATTAAGATGCAGAGCTTTTCTTCTGTAAAGATAAGGACCGACGCCTAAAAGAACGAAGATCAAAATTCCATGTTTTCGAGAAAATATTCTTGGGATTGTATACTACACCATCTTCAAATTGTTCATAAAGGGTATCCCCAAGCAAAATAATGCAAGCCGCATAAGTACACTGAACGGAAGAGAGAATAAGGACGGTATATTTGATGATTTCGGGTATGAGAAGCATTGCATTCACTCCATAGTTGTTAAGTCAAATTAACTAAATACAGTCAGTACATATTTTACGCTAGACATAATGATTGCAAATAGAATAATGCTTCCAATAAATAATCCAATACAAAAGAGCATGAAAATAAGCTTTTTTATCAACCAAGAGTGTTGATTCAGTTTTCTATAAATGTAGGGTCCAATTCCAAATAACGTTACCCCGACAATCAAGAAAACATGTTCAAGCCCCGTTCTTTTTGAACCTTCTTTATGGATTCCATTTTCGCACGGATCTAAAACAAGACTCCCTGTTAATAGAATAAGAAAAGCATAAACATTCTGAGCCCCCAAAAGGGCAATTAGTGTATTTTCTAATATCAATAGAGAAATTTCAGTATTCATACAAAATCTCCCGCAGTTAATTTTCTCATGCTAGCTAAAAAAATAAAGAGTTCGACTGATTACATTAAATAAGATAATTGCGATGATTCCCACAAGTATGAGATAAAGAATGTATAGTAATTTGGATAAGATCCAAGATTGTTTTTGGCTTTTGTAGAAAAGAAATGGACCTAGGCCAACTATCGAGTACAAAAAGAAGTTAATAAACTTATGGAAAATATTATTGCTGTTTTTAAATATCCCCCATTCAAAATATTCTATCTGCACCCTTCCCAAAATGAAAATAGCGAAGGCATAGCCAAATTGACCAGCTAATATGGCTAACATACATAATTCTATAATTTTGATTAGGCCTGTGGAAATCATCTTTTGAGCTCCTATAGTTGTGTTTATTTATAAGGGGATTTGCTATTATCCTGTGAATTCTCACTAATCCTATTAAGAATTCACTTATTGCATTAATTGTTCTTAACCGGTAATTAAATTTCCTAAGCGTGATAAAATATAATAACAAATAATCCCAGATATGATAAGACAGAGCAGAAATAAGGAATATAGTAATTTAGATACGATCCATGAACGATTTGCAGTTTTGTAATAGATATAAGGTCCAATGCCAACTAATAGTCTCAAAATAAAATTTACTATTTTCTGAAACCAGTTTTCCGGCTCCTTAAAAATTCCCCATTCATAGTATTCTATTTGTATTTTCCCTATAATAAGTATTGCAAGAGCATATGCAAATTGAGAACAAAGGATAATAAGGATACCTATTTCAACTACTATTAAGATTGCAAACCCCATTAAGTTATTCTCCTAATAATATGTATAGTAACGTTACCCCAAGGATAGAATTCATGCAGGATATTTATGGTTTAATGCTTTGTATCATAAGGTTGATTTTATTAGTGAATAACAAAATAAAAAACTGCATGATACCCTTTATTGGTGTCTTCTGTCAGCTTAGGTTCCTTGCACATCTTGATTTTTGCTGCTGAATTCCTTCTGGTTTTGGTTTAGTGGTTTCAAGCTTTCCTCTATTATTCTTAATTGTTCATATAGATAGGATAAATAGGACGGTATGATCCGTAACCCCTGGAAAATTATTCTCTATTGGTAAGGTGAAATTTCGTCAAAATATGGAAGCATTATTCAATGATATACGATGGCATAAAATAGGTTGAATAGGTAATTTACCTTATATTAGAAAAAAACGGTGTGACTTTTGCAATAAAATTGATCATCATTTAATGTTTCTACCCAAATTATTGAAAAGATAAATAGATTATCCTATAAAACTAGTGCTTAAAACACGAGAAAAAATCAGCCTGCTTAAATAGCAGGCTGATTCAGGACCTGGTGGCCGGAGCTCTATAGTGATTATAGATTCAAATGGCGAGCTTTTTCGATAAAACATTATGCAAATTTAGCTTTTCACCGCAAGCTCCTCAATTTTCTCCTTATTCTCATTCATCCGTACCTTCATCCCAATTGAAAGCTTCTCCATAATTTCAGTAGTGGAGTAGTCCTTGTAGCTGATTTCCTGTCTTAAAAAGTCCGCACATGTATTAATAAAAGAGTTGGCGATGGCTTCGGTAACTTTCCGGTTGAAGCTCCCTGCGACGAGTCCGACAATCGGAGAAAGAAGCAGATTGGCTTTACCGACCGTTTTTCCGGCGAGCTTGGCTAGGGTGGAGGCGCCTTCCTTGCTCAGCTGTTTCGTACCGTATTTAAGGGCAGCTTTGCCGATTGCGCGCCCGCCTTCAGAGGCAACGAATGGAAGCAGAATGGATTGCAGGAGCGGCCTTGCTTCCTTAGTGAACTTCAGGAAGTTGCGGTTTACGGGAATGCCCATGACTGTCATAATGTCTTTTGCCATATACAAGTAAACAGCGCTTCGGCCCATCATATCCATGCCGATCGGGAATGCTTCAGCCGCATGGGCGAGATTTTTATAGCTCACCGGGCTGTTTGAATCGAGCCGCTCCTGAATCAGCTTTTTTGCTGAATCAATTTTCCGTTCTACTTCAATTTTCTGAGCCGCCGTAAACGCCCGTCTAGTCGCTTCCGGAATGATATCCAGCGTCCTGTCGATCAAATCGGTTAAACCATGCTGAGGAATTTTCACCTCGCCCAGCAATACTTTTTCCTTTGCCAGTACCCGGCAAATCGGAAGGTGGGGGAGCTCTTCTTTTATAAATTTTAGAAACGCTTCATTCTGATCGAAGGTTTGCGTTAAAACAATGACGACCGGCATGTATTCGGAAAAGCTGCGGATCCACTCGATTTCCGTACTCTCGAGCCTTCTGCTTTCATTAGAAATGCAATACCACATAATATGAAGGTGGTCCGCCGCATCTGTAGAAGAAGCCCGTTTCCGAATTTCGCTGACAATCTGTTTGCGTGAGATCTCACGCTGCTCCAGGTCAAGCTCCATCCCTTTTGTATCAAAGAGGTGAACCGGTGCTTCCGGAATCCGATACTCAATCAGTGCCTGTGAAACCGGCTTGCCGACACCGGTCTCCGCCTCATTAAAACCAAATACCGCATTGATTAACGTACTCTTCCCAACGCCCGTTTTCCCGGACAGGACAATGTTCGGCTTAATAAAATTCCGGTTAAAATCTTCGTTCAGCTCTGCCAATTCATCCTGAAGCCTTGCCAAAACCTCCGCCCATTGTATTTCATCACCGGTTTTAACCATGGTTTTGCCCTCCTTTAGTCGTTAATGATACATACCCGAATATAGAGGATTGTATAACGTGATTCCTTAAATTTCCAATGATTTTGTGGTATATCGATTTAATTTGTATAATAGAAGAAAACAAAACAGGAGGCTCCCCATGAACAATCTATCCTTCTGGATGTGGTACCTGATTGCAGCTGTCTGCGGCGGACCCATTCTTTATAAATTTTTCGGAACTGACACAACATCACTGCTTATTGCCAGTGGAATATACTTTGTCATCATCATTATTCTCCTGAACAAATGGAAAAACCGAAGGGGCCAGCAAAAAAATCAATCTGATGTTTAAGGTTTGCAAAAACGGGTAATTATCCTCTTACAAGAATATTTGATTGAGAGGTAATCACTATGTTTAATTTTGACCGAGCATCCTATATATCCTACTTAAAGCTGGTTCGCAACGTTTCTCTCCTCGGAGTCCTCGTCTTCTTCGGCTACTACTTAACTCTACAGCTTCAGGCGGGAACCGCCCAAATGGGATTCATGTACACAGGATTCGCCTGCGCCATCATCGCAGCCATCACAAGCTATTCCATCATGAAAATGAGAGACGCTGCACGCAGCAGGTGAGAAGGGGGGACCCTTCTTTTTTTTGTGTGTGCGTTGCACTGACCCCCGTCGCTTCACCGGATCAGGGGACAGA
Organism: Bacillus sp. SJS; assembly: GCF_000732485.2. Taxonomy (GTDB): domain Bacteria; phylum Bacillota; class Bacilli; order Bacillales; family Bacillaceae; genus Metabacillus_B; species Metabacillus_B sediminis. Next base: position 310,295 of record NZ_JAQV02000015.1, on the reverse strand, counting down.
GCACAAACCGCCGAACCTCATGCGGCACAACGGAAAAAACGAGAGGGGGACGGAGGTTTAGTGCTTTATCAGAACGGGGGTCAGTGCGTTGCACTGACCCCCATCCCGTCACCGCATCAGGGGACAGAGTACAAACCGCCGAACCTCATGCGGCACAACGGAAAAAACGAGAGGGGGACGGAGTTTTAGTCCTTAATCAGAGCGGGGGTCAGTGCTCCAGCAGTGCACACCAACCACAATCCCCCCAAAACTCCCCCTTCCCAACCCCCGCCAAATCTCCTACAATAGAAATAAAACGCTTACAAGGAGAACCTCATGGCGTATCTCAAACGATTTCTCTACCTTTCTGCTATTCTCATTTTTGCAGCAACGGCTGCCATGACGATTTACTTTGGAAAGGAAACCTTTCATGTGACGGAAATTGCAGCAGGGAAGACAGATTCAAAGCACACGTATCATTTTGTCCTCATTCCTGAGGAGCTGGATAACGAGTATTGGAGTCTGGTCGAGGAAGGGGCTCAGGATGCGGCGGAGGAACATGGGGTTTCTCTTGAATTCCTTGGTCCGAAGCAGGCAAATATAGATGAGCATTTGAAAACGATTGATATGGCGATTGCGGGACAGGTCGATGGACTGCTGACACAGGGGATTGTCGATCAGGAGTTTACGCCGCTTTTAAATAAAGCAGTAGAAAAGGGTATTCCGGTTGTAACGATTGATACGGATGCGCCCAACAGTGAGCGGTCGGTGTATATCGGGACGGACAATTATTATGCAGGTTTTCTTGCGGGAAAGGCGCTGATAGCTGATACGAAGGGGCCTCAGACGGTTGGAATTATTACCGGGAGTTTCGAGGCGTCCCATCAGAAGCTGCGGGTGCAGGGGTTTTTAGATGCCATTAAATCACAGTCCCGTATCAAGGTCGCAGCTCAAAAAGAGTCCAATATTACGAAGGCGGGTGCGGTAAAGGCGGCATACGAATTTTTTCAGGAATATCCGGAACTCAATGCATTTTACGGGACGAGCGCTCTGGATGGGATCGGCATTGCGCAGGTAGCGGAGTATTTGAAAAAGGACGGGCGGACGTATGTAATTGGCTTCGATACGTTGCCGGAGACGCTAAAATACATTGAAAAGGGCACCATCCAGGCGACGGTCGTTCAATATCCGTATCAAATGGGCTATAAAGGGGTCGAAACGCTGCTGCAAATCAAAAAAGGGCTCAGTCCGGAGCCGATTCAGCATACGGATACAGCCATCATTCGAGAGTACGACCTGCCGCTCACTCCGGGCAAGCCAGAGGGGGCCCAGCAATGAAATCGATTCGCAGCAAGCTCCTTATCTATTTTTCAGTTTTTGTCGCGCTATTCAATATCGTAACCTTCTCTATATATTTCAGCAGCAATCGGATGGTTTCCGAGTATCACCAAAGCTTTCAGGGGTTTCTTCTGTTTAATGAAATTTCCCAGCAGGCGAGCTCTATTTATGAAAAAATTAATGGCTTCGCCGTCGAAAAAGATGGGGAGTTTGTACAGGAGTATGATCAGCTCAAAAAATCCTTCAGTAAAAATTACAATCGGCTGGAGCTGGAAAAACCTGCGGGAGTAGGCGATCCTGAGCTTTTGAAATATCGAAACATGATGAAGAGCTTGCTGGAAGAAAGTGATGCGACCATTGAGGAAGTGAAAACGAGTCAAATTGAGGATTACCTGAGGCACTTAAAGGAAGTTCAGAATATCTCCTCTTATTTGCAGGAATCCACCCTCACCCTTCTAAACATGGAGCTTTCTGAGTACCGTGCATTTTATCAGGATATGGAAAAGCGCAACCAGGCGTTTCAATGGTTCACGATCAGCCTGTTTTCTTCCACGTTGCTTCTTGCGCTGCTTTTGGCTCTTTTTTTCTCAAGAGGCGTCACCCGGCCCATCCGGCAGCTGTCTGATGCAGCGAAGGAGATTGCTTCCGGCCGCTTTGAAGGACCGTCCATTGCCGTCAAATCCAGGGACGAAATTCGTGTTCTGGGAGAGTCGTTTAACCATATGAAGGATAATTTAAAGCGTCTTATTGAAGAAATGGAGGAAAAATCAGAGCTCGATCAGCTGCTGAAGGAGCTTGAACTCAAGCACCTGCAAAACCAGATCAACCCGCATTTTCTTTTTAACACACTCAATACAGTTGTCCGGATGGCCTACTTAGAAGATGCCCCGGTTACAAGCCGTCTAATTGAATCCGTTTCCCAGCTGCTCCGCTACAGCCTTGGCAATCTCAACAAAACGGTTACCCTTTCTGAAGAAGTAAGCGTGGTTCAGGAGTATTTTTACATTCAAAAAACCAGATTTGCCGATCGAATTGCCTTTAAAATGGAAATCGATGAAACCTGTTTGAAAAAGGAGATTCCGAGTCTTACTCTTCAGCCGCTCGTAGAGAACGCGTTCATTCATGGAGTGGAGAACAATGAGTCCGGCGGGGAAATTGCCCTTCGGATTTTCTCGCACAGGGGGACGCCGATTATTGAAATTACCGATAATGGCGAAGGGATGACAGAGGATCAGGTGCAGAAGATTTTTGATCAGCAGGATCATGCTCATGAAATTAGCAGCGGCCATTCTACCGGAATCGGCCTCCGAAACGTAATCCGCCGACTTGAACTTTTTTATAAGCGAAAGGATGTCCTGCAAATACAATCGAAAAAAGGTGAGGGCACGACAATCCGGATTATCCTGAGTATATGAAAAAAGCCAAGACATCTTGGCTTTTTCTAATAGGATTGTGGAGTACTCCCAAGCAATGCCGAAGCCTGATCCATATACATTCCGACATTTAATAGCGCCTCCGTACACTGCTCTATCGCAGCAATATCCATCGAATCAACAGCACCCGGGTAATGCGCTACAACATAATCAATCTCCTTGCCTGCCAAAAGGAACAAATCATGAACCTCCGCCATTCCCGGAGGCGGCTGAAGACTTTTCAAATCATCGCTCGCACTCTGCATCTGCACCAACGCTTTCGCCATTTCCTTCGTCCAGCCCGAATCGGTCAGAAGCGATGGATCCCCGCTTGCCTGCATATTCAGCTCCCCAAAAGCATAAAGCCCTGCAGACAGCTGTTCAAGCATTGGACTAACCTGATCCAAATACTGCATCTCCGCATCGCTCACATCAGGAACAGCAGGTGCTGCAGGCTCCTCCGCAGCAGGCGGCGCCTCAGGTGCAGGGGCTGGTTCAGGCACTGGCTCTGGAGCCGGCTCTTCTTCTTTCTGAACAGGCGGGCTTTCTTTTTCAACAGGGGGCTCTTGAACGGTTTGAACCGTCTTCGGTTTCTCATTAATCACACAGCCGCTTAGCAAAAAAAGCGAAATAATCAGCAAGGATAAAGCCTTCTTCAAATAGAGTCCTCCTCAAAACTAACCCAATTTGGTATAGGGTTATCGTATGGAGGAGGGGATAGGGCTGTGCATGGTTATTGTGTTTGGTTGGAGTATGCAGGGGGCTAGCCGTGGGGGGGAGTGGAGGGGCCTGACCCGCTCTTCTTCACCGCAAGTGGGGACAGAGGCAGGGCGCCTTAAAGCCTTGTGGGAGAAGAGGTTATCAGGCGAGGTGCCAGAGCTTTCGTGATGCAGAGAAAGTGGGGACTGGCACCGTGCCAGTCCCGTCATCCTTCACCGCAAAAGGGGACAGAGGAGCGTTTCTTCAATCCCTTGTTGCATAAGGGTTTACAGAAGGCGGTGCCAGAGCTTTCACTCTTTAGCAGAGTGGGGGACAGACCCCGCTAGTCTGGTATTCAACCCTTAAAACCGACACTGACCCCCACCGCATCACCGCAGCAGGGGTCAGAGGAAAGAAGCCGCCGCTTCCCATGGATATTGAGTTTGGATGATGGGGGGACGGAGGTTTAGTGCTTTATCAGAACGGGGGTCAGTGCAATGCACTGACCCCCGCTGCACCACCGCATCAAGGGACAGAGCAGCATCACTGCCATCCCATCCAGCACTAAGTTCAGCGATCGAAGGGGACGGAGGTTTAGTGCTTTACCGAACCGGGGGTCAGTGCAAACCCAGTTCAAAACCAGTGCAACCCTCAAACCAAGCTACCATTCAACCCCGCCCAACCCCATACCTCCTCACACTCAGCCAATAAAACCCCCCAAATATAATCACCGTCCCAATCAGTGACGAAACGGGATCCACGTCACCTGATACGGAGAATACAGCCGGCAGTTTGCCTCCAACTGAGAGCTCATCGGATATAAATAGAAATAAAAAGATGTTGTTTGCTGCATGGGCACCGATTGAGAGCTCGGCTGTGCCCGTTTTCAGTGCGATAAAGGTGAGCATGAATCCGGCGACGATGTATTCCAATCCTACCAGCAGCGCGGACCTGCCCATTTCGGGGTTGGCGAAGTGGAGGGATCCGAATACGAGAGCGATGATCAGGGCAATCAGGATGGGATGGCGCAATCCTTTTCCAAGCCATTGAACGAGGAACCCTCTGAAGAATAGCTCTTCAACGGTTGTTTGGATCGGTGTGAAAACCAGTACCAGACCGAGAAGAATTAAAAATTGAGAGGGGGATGTCTCGTTATTCAATGCAAGGCCATCCTTAAATAGGAGCCAATCGGCTACATTGAGGATCAGGTAGATTCCGATAAACATTCCGAATCCCCAGCCGATTCTTCCCCAATCCAGTCGTTCGCGATGGGTAATGAGAGACCGGAGCGTGCGTTTATGGATAAATCTTATCGCTATATACAATCCGAGCAGCCAGAATAAATAGGTGGCATGAAGCAGGACAAAGTCAATGAATGGGGAGAGTCCGACCGCACTGCCAAGGACTGTGTCAAAGTATGTATCCGGATTGCCGTCAAGGGCTGTTAATAGTAAAAGGCCAATGGCGTATACCGCTCCTCCGAGGACGATAAATAAAAGGATGACGAGCAGTGAAGAGATGTACCGTTTCCAGGAGTTCTCCCCGGTAACTGTTTTCCAATAAGTGTCGGTCATCATGGCTACCTCCGATTTTCGAAACAAAATATACAATTTATTTACAAAAATAACATATTTAGTGTTATAAAAGTCCTATATAATGATATTTGAAAATAGTTATATGATACTATTTGAACATTCCGTTAAAGGGGGTGAAACGAAATGAAGCTTAGGAAAAGCAAAAAATCCCTTAACACTCAAGCCCTGCAAGGAAGCGTGTTAAGAGATGGGTGCGGCAGAAAACTGCCTGTCCATATCATACCATTTATCTTAAATTAGCAGAAGGGGGAGAACAAATGAAAATCGTTGAGGAATATTTTATTCAAAAGAAGACCATGGCTCTTGAATCGAAATGGGATGAGTATGGTCATGTGTATACGATTATTCATGAAGAGCATGAGAAGCTGATCATCAAGAAACCCGCAACGTTTGTGATTGAGTTTAACTGTGTATTTTATGGAAGCAGCTATAAGGGTCGTTTAAAGGCATCCGGAGAAATATTGGTGGGACAGAAGCTGCTGCCGGTATGTGTATGTGAGTTCAATGACATCTATATGTTTCCAACCATGTCACCTAAAAGTGATCAGGTTATCTGGCTCGCGGTGGATCATGTGAAGGAAGTTCGGTCATCTAAAAACAAATCGGTTGTGATTTTGTCTAATGGAGATCAGTTGTTTATCCCTCTGTTAAAAGAATACATAACAAGTAAGATTGGAAAAACCTCTCAGCTTGCTATGACCCTTCAGCAGCGGCGCAGGTTTTTAATTGAACATAACTTTTGGAATGACAAGTATCCGTTCAAATAGAAAAAAGGGTGACCGAGCCGTATCGGTCACCCTTTCGTTTTTAGTTGTTTCATAATCTCTTCGATTGGCTGCGGTCTGCTGAACACATAGCCTTGTCCCTGAGGACAGCCGATCGAGTGGAGGAAGGCGGCTTGTTCATTCGTTTCCACGCCTTCTGCGATCACCGTCAGGCTCTTGCTTTCGGCAATTTGAATGACGGCTTGAACGATGGCTGCATCCTGTTCATTGCTAAGAATGTCCTGAATGAAGGAGCGGTCGATTTTAACAATATCGATCGGAAGGATTTTTAAATAATTCAATGAAGAAAATCCTGTCCCGAAATCATCGAGCGCGATGGCAATGCCTGCTTCCTTCAGTGTTCGGAGCTGCTTTAAAACGAGATCAAAATGGTCGATTACGACGCTTTCGGTAATTTCAATTTTAAACTGCTGGGCAGGAATGCTGTGCTCATGAAGCTTATCCAGGATAAAAGCAGGCAGGGATTCGTGATAAAACTGCTTGATGGAAATGTTGACGGCTACATTCAGATTGCCGCAGCCTGCTTGTTTAAGCTGATTCAAATCGTTTGCTGCGCGGTCGATGACCCATTCACCAATTTTGCGGATCATCCCGGTCTCCTCGGCAACAGGGATAAATTCCGCTGGCGACACGCTGCCGAGGCGGGGATTGTTCCATCTGATCAGCGCCTCAAGACCGGTCGTTTCCCTAGTTGCAAGCGACACCTGCGGCTGGTAATGAAGCGTGAATTCCCCAAGCTCCAGCGCCTTTAGCAGTTCATTTTCTATTTGGACTCTTCGTGCTAAATTGTTGTTCAGCTCCGGATTAAAGAATTCAAAGGTGTTCTTTCCCTTTTCCTTCGCACTATACATGGCAATATCAGCAGTTGAGATCAAGTCATCAATCGTATCAGCGTGATTCGGATAAAGGCTGATTCCGATGCTGCATGTTACACTGACTTCATTTTCACCAATGGATATGGGCTTTGAGATTTCTTCAAGCAATCTTTTAGAAATAGACTCAATGGATTCTTCTCCGTTTGCGGGAAGGGCGATCAGGAATTCATCACCCCCATGGCGGCATAATATCGCGCGTTCCCCGCAAATGCCGCGGATTGTATCAGCAAGCTCCTTCAGTAATTCGTCACCGGTATCATGCCCAAGGGAATCGTTGATGAGCTTAAAGCGATCCAGATCACAGAACATAACGGCAACGGAACGGTCAAACTGAGAGGCGAGACTCAGCTCTTTTTCCAGCTGTTCCGAAAAGGAATAACGGTTATGCATATTGGTTAGGACATCAAAATGGGCAAAGTACTCGAGCTTCTTTTGTTTGTTTCTGAGCTCAAGCATGACCCGGTTAAAATCACTAATCAGCGTTTCGAAGCTTTTGATTAGCCTGGAAACCTCTGTAATACTCGTTCTAGGCCATCGTATTTTCTGAGATGTCACTTTTGAGGCAGAAAGCTGATCTGTAATGAAAGAAAGCCTGCGAATGGATGATACGAGCATATTGCTCAGCCAATAGGCGATAAAAATTGAGAAGCCGATAATAGTCAGGACCAGTCCGAACAGCTTAATATAGCTTAGGTACAAATCATTTTGATACGGCTCAATCTTTACCGTTGTAAAGGGGTGCCAGGGGATAAAAGGGATATCCGCTTTTTCTGCTAAAAATGATTGCTTCCAGCGCTTCATTTTATTCGTATTCAGCTCTTCAGCAGGCTGCATAATAAACGGTTTTGATAAATTGACGTCACTTGAAAGCTGGCCGTTTTTCAGCTGGCTCAAATCATACATCGTCAAGGTATGCTCATCATATAAGCTGACCTCGATGTTTTCATGCGGCTCCATTCGATTCAGCATGATCAGCAAATCCTTTAGCTTATAGGTTGCAACGGCAAAGCCCGTGTAATTTTTTTCATGAATAGGCACAACAATGCTCGTCATCTGCTCTCGAGTGAATTGATTAAAGTAAACGTCCGTTACATAAGGGTGAAGCTCTGTCAGCTTGAGCATGGTCACGTCATAGAACGGGAGATTTGAAGCTTCTGAGTAGAGGTAATCCAATTCCTTCCGATGGTCAAAAACATAGATATCCTGAACGAACGGAAGCGTGCGGCCAAGGTCTTTCAAATGATTATCCATATTGCCGCTGCTTGCGATATAGAGTCTCAATGTATTTAATGATGCTCGGTGAGTGGACTCCCAGCTCGTTAAAGAGGCGCTGATCATTTGCGTTTTTACGGAAGCGATTTCTCTAATATCCGTGAGTTCACTTCGGTATACTTTATTCCCCTCATAGACAAGCAGGAACATGGAAGGAATAAGAAAGACGGAGGTGAAGGTGATAAAAAGGAGCTCCTGAAAGCTTTTTGTTCGTGCTTTTTTCAAAATGTACTGCTGATAAATTAGATGAAGGATTGAAAAAATAAGGCAATTTAATATTCCGTTGACTATATATTTCAGAGCGACAATTGCGGTGTCCAGGACCTCAGTGCCAAGTACCCCGTAATAGAAAAGAAAAATGAGCGGGGTTCCGATGGCAAACCAATACAATGCATCGAGAATGACGACATTCAGACCTCTCCTGCGGTGAAGCAAGTAAACGATGAGGCATTCAGCTGTCAAAATAAAAACGCCAAAAAAATGATTCCACAAAGAGAAGGTGACAAGGCTTGCCAATAGGGAGGCAGCCAGTCCAGGTTTAAAGCCATATGTGTAAATGATGATGAAAACAAAGATGGATCCAAATAAAAAATCAATGCCAAAAAACATTTCGATCGAGAAATAGTTACCGAGAATGCCGAGTATCGTTAATGTGATGGTTCCCAGCCATGCTAGCGGGTTTTTAAAGTGTGGAGTCAATGGAATCACCATAGTAGAAATTTGTCGGATTTTGAAGTCTGCTAGGATATTATAAGTGGGATTAGGAATTTTGCGCTAGAGGAAGAAGAAAGAATTATTATAAAATGAGTCTTTTTACCTAGTTTAAAATAAATAAATCCGGTTTCTACCGGATTTAGTTGGTGCTGGCTGTGCTTGGAGTGATGTCCAGGCTCTCCTGCAGTTCTTTTGTTAAAGCAGTACGCGTTTCTTCAGGCACCTCGAGGTAATACACACCATCAATTTTTGTCCCTTTACCGTCAATTGAATGCTGAACCATTTTGCTGCTCGCATCTCGATAATTTGAAACCATATCCCACATATTATCGAAGGAAAGGTTCGTTTTCACATTGTTTTCGACGACACTCAGCATATCGCTGAATTTTGTAATGGATTGGATATTGGCTCCTTTGGCAATAACCGCTTCAATCACTTTACGCTGACGAAGCTGACGGCCGAAGTCGCCATCCGGATCCTCATATCTCATTCTCGAATACTTAAGTGCCTGCTCGCCATTCAGCGTAATCGGACCTTTTTCAAAGGTTTCATTTTCATAGGTGAAAGCAAGGTGGTTGTCGATTTCGATGCCGCCCACTGTATCAACAATCTGCTTAAAGCTTTCCATGTTGACCTTTACAAAATAATCGACATCGACTCCGAGGAATTTTTGGACAGTGGCAATGGTCATCGCTGTACCGCCAAATGCATAAGCATGATTGATTTTGTCCGTCGTATTGTTCCCGACAATTTCCGTTCTCGTATCCCTTGGAATACTGACCATGTGCATTTCTTTTTTATTCGGATTGACCGTCATGTAGATAAGAGAATCGGAGCGGCCGGGATCATCCTTCCGTTCGTCCACGCCCATAAGCAGGATCGAGATGGGATCTCTCTTTTCGAGGTTCACAATAGGCTTCGTCTTTTCGATTTTGACCTCTTCCTGAATATTGGTAACGGTATCATTTGTTCGTTTAATTAGATATCCCGCGTATAAACCAGCTCCCAGCAGTAAAACCCCAATGACGGATAGAGTGACCCATAGCCACGTTCTCCGTTTCTTATTCTGTTTTTTCGCTCTCAAGCTTTTTTCCCTCGTTCCATTCATAATAGTCTATTTAAACCGATACATAAGTAGGGATTGACAGTTAGCGTTACTGATGAAATTTTGCCATATCTAAGTAAAATTGTCTATAAAAACTTGTAAAATACTAGAATACTAAAGGGAAATACAGGAAGGAAGAACTGATGAAATGAAAAAAATTTTGATTAGTGCATGGATTATGACGTGTTGTTTAGGATTTTTGCTGCAGCCTAAAGCAAGTTCAGCTCCAATTTTTCAAAAAATAGGACCTCAAATCACCAATTTAAATGTGACATCAGCAGCGAGTGCCATGAATAAAAAAGGGGAGCCGCTCATGTATACCGTGCTGCAGGGTCTTCCGGCCAAACTCATTGTCACCAATTTATCCACTGGAAAAGTGGTGGATTCCGAGTCTCTGGATGGTTCAACGGCCGGCTGGTCTATACAGGCCGATTCCGAGCAAGTATGGATCGGCACCACTCCAGGGGAACTGCTCTACCGTTATGATCCGAATTCTATGAAGCTTGTGAAAGCGGGAAAAGCAACCGCGAAAAATGGAACGACGATTTGGGGACTTGCATACAGTGCACAGAGCCGGATGGTTTATGGAGTTTCTGCCAATGAAGGAAGGCTATTCAGCTATGCATCCGGCAAATTTAAAGATCTCGGAACGGTCGTATCCGGGAAAAAGGATGCGAAAAGCGTGGCAGCGGATGATGCAAACCGGCAGCTGTTTATTGGAACCGGCTCACCTGCAACGCTCGTTTCATATGACATGAAAACAGCGAAAAAGCAGAGCATGCTTCCATCCAGGTATATGTCACAGAAGCAGATTGATTCCATTAGAGTGGTTGGCTCGCTTGTTTTTGTGAAGCTCAATCCAGAAAATAAGATTCTCGTATTTGATGCGAAAAGCAAGAAGCTGACAGGTGAGCTCGCGGGAACCTCTAAAGGGGTATCTCCTAAATCCCCTAAAGAAAATGCCGTTTATTATGCAAATGGCACATCCCTGTACCGGTATGATTTAAGTTCGAAAAAATCGGAGCTTGTGGTAAATAACCGAATTCCAACCAGTATCGTGTCCCTTGATTTCGTTGTATTCCCAGGTTCATCCGAAGCCGTCTTAACAGGCAAGGTAGGAAATGCCGACCGCTATTTTACCTACAAAGCCTCAAGCCAATCCTATGAAAACCTAAATCTTGCCCTGCCTCCGCAAGCGGTAGAGGTACATAAAATCGGAGCAGGCGCGGACGGGAAAATATACAGCTCCGGATTTTTGAACGGAAAGATGGGAACATACCAGCCTTCAACTGGAACAAGTGTCATTCAAGAGGCGATCGGCCAAATGGAGAGCATGACTTCAGCGAATGGAAAGCTGTACTTTGGCGTCTATCCCGGTGCGAAAATATTGGAATACAATCCATCTGCTGCTTGGGTTGCCGGAAAAAATCCTAAACAGGTCGCAGCTTTTGATGGAAGCGGCCAGGACCGGCCAATGGCAGCTGCAGCTGTACCCGGTTCAAAACAAATCGTTTTTGGAACCGCACCGAGAGCAGGGAAAAACGGAGGAGCCCTTGCCATTTATGATACAGCGAGCCGAAAAGCTTCTATCCGCCATCAAATTATAAAGGACCAAAGCATCGTCTCCCTTGCTTATCATTCCGGGAGCAAAAAAGTATACGCCGGAACCTCCATTTTCGGGAAATCAAATGTAGATAAGAACAAAACAAACGCTGTGCTGTTTGCGCTTCCGGCAGGCAATTTAATGGCAAAGCCTGAAATCATCCGCCTTCCGTTTAAGCACGTACAATATATCTCAGCCCTTACCGCTGCCAAGGATGGCCGAATCGTCGGAATAGCGGATGGAAACGTGTTTATCTATACCCCTGGAAAAGGTGTCACCATCCAGCGTCCGGTCGTGAAAAGCGTCTCCGGCTACACACCTCACGCATCTCTTGCCATTGGAAAAGACGGCAATGTATATGGAACCGTGGAGAAGGTACTGTTTAAGCTGGATATGAAAAGCTACAAAACTTCCATTATACGGAATGGTACGGATCAAGTAACGGCGGATCATACAGGGGCACTATTTTTTCATGACAAGAAGGAGTTGTGGAAAGTTAGTCTGTAAATCTTGGTTGGGTTAAAAGTACAAACTCCGTTCGCGGGAGGCTGAAAAAGTGTAGGGGACGGCTAGAATGTGAAGTGGAACGGCTATATAAAGTGTTCCATCGGACAAATAAAATGCAGTGGACAAATTCCGGTTCCGATCGGCCAAAAAAGTGGGGAGAACGGCTAAAAGCAGAGCGGGACGGCTAAATAAAGTGCGCCACCGGACAAATAAAATGCAGCGGACAAATTAAGGGTACGACCGGCTAAAAAAGTGTAGAGAACGGCTAAAAAGTAAAGCGGACCGGCTAAATAAAGTGTTCCATCGGACAAATAAAATGCAGCGGACAAATTAAGGGTACGACCGACCGAATAAGTGTAGAAAACGGCTAAAAAGCAGAGCGGGACGGCTAAATAAAGTGCGCCACCGGACAAATAAAATGCAACGGACAAATTAAGGGGACGATCGGCTAAAAAGTGTGGAGGACGGCTAAAAAGCAGAGTGGAACGGCTAAATAAAGTGCGCCACCGGACAAATAAAATACAACGGACAAATTCCGGTTCCGATCGGCCAAAAAAGTGTGGAGGACGGCTAAAAAGCAGAGTGGAACGGCTAAATAAAGTGCGCCACCGGACAAATAAAATACAACGGACAAATTCCAGTTCCGATCGGCCAAAAAAGTGTAAAGAACGGCTAAAAAGCAAAGCGGGACAGCTAAATAAAGTGTGCCATCGGACAAATAAAATGCAGCGGACAAATTCCGGTTCCGACCGGCTAAATAAGATGCGAGATTGTCTAAATAGTAAGTTTGACCGGCTTTATAAACTCCACCATTAGTTACCTAGCGAATACTTGCTACGTAAACAAAACCAAGTATTAATCTAAAAAGTCAATCGGAAAATTGTTAATTTTTACATTGTAAAATTAATCAATATTTATGAATGTTTTAAAAATTCCCCCAGCTATCTTAGTAATCCATATGTAAAATTATGGCGATATTACGAGAATAGCGGGGGTTAATCATGAGGAAGAACAAGCTTTTATCTGGATTTCTTGTATTCATTTTTACCTTATCAACAATTGTAAGTGCAATACCTGCTGGTGCTGTAAAGGCAGCAGAGCAGGAAGTGAGGGCAACGCAGCTTTTGATTACGGAGATCTCTCCAAATAATAAAGGTACGGATTCGTTTGAATACATAGAGCTTTATAATCCAACCGATGCAGAGATGGATTTGAGCAAATTTAAATTTGTTTATCAATATCCAAAGACACCTGGATCTGATTACGAAATTACTCCAATGCCTCCGGTCACGATTAAACCGGGGAAAACGGCTGTTTTATGGTTTAACAAGGCAGGAGTGGCACCAAACCAATTTAATGAGCACTATAAAGTGAATTTAGCTGATGAACTGGTTGCATTTAAAGGTAATTTTGATGGATTTGCAAATACAGGTGACCGCGGCATCCTAATAAAAGATGAGAACGGCCAGCCTGTTGTATCCGCTTCTTACCTTCCCAACGAATCAAACGATGAAGGAGCCGATATCCATTTCAAGGCACCGGAGTCCGGGACTGCAATGAAAACGTTCAAAACACTTGCAGTGCCGACACCAGGAACCATCGAGGAAGAACAGGCTTATAAACCGGCAGGACCGGATACAGAAGCTCCAAGCATTAAACTCGAACCGGTTGCAAACGGGTCTGCATATTCTCCGATTTCGATTAGAGCAGAGATTAAAGACAACAGACTGGTGTCACAGACTCAGCTTCACTATAAAAAATCGGGTGAATCGGAGTTTAAAGCTGTTCCGATGACAGCGTCACCTGATAAACCAGATTCCTACACAGGCCAGATCGACGGCAGTGATGCTGTGGCGGATTTGGTCTATTACGTGAGTGCTTCAGACGGAAAAAATACGGCGCAAACTGAAGAGGCGACGATTACCATCGCTCCATCGAACGCCAATCCTGCAAATGTGCCTCCCCTTCTCATAACAGAAGCTGTGCCGAATTCAACGAACGTGGGCAGCTCGGATGGCTATGAATTTATTGAGGTCTATAACAACACAAACGAAGAACTGAACTTTAAAGATTATAAGATTCAATACCGCTCAGGTGCTGAAGCGGCAACAGATATTGTATGGCCGTCCATTCCGGATGAAGCCGTAATTCCGGCAGGGGAAACACTCGTTTTCTGGATTATAAACGCAGCAAATCAGGATAAAACGGCTGCAGACTTTAATAAAAATTACGGTAGTAATCTAGAGGAAAACAAAAACCTCGTCAAAATTTACAGCGACGGAATGTCCAACACGCTGATGAGAGGTCTTGTCGTCGCGACAAACAGCGGAAGGGAACTGAATGTTGCGTATTACAATGATGTTCCGAACGTCAACGATGCAGCCACTGATAAAGGAATTAATTATACGTTTCCTCAGGATGGTTCAACGAAACAATTAAAGGTGAACGCCGCGAAAGAAAAGGCAACGCCGGGAGTAGTTAAGGAATATCAGGTTCCATCTAAGCCGGTTCAGCTGATTGAAGATAAGACCAGTCCAACAATCAATGATTTAACGGACAAAACAAGTACAGACGAACTGAGTGACTTTGCTATTACTGCTGAAGCGCTGGATAATGAAGAGGTTAAATCCGTAAAATTATTCGTTAAAACCGACAATGGAATCTATAAGGAATCGATTATAAAACAGGACTATAATGATACGCTATATCACCATACCGTCTATTTGCCGGATTTAATCGGCAAGAAAACGCTGGACTATTATTTTACGGTTTCGGATGGGAAAAACGAAACGAAGACAGAACCTGTCCGGGTGAATATCAAAAGCAGTCTTGATGCCTCTGCACTTCGCCTGAATGTGAAGGATGGGGAGTATGTCGCCGGAGACAAATTGTTAAGAGCGGCTCCAGGAGACGCGCAATTTATGCTTGATGGAAAAGCATTCGAGGGAAATGGCTCTTCTTCTCTGGAGCACGAGGCGTATTTTGCGATTGATGTAAATAATGTGAATACCTTCTTCCAAAACGGAATGACGATGGGGGACGATGTTCTCCGGATTTTTGATGATTTCATTATTAAATGGCAGACGATTTACGTTCCAATTGAACCGAACCGCCTTAAGGCAGGGGACAACGTACTAACTGTCCGTTCAGGAACAAAAGCGAGTCCATTTGATCTTGAATCTGCAGAGAACCGCGACGATTTTGATATGAAAAATCCGAGGCTTGTCCTTAGAGACGGCACTATCATTAAAGATCCTGTCCATTCAAATCCTGAAAACAACTTGAATGTCGGAGATGGGGCAGGTGCTTCCAAATTTTTTGATTTTCATTTTAACTTAACCGATGAGCACCTTCAGGCAAAAGCCTATACGTGGAATACAAAAACGGCTGCCGACGGGGAACATACGGTTAGCATAAAAGATGGCAGCCAGACGTTAACGAGAAAAGTCATCGTTGATAACACAGCACCTGAAATAAAACCTACTATAATAGAAGGAAAAGAATATAAAGGGGCATTTTCTATAGATGCCGCGGTCACTGATGCGGGATCAGGCTTGAAGAAATCGGAAGTGAAACTAGACGGCAAGGACGTAAAGCTTCCGCAGCAGGCATCTGCTTCAGCCATGACCCCGGGCAGCCATAATTTGTTCATTAAGGCGGAGGACAAGGCCGGAAATTTAAAAGAAGAAACGATTACGTTCAAAACGGTTTCTGAAAATCCGGATCCGCCTCAATTAATCAGCCCGGAAATGAATGCGACAGCAGATAACAATCCGATTCTTTCTGTTCGGACTGCCGATCCGACAGGCGATACCATGAACGTTTCCTTCTATAAAGGATATACGTATAACGCGAGCCAGACTACACAGGTGGAAGCGTTCAAAAATGCAGTAGATATTGAGCCTCCTGCAACAGCTGTGCCGGCAGGGGAAACGCCACTGTCAGATGAAGAACGGGCACTCGTCTCGAAAGCGGATAACCAATACGTCACGACAGACTCAGGGACACAATTTCCCTATCATCGCTTTGATGTAAAAGTGGAGGGTCAATTGGATGCTAAGGACCGCATCGAGCTTTCCTGGAAAGGCCATTCGATAGAGGGCAGAAAAGTGACGATGTATGCATGGAATCATCGTAATGCCCATTGGTCTGTTATTGACTATTCTGTTGCGGGCAAAGAGGATTTCATTTTAAAAGGAAATGCAGCAGCAGGAGAGTTTGTGAAGGACAGCAAAATCAATGTCATGATTCAGGATGAAATCCCTGCATCGTCCAATGACTATGACTATACATTTGTATGGATGTCAGACACGCAGTACTATTCCGAAAGCTATCCTGAAATCTATAATTCTCAGACAAAATGGATAGCAGAAAACAAGGAAAAGATGAAAATAAAATATGTGATGCATACTGGCGATCTTGTGAATATGGCGAACCAGGAATATCAATGGGAAGCGGCCGATCAGTATATGAAAACGCTGGAGGATGCGAAGGTACCATACGGGGTGCTTGCCGGCAACCATGATGTTGATCACAAAACAAGTGATTACAATCAATTCTGGAAATACTTCGGGGAAGACCGTTATAAAAAACAGCCATACTACGGTGAATCCTTCCAAAATAATAAAGGGCACTATGACTTGATTTCAGCGAATGGAAATGACTACCTTATGCTGTATATGGGCTGGGGAATCGATGAAGAAGGAATTGCCTGGATGAACAAAGTATTAAGTGAACATCCAGACCGGAAAGCCATTCTGAACTTCCATGAATATATGATGGCGACAGGAGTCAGACATCCTTTAGGTGATAAGCTGTTCAATGAGATTGTTGTACCTAATAAAAACGTTATAGCTGTTCTAAGCGGACACTATCATGAAGCCCGTCTCCTGGTTGATCAAATCGATGACAATGGGGACGGCAAGCCGGATCGTGCGGTGCCTCAAATGCTTGCCGACTATCAGGCAGGTCCTGAAGGCGGTCAAGGCTATATGAGACTTCTTCATTTTGATGCGGATTCAAACCGGATCATCGTCAATACGTACTCTCCGTATATGAAAGATTACAATTTTTATAATACGGCAGATTTTCCAAATAAGGACGAGTTCGTGCTGAATCTTGATTTAACTCCACAGGATAAACGAGTGGCAACCGACTATTTTGCTGTCAATGTCTACACAGATGAAAAGATCGGTGAAATTCAAAATGTGAAAAGCGGGGATTCTGCATCCATTCAATGGAACGGCCTGACAGAAGGAACCGTTTATTCCTGGTATGCAGCAGCGAGCGACAAGTTTACCGGTATATCCGAATCGGACATTTGGAGCTTTACAAAAGGGAAGCCTGCAGTGGAAGATATCCCAGTTCCGCCGGTGACCCCGGACGAGCCGGAAACACCGGATGAACCTGATACTCCGGATGAACCGGAAACAGAGCTAGAGAAGCCAGAGGCCATTAAGGCGGAATCCCTGCCGGAAGGAAGAGCGACAGTCCGGACGAAAGCCGGAATTTATAATCTTGAAGCCGTTGGAAAGCTTACTCTATTCCGCACAGCACAAAAGGGAGAGTCCATTCGTGTGTATGGCGCAGGGAAAGATTGGCTGAATGTGGGCGGAACCTATTATATGAAGCGTGAAGACGTCAGTGTCTATGAAGGAAGAGTGCTTATTAAAAAACAAATGCCGCTCTATTCTCAGGATGGGACTGTGAGCCGCATGCTGAAGCAAGGAGAAGCTATCAAGGTTTATGATAGGAAGGAAGGCCGCTTTGAAGTGGGCGGTGGCTACACCATTAGGAAAGATCATGCTGCCCTTTATTATGAGGGAATGGTTAAGATGACAGAAAAAGCCGTTCTATATCAGGATGGAAAAGCTTTAAAATCTTTAAGTCCGAATCTTCAATTCAGAGTATATGAAGTGAAGGACAACCGACTGCAGCTTGGCGGCGGTGCCTATGTTATTTTCAACAGCGACCGAATGATCTACCAGAAAAATTAACAGGAGTCGGACTGCACCAATACCTGCAATCCGACTTTTTTTGATCTCCTTCTTCATTCCCCGGGAAATTTCCGTCTTTCCTGCACAAAACCTGTCACAAAAAAGACTCAAATAATAAAAAGGTAAAATGTGGGTGGCGTCGTATTTGTTTTAGTGGAGAATATTTCCACTGACAAAAAGACGGGGGTAAAATTGTGAGAAAACCATTAAAAAAGGCATTAAGCGGCATTGTAACAGCAGCACTCATCTTCAGCGCACTGCCGGGAGTATCTGCAGCGGCCGTAGAAAAAGGACCCAAATCAGAAGCTGCTATTAAAGAGATTTTAAAACAGCATCAAAGCAAACAGGGGAAAACAAGCAGTGTAAAAAAAGAAAAAGATCAGAAGTTTGCGGATAAAACGTTAATGATTAAATACAAAACACCGATTTCCGCTCAGGCTCACCAGCGTGCTGGAGGAAAGCTCATCCAGCGGGTAGCAGCACTCGGTTATGATATTGTTCAGGTGAATGGAAAGATCTCCATGGAGGATGCGGCGAAAAACTATGCCTCGATGCCAGGAGTGTCATCTATTTCTAAAAGCGCTTTACTGAAACAAGCAGGAGGGCCGGATTTAAAGGCCTCTGTAATGTACCACTTAAATACACTGAATATCCCGGAAGCGTCAAAATTGGCCGGGAAACATAAAGTGCGGGTTGCCGTCGTTGACACAGGCGTGGATGCGAAGCACCCTGAGTTGAAAAACAAGATAAAAGGCAATAAAAATGTGATGAATCCTGCCCAAAACGGGTTGGTTGACGTTCATGGGACTCATGTTTCAGGGATTATTGCTGCTGAGAAGAACAACGGGACTGGCGGATACGGCATCAACCCTAATGCAGACATTCTTTCGATCGACGTATTTAACCGATCCTTTTTTGCTAATGACTATGTCGTGGCCCAGGGAATTCTTACGGCCATTGAACAAAAGGCTCAAGTCATCAATCTCTCCTTGAGTTCCTGGTTCCCATCGCCAATCATTGAGGATGCCGTTCAAAAAGCGATTGATGCCAACATTACCGTTGTTGCGGCTGCTGGAAACAGCGGACTGAATATACAGGAATACCCGGCATCCTTCGAAGGGGTTATCGCAGTCGGCAGCACGAACAGCAAAAATAAGCTTTCTGGCTACTCGACTTTCGGTCCGTCAGTAGATGTGGTCGCACCTGGAGAGGATGTATATTCCACCCTTTTTGATTTTGAAAAAGGCTCTTCCTACGGAAAAATGAGCGGGACGTCCATGTCATCTCCGGCTGTAGCGGGTGTCGTTTCTTTAATGCTCAGCAAAAATCCAAAGCTTACGCCCTATCAAATTAATTACATTTTAAACAAAACAGCGAAGGATCTTGGGACGAAGGGATATGACATCTCCTACGGAAACGGCCTGATTGATCCAGTTGCTGCTTTGAAATATGATGTGAAAAAGGTTCCGGCCAATCCGAAGCTTCCGGCAGATAAAAAGCTCGGTGCTGCAAAAGCGGTTGCTGCTGAGGATGGGAAAGTAAATACGGTTTCCGGCTCCTTTAAGAAAATGAATCAAACGGATCTCTACAAGCTGAATGTCAAAAAAGGTGAGTTTGTTCAAACGAAATTGACCGGGTCCTCGAATTATGACTATGTCCTTGGCCTTGAGTTTTATAAGGGAAAGGAAACGAAAGCTGCTTCCACTCAAAAAATCAATGACCAAGGAGATAATGGAACCGAAGGAACGCTTTTTGAAGCAAAAGAAGATGGCGTCCTGCTCGTATCTGTTAAGGATGCATACGGCAATTATAGTGAGGCCGATCTCTCTAAGTATGGATTGACCATTGAAACACACAATACGAAGCTCGAAGACACGAATAACATGGAAGCACCTGAAAAGGTTTCGGTCCTTCCTTATCAATCAGATAAACCTTTTTACTTTACAGATGAGTCGGCCGACATGCCTCCAGCAGATGAGGGCACGAAAGACCAGGGACAGGAAGAAAATCCGTCTAAGCCTGCCCTCAAAGGAGACAGCGATTACTTCTCATTTAAAACAGTCGAAGTCAAAGCTGGGGAAATGATGAAATTTGCTTTATCAGGAGTCGCTGGAATTGATTCGAATCTGAAAATCTCCATGATGGTCGAGGAGGAAGGAGAAAAATTCACGAGCGAAATTGGAATGGCGGATACGAAAGGGCCGGGACAAGGGGAAGAAGTGATCTTCCAGGCAAGCCAGAACACCGAATACTTGATTGAGGTATCGAATAAACCAAGCATGGATGCTTGGATGTGGATGATGATGACTGGAGAACAGGTCATTGACCTGGATCGCAATTTCTCTTCCCACCTTCCATATGAAGTTTCCTTATCCAGCCAGGTAATAGAGGCGGATGAAGATAACTTCCCTGAAATGAGAGGGGGTTCTGCTGAAGGGGAAAAACCATTAAGTGCCACGGACGCTATTAAAAGAAGTGAAATAATCGTGGATGATTCATCTCCAATTGATTCTTTTGAGGAGTATATCCAGCGTGTATTAAGCAGCGCCCTTCCTTATAAGACAGGGAGCACGTCAAAAGGATACATTCAGTACATGGGGGATGAGGATTGGTATGCATTCACCCCTGACGAGCATGCGATTTACGATTTTACATTTGCAAACGGAAGGGAATCCTATGTCCCTGCTATGGATATCTACCGATACGATGAAAAAGTGAAGGATCTGATTCCGCTTGCTACAAACATCCAGTTGACGGGAAATAGTTACGGCCCTGCTGCTAAATATGAAGCAGGCTTGAAAAAAGGGCAAACCTACTATTTGAAAATGGCGGATATCAATTATCAGGCTTCACTCTATCCATATGAATTCACGGTTAAAGCGACACATAAAAACACAGCTGATAAATATGAAACAAATGATGATTATGCTCAAGCAAAACCAATTGGCTTAACCTCGGTTGAAGGAAACTTCTCTTCAATCGGCGATATGGATATGTTTTATTTCAAACCGGCAGCGAGCGGTTTATATGGATATGCCATCCAGCCAATGCCAGAGAAAATCACGGGCGCTAAGGTCGCTGAAAACCTTAAGGCTGCCATTGACCCGGTATTGGTTACCATTGAAGACACAAATGGAAACGGAAAGCTTGAACCTGAGGAGGAAGGGAACTTTATTATTTCCGATTACGGCTTTGATAATGATCCTGAATCGGGATCGCTCGAAGGAAAGAAAGGAAAAGGCTATTTTGCAGTGGCATTGAATTACTGGGGGACACAAACAACCATTGTTCCTTACAAACTAACCTTTGCCAAGATGGGCGGGAAGGATGAGGACAGCGGCTCTGTTGTGAAAAAAGGAATCCCAAGCAAGCCGGCTTCCATGAAGAACGGATCAGCAAAAGGCTACTTCCACTCACCAAAGGATTCTGATACGTATAAGCTTGTCCTAACCAAGGACAAAAAGCTGACTGCAGCTCTCAAAACTCCATTTGGTACAGACGGCAAAGTAACCCTTTATAATTCAAAAGGAAAAGCAATTTGGACAGCTGACCAATACGGTACAGGAGATTCCGAACTGTTCAAGCTCAGCCTTAAAAAAGGAACCTACTACGTGAAGGTTGAAGAAGCAATGAACCGGGTGAGTATGTCCCCTTATGAACTAACCATAAAATAATTTAATGGTCCTTCTGTAAACCCAGACCACTCGCTTTGTGAGTGGTCTGGGTTTTTTTATGTACTTAAAAATTAGGTTAGGATGATTGTAGCTCTTTGAGAAGGAGACCTGCAGCAGGAATCAGCCACACCTCTTTTTCTCCCCTTTAATTTTCTCCAGAAAGACGAAACCCTGTAAAAAGAGCCGGAAACACTATATACTTTAAAAAAGAGCCAACTTCGGTGATAATCTGACTAACATTCTAGGAGGAACATATAGTGAAAAAAGCATTACTGGCTGGTATAGGAACCATTCTGCTCATAAGCACACTGTCCATGCCTGCTGCCCTGGCTGCAGAGTCTCCTGCGTATACAAATGCCGTTAAAAACGGAAACACGCTTGCAGCGAAAACGAGATCCTTCAAACAAGCGATCAGCAGCAAACAAATTACAGCTATTCATTCCCAATACAATTTTTTTACTGCATCCCTTAGGTCAACCGAAGCTTCTATTGGAAAAGTACCGGGTTCCAATAACCGCCAAGCGTTACTGAAAAAATATGTGGCTCCGGCTAAAGTCGAAGTCGAGCGCACGATTTATGAAGTTTCCCAGTACAGGCTCCTTTCATCCATGGAGAATAGTGTTTATAAGGAAGCCTATACCATCGATTCGGATTTGAATAAACTGGACCGTCTCAAAAAAAGAGCGACTCAAATTAAAGAGACCGGCGGTTACCCTGCCCTGGACCCTGCAATCGGCAACTACCTGCGCAAGAAAGAAGCGAGAACAGAGGGTGAATATACGATTACGTATGTAGACGGGTATAAAATCCTCATTAATAATGACAAAAATATCTACTATGCCAATAATATGTATGATTACTTATCAAAGCATATTAAAGAAACCGAAGAACGAATTGGACAAGTGTCCGGCTCATCTGCCCGGGAGGAGCTGCAAAAGCTATTCGTCCAGCCCGGAAAAAAAGAAATCGAACGAACCATTTACTACATTTCAAGACACCGTTTAATGAATAATCTGTTTAATCTTGCTCAGTCAGGAAAGGCAGAAGAAGCGAAGTCGAAATTACCGGAGCTGGACCGCCTTAAGGAAAAAGCGGAAAAAATCATTAAAGATGGCGGGTATACTCCTCTGCCGGATGAAATCATCAATAATTTAAATGAAGATGAGCAGCAGCTGAGAGAGTTAATTAGCGCTGGATAAAAGTCAGGCCATTATGGCTTGGCTTTTTTACTATCCCCCCATTTGTAAACTATGTAAAAAGTTCGACAAAACACCCAATATTTCCCCATTTTGTAGTATACTATCAAAAGTTAATTAGACCTTTGAAAAAGACGGCTCTCATCCTTACCGCAATCGTATCTGCAGCAAGCATATCAGCAGGGGAAATATACTGGGATGATAAAATCCAAAGACAGACAGCAACGGCTGCTTCACAGAGAGTTGCGAGCACGCCGGCTTTAGAAAGTACGAACAGCATACAGCCTGAGCTCGTTGCTGTAAATTTAACAAAAAATTTGCCCCGCCCTGCAGCAGAGGTAATCATGAATGCGGAAAAGGAGGAAAGCCAGTTAAACTCGTCCTGTTTGGATCCGATACATCAAATGGGGAAAAGAATTCATGGTCAGATCAGGTTCGGCGAAAGCTAAAGGAGCATTATCCTCCCGGCATTCATCAAATGCAATCCATTTTCTTAAAAGACAAAACCTCAATGTAAGTTTTGTCAGAAAAGCTTTTAGTAACGCTGTTGAAGCAAAGCCAGATCTGCTGCTCCTCGAACCGTTTATTCTCGAGGACAATGGAGAGGTTGTCATAGATCGGACACATAACGGTGTTAAAAAAATGCATTCAATCGGCTAACAAGGATTGCATCATCATAATCCAGCCGTCCTATCCTCTGTATGACGCCAAATATTATCCTAAAGAGGTTGAGAAACTTAAAAATTATACAACAGAAAATGGAATTGCCTATCTCAACCACTGGGAAAACTGGCCGCCAGGAGATTCGGAAGATCTTCTCTCCTATTTAAATGAAGATGAGACAGCACCATCTCCGAGAGGACAAAAGGCTTGGGCGGACTATCTGACAAAAGTATTTGTTGCAAAATGATGTGGAAGCTGGTTTAGGAAAAATGAAATATTGGGTAAAGAAGCTTAGCGTGCATACCTCGTAAAAAAAACAGCAGGTTAAGCGCGTAAAAATGGATGCAGTACCGAACTCTTTTAAGGATATTTCCCACACTTATTTACAAAAAATTTACACTGTGATTGCAACCATTTCAGATCTGCATCGTCATATCCTTATGTATGGAAATTCCAGGCTTGTTTGAGGGGCAGCTGCCCGCTGCATTTGCTTTCCAAATTAATGTGATTTTCTCTGCAATCTGCACGCATTAAGATGGGGTTTACTCAAACAATAAGGTTAGACGGTTAATGAGGCGGTTCTTGAAGTATGCGGATGCGCAATCAAGGGAATGGCTGAATTATCAGTTTCAGTTTTACAGCTTTCCCCTGGGAAAAGTAAATTATGTCCAAGAAATGAACGGTTTTGCAGAGAGCGGAACCACATCCTGAATTTTATTGACCTTTTTTTTAAGTAGTGATATTGTTCTTATGAGTGAATTCTTTGGAACAAGCAGAAAAAGCAGGAAACACTAACATAAAGTGAACCGAAAGAAATTTAGAGGTGATTTTGGTGGCGATTAATCGGGCAGAGTCCAATTTGTATCGTAAGTATCAATCCGTTGCCTACGCACAAACAGCAGAAATAAACCCGAAAAAAACAGCATATAACGAATACGGAAAACGAATTGCAGATGTCATTTTAGCAATGATCGGCCTAATACTTTCAAGCCCAATCGTTTTAATTACCATGCTTGCGATCAAGCTGGAATCCCCTGGTGCGGCACTCTTTTTTCAAGAGCGCGTCGGTTTGAAGGGACATAAATTTAACGTAATCAAGCTTCGTTCCATGAGAACGGACGCTGAAAAGAACGGTGCACAATGGGCATCGAAAAATGATCCGCGTGTAACGAAGATCGGAGCATTTATCCGTAAGACACGGATTGATGAGCTTCCTCAGTTCTATAACGTCCTTAGAGGCGATATGAGTCTGATCGGTCCAAGACCGGAACGTCCGATGTTTGCGGAGTCATTTGAACGTGAAATCCCCGGTTTTTCTCAGCGCCTTGGCGTTAAACCAGGCTTGACAGGCTGGGCCCAGGTAAACGGAGGATACGATATCACTCCTAAAGAAAAGCTTCAGCATGATTTGTACTACATCTCAAACATGAGTTTTGTACTTGATCTGAAAATAATCTTCAAAACAATACGTGTCATCTTTACTGGTGAAGGCGCTAGATAAGATCAGTCTAGGAGGATTTCCTAAAGTTATGAAAGTTTTAGTAACGGGTGGCTGCGGGTTTATCGGCTCGCATATCGTGGATTTATTAGTGCAGGAGCAGCATGACGTAATGGTTGTGGATGATCTTAGCACAGGCAAACAGCAAAATGTAAACCAAAAAGCTCAATATATGGTAAGCAGCATTAACGCTCCTGAGTTTGATGCAGCGGTTGAAAAATTTAAGCCTGAAGCCATCATTCATCAGGCGGCACAGGTAAGTGTTCCGCGTTCGATTGACAATCCGTTTAAGGATGAAGAAATCAACATCCGCGGCTCTCTTTCCGTGATCGAAAGTGCGAAGAAACACGGCGTCCGGAAAATTATTTTTGCATCATCTGCAGCTGTTTACGGAAATCCGGAATACCTTCCGGTTGACGCAGATCACCCTACGAAGCCATTGGCTCCATACGGTGTTTCCAAGTTTTCCGTTGAAAAATACCTGCAAATGGCGCAAAGCCTGTATGGAATTGACTACACCATTCTCCGTTACGGAAATGTGTACGGCCCGCGCCAGGACGCACTTGGTGAAGGCGGCGTTATTGCCATTTTCGCAGAGGCTCTATCCCGCGGAGAGGCACCGTTTATCTTCGGAGACGGAGAGCAGACACGTGACTTCGTTTATGTAGGAGATGTTGCGCAAGCTAATGTGAAAGCATTAACGAGCGGCGACAATAAAATCTTAAACGTATCTTCTGCTGATAAAATTACGATCAAGGAATTGTTCTTCCTAATGAACGAAATTTCTGGAAACAGCCTTGAACCGATTTTTAAAGAAGAACGCAGCGGTGATATACGGGATAGCGTGCTATCGAACAGCGACACCATTTTGGCTCTTGATTGGAATGCTGAGGTCAACTTGCCTCAGGGTCTTGCCAACACATTGGAATTTTATAAAAGTGCATCAAAATGAGTAACTGTCATCTCCCGCTGCTATTCGCATAAACCAGGTTCATTGGATTGCGAAGCGGGGGGTTTTTTTATGGACAATTATAGACAATCAAATGCAAATAAAATAAATAGTTGTGCGAACTTCCATTTTTCGTACAAAAAGCCCGGGTGTGCAGCGAATTGATTATAGTTCAAGCACGAGTGAGTAAAACCAAATAGCGTAAAACGTAACCATAGAGGAGATTATCATGAAACACGCCATCGTTTACTTTCCATATGAGCTTCAAAAAAACCCGAAAAGCGGTTCGGGAGTCCGGCCGAAACGATTAGTTGAAGCCTTTACCCGTTATGGGGAAAAAGAAAATCTTAAAATCATCGTCATCTCAGGCCAAACAAAGGACCGTAAAGAACGAATTCGTGAATACCTGGGAAACCACGATGTAAAGGATGCTGTATTCTGCTATATGGAAAACAGCACAATGCCTTACTGGCTCACAGATAAGGACCATGTTCCCCGCGGGATTGGAATGGATTTTTCTTTCTGGAAAAAGCTAAAGGAAAACCATGTTCCGATTGGCTGTTTCTACCGTGACGTCTATTGGCAGTTTGATGATATGTACGTACCGCCGTTTGGTTATAAATTTTTAACCCCTGTTATGAGAAATATTTACAGAAGAGAGCTCAGCACGTATCATAAAGTAGTGGATAAAATGTATCTTCCTTCATTAGAAATGAACCGCTTTGTAAAATGGGAAAAGGAATTCGACGAACTTCCGCCTGGAATGGAACAGGTCCCTGCCTTGGAGCATAACACTAGTTCCATCCCAACAGCTGTTTATGTAGGCGGTATTACAGACACAGTTGGCATATTAACCATGCTTGAAGCATTCAGCTTGTTAAATGAAGGCGGAGTGAACGTTAAGCTTGAATTCATTTGCCGTGAGGGAGAATTTAAGAAGTACCCTGAAGTGCAAAAATTCCAGGATGAGCCCTGGATTTCCATTCAGCATTTGTCCGGAGATGAATTAAAGGAAGTATACAAAAGTGCAGATCTTGCATTGATCCCGAGAGAAAAGAATACGTATCATGATTTTGCCATGCCGGTTAAATTGTTTGAATACCTTTCCTACAGCCTGCCGATTGTTGCGACAAACTGTGATGCACATGCGAGGTTCCTTGAAGATAACCAATTCGGAATCGTTTCAACAGTGGACAAGCAGGATTTTGCAGAGGCCGTTCATCAAGCTTTAAAACCGGAAGTTCATCAGGAGCTCGTCCGATCCATCCAGGAACATGCATTTGAAAAAAACAGCTGGGATGCACGAGTTCAGAAGGTTGTGCACGATCTGACAGCCATCCGTAAATAAGAGGTGAAGAAAATGAAGATTGCCATTTTAGCTCCAGCAAATAACGTCCACACGAAAAAGTGGCTGGATTTTTACAATAACAAAGGATATCAAGTATTAAATATCAGCTTTGACAGCCACACCGATCATGAGGATCGTTCCCAGTGGCCTAACGTACAAACTCATTATTTGAAGCTGAAATTCTCTAACAAGCTTTCTTATTTTCTGACTGTACCGGAAATTAAGAAGCAGCTGCAGAGTTTTCAGCCTGATATTCTGCATAGCCATTACGTATCAAGCTATGGTCTGGTTGGTGCTATGACCAACTTCCATCCGTATATGATCTCTGTATGGGGCATGGATATATATGATTTTCCAAAAGAGGGCAAACTAAATACATACATGGTGAAATATGCTTTAAGCAAGGCTGACGTCATCGGTTCTACAAGCCATGTTATGAAAGAAGTGACGGCACAGTATACGGACAAGCATATCGACGTGACCCCGTTCGGAGTGGACATGGAAAAATTCAAGCCGATGCCAAACCGCAAGCCCGATGATAAAGTAACATTCGGGATTGTTAAAACGATGGCAGAAAAGTACGGAATTCGTTATTTGCTTGAGGCTTACGCGGAGCTTAAGCAGATGGTGCCGCCCCAAGCCTTTGAAATGACCAATCTGGAAATTGTCGGACCTGGTCCGAAGCTTGAAGAATACCAGGCTCTTGCAAAAAAGCTTGGCATTGATTCGCAAACCGTTTTCCACGGAAGAGTACCGCATGCCAGAGTGCCGGAGCTGATTAATTCCTTTGATGTGTTCTTTGTTCCATCAACACTGGACAGCGAAAGCTTTGGAGTAGCGGCTGTTGAAGCTCAAGCGTGCGAGGTTCCGGTTGTCGTCGCGAATGTCGGCGGATTGCCTGAGGTCGTTAAGGACGGAGAAACCGGTTTTATCGTCCCTACGAAAAATAGCACAGCGCTGGCAGAAAAAATGAAGCTATTCATTGAAGAGCCGGAGCTTGGAATCGAGATGGGCAAAAAGGGAAGACAGCATGTTCTTTCTTTATACCGCTGGGAAGAAAATGCGGAGCTCATGTCAGACATATACGACAGAACATTAGAAAGAAGGTAATTACGAAGTGGAAAAGCACCTCGTTTCGATTATTACGCCTTCCTACAACAGCACGAAGACCATCGGTGATACGATCCGTTCTGTACAGGCTCAAACTTACGGGAATTGGGAAATGCTCATTGTGGATGATTGTTCGAAGGATCACTCACGCGATTTCATTAGAGGCTTTGCCGAAAAAGATCCGCGCATTAGGCTGGTTGAACTCGCTGAAAATGGCGGGGCAGCGGTTGCGCGAAACACCGCGCTCAGAATGGCAAAAGGAAAATACGCAGCCTTCCTGGACAGCGATGATTTGTGGCATCCGGAAAAACTGGAAAAGCAGATTCGGTTTATGGAAGAGAATGACTATGCGTTTACCTTTACGAAGTATCAGCTTATGAACGAAGATGGAGAGAAGCTGAATCAAATTGTTGAAATTCCCGATGCAATTGGTTACCACGGTTTGCTGAAAAATACGATCATCGGCTGTCTGACTGCTGTTGTCGATTTGGAGAAAACCGGACCGATCCAAATGCCAAATATCCGAACCAGGCAGGATTTTGCTCTTTGGCTCTCCATCCTGAAAAAAGGAATCACGGCATATGGAATTCAGGAAACCCTTGCCTACTATAGATTAGTACCAGGATCCATATCAAGCAACAAGGTTAAAGCGGCTAAACAGACATGGAAGGTGTATCGCGAGGTTGAGAAGCTTAGCCTCCCTTATTCCGCTGTTTGTTTTGGGGGATACGCTTGGAATGCTGTCAAAAAGACCTATTTAAATAAAAAATGAGGACACAATTGGGGGAATTGTTATGACGAAAGTAAGAAAAGCCATTATTCCAGCTGCAGGTTTAGGTACACGTTTTTTGCCTGCTACAAAAGCACAGCCGAAGGAAATGCTTCCGATTGTAGACAAGCCAACGATTCAGTACATTATTGAAGAAGCGGTTGCCTCAGGTATTGAAGATATTATTATCGTGAGCGGACGCGGAAAGCGCGCAATCGAGGATCATTTTGATAAATCCTACGAGCTGGAAGAAACGCTTGCGAAAAAAGGGAAAGACAAGGTTCTTAAAGAGGTTCAGGCAATCTCCGGCCTTGCCAACATTCATTACATCCGCCAAAAAGAGCCTAAGGGATTGGGCCATGCGATTAACTGTGCAAGCCGTTTTATTGGAGACGAGCCTTTCGCCGTTTTGCTTGGTGATGACATTGTCCGTTCGGAAGTTCCGTGCACGAAGCAGCTCATTGATGCCTTTGATCAGCATCAGCGAAGTGTCGTTGGCGTGCAGCAGGTACCTGATGAGGATGTATCCAAATACGGAATCATCGCTCCGCAGGAAACGCCGAATGGAGATAAAATGATTTCAGTACATACATTGGTTGAAAAGCCGAAGAGAGAAGAAGCACCTTCTAACTATGCCATTATGGGCCGCTATATTTTAACGCCTGAAATTTTCAGCATTCTTGAGGAGCTGCCACCGGGAGCCGGCGGAGAAATTCAGCTGACAGATGCACTGAAGGTATTGAACGAAAGCCAGCCAATTTACGCATACAATTTTGACGGCCAGCGCTATGACGTCGGCGACAAATTTGGGTTTATTAAAGCAACTGTAGATTTTGCCCTTGAGCGCGATGATTTGAGAGATCAAGTGAACAGCTATCTGGAAGAGGTAGTGAAAAAGTAAACCTGCTGGAGAGACCAGCAATTTGGAGGATCTGACATCATGCAAATAGCAGTAGTTGGGACAGGATATGTAGGCCTGGTTACGGGCGTCTGTCTGTCTGAAATCGGCCATGACATAACATGTGTCGATATCGATGAAAAAAAAGTAGAAAGCATGAGACAAGGCTTATCTCCGATATATGAGCCGGGTCTTGATGAATTGATGAAAGCGAACATTGACCGGGGAAGACTGCATTTTACAACGAATCATAAAGAAGCATTTGCCGGTGCTAAAGCTATTTATATTGCTGTAGGCACGCCTCAGCGTGAAGATGGCCAGGCTGATCTCCGCTTTGTTGAGCAGGTAGCGATTGATATTGCGAACAACATTGAAAATGATGTGGTCGTTGTAACAAAAAGCACCGTGCCGGTTGGCACAAATGAGCGCGTTCAGTCGATTGTAAGAGAGCATCTGAAAGAGGACTACAAGGTTCACTCTGTCTCCAATCCGGAATTTCTTCGTGAAGGATCCGCTGTAAAAGATACGTTTGAAGGCGACCGGATCGTCATTGGATCCAATAACGAAGAAGCGGCGGCTCTTTTAGAGGAAATTAACCGCCCATTCGGGATTGAAATCTTCAAAACGGATATCCGCAGCGCGGAAATGATCAAGTATGCATCCAATGCATTCCTTGCGACGAAAATCAGCTTCATCAACGAAATCGCCAACCTTTGCGAAAAGCTTGAGGCAGATGTTGAGGATGTCGCGGCAGGCATGGGACTCGATGACCGGATCGGCAGCAAATTCCTGAAAGCGGGAATCGGCTACGGCGGCTCCTGCTTCCCGAAAGACACAAGCGCGCTTGTCCAAATCGCAAGCTATGTTCAGCATGATTTCAACCTGCTGAAATCCGTTATTCAAGTTAATGGTGAACAGCAGCGCATGCTTGTGACAAAAGCAAAGCAGCGTTTTGGCAGCCTGGAAGGAAAACGCGTGGCTATGCTTGGCCTTGCGTTCAAGCCGAACACAGATGATATGCGTGAAGCAGCATCCATCACTCTCGCCCATGAATTGGTGAATGAAGGAGCAACCGTCGTTGCCTATGATCCTATTGCAGCAGACAATGCGAAAAAGCTTCTTCCATCCGAGACTCTCTATGTAGAAAGCCCGGATGAAGCTATTGCGGGAGCAGATTTTGCGATGATCGTAACAGAGTGGGATCAAGTAAAAGCTCTTACCTTCAATGACTATATTGAGAAAATGAATGAGCCGATTATTTTTGACGGACGCAACTGCTACTCTCTTGAACAGGCAGCCCAGTATCCGGTTGAATATTATTCAGTTGGACGAAAAAACATTACGAACCGAAACTAGATGGAATTTTCCATCTAGTTTTTTTTATGGTATCCGATTAGTATATAAGAGAAAAGAACGACTAACTTGAGAGAGTAGAGTGAAAAAAATGAGGAATATCGTCAAGATTCTGTTCATAAGCTGTCTATTGTTTGGTTCTGCGCTGGCTGTACCGGCTCCGCAGGCAAATGCCGATACATCGCGCTATCTTGTTGAACTGTCCAAAAAACCTGCCGATCTGGCTGCTTCTTTAAAAGAGTGGAGCATCATCAGAAGCTTTTCATTGGATGGGCATTATTATGCGGTCCTAACGGGGGAAAAGTCCCTGCAGGAACTCAAAAACAACCCAGCCATTATCAGCGCCGGAATTGACAGAAAAACAACAGCTGCGTCCTACAAACAAACGACACCATGGGGGGTGAAGAAATC
This sequence comes from Bacillus sp. SJS, assembly GCF_000732485.2. GTDB lineage: Bacteria > Bacillota > Bacilli > Bacillales > Bacillaceae > Metabacillus_B > Metabacillus_B sediminis. The sequence goes on along the minus strand of NZ_JAQV02000015.1, from coordinate 278,546 downwards.
CCAGGCTTACCGATTGAATGCGAAAGACTGTGCATGCAAAATTGCTATTATTGATTCAGGGATATCCGATCACGAGGATCTTAAAGGCCGGGTGCAGTCCAAAATTACGTACCTGTACGGAAAAGAAATTCCGAAAACGGCTACAGACACGGCAAAGGACCAGCATGGAACGCATGTCGCGGGAATTATTGCCGCCAACAACAATACATTTGGCGTAACAGGTATGGTTCCTAATGCCAAGCTCATGGTCGTAAAGGTATTTGAAGGGGAATACGGCGGATATTTCTCAGATATTACAGCTGGAATTGCGTGGGCCGTTAATAACGGGGCCGAAGTCATGAATATCAGTCTGGGCGTTCACGCAAGCAAAGATGAAGTAACAGAAAGAGTATTGAAAAGCGCCTATGATAAAGGCGTCACCATTGTAGCTGCAAGCGGAAATGAGGGCTCAATCGTTGACTACCCGGCTTCATCTGCTTATACAATTGCCGTTGGGGCGGTCGACAAGTACTATCGAATGCCTGAATGGTCCAATTACGGGAAAGGATTGGATATTTTAGCCCCTGGCGTGGACATTCTATCAACTGTCAATACAACGAAATATGTATCCTACAGCGGCACCTCCATGGCAGCTCCCCATGTAACAGCGGCAATTTCGAAACTTTTGCCCCTGTATACAGGACCGAAAAATGGGGAAAGAGTAGAATGGGTGAGAAGCAGATTAAAAGACTACGCGGATGTGAGATCTGTAGCCATAAAAGGCCGTACCCTGCAGGTTCCCGTATTAAATCTTTACAAAAGTTATTACGGCTTGAAATAGTATTCGACAGCATTCAACAAATTTCCATGGAATCTTTTTCTTTGTTAAGAATAATTTACAAAGAATATGAAAAATTTACATGAAATTGCTAGCATTTTAAAATATTTTGTAATATGATTGTCAATAGGTATTCCTCTTGCTAAGTATTTCCTTTGTCTAGCACTTTTTTATTAGTTTTATCTAATTACAAGTTGAAATATCAGACAAAGTATGTAATAATTTACTACGGTATAGGAGGATATACATACCTATTAGTTCGTTTTTGGTAACTGGGGATTATGCCAGTCTACATAATTGTCAGTTTATCAATATACAAAATACTTTAAACACAATTTGAAAGGGGAACACACTAAAATGTCAAAAAAGAACACTGTAAAGCTAGGTCTTGCTGCTGCTGTAGCTGCTAGCTCACTAGTAGCTGCTAACCCAGCTCAAGCTGCTGCTGCATCTAATGCTGAAACTCTTGTTAAAAAAGCTGAGGCTGCTGTAGCAAAACTTAAGCCTTTCTACATGATCTCTAAAGCTGAGCAAGTAACTGTATCTGCTGAGTTCACTAAAGCTTACAACGAAGCTACTGCTGCTGTTAAAGCTGCTCAAGCTGTAAAACCAACAGGAGCATGGGCTACTAAACTAGCTGCTGCTGAACAAAACCGCATCAAAGCTGCTCGCATCATTGACGCTGTTAAAGTTGGCACAGACCTAGAGAAGAAAGTAGAAGTTCTTAAAACAGCTCTTAAATCCAACAAAATTGAAGACGCTACAGTAACTGCTTACAACGCTGTATCTGACGCAGTTCGTGCTGTAGAGCGCTCTGCTGGTAAAGTTTACGGCCCAGAAGCTCGTAAAGCGGTTCAAGCTAAATATGTACTTCCAGGTAAACTAGCTAAAGAATCTGTAATCTACGAAGTATCTCAATACCTTCTTCACAAAGAAATCGACAAATTGATCACAGACGGCAAACTTGCTGAAGTTCCAGCACAACTTGAGGTGCTAAAAACTCTTGAAGCTAATGCTGTAACAATCAAAGAAGCAGGAAACAAAAACTTCCCAGGAAAATATCCTGCAAACACAGAAATCAACGCTGCACTTCAAGAAAACAAGAAAGTAATTCTTGCTAAATATGATAAAGCAATGACTCCTGCAGTTACGGGTGTAAGTGCGATTAACCTTAAACAAGTTGAAGTAACTTTCAACAAAGATCTTGACACTACCCTAGCTGAAACAGTTGCTAACTACGAACTTAAAGACTCTTCAGGAAATGCAATTACTGTATCTTCTGCTGATCTAGAAGGCAAAAAAGTAGTTCTAACTCTTGCAGCTGCTCGTGCTCAATCTACATCTGCAAAACTAACTGTTAAGAATGTTAAGGATGCTAAAGGAGTATTAGTAGCTGAAACTACAAACGATGTTAAGTTTGTTGACATTAAATCTCCTGAAGTATCTTCTATTGAAGTTGTAGCTCCTAAAGTTGTTCGTGTAAGCTTCTCAGAGCCACTTGCAACTGTTCCAACTTTCAAACTTAACAATGGCGCTACTTCTATCGTAAACACTGCGTTTACTCCTGGTAACGACTATGTTGATCTTACAATCGGCGTTACTCCAGAAAACGGTTCTAAACATACATTGAACATCAATGGTGGTACTGACTTTGCTACTTTCAAAGTAGAAGATGTTAACAAAGAATTCACTTACACTGCCGATACTGTAGCTCCAACTGCTTCCGTTGAAGTTTTATCAGCTACTCAAGTGAAAGTAAAGTTCTCTGAAGATGTTGTTAACCTAAATGATTCTAATGTTAAATTCTACCACACTGCTAAAGCAGCAGGTTATGAATTGATTAAAGGAACTGTTTCTGGTAAAGAAATTATTCTTAACCTTCAACCAGGTCAAAAGCTTCCTGAAGGTGCTGTTAAAATTCTAGTTGACTATGTAGCTGACAATGGAACACAAGTACAAGATGCTTTTGGCAATAAATTTGCTGAAGCTGAACTTGCTGGAACATTTACAGCGGATAAAACAGCTCCAGTTATCACTGGCGTTGAAGGTAAAACTAGTACAACTATTGATGTAACATTTGACGAATCAGTTGTTGGAGCATCAACTCCTTCTAACTACACTTTGAAAGATTCTGCTGGTGACACAGTTGCTATTCAAGGTGTTGCACTTGTAGATGCTTCTAAAAACATTTACAGAATTACTACTACTAATCAATTGAATGGTGGATCTTACAACCTTACTGTTAAAGGGATTGAAGATGCTTCAGGAAATAAATTAGCTGAAGTAACAAAAGCTGTAGCCCTTGCTGACACAGTTCGCCCAACATTGGCTACTACACCAGTACAACTTCTATCATCCAAAAAGGTACAAATCAACTTCTCTGAAGCAATGGATAAAGCTTCAATCGAGAATAAAGCGAACTACCTATTTGGTACTGGCACAGATGCTCTTGATAGCAAAGTTAAACTAACTGCTACTAACAGCAACAAATCTGTTGTTTTAGACTTTACTGATGTAACAACTGGTGTTCAAACAACTCCAGCTGGTGCTAACATTCAAGTTTTACGAGTAGCAGACGCTGCTGGTAACTTAATTCTTGCACCAACTACAACTGTAACTGCTCCTTCTACTGCAACTGCTCCATTGTTTGATAAAGCAGAAGTAACAGGTAAAAATACAGTGAAATTATACTTCAAGGAAGTAATTACAAATGCAGAAGCAGATGATTTCCTTGTAACTGTTGGAACTAACCCTGCTACAGCAGCAGTTAACCTTTCAAATGAAGTAATTGATGGAAAATCAGTAATTACCTTAACAACTGCTACTGGAGTAAATGGAGATATTTCTTCAGATCTTACTGCTACACCAGTGGAAATTTCTACAGCAGCTTCAGCTACTGTGTCTGCGGTTAACAGCTTTGGAACTAAAGTTTCATTGTCTGCTGTAACTGGTGCAGACGTTAAAGATAAATTTGCTCCATCTATTACAAATGCAGTGTTTACAGATGATGCTACTGCTGCAAATGATGACGCACTTGTGCTTACTTTCTCTGAAAATCTATATGCAGCATCAGTGCAAGAATCAGATTTCACTGTAGCTGGTCGTAGTGTAAAAGCAGTCCAAGTGACTAACAACACTGTAACACTTACACTTTCAAGTGATTCAAGCAACACTAGCGTTCTTCCAGCTACTGTAGCTGTAGTAGGATCAATTGAGGATCTTGCTCGTAATGCAAAAACTTCTCAAACTTTTGAACTTGTGACTCCAGCAGCTCCAAGTGTAACGATTGGTAAAGGAGCAGCTGCAGGAACTACTGCTTTAACTGGCTCTACTACTGCAATGGAATATAGTGTAAATGGTGGTTCTTACACTACATTTACATCTGCTAACCAAGCTATTGCTACAAACATTGGTGACAGCATTAAAGTTCGTACAAAACAAACAGGTAGTGCTAATAAAGGTGCTACAACAACTCTAAACGTTACAGCTGCTGACATTAAAGAAGCTGCTGCTCCAACTGGTGCAATTTCAGCTGCTAATGATGACATCACAGGTTTAACAGCTGGAACAGTATATGAAGTAGAAACTTCAACTGGTGTTTGGACTAGTTTCACAGCAGATACAAATGGGAAAATTCTTGCAAGTGTTCACGGCAAAAACTTTGCTGTAAATGAAACTGCAAAAATTCGTGTTAAAGCAACTACAACCAAACCAGCATCTGCTGAACAAATTATTACTGCTTCTTAATAAAAATAAACGAAACGTTACTTTATAAGCTTGCTTTGCAAGTGAAATAAGTGGAATACGCCTCATGTACGCATGAGGCGATTATTCTAACTATTACTTCCAAATATAAGGTGAAATTCCTTAACATGACAACAGTCTGAGTCATGTGCCTAATCCTCCTGCATCCAGTGAGGCCTTAACCAGCCAAAGGGAAGAAGTCAGGTGAAGTCGTACTCACAGAAGTGAGGCGGGGCTCTTTAAAAGATAACTATGATCAGGCGACGAATCCATGTTGAAGCAGGGTAAGGTAGTGGAATTCACGAATAGCTAGGAGCTTGGATACCATCCATGTATACGAAATCATACAATGGCGATCAGAACAATTGACTGTTAAACTGTTCGTTCTTATTCCTGGGTAGTGGAGATCTAAGGTTATCAAAATGAGGGATGGAAGTAATGGAACGTTTGAAGTCTTGCTGGAAGAGGTGGGTTAACACCGAAGAAGCTAGTAAGATGGCGGCGAGTTCGTAGTAGTGTCGATGATCTGCCGAATGTATTGCTGTGGTAACACAGCAAGAGGATAAAACGGATCGGAGCGAAGGAACTCAGTCAGTGGTATGTATATCTGAAACTTATTTCCCTAAAATGAGTAGGAGATGGCCAGCATTTTTAGGAGTGTTGGCTATCTCTATGTACATTATCAATGCTGCTGATGGATCGCCGTGTGCGGTGAAAGCCGCCTGCACGGTGAAGGCTCGTTATAAAGCCGAGAAATATAAAAGGTATAAGACGAGAATAGCGTATCAATAGGAGTAACAGCAACCCCGTCGATTGTACAGGGTGTAAATGGTGTTTCTACTGAAGAAGTTAACCTAACTGTTAATACAGGTGCAACAGCATCTGGTAACATTACTGTTGTGGTTAATGAAACTAATCACACTGTAGCAGTTGCAGCTGGTGATAGTGCGGTGGATGTAGCAGATAAAATTGCTATACAACTTATTACTGATGTTGTAGCTGGTTATACAATAAATCATCCAGCTCCTGGAGTAGTGAAATTTACTTCAACTACTGCTAACACTAACGTTCAAGACTTGACTGTAAGCATTCCTGCTAACTAATAATCAGAAGAATTAATTAAAAGGACTGGTGCCTGTCACCACCCCGAAGTATATCGAAAGGCTCCGTGGAGAGAAATCTCTGCGGGGCTTTTCTTTTTGTCTATAAAACGGATTAAAGAGAAAGATAAACAAATATTATATAAGTGAAGAGATATGAAGCCCTAATTCCCAAAGCGGAGTTAGGGCATTTTTAATTTAGGGAGGCATACAAATTGAAACTATATGAAATGAAGAAGCAAAAGCAGCTGGAGTTGTTTGAGAAGGGATGCTTAAAGAATCAGTCAGCGAAACGGGTGAGCATCGTCAGCCTGAAACTCGTAAGGGAATCAAGTGTGCTTTACAAAGAAAGAAGAATCAAGTCTCCAACAGATGCGTACCAGCTGTTAAGAGATTTCCTGATCGACAGTGATCGGGAGCAGTTCATTGTGATATGCCTGGATACAAAGAACCAGCCAACGGCCATTAACATTTGCCATGTTGGAAGTCTTAATTCCAGTATTGTACATCCCAGGGAAGTGATGAAGGCCGCTATTCTATCAAACGCAGCTTCCATCATTGTCGGACACAACCATCCTTCCCAAGATCCAACACCAAGCAGGGAGGACGTGGAGGTTACGAAAAGGCTAGTGGAGGCAGGAAAGATTGTGGGGATTGAGGTAATAGACCATCTGATTGTTTGTGAGGAAAGCTTCGTATCACTGAAAGAAAAGGGGTATGTCTGAATGGAAAAGGAAGAAGGGAAAGAGTTAGATTGGTTTATCGGAACGCTTGCTCCTCTAATTGGTTTAAACATTCATGACTCAGATGTAAGCAGTGAGGGAGTCATTCTGTTTAAGGATGAAGTGATGGATTGCTTTGTTCCAGCCGTTTTGCTTAGAGACCTTCCTGAAAAACTTCTGTTTGAGACCATGATATATGAACATGAGGAAGGGACGGAGTGGATCGGGGCGGTGGTAATGGATTCGGAAACGAGAGAATGGTACCTGCAGGTACTCCTAAAAGATGGAGAGGCCGTAATAAGACAAAAAGTAGATGGGGGAATGGATGATGGCAAAATATCATAAAATCGTGATCAATGGAGAAGTACAATTCAGAGAAGTGGATGAATCGACAGGATTCTATGAAAATACCATCCTAACGGAAGATGAACTAGTTGAACAGCTTCTGGATGATGCCATTCAAGAAGTGATTGAAATTGATAAGGGACAAGTGGAACGGATCATCTCCTTCCTGCCGCAGCCGTTTCATCGAGAACAGGTACAAACCTATATTGACTACCTGGAAAATTTGGTAGAGTCTTTCGAGTAGACTCACGACATTTCTAACAGTTAACTCACGTCAAAACTAAACGGGCATAGGACCATTTAGGAGGAGTTGATGCAGGGTATGAAAAAGGCATCATTTTGAAGTGGATAAACTCACTGCATAATTATAGTACTGGCGTGAGTCGGTTCTTCATCTTGAAAGGAGGTGAAGAAGAATGTGGGAAAAGGTAGTGGCAACGGTTATTGTCGCTGTGGCAACCGAAGTGGCAAAGGAAGTCATTAAAGAATCAAGATAAATAATGAAAATGGGAGGAGATAAAATTTGAAGATCTACCCTTGTCTATGCCAACAGCCATGTTCGACTTGTACGATTAAAAAAATCATAAAATGGATTCATAAGTAAGAGCCTTGAATACTTAAAAAGTGTTCAGGGCTCTTTTTCGTTAGGAGAGAAACGGATGAATGAGCTGCAATCACTGTTCGGGCAATGGCTGGAGGAAGAAGGAAGAGCTGCAAAAACGGTTGAATCCTATGTTGGGGATGTAAAAGGATTTAATGAATTCTTAATGGATAAGGGTAATGATTCTGATGAGCCTCTTACGAGATTTTCGTTTGTCCGGTTTAAGCAACATCTAATAGAAATTGGTCTGGCGGTCACCACCATTAATAAAAAAATCAATAGCTTGAAGGTTTACAATGATTTTCTTGAAAAGAGGGGCTTGGTGAGTGAGTCATTCATCCAGCTAAAACGGGATCGGGTCCAAGTTGCGGCTGGAAGTGAGCACGTGGTTTCCGCTCTTTCAGAAGAAGAGGTTGAGCGATTCCTCTTTTTTCTGGAGGATCGGGCAAAGGTCACGCAGCGAAATAGACTGATTGGGTATCTTCTGCTTTATACAGGTCTTCGGGTTTCTGAATTAGTCAGTGTTAAATTGATGGATATTGATAATCTGACCGCTGTATTAACGGTTAAAGGGAAGGGCGGTAAGATTCGAGAGATTAGTTTAAGGCAGGATGTTCTTCAATTGATTAAACAATACATGCAAGGAGAAAGGCAGCAGTCTAATTTTGCTGATAGTGAATACCTGCTGGTCAGTCAGCGTTCGCCAAAGATGCACAGGGATGCCGTTCGGGACTGGCTGGCCAACTGTTCGGATGAACTGAAGATGAAGCTGCATCCTCATCTCTTCCGGCATACGTTTGCGACCAGGCTCTTGCGAAAAGGAGTGGATCTCACAACTGTCAGTAAGCTGGCTGGACACTCCACAATCAACATGACCGCAAAGTTCTACATCCAAACCACAAGACAGGAGAAACAGGATGCAGTCGACAAACTGTAAAGGGGAGCATAGGCAGGTGGAAAGAGTCACGAGATTTTTGAATATAAGCGAACTTGAAACAAAGGGTACATTTCCTCACCTTTTCATCGACATTGTCAAAATGCAATTTCTGGACTGGTATAAGGCAGAGGGGACAGGCGAATCGCTGGAAGACTTTTGCTTGAGCTCATCGTCCTGCATCTACATCCTGGAAACCGAAAAAGATGACCAATTCCTTCTCCAGAATCTATTAGACATTGAGTTTGTAGAAAGGGAAGAATGCAAGGGTTGCGTGTATTTCCGGATCGGGTTCATGAATGACCATCAGATGAACCTTGTCTACTTTTTAGAAGGATCAATTGGAGACCGCTTAGAAAAATGGCTTCAGCAGTAAACGAGCAGCATCTACCTATCCTACATGAGTTAATCAAATGAGCAGGAGGAATTCTTCTTCCTGCTTCCTCAAATCCATCCACAAATTTTTTTCTGCATTTATACAGAGATACCCGAACAATAAAATAATGGGTCTACAAAAAAGTATACGGATCCGTAGACGTAAATATTAACGTGAGGGTAGGGGTTAACGGATGAGTCAATTTACAAGAAGAAAAAGAAACTTCCAGTACGACTTCAATAAGAACAGGGGAAATGAACCGATCAGAGAGGAAGAGTATGAGGACATAGAAGAGGAATATGAAGATCTGGAAGAAGGATATGAATACGATGAGGAAGGGTTTCAACCAGAAGACCATGAGTCAGATCCAATTGAAGATGATAAAGAGGAAAATCAGGTTTTCATACTGAATGGCAAACCATTTGTCCCGAAAGAAACCATAGAGAGGAAAAAGACCTTTGCAGAAACCCATGTTCGGGTGACGACTTATTTAGAAATGAATGTCCATCAAATCGTTCATATGCTTCAGAAGAATGGAAAGATCGAATCCATTACCAAGCTTGTTAATGAGAGCATCAAGGACTACCTTATGAACCATTACCATAATGATAATTGATAATAATAATCCTAAAGTAGCTGCAATTTATTCCCTATTGTAAAAACGGGACGAACGGGGCAAGTTTTCATACGCCCCGTTTTCCCATCAAGAAAAGGAACTATTTGCGTGTGTATTAATAAAAAAAATACCGCCTGAATATCACTTCCTGGATATTTAGGCGGGTGCTAGAAACAAATTGATCTAAACGCATTCATCAGGTTAGAAGACGTTCAATTTCATTTTCATAACCGTACTTACGAAAGAATTCAATAAGGGCTACCTCAAAGATTTCTCGTTGTGTAATATTTTTTTCACGACTAAAGTCAAGAACGAGCTGGACGATGGTATTCATCATATGAATGGTTTTTGTGGTTGCTATCCCTGGAACGATGTATCTTGGAATTGTGCCTACTTGAGATCCTGGTATGATTAAATCACTTAAACGTTCTTGATGCTTTTCTAAAAGTTGCAAGATGGGTAAAAACTGATGGATGTGTACAGCATTTACTCCATCATTTAATGATGTTTCCTCTAATAAAGGAGAAATTATATCTTTCTCTATTTTGGGCTCCTCAGGCTGAAGAACTTTTCCCATTTGTTTGAGGTAGTTGTTCGTATCGGTAACCCATGCATATCCTTTAGAATTCATATAAATGGCAAGTTCTTTGTGATCTTTGAATCCAAGCCTTCCAGCAACGGAACGCAAATCAGCTCCTTCTTTGGACAATAGGGAAATTACTTGTCCTGCTTTAGAAGCATCAAGTTGCTGCCATTCTTTCTTTTCCATAACCTTCGGGACATATGTTTGCTTGTGTCCATCCCATTGGAAGTTCCGTCTTCTCATATACATATCCACAGACTTCCAGTTTTTGTTTCCTTCATCATCAGCGATTTCCTCACGTGTTTTTCCATTAGCAAGAGAGCGAAGAATTCCTTGCACCTTTTCATCAAATACAGGTTTGTCTTTTTCTTGAATTGCCATAGGTATCATCCTTTCTAATGTGGAATAGTAAGCATTAAATTAAATTTACCGCCTCTTTTAGCTCCTCCGTATTCGTGTGCATATATACTGAGGTGGTACGAACATCAGCGTGTCCCAATAGTTTGCTAATCTTTACAACATTTACGTTCTTGGAGACTAGAAAACTAGCAAAGCTGTGTCGTAAAATATGACAAGTGACTTTCTTCTTCCATCCTAGTTCGTAGGTCGTTTCATGAAGTATTCTGTTGATTGTTTGGTGTGAAATTTCGCCAGTCTTTTTTGTTGCAAAGAATTTATGGGAAGGTACCTGTGTTCTCCAACCATTTACATACTCAACCAAGTGTGGTTTTAGTCCTTCACTGATGGGAACCAATCGATCTTTATTGCCTTTCCCAGCTATTACGTGAATGATGCCATTTGTTAAGTCTACGTCATCAAGTTTCAGGCTTGTACATTCTGACACCCTAAGCCCTGTATAGGCCATTGTTCGAACAGCAAGTTGAACGAGTGGATGTTTTATGGCACCAAGGAGGGTATCCAATTCTTCTTCACTCAAATAGGTACGCTCCTTTCGCTGGCATTTTAGTTGCTCGACGTTTCTGCAGGGATCATTCTTTAGCCAATCCTTTTTATAAGCCAGCTTGCAAAGAACACGAATAGAGTTTAAGTGACGATTGACGCTTGCTGCCTGATACTCCTTTTCTTGCCTCAGCATACGCAAATACGACTCAATATCCTCTTCAGACAGATCTTCAAGGTATGTCGGACAATTGTATTTTGCTGTTAGGAAACGGTCTAACATTGTGATATCCATGATATAACCTCGTATTGTCTCTTTACTCCTGCCTTTGTCAATTAAATTTTGTTTAAGAAGTTCAATGGCTTTCAATAACAACATTAGTATCTTACCTCCTAATTTATTCCATCAATGAAATAATATATGCTTATCTTCTATTTCAAAGCGATTAATGGAAAATATGAGGGCAAACGGGGCAATTTTTGCCCCGTTATCCCAAGGATTAGAACTATCTCTTTCTTGAACGGAGTGGACGGACTTGAACAACATTTTCCCAAATATCTCCCGTCTCGTCTTCGCGGTGCTCAATTACCACGTAAACTTTTTTACCTATTAGATCTTTTAAAGAATACTCTTGTTGTGGGACTTGCCCCAAAATTCCCTTGATTACTGGATAGAGTCGGCTATTCTTGCTTGTACTTTTATTGGCAAAGAAAGGGACAGTGATGATTTCATCTGTCTTGGGATGTTTAATCTGAAAAGGAATCGTTGTTCTCACCCATGGTTTGTCAAAGTTTCCTTTAGGCATTTTCTCGACTTTTACTTTACCAACTACTCCAGGATACTCAGATTCAGGTAAATGCGGTGTTCTTTTAGATTTGGCCATTGCAAAAAGATCTTCTTCGTCATCAGCATCTTCTTCGTCATCAAAAGGATTCTCATCATCTTCGAATGAATCATCATCAGAGTCAAAATCATCTAAATCATCTAATTCGTCTGCACCTTCGTCGCCATCATCGTAATCTACCTCTTTCATTTCTGTATGATCATCACTGAAAGCATCATGATCATCATCTTCCCAGTATTCAAGAGACTCCTCTTCTGTCTCTAAACTAGGTGAGAATTCATCTTGCCCTTCAAAGTCATCTTCATCTGTAAACTCGTATACGACTTCGCTATCATCAATATAATCTTCCTCGCCGGGCTCTGGGTCGTATGGGTCATGCCCTACATAATCTCCAGAATCTAATTCATCATGTTCATTTGAAAAAATATCGTCCTCAAAAACTGATTTATTGACCTCGTTTTTATTTGTCATTCGGAAACATCCTCCATAGATTTATTTGAAAAATTTATTTGCAGACTGTAGCCTTCCATCAGGCTTTTTTAATTTTCATCACTATTAAGCACATGAGAAAAAAGGTGAACGAGTCGAGGCCTGTAGGGTCTTCTGCTTTGATCCATATGCCCTTTAGGGATTGTTTTCTTCACACACCGGTGAATTTTCCCATCATCCGTTTTCTCAGTCTTAATCATTTTGGCTTGATCTAGATGCTTCCATAGAGTGCGCTCTGAACAGGGCAAAGTCTTTCCTCTTTTAGATAAGAATGCATTGACAGCGTTGTAAGTCGCATCAGGCAATAAGTAATAATGATTCTTATCGAACCACCCGATTCTTTCTCCTTGAGTTGAAACCAAAGCATCTTCACTTTCTAAACCTCTTGCAAGTGGAGAAAGCCTAACTTTATGAGTGGCGAATAACTCATTTAAGGCATTAAGGAAAATCTCCTCGGGTTTTTCTTGTGAAACTAGTGCATTTTGCTTAGCAATCGATTCCCTCAAAACTTTCTCTGCATTGGCAGAAAACTGCTTTGCTTTCTCAGAAGAAATCACTTGAATTGATTCCATATAGGCTAGCATCATATCAAAAGCAACCATCAACCAAGCGGCTGACTCGCCTAGTCGACCATGCGCTGCATTTTTTTGAAAGTCATCCCTTTTTTCTATGAACCTCTTATTAAGTAAGGAGGGAAGATCATTCATCTGAGGGGTGAGAAATTTGATGTACCCTACCATTGCCTCTGCTAGAAAGGGTGAAAAATTTTGCATTTTCGTTAATTCTTCGAGATTAACATCTTCTTTTTGAATCTCTGCTTCGATAAAGCGTGCAACCGAGGATTCTCCTTTTGGCACGTCTTCTCCAGTTACAATTGCCATACCTCTAGGAGCAAAGGTTCTTTGGAACTCAATAAGAGAGGTCAAACGACCACGTCCAATTCTGTCTCCATACATTCGCAAAACTCGTTGGGCGATTTGCATCATTTTTTGTGATTCAGATCGACTCGCTTCCGGATGGAAATCGTCTATTAATATCAATGAGTCCTTGGTTGAAAAGGCCTTACGCTCAAGGGCATTGGCCGTATCCTTGAAACTAGCGGGTGGATTCTTGCTAACAAATTTACCGAAGTGAGACAAGAAGAGTTGTCCTAATGATGTTTTCCTTGAGCCTGTTGTTCCATGTAACCAAACCACAAAGTTTGGTTCGATTCCTGCTTGTCTGAAAGGTTCTCCAAGTGGAGCAAGATAGGTAATCGCTAGTAATGGGATAGTGATATGCAAAGGAGCTACTTTTAGTAGTCTTAGACTTGCACGAGCTGCTTTGACTGGATCTGATACTACATTAGGTAATATGTAGCGATCAAGCTCCTTCTCGATTTCAATACTGATGTTTTCAGCTCCAATACATCCACCTGAATGCAGATAAATCCAATTGTCATCCTTTTGTTTTCGCCACCCCATATGTGTGAAGATACGATGTTTTTCAGTTGAAACACCCATATTTTGAATAGCATCACGACAAATATCTTTTTTTCCATACCCTGGTTTAATGGAAGCTTGAATGCCCCAATTGTCCATGATCCAATTCATAGATACGAAATCTTTGGGAGATATGTCGACTGCTGGGAGCGGAACGCCGCCATTCAGCACACCTTCAATTCGAAACATACGCTTCTCCTGCAAACCATCGTCACGAATGATTTCAAGTGTTGGACGGGCTACGAAATTCGATACCTCCAATGGATTGCCCTTTTTATCGAAAGTGATAAGACGTCCTTTCTCGTCCAATGTGTACTCCTCAATTTGTTCCATAGCCTGAAGATATGGCTTGTAAATCGGATGGGTAGGAAGTGAAGGTGCACTTTTAAACTCTCTGATAAAAGTTCCTGGAGAATTGGTTGCCTCCCCGTTATCGTTTACATTGACTCGACCGTGGCATATTTCCATCTGTTCTTCGCTACATCCAAATGAGCTACACCGAACCATAGGTGAATCCTTTTTTGAATTATCAATGAGCTGTTTAAGTCGCTCCTCGCTCCTGGCATCGTGTTTCAAAGATGCTTGTGAGAAGGTTTTTGCAGAATCTTTATGTCCTGCTTGGACTAATAGTCGAGTCCATAGGTGCCAATCATCTTCTGAGAGGCCAGTGTCTTTTTGATCTTTCAAGCATTTTTTGAACACACCGCATTTTTTAGACAACCGATTTAGAACCTCGTCCTTTGCTTGCTTCGTAACAAACGGGGCTTTTTTTGCAGTTACAGCTTTATTCTCTTTGACAAGACCAAGCATGCGATCAATCATCCACTTAGGGGCATCCGCCAATTGCTGTTTTGCAGGATTCTTTTTCCACTTGTAAGATTTTCCTTCAAAGACCGATGGTGGAAGTATGGTTTGTTGACCTTCACCCAAGAGAGCGAGTTCACTATGTTTTCCATCAAGTGTTTTGACCACTTTTTTTAGTGAAACTCCTTCAGGAGATCGATACAGAAGCCTAAGACCACCGCTTGGAGTTTGGTAAGTCCAAGTTTCAGGTAAATCACCTGCAGCCCATTCGAGCAAAAGTTGTTTTGCTTCATCCCCATCTACGTCGATTCCAATGAGTCGAGAAGCTGCTCCGAGCACGAGGCCGATATTCATATCAGGAAAGGTTTTAAGCCATTGTGCCATCTCCTCTTCTGAAGGAACTGAACGATTTTGCCAGCCAGGCAATTTTGGAATCTTTCCGCTGCAAGGCAACACAGGCAGTTGTAGCTTTGAAGCATAGTAGTTCAGATGCTTTTTGATAAGATCAGAGTTATACATTTCCTGCTTGTCGCCTCCAATTTAAATTAGAAGTGGTCATCCACTAAATTGAGTATATCAAAACTGATATTCTGTAAATTGGCAATAAAAATGAATAATAATATACATTAATGCTATAATTTATTCATAATGAATCCTATTTTTCATATTTTAGAGCTATTGATAATGCTAAGAGCCAGGGGTTGCTTTCGAGTAGGTCTTACTAATGTTCAAACCCTTGGTATAACTGAAATTAGGCACTTTTATGAAGATTATTTAGACGAGGAGTAAATAAAAGGGCTGTCAAGCGTTTTTTTAAAATTTTTTTTGGGAGGTTTCAGAATGGATAAAGAAACATTTGAGGGAATGCAAGTGAAAAAAAGGGAAAGGCAGAAAAGGATTGTAGATGCAGTTGGTCGATTTCCTATTCAAACCCAATTAGAACTAGTGGAAATACTGAGGAAACACTACAAGATTAAAACAAATCAGTCTACAGTATCGAGGGATATAGATGATTTGATGATTGAGAGGGACCCTGAGGATAATCGATTTATTCCTGGAGTAACTGCGCGAAGGAATAAGGAGGCGAATAAACTAGCCAGACTATTTTTTCAGGCTGATGTAAAATCAGTCGATGAGATGATGGATACCAAGATACTAAAAGGTAGTGTAAATTACATGACCTTAGTTGCTTCCCAGATAGAAAGTATGTTGGCAGTTGATGAAATTGAGATTCATACTTTCTTGGGGCAGAATGGATCACTTGCCATCTACTATCCAACCAAAGATCGAGATCGTGTTGAGAAGGTTTTTTCACAAATCATTCAGCATGTTGAAAAGATCAGGACAAACGGGGCGAAGTAATTCCGCCCCGCTTTCCCCAAAGATTAAGTACATCCCCTGTAGTTTTACTGTTAAACAAAAACCAAATCCTTCCTATGAACGGGAACTTGTATAGATGATAATCTACTTTTCAACTATAGTTAGTTAATTTTTTCTATTGCGAAGATATGGGGAGTAACGAAAAAAACTCACGTCAGTACAGTTGAACTTGACGTGAGTTTTGTGCGATTAACAATAAAGAAGTTCTTGTAACTTTCAACAAAGAAATGACTGAAACTGATGTAGAAGCACTTGCTAACTACAAAATGACTGCTGTAACAACAGGTGGAGCAGCTACTGTAGGAAGCGTTGAACTACAAGCCGACAAAAAGTCTGCTATCGTAACTCTTGGAACTGAAGCTCAAAACCAAGAAACTTACAAGCTAGAAGTTAAAAACGTTAAAGATACTAAAGGTACTGTAATTGCTACAACTGAAAAAGAAGTAAAGTTCTTTGATGCAACTGCTCCAACTGCAACTAAAGTTGATGTAGTAGCACCACGTACTGTTAAAGTTTCATTCTCTGAGCCACTTAAAACAGTACCAACAGTAAAACTTGGTAACGGTTCTATCTCTACAACAGTTACATTGTCTGCTGACAAAAAATCTGCGACTGTAGAATTCGGAATTGAACCAACTATCGGAACTCAAGAGCTTGAAATTCAAGGTGGAGCAGACTATGCCAACCTAAAAATTGAAAAAGCAGTTAAATCTTTTGACTACCAAAAAGATGCAACAGCACCTACTGCATCTGTTGAAAAGGCAACTGCAAACACAGTTACGCTTAAGTTTTCTAAACCAGTATCTGTGAAAACAGCTTCTGATGTTTCTGTGTACCACACAATTAACAACAGTGGTGCTTATGTTGGTGGAGCTCTTACTCCAGTAACTGGAACTGTTGTAAATGGATATTCTGATACTTACACAGTTGCATTTGGAACTCCAATTCCTGAAGGAACTGCCAAAGTATTCTTGAATACTAAAGCTAACGCTCTTGAAGATGGATGGGGTAATGATGTAGCTTCAACTGAGCTTTCTTCAACAGTAGTAGTTGATAAAGCAGCTCCAAAAGTAACAGGTGTTAAAGCAGTTTCTGATAAGAAACTTGAAGTAACATTCGATGAAGATGTTAACGCAACTGATGCACAAAAACTTTCTAACTACATTCTAAAAAATGGTTCTGGATCTGTACTTTCATCTGATGATTATGACTTTGTTAATACTAAAGGTGAATTCTTAAATACAGTTACAGTAAGTTATTCAGCTAAGAAAGCAACAATTACACTTCCTTCTTCACTAAAGGGTGGAAATTATTCACTAACTGTAAAAGAAATTAAAGATGCATCTTTCTTGGAAAACAAATTAACTTCTCAAGATACAGCTGTTGTTATTGCTGATACAACTTCTTGGGATATTACAGGAAATGCATTAAGAAGCACTGATAATAAAAAAATCCGTGTTACATTTAATGAAGCAATGTCTGCGGAAGGTTTAACTGATCTTTCTAAATACGAGCTTCGTAATGGAAGTGGAACTAAAGTTGACTTCCCTACAGATAGCAAAGTAGTAGTTCTTAACCCTAAAACAGTTGAAATTCAATTAGGTGGAACTGGAGAAACAACTGCAACTACTTTGAGAGTATCTGGTACACTGAAAGATGCTTCTGGAAATACTTTCAATGAACTTTACAAACAAGTTACTATCGGAACTGAGTCTGGTGCAACTTTAGTTGCTAACACAGCAAAAACTACTTCAACTAACAAAGTTACTTTTGAAGTTGACCAAGAACTACAGGGTTCTTTAAACACTGATAACTTTACAATTAGCGGTGCACAAGTATTCGGTGGAGCTTCATATGTAAATAAAGATGGAAAATCCACTGTAACACTTACACTTAAAGATAGTGCTACTAAGTTTACAACATCTGCAACACCAACTGTAACAGTTGCTGCTGATGCTTTGACTAATGTATATGGAGCTAAAAATGCTGATTCTATTTCAGTAGCTGCTGTTGATGGAATTGCTCCAAGCGTTCTTAAAAATTCAACAACTGGTAAATTGGAAATTAAACAAGTAGCAAACACGGTTGATAACATTTCAATCCAGTATGATGAAGAATTAACTACTACTAATGCTTCTCTAGCTGCAACTGATTTGGTTATCACTGATAGCGCTACTGGTAAAACTCTTGTAGCTGGTGTAGACTACAACACTGCAATCGCTGCAGACAGTGATACTTTGACTATCGACCTAATTGGTGCAGATTATAATAACTTCGCTGGTAAAGTAACTGTTGCATCAAAATCTACTCCAGTTTACATCAAAGATGCTGCTTCTAAAGGTAATGCTTCAAATGCATTCGCTGCAACTGAAGTTACTCTAGGAGACATTACTGCTCCTACTTTAGCAGCTACTTACCCGAAAGCAACTCCTGGAGCTACTGCTTCAAAACAAGCTACAATGAAAGTGCAATCTAATGAAGCTGGAACTGCATACTTCTTAGTAGTAGCTGATGGTGCAACTGCACCTACAGAAGCTGCAATCGTAGCAAATAATGTTACAGTTGCACTTACTGCGGGCGCTGAAGCTACGAAAACACTAACATTTACTGCTGATAATACTGCATACGATGTATATGTAGTAGTAAAAGACGCTGCTGGTAACGCTACTGCACCAGTTAAGGTTGATGTTACTACACCAGCTGCTGTCTAATTAATGGATTATGGACGGTGAGTGTCACCAACCGATTATGTAGAAAGGCTCTGTGGAGATTAATCTCTGCGGGGCTTTTCTTTTGTTTATATACAGGATTAAAGAGTGAAGTAAAATAAATATATGTGAAAAGACTCTAAGCCGGATTTTAATTAAAGCACTGGAAAGAAATTAAGTAAGAACATATTTTATTTAACGCAAATTAAACAGTATATCCCTTAATAAATTTGATATTAAAATTTTTTACACTGCATATCTTTTTAAAAAAAAGGACATACCAAAGCGGACAGCAAACCTTCACAATTGCTGTCCGCTTTTTTGCATTCTCGTGTAATAGTTCTGACTGACCTTTCGCAATCAGAGTATAGAAAGGCAATGTAATTCACAAGGTTGGAATAGGGGGGATTTATTTATAAAGATTAGTTTGTTTCGTTAGTTAACTTCAAAACAGCATTAACTATACTTTGGTTATTCAAAATATAAGATGGAGCTACCTTCTTTCCTCCATCAATATCATTGCCAAAAGTTAAAGTTAATATTACTCAAAAGTTAAAAAAGTTAACATGACTGAAAATTAACTGATGAAAGTAAAATTTCATCTATACTGGATACTGTTTTCAAGAAACCAAATGTGCTCTTTTAAAGAGTTAGACCACTCTAGCTGCTTCAAAAGTTATTACATAGCATTTACATTCTTGTTGTTGGGTTTTTTAAAGAATTGTAAAGTCTGCTTAGAAGAGTTAAATAATGCACACCTGCATATCTGTTTCTCGTATATCACTAAGGATATGACCTTGTTAAATCCTTTTCGGATGTCGGATTTTCAGGTGCTACTATGGAAAGACCTGCTCTGAAAAATATGTTAGATGAGGTTAACAATAATGATATAGATGTGTTGGTCTTATATACCCAGAACCGGCTGTCGAGGGATTTATACCATAGTATTAAGTTAGTTGGTGAGATATTAGGTAAAGTTAAAAGGATTGACTTCGTCCAAGAAAACAGAACTACCGAAACGGACCAGTTTTTAAAAGTTTTTATAAAGGAAGCCGCAGCTGCTCAGGTGGATAGAAGACGAATTAGAGCAGTAATCATGCATACAAAAAAGGTGAAAGTGATAAGTCAGAACGCTTACAGTTCAACTTTCAAACCTTTGGGCTACATTCGAAATAAGGAAGGAAAGCTTTTGCCTGCGACATTAGAGAATGGTGCAACTCTTAATCAGGTAGCACAACTTCGAGCTTACCGGTTGGCATTACTTGCTTACCTATCAGGATACAGTATGAGACGCATAGCTACCTTGTTAGAAGAGGAATTTGGACTAACTCCCAGAGGGAAAAAATGGTCCCATAAATCGGTAAAAAGTATTCTGGAAAATCCAATTTATGCGCAGATAATGCGGAGCAAATTTTTGAAAGCCTCATAGTTTCTCAATCACTAATGGTGGAACTACTGAAACACTTGCAGCTGTCTCTTACAAAGTTAATGAGGATACTGAAACAGTTATCACTGGAACTTTGAAAGCTGGTACTCAAGTATCTAAAACTGACTCTTCTGCTAAGATTGGTCAAGTAGCAATCGTTGCTAACAAACTTGTATCTGAAACTGGATTCTCTGTAGGAGCATTCACTTTCGGAGATACTTCAGGCGAAGTAGTTGCTGATGGTTACGCTCCATCTTTAGTAGCAGATAGCGCGAAACAAACTGCTTGTTCTGAATGAAATAATTAAATAGTTTTAGCTTATTAATCAATAAAAATTATAATTAGCACAAATCGCTTCGCTAATACTTTTATAATAAAGCTCAAAGTTATTTAAAATAAACTTTATCGAGATTAGCAACTTAAAAATATTTGATTAAAAACTGCCCAACCATAGGATGGGGACACTCATTACCTGGTATATGCCAGTACACTTAGGAGGGGGTTGTATTTGAATTAACGTCCAACAATTATTTCTAAATGTAAATTAGTTCTATTTAACCTGAATTAACAATCCAGAATTGAGTCTTTTAGAACTACTATTCACCTCTTGTTTTCCTTATAATGGATTTTGTTTCATTATTTTGTATAAATTAGGTTTTATATCCTATATTTTTGGGAAGTTAATGGGAGGAGTAGTCGGTTTTCAAATCTATGTCATGTTTGTACAAAGGTTAAAACAATTTCATTAAATAGATGGAATTACTTTAAAGAGGTGAGGTTATGGATTCAAATCATGTTACTGATTTGGCGAGAAAGTATGCGGATGCTTCTGAAAAGGTGAAAGACTCTGAGTTTGCTATAAGAAATATAGCGATGAGAGAAATTTCAAGCTGGTCGGGTAAGACAAGAGAACAATTTGATCAAGAGTTTCAGGATATGCTTAAGAAATATAATTGGTTCGCCCAAGAATTACTAGAAACAAGCGGACAGCTTCATAAAGCAGCTGCTCTCATTGAACAAACGAATGCTGAAATTGCAGCAGCAGAACGTGCAAAAGAACTTGCATCAAACAATCTTTCGTGTAAGAAACCAACTACTGCTTAACAGGAGATGAAATTGATAGATGGCTGAAAAAATTCAAATAGAACCTGACAAGTTGGAAAGTTTAGCGAATTCTGTAGTAAATGAGTTAGCACTCATTGAGGATATAAATACAGATTTAAAAAATGCTCTTTCCAGGACCATTTTGAATGCAGATCCACGGTTCGCACATTGTTTCTCAGTCGTTGATGCTTATGGAACTGCTGGAGACCAGTTAATAGACAAAATGGATGATATTGATAAGGATCTTCGTAAAGTCTCTGAAAAAATGGCAGAAGCGGATAATACCTTGCAGTTTTTATATGGGATGTATGAGAAGTATGGAACGGTTACTGGAATGGGAGCGGTTGCTGTTAATCAAATGAAGTACTTGCTGACAGGTCTGACGGATTATACAAAAGGAGCAAATGGGTTATGGAGATTTAAGCATTACGGGCCTTTTGCAGCAATGGCAGCCAAAATAGATGCCTCTGAATTTAGAAATGCGGCAAGAGGCTTTTTAGGGCTGAAATATTTGAAAAAAGAATTTGCGAATAACTCCTTGGCAGATCTCGTGCATATGAAATTTGCTAAATATCTCCCTCAAGATGTTGTGAATTATACGAATTCTGTTCAGGGGTTTGTTAAAGGGCTGGCAAACGAAGCAGGAGAAAAGTTTACCTTTGGCCAGGTTATGAAAACAGGCTGGAAATTTGCCAAGACTTCCGCCCCGTTAACAGCATTAATTACTGCTGGAACAGAATTTACCGGAATGGGTCTGGATATTGCTGGTAACTACGAAAAATATGGTAATAACGTAGAAGTTCTGAAAAGGGAAAATGCAAAAGCTGTTGGAAGAGCTGTTTACAAAACTGGAGTTGTAACTGGATTCTCAGTTGCCGGGGCAGCCCTTGGCGGTGCGGCAGGTACTATTCTTGGTCCAGGAGGAACAATTGTATTTGGAGCAGCTGGAGCAGCTGTTGGAGGAATGGTAGGAGATGTTGTAGCCAAAAATACTCAATGGATTGCAGAAGATGTTGCTTTAGTCTTTAAAGACCAGATCCATTCTGGCGTTGAACGTTTCAGAGGTACGATGGAAACGGTAGGGAAAGTTGCAAGTAAAGTAGATGACGCACTCGAAAAAGGAAACGAAATTGTCAATGAGGGAAAAAAAGCAATTGACAAAGGGTTAAAAAAGGTTTCGGATACAGCAACCTCCCTCGTTAAAGATGCTGGTAATTTCTTTAGTAAACCACTATTCGGATAGGAGTGAAAAAAATGAATACTCTCACACTGAGTGTAGATGAACTTTTGTTTGGTTTATACAGCGAAGGTCATTTCGAACAAGGACAAAATATAAAAAATACCTATTTTCCAAATATCGAAGATGAAGATTTTGATTTAATGCTGAAGGTTGCCTGCCGGTCAATGCTGGCTAAAGACCTATTGAACTACAGTGAGAACAAATATACATTAAAGAAGGAATACTCTTCCTATATTGAAACCGTTAGCCATGCCAAATATTCTTTGAGGGCATCCAAAGTAACAGATACAGAGGATATTGGAATATCTTATAATTTTGGCAATGAATCCATTCATTCTCACCAAATGATTCATGACCAACTTGTTAATAAACTTACTCTTTATGTATCTGAAGAAGAAATGCTTACAGATTTAAAAGGTTTTATGGCCATTGACAGTACAGTCGAAATGAGCTATTCCAGATCACTTGGAAACAAAGATGATTTTGAAAAGATGTTGAAGATAGCCAGTAATGAAATAGATGAGGAATTTGAAGCAGACAAAGCAGATGAACTTTTTAATGAGTTTATTCAGGATTTAAAAACTAAAAAAGGCAAATTGGACAGCTTGGCTTTTTTTGAATATTCAACAGGAAATATTCCTAACATTTTTGATTTGATTTTTGTGTTAAAAGGGGCAAGAATGCACTGGTTCATCGATGGATCCGTCACCAATCATTTTCAATTAAAGAGCTATACCCCAGAGCTGCTTAATTCTATTCTCTTTAGAAATAACACCACTTTGTCAATTTAATAGTCACAGGAGGATATCTTGAAAACAACACTTTCGCACAACCGCCTGATAAAAATAAAAATGAAACCGTTTTTCTTTGCATGGCTGCTTCTGGTGACAGTCGGAGGCATTGCAGTGGGTATTTTTCTAATCGGTAATGGTTTTCAGTTTAAATCATCTTACTCACTAATATATATATTAGTAGGATTACTGGTTCTTCCTTTTTCGATGCTCACAACTATTCTATGGCTACCGTCGTTTTTTAAAAGAGGCACCACTTTATACTACATAAACGAAGGGGAAAACGGGTATATAACAGATCAAAAAAAACAAGTTGCTTTCAAGGATATACAGGATATCCGTTTGAATAATTACAGGCCGAGCATTGAAGGGCTTTTTTACGAAGAGCTGATTGTCACTACATTTGATAACCGGGTCATAAGGTTTCACACCTTTAATACATTGAAACCCCTAGAAGTGAAGAACCATATAGAAAAATATGTACTTCCCCACATGCATCCGCATGCCCAGGAGGCATGGAACCGAAAATTTACGAATGGCAGGATCCAACCTTAATACATACTGCCTTGTGAGGTGAACAAACCTGCAGGATTACAAGAATTCTAACCATCAAAAGAAAAAGCCTGACGACAGGGGAAGAGACGGCTGCACAAACGGGTGCCTGGATAGCTGCGGCTGCACGAATGGCTGTTTTACATTAGGCATGATCCCGATTCAATTTATAATATTGGGAAGTTACTTGTTGGAGAAAATTTAAAGTAGGTATTAGTCACCATATCAAGGATTTCAAAAAGTTCCGTAGAGAAAAAATCTCTGCTGTTTTTTTTCTATAAATCAATTAATGAGAAAGATAAATAAATATTATAAAAGATTATATAAGTGAAAAGATATTTAAGCCCTAATTTCAAAGCGGAGTTAGGGAATTTTTTTAATTAGGGATACATACAAAATGAATATATAAGAAATGAAGGAACAAAAGCAGCTGGATTTATTTGAGAAGGGAATGCTTAAAGAGTTAATGAGCTGAAGTGTATGTATTATCAGTTTGAAACTCGTTAGAGAATCAAGTACTACAGAGAGAAGAAGCAAGTCATTGGCAGATGCTTATCAGCTGCTAAGGGATTTCTTGATATACAGTAATCCCAAACAGTCTATCATTGTCAGCCTGGATGAAAGAACCAACCAACGGCCATTAAATGAATCTAACATATTAACGGAAGGCGAACTAGCAAAACAGTTATTGGATGATGCAATCGAAGAAGTCACTAAAATAGATAAAGGGCAAGTAAAAAGATTTATTTCTTTATTGCCGCAGCAGTTTTACAGGGAACAGCTCCAAACTAATATGGGCTACTTGGAGAATTTGGTTGAATCCTTGGAGTAAACTCACGACAAAACTAATCTCCTTTGATGTTAAGCAGGAATAGTTGATGGGGTACAAGGGGATATCAGGAATTTAGGCTGATGAAATTCACGGCATAATTATAGCACTGGTGTGAGTCGGTTCTTCATCTTGAGAGTCATGCTTTAACAAGCTAAGGTGTAGATATTAGAATTGTAATTTATAGCTATTGTTTTTATAGATACTAAAACTAGAATACCATCTACTATAATCTACCTAACATATACTCGTTTCCAGACACTCAATACCTTAAAGATCATCTTTTATTCAGCAAATCCCCATTACTGTACCTTCAGGTTCGAACTCAAATCACTCCATCCTGTAACAATTCCATTGTCTATGGAAACCCTTGAAAGGACGTAAGATAAGGAATAATCTGAATAGCCCGTAGGCGTTCCCATCGTATTGATTACATCTTGGACTGTACTTCCCAACCGAAAAGCTTTTTGTTCACTTGTTTTTTCCATTTTCACCATAAGGTTGTCACTAAGGTTTGACCAGCCTGAAACGGTTCCGTCTTCGAGATCAATTGTAGAAAGGTCATATGACATTGAATACTCACTTATACTGGTAGGTGGTCCGCCCATTACTTGCTTTACTACTTCTACACTTGAACCTAAAGTGAAATATCCTTCTTCTGGTTGAGCATTTGCTGCTTTTGTTTCTTCTGTTATAATCTCTGATTCACTAGACTCTAGACTGGTTCCACTTACAGCAACATCGACTACTTCAGAGCTATCCTGTTTTTCTTGAAGCTCTTTAACTTGATTAGCTAAGGATGTATTCATTTTTTCAATAGAGGACGTAAGCTTATCCTTTTCCGTAATAAGATCTGATTTTTCATTTGTAAGTTCCTCTATTTTGTCTTCCAAACTAAAAACAACATGATCTTGAGTATTTAACTCGTTAACTAACCAAGCAATCAAAATGAAGAATAATACATTCAATGCAAATGAAATCTTTAGCTGTAAACTTTTTTTACGAGATTTCATAAATTTATTCTTGTCTTGATTTGGATGAGTGGCATGGTCCCTATTATTCTCTTGATTGAAATTTTCTCGATGTTGGTCTTGATGATTACTGCTTTCCGAATTTTTTTTGGATTCAAAATTAGATTTGTTAGTTTGTCCATTTGATTTAGCGTAATAACTGTTAAATTCGTCATTATATGCAGAGCGTAACTTCGAGTTAATTAACGTATCATAAGCTTTCGTTAATAAAATGAAATCTTTATCATTTCCTCCCGAATCAGGATGATAAATTTTTGATTTTACCCTATAGGCTTTTTTTATCTCTTCATGAGAAGCGTTAATCGATACATCTAATAGTTTGTAATAATTAATAAACAATTTTTTCACCTCAAGTTAATCAATTTGGGTATATAGAAAAAAGCCCATGTGCCTTTTAAGGAAGAATATAAGGAAAGTAAAAAAGGATGGTGTCTTTATCACTAGCAGTGACAGACACCATCCCTTATATTATTTCGCTAACGGAAGAGGCACAGCATCCACATAAGCTTTCCATTTGTTATAGTAATCGAGGAAGTAAGCACTGCCTGTAAGTTTGTATAGTACATACATTTGGTATATATGCACTCTGTGATATTCAATAACAACGTGTGGTTGTTGCTTCATTGTTAAGTGGCTGAGGTCATAGGATGTATAGCCGCCGACATCATATTTTTTCAGGATTTTCTTTACTGAATTTTGTCCTTGCTGAAAAAGAGATTTTGCTTTTGCCCCGCCATGAGTGGCCATTGCAGGATTGTATCCCCAATCATAAAGGCCAAGCAGCGTGTAGTTGAATCCGTTCAGCGTGTAATTGTTTGGACTGGTTACGTATTCTTCAAACCAGATATCATTCTTCCATTTGGAACTGATGTGGGAAAGGTCTGTCATTGTTCCTCCTTTTGAAATTGGTGTTGAAAGGAAATTCAATGAAGCGTTCCCGGCCCTCTTATACTTAACATCTTTGGAAATCTCATATGCGCGAGAAAATACACTTAATGCCTGGCCCTGTGCCATTCCAGACACCCAATTTTTTTGATAGCGGGTCTTAAGGTGAGGAATGAGGTGAGAAAAACTGTATCTAAAGGCCCCATCTTTTGACTGCATTTTTAATAAAGCATCTGAAAGTTTAATAAAGGAGTCGCGATCTGCTTTTGTTTTTGAGATGAGGTATTTACCGTGGTAATACAATGCAGCTTGAGCAGTAGTAACAGGGTTATATTCAACTCGGGTATCGTATTTTACCATAGGAATACCATTCGAATCCCAAATGAATTTATTAGCATTGAATTTTTTAGCAGTGGAGAAGTTTAAATAATCATTATTAACCTTGTAATCTTGCAAAAAAGGTTCATATTGGTAACCTTTATCCAAGTATTGCTGTACATACGGATTTTGAGCAGTTTGGGCATATGTGCTTGTTGGTACAATCACGCAAAATAGAATCATGAAAGCTAAAATTTTCTTCATCTGTTTTTCTTTTTCTCCTTCTGTTATGAAACTTATGGAATAACTCCATATGGATATAGGCCATTTTATAGGTAAGTATACCTTGGGCCTTTCTCATTATAATGAATCCTGTTTCTTTCGTCACCATTTATTTGAAAAAATGTTAAGAAAATATTATAGAAAACTTTATATTTTTATGATGGTAGGTGTTTATCAAGCGAACTGTATATTTACAAATGAAATACATAATTTACATTTATAACATAGAAATGGAACCGCTATTACGATAGACTCAAATTATGGTAAGCTATTAGCCCTCTTTCTTTCAGTAGATTATGAATTATCGTCATGCTTACTAGAAAACTTTAGGAGGAAACATATACTATGCCGAAAAGTAAATTTGTGAAAGCAAGTATTGCTGTATTAGCTGCTTCCACTGTCACAGCTGTTAATCCAGCTCAGGCAGCATCAAGCACAAAGGCGGAGCAGGCAGTAAAAACCGCTGAGTTTTATTCCAATTCTCTATCCACGTTTTACAAGGTTGACGAATCCGGAGATTTGCTATTATCTCCCAGTTTTCTAAAAAGCTATAATAACTCCAAAGAAGCGATTGCTGCAGCGAAAAAAGAAGTTTCAAAGCTTAGCAGTCCCCGCATTAAAAGGCTCATGAACGATCGTCTTGAGTTCTCTGAGATTCAGCGCTTGCGTGCAGCTTACATAATTGATGCAGTTAAATACGGTGAAAAACTGGACAGTGCAAGATACAAGGTAAAAGCGAATTTTCTGGTAATGTCTCCATCCGAGCTTAGAAAAGCATACGATGATTTAAGAAAGCATACGATGCAGTTTGAAAAAATGGTTTCAAAGGTTTATGGCCCGAAATCAAGAGAAGTTGTGAATACTCGCTTCGTCTTGCCTGCTAAACTGACGACTGAATCCTTCTCCTATGAAATGACCCGCTATGATTATCATCAAAAAGCTAAGGCTGCGCTTTCCGCTAAAGACCAAGCAACAGCTGATAAAATGTTTGCTATTATCAGCATGCTTGAAACGAAAGGTGCTGATTTAAGAGCAGAGCTTACGAAATTATATCCTGACAATCAATTGCTAAAAGAATTCTACTCTTTAATTGATGCTTCCCTTGAACCAACTCTAATGAAGGAAAAAATGGACTTGAGAACTCAGTATAAAGTTCTATTCCCAACAAACTTTGAGCTTTCCGTTTTGCATACAAATGACACGCATGCAAACCTGGACCGTGCTCCAAGACTTGCCACTTCCATTAAAGAAACGAGAGCAATTAAGAAAAATTCCGTGCTTCTTAACGCTGGAGACGTATTTTCCGGAACGCTTTACTTTAACGAATTTAAAGGCCAGGCTGACCTTGAGCTAATGAATCTTCTTGATTATGATGCGATGACATTTGGTAATCACGAATTTGATCTTGGAACATCTGTGCTTTCCGATTTTGTTAAGAAAGCAAAGTTTCCATTTGTCAGTGCAAATGTTGATTTCTCTAAAGATGCCAATATGAAAGCTTATGCCGGATCTGATGTTTCAGCTGAACCGAAGGATGGCCAATCGTACAGCGCCATTGTGAAGAATATAGATGGAGAAAGAGTGGGGATTTTCGGTCTGACAACAGCTGAAACATCCACTATTTCAAGTCCTGGTAAAGAGGTTGTATTTAAAGATTACATCGCTGAAGCAAAAGAAGCGGTTAAGCAGCTTGAAGCGCAAGGCATCAACAAAATTGTTGCGTTAACTCATATCGGCTACCAGGATGGCGGCGGAGATAACGACGTAACCCTCGCAAAAGAAGTAGAAGGAATTGACGTAATTGTCGGAGGCCATTCTCATACCATGCTGAGCGCACCGGTTATGGATAATACAGGTGCTGAGCCAACGGTTATTGTTCAGACTGGTGAGCTAAGCAAGAATCTTGGTGTGCTTGATGTAGAGTTTGACACAAAAGGAAAGGTAATTAAGCAAGCTGGCAAACTGATTGATATTGATCAAAAATCAGGGGATCAATTTGTGATTAAAGAAGATGAGGAAGCGGCTTCTGTCCTTAATACAAAGTACAGACCGGCTATTGATAAGGTTAAAAATGAAGTTGTAGCAAAATCAGAAGTTGCTCTTAATGGAGTTCGTGCAGATGTCCGTACGAAGGAAACGAACCTTGGAAACCTTATTGCCGATGGGATGCTTGCAAGAGCCAAATCCATCAATCCTAAAACCGTAATCGCTGTTCAAAACGGGGGTGGAATTCGTGAATCCATTGATGCAGGAGATGTGACAATGGGTGAAATCCTGACAGTTCTGCCTTTTGGGAACTCCCTTGCAATTATGAACCTTAAAGGTGACGAAATTAAAGCTGCACTTGAGCATAGTGTAGAACTGGCTCCGAAAGAAGCGGGAGCATTCCTTCACGTTGCAGGAATGAAGTTCACATTTGACAGCACAAAGCCTGCTGGTCAGCGTGTCGTAAAAGTAGAAGTGAAAGAGGATGGAACGAACTATACCGATTTGGATCCAGCTAAATCGTATTCAGTAGCTACAAACGCATTTACTGCAGCTGGCGGAGACAATTACACCATGTTTAAAAAAGCTTACGATGAAGGCCGGGTCAGTGAACCAGGTTTTACAGACTGGGAGACGTTTAGTCAGTATCTAAGAGCTAATCCTGGTATTAAGCCTGCTGTAGAAGGCCGTATTACGGATCAGAGCGCTGGAAAATAATTGCGAATCGTTTCAAAAGAAAACCTCTGCTGTTCAATCGGCAGGGGTTTTTGATCTGTATTTAAGGATAATTCATGTAGAATATAGATAATATTCCATATATATAGTATAATAGTCACTATTGGATTGAAATAAATTTACCAGTATAAAGGCAAACCTGCTGAAAAGCAGGGACGCAAAGCCGTGAGTCTAAGGCATTTATAATGCTAGGATCGTCAGGCCGCCGTAGGAAATAAGTGCTTACACCAAAGAAGGTTGATTTGGTTTGTTTAAGCTTATGCGGCTCAGGTTTATTAATGGAGGGTGCATAGGAATGAGTAATGAGTTAACCCCGTTTGGTCAGCGAATGAATGATAAGCAGCTCAGGAGCTATTCAATACGGAGAGAAATGGATTTTGTTATGAGAGAGAATCAAATTTTAAAAAGCAGGAAAGCAGAGAATGCTGTGACCTTATTTATACGATATTGTGTAAATTATACGAGCTGCACAAGTTTTTCGGATATCAGCAGCTCCACACTTGAAGATTATATTCAGCATCATATCGGCCGGCCCAATAAGTCCAGAGAGTATGATTCATTTAAAGGGTTAAAAAATGATGTGAAGCTCTTGGAACAGCTTATTTCCAATTCACCAGACGATACCTGCAAGCTGGACTTTTCGCTTATGAATACGAATCTTTGGTCTTCTGAAGAAAACATGGAGTACTACAAATCCAGAAAGAATAATTTTTTCCTTCAATAAGCCAAAACTGCAAAAAATTATTAACAATTGAGGAAAAAATTATGATACAATTAGGACGAAAGTATCGAGTGATATTTTGTATGCCACATACATAGACGCAGATAGACAGAAATCCTAAACAACATACGTCTTAGCATTTAGATTCTTTCACCTAACTTGTTTCCCCTTTCAAATTTCCATAAAGCGGGAGCCCCTCATGCTGTTCTTGACATCAGTGTGAGGGGTTTTTTTATGTGGCATCTTTACAAAACCTTAAACTCCCCGAAGTGAAAAATTTACCTGAATTTGATATTTTTAAAAGTATACATTTCCTCCCAATAATTTTAAAGTGATTTTCCAAATTCCTAAGACATAAATCCTATCGTTTGGTAGAATATACATATTAGAGAAATAATCGGATTTTCTGGGAGGGAAATTGGATTAAAGAAAGGTTTTGGAGGATATTATTGTGAAGTTACTTCGTATGTCATTATCTGCCCTGCTCCTCATTTCATTGCTCGCATTCCCCGCATCTGCCACGGAAGGACCATTTGAAAACATGGGCCCGCAAGTTCAATATGTGAATGTGATACGAGGTGAAGCTGGCCAGGATCAGTCAGGACGGCCGCTTTACTATGCACTGCTGCAAGGTGAGCCAGCAAAGCTCATTGTTATGGATTTAGAGACAAAACAAGTAGTTGATATGGAAAATCTTGAAGGTGCTGCTGCTGCTTGGTCGATTGAGGTGGGCCCAGATCGACAGGTTTGGGTTGGATCTACTCCTAATGAGCATTTATATCGTTACAATCCCGATACGAAGGAAATATCAAACTTAGGTAAAGCCTCCTCGGCTTCCAATACAACTATCTGGGATCTGACTTATGATACTAAGGAAAATCGAGTGTTTGGTGTAACATCTTATGGCGGCACAGTCTTTACATATAATGATAACCAGGGTTTTAAAAGCCTTGGTGTGGTTATGAAAGGACGCAAGTATGCAAGAAGCGTCGAATATGATGAAGAAAATAAAACGTTATATGTAGGAATTGGTTCTCCTGCCGCTCTTATTAAGTGGAACCTGAATACTAATGAAAAAACAGATATACTGCCTGAAGAATATAAATCGGCGGCATCCGTTTATGACTTGGACATAGCAGGCGGAAAAGTTTACGCGAAAATGGAAAACAAAAGTACGCTTCTTGTTTTGAATAAGGAAAGCAGCCAATTAGAACACGTGCTTCCAGCTGACTCACGAGGTGTATCACCAGCATGGAACAGCCAAAACGTTTTTTACAGTTCTAAAAGTAAGTTATATGAGTTCAATCCATCTGATGGGAGCAGCAAGGAACTGGAATCGTATTTTTCCCGTACTGGAGCCGTATCGCTAGATATTCTAAATGTTAACGGACAGCCTCATCTTCTAGGGCTTGCTGGAAATAGCGGCCGATTTTATGAATATAATTTAACCCAGAAGCGCTTCCGTACTTCCACTCTTAATCTCCCGCCTCAGGCAGTAGAAATTTATAGTGTTGGAAATGGGGTAAATGGAGATATTTACAGCTCGGGGTTTATTTCCGGCAAACTTGGGGTGTTTGACCCTGAAACTGAGACCACCAAAATGTATGATGGGTTAGGTCAAGTTGAGGATATGATTTCTTTGAAAAATAAAATGTTTTTTGGTGTTTATCCAAATGCTCACGTTTACGAATACGATACTTCAAAGGAATGGACTCCGGGCTCAAATCCTAAGAAAATAATGGATTTAGGTGACGATGGACAAGACCGTCCAAAGGCGATGGCGGCAGATGATGAAAAGAATAGACTATACACTGGAACTGTCCCTAAACGAGGGCAAAAAACGGGAATGTTCCTCACATATGATTTGAATCAGCAGAAGATTATCCATCAAGAACTGCTCCCATATGAACAAAGTGCATCGGCCATGGTTTACAACAATCAATCCCATACCTTGTATTTAGGAACGAGTGCGTATGATGGAAGCGGAAATCTTTCAAAAGAGACGGCTAAACTGTTTGCGATTGACACAAACAGTTCCAATTATTCCAAAAAAGAAATCGAACTTCCTGGCGGTTATGCAATCAAAATTTCTGCACTGACTACAACACCGGATGGGAGACTATGGGGGATTG
Source organism: Bacillus sp. SJS (assembly GCF_000732485.2). Lineage (GTDB taxonomy): Bacteria > Bacillota > Bacilli > Bacillales > Bacillaceae > Metabacillus_B > Metabacillus_B sediminis. The sequence goes on along the minus strand of NZ_JAQV02000015.1, from coordinate 246,069 downwards.
TGGATAACAAACTTCTCGTTTACGATCCAGAGAAGGGGATGCCGAATCTTTACCCAATCACGCCTAACCAATTACAGGGCATGTATAAGACGGAAAGCTTAATGCAGGACCATTCCGGTGATCTGTATGGAACCTTCCAGGGAATGCTGTTTAAAGTGGATACAGATACATTGGAGATTACAAGCTACGATACACGTGATGTATTCGACTTAGCAAAAGATAATAACGGAAAACTATATTATAACCTCCGGTCTAATCTTTGGAGATTAAATCCAAATGATTTAACGGAAGAACATGTGTTAAAACCTGGGGAAATTAAGATACCAAATGTCTTAACATCCGATTCACCATTCCCGGTTGCGCGAGTGTTCTCTAAACAGCCGCTGCTGCTGTACAAAAAAGAAGGAAGTTCCATGGTGCCGGTTAAACAGCTGCCTGGTGATTCCTTTTACCGTGTATATGGAACCTATAAAAACTACTATCATGTAGGAAATAACCATTACTTTTACAATGAACCGCATAAAATTTCAACCTATGTGGGAAGAGTTTTTACACTTAGTAATGCACCAATCTTGAAGCCGAATGGAGAAGTGTTTAGGACTATCCAGCCGGGAGAAGAAATTCGGGTTTATAGCTTTAATGATCAATATTACGATGTAGGAAATGGCTACAAAGTTCAAAAAACCAGTGATGTCTCCTATTATGTAGGAACTGTCGAACTTACATCAGACTCGATGATGTTCCAATATGGGGAAGCTCTTCCTGTCATGAAGCTGCAGGCGGGAGAGGAATATGAAATTCTGAATGTCGATGGTAATAAATTAGATATAGGAAATGGTTTTTATCTAGAATACAATAAGCAATCTATGATTTATAATAAAAATTAATGAAAACCCGGGAGCCCTGTTCCCGGGTTCTTTTTTTCCTCCGCTAAATACACGGTCGGCCCTTTGAAGTCAAGTCTGGAAATGACTACATTTCATGGTAGATTGTTAGAGAGATAGAAAAAGCGGAAAGGAACGAGAGAGTGAGAAAATTAATTTGGATGATTGCCGCCTTTGTTTTTTGCATAAGCTTCACTGGCACAGAAGAGAAAGCCTCTGCTGCCCCGTTCTCTGTCAATGCTAATCAGGTCTATACGTATGATGTAATGAAAAAGGATTTACAAGCGCTTGCTGCCACATATCCTCACTTAGTGAGCTACAAATCAGTTGGAAAATCGGAATATGGACGTGATCTTTACGCTGTCTCGATCGGGAAAGGCCCTGCGCAGGTTTTTGTAAACGGTTCACACCATGCGAGAGAGTGGATGACTACCAGTCTCAATATGAAGATGATTGATCAATATGCAAAAGCCTATTACAGTAACTCAACAATCAATGGCCTATCAGCTAAGTCAATTTTAGACCAAACTACGATTTGGTTTATGCCCATGGTGAATCCTGACGGAGTTTCACTTCAGCAATATGGCGTGAAATCACTTCCGGCCTCCAGTCAGTCATCTGCGTTAAAGATGAATGGAGGAAGCGCGGATTTTAAACACTGGAAAGCAAACGCAAAAGGGGTCGACCTGAACCGTCAATATGATGCAAAATGGTCGTCGATCTGCTGCAGCCCGGGCAAGCCCGCTTCAGAAAACTTTAAAGGCTACAGTCCGGCATCGACTGCTGAAACCAAAGTGGTCCTGGGGTTTATGAAGGACATTGACCCTGAAATGTCGCTAAGCTATCATTCAAGCGGAGAAATCCTGTTCTGGAATTTTTACCAAACCGGTGCCCGCTATACGCGCGATTTGAACTACGCGAAGCAGCTTGGAAGAATGACTGGATACCGGCTCGTATATCCTGGACCTAACCCGTCTGGAGGAGGATTTACAGACTGGTTCCTGCAGACATACAAGCGCCCTGCTTTCACGCTTGAAATCTCTCCATTTGTAGGAGATACGAGTGTTCCGCTGAAAAATTTCAGCAAGGTATGGGAGGAAAACAAAGATGTAGGGCTCTACGCTGCGAAAGAGAGCCATAAGCTGTACCAGCAGCGGGTTGGTTCAACGTATGATCAGCAGGTTTCGCAAGTAAACAGCTATCTGCAGTCAAGTTTTAAATTAAAGCCGTATTACACAGCGAACATAATGTCACAAGCGAACGTATACATATCGGCTTCTATGAAAAAGCTGTATGATCAGTCCGATTATGAAGTGAAAAAGGCAGAGGGCATTGCCTCTAATTTGCCTGCCTATTATAAAGAAAATGCCATGAAAAATGTAAGGAATGCTAAACAGATTCGGCTGCAGGCTGCCTACTTTATTGATGCTGTAAAAGCAGGGGATCTTCTAAATAAAGAGCGCAGTGAGCTGCAGTCATTTGCTGCAAACGGAACACTGAATGATGAAACTGGAGCCGCTTATGATGAGCTTTCCAGGCAGCTGAAAAAAGAAGAAGCTTCCATTGGTAAAGTATATGGCGGCAGTGTAAGAAGCTTGTTTGGCCAAAAATATCTTGTTCCTGCAAAAATTGCCAAGGAAACCGTGATCTATGAAATATCACGCTACCGTCTTCTTGCAGAAATTAAAGAATTGAAAGCAAAAGGAACTGATCCGGTCATTTTGCAAGAGAAGTTTAATCTTTATGACCGATTGACTGAAAGATCAGCCGCTGTAAAAAAAGCTGGAAACCAATTGTATCCAGGAAAATATCCGGATTTGCCAGGATTTGAAACAACACTGAAACAAATTGAAAATGAGCTTAGATAGATAATGAAAAGAGGGGGTCTTTTGACCTTCTCTTTTTGTATGAGACTCGTTTAGTACTAGGTTCTAAAAGCACCTATTTAACCGGGTTTTGACAAAAAAATTTGCTGAAACGTGACATAATTAATCGTAAAATCACTTTATTGTAATGCTATTGTAACATTACGGAATTATGTAATAGAACTGTTATACTACTTCCTTCATCCGTCATGTATACTAATCTTGTGCCAAAGGAGGAAGAACATGAAGAAACCGATTATTGCTCTTGGATTAGCAACATCTCTATTATTCAGTTCGTATCTGCCAGCCAACGATGCGAAAGCTGCATCTACTTCATTCGAAACTAATATCATAAATATAAGCAAGCAATACATAGGAGTACCGTACAAATGGGGAGGAACCACTCCATCCGGCTTTGATTGCTCAGGGTTTGTAGGCTATGTATTTAATAAAGCAGGATTATCTGTACCCCGCACGGCTGATGGAATGTACAATTCAAGCAGTATGGAGAGTGTATCCAGTAAACAGCCTGGAGATCTCGTATTTTTCAGAACGATGAGCAAGCCTTCCGTTTCCCACGTAGGAATTTATATTGGAGGCAACCAATTCATTCACGCATCCTCTTCAAAAGGTGTAACAACAAGTTCACTTGGAGAGAGCTACTGGCGCAATGCATACGTTAGCGCAAAAAGACATTCTACGCTAGGAACTGTACTAGCTGCTGCGACTGAGAACTATACACAATCTGCAAAAGAGCTAGCTAGCAATTTACAGTCCAAATACTCGACTGCTGATAAAATTAACGGTTTGGATTCTTCTTTAATCGGGGAATACAATAGGTTGAAGGCAAAAAGCAAGGATGCTAGTTTTACAGAATACATGAATCGTTCTGCAAGAGTGATTGATGCTGTAAAAACGGGCATGGATCTTGAAAAAGAAACAAATGAACTCACGTCCAAACTAATTAGCGGACAGCGTTTGGATGCTGAAACGAATAGTATCTATGATGGGTTATCATCTAAGATTCGTAAAACCGAAAGTGTTATCGGAAAAATTTACGGTGCATCAAACCGCAAAGTGTTCAATGACCGCTTTGTTACCCAAGCGAAAATCGCTCGAGAAACAACAAAATATGAGGTATCCATGTATCGTCTCATGAATGATATTGACAGCCTCATTGCTAAGGGATCTGTAAAAACGGCGATTGAACATTTTGAAACTCTATCAAGACTGGAAACGCGTGCTTCTAAAATTAAAGCAGACGGGAACGCTCTGCATGCAGGCGGATACCACAGTCTTTCTAAAATCAATGCCGATTTAAAAGAGCGCAAGCTAGCGCTTAAAGCAAAATTAAACCTATAATTCTACTGGAAAGCAGGTGCTAAAATGAGCATCTGCTTTTATTTTTTTACTATTATTGGTAATTATTACATGATAGAATGATAGAAGAAACTTTAGGGGGTAAAAATAGTGAAATTATTAACAGGAGCTGTACTGGCCACATCTTTATTATGGACACCGGCAGGAGTACAGGCTGAAACTGGTTCATGCAGCGAGCCTTCGGTCATTGAGATGAAAAATATGTTAGCTGATGCAGCTAAAAAATATGATGTACCTGTTGAAATCGTTAAAGGAATTGCCTCTAAGGAAAGCGGAGGCTTGTATCAATGTAAAAACGGAGCACCGCTGGTTACATCGGATGGCGGAATCGGTATTATGCAAGTAACCCTCAGTCCCGGGGATCATCCTGAAATTGATCGGGAACGCCTGAAAACAGATGCTGCGTATAATATTGATCAAGGCGTCAGCATTCTAAAAGAGAAATATACTATTCAGACTAATCCTGTCATTGAAAATCAATCTCCTGACATTCTGGAGCATTGGTATTTTGCTGTGCGGAACTATAATGGGAATTCTGGTAAAAACGATCCGACACAACACCCAGGATCTACATATCAGGAATTGGTTTATGGAAACATCGTTAGGTTTGGCAATACTGCAACAACTCCGTTTCCAGTGACAAACTATGATCCAAACTGGAAGCCTGGTAATGCTCCAATGAAGTGGGCATACGGATATACGGCGTCTGCAGGTGACTTAAATAAGGGAGATAAGGTCATTACGAAAGAGCTAATCAACAATTTGCGCAAGGAACCGAATACGAAGATGGCTAAATTAGCTGAGATTGGTCCAAATGCTACGGTAGAAATTTTAAGTGATGAGTTATTTGAAGACGATAACCGGAATAATTTGTTTGGCTACTATTATGTAAAAGTAAATGGCAAAACAGGCTATATGGCTTCGTCCAACCTGAAACCGCTCAGAATTGAAACAGCAAATCCCCTATCGATCAACCCGAATAGAAAAGAAGGATACGGAAGAATCAAGCTATTGAAAAATGTGAGCTCCTATAAATTAGTCAGCGGCAAGGAGCAGCTATATAAAACATATACGAAAGGTGCTGCACTAAGGGTATACGGAACAAATAACGGGTCGTATAACGTAGGCGGCGGTGTGTATGTGAAACACGATCCAGCAGCAACAAAACTCGTGATCGCGGTTGCGGCGGATAGCAAAAACAAATTTGCAGGCTATGCATCTGAAGACAAGCTACTAACGATTGTAATTGAAGATGGAGAGGTAAAGAACAAGAAGGATGGCTACAAGCTTTTCCTTGGATATGTGGAGAGTGTAAAGCCTCTTACCATGTACCGTTCAAACGGTACAGTGTTAAAAACCCTTGATAAAAATACCGGCTACAGGGTACACGAAATTAAAAGCGACCGCTATGAGATTGGCGGCGGGTATTATGTGAAAAAAACCGGAACTTCCTATTCGCCTGTATTTGGGGGCAACTAATGAATAAGGGTAACCTCTTCAAAGAGGTTACCCTTATCGTTTTAACTCGGAACGATACTCCTTACAACCGGCACACGCTGCAAAATCCTCGTAATCACAAAACTAATGGAAATCGCCAGAAATGCCATAAGCGGAATCCCATATAGAGGGTTTAATGTAAAGGCGCTTAACCCCAGGAATTTCTCCAGAAGCAGGAACACAAAGGGATGGATCAAGTATATCCCCATACTGGCCTTATTAATGGGGCTGAGCCACTTGTAAGAGCCGCTGGATGGGTTTGTCTTCTCCTGCAGATCTTTGAAAAACATAAAGAAAGCACCAGACATAAAGATTGTTGATATATTCAAGTAATGATAGAAGAATCCGTCAAATGTTCCATTGTTCTCTTTTGTTAAAAACAGAGTGACAAAGAGTGTCGTGCACACACCGGCAATTCCAATCACATAATAGATGTTCTTAGCCGCCTTGCTAAAGCTGTAATGGTAAAAATAGTAGCCTAATACGAAATAGCCTATGTATCCGCTTGCCGGGAAGGCTTCAAATCCCATTTTCACTTCGAAAAATTTGCTGATCAGACTGAAACCAGCTGTACAAACAAACCACAGGGCTAGGAAAAATTCGATATTCCTCCTTGAAGCGTTGGAAATATAAACTCTCAGGATTGGGGTAATGAGATACAATCCGATAATCACATATAAAAACCACAGATGATAATAAACCGTATCGGAAAGAATGGCTTTTACGGCAGCAGCTGGGGTCCTTTCAATGTCTCCCGTTTTCATTTGAATGAGCAAATAAAAAACAGTCCAAGCGGCAAAAGGAATTAATACTTTAGAAGCCCGTTTCCTGAAAAAAAGGTCCGCCGGTTCTTTCTTTGCAGGATTCAGCATGAGCGCTCCGCTCATCATGAAGAAGATCGGCACACACCAGCGGGTAACGGAATCATATATATGTCCGGTCCACCATTCATAATCAGGGATTTTATCATATTCATAAAGCAATGGAGCTGCTGCATGAAGAACAACGACGCTTATTGTTGCCAGAACACGCAGCCAATCAAAATACAGAATTCTTCTTTTTGTCATATCATCACCTGCTAGTTGTTATTTTGCCAAAAAGATCTCGTATTATTCTAAAGGCAATAATGCTTTGATGACAATGTAAAAAAATGCAAACGGCCGGCAATTTCTTGAGATGGTATAATGAATAGACTGATAGAATTGGAGGGAAAGGCATGAAATACACAAAAACGTTCTTATTTATTTTTTTTACAGCTGTCCTTTTCACCATGCCCCAAACGGGACTGGCTGCTGACTCTTTGTCTTCTGCGAAGCAGGAGGGTGAAAAGCTGAAGGTCGAAACGGCTTATTTTCAAGAAATCATAAAAAGTGGCGATCTTTATCTGATGAATGACGCCTATGATAGCTATTCAGCTCAAATAGCCGAAGCTGAAAAAGCGATCGGCAGAGTGTCCGGCCAACGTACAAGAGAGAATTTGCTGAAGCAATACATAAGGCCGGCAAAAATTGCGAAGGAACGCGTAATTTACGAGATTTCCGAATACCGGCTGATTTATAAAATTGGACTCAATTTGACCAGGGGTGCAAGCGGAAGTACGGATATAGCCAAGCTATCGAGGCTCTCAGAGCGGGCAGCTGCCATTAAAGCGGCTGGAAAATATGAAGCCATTCCTGCTGTAGCGGGAAACTATCTCCGTGCAGCAGAATCAAGCCTGAAGAAAAAAACATATGTAAAGGCTGATGCGAAAAGCCGGGGGATCAGCCAGCTTGAATACGAAGTTTTTCTGCTGACCAATTTTGAACGGGTAAAGAATAAACTTTCCATATATACTTTGAATATGAAGCTATCAGGGGTAGCGAGAAAAAAATCCGAAGATATGTACAGTAAAAATTATTTTAACCATACTTCCCCAACCTATGGATCTCCATTTGATATGATGCAGAGGTTTGGAGTCAACTATGGATATGCAGGTGAAAACATTGCCAAAGGGTATACAGGAGCTCACGATGTGGTGAAAGGCTGGATGAATAGTCCGGGACACCGCGCCAATATCCTGAAAAAAGAATTCGGACAGATTGGGACCGGTTATAAAGAGAAATATTGGACCCAAATGTTCATCGACTGAAAAAGACCGCCGAAAAAGGCGGTCTTTTTTATATAGGTAAATAGACATAATCAGAAAAAGAGTGAATTGTTACAAATTTGACAACAATTCGTCAATTTTTTACATCAAATTCACCACAAATTTACAATCTTAAAAATAGAATTAAACTTCCTTAACAAAACGGGAATATAATTACTCTTGTTATGTAGTAGTTGGTAAAAAATGAGGAGGTGACCAAGTATTAGGAGGGACCCAATTCAGTCAAAAGTAACAAAAAAATTGGAGGTAAAATGGATGAGACGCGAATTTACTAGCCTAGTGATTGCTTCTGCCGTTCTTGCAGGCAGTGCATTTTCCCCTGTAGCAATAAATGAAGCTCAGGCAGCAAGTGCAGTACAGCAAACGATGAAAGAGTCTGTATATGTAAACGGCAAGCAAAAAGTTGTTCATGCGGCAGTCGTAGGCAAAGCAAAGCTTCACTCTGTAAGCGACCTTGCAAAAGCTCTATCGGCAAAAGTCATGTACGACAAGAAGTCACAATATTATGTCGTTTCCAAAGGCAGCGGGAAAGACATGAAAACCATTAAAGTAAAATCTGGTTCCAGCCAGGCAATCGTTAATGGCAAAAAGGTTAAGCTAGAAAATCCGCCTGCGATGGCAGGAAAGACACTCTTCATGGCAGCGAAGAATTTCGTCCAAGCGCTAGGCGGAGATCTATTAATAGACGCTAATCTATTAATATCCGAAAAAGGAATGTTTAAAACATCCACATCCAAGATGAATGTAGAGGGCAAGCTTCACTCAGCTAAAACTTTGCGTGTAAATGGTAAGTACCTATACTCCGTTCAAGACATCGCAAAGGCTTACTCTGCAAAGGTTACGGTGAAGGGTACAGCTGTGACGCTTCAAAAAGGCTCACAAACTGCTACATTTAAAATTCACCAAAATAGTATAACAGCTAATGGGGAAACTGTCAATTTGTCCGTGTATCCAGTATCGGTTAAAGGCGTGATTTACGCCGATTTGATGGATATGGTCAAAGCACTCGGCGGTCAAATGGAAAAAGCGGAAAATGGAAGCTACATGCTTTTCACTTCGAAACTTGTTTCCGGTGACACTTATAACCCGGCATGGGTTGGTTCCCAAGTGATGGTTACAAATGAAGACGAAAATGCATCCCGCACATACATTATGGACGTGAACACACGAAAAGTAATGAGTACAATCAACGCTACAGATGTGGTGGTTTCTCCAGACGGAATGTATGCAATCCACTCTGACGAAACAGGTATCATCACGCTGATTGATCTTACAACTGGCACGTCCAGATACGTTAGCTTAGACGATGACATTAAAGTAGATTTCGTTTGGGCACAGGACGGCAAAAAAGCTTACTTCATTAAAGGTGAAAAGAATGACAAAGTATTCTCTGTAGATATTGCGACGGGAGCACTAAAAGAAATCCCATCCGATACTAAAATCTATAAAACAGATCTTAGACTTTCTGCAGACGGATCAAAACTTCTATATGTAGTAAGTAAAGAGGCTGAAACGAAAACAACGGATACTGGCGATGGCGGAACCGATGTAACGGATATCCTTACAGAAGGCACAGAGCCGCAGTTTTACACGATTGATTTAACGGCTAAAACACCTGCAGCAGCTGCAGTCACTACAACAAAAGATAACAAAGTATACCCTTCTTTCCTGAAAGACGGAAGCATCGTATACCTTAGCGCAATGCCAGACTCTGAAGATCTGCCTGTGCTGACAATGGTTCGTGCTGACAATACGGTCAGCCAGCTTGTAAAAGACAAAGACATTTTATTTGTAACGGTTACACAAGAAGGCAAGCTAATGATTTTAACTTCAGAGAATAACATGTCTGTTATCTATGAAGTGAACCCTTCGGACATGAAATTAACGAAGATTGCGTCTACTCCTTTGGAAATCACTTCTTTTGCGGTATCTAAAGATGGACAGGTTGTTGCAACAGCTCCAGGACTTTACGGTGAAAGACTGGTTGTTTGGAAAGACGGAAGCTTTAAAATCGTAACAAAATAATTTTATTAGGAGATGAATCAAATGAATTTAATGAAACGTGTATCCACCCTTACTTTAGCGGCAGTTGTATCTGTAGGTTTTACTTTTGGCGCAACATCAGCAAATGCTGCATCAGCAACTGGAAAGGTAGTTGTAGCTGGTTCAACGGCTCTTCTTCCCCTTACTTCCCAAGGTGCAAAAGAATTCAAAAAATCAAATCCAAAAGTATCTGTATCCGTATCCGGTTCTTCTTCCATTGCAGGTCCTCAGTCTGTATCTAAAGGAAGCGCAACAATCGGTGCCTGCGACTGGGACGCAACGAAAGCTGTTCCTGGATTCAACGCATTCAAAGGCTTGACTGCTTACAAAGTAGCGGTAATCCCATTTGCTACAATTGTTCATACATCTAACAAAGTTAAAAATCTTTCTACTTCTCAGCTTCAAGGCATTTTCTCTGGAAAAATCACAAACTGGAAGCAAGTTGGCGGTAAGGATGCAGCAATCGTTGTTGTAAACCGCAAAACAGGTTCTGGTACTCGTGTAAACTATCAGGCAAAAGCTCTTAAAGGCAAAAGCTTCATGACAAAAGGGAACTACAAAGAGGTTGGTAAAAGCGGAGAAATGACTACTGCTGTTGGATCCAACCCTAATGCAATCGGTTATGTTGACCTTGCTTACGTAAAAGGAAGCATTAAAGCTCTTTCTTACAATGGCGTTGCTGCAACAACTACTAACGTAAAAAGCAAAAAGTACCCAGTTTACGGTGTAGGCTACTTCTTGACTAAAGGACCTGCTAAAGGTGCTAACGCTGCGTTCATTTCTTATATCCAAAGCTCTAAATTCCAAAATGGCTCTTTGAAAAAGCTTAAATTCCTTCCTTACAGAGGATTCTAATATCTGCTGATAAGGTTCGAGGATTCACTCATTGCTTTACAGGACTTGCATGAAGTCTGCAGTGGTGTGCGGATTTCATGCGCTTATGTCCGTCAGCTATTCCGGCTGAAAAACTCTTTATCTCCCTTTCAAATAGTAGAAGCCAGCTCTATTAGGGCTGGCTTTGCATAATCATGGAGGATCACCAAAATGGCGAAGATCGAACAGGATATCATGACGCCGCCTGCGGAAATTAGCGAAAAGGCCGTTATTAAAAAATCAAGTTATGCTAAAAACAGAGCGTTCTACGTTTATACATTGGGCAGCGCACTGTTACTCGGTGTTGTTCTATTCTCAATCATTTTATTCATTGGAAAAACAGGTCTGCAGGTATTTAATGACGTGTCTCCGATGGAGTTTTTCTTTTCTTTTACATGGGATCCTTACGCAGAGAAATACGGAGCCGCAGTTTTCATTCTCGGCACATTGTCTTTAACTGCATTAACCCTTGTATTTGCAGCACCTATCTCTCTGGCATTAGCAATCTTTACAGTAGAAGTGGCGCCGGACTGGCTTAAAAGAATACTCCGTCCCCTGCTGGATTTGCTTGTCGGAATTCCGTCAATCGTTTATGGATATCTTGGGTTGACGATCCTTGTACCCTTCATCCGAAGTGCAACAGGTGCGTTAGTCGGAGATGGTCTTCTTGCAGCTGCCATTGTTCTTACTTTAATGGTACTTCCGACAATTACTCGAATCAGTGATGATGCGATTGCCGCGGTTCCGACCGAACTAAGAGAAGCGAGTTACGCGATGGGCAGCACGCGACTGCAAACCATATTCCGCGTAATCCTGCCTGCAGCAAGCCCGGGCATTCTGACGGCGATTATTCTTGGGATGGCAAGAGCGATCGGAGAGACGATGGCGGTGGTTATGGTTATCGGAAATACGGCACAGCTTCCGACGGATTTGTACACACCAACTGCTGTATTAACGACAACAATTGTCAACCAAATTATTGATGTTGAATTTGGTTCTGCCTGGAACAACGCCCTTTATATGATGGCCTTCCTGCTGCTGATCATTTCAACTATCATGATTCTGGTTATCCGCAAAATCAGAACAAAGGGGGCTTAACCATGACAAAGGAAAGAATTCAGTTTCCGAAGAAAAAGTCCCGATACATGATGGACAGCGTTCTGACCGGTATTCTTTGGGGAGTAGCGGGTGTCATTGTCCTAACAATCGCGTGGCTGCTTTACACCATTTTAGCAAAGGGTCTTCCGATTTTAAGACCGGATTTCCTAGTGAACCTGCCGGATGAGATTTTGGCTGGGGGAGGAGTCGGACCCTTCCTGTTCAACTCCATTTACGTACTGATCATCGCAATGGTGATCTCCCTGCCAATTGGAGTCGGAGCCGGAATTTATCTTGCTGAATATGCACCTGCCAATCGAGTGACCGAATTTATTCGGACGTGTGTTGAAAGCTTAGCCTCCGTTCCATCCATTGTCTTTGGCCTTTTTGGATATGTGCTGTTCGTTGATATTTTTGATATCGGTTTAACGATTTTAGGAGCGGGAATTGCGCTATCCCTCTTAAACCTTCCTGTTATCACAAGGGTAACAGAAGAATCTATTACCTCTGTCCCCGCTGAGCTGCGCGAAGCATCTCTCGCCATGGGTGCAACGAAATCTACTACCATTGTAAAAGTGGTCATTCCTGCTGCTCTTTCAGGGATCTTAACAGGAGTCAGTTTAGCAGCCTGCCGTGCTTTCGGAGAATCCGCTGTTATCCTGCTTGCTGGAGGAACCGGTACATCAGGTGTTATGTGGGACTTCAATCCGCTTTCCCAAGGGGGAACGCTGCCTGTCCACCTATGGTACGTACAGTCCGAAGCACTTGTGGAAGATGCAGCCCAAATTGCAGACAAATCCGCCGCTGTCCTCGTCCTCATCGTCCTTCTTATCAGCCTTATGATGAGAATCCCGATTTGGGTACGCGATTACAGCATGAGACAGAGACGGAAGGCGTCTTAATTTTCAAAAACTCCAGAGCCTGAGATGGGCTTTGGGGTTTTTTGTTTTTTATTTGGGGAATGCACTGACCCCCGCCTTGCTAAAGCATTAAACCTCCGTCCCCGCATTCCGGCGGCTCGCTTATATCAAGGGTTCAGCGGTTTTGTCCTCCATCCCCCGCTCCTTTAGTGCAATGGGGGTCAGTGCAATGCACTGACCCCCACTATGCTAAAGAACTAAACCTCCGTCCCTGCTCCTGCTAAGCCCTTGTCCCGAAAAAGATTGCAGGTTTTAACCTCTGGCCCCCGTTGCTTTAAAGTATGGAGGGTCAGTGCAACTGCACACCCTGTAAACGAAATAGAATATACCCTCCACTCAGCAAACCAAATCCCAGCACCCACAAACAAAAAAACAGGAACCCTTCAAAAGGATTCCTGCTGCCAGTCCAATTCTCACCCCTGTGGCGGGTAAAGGCGCCAGGTAGTGAAATCGGGATTTTCTTTTCTAATAATATCCTTCGGGAAAACAAAGCTCCAAGGCTTGCTTGTGTTGCCTTTAACTTCGAGGCCTTCGGTTTTAAACAGACCGTTTGCTACGATGTCGCCGGCAGCATCTTCAACTGTTAGAGGGATTTGCTCAAGTTTTACGTTATTCAGGCTGCCGTTCCGGATCAGCAGAGATATTTTTAAGTCGCCTGCCGGACTGAGGGCGGCCTCGAGTCCCATCATGTTCAGTTCGTTTGCTCCCATCGGCGGCAAGTCCAGCACCATTTGTTCAAGGTGCTTTGTCTGCTCAGGTGTGAGCCCTTCTTTCCAGGATGGATCAAGGTCTAGGACGTGTTCATTTTTCTTTTTCAGCTCGAACGCAATCGTCCAGCTGTCGGCCGGGATTTCTTTTCCTTCCAGCAGGGTGTCCATGCCGAAAAGGAATCTCCATGGACGCGCTGTGTTTGGAGGAAGTTCTCCAAAATGCTCCATATCAAATGTCTCGCGTGCAACGACTTCCTGATTTTCATCCAATAGAAGGAGCTGCAGCATTTCGAATTGAAGCGGTTTGCTGACTGTGCTTCTTATAAAAGAAGTGATAGAAAAGAAGTCATCGTATGCTTCAAGCTTTAGACCTGAGATAGAGAGCTGGCTCTCTTCAAGCGGGTCGAGCTGAAGAAGGTGATATTGATAAACATAATGCTCCTGCTTGCTTACCTCCCAGGAAGGGTGGAAGGAAAGGGCGGTTTGGTCCGCTGTGCTGGTTGTCATGATTGAATTCCCTCCATTTCCTGAGTGTTAGGCAGGATGAATTGGATTTTTGCAAATAAAGCATGGCGGTATTCCTTCAGCATTTCTTCAAAGGAATGATGCGACTCAAGCTGGAACAGGCGATACGGATCCTCCTGCCCATACGAACGGAGGTGTATGCCTTCCTTCAGCTCATCCATTACATCAAGATGGGCAATCCATGCCTGATCGAGCAAGGAAAGAGAGAAGCTTCTTGCTTGCTGGGCAATGCTTTCGTCTTCATCTACTTTGCTTAGTCCTAATAGATACGCGTTTACATCTTTTTCAAGCATGTCCTCTATGTCTTCACGTTCTCTTCCTGCCAGTGAGGCGGCATCAGTGGAGAGAGGGAAGATGGATTGAAGCTTCATGTAAAGGGCAGGGGTATCCCACTCCTCAGGTGTTTTATTAGGAGGACACAGCTCATCCAGTGTCTCCTGGTAAACAGTTCTGAACTGTTCAATTAGGGAGGAGGAAAGCTCCTCGCTGTCAAGTAGAGTGTTTCGAATCCCGTAAATCGCTTTACGCTGCTGATCCAGGTGGTCTTCAAGCTTCAGCAAATGAACGCGTCCTGAGAAATGCTGATTTTCAATGGTTTCCTGTACTTTATCCATAAACTTGCGCGGATCAGGGCTTATGACTAGACCGGTTTCATCGGCCTTCATCTTTTTAAGCCACTTTTCCAGTTCTTCATCATCGTATTGATTCAAGAGGTCATCCTCGAGTGACACAATAAACTGAGAGGAACCTGGATCACCCTGACGGCCTGCACGTCCGCGGAGCTGCATATCCACACGCTCGCTTTCATGTCGTTCCGTACCAATAATGTGGAGTCCGCCGAGCTTGGCAACTCCCTCACCGAGCAGGATATCTGTTCCACGGCCGGCCATGTTCGTGGAAATCGTTACCTGGCCTCGCTGTCCAGCCATAGCAATCAGTTTGGCTTCCTGTTCTTCTGTTTTGGCATTAAGCAGCTGGTGAGTGACCTTTGCCTTTTTTAAGTAGGCAGAAAGCATCTCGGATTGATGGATAGAGGTTGTTCCAATAAGCACAGGCCGACCTGTCTCACTTATGTGTTTCACTTCATCGGCAATCCGTTTATATTTTTGGTTTAGTGTCTGATAGATAAGATCAGGCTCGTCTTTACGGCGTTTTGGACGGTTGGTTGGGATTTCAACAACATCCAGATAGTAGATATCCATAAACTCTTTTTGGGCAGGAATCGCACTTCCGGTCATTCCGGAAAGAATGGAATACATTCTGAAATAGTTCTGAACGGTAACCGTTGCCTGAGTGACATTTTCTTCATTAATTTCAAGACCTTCTTTTGCTTCAATTGCCTGATGAAGCCCGTGGCTCAAGTTTCGGCCGTCCATTACACGTCCGGTGAAGGCATCAACCAGCTCGATTTTTCCTTCCTTCACGATGTAATCTACATCGCGGCGAAGGATAAATTCAGCCTGAAGGGACTGATTTATATAATGGAAGAGAACCTGATGATCGGTTGAGTAAAGGTTATCGACTCCAAACGTCTTTTCAATGCGTTCAATCCCTTTTTCCGTTAAATGAACCTGGCGGGAAGGGAGGTCAACTTCAATTTCTTCGCCTTTTTTAAAGGACTTGACGATCATGGAAGTAATTTCAAAAAGCTCGATAGAAGCACCGGATTTGTTCGCGATGATGAGTGGTGTTCTTGCTTCATCGATCAAAATGCTGTCAATCTCATCGAGAATGGCAAAGGCTTGTCCTCTTTGAACTTTTTCGGAAGGCTGATTGACCATGTGATCACGCAGGTAATCGAATCCGAATTCATTTCCTGTTCCGTACGTAATATCACACAGATAGGCCTGCTTCTTTTCTTCTGTATCCATTTCGGACAGGTTTAAGCCCACTTCAAGACCGAGAAATCGGTGGATTTGTCCAATCAGTTCAAAGTCGCGCTTCGCAAGGTATTCGTTTGAGGTAATGACGTGAACACCTTTTCCGTGAAGAGCAAAAAGAAAGCTTGGAAGAGAGGCGACTAGGGTTTTCCCTTCACCTGTCTGCATTTGTGAGATGTTTCCTTCGGATAGCACGAGTCCGCCGATTAGCTGAACGTCATAGTGGCGCTGTTTAATTGTGCGTTTAGCCGCTTCTCTAACCAAAGCAAATGCATGGGGACGGATATCTTCCATCGATTTTCCGTTTTGGAGGGATTCTTTGAGGGCGGAGGTTTTCATACGCAGCTGATCATCGGTCAATCCTTTGTACGTATCTTCCAGGGCATTGATTTTTTCTACTATCTTATGAAGCTTCTTTATTTGATTTTTTGATTTGAGCTCCATGTACTTTTCATAAATAATTGACATCTTAGACGCGCTCCCACTTTGAAGTTTCCTTTCAGACTGTGTTGTCTGAGGGTCGATTTTTCTCCTGCATTTTTTTGCAGTTTATCGATTCTCTTCCTATTAAACATGCACATTATAACATAATCCCTGAAATTCTTTGGATTTATTTGAAAAAAATGCATTGGAAAGGTTTTCAACCCTGGTATGAACTGTTTTAATTTCAAGGCACATGTGATATTGTGTACTAGGTGGAAATTTATCTATTTGACAAAGGGAGAAAAAGGTCGTTTCTGCTGGCAAAAATGCGTGACAGGAGTAAGCAGAATGAAACAAGGTCATGTTAAACATAATACAGCTTTAACAATTGTATGACGTTCGCCTCTCTCTGACAAAAACCTGCTCCATTATGCTAAAATGAGAAAGTATGAAAAAAAACAGACCGCCCAGATTGCTGGTATTAAAGCAGCGATTTCCGGTACTGAAAATTAGATGATGCTAAGGAGAAGATACTGTATGAAAGTGCCTATGTTAGATCTTTCCGAACAATATTCCAATTTGCGGGACGAAATGCTGAAAGCACTGGATGACGTGATGACATCTACACGTTTTATCCTGGGAAGCAATGTGAAAAAATTGGAGACTGACGTAGCTGAATTCAGTAACGTACCATATGCAGTAGGCGTAGCCAACGGCAGTGACGCTATACATATTTCTTTGCAGGCATGCGGCGTAACGGCTGGTGATGAAGTAATCACGACTCCGTTTACGTTCTTCGCAACAGCTGGAGCCATTGCCCGCTGCGGAGCAACGCCTGTATTCGTTGATATTGATCCGGTAACATTCAATATTAACCCGGAGCTGATTGAAGAGAAAATCACTCCTAAAACAAAAGCGATTATCCCTGTTCACCTATACGGACAAATGGCTGAAATGGACCGCATTATGGAAATTGCGGACAAGCACGGCATTTTTGTTGTAGAAGATGCAGCTCAGGCAATCGGTGCCACTTATAAAGGAAAGCACACAGGGGAGTATGGCCATACGGCTACATACAGCTTTTTCCCGACGAAAAACCTTGGTGCTTACGGCGATGCAGGTATGATCGTAACAAAGCATGAGGACCTTGCTGAAAAAATGAGCGTCATCCGCGTTCACGGAAGCAAGCCGAAATATTACCACCACGTGCTGGGATATAACAGCCGTCTTGATGAAATGCAGGCTGCTGTATTGAACGTTAAATTCCCTCATTTGAATGAGTGGAGCGAAAAGCGCCGTGCACGTGCAGATATCTACACAGCACTTCTTAAGAACAAGCTTCAGGATAAAGTCGTTACACCAATCGAGGTAAGCGACCGCCATCACGTGTTCCACCAGTACACAATCCGTGTTGACCGCCGTGATGAGCTTCAAGCGTACTTGAAAGAGCAAGGCGTGGCAACGATGATCTACTATCCGCTGCCATTGAATGTTCAGCCTGTATTCGCAGAGCTTGGCTACAAAGAAGGAGACTTCCCTGAGTCCGATAAGGCTGCAAGAGAAGCAATTTCCCTTCCAATGTTCCCAGAGCTTACGGAAGAACAGCAAACTTACGTAGTCGAGTGCATCGAAAAATTTTATAACTAAAACGCTATAAGTCGCCTTTTGCCGGGAAATCCTACCGGTAAAAGGGGCTTGTTTGTTTGTATAGGCTAACCGCATTTACTATCTCACAAGGAGTTAACGCATGGAAAAACGTGACTATCTTTATGAATACTTAATGTATTTTTGGAAAAAGAAATGGCTCATTGTTGGAATTCCCGTTGTGGCTGCGATTCTTGCTTATGGATTATCCATTGCGGTGAGCAAAGGGTATGAAGGAAAAGCGAATTTCTATACGTCTACTACGAAATCAGATTATTTAACGGATCCAGAGCTTCTTGAATCAGTTTATCAAGAAAAATTTGGTGATAAGCTTAAAATTGAAGTATTAGGTCAATCAAAAGTGGAGTTTTCTGTAAAGGGCAAAGATAAAGCTTCAGTAGAGGATCTTTTAAATAAGGCATCGGAAGAATATAATGCTGAATTGTTAAAGGAATATAATGAACGCTATGCATTAACAGAAAATAAACAAAAAAAGTATGAAAAACGACTGGAATCAGTTGAAAAATCTTATAGCGTCATGTCAGACAAAATTCAATCTGACAATGGAAACCTGAACAGTGAAGAGTTAACCATTCTGGCAGATGCGGTATCAAAAGAAGAAAAATTAATTTCTGATTATGATGATTCAATAGAGGGAAATAAAACGGACCTGCTTTTATTCAAAGAGCCAAAAATGCTCAGCAAAGAAGTAGCAAAACAAGACAACAACGCAAAAGCTAATGCTATCGTCGGTTTTATTTTGGGCTTGTTCTTAACATTGCTTGGCCTGATGCTGGCGAAATATATAGGTGATGCAAGGAGAGCGGAGATTCATGGTTAATTTTGCAGTAGTAGGAATGGGTTTCATTGCGAAAAAACACATCCAGGCGATTGAGGATGCAGCCGGGGCAAACCTGATTGCGGTTTGTGATACAAATCCGGATCGCCTTGCTGAATACGAAGGCAAAGTCAACACGTATACCGATCTTGAGCAAATGCTGAAGGAGCAGGAAGGCCTGGATGTCGTGAACATCTGTACTCCATCCGGACTGCATGAGCCGCTTGCGTCCCTTGTGGCGTCTTACGGGAAGCATATTGTCGTTGAAAAGCCGATGGCGCTAAAAGATGATGACAGCGAGAAAATCATGGAAGCGGCAGCGAAAAACGGTGTGAAGCTTTCCGTTGTCCATCCTAACCGTTTCCGTCCGGCCATCCGCAAGCTCCGCGAGCAAATGGATGCCGGCAAGTTCGGGAAATTCAGCCATGCCAACGCAACCGTAAGATGGAACCGCGGTCAAGAGTATTATGATCAGGCTCCATGGCGCGGTACAAAGAAATTTGACGGCGGCGTTCTGATGAACCAGGCGATTCATAATCTCGATTTGCTTCTATGGTTCATGGGACCTGTGAAAAGTGTACAGGCTATGGCGACTACACGTTTCCGTAAAATCGAAACCGAAGACTTGGCTGTCAGTGTGGTAGAGTTTGAATCTGGAGCTCTTGGAGTCATTGAAGCAGCTACAACGATTTATCCGAAGAACCTTGAAGAATCATTGGCGATATTTGGAGAGACAGGCAGCGCCAAAATCAGCGGACGCAATGCGAACTTTATTGAGACGTGGGATTTTGAAGGGGAAACGGATGAAGACCGTGAATCCGCTATGAAGGAAATTGAAGCGGATCCGTTCGGTAAGCCTGGACATCAGTGGATCATAGAGGATATGGCGGCAGCGGTTAAGGAAGACCGTGACCCAATCGTCACAGGTCTTGACGGACATGCTCCGATTCAGCTGATCAATGCGATTTTAGAGTCTGCCGAAACAGGCAAAAAAGTGTTTCTTTCAAAACCAGCAGTAACGAAATAAGAGTGAGATATTCTAAGGAGATGAACGACTATGGGAGCTCATATTGATGAGTTGCTTTCGAAAATAGAATCAAAAAATGCAACGATTGGTGTCGTTGGATTAGGTTATGTAGGACTTCCGCTTGCGGTTGAAAAAGCGAAAGCCGGCTATAAAGTAATCGGCTTTGATGTACAGCAATCCCGCGTTGACATGGTAAACGACGGTAACAACTACATCGGCGACGTTGTAAACGAAGACCTGAAGGAAATCATTGCAAACGGTCTTCTTGAAGCGACAACAGACTACTCAAGAATTCAGGATGTAGATGCAGTGGCAATCTGTGTTCCAACACCGCTTGATCACCATCAGCAGCCGGATACTTCTTATGTAGAAAGCTCTTCTAACGCAATTGCAAATTTTGCACATAAAGGAATGCTTGTTGTTCTTGAATCAACAACGTACCCTGGAACAACAGAAGAAATCGTTGTCCCTGCTTTTGAAAATAAAGGCTATGTAATTGGAGAAGATATTTTCGTAGCGTATTCTCCAGAGCGTGTGGATCCGGGTAATAAAGAATTCAAAACGAAAAATACGCCTAAAGTAGTTGGCGGAATTACAGCGAACTGTACGAAAGTGGCTTCTTCCCTTTACCGTCACGTTCTTGAAGGGGAAGTATTTGAAGTTTCCAGTCCGGCGGTTGCTGAAATGGAGAAAATCTTTGAAAACACGTTCCGCCACATCAATATCGCTCTTGCGAATGAAATGGCGATCCTTTGCGAACGTATGGGCATCGATGTATGGGAAGTGATTGATGCAGCAAAAACGAAGCCTTACGGATTTATGGCATTCTATCCGGGACCTGGTCTTGGCGGACACTGTATTCCAATCGATCCATTCTACCTGACTTGGAAAGCACGTGAATATAATTACCACACTCGTCTAATCGAGCTTGCAGGCGAGATCAACAACGCAATGCCTGAGCACGTAGTAGAGCGCAGCATGCGTCTATTGAACAGAGATGGAAAAGCTATGCGCGGTGCAAAAATAACCGTTCTTGGTGTAGCATACAAAAAAGATATCGACGATGTTCGTGAATCTCCAGTTCTTCACATCCTAGACTCCCTATTTGAAGAGGGTGCTGATGTAAGAGTGGTGGATCCATTCGTTACTTCTTTCAAGCTTCGCGGGGGAGTAGTAGAAACGGTTCCAATGACGGAAGGCTTGCTTGAAGAATCTGATCTGGTTCTTCTGACAACAGATCACAGCACATTTGATTATGAAATGATCGGAAAACACAGCCGTTCCCTATTTGACACGCGTAATGCGATGAAACATGTAGAGAACAAGCCTGCTAACTATACAAAACTGTAAGAGGGAGCGTTGTTCGATGAATGTAATCAACAACTCGGTGAAATTGGATGATTCCGTTGTACTTGGCCACTTTAATGTGATTGAGGAAGGCGTTCTGATTGGGAAGAATGTTTCCATTGGAAACCACGTGACCATTTATGCAGGAACGGTTGTTGGAGACGGCGTACGCATTGCTGATGGAGCAGTAATCGGCAAGCAGCCGACTCCGGGGAAAACAAGTACAGTCAAACTAACAAGTGCAATGGCACCGCTTGAACTAGGCGACAATGTGACGATCGGAAGCAACGCAGTTCTTTACGCGGGTGCAAAAATTGGCCATTCCACGCTGGTTGCGGACCTTGCAAGTGTCCGTGAAAATGTAGAAATCGGAGATGAATGCATCGTCGGCCGCGGCGTAACCGTTGAAAACCACGTCAAAATCGGCCGCCGTGTGAAAATTCAATCGAACTCATACATTACCGCTTATACAGAGCTAGAAGACTTTGTCTTCATCGCACCATGCGTAACCACAACGAATGACAACTTCATGGGACGCACAGAAGAGCGCTTTGACAAAATCAAAGGCGCTACCGTTAAAAAAGGAGCCCGCGTAGGCGGTGCCTCCATCATCCTGCCAGGCATCACAGTCGCAGAAGAAACCTTCGTCGCAGCCGGCGCTCTAGTCACCAAAGACACAGAAGCCGAAACCGTCGTCAAAGGACTCCCTGCAAAATTCCTCAGACCGGTAGATAAGAGGGAGCTGCTGTAACTTGCTAAAGCAACTCAAGCGTTTTGGAGGGGATGCCCTCCTTTATGCTTTAATGAATGTTGGGACGAAGCTTATTGCGTTCATAATGACTCCGGTTTACGGCATCATGCTTGGTCGAGCTGAATTTGGAGTATTTGAAACGATTGATTCCTTTACCAATCTGATGACGTTTTTTATTATTTTTGGAACAGACTCTGCCTTGGCTTTTTACTTTTTCGAAAAGAAACATGCTCATCGCAAAATGGATTATGTACGAAATGTACTGCTCTTCCGTTTCTGCGTAGCCCTTGGCTTATTTTTACTGACATTTGTTTTCAGCGGATGGGCCTCTCAACTTGTAGCCGGTTCATCAGGATTTGAAAAGACGGTACAGCTGGCATTTTTAGTTCTCGTTCTAGAAGCGGTTCTTACCCTGCTCCTGACCTATTTTAGATTTGAGTTCTTAACCTGGCGCGTTGTCATCGCCACGGTTGCAAGACTTGGAATGGTCGCACTTTTTTCTTATCTCCTTCTCAAATTTACAGCTCAGGAAATTGACATGATTATGTATGGAAGGCTGATTGCAGCAGGAATTATCATTGTATTTTTCCTTCCGCAGTTTAAAAAGCTGCTTTCCATTAGATTTGATAAAGAGATCATCAAGGAAATTTTGATTTATGCAGCTCCTTTGGTTCCTGCTTCACTGGCGTTCTGGCTGATTGCATCATCAAACCGCTTTTTCCTGATTCATATTGAAGGTAAGGATGCGGCTGGCTTATTCGGGGCGGCATTTAAATTTGCGACAGTCATTACGCTTCTTACAACGGGAGTCCAGATGGCTTGGCGGCCCTACTCTATGTCAATTAAAGACAAACCGGAGGCAAAGAACATCTTTGGGAGTGTTTACGTCATCATTTTTGCCATTGGTATGGTCGGGTTAATGGGGATTGCTACTTTTATTCCGTCTATCTTCCTTGCCGTTTTCCAGGCAAAACCGGAATTTAACCCAGCTAGTGTCTATATCCCTTTACTTAGTCTTGGAGCTTTTTTAAACTTCTACTATTTAATTATCTCAGTAGGGTTATTTATTAAAAAAGAAACTAAGCCCATTTCGCTTCATTTTGGTATAGCTGCTGTTATTAGCATAATACTAAATGTAACGTTAATTCCGGTTTTCTCCTTGTGGGGAGCTGCACTGGCTCTGACAATTTCCTATGCATATGCTACGGTTGCCATCTTCATCAGAAGCCAAAAGACCTACCACGTACCAACACCGGTAGGCAAACTGATTTTCATGTTCATCACAAGCATCCTTTCCATTGCAGCGGTCCAATACATATTGGATTTCTCAGACTTAAGCGTTTGGCTTGTACTTGTGCCTTGGGCATTTTTCTTGCTTACTAACGGCGGAGTTTTACTGACTCTGCGTAAAAAGGGAAGAACGGAGGAAGCAGCTTGAAGGTTGTAACAATTATCGGGGCGAGACCTCAATTTATTAAAGCAGCTCCTGTATCCAGAGAGCTTCGCAAATCCTTTGACGAAATTATTGTCCATACGGGACAGCATTATGATAAAAACATGTCAGACATCTTTTTCGATGAGCTGAATATTCCGAAGCCGGATTATCATCTGAACGTCGGTTCCAGCTCGCACGGAAAACAAACTGGTGAAATGCTAGCGGCAATTGAAGAGGTATTAGTGAAGGAAGAGCCTGCTTACGTTCTTGTTTACGGTGATACGAATTCAACGTTAGCTGGTGCACTTGCGGCATCCAAAATGCATATTCCGGTTATCCATATTGAAGCGGGGCTTCGCTCTTTCAATAAAAAAATGCCGGAGGAAGTAAACCGCATCATGACGGATCACGTATCTGAGTACCTGTTCTGCCCGACAGATACAGCAATTCAAAACCTGAAAAACGAGAATGTTACACATAACGTCTTCAACGTTGGCGATGTGATGTATGACGCCGTTATGTACAATCAAAAGCTTGCAACAGATTCCAAAATCCTTGAACAGCACAGCTTAGAGAGCAAAGGCTATCACCTTGTAACTCTGCACCGTGCAGAGAATACGGACTTCCCGGAGAAAATGCAAAACATTCTGGATGCGTTCAAGCAAATTGATAAGACGCTTGTCTGGCCAATTCACCCTCGTACAAAGCATAAGCTTGAGGGCTACGGCATTAATCTTGAGGACGTACCGAACCTTAAAGTGATTGAGCCGGTTGGGTACCTTGACATGCTTCGTCTTGAAAGCGAAGCAGAGAAAATTCTTACAGACTCAGGCGGAGTGCAGAAGGAAGCTTACTTCCTGCAAATCCCTTGTGTAACACTGCGAGAAGAAACAGAATGGATTGAAACGGTTCAGAACAAAGGAAACATCTTAGTTGGTTCTGACACGGAGAAGATTTTGGAAGCAGTCAATAGCGAGTACACATCCGCTTATGAGCCGGCTTTTGGCGACGGAGACAGTGCAAAGCATTTGGTCGACCACCTCAAGAAGTAAATTTAGAGCGGGCATCGTGGTGCCCGCTTATCTTTTAAACAAAGGAGTTACGGTCGTATTATGGTTTATTTCTTGATTTGGGCTGCGGTACTGGTTCTATCGTTTATCTTGTTTAGAAAAGTATCAGGCTCCATGTCCCTGTTAACCCCAAACTTAATATCCATTACCTTTTATTATTCTCTGCTTGCCTCCACCTTTATAGGCTCTCTGCTGATTGTGCTCAATATTGATGAGCACTATATGATTGAGCTGCTATCCGATGATTATTTCCGCTATCAGGGATTTTTCTTCATCTGCTTCATCATGGTTGCCATGCCGCTCACGATGTTCTTAGTGAGCAAGCTTGCATCCTTTGATGGGCAAAAAGAGTTCAGGAGCTATATGGAGGCCCCTGTCTATCGTGAGGAAAACGGAAACCAGATGTTTTACCTGTATGCGTTTTTCACGATGCTTTCAATGGGAGCGATTGGCTATACGATCCTGAAAATTGACACAATCCCTTTGTTAGAGCTATTGAAGGGTTCTGATAATCTTGCTCAGCTTCGAATTACGGCTTCTCATGACTTTAAAGGCAGCACGGTTATCCGCAATGTCTTTGGAGTTGCGCTGGCACCGATTTTGTCGATGATCACCTTCATTTATTTTATTCAGCGGAAACAGTACCGGTGGTTTTTCTTATTTGCTCTAACAACCGGGGGAGCGCTGTTCCTGTCAGTATACGATTTATCAAAGGCACCGATTTTCTTTTACATGATCATGGTGCTCCTGCTATTGATTTACTTGAAGATCATCAAACTGACCTGGTTCCGTTTAGCTGTACTTGGCGGCCTTGGAGTCGTACTCCTAGTAGTGATGTATGTATTCATTCAAGGGGTAACGGATCCATCGAGCTTCCTATCCTATAACAGGGGACCGATTGGCCGGATTTTATTGTCCCAGGTCGCTCCGTTTTATTTGCACCTTGATTTGTTTACAGACCGCTTGGATCTTTTAAATGGACGAAGCCTTCCTTCATCATTGATCGGACTCTATGATATGGAACAGATACGATCAGCGAGATTAGCAATGGAAGTCTTCTATCCGCAGCGGGTAGAAGAGGGAACGGCAGGAGTGCTGAATACGCTGTTCGCAGCAGAAGCGTATGCAAACTTCGGCTATGCAGGGGTTATCATTGGAACGATTTATGTTGGATTTGTCATTCAGCTTGTCTATATGATCTTTATCCGTCTTCCAAAAAACCCGCTGTTTCTAGCTTTATTCGTTTTCTTTACGGTCAACATTCCGCGGGTCGTCATTGGCGGATTTGCTGATTTCCTTCTGAACACATTATGGGTATCCGTACTGATTATTCTGCTGACCCCATATGTGTTGCTTTTACTATACCGGATGATTTCGAAACACCGAAAAAACAGGCTGGACGAACAGCCATCCTGATTGTAAAGGGACCTTCCATTGGGAGGTCCCTTTACATAATTTTAACAATAGATGACCTAGTTCTTTTGTACCGTCCGCTCTATAATAGAGATATCATATGTTAAAAGGACGGAATCAGATGAAAAAGCAATGGATCCTAAGCGTATGGATAATCCTATCCATCGTTCTCATGGCAGCATGCCAAGACCCCGAAGCCAATGCAAAGGAAGAAATGGCAGCCGCAGCAGAAACAGTTAAAAACGTATATATGGATGCTCAAAATGACGATATGAATAAGTTTTACGAGCATTTCAGCAAATCAGGAATCAGCAAAGATGACATGGAAATCAGCAAAATTATGTTTTCCGACAAAGTGAAACAAGTCGGAGGAATCGAAAAATTCACCTTTACTCCGATTGAAAAAAGCAAGCTCAAGGAAAAAGCAGTCAATATGCTGAAAGAAGAATATAAAGAAGACTGGACCGTCGTGCTTGAAGAATCAAAAATAGGCGGAAACTACTTTTGGATTCTTCAAAAGCATGGAGACCGGTACTATGTCATAAACGGAGACGAGTCTCCGAAAGAGGATATTCTTAAATAGTGGAGTGAGAATCCCTGCGGGTGCGCGGGGGTTTTTTTGTTTTGGAGGGGGGGAGGTGGTTTGGCTTTGTAATAGTGGTGGAAAGTGCTGGTCTTGGTGCCAGTCCCGCTGTGCTTTAAAGCAAGTGGGGAAGGAGGGCGAGACCTCTGAGCCCTTGAGCTGCAAGGGCTTGTGGGTGATGGTGCCGGAGCTTTAGTCTGGCAGTAAGCAGCGGGTCAGGCACGGTGCCAGTCCCGCGATGCTTCACCGCAATTGGGGACAGAGGCATGGAACTGTAATGCCTTATGTACCAAGGGTTTAGAAAGAAGGTGCCGGAGCTTTAGTTCGTTAATAGAGCGCGGGTCAGGCGCCGTGCTGGTTTTTTGAAAAGAGGATACCTTTGATTGCACTGACCCCCAACATGGTAACGCAGCGGGGGAAAGAGCAAGAACCGCCACAAGTGCTGGGGGGCAAGGCCTGGTGAGAAGCGGGGACGGAGGTTTAGTGCTTTAGCGAAACGGGGGTCAGTGCATTGCACTGACCCTCATCATGGTAACGCAGTGGGGGAAAGAGCAAGAACCGCCACAAGTGCTGGGGGGCAAGGCCTGGTGAGAAGCGGGGACGGAGGTTTCGTGCTTTAGCGAAACGGGGGTCAGTGCAAACCCCCAGCCCCACCACAAACCCAAACAAAAAAACAGCCCCAAATACCAGGGCTGTCCACACATACCTCTTATTTCCCCACTACCGTACCAGGAAAGTAATGCTGCACGATTGCTTCTGCTTTGTAACCCTTTTGGGCAAAGCCGTTGGCGCCGTATTGGCTCATGCCGATGCGGTGTCCCCAGCCTTTGCCGTTGATGGTAATTGTTGCAGGATCGGATTCTTGCGTGACTTCACCGGAAGCCGTTTGGATGCTCACCTGTGCTCCCTGAACTGTGGATGTTGTTCCATCCGCTGCCATGACGGTGCTCCCTGCTACGGAAAATTGCTCCTGTACGGCGGAGCCGGTGCCTTTTACTGTATATGATTTAACAGGGTTCATAGTGAACCAGTTAGATCGGAGCTGGTTGTAATATTTGGCCACTGGGAAAAGCGACCTGATCTCGCCTTCTTTTCCGCTGATAGTTTTGCTTCCGGCAGATGTCGTAACCGTCACCTTGCCGATTTCTCCATTTTGGCCCGTTGGTATGGCTTTAATATCATACAGAACGGTTGTATCCGGATTGAAGCCGAATTTCCCTAAAATGGTTGAGGAGCGGAAGGTGTCCGTCCAGCTGCTGTGGATGGATGATTCATATGGATCTGCTACACTTTTTAAATATGGGAAGGTGGTTTGACTGGATCCCCAGACGTCCCATGCATTGGCCGTTTGTCCGCCGCTTGTCGAATAGAAGAACGTTTGCACGGGCTTGCCATTATGCTTCGCCATGACACCGGCTGTTGCGGTGACAGCTGCGTTTGAGCGTGGATCCTCTTTTGTGTAGCCATTATAGACCTGGCTTTTCGCCGTATTGGAGAGTCCCATACTGTTAACGGCATAGCTTCGTGCTACGATAGCCTGGGCCTTAAGGGCTTCAGGATGCCAGCTTGCCGGCATTTCATTCGGAACAACGCCTTTCAGATAATCTTCAAGGCTTAAAAGGTTGTAGAGTGCTGCCAAATTGCCGTCCGCTTTTGCTTCAAAGCTTCCCCGGTATTGCAGGGTGCTGTATTTGAATAAGGATAAGCTTAGCGGGCTAGACTCAACAATCGATGTATTGGATGAAACCCATCCTTGTTTGCCGTCTGGCAGCTTTACATTGAACCATTTTACTCCTGAGCTGTCGGTTTCAGAAAGGTATTCTGCCGCCTCAACCTTTTTCATTGTGCGAAGGGAGGCGAAACTGTCGCCAGCTCCCGTCCGCACTTCTGTAGGACTTGTAAATTTCACATATTTTTCAGGAGGGTTCGCAATCTCTGAAATTCTAAACCCTGCACCGGCTGAATAGGAGTCCGACCCTGCAGTAAGCTTAGCGGTTCCGCTGCTCGCAGAAAGGGTCACATTTGCAGATGGAACGAGAAGTGTTTTTTCTCTTGAGGTCAGGTTTTCCATTTCAAAAAGTCCGTTGAGCTGAACTTGAAGAGCTGGGGCTTTCTTAAGCTGAACTTTTGTTTCATTTGCATACGTTTGTTTTTCATAGGCTTGGCCGGCCGGGCTAAATCCGAAGAGGAGGGCTGCTGACAGCAGCGCCCCTCCAACAAGAGTTTTCGTATTCATGGCGTTATTTCACCTCGCCGGATTGCTGCTTGACCCATCCTTTAGTTCCGTTTGAAAGCTGAACGTTGATCCAGACTTCTTTTGTGGAGCGGTTTTTAAAGGCGTTCACATACTTAAGGGTTTGTCCTTCAGAAACCGAACCTACTTTTTTGTAGCCTGTAACAGATGCTCCGCTATATACAGCTCCTGGAGTTTTGACAATAAAGGAAGCTGGTTTGGCAACAGGAGCGGTACTGACTTCAGAAGCAGGGATCCATCCGGTATTGCCAGTACTGTATTCCACTCTGTAATACTTTCCGTCCTCAGAAGTGATTTCTTGAGAAACGTTTAGAATCTGTGAAACTGGAATACTAGCGAGTACTCTGTAATGCTCCATCGCACCGGAGTGGACGTCAGCGATTACAGCTTTTACATACACTTTTGAAGGCAATGCAGGATTTGTATTCATTTGCTTTAGAGTTTGAACTTCTCTTTCAAGGCTCGCAACCCGGTTATTAATCGGTGTCAGCTGAGATGTGACCCACTCTACACTTGCCAGTACAAGATTGCTGCTTGCTTGTGAGGTGGCAAGGGGAGTAAAAATACTCCCTGCAATGATTCCTGCGCCAAAAATTAAGGCAATTTTCATTTTTTTCATCGGGATCAGTTGCCTCCATTAAAGTAGTCTTCAATTCCGTTGTAGATGCCTTGTGCAGCTTTTCTTCTCACCGCGTCAGACCGAAGCATCGTTTCTTCAGTTGGATTGGAGATGAAAGCGAGCTCCACTAAAGCACTTGGCACTTCATTCTCTCTAATAACAACGAAGCCTGCTTCTTTAACTCCCCGGTTGGTTGTATTGATTTGATTTACCAATTCTCTTTGAATGTTCGTAGAGAGTGTTTTGCTCTTTTGGCCATTCGGATTGGTGGCAACGTTAAAATAGGTTTCTGTACCTTTTGCACTGCGGTTTACGTTGGCATTGGCATGAATACTCAGAAAAATATCTGAACTTGAGTTATTGGAAAGCTCCGCACGATCATCCAGAGAAGGATAAATGTCTGATGTTCTCGTGTAAATGACATTCGCTCCATTTGCTTTCAGAATATCGCCCAAATATCTTGTGACAGCAAGCGTCACATCTTTCTCGTACAGCTTGGTAGGACCTACTGCACCGGAATCGCTCCCGCCATGACCCGCATCAAGGACAATCGTTTTCCCGGCTACCCCAATTTCATGGATCAGAAGCTGAAAACGGTCCTTTTTATCATGAACGGTAATGGAATAGCCTGGTTTAGGCGTTACTTTGATCGCGCCATCAACCTGGGTGATGGTAACTCCTTCTACATTTGTATCGGGAACCCTTAGTGCAAGTCCTTTTGTACTGATGTAAGCAGTACGATCTGAAAGGAAGTCAAAGTTAACCTTTACCGATTTCGATTTTAGCCAAGACAGTTCTGTGCTTTTGCCTATCGTTGTTACCCGGGGAACGAGGACATTTGCGGGCGGTGTCGCAACTGTGCTTGCAGCCGGAATCCATCCGCGCACTCCTTTGGACGTCTCAACGTTGTACCAGCCGTTCAATTCCCGAAGAAGGACGAGTGAGTCGGCTGTGTGAACGGAAGCTACTGCTTTTTGGGAGGAAGATGCTGACCACCGCACGCTGTCGGAAGCCTTCGCATAAACAAAGGTCCGGTCGGTGAGAGATTTATAGACTTCCCATTGCGGTATCCAGCCTTTTTTTCCGCTGGAAGTTTGGATGTTCAGCCATGTTTCCCCGTTGCCGTTTATTATTTGCGACAGAAGGGTAACTTTAGTTCCATATGCAGGTTTTTCAGTCACAGCATACCTGAATTCTGCGCCTCTTCTTAATTCTGATTTGTATGTACCGATGTACATGCTTGTATTAAGATATACGGCTTTCTCAGTTAAAAGGGAGGCGGAAACCCAACCGTAGGTGCTGCTGCCGAGCTGGACTCTGTACCATTTTTCACCGCTTTTGTTAGTGAATTGATCCACCACTTTTATTGCGGTTCCCTTTGTTAAAGCACTGAGCTTTCGGTAATCGGTTGACGCACCAGAGCGGACATTGGCTTCTGTCACCTGTACATAAAAGGTGCCGTTAATGGTCTGAGATGTGGAGGTATGTGCGCTGTTTACCCAGCCATATTTTCCGGTCTGATATTCAACCTGGTACCATTTTTCATTTGCTTTGTTTGTAAATTCACTCTTAATCTCTAATTCTTCATTCATAGGAGTCTCGTAAACTTTACGCTCAGCAGAATCGGCTGAACGGTGAATGCTCGTAGGGTTCAGTTTTGCATAAACCGTTTTTTGAATGGCAGCGGGTGCAGCTTTGTAAGAGTAAGTAAGTGTTTGGGCTTTCGTCCAGCCTTTCGTACCGTTGGAAAGCTCCACTCCGTAATAAGGCTCGGAGGCTGAGTTAATAAAGAAATCCGTAATTTTTATGGATTCATTTTGCTTTAAGGTTTGCAGCAGTCTGTAATTGGGAGCAGCTCCGCTTCTTACTTCCTGATTTTTGCTTGTATTGTAAGCGGTAAAGGCTTCCGGTTTAAACTTGATTTGATCGGAATGGATCCATCCTGACCAGTCAGCGGTTTTTACTTGATACCAAATTTCCTGCTCCTTATTTACAAAACTGCTTGAGATTTCAACCATCGTATTTTTTCCCGGTTCGGCAGACACAGTTGATGAGCTTTCTGCACTGCGGTGAACCGCTGCTTCGTCACTTGCGATGAATGCGAAAGGTACAGGGTTATCAAGTTCTTTAATCTGGGATTCCATTACCCAGCCGGTCGTTCCTTCATGATTGATTTGAAGCCATGTTTCATTCGCTTTATTTGTGAACTCATTTAAAACAGCTACAGATTCAGATGAAGAGATGGTCTTAGTAATCTTGTAATCTTTTTCTGCACCTCGATGAATACTGGTGCTTCCAGAAACTGTTACTCCTGTATAAGGATATTCAGCTGCAGATGCAGTACCTGGCTGAATAGGCATAGTAGCCAAAACGCTAAGACAGACGAACGAACGAACCAATTTATTACGTTTGATTGGTATTCCCTCCCATGAGTATTTTCCCAAAAAAATAGCCTCTGAATTGGTATCAGAGGCTATTTTTGTCTTTATTTTAACAAAAAGGTCATACTATGTCTGTATAAATTCGCACATTTTTACAAATTGTTAAAGTTTTTGTCTTTATTTGTTAAGAAATTTACCTTATAATTTAATGTTTTAATTTTTATAGAATAATAAGGAAAAAACAAGAGTAAAAAGAACTTGTCGGTATAAGGGTCTAAATAACTATTATGCTGAAATAGAAAGGGCCTCCTAAAAATGGAGGCCATGGGTCTTTAGTTTCCGCTATCCAAATCTTCTTCCGCAAGAGGATTTTCGTTTTGCTCTTCAAGGATGCTAACCTTTTTGTGTTCTAAATGCGCCTGGAGTTCTTCTTTAACGAGATCCAATTTTTCTTCAATTGGCTTGTAGTAATAGCCGCTGTCTAAGTTTAAATCTTCGCCTTCAATCTTCAGCTGATCAATCTTATCGGTTTTAAATCCGCTGTAGGATTGCTGGAAGCCCATCGCTTCTGAAATGCGAAGATTTGTCTCAACATTTTCTGAAATCTGATTCGCGATGTCATCCACCTTCAAAATATTTTGAGGAGTGGTTGCTTTCTTAATGATGGCGGTAATGATTTCTTTTTGTCTGTCATTCCGTCCAAAGTCTCCGCGCGGATCGCGTTTTCTCATTCTTGCATAGGCAAGGGCTTCTTCTCCATCAAGAGTTTGCTTACCCTCTTTAAAGTAGATGCGCTTGTTTGTTACATCACTTTTTTCATAAAAATCAAATGGAACGTTCACTTCTACGCCGCCAAGCTCATCAATGACCTTTTTAAAGGCTTTGAAGTTTACCGTTGCATAATAGTCAATTGGAATATCGAGGAAATCTTCAACTGTCTGGACCGTTAACTCTTTTCCTCCATATGAATAAGCATGAGTGATTTTCGTTTCGCCGTGACCTTCTACATCAACGAGTGTATCACGGGGAATACTCAGCATTTTCATCGATT
This sequence comes from Bacillus sp. SJS, assembly GCF_000732485.2. Taxonomy (GTDB): domain Bacteria; phylum Bacillota; class Bacilli; order Bacillales; family Bacillaceae; genus Metabacillus_B; species Metabacillus_B sediminis. Next base: position 213,412 of record NZ_JAQV02000015.1, on the reverse strand, counting down.
TTTCCTTAGGATTCAGCGTCATGACGATCAGTGTATCGCTTCGTCCGCCTTCTCCGCCGGTTGAGTAATCTTCAACACCCATTATTAGAATGGAAACAGGATCTTTAGCAAGCTCAACCGCTTGTTCCCTTAATGCGGATTTATCTCCCCGTTCAAGGCTTTCGTAAGATCTGTCCGCTGCCTGCCATGCTGATACGAACATGAAGGCGAGGTATCCGCCGACAAGTAACAGCAGGAGCAGTAAAAAAAACATAATTCGTTTAAAAACCGATTTTTTCTTTTTCTTCTTTCTGACTACGCGTCTGTATTCTGCCATACCATACTCTCCTAACTAACCTCTTCTTCCAAATACGTGACATCTCCTTGCGTGATTTCGCTTTGGCCGTTTGTCAATTCTGTCATCCACTTGGTGAAGGTATCCGTTTGATCTGAAGCAACAAAAGTCTCTATCTCTACATCGTTCAAATAATGTATTTCTTTAATGAGGTATTCTGAGGACCGAAGCTCGTTTTCAAGCTTCCCAAGCCATGTATAGTCGATTTTAGTATGCATAATTTTCATTAATTTACGCTCTACTATACCTGTATGGTTTAATCCTTCTGAAACTGCCTGGCCATATGCGCGAATCAAGCCGCCTGCACCGAGCTTGATGCCGCCAAAATATCTGGTCACAACAGCAGCTGTATCTTTAAGACCGCGTTTCTTCAGTACTTCAAGCATCGGAACTCCAGCTGTTCCGCTTGGCTCTCCATCATCGTTCGCCTTTTGGATTTCATCTCTTTCCCCTATTAAATAGGCCGAACAATTATGATTGGCATGGTGATGCTTTTTCTTGATTTCCTGAATAAACGCCTGAGCGTCTTCTTCTGTTTCAACACGCTTAATATGGCAGATAAATCGGGATTTTTGGATGGTTATCTCATGCTCTCCGCTGCCTTTTGCTGTATAATAAATAGAAAGCATGTTTGTACACCTCCTGGCTTACACGGAAAAAATCCGGTATGCTTGTTCCATCAGATTTTTCTGCCAATTGCGAGCGTTTTTTTACGCTTGCATTATTCCATTATATAGCGGCACATATATGACTTCAATCACAATCTCATAACATAATCATGACATTTACAGCAATGGAGGTAATTTCTGGTGAATACCAAAAAGCTGGACAGCGTAGTCCTGGATGAAATTCTCAATAAGATGATCTCCACAGTGGACGGAAGCAAAGGGGAAATCTTTGCAATCGGCGAGCAGTCGCGTACTCAATATGAGTCGCTTGTTGAAGAGCTGACACTCATTAAAACACAGGTAAATGATGTGATTGATGCGGGGGACAAGCTTGAGATCCAGGCAAGGCATGCAAGAAAACGGCTGTCAGAAGTAAGCAAAAATTTCAATCGGTTTACAGAAAATGAAATTCGGGAAGCGTATGAGAGAGCTCATGCCCTGCAGGTTGAACTGACGACGATGCAGCACCGTGAAAAACAGCTTCGCGACCGCCGGGACGAGCTGGAGAGAAGATTGCTCGGACTGCAGGAGATCATCGAACGGTCTGAAGCGCTTGTCACTCAAATTGGGGTTGTCCTTAATTACTTAAGCCAGGATCTGCGCCAGGTAGGGATGCTGCTTGAGGATGCCCAGGCGAAACAGGATTTCGGGCTGCGGATCATCGAAGCACAAGAGGAAGAACGCAAACGGGTATCGCGTGAAATCCATGATGGGCCTGCGCAAATGCTCGCAAATGTCATGATGCGCTCTGAATTGCTAGAACGCATATTCAGGGATCGGGGTACCGAAGAAGGATTCAAGGAAATCCGCAATCTTCGTCAAAATGTCCGCAATGCTCTCTATGAGGTAAGAAGAATTATTTACGACCTAAGGCCTATGGCACTGGATGATCTTGGGTTAATTCCAACGTTAAGAAAATACTTACATACGATTGAAGAATACAACGGAAAAACAAAAATGCTTTTTCAAAGCTTTGGCGAAGCGGAGGAGAGAAGACTTCCGCCGCGATTTGAAGTGGCGCTTTTCCGGCTGGCGCAGGAAGCCGTCACCAATGCTTTAAAGCATGCCCAGGCGAAAGAAATCTCGGTTAAAGTCGAGGTTACCAAGGAATACGTTAACCTGCTGATCAAGGATGACGGAAGCGGCTTTGACTTCAGTGAGCTGAAGGAGAAAAAGAATAAATCTTTCGGCCTTGTCGGAATGAAGGAACGGGTCGAACTGCTTGACGGCAAGATGGACATTGAGTCGAAAATTGGTGGAGGAACGACCATTATGATTAAAGTTCCTTCCATATTTTAGATGTTTCATTTGCAAGCATCCTGCTCTACCATTGAATTAGGAAAGAAATTAGAAAAACGTTAAGCAAAAAGTCATGACCTTGCGGGATTCCTTCGCTGCGGCAAAGCGGAAAACTAGCGACAAAAGGCTCATTGACGGTAGGTATGAGGATTGGACTAGAATGAAGTGAGTTGGGAGGCGTATTATTGACCATGAAAACTAGAATTGTAATTATTGATGATCATCAGTTATTCAGAGAAGGCGTTAAACGAATTCTTGATTTCGAACCAAGCTTTGAAGTAGTAGCAGAAGGTGACGACGGCGATGAGGCAATGCGTATCGTAGACGAGCATAAGCCGGACGTTGTCATTATGGATATAAATATGCCGAACGTAAACGGAGTGGAAGCGACAAAGCAGCTCGTTGAAGCCAACCAGGAAACGAAGGTAATCATTCTATCCATCCATGATGATGAAAACTATGTAACCCGTGCGCTTAAAACTGGTGCTCGCGGCTACCTTCTAAAAGAAATGGATGCGGACACACTAATCGAAGCAGTCAAAGTCGTTGCTGACGGCGGATCATACCTGCATCCAAAAGTAACGCACAATCTTGTAAACGAATTCCGCAGACTGGCTACAACAGGTGCAGGCGGCAGCGGGCAGCAGCTACAACCTGAAATCCGCAGACCGCTTCATATCCTGACTCGACGCGAGTGCGAGGTTCTTCAAATGCTTGCAGACGGTAAAAGCAATCGTGGAATTGGTGAAGCTCTATTCATCAGTGAAAAAACCGTTAAGAATCACGTATCCAATATCCTTCAAAAAATGAACGTAAACGACCGTACACAAGCGGTAGTTGTAGCGATCAAAAACGGCTGGGTAGAAGTACGCTAAGGTAAGCCATTATAGAATTTATACTGGAAAGCTGAAACCTGACGGACGAGGGTCCTAATGGGGTTCAGCTTTTTTTGTGTATTTTTGCGGTGCGGTTGCGGTGGGTTGGGGTGGAACTGCGCGCGTGGGGGCGGCGGGATGGAGCATGGCTGGGGCGAAAAAAGTCGGTGTTTGTCGACTAGTCGCTATTCGACAGGCTGGTGTTGATAATCGACAAATTCTCGTTGCTATCCGACAAATTCCCGCTGATAAACGACATTAACCCGTTGCTATTCGACAATCCCGCGCTTCTAAATCCGCTTTCGATCCACAAATAGAAAATCAACCACCCAAGAATTAAGTCCCATTTCCGTTCCCTTCCAAAATTAAATGAAACATTTAATGAAATTTTACGTAAAGTTCTATAGAATAGAGAGTAATCCATTTGAACTCATTTATTTAAATACGTTATAAGGAAGGTTTCTTTTGACGATGAAAACGGCAATTTTAACCGATAGTACAGCTTACATACCTAAGGAGCTGCTGAAAGAGCTGGATATTCATCTTATTCCGCTCAGCGTTATTTTTGGCAGCGAGACATATCAGGAGGAGCTGGAACTGACTGCAGAGGCTTTTTACACAGAGGTAAAATCCCGTAACCAGCTTCCGACCACTTCTCAGCCTCCAGTCGGGAAATTCCTCGACCTTTTCGAAGAGTTTTCCAAGCAATACGACGCGGTCATTTGTATTCACTTATCCTCCGGAATCAGCGGAACCTACAACGGCTCCATTACAGCTGGAAGCATGACTGAAAAAATCCGTGTTTTTTCTTTCGACTCTGAAATCAGCTGCATGGTTCAGGGATTCTACGTCATCGAAGCAGCAGAAATGGCGCGTGATGGCAAAGATCCGGAAGAGATCATGAAGCGGCTTGAAGAAATGAAAAAAAGCGTCCGCGCCTACTTCATGGTGGACGACCTTTCCAACCTTCAGCGCGGAGGCCGCTTAAATGGCGCTCAGGCATTGATTGGAAGTCTTTTGCAAGTTAAACCGCTGCTTCACTTTGAAAATAAAGTGATTGTACCGTACGAAAAAATCCGTACCCGGAAAAGAGCGGTCAACCGGATCTATGAGCTTTTTGAAGAGGACGCAAAGCTTGGTCTTCCGATGAGAGCGGCAGTGATTCACGCCAATCGCCCGGACGAAGCACAGACCATGAAGGCAGAGCTTGAAGCGAAATACCCGCACGTCAAGTTTTACCTCAGCTACTTTGGTGCTGTAATCGGAACCCATTTAGGGGAAGGTGCACTGGGGCTCGGATGGTATATGGAATAAGGAAAACAATCAGTCTTTTTTGGCTGGTTGTTTTTTTATTGATCGGGGTATATAGAAATAAATGTAAAATTGATTGGAGGCTGCTGGATTGAAAACCTTCTTCGGAATATGTTTGCTTCTTTTCATGATAACTAGCCACTCTACAGTATTTGCGGTTTCATCTATTTGGATGGGGGAGGAAGAAGCAGGAGGGTACCATGTGAAAATAATGAAAGAAAAGGAGACCGTGTTTTGGACGATCGGGCATAAGGGAGATACTCGGAGGATAAAAGAAAGCAAGGAGAATCTTATTGATTTGCAAAACTTCCGTGATGCAATCCAAGAAATCGGGCTCTCCCGTTTAGGTATTGGTCTTTACTCGTTTAACCTTGTGCTGTTCATAGGAGCAGCTGTAATCCTTTACAAAAAGGCCAGACAAATGTTCCTCGCAGCAATAATCCTCCTTTCGATTATGGCTATTATCCCGCTCTCAAGGTTAACAGGCTCTATTATTGAACTTCAGCATGCTTATAAGGATGCGCACTATTCTTTTCTGATTTTATCAAAAGAGTAAATGAGCTTGAAAAAATAAGAATTAATGAAGAAAGAGACCGATATAGTAAATTTTCAATTGGAATTTTATCCTTTTCCAGCTTAGACAGTCTAATAATCCTTCTTCATAATAGACTCAAAAAGGAGTCCGTCTATGCTTACTGATATAAAGCACCACCTCTCAGGCCGCCACCTCCTGGCCTCTGAAATTCCATTCCCCTTAGAAATGCTCGAAAGCGAAGATATTCAAAAAGAGAAAGGTGTAACAGGAACAAACGGAAAATTCCAATGCACGCGCTGCCTCAATAAACAGCGCCACCTATTCGCTGCCTTCCAGTGCGCCAAATGCGGCAAGCTCTGCACCTATTGCCGGTCCTGCATCATGATGGGGCGGGTGAGTGAGTGTGAAACGCTTTATAGCTGGGTGGGGGACACTCCGGTAACCCAATCTTCCTCAGGTCTAGACTGGACCGGCACGCTTTCTCCTCTTCAAAGTCATGCATCTGATCGGATTAAGCATGCAATGGGGAATCAGTCAGAGCTTCTCGTCTGGGCTGTGTGCGGAGCGGGGAAAACTGAAATTTTGTTTCAAGGCATTGAAGAAGCACTAAAGCAGAATAAGCGTGTCTGCCTCGCCACACCGAGAACGGATGTGGTACTTGAGCTGTATCCGCGTTTCCAACAGGCCTTTCCAAACGCCGATGCCGCTGCTTTATACGGCGGAAGTGGGGACCGCTACAAATCCTCCAGTCTCGTTCTATCCACGGCCCATCAGCTTTTCCGGTTTAAACAAACGTTTGATTGCATCATTATTGACGAGGTCGACGCGTTTCCGTTCTCAGCTGATCAAACGCTGCAGGAAGCGGTTCAGAAAGCTAGGAAACCGGAGAGCTCCCTCATTTTCCTCACCGCCACCCCTTCTAAAGAAATGCAAAAAAGAGCTCTTTCAAACAAGCTTCCCTCGGTTCGAATCCCCGGACGCTATCATGGGCATCCGCTTCCCATACCGCGCTTTCAGTGGATTGGCAGCTATAAAGGGCGTCTTCAGCGGAAGAAGCTTCCTAAGCCCCTCCTAAAATGGATTCAGGAGCATCTTGAAGAAGAAAAGCCAGCTTTTCTTTTTGTTCCCAACATCCCGGCCCTTCATCATGTCACAGCCATTCTGCAGAATATCCATCCTTCAATAGAAGGAGTCCATTCGGAAGATCCAGATAGAAAAGAAAAAGTGCAGCGTTTCCGGGACAGGATTTCTCCACTGATTGTGACGACCACCATTCTGGAGCGGGGAGTGACGGTTCCAGATTCCGATGTGGCTGTATTTGGAGCGGAGGAGGATATTTTTACGGAAAGCGCTCTTGTTCAAATTGCCGGCAGGGTGGGACGCCATCAGGATTACCCAGCGGGGGACGTCGTGTTTTTTCACTACGGCAAAACGAATGCGATGATTCAGGCGAGACTGCATATTAAAAAGATGAACCGGGAGGCTTTTCGATGACCTGGTGTATTCTTTGCCACAATAAAATGAAGGAGCAGGTCACGTGGGGAATCCTGCTTGGTACGGATCCGGATACGTTGGCCTGCGTGCCATGTATCGAAAAATTAACAAAAATTTATGGCCCAAGATGCACCAAATGCAGCAGGCCGATGGAAAACGCGTCACTCTGTCCGGATTGTTTCCGCTGGAACGAGAGCTCGGAGTATAAAGACGTGTTCACTCAGAACCATTCCATCTATTCCTACACAGAGTCCGTAAAAGAAGTCATGAATCTATTCAAATTCCGGGGAGATGCGGAACTCATCCGTTTGTTTGAACAGGATATCCGGGCTGCTGCGAAGAGCATTCCCCGAAAAACGATTTTAGTTCCCATCCCGTTGTCATCTGAACGCCTGATGGAAAGAGGGTTTAATCAGGCTGAGCTGATCGCACGTATTACCCGACGCAAGATTCTGCATCCGTTAGAAAGAATTGCTTCAGAAAAACAGTCCAAAAAATCCAGAAAAGAGCGCCTTTCCGGAGGGCCATTGTTTAGAAGTAATCCTGAGATAAATTTACAGGGTCTATCCATTATGATTGTTGACGATATCTACACAACGGGCAATACCATCTACCAGGCAGCAAGGCTTCTAAAGGAAGCAGGAGCAAAAAACGTCTCGTCGCTTACTTTAATCAGAGGCTAAAGGTTTTGCCCCTTCAGCCGATATTAGAAATAGAGTAAGATAAGAGGAGATACCTTGATGAATGAACTAGCGAATTGTCCGAAATGCAATGCTCTCTTTGTTCAGACACAATTCCGCACCGTATGCGCGGATTGCTATAAAATAGAAGAAAAACAATTTGAAACAGTTTACAGTTTTTTAAGAAAGCGTGAAAACCGCAAAGCGAGGATAGAGGAAGTCGTGAGTGGGACGGGAGTGGCTGAAGAGCTAATCCTAAAGTTTATCCGGCTTGGAAGACTGCAGCTTTCTAATTTTCCGAACCTAGGTTATCCATGTGAAAAATGCGGAAATATGATACGGGAAGGGAAACTATGTTCTTCCTGTACTAAAGGCCTGTACGACCAGCTTGCTCAACTCCAACGTGAGGAGGAGCATCAGCGTCTAATGGCCCATGAGGAGAAAAAAACCTACTACTCCATTTCTCCCAAAAAGTAAAAAGGCTATTAAAGAGCGGGGAAAGCCGACGATAAGAACGGTAAATAAGCCCGTTAACTCTGGCAGATGGAGGCGTTAAGATGAAAATCAATAACTACGGCGTGAACGGAATCAATCCTTATAAAAAAAATGCAGAGCAAATTATGAAGCAGGAAGCGGTTCAGCAAAAACAAGATAAAATCGAAATTTCAAGTGCTGCGAAACAGCTTCAGTCTACAAATAAAATGGCAGAAGCGCGCCAGGAGAAAATCGATCAGCTGAAAGTACAAATCGAGAATGGTACGTATGAAGTGAACCCAAGTGAAATCGCCCGCAAGTTCGCGGATTTTTATAAACAGTAATTTAGAGGAGGAACCGCCATGCAGGCTGGCAAGCTCATACTTACATTAGACAGGCTCCTTGAGCTGCATCTGGATTTATACCAGACTGCTTTGAAAAAAACAGATCAGCTGAAGCACAATCAGACGGACGAGCTAAAGCAAGTATTGCAGCATGAACAGGTTCTTGTGCAGTCCATTAAACAGACGGAGACTGAGCGAATCACTCAAGCCTCTATGTTTCTCGGACGACATACGGATTTGACCCTCACTGCATGCGCGGAAAAAGCGGAGGGTGCTGAAAAGACGCGCCTCGCTGAATTAAAGGAAGAGTTTAAAGAGGTCATGGACAAACTGAAGGCTGCCAACCAGCTGAATCAGCAAATGACTCAAAGTGCGCTGCAGTTTGTCACCATGTCACTCGATATGCTGATGCCAAGAGAGCAGACGCCCAACTACCAGCGGCCTGATACAATGAGAAAAATCGAACCGAATCGAAGATCCCTCTTTGATTCGAAAGCTTAAATCTGGAGGAGATCGAAAATGGGTTCAACCTTTGCAGGACTGGAGATATCAAAACGCGGAATGTCAGCTCAGCAGTCGGCGCTTTATACGACGGGGCAGAATATATCGAATGCGAATACGCCTGGGTATACGAGGCAGCGTGTAAACTTCAAAGCAACGGATGCTTATCCGTATCCTGGTCTTGAAATGCCGAAAATTCCGGGCCAGCAGGGAACGGGAGTAGAGGGAGGAAGCATTCAGCGGATCCGGGACAGCTTTTTGGATGTTCAGTTCAGAGGCGAAAGCACGAAAACGGGCTATTATGGGGCTCGGGCTCAGGCGCTTGAAAGCATGGAAGAAATTATGAATGAGCCCTCTGAAACGGGGTTATCCAAAACGATGGATCGTTTCTGGCAGTCGTTAGAAGACCTTGCAGCCAATCCAAGAAACTCAGGTGCACGTTCCGTCGTGAAGGAACGCGGAATTGCTGTTGCGGATACATTCCAGTATCTTTCCACCTCGTTAAAAAAGGTTCAAGATAACCTGAAAAGTGAAATGGACCTCTCGGCAACTCAGGTTCAATCCCTGGCCACACAACTGAAAAACGTCAACAAACAAATCTCGGAAATTGAGCCGCACGGTTATCTTCCGAATGATTTGTATGACGAGCGGGACCGGATTATTGATGAGCTGTCTTCTTTAGTTCCCATTAAAGTAAGCGATCCGATCAAAAGCGGAGGAAATGCTCTTCCGATTGCTGAAGGAATGGCCGTTGTTGAAATTCTGAAAAAAGACGGAACATCAGCAGGCAAGCTTGTAGACGGATTAAACAGTTCTACTTTTTCCATGGACTACGAGGACGGTTTAGTTACAGGAATGAACATTGGTGGTACCTCAGTTGCTGTAACGGATATTCAAGAAACTGGTAAGATTCAAGGCCTTGCAAGCTCACATGGCTATAAAGACGCTGGAGCAGCAAAAGGCGAATATGTCGACATGCTGAATGACCTGAACAGCCTTGCTGAGTCTTTTGCAGAAGAATTCAATAAGGTTCATGCTGATGGTCTGAATCTAAAGGATTTTGCAACTTCGCCTCCTGGAAAGTCTGCTGTCAAATTTTTTGAATATACACCCGGCCAAGGTGCCGATAGTATTCGGATTTCGGATAAGATTATGGAATCCACCGATTATATCGCAGCCTCTAAAGGCGAAATTGGAAATGGGGATAACGCCCTTGCACTGGGAAAAGTGAAATCCGGATCCGTAACGATTGACGGAAAAAGCACAAGTGTCCAGAATTTTTACGAAGGTATGATCGGGAATATGGCCGTTCAGGCCCAGGAATCAGACCGGATGCTGAAAAACAGTACCACATTAAAGGATTCTGTTGAACTTCGCCGCCAGTCGGTCAGTGCCGTTTCATTAGATGAAGAAATGACGAATATGATTCAATTCCAGCATGCATACAATGCATCAGCCCGCATGATAACGATGCAGGACGAGCTGCTGGATACGATTATTAATAAAATGGGATTGTAGGTGACCAAGCATGCGCATAACACAAGGAATGCTCGCAAATAACTCGCTGAGACACATCAGCAACAGCTATGACCGCATGGGAAACCTGCAGGACCAGCTGGCCACAGGCAAGAAAATCACTAGACCTTCACAGGATCCGGTTGTCGCCATGAAGGGGATGCAATACCGGACTGGACTGACCGAGGTCGAGCAGTACAAACGCAATCTGTCAGAAGCGTATCAATGGATGGAAAACTCAGAAGGCGGAATGGAGCATGCAACTCAAGTGTTCCAACGTGCCCGTGAGCTTTTCCTGCAAGCGAAAAATGGAACGAACAGCCCTGAGGATCTGAAGGCAATTGGAGTAGAGATCGGTCAGTTGAAGGAAGATTTGGCAGGAGTTGTTAACACACAGGTTGCCGGAAGCTATATTTTTAATGGGGATTCAACGGATAAACCGCCTGCGGTCGTGGCAGCGGATGGAACCGTAATGTTTGCTCCAAATACAAATCCATTTAAGGTATCAGTCTCCAATGGCGTTCAGTTGCCGGTAAACGTCAACGCTTTAAAAGCATTTGGCGGTGATGTGGATGGAAAGAATCTTTTTGCTACATTGAAAAGCATGGAAGATGCAGTTAATGGCGCGGACATGAGTAACAGCGAAAAACTTCTCGGAGATTTAGATAAGCACTTTGATAACATTAGTGCTGAGCGTGCAGAACTCGGAGCGCGCTACAACCGCCTTGAACTGATTGATGACCGCATCGGCCAGCAGGAAGTAACGGCAAACCGTATTCTTTCAGACAACGAAGACGCCGATATTGAACGCGTCATCACAGACCTTAAAATGCAGGAAAGCGTCCACCGTGCCGCACTAAGCGTAAGCTCGAGAATCATTCAGCCTACCCTTATGGATTTCCTAAGATAATACACTTGAGCTGTCTTTCTTAAGACAGCTTTTCGTTTAGGAGCTGAAAACACATGCAGGTCCCGCAAATTCGAATCCAAAGCACACAGGGCAGAATCGGTTTAACAACAATTTCAGCAAAAATGGAACAGCAGCAGCCCAAGGCTGATCTATCCATTCAGCAGCCGAAAGCCGATTTATCCATCGAAACAACAAAAGGACAGCTCTCTATAGACACAACGGAAGCTCGGGTAGATGTCGATTTAAAGCACATTTCCAGACGTATTCAGGAGTTTGCCCAGCAAGGCTATCAGGACTGGCTCGATGGAATGGCGAGAGTCTCAGCGCAAGGGGACGAGCTTATGCGCATTGAATATGGAGGCAATCCAATTCCTGATCAGGCCAAACAGAACAGCGAATCTCCGATGTATGATTTTAATATTGGTTTCATTCCAAGTGCCGGAAGTGTAAAAGTAAGCTATGAACCGGCTAAAGTGAAAATAGACATAGAGCCACGCAAACCGGTCATTGAAGTTCAGCAAAATAAACCAATTCTGGATTACACACCTGGGAAAGTCCAAGTAGATATGCTTGAAAATCCGAATCTAACGATTGATTTCGTAACCATCGACATCAAGGTATAATGAAAAAAGAGGTGGAACAACATGCTTAAGACAAAATATCATGGGGAAGTAGAAGTCGATGACTCTCAAATTCTAAAATTTGCAGCAGGCATCCCTGGATTTGCATCGGAAAAAGAGTTTATCATTCTTCCGTTAGAAGAAGGCTCTCCCTTCTTAATTCTGCAATCAGCCACAACAGCTGAACTTGCATTCGTCGTAACAAACCCTTTTCTATTTTTCAAAGACTACGAGTTTGACCTGGACGAAAATACAGTGGAAGCATTAAAAATCGACGACGTTAATCAAGTTCAAATCATGGTCATCCTGACAGTTCAAGATCCATTCGAAAAATCTACGGCCAACCTGCAAGGGCCCATCATCGTGAACGAACAAACGAAACAAGCCAAACAAGTCATCCTGAACCACCCATCCTACAAAACCAAGCACAGCATCGTGCAATAGGGAGGCAGGAACATGCTCGTACTCACAAGAAAACTAAACGAAGCCATCCAAATCGGAGAAGACATCGAAATCACCGTCGTCAGCATCCAGGACGGACAAGTCAAATTAGGAATCAATGCGCCAAAAAACATAGACATCCACCGCAAAGAAATCTACTTATCGATTCAGGAAGAAAACAGCAGTGCTGCCTCTGTTTCTCTGGATTTACTGAAAAACTTAAAGAAATCTTAAACCTTGATAAAAGCACTCAAGGTTTTTTATTTTTTTCCAAAAAACTATTAAACCCTGCAAAGGAATGTCGATATAAGATATGTAACAAGCAGTACCTAAAGGCGGCCGACTTTAAACACTGCTTAAAATAACCACATGGATGTGGAACCGAAAATCAGGGAGGAAATTTAATAATGAGAATTAATCATAATATTGCTGCGCTTAACACTTATCGTCAGCTTTCATCTGCTAATACAGCGCAAGGTAAATCAATGGAGAAACTGTCTTCTGGTCAGCGTATTAATCGTGCCGGTGATGATGCTGCAGGTCTAGCTATTTCTGAAAAAATGCGTGGACAAATTCGTGGTTTAGATCAATCTGCTCGAAACTCTCAAGATTCTATCTCTATGATCCAAACTGCAGAAGGCGCTTTAAACGAGACTCATGACATCCTTCAACGTATGCGTGAATTAGCTGTTCAAGCAGGTAATGATACAAACACTGGTACAGATCGTGGAGAAATCCAAAAGGAAATTAACCAATTAACTTCTGAAGTTAACCGTATTGGTAATACTACTGAATTTAATAGCCAAAAACTACTTAATGCTAGTGCTGGTTCTGTAACAGCTGCTAATTCTGCAGTAGCGGGTAACTATACATTAACTCTAAGTGCAGCCTTTGGAGATGGTGAAACTATCACTATTGATGGTCAAACCTTTACTGCTGAGGCAACAACTGCAATGACAAATGCAACAACTGGTGTTTTTTCTTCTGACACTACAGCAGCACAAGCAGCTAACTTAAAAACTGTAATTGATGGAAATGCTACACTTTCTGCTAAATACACCGTTACAGTAGCAGGTAATAACTTAACATTAGTGCAAAAAACAGGCCAAGAATCATTGACTGGACCTTCTGTGACAGATACTGGTGCAACTGCAAATGCAACTCCAAGTACTAATACTGCTGGTAAATTAGCTGAGTCTGCAAAATCATCATTTAGCTCACAAATAGGGGCTAACCAAAACCAAACAATGACTCTTGATTTTACTGATATGCGTGCAGCGGCACTTGGAATTACTGGAACTGGAGCTAATTTCACTGGAAGTGCAACTGTAACAGATGGTACAAATAACACAGCTAATGAAAATGCATTAGATGTAAGTACTGCTACAAAAGCAGGAAATGCAGTAACAGCTATTCAAAGTGCTATTGAAAAAGTTTCTGCTGAGCGCTCCAAACTTGGTGCAAATCAAAACCGCTTAGAGCACACAATTAATAATCTAAGCACATCTTCAGAAAACCTAACTGCCGCAGAATCTCGTATTCGCGACGTAGATTATGCTTTAGCTGCATAAGCAGCGACAAGCACAGTCGTCCTAGCTGGTAACGGCTAGAGATCATAATCGGGTGAATTGCTGGAAACCCCTTAAGCTTTTCTTGCCACAACGCAGCCGGAAACGGCAGACGTGAGGGCTTTAAAAAAAGAAGAGATTGGGCAATCAGCAGCCAAGCTCCTGTCTCGAAAGAGTGGAGAAGGTTCAACGACTAGGATATACCATCTAAGGCGCAAGCTATGGTGATGAAATCCGTAGGTGAAGCAATGATCATCAGCATTGTGAATCCGAAGTGCCCGACCCCTACTGGAATTCCGGAGGGTGAAGATATAGTCTGGTCATTTATGAAAGTAAATGTTCGCACGATGGCGAAAGAAATGATGAACCAAACAAAGAACTCTATTCTTTCTCAAGCAGCACAAGCAATGCTGGCTCAATCCAATCAGATGCCTCAAGGTGTATTACAACTTTTGAGATAATGATTGCAGGGCGTCCCGCTTGGTAACGAGCTGGATTATAACTGGGTGAATTGCTGGAACCTCCTTAAGCTTTCTTCCCCACAACGCAGCTGGAAACGGCAGACGTGAAGGGCTGAAAAGAAGAAAGATTGGATAATCAGCAGCCAAGCTCCTGTGAGGAAACTCTGGAGAAGGTTCAACGACTAGGATATACCGTCTAAAGTGAAAACCATGACGATGAAATCCGTAGGGTGGTAACAGCCATTCGAAGTGCCCAGCTCCTTAGACTTTTAAGGATGAAGATATAGTCTATTCCATCGCTGAAAAGCATGGCGGCAAAGCAAGCCAACCAACAACCACAAGGTGTTCTTCAATTGCTTCGTTAATTGGAGATTTAAGAAGACTTCTTCGGAGGTCTTCTTTTTGTTTTTCTAAGTTCGGCCAGTTTGTATACGACCGACCAATAACTTCGTCCTAGTACCTCTGCTATCCTAAGATCTGTTTCGCCCTCATCTTTTAAAATAAGCATTCTTTCTATTTCTTCTGAAGTATATGGACGTACATTATTTGAATGGGCAGCCACAACTTCATATCCTGGATAAAGTGTTTTATATTTTTCTGATTCCTGCTTAAATCGGATATCCCAATCAAATTTATATCTCATACTTTCCATGCTGATTTGGTTCGCTGTAAATTGAAGAAAGCGGTAGACGTCCGCTGTTTTTTGCAGTTTTAAAATAGTCCCCTTTCCATCCTTACGCTTAGAAAGAATAAATTCAAATCCATAGGTGTTTGCAACGTGATTTTTCAACATGATTAGTTCGTCTTCGAAAAAGCATTGTAAGTATAAAGCGATTATGGGATTCAATATAATTTTCTTTTTATTGTGATTGATTCTTCTGCTAATACAAAGAGATCCATCATCTAAATATAGAACCGCTAAAAATATTGGATGGGTGATGTAATGGAACAGTTGAGTGGGTACTTTTTTTTTCGGTATTTTCAGGATAGAAGTGAGCATTCAAATGATTAAATAACTCAAGCGATTTTGAGACAATATAATTTCCTTTTGGTCTTTTATACAACAATCCAGGTAAGACCATGCATTTCCAAAGTCTATACTCTTCTTGTTCTATAGAAAAATGTTCTCTGTAACTTCTATTAATTCTTCTGGAATTTTTATAGAGTTTTGTAATTTCACCATCACCTAGAATACTTGCTAGTAATACGTTTTGTTGATAACTTGTTAGTTGTTCAAAAGTAACCATTCTTACCACCTCCATCTTCATTATATACGAACGATAGTTCTATTTTGTTGATTTTGCTCTCAATAACCAATCAAAGTAAAGTTTCCTTCGCACAGGGACGATTCCTGATTCAGCCGCCATCACCGGAGTAAAACTAAAAGTCTATCGTAAAACTCTTACTGGAACCGTGAGCTCGCTTAAAGTAGATATAAAAAATGGAGTGTTTGGAGCTGGCAGTCTGTTGGAACAGGGAGATTATACTTCAGTTCCTTCTGCATCCTCTGTGGCTTCACTGCCGGTACCAGCTGCCAAGCAAGGATTCACAGAAATTAGTCTTCCTTCAACAGCCTTCGTAAATATCAACAAATCAGGAAAAACTCAGCTTCGGCTCACAGCCTACACCGTTGCAGATTTTACAAGTGGTGTACTGGAAATCTACGGTGGGGAAGATGCTGTATCTGCTCCTGTTTTAATGGTTGTTTATAACTGAATATGGTTTAATCTCTAAAAACACCTCTTTGTTGATTAAGAGGTGTTTTTGCTGTTTGTGTACCATCTATAGTCCTAATTTGTTTTGAGAAATCTAGTCCATTTCCCTTACACTAAAAAGAATCTAAATAAAATGCAGGACTATCTGCCAATTGGGGAATGTAGTAAACAAATGATAAAATTAGTAGAATGTTACATTTATGGGATGCATGGTTACATCTTAAATAGGCAGGTGGAATAATGACGACTATTAAACTTGATCATTCAACAGTAATGAATCAGCTTAAAGAGATGGAAAGCGTGTTGAAGGAGGTTGTAATTGAACCTTTTGATGCTGCTTCACTGGGGGATATTAAGCTTTTATTTACCGACCTCATGCTTCAGCGGGAGGAGTCCATTCACAGGATGGCCCAGGAGTACATAGAGGCAGTTTTAAAGAATATTGAGGATACGAAAGTGAATGTGACATCTTTAAAAGAGCAGGATGAGGCAATTACTCATTCTTAAATTAGGATGAAGGGCAGCGTGGCAAATGGGGAAGGTTTATGATTCAAGCAAATTGTTCACGGCCATCGATGCAAGAATCAGTCAATATAATACGTTAAATGGCAAGCTGAACTCTCTTGAGAAAAAATTTCAGGCATTGGTAGATAACGCTGAGTTTCAGGGAACTGGCGCTGAAAATATCAAAAGCTTTTATCAGGCTCAAATTGATTTGGTAGGGGACTGGAAAAAGCTGATTGAGCATTTGCTTGCTTTTTATCAGGCTGTACCAGGATATGCAGGCGATGCCAACTTATCCGATGACTCCCGGGTAGTGCTTCCTTTTTTAGAGGAGCAGCTGGAAACTGGTTCGACAAATAGTCAATCGCTGGTTGATGCACAGCATAGTGAATTAAAAGCAATTCTTGATAGTATACAAGATATTATTTCACTTACTCCATTTTCTAAGGAATCATTTGAGACAAATACGAAGAAAGCGGATAAGAAAAGGACGGAAACGGCTGAAGCTTTGAACAATTTGGACGAAGGAATGCTGATTGGCCGTTATATGGATAGTATGGATGCACAGTCAGCTGTTCAGCTGGCTTATATCGCTATAATGGAGGCAACTTCAAAAGGCGGTACCATACAGCCTATTAATTTTAATGTACAAGCCTATCAGGCGAACGCAATACAAGATGTTCGGAAATCCGTATCTGAAAAAGTAAAGACGTTTAAAGACCAGGAATCCAAAGCTAAGGAAATACGGGAAGAGATTGCTGCAGAGAAAGCTAGAATTGAGGCGGAAAAGAATAAAGAATGGTATGAAAAGGCCTGGGATGGCGTAAAGACCTTCACTGGTGAGTTCAGCGGATACTATGACTACAAACGAGCCACTGAGGGTGTAGATCCAGTTACAGGCAAGAAGCTTAGCACCTCCGAAAGAATTGCTGCAGGATCCATGGCAGCAGCCGGTTTTATCCCGGTTGTTGGATGGGCAGGCAGGGCAGTCAAAGGCGGCAGCGCAATTTATAAAACGGCAAAAGGAATCAACGGTATTAATCATGCATTGAATGCCTATCAGGGAACAAAAGCCATGGATATGCTATATAAAACGGAAAAAGGAATTTATGGTCTTTATACATTTAACAGCGGCAGAGAATATGTATTTGGAACGGATTTGCTTGGAAACAAGTTGACAGATGAGCAGCGCAATCAGGCGTTGATCAACGGTTTAACGATGGGTGTACTTGGCGGAGGCACAAAGTATTATGATAAATTGAAGGCGGCAAATGCACCCTATACATTGACCCGGCGCCCGATTGAAAGTGCGGTACCTAAAAGAATTAGTGAAGCGGATCGGGCGAAGCTGGATAAGTGGAAATTTGCGCCTAATGAAGATAAATATATGAAAAATAAAGAGACCTATGATAATCCTCAATACTATAATCAGGAGGATGGAAATATCCAGTGGCCTCCTAATAATGGTTTTGATGGGGAACCTGCAGAGATGACACTGAAGCAGGGGAAGCTTTTGGATCGATATGGCGCACCTAATGGAGGTTTCTTTTCTCCGGAAGGCATCCCCTACGAACAAAGAGCCCTTGCTCTTCATAGTGACGAAGCCGATTATTATGTTTATAAGGTTCTGGAGGATTTTGATGTGACAGGAGGAAAGATTGCTCCGTGGTTTGACAGACCCGGCGGTGGAACTCAATATCTTAAATACCATGAAGATGGAAGAACCTATTCAATGGAGGAACTTATTCGAGAAGAACTCATTGAAGAAGTATCTATGAAAAAGGGTGGAACTCAATGATTAATCAAGAAATCTATAAAAAATTAGAAGAAAAATACGCAGTACAAAAAGAGAATCATGACGGACAAACTGAAATTATCCTATACCCTAAGAATAGTGATGGCAGTCCGAATCAAGATGCCGGCTATAAACTAACCAATGATGATCAAAATCAAATTTGGATCCTAAATAAGATAGAAAGAGACCGCATTTTTGAATTAGGACAATTTAAGGGAGATACATCTGGGTTATTAAGTTTATGGGCAGCAGTTGAAGGACAGATGAACCCGCTGCAAGCTAAAGATGAAGTAAAGCAGTCGCTTCGAAATATAGAAAGTGATATTAAAGAAGGAAAGGAGATCTTGGAGAAACAAGTGAACCTGTCCTATTTTTCAATAGAAAAGGAAAAGGCTGGAGCTGTGAACTTAATGGCAGACAGCAATAAATACCACGTCATCTACTTATCTCCTCTAGGAGACAGGGTTTCCATAACAAAAAGCCGCCCATTAAACAGTGCTCTGGTGGTTGTCTATAATTTCAGCATGCTGCTCGAAAAGTTTGACCAGCTTTTTAAGAATTGGAACGTTTCTATTCCAAATGAGGAAGTGGAGAAGCTTAAGAGAGTGTTTATTGGTAAGTGAAGGTTCCAGTTTAATGTCTCACAAAGAGAGTGGGGAATTTATGAGGCTTGAAGAGAAGTGGAGAGAAGACAGTAAACAGTTTTTAAAAATTCACTTGAAAAGAACATGATGCCAGCCCTCTACGGAGGAATTGTTGGAGATTTATTAGGTGTGCCCGCAGAGTTTAAAGGAAGAGGATCGTTTAAAATTGAAGACGTAACAGGATATGGTACCTACAATCAGCCTCCTGGTACGTGGTCTGATGATACCTCACTCACTCTATGCCTCATCGAAAATCTAATAGAAGAGAAGCCTGTCGAAGATTTAATGAGAAAGTTTGTTTTGTATAAGAATAAAGGCTATTGGACGCCATTCAATGAAATGTTCGATATAGGAAGAACGACTATTGAGGCTATTCATAGATTTGAAAATGGAGTACCGCCGGAGAAATGCGGGGGTTCTGATCCGTATGACAATGGAAATGGAGCTCTTATGAGAATCGGACCAGTGGCTTTTATTATTTATCGGAGTTTTGACTTTAGGGAGAAAGTTCAAACCATAAAAAAATATACAGAGCTTACACATTCACATCCAAGAGCAATCGTAGGCTCTATTATTTACATTGAATTTCTGTTGAGAATATTATATAACAATTCACCTAAAACAGCCTTGGAACAAATCGCTAAGCTTTTCCGGGAAAACTATGATAGAGAGCATCCTTACATTAAGGAATTTAAGCACTACTCCCGGCTCTTCAAACCGGATTTCTTCAGCCTCCCCGAAAAAGAAATCCGCTCTGACGGTTATGTTGTGCACACACTCGAAGCCGCAATCTGGTGTCTCGGCAGCACTTCAACCTTAAAGGATGCCGTTCTAAAGGCAGTCAACTTAGGAGATGACACGGATACGGTTGCTTCTATAACGTATACCATGGCAGGAATTTGGCATAAAGTTAAACCTAATGAACATTTATCCAAGCACATGGATGCCAGCCCTGCCGACTGGCGGGATGCAATTGCAAGGAAAGAAGATGTAGATGAGCTTTTAAACAGATTTTTTGAGTTTTGTGCTGAAAAAGCAATTAAAGAGGAGTATGGGGAGTAATTTTGTATGTTTGAGAATGAATATACTAGCAAACTCCGGTCTGCAGCCGGAGTTTTTAAATATAAAAGATAGCTGAAACTTATAGCGATTGATCTCTAATATTTACAAAAAAGGCTTCCGTTTAATGCAAGAATAAGTAATCGGCTTATAATGGCCGCGGCACACTTTTTCAACGGCACCATTTTTAATTAATTTTTTTAGAGTTGGAGAGAGGTATGCAGAGGCATCATATGTAGTCTTTCCTAGTCTGCTTCCAATGTCGGAGGATTTGATTCCGTATTCATCTCTTATAGAGTTGTGCAATTCAATAAGGTTGTTGTAGATGATTTGATCTTTGTCAGTAATTTGCTCTTTCATCATTAATTCGAGTTAGCCCCTTTCTGATTGCGTTTAAGTTTTTCTTATATTGTATTAAAATTCCGAATCGAAGAAAAGGAAATAGATTCTTCAGAAGTAAGGAACAGGAAAAAATGATGGTATATGAATTTAAAATAGCTGTGCGTGTCACCACAGCCAGTTTTAAATAATAAATTTAGCAGTCGACTCTTCCAGATTTTAGATAAAGTTAAACGGTATACATGGTCTTCAATTTCTTCCTGTTTAACTGTAGATTCAGCAACCTTCGCTGTAATCATGCTGTCTCTTTTGATAGTGAAGAATTTTCTTCAAATGCCCCACTGATTTTCTGGCAACCCTCATTTTATAGGATTTTAACTTTATACAAACAAAATCGTGCCAAGGCTCTCATAGACTATAACAACACCATCGTAGCGATGATTAATAGAAGGAAAAATCTGATCAAACACGTCGAATATCAAACATTTAGTGGACTTAGCTCAATTAAAAAAAGACTGCACAAACACAGTCTCTCAAATAAAACCATTCAAACAGACACAACCGCTTCCTTATCCTCTTCATAATAAATCGTCGTCATCTGCCGGTTCATGCTGTTGATGAAGCTGCTGTACTGGTAGGCCAGAGCGGTCATAGAGGCTTTTTGCTTGGAAATGGCATCCTCTTGAATTTTTTGGTGCTGCTGGATTTTTTCGCTTATTTTATCGACGAGTTCGCCTGATTGGGCTTCCATTTCGGTTTGAACGGTTTGGGTGAGTTTTGTTCCGGCTGCGTTTAGTTCATCAAGTAAACTCTGGAAGGTCCCGGCTTTATGTGTAAAATCCTGTTCCGGAACGAGCTGATGCAGGAAAGACAGCTGCGGCATTTTCATCCCTCTTCTCTTAAATTAGCTTAAACATTGAGGCTACTTTTTGGTCCTCTTGAAAGAATTTTTCAACAGAATTTTTAATTTGATTGATTTGTTTGACTCCTGCTTCCTGTTCGGTTTCATGGTAGTGGAATAGCTCTTGGAAGGTTGCGGTGTTGGCGGGAGGAATCGGATAAATGGTTTCCTGGACATCAATTTTTGTTACTTTATAGACGGTCGTACTGTATCCAAGCCTGCTTTGGGCCCAGGCCGTATCAGACTCTGTAGAGGCAATCGCCTTCATCAGCGTACCTTTTCTTAGTGCATAATCATCTGTATACTCTCGATGATACGCTTCTTTAATCTGCTTAAGGAGGGTATTCTTTTCCTCATAAATGTTTAGGCCTTCCTTATAAAGGCGGAGGGCGGAGGAAAGGTTAATCAGAATGGGTTTGCCGGCTACCATTTTCGCTTTGAACATATCGTCGCCTTCATATGAAAATCCATCTAATGAAAGTGCACTGATTACGGCATCCATAAGGTGGGCTTCTGTTGCCATTCCGAACTTTTCCATCAGTTCTTCAAGAATGGTTTTTATGGAACCAAACCCGGCCTTAAATTCATTAAACTCGGTTTTAATGATATCCGATGTGTTCATTAATACCTCGATCTGCTTTAAAAATCCTTTAAGGTCTCCATTTCGAAGCTTTTCTAAAGTAGCTACATCCCCAATGTTTTCAATCGCAGCCTTCATCGTCTCCAGGTTGTCGACCATCCCGTCTATAACCGATTCGATTTTTTCTCTTTCTTCAGCAGAAACGGTTCCGACGATTGATAATAAGGCAGGCAATTCATCCTTCAGACTTGTCACCTTATCAATCATCAGCCCGACATGATCCTTCATTGCAACAAGCGTTTTCGCAACGGTTATCGCATTCTCTGCACGTTCGACAGGGTTTAGAGTAGTAAGGTCAAGATCTTTAAGCGTTTCAATAGATTGATCCCAAAACTTCTTATTGAAGCCAGTCACCCCCAAAACAATGCCGTCAATTCCATCCTTTTCGTAATATGGCGCGATCTCTGCCAGCTTCTTTTGAATGACTGCAAGGTCCTCATCGGATACGTTATCAAGCACATTTTTAAGTCCATCAAAATCCGGATTTGTCTCAATTATTTTACGATCTCCGAAAAACAGAAAGCCTCGAAAACTAGATATGGCAAAAAGAATTTCATCTGCAGATGTTGTGTGGTGGATGTTTTTGCCGCGTTCTTTGTAGTAGTCGGTGGCGAATTTTTCTAGTTGGGCGCTTGGGATGGAGTATATTTCGTCAAATTCGAGAGCTGAGATCCCGAAATGCTGTACTAAATTACGCCTGAATTTTGTGTCTATATATGCTAGCTGATAAGCACTGGGAGGAGCATCATTAAATGTATAAACTTCTTTAAAAGAACCCGAATTGAGCTGAAGCATCTGGATTAAGTTCCCGCCAAGAGAATGCCCGATTCCGTAATTATCCAGTTTGGTTAATCCTTCTTTTGAAGTCTTTGCTGTTATTTCGCTATTCACTTCTTCTGCAAATTTCTTTGCATCGTCAAATTGTTCCTTATTTTTTCCAGTATAAATGCCAAAGACGTTATATAGCCAATCCAAAGGTTTTCCTTCACCAGCATCTTCTCCCATTTCACTTCCTCTGGTAAGGGTATATGATTGATTGATTCCTTTTTCCGGATCATAAAAGTGGATGACTGTCCCATCAAAACCTGAATCAGTGATGGACTGATATTTTTTTGTACCGGAATGATAAATATCAATATTTACAGGAGGAGGATTTCCGGTTTCTTCAATATAAATTTGCCTGATTTTTTCTTGGAAGTTAGCTATATCCTCTTCAGTCGGGTTTTTAGGTATACTATATTCCATTTTGGCAATTCTCGCCCGCAGCATTTCGGTAGATAATAACTCTGAATTCGTACTCTTTTTGTCTGTCATACTTTCACTCCTGTTTAAAGGAAACAGATTTCATAACTTTAGTTGCTTCTTTTTCAAAGGTATTTTCTTTTGACATACAGCTTTTATCCTCTTTTTGACACGTTACCGTATATACAATCCGCACAGCTTGATCACTTTTGTCGGCTTTAATAAAGCTTAAGTAAGTGTAGGTTGTAGCTTTTTCAATATCCATGGTGTCTTTCGCAAAATAGTTTGTTTTCCCATTTTCTTTTGACTCATTATATGTTCCTTTATAATCAATAGATGAGGATAACAGACTTAAATTGGGTTCAACTTTTTGAGTATTTGATTTGTTTTCATACGTAATTTGAGTGTCAATAACAGCTCCATCTATTTCCGAACCATATAAAACTGACTCATACTCGTTACCGTGCTTTTCATTGCCGAAGTTATCTGAAATGATAGCATCTTTTGGAAATAGCATGGTATATCCATTCGTCTTGGACTTAAATTCAAAATAACCTTTTTCCACTTCTTTTGGGGATGTCAGATAGCCTTTAGTGAAGTCGTCCTTCAATGCGGCTGGCTGAGGTGTATTCGTTTCTCCTTGAACCTGTTTATCATTTTGATTTCCTTCCATTCCGCAGCCTCCAATAACTAATAAACTTATAAGTACAAAAATACCGCAATAAAATTTCAATAATAAGCCCCCTCAAATGTCACAAATCTCTACATCTAATTACTACCACATATTCCCACTGTGCAACAATCTAAAACAGGAAATTGGGTATTTTTGAATCGGTTGTCACAGGTTTTTAGACTTAGTTGTTTCGAGGTTTAATAAAGGAAGTAGGTTTATAGTCTTGAGGAGGTGAGGATCTGGAAGCGATGAAAAATAAAATATTTGTATCAAATAGTAAAGGTACTCGAACTTTCAGATGAACTTTTCTTTAATTCTATCCTTATTACTACTGTTCAAAGTGGACGGACGTCATAACCTTCAATGCAGCATTCTCTAGATCTTCCACATTTGATTGACAGCTTTGGTCGTTTTTCTTGCATCTTGTATTAAAAATGAATTCAACAGCTTGATTGCTGTTTCCAGCTTTGATAAAGCTGAGATTGACGTAAGCATTCGAATTTTTTAATTCTGATGTCTTTTTGGCATAATAGATGGTTTTCCCCTTTGCATGAATCTTTTTGAAGGATTCATCGTAGCCGGCTGTCACAGACAGCAATCGCAGTTTTTCTTCAATGTCTCTGGTGCTTGGTTTATTTTCGTATGTAATACGTGTGCTTATTGACGCCCCTTTTAGATTATAGCCATACATAATTGACTCAAATTCATTCGCTCGCTTTTCGTTCCCAAAATCATCAGAGATTACCGCATCTCTTGGAAATAGCATGGTATACCCATCCGTCTGGGACTTAAATTCAAAATAACCTTTTTCCACTTCTTTTGCAGATGTTAGATAGCCTTTAGTGAAGTCGTCCTTCAATGCAGAGGGTTGGGGCGTATTCGTTTCTCCTTGAACCTGTTTCTCATTTTGATCTGCCATTCCGCATCCCCCCAAAATGGCAAAGGAAAGTAATACCCCCATCAACATAGAAATACTTTTTTCCAAATTCACCTTGAACACCCTCTCAATGTAAACCCGTCTTATTTAAATGTTACAGAATTCATAATTTTTAGAGCGATTTTTTCTTGATCTTTTGCCGCTGATGGACAGGATTCATCTGATTTTTCGCATGTTGCATTGTAAATGAATTCCACAGCCTGATAATCTCCTTCAGATTTAATAAAGCTGAAGAAGGTATAGCTGATTGCTCCATCTATTTCAGATCGTTCTTTGGCATAATAAATCCGTTTGTCTTTTTCTTTAAATTCTTTATATTCGCCTGTGTATCCAACTGCTGTAGAGAGCAAGTCCAGATTGGATTCAATGTCCTGTGTTTGCGGTTTGTTTTCAAACGTTGCGTCTGCCATGATGTCAGCATCTTTCCGTGCTGCTCCATAAACAATGGTTTCATAGAAGGTTTCTCTTGTTTCATTAAATTCCTTGGAGATGACTGCATCCGCAGGGAAAATCATCGTGTACCCGCCTGTTTTTGACTCAAAGAGATAAAAGTCCTTTTCAACTTCTTTTGAAGTAGTTAAGTAATCCTTTGTAAATTCATCGTTTAATGCAGCTGTGTTGGCTTCAGGGACAGCTGCTGGCTGATTGCTTATTTCGCAGCCGCCTAAAGTAAGAAGTAGGGCGGCTGCAGAATATCGGAGTGTATTTCTCACATTTCAGCCTCCTTATTCGCTAAAAGTGATGGAATTCATTATTTTCATTGCTGAATCCTTATGATTTTCTGCCTTGTTTTGGCAGGCGGTTTCTTCTTTTTTGCATGTTGCTCCATACATGAAATGAACGGCCTGATTTGTTTTTTTCGCTTTGATATATCCAACGTATTGGTAGGTTAGATAATCGTCGGTTTTATCGGTTTCTTCACCTTTATAGAGGATGATTTCTTTGCTCTCTGATTCTGAATAGGGTCCATCATAGCCTGAAGAAGAAGATAACAAGTCGAGGTTTTCTTCTATATGTGCTGTAAGCGGTTTGTTTTCATAAATAATTTGAGTATCCACATCTGCCTGATCGATTTCTGCTCCATAAATGATGGCTTCATAAAAATCCTCGTCCCTTTCATTTCCGAAGTCTTTCGATATAACAGCCTGCACGGGAAGGAGCATGGTGTACCCGCCCGTCTTAGATTTAAACCGATAGTACCCTTTCTCCACTTCTTTAGAAGAAGTTAAATAGCTTTTTGTAAAATCATCCTTTAATGCTGCTGTACTGGGTTCTGCGGGCTTCTTTTCGTTTTGGCATCCTCCCATTACTAAGAAACAGATGGTGATGCATATTAACAACAGTCTCAAGTGAACTGCCTCCTGTTCAATGGAATTTAACCGAATAAATCAATTTGTGTGCTATCTTTTTTTGGAGTTCTTTATTGGAGATGCAGGCTTGGTCTTCGCGATGGCAGGTACTACTGTACATAAATCGGACGGCTTGATTTCCTTTATTAGATTTTATAAATGCGAAATCATTAAAATTAATAAACCCGTCTTGCTCAGTTGTTTTTTCACCTAGATAAATGGTATTCGCATGTACTTTTGATTCCTTATATTCCCCATCATAAGAAACGGAAGTGGAAAGCAGGTCCAAATTCGCTTCGATATCTTTTGTGATTGGCAGATCTTCATAGATTACTTGAGTATTTACTTCCCCTTTTTCAATAGTTCCGCTATACATAATCGCTTCAAAGTAGTTTTCCTTTTTCTCGTTTGCGAAGTGTTCGGAAATAACGGCGTCCGCCGGAAAGAGCATGGAATACCCGCCTGTTTTCGATTCAAATTGATAAAAGCCTCCTTCAACAGCTTTTGCAGAAGACAAATACCCTTTTGTGTATTCATCTTTTACAGCCTGATCAGCACCAGACTTGGTTATGCTGGAGGATTCGTTCAAACGGCAGCCTGCTAATACAGATAAAGTTAGTAGGATTAACAAAGTTTTATGTAGTTTCATAAATTCCTCCAAGACAGGTTCATACATTTATAGTAAAGGTAAAATTTACCTCAAGCAAATTCCAGGCTGGATTTTTTGAATCTGCAATTTTAGTCGGGCGATATCAGAAGTATTGGATAGACAAATCCGTCCACCAGCTATTCAGACATCATTCCATAATCCCTTCATAAACTATCCTGAGGTGAAAAAAATGCCCAGAGTGAAATACACAGATGCCGATGTTGCCTTGATGGCAAGGATGATGAGAGCGGAGGCGGAAGGGGAAGGCCAGCAGGGGATGCTGTATGTGGGGAATGTCATTGTAAACCGTGCAAAAGCCAGCTGCTCGGATTTTAAAAATGTCCGAACGATCCGGCAGGTCATCTTCCAGGTGCAAGGCGGGAATTACTCATTTGAGGCGGTTCAAAAAGGAAACGTTTTTTATAACAGGGCGAGGTCGGTGGAAAAAAGACTGGCCAAGAAGAATTTGGATTATTGGCGGGATCATCCTGCCAAATATGCCTTATGGTATTTTAACCCCTACGCACCATGCCCCCCAACCTGGTACAGCCAGCCGAAATCCGGTCAATTCAAAAATCACTGTTATTACGAACCCAAACCCGGAACCTGTGCCAGTGTATATAACGGATAATAGCGGTGGGCAGTCAGGAAAAGCTTGCACCTCCAGCCTGATTCACATTTTCTTAAGATGCTGCAAAAAGCCAGCTTACCTTAAAAAGGTCAGCTGGCTTTTTGCTGTTACATTTGCCCAGCGTAAGTCTGTCTGGTCTCCATGAATACCGGAAAAGAAAGCGGTTAATGCATCCCGAACAGGGGTAACGGAGTAGAAATGAGATTATTTAGGAGGTAATCTTGATGAAAAAAATATGGTTAGTAGTGATACCGGCGATTGGGTCCATTCCCTTATAAACAGCAGCCGTCTTGGAAAATGGATTCCTGAAACTATCAGAGTTGACATCAGAGTTTGAACCGATTTTGAAAGTAGCACCTGAATACAAGTCTGCATGGCAACGAGAAAGCAAAGGCATCTTTGAAAGCACAAAGTCAAGATTTAATGGATGGCGGGGGTACGGTCGGATTTTATGATGTGTATTAAAGTAGAGATGTTTCTGAAACGAATCTGATTTTATAGATTGAATCACTGAAACTGGAAGGGCCGTCAGTATCCCGTATGTTCGTGAAACGATAAAAAACGGATCAAAGGAGTAGATCACTATGTCCCAAGTTTTTGAAAACACCACAGATCAGTACCTTCGTCCACTCGGCGCATTCGAACGCATCATCGATCTGTATATGTATCGCAACCCCGTCCAATTCTCCCTGACAGCCGTGCTGACTCGTGACGTCTCTGAAGAGGAGTTGACTCAGGCGTTGCAGAAGCTGCAGCGGGTCCATCCGCTGCTAGCCGTCGAAGTCTGCCGCCCTGACCAGGATGATCACCGAGCCACCGGCGCTATGTTTCGATCCTCCGACAGAGGGATTCCTGTCCGTGTCGCGCGCGAGACGACGTGGGAGCACGAAGCAGCATTTGAGCAGACGGCGCCAATCATGCCTGCTCCGGGCCCTCTGGCTCGCGCGGTGCTGATTCCTCCCGGGAAAGGGGTTGCTGGGGCAACTGTCATGATGACGTTCGCTCATCAGATTACGGATGGACGAGGTGCCTTGTGCACCGTAAAGGACCTGGCGACGATTCTCGCAGGGGAAAGCCTGCTTCCATCGAACCTTCCTGTGGCGCAGGAGAATTTATTAGCAGACCTCATCCCGGCGTCCGCCACCGTCGAGAGCGCACCCCAAAGCGTTGAGGAACCGGCCGGGGAACAGGAAGCGACCTTGCCTCTTCCGGGACGATTGCGTCCATTCAATGGATTGGCCCCGCACATTCAAGCCGAAGACCTCGGCGTTGCGGGCACCCGACAGCTCGTCGAGCGCTCACGTGCTGAATCTTGCACGGTGCAGGCCGCGTTATGCGCAGCAGCGGCTATGGTGTTGTTTAAAGCGACGAATCGTAACCAGATACGCATCAACGTGCCAATTGATCTGCGCCAAGCTGCCGGACTACAAGATGTCGTCGTCCGTTTCGCTGCCACCATGGTCGTCCTCGATCATTCGGCTGGCACGAGGTTCTGGGATCTCGCGCGGTGTGCAACTGACCAGCTTAAGGCAGCACGCGATCTGGAGACGATTCGGGATTCAGCTCTGATGCTTGCGCAGCTCGATCCATCGACCGCTGATGACGCGGAGTTTGCGATGCTTGCCGCGACCAACGCAGACATTGAGATCACGAACCTCGGGGTAACCAGCGGAATCGCCGTGGAGCGGGACGTGCTCGCAATGTGGGGACCGACGATGACGACACAGGTCGCTGGAGAACAGATTCTCGGCGTTGTCACCCACGGTGATGTGCTGCGCATGGTGAATGTCACCCATGACCCGATAGCAGGACTTGTCGAGAACATCAGCCTCGAACTCGAAGCCGCCTGCCGATAACTGTAAACGGCAGGCAGTTCAAGAACCTGTGCAAGTGTGTATAACGGATAATGGCGGTGGGCAGGCGGGCCAAGCTTGCACCTCCATCCTGATTCACATTTTTTTTAGATGCTGCAAAAAGCCAGCTCACCTTAAAAAGGGCAGCTGGCTTTTCCTTTGCATTTATATTTAGGCCTTCTCAAAATTTAGGTCCCATGTCACACCAAACGGATCCTCAACCTTCGCATATCTTGCTCCCCAGAACGTGTCCTGCAGCTCCATATGTACGGTTCCTTTTTCGCTTAGTCTTGCGTAGAGCGTTTCAATTTCTTCGCTGCTTTCAGGCTCGATTACGAGAGCAACGTTGGAGCCCTTTGTTACGGACTGTCCTGGGAAAGAGTCGGAAACCATAAAAAATAGGGGGCCTTTCGTAAAGCGGGCATGCATAATTCGGTCATCAGCCTCTGGGGGAGTCGGGAAGTCGGCTTGGCCGAAGGTTTGAATTTCAGAAATTTCACCTTCGAATAGTTCTTTGTAAAATTCCAGGGCTTCTCTTGCGTTTCCATTAAAAGATAAATACGGTGCAGCTTGCTTCTTCATCAATAACACTCCCTTTATTTTATTTTGGAAAAGAAGGATGGTGTTCGACTCTATATTCAATTTCCTTCCTTCTTTTTCCTACCTGTAATTATTATATATAGAAATATGTAACAATAAAAGAACGTTTGTTCGTTATTATGAGCGTTTAATCGACAAAATCATCCCCCAGCCTTGACTGGAAAAAGAATTACAACTACTATTATTTGTAAGCGATTACATATCATATAGTAGTACAGCAGTCTATTACTATATGAGGAGGCCGCAGCTATGGCCGATTTGGTTAGGATTCTTTCACCGTGCGGGATGCTGGGGTACGGATTTCCTGCTTCTTCTTTTCTGAAGGGGCTCGAATATGATTTGCACGGCATCGTTGTTGATGCCGGTTCAACTGATGCAGGGCCGCATAAGCTTGGCGCTGGTGTATCAATTGTCAGCCGAAGGGCAGCGAAAAAGGATCTGGAGCTGCTGATTATTCACGGTCTCCCAAGAAAAATTCCAATTATTATCGGATCTGCGGGGGGAGCGGGAGCGAAGCCGCATCTTGATTGGACGCTTGACATCATTTATGAAATTTTAGCCGAACAAAAGCTAGCAGCGAAACTCGCCGTTATCCCGGCAGATATTCCTCAAGAAACTGTTTTGAATGCGAATAAGCATCAGCAAATTCAGCCACTCTCACCAAACATTCCTGCCTTAAACGCAGAAACGATCCTGCAAACCCATTCCATCGTTGCCCAAATGGGGCATGAACCAATTTTAGAAGCATTAGAGAATCGCAGTGACATCATTGTATGCGGACGGGCCTATGATCCGTCACCCTTTGCAGCCATTGGTCTTTTTCATGGAAAAGATCCAGGGCTGAGCTATCACCTTGGAAAAATATTAGAATGCGGCGCGCTTTGTGCGGAGCCTGGGACAACAAAGGATTGCATTCTTGGAACGATTACCAGGGATTCCTTTACAGTCCAGTCTTTAAATGAAAAGAGAGTATGCACGCCCGTCAGTGTGGCCGCCCATACATTTTATGAAAAAGAACACCCGTATATCCTTCACGGTCCGGGCTTCATGCTCGATTTAGAGAAGTGTACTTTTGAAGAAAAAGAGCCAGGGGTTGTGGAGGTGAAAAACAGCCGGTATCACCCGTCCGAAGATTACTGGATTAAGCTTGAAGGAGCAAGGAAGGCAGCCTATCGCACCTTCGTCCTTGCGGGTATCCGCGATCCCCTCCTGTTAGGGCAGCTTGAAAGTGTAGAGGAACTTGTGGTCCGGCAGACTGCGGAATATTACTCGGAAATTGATCCGGAAGAATATGACATCCGTTTCTATCATTACGGAAAAAATGCGGTTCTGGGCGAAAGAGAGCCTTTTCTTTTTTCCGGCCACGAGGTAGGCGTGATGTTTGAGGTGCTGGCGCAAACCCAGGAGCTTGCGAGCAGTATTTGTGCAACGGTCCGGTCTACCTTTTTGCATTACGGCTATGAAAACCGGAAATCAACCGCCGGCAACCTGGCATTCCCGTTTGCGCCGAGTGACATTGAATTCGGGCCGGTTTATGAATTTTCGATTTATCATTTAATGAAGGCTTCGGGGGATTTCTTTACCGTGCGTTATGAGGAGGTCACAGATGGCTGCTCTTTATGAACTGGCAAAAGTGATCCGCAGCAAAAATTCCGGTCCGTTTGAACTGACGCTTGATATTCTATTCGATTCTGCCAGCACGTACGAAAGAGTAAAGAAATCAGGGAAAGTTACACCTGCTGCCATTTCGAAGCTATACGGTACGGATGAGTCGCAAATCCATCATTTTGTGTTCTTTGATCAGGCACTCGGCATAAAAATCACGATGGCGCGGACTGTTTCCTCAGGTACAATCGGCGACAGGGATGTGTACGGAGCCCAGCAGCATGCTCCGCTTTTCTCCATTGAAATAGATTGACAGGCATCACCCTTTACAGGTTTACGATCTTAAAAGATTCAGATTTTCTACCGTGCACGTACTCTCTGCCTGAAAAGGAGCTGGATTTGGATGCTGCAAGCAAAATGGAAACTGATTAAACGAGACTGGGTTTTATACGTCATGCTGATTCCGGCACTTATCTATTTCATTACCTTTCATATCGTCCCGCTTATCGGGATGAAGCTTGCGTTTCAGGACTATCGGATACTTGGGAATCATCAGTGGGTGGGGCTTAAGCACTTTGAGGTGCTCTTCAGCTCCCCGGCTTTTTTTACCGTTTTGAAAAATACGATCATCATCAGCTCCATGAAAATGATTTTCTTCTTCCCGGTGCCAATTCTTTTATCCATTCTTATAAACGAAGTTCGTCATGGGAAGTTCCGTAATTCGGTTCAGTCGATTATTTATCTCCCGCATTTCCTTTCATGGGTTGTCATCGCCGGAATTTGGATAAGCCTTCTGAATCCTGAGGATGGCGGGGTTAACCTGATCCGGAACTTTTTTCAGATGCCGTCGCTCGATTATATGACAAGCAAGGATCATATCCGCTGGGTGCTCGTCTTCTCGGAAATCTGGAGAAGTGCGGGGTGGGATTCAATTATCTACCTGGCAGCGATTATGAAAATCAGTCCGGCCCTGTATGAAGCCGCCCGGATTGACGGAGCTTCAAACCTCCAGCAGCTGAGGTACATCACCATTCCTGAGCTGTCCGGAACGATTATCACCGTGTTCATCCTGAATCTTGGCTTCTTCATGAATGCCGGATTTGATCAGGTGTTTAACCTGATGAACAACTCGGTGATTTCCGTGATTGATATATTGGACACGTATGTATACCGGATCGGTCTCGTAAACGGCCAGTACTCCTATGCAACGGCCGCGAGCTTGTTTAAAGGGGTCATCGGTACGGTGCTTATTCTCGGAACGCATTTCATATCGAAGCGGCTTACCGGAAGAGGGGTGTGGTAAATGAAGAAATTAACGCCTTTCACGGTAACGGTGTATACGCTCCTGCTTCTGCTATCTGTCTCGGTGCTCATTCCCATCCTGAATCTTCTTGCGATGTCCTTTTCAGATCCATTAAAGGTACAGGCGCTTGGCGGATTGGATATTTTGCCGAAGGGCTTTTCTTTGATTAACTATCAGGTGCTGTTTTCAAATCCCCTTATTGTCCGAAGTATTTTTAATACCGTGTTTCTTACCGTTGCAGGAACGGCGCTGAATCTCTTCCTAACAGCAATGGCTGCTTATGTGCTTTCAAGGACGCACTTTGTCGGCAAAAGAGCGGTCCTCCTCCTGCTGATCATCATCATGGTATTTGAACCCGGACTTATTCCGGAATATTTGCTTGTAAAGGTTCTTGGTCTTCTAAACACGTATATGTCCCTAATCTTTTACAAGGCCATCAATGTTTACTATTTGTTCATCCTGATCCGCTTTTTTCAGGATGTACCGGACAGCATTTTGGAGGCGGCCAGAATTGATGGTGCCGGGCACTTTCGTATTTTTACAAAAATCATGCTTCCTCTTTCCAAGCCAGGGCTTGCGACACTTGGCCTGTTTTACGCTGTGTACCACTGGAATGAATATTTCCGGGCCACGATTTACATCACGGATCCGAATAAGTGGCCGCTGCAGGTCGTCCTTCGGCAGTTTGTCGTCCAAAAGGACAATGCCTCCCTGCTTGGTGCGCAGAATGTATTATCGTATGACAAAATCGCGAGTCTTGATTTTACTTCACTCCAGGCCGGCATGATCATCGTTTCCATGCTGCCGATTCTCATTCTCTATCCACTTATTTTGAAGTTCTACGCGAAGGGTGCATTTGAAGGAGGTGTGAAGGATTAAGGCGGGCTTTCATAAACCATTTCAGGGGGGAACAGGGATGAAAAAACTAGCAGTTTTGTTTGCAGCTGCCGTCATGATGTTTACGATGGCCGCGTGCTCAAATGATCAGGCAGCGACGACGGAAAGCAAGAAGGGGACTATTAAGCTCGTTCTAAAGGATGAGGATCCATCCAATCCGGCGACACAAAAGTATTTCAGCAACCTGGAGAAAGCGCTGAAAAAGGATGAGAAGCTGGACGTAAAATTTGAGCTTGTTCAAATGCCGCAGGGGAATTATGCGGAAAAGCTGAATTTGCTTCTTTACAGCGGGGACATTCCGGACATGATCTATTTTCAGGGAGGCGATCAGCAAATTGCGGATCAGGACCTGCTGGAGGATCTGACGCCTTATATTGAAAAATCAAAGAATCTAAAATCCATCATGGAGCCATACAATGAAAAGAGGATGAAAAATTATCCTTACCTATTGTGGATCAAGCCGCTTGATTTAAAAACACCGGTCATCCGTAGCGACTGGTTCAACCAGTTGTCTTCTTCAAAGGCTCTTATGGCAGATCCTACACCGGAAAATTACAAAGCCTTTTTCAAAGAGCTTGTTGAAAAGGCACCTGGCGGAGGCAAGCCGAAAAATGCGATCACGGCAGCCGGGGATATTGCGGAACTGGATTATATTTTCAACATGGCATTCGGGCTGAACCAAACATGGCTGAAAAAGAACGATGGAACATTTGAGTATGCAAAGGTCTCGGAGAAGGAAAAGGCGAAGCTTGAATTTTACAGTGAGCTTTACAAGGAAGGCCTTCTCGATCAGCAGTTTGCAACAAAGCAGTGGGATACAAAGGAAAAAGCCTTTTACGATGGAGATTCCGGGGTAATTGTCGGAACGAACGGGAAGGTAATTGACATTTATAACGGGAAAATGACGCAGGTGAATGGCAAAGAGGCAGAGCTGACCGTGCTTCCTCCGGCAAAAGGAGAGTTCCAGGGCTACGGTGCAACGGATATTTCAAAGGAATCCCGCGGGATCGCGATTTCCTCCCAATCTAAAAATAAAGAGCTGGCCTTTAAGGTTCTCGATTACCTTGCCAGTCCTAAAGGACAAATGCTGGATCGCATCGGATTTGAAAATGAGCATTATAAAATTACAGATAACCAAATTGAACTGACCGACAAATATTACAGCGAATGGTATGCCCGATTCTGGGAGCCCGCGGATTTTAAACCGGAAAAAACGCTGAAAACGCCGCTTCTATCCAAGCCTGCTGAAGAATCGGCTAAGCTGGTGCAGCAGTATTACAGCGAGGATAACAAAGTGATTCTGGATGAAGCGTCTTCGGCAAAATGGGATGCAGCGGAAAACCTGTATAAGGAATTTTCAGCCGATGTCATCACAGGGAAACGCCCAATCAGCGATTTTGATCAGTTTGCGGAAGAGTGGAAAAAAGCGGGCGGAGATGAGATCACGAAGTTCGTGAACGGAAAACTGAAGTAAGGAGCCAACATCATGATTCCATTTCAGGCACGCGTGAAAGGCGTTATTTATGCAGCAGCACTTGGGGATGCCCTCGGTGCCGCTGTTGAAAAATTGTCCTATGAGGAAATTAAGGCCGCTTACGGACGGGTGGAGTCCCTCAATATTCCCTGGTACAAAGCCAATGAAGATGCCGCGGTGACACTGGGGAAGAGAAGAGGATTCAGCATTGTCACGGATGATACTTTAATGATGGGCGCCTTGATGCGCGTTTATATGAAAGAAGAGAGACATTTGGATGCGTACGATCTCGCGAATGAATTTGTAAAAGAGATCGCCTACCGCAAAACGTATATTCCTGAATTTGGACGAGAGGCACTCATGATTGAGCGCCTCTTTTATCCGGAAAAATACATCTTCACCCGACATGCACTTGCCAATTGTGAGCCGAGGGAAGGCGGCATCGGCAATATGGTCAATTGCGGGGCGGCTATGTATATCGCGCCGGTCGGGATCGTTAATGCCGGAAATCCTAAAGGTGCCTATGACGAAGCGATTCTTTTTGCTATGGGTCATCAGAACAGCTATGGACTGGAGGCGGCAGGGGTGCTCGCGGCCTGTGTAGCAAAGGCGTTCGAAGATAGGGCAACGGTGGAAGATATTGTGGATACAGCAGTTCGTCTCGCTAAGGATGGCACGAAGCAAGCGATTATCGCTGTAACCCGGGAGGCAAGGAGCTTGCGGGATAAAAAGGCACCTATGGATGAAGTGGTCAACTCGCTGCAGCATGTGATGAAGGACTATTCTCCGATGGGTGATGACGTTCACCGAAGTGAAGGGAAAGCGGGTCTGCCATCCAATCACTATACACCAAGCCGCCTTTTTTCCATTGAAGAGCTTCCGATGGCATTGGCTTTTATCGTTCTGAATGACGGAGCCTTATATCCTTCCATGTATGACGGCATCAACTCAGGCCGGGATACGGATTCCATCGGTGTCATGATCGGCGCTATACTTGGAGCTCTGCATGGGGATGAAGTGATCAAAGAGGAGGATCAAGTCCTTCTGGAGAAAGCAAACCGAATGGATTTTGCCGGCCTTTCCAGCCGGTTTGCCGAAACAGCAAAAAAAATAATATCCAAAGATCTCGAGCTGCATACCTATAGAAAGAAGTACCTGACCTAGTAAAAGGGAGGGGTCTGATTGCAGACAGAACAATACCTCGAAAAAGTGTATGCAGGATTTCTTGGAATGAACATCGGGATTCGCCTCGGCGCTCCTGTTGAACCCCGGGAATGGACGTATGAGAAAATACGGGACGTTTACGGTGAAATTAAGGGATATATAAAGGATTACCAGATGTTTTCAGCGGATGACGATGCCAATGGACCGGTGTTTTTTATAAGAGCATTACTGGATGATGCCGTCGATCGGGAGCTTGAGCCGCAGGATGTGGGAAGAGCGTGGCTTAATTACTGCCGGGAAGGCATCGGTATGCTTTGGTGGGGCGGGGAGCAGGTCAGTACCGAGCATCGTGCCTACTCGAATTTAAAAAAAGGAATTCCTGCTCCCCAATCCGGTTCGGCTGAACTCAATGGGCTGGTCCTTGCCGAACAGATTGGCGGGCAAATATTTATCGATACATGGGGTCTAATTTTTCCAGGCAATCCGGAAAAGGCTGCAGAGTACGCAGAGAAAGCGGCGAGCGTCTCGCATGACGGCAACGGATTGTACGGCGCCCGGTTTATTGCAGCGTGCATCGCGTGTGCTTTTACAGCTGACTCTATGGAGGAAATTATAGACTGCGGACTGTCACAGATTCCGGAAGAATGCGAATATTCAAGGCTCTCAAAAGCGGTTATTTCCTTTTACAAAAGAAACCCGGAGGACTTCCGCCTTTGTTATCACTATGTGGAGGAGGAGTGGGGCTATCATAAGTACCCCGGTGAATGTCATATCATCCCGAATGCGGGCGTATGCATTCTCTCCCTTCTATACGGAAACGGCAATCTCGCCAGGACGGTTGAAATCGCCACAATGTGCGGCTGGGATACGGATTGCAACGCCGGGAACGTGGGAACCATCTGCGGAGTATTTAGCGGTTTACAGGAAATTCCTCCCCATTACAGAAAACCGATCAACGACACGATCATCACCTCCAGCGTTTCAGGCTACTTGAATAGTTTAGACATCCCCACATTTGTAAAAGAACTTGCCCTGCTTAAATATCAAGTGGGCCGCGAAGAACCGCCTCGTCATTTGAAAGAGGCTGTAAAGAACGGAGAAGTTTACTTTGATTTTCTTCTCCCGGGTTCCACTCATGGGTTTCGAACAAACAATCCGTTCAAAGCCATCCTAAGGCACTCACGAGAGAAAGGATTTCAGAACAAAGGAAGTCTGGAAATTCTTTTCGATCGTATGATTTCCGGCGACAGCAGCCGTGTATTCTGGAAGCCATTTTACCGAAGAGAAGAATTTAACGATGAAAAATACAAGCCGGTCTTCTCACCGAAAGCATACAGCGGTCAAACCGTTTCAGCCCAAATTTTCCTCGATCAATGGCGCGGCGAAAAAATCATTCTCACCCCTTACGTACGCGATACCTATACGAAAAAAGAACAGGACCTGGCCCCCATTCAAATGAAAAACCAATCCTGGCATGAAGTGACATTCATCATTCCCGATACAAAAGGCTCCCTCATCGACGAAATCGGCTACAAAATCAGCAGCGACTCCCCAGCCTATAACCGGGCCTTCGGCAAGCTGTTTATCGATGAATTTCACATTTATGGAGCCGCCGATTACACCATCGAATTCTCCAAGCAGTGCAAGGAATTTGGATCCGTTACCCCGTTTGCTCATCATAGGGGGGAGTGGAGTTTGGAGGGAGATGCCCTTATTTGTAAATCTGCGGACAGCTGCTCCTCCTATACAGGGAACTATTATTCTACGGATTACTCTTATTCTGTTGACGTTACCCCTATGGAGGGAACGAGCCATCTGCTCCTCTTTCGCGCTCAGGGCATTATGCGCCATTACCTTGCGGGTTTTGATGGAGAAGGCAGAGTTTCATTTATCCGCAATGACTTTGGGTACAAAAAAATGAAAACGGTTTCGTTTGAGTGGGAGCATGGGGTGACGTATACGTTTCGTATTGAATGCAGCGGATCTTCATTTCATTTTTTCATTAACAATCAATCGGTGCTGATAGCGGAGGATGGCCTTTTTACTCATGGCATGTATGGCTTTGGCTGCTTAAGCGGCGGGGCTGGCAAATACCAAAATATTGTATTTCAAGCACTATAGCTTTAGAAAGCATTCGCTACTAAAAAAGCGGGTGCTTTTTAGGTTTCTTTACTAGTAATAAAAGGGAATAGGTCCTATGGATTATTCCTAATGGTTTGCTTTACTGGTAATTTAATGAAGAATATTTGTAGAAAAGTTGGGTGAAGGATGAGAAGAATTTTTGCTTATATTACCGGAGTTTTATTTGCCCTTTATATGGGGCTTGCTATCTCGAACAGTAATCTCCCCTTTCCGAGTTCAATGTTTACAATCCTGCTTGTGAGTAATATGCTCGCAGCATTGGCCGCCATCTTTTTGCCTAAGCTGACACTCTATTTTTACGAGGGAATGGTTTATCACAAAGAAAGGAGTCTTAACCTGAATATAGCGAGAATTGGTGCTCTTATTTTTTTCTCTCTCAACTATTATGTCCAAAATATTTTGTACCGTCTTCCATGGTATTTTAGCAGACCGCTAAGTATCCTCTTTTTTTGCTTGTTATTTATTCAGGTTGTATTAATTGATCTGCTTTTTACATTTTAAGAGGTGAAAAATGATGAATCAGGAAACATATTCGCTGGATGACATACTTATTGTATCGAGAGCATTAGGGCTTAAAGCCATGTATAAAAGCTACGCATTTTTAAGCGTATCCTGGAAGAGGCGGAAGGAAATAAAGAAAGCAGCCAAAACGGCAGATCTGCAAGGGGAATATGCAGAACTGAGCCGATATTTAACATCCCTTCAAGCATCGGATTTGTGGATGGAGCTGAACAAACCTGGGGTGGAGGCTACGGTTTCTGATAATCGGATCATGGAAACTCTGATTGAAGATAAAACATATGTATATACGGATATAGCTGAAAGTGAGACACCTGAATCCATTATTGCCGGATTTTTTGGATTGGATCAGCATAACAGTTCAACTAGCTCCCATGAGATCATCCCGATGACCGATGACTACTACAACTCCCTCCATTATGCAGGGGATGAAGAGTACAAGGAAATCATGGAGGATCCTGAGACGACGCCTGAACTTCGGATATTTCTGAGAGATTTTCAAGCAAACAATAGGGAAATCAATTCAATGACCCTGTACACAGATCAGGATTTTTTCAGCTTTGGAACAGCATTTGTCCCTGCTGAAACTGGAGTTTGGCGCATTGAAATTACGAAAAGCGAACAAATCCGGCTTGTTCAAACCTCTGTCCCGGACTATCTATCTTACATAATGAACGCTTATATGAATGGACCATTGGAAAATGATATGGAAATAGAAGAGGAAAAAGAAGAGGTAAGAGAGCCAAAATTGGAGATAAAAGCATCCCTTTTTTTCAAAAGAGGCAGTCTCATCCTGCTTTTGGTTATTGGCATCCTTTTCATAAACTCCCAGAGCTGGGTGGAGGAAACCTGGTTTCCCCTTCTTGTATTTTGGCTCTTTTTCCAAGTGCTGATTGGGATTTTGACTTTGATTGTTTGGAAGTTTCCTAAGGAGAGGCATTAGTGGCCCGGCTTTATTTAAATAGAATGACAGGAGTTATATGATGAGTAACCAAGATGTAATTAAAATTAGGGTCAATAAGACACGTTTACTATTCGGTTTTATGGCAACGGTCGTTTCATATGCTGTTTTCTGCAATATATTTTTGACTGCGATTAGATTTACCTCTATTTACGATGTCGTAGGAGTATTTGGGGGAGGAATGGGAGCTGTATTTTCACTATATATGTTTATAAATGTTGCACCGGGCCTTTTTAGTAAAGGCAGAGTCATCTTTACGATTATTCCCGGACCAGATGGAAAAATTGAATCTAAAAAGAAAGCGGTGGATATAAAGAACATTAGAGACTATAAAATAGCAAAAACCGGATTTACCCCCCGTGCCATGTTTTTGAGGATTTAATTATCTACACCCTCGACAATAAAAAGGTGAAAATGCCAACCTATAACCTGTTACACTATCAGGATTTATGATCTGAAGAAGTATCTTCTTCCATATATAAGTTCGGGTTCGGAAGCACTAGCACAAAAGAATATTAAATGAATGCAGCAAGTTGAAGTGAGATAAGGAGTAAAAAAGACTGTGCAGGAGACGATGGTTAAATTACATTTTCTGAGGGGAGAACCCATTTGATTGACAATCAAAGTCCAGCAACTATAGAGGTTAAAGCTTTTTCAAGGTTTGTAGTTTGGTTCTTCATTTCATCAGCAGGAGTGTTTATATTTTGTTTATGGGTTTTTCTGGATGCTCTTCAGTTTGAATCTAAATATAGTCTATCTGGAATTGTGGGTGGATTTGCTGGAATGATTTGGGGGCTTTATATATTTTTACATAGCTCACCGGGTGTTTTTAAAAATAGAAGGGTCATATTTGAAATTGTTCCAGAACCAGAGGGAAGAGTTCAATCAAGAAAAAAATCAGTTGCTATAAAAGATATAAGAGATTTAGAGATTAGACGGAGAGGGATTTCTGTGAGATCCATTTTTTATGAAGATCTGGTAATCTACACACACCAGGGGAAGGTTGTTCAAATGAAGACATATAATTTGGTGAATGATCTTACATTCAATCAGCAGATTCAACAGTACGTACTTCCGTTCATGACACCTGATGCCCAGGAGGCGTATAAGAGAAAATTCAAGCAATTTCCAAGTAATACGGGTTATTTAGAAAGGAGATGAATTTGAAGCATGGATCAGCAGGATAAGATCGAAGTGAAGGGAAATCCAAGGTTAATTAGAATTGGATTGATAGTTTCAATTTTTGTCATTCTATTTTGTGCATGGCTTGCATTTGATGCAGTTACATCAGGCTTGACCACCAGCCTTTTGGGGTTTTTAGGCGGATTAGCCGGTCTGTTTTTTGGTTTTTATTTTCTTATCCGATCTTCACCAGTGTTTTTTAATAAAAACAAGGTTCTCCTCAAAATTATTACGGGACCTGAGGGCAGGGTTGAATCTGACAAAAAGTCAATCCCCCTTAAAGAAATTAAGGATGTAAGTATCCAATACAAAGGATTAACTTTAAGATCATGGCTGTATTACGATATTGTCATAACGGATAAGCAAAATAATAAAATCAGAATACCTACATATAACGTGCTGGATGAACAGGAGTTTAAGCCCTACAAGGAATCTTATATCCTGCCCTATATACATTCCGCTTCAGCAGTTAATAATGAATCTTAAATGCAAGAGGGAGGATTTGGCTTGGGGAAAAGAGCTGATGAACAAATCATTCCTATTCAGGACAGCTGCAAATCCAATTTAAAATGCTTCCCTGGCAAGCAAACTGAATTTTAATATGCCCTATATGCAAAACCTCCCGGGCTAATAGGAGGTTTTTTCTATTTCCCCTCAACAACTCCCCAAACTCTCCGATATAACTTTTAGATGATTAAATTGAGGAGTGTCCACTATGGCAGTAAATTCGATTTCAACTCAAGCAATGCCTCGTATGCAAGACACTGAAGCGGTAAGAACAAATCCTGTACAAGATATAGAGTCAGCTTATCAAGTGAAGGAAACTCCCCCGGTTTCGAAAGAAAAGCTTGAGAAAATTGTTGAAAGTTTAAATGAATTTATGGCGCCGGCCAATACTCATACGGAATTTGTGCTTCACGAAAAGCTCAACGAGTATTATGTGACCGTTGTGGATGATGTGACAAGAGAAGTTGTTCGGGAGATCCCCAATAAAAAAGTGCTCGATATGTATGCAGCGATGACAGAATTTGTTGGATTGTTTATAGATGAAAAAAGCTAAAAAGGACGGTGAGCAATAGTGGCAATGAGAATCGGCGGATTGGCAAGCGGAATGGATATCGATACGATGGTCAGTGATTTAATGAAAGCAGAACGGATGGGTGTCGATAAGCTAAAGCAAAAGAAAACGACGTTTGAGTGGCAGCGCGACAACTATCGGGACATGAACAAGCTCCTTAAAGAACTGGACGATATGCTGAGTCCAATCAATAAAAATTCACTAACGCTTCAATCCACATTTAATAAGAAAGCAGTCAGCAGTTCAAATGAGGGTGCGGTTAGTGCAAAAGCGATCAGTGCGGGAGCTAATTTTTCTACTTCTATTGAAGTCACCAACCTGGCAACCTCCGCTTCATGGAAGGGAACGAAAGCTCCAGTTGTTGAAACAGGTGCAAAGGAGCTTCTATTCAAGGTAACCGATCCTGGTACTTCTACTCCAAGAGATGTAAAAATCTCCATTGCAGAAGGAGATACACTTGATCAAGTACTGAATAAAATCAACTCGTCCTCTCTAGGTGTATCTGCTATAAAGGCTAAAGTGACGGGAGATGCCTTTGAAAGTATCATCATGACAAGCAGCAAAACAGGGGCGAGCGGGGCGATCTCTTCCACAGATGCCAATACACAGTCCTTTATGAACAGCCTTGGATTTTCTTTTTCAGGAAACGACCTTGCGAAGGATCCGACAAAACTGGGAAGCAACGCGACGATCAAATTAAATGGATATGCAATGGATCAAGCCTCGAATACGTTTACGATGAACGGCGTGGAATATAATTTAAAGCAAAAGACAACAGAGCCCGTGAACATCTCAAGTACAACAGACGTAGATGGAATTGTTGATTCAGTCGTTAAATTCGTAGATAAATACAACGAAATTATCGGGAAAATCAACGGTGAGATTTCTGAAGACCGCTATCGCTCCTATCAGCCGCTGACAGATACTGAGCGGGAATCCCTTTCAGACAAGCAGGTTGAG
Organism: Bacillus sp. SJS; assembly: GCF_000732485.2. Lineage (GTDB taxonomy): Bacteria > Bacillota > Bacilli > Bacillales > Bacillaceae > Metabacillus_B > Metabacillus_B sediminis. The sequence goes on along the minus strand of NZ_JAQV02000015.1, from coordinate 170,566 downwards.
CAGTGGGAAGAAAAGGCTAAGAGCGGGCTTCTGAAAAACGACTCCATTCTTGCATCTGGTTTAAATAAAATGAGAACGGATTTCTATTCACCGGTTAATGGTGCAGGAAATGTCAGCGGATATACCCAGCTTTCGGATATCGGAATAAAAACGACGTCCAATTACATGGAAAAAGGCAAACTCATTATCGATGAAACAAAGCTGCGCGAAAAAATCCAGGCCAATCCGAGTGCTGTATTTGAGCTGTTTAACGCGAAGGGTACAACTCCTGAGACATCAGGTCTCGCCGGGAGATTGCGTGCTACCATAAAAGATACGATAACGAAGGTTGAAGCAAAGGCTGGAAACAGCTTGATGACGACTCAAAAGTTTTCCATCGGGAAAAACCTAGACAGTCTTGATACACAAATTGACCGGTTTGAAGACCGTTTAGTCCAAATCGAGGATCGCTATTGGCGCCAGTTTTCGGCAATGGAATCAGCCATCCAAAGAGCCAACGCACAATCAGCACAGCTAGCCAACTTCGGCGGCGGAAATTAATGAGGAGTGAAACAACTTGGCAGTAAATAACCCATACCAGGCTTATCAGCAAAATTCTGTGACGACCGCATCCCCTGGCGAACTGACCCTCATGCTGTATAATGGCTGTTTGAAATTTATTAAACAAGCGCGTACGGCTATGGAACAAAAGCAGATCGAAGCAAAAAATACGAGTCTTCTAAAAGCGCAAAAAATCATCCAAGAGCTTATGGTGACATTAAACATGGACCTTGAAGTTTCTAAAAATATGATGTCCCTTTATGAATATATGAACCGCCGTCTTATGGAAGCAAACCTTGGAAATGATACAAGCATTCTGGATGAAGTAGAAGGGTATGTAACCGATTTCCGCGATACATGGAAGCAAGTCATCCAGATGAACCGCCAAGCGCAATTTAAGCAGGGCGGCTCTGTTTAATGAGCTCTGTATTTGAGGTTCACACCCTTACAGCGCAGCTCCTGAATTTGCTTGACCAGCCTGCAAAACAGGATGAACGGGATACCTTGATTGGGCAAATCGACAACAAGCTTAATGAGCGGGAAGCTGCCATGAAAAACATTGCAGCACCATTTACAGACCGTGAAAAAGAACAGCTTCATGAGATTAATGAGTGGAACAAAGAGATCGTTCAGAAAATGAGCATGGTAAAAACCATCATCCAGGCAGACATGCAGCGCTTGAAAAAAACCAAGGATGGGGCGAACAAATACGTAAATCCCTATCAGTCTGTTCAAGCGGATGGGATGTTTTATGATAAACGGAAATAAGGTGAGACTCTCTTCCCGATAGTGGGCAGGGAGTTTTCTTGTTTTCCAAAAAAATATAAATTGGTAAAACTGAAGATTTGAGTCTTTCTGGACTGCTAATTTTCTTTATTTTTCCTTATAATGTATTTGGGTTTTTCATTCAATTAAAACGGGTTAACTTGTCGATCCAGATTCACTTTAAAGGAGATCTTATGAATTTTCTAAATCAAAATAAATATAAAAAACCTGTATCGCCCAAGAAAAAAAGAAAAAAGAATCCAAAGATGGCTGTCTCGACGGCTGTGCAGATAGATGCTGCAGCTTTGATGGCTGCATGCCGCTTATTATGATTCCTGTGCAAATTGCCTTTCTGGGTCACTGGATAATTGACAAATTTATTTAAATTCCTATTTTTGGTTAAAAATGTTAATTTAATGTGCGCTCTACTATCAACAATTCCGCCTAGCGACCGATATAAAATATAGTATAAATGACCTATATATCGAGGGTGGATGACTTGAACGCATATGAGCGCTTTGAATTGTATCATTTCTATTATCACTTGCTGAACACAGTTCAAGAAGGGCTGGATTATGTGCTGGAGAGCTTTCATAAACTTGAATTGACAGAGGCAGAAAAGGTTTTTTCTGATATTATGAGGGCTTTTTATCACATTGACAGTTCAAACGTGCTGATTATGGATTCAGTGGCGGAGGAGGATCCGTTGCTGCTTCTTGAAATCAGAAGGTTTGATGAGGTCATTCATGAACTGGATCATTTGGAATTTATGTTTTTTCAGCCGCTGACGTATGAAACGTATTTAAAAGATCGCCTGGCTCCTGTATTTGTATTATGGAAAGATGGGATTCAAAAAAGACTTCAGCCGTATATTTTGCAGTAGCCGCTTGGAATCCAGGCGGTTTTTTTGTTTGATGAGACTTGAAAATTGTCGAAAAGTCGATATATAAAAATAATAGCCGATATAATTTTAAAATAGCCGATATATTTTTATTTCGGTCGATATATTCTGATAATAGCCGATATATCCAGATAACAGCCGATATCGGCCTGCATTGGAGGGTGGAGCGCGCTGCCGCACCCTCTCTTTCTCTTCAAAAAGGTCAAATTCCCTAACCATTCTGCATGATTTTACAAATTTCACGATTCCTTCACACTAATTTTACGTTTGAGCAGGAATCCAAGAGGGGAAAGTAGAAATAAGTTTACATATCCTTTACAAAGGAGGAGTTTTTAATGAGATACAGTGTCAGAGGGGAAAATATTGAGGTAACTCCAGCTTTAAGAGATTACGTGGAGAAGAAGATTGGGAAGCTTGAAAGGTACTTTCAGGAGTCCGTGGATGCAGATGTTCACGTGAATCTCAGCTACTACAGTGATATGGAATCCAAGGTAGAGGTTACAATCCCAATGACGAATCTCGTCCTTCGCGGCGAAGAGCATAATGAGGATATGTATGCGGCTATCGATCTTGTGACGAACAAGCTTGAGCGCCAAATTCGAAAACACAAAACAAAGGTTAATCGCAAGTTCCGTGACCAGGATTCAGCTAAACTGATGTTTGCGAATGGAAATCCGGTTGAAACGCCAACTGCCGTTCAGACTCAGGAAGAAGATGAAGACACCATGGAAGTCGTGAGAACGAAGCGTTTCACGTTGAAACCAATGGATAGTGAAGAAGCGATTCTTCAGATGAATATGCTGGGGCATAATTTCTTCGTCTTTACGAATGCAGAATCAAACCGCACAAATGTTGTTTACAAAAGAAAAGATGGAAAATACGGCGTCATTGAGCCGAACGAATAAGCTTTAACTAGAAAGAGGCGCCGACTAGTCTGCGCCTCTTTTTCATGTAGAAAATTGGTTGCTCATACCTTATACTGAAAGTTAGATTGGAAAAATCTTTCCTGTCAAGTTTGTATTCTCGAGCCTGATTTTATGTTAGGTTGAAGAGGATACAAAAAGAGGAGATGAAATCGTTGTATATCGTTCATTCTACATTTAACGTACCTGAGAATAAAGCAGATGAGGTCATTTCCATTTATAAAACAAGATCGAAAATGGTTGATCAGTATGAAGGTTTCCTTTCCTTTCAGCTCCTTCAAAATGAAAAGAAAAAGGGAGAGCTTACGGTTCAAATTGAATGGGAAACGAAAGATCATTATATGAAATGGGTCCAAAGCGACGCCTTTAAAAAGGTGCATGAGCATGAGAAAAACTACCCTGATCAAGAGCTTGCAGCCATTGTGCCGACTGTGAAAAAGTATGAGGTGGTTGCGACGTGAATCCGCAAATTAAAGATGAAATTATAGAGCAAGTGGTGGAAGGCATATATGAGCATTACCCTGAGCTGCTCGAAAAATATGGAGAGACGGGGAAGCGGAAATGCCGGGAAGATAATGAGCATCATTTAAAGCATTTGGCTACAGCTTATGAAGCGCAGATGCCTAAAATTTTTACGGATTATGCTGTTTGGCTTAACAATGTATTGACCTCAAGAGGAATGAAAAAGGAGCATCTGATGGACAACTTCGAGCGGATTGAAAAAGCGCTGGAAACGGTTGAAGCTCCTGAAAAAAATGATTATGTCCAATATCTTCGCGCGGCCAATCAACTACTTTCTGAGCGATGAACGGGTTCTCCCCCTGATTATTTAAGGGGGAGTTTCAGCCAAAATAGGCTCCCTTCTCCAAGCGTGCTTTTTACTCCTAAAGATCCTCCCATTTCGTCTGCAAGCTGCTTTGTCAGCGATAATCCCACACCGGAACCTTCCACATCCCAATAATGGCTGTCAGATCTGAAAAATGGATCGAAAATCCGAAGTTCATCTTCCTTTGATATTCCAAATCCGGTATCTTTTATTTGGATGAGAGCGAAGTCTATTTCTTGAGATACGATTACCTCGATACGGCCATGGTCGCGATTGTATTTGACGGCATTTGAGAGCAGGTTGAGCATGATTTGCTTTAACCTGACTTTGTTGGCTGTAAGAAATATTTCACCCTGGCCATGAAGGTTTGTTTCAATTGTAATCCCCTTTGTTTCTGCAAAAGGAAGGATCCATTTGATGCTGTCTTTCACAATTTTTTTTACAGGAGTGATTTCATTTTTTATGAATGGCTTTCCTTTTTCCAGCCTGACCAAATCAAGGATATCGTTAATGACGTGGAGCAAATGGTCCGCTGCGTTGGATATTTTACTGATTTTCTCTTTCTGGCGGTTCGTTAATGGTTCGTCCTTTTTATCAAGTAGAATATCGGAGAATCCCATTATTGTATGAAGCGGTGTTCTCAATTCATGGCTCATCATTGATAGAAAATGGGATTTCGCTTTGCTTGCTTTCTCAGCGGCATCTTTTGCTTCCGTAAGGGCAATATTGTTTTTCTTCAGTTCGGCAATCATGCAAATCCGCTCAAGCAGATTGGATAGCTGGGTACAAGCAGTCTGAATGAGCTCAATTTCCGAAGCTTTGAATTGGGATCGGGTTTTCGAGCCGAATGACAAGGTGCCAAGCAATTTGCCATGAGATACGAGCGGATGGGACACATAGGCTTTTATCCCAAATTCTTTGATGATCTGGACTCTGTTTTCAAGTGAACTTTGAACGTTTTCAATAATCATTGCATCCTTGCTCTCAGCTACCGCTCCGCAAACAGCCTGTCCGAAGTCAATTACCGCAATAGCTTTTGCCTCTTTAGCTGTAATTCCTGAATAATTCGCAAGGACCAAATTTCCTGAAGAAGGCTTCGCCATATAGTTAATATAAACATCCAGGTCGAGATAGTCGGAAAGTTTATTGAACAGGGTGTCAAGGAGCTCAGTTGGTTTCTGGCTCTCAATCATGCCGCTCGCTGTCTCGCTTAGCAGTGTTAGTTTTTCATTTTTAGCATGAATGGCCTTCTCAACTTTGTATGCTGCTGTCATGTCTTTGAATACAAGGCTGATTCCGCTTTCTGCAGGATAGACACAGATTTCGACCCTTTTCAATACATCATCGATTTGATAGGTAAGCTTCAGGCGGCTGCTTTCTTTGTGCTGGATCGCTTCTGTAAAAAGAGCTTTAAACGTCCTGGCATCGTCATGTTTCAAATAATCCATCACGTTTCGGCCGATGCAATTGTGCGGAGTATCTCTAAATAATTTGGCTCCTTGTGCATTGATAAATTGAATACACCATGAATGATCCAGGCTTATGTATGCATCTTCATTCTCATTTTTTTCAAAGGTTTCAATATGGAAGGACATGTTATTCTCCGTCTGCAGCAGTAAATTTCTCACTAAAATGCCGCTGCCAAAAATCAGGGTTTTCTAAAAGGGAAAGTCTCTGCACAGCCATCTCAGGACTTGATGCAAGGAAGTCGGCTGCTCCCTTTTCAATTGGTTCAGTCGTATAAAATTCCTTGAAAATCATTAGAATTACATTTGGATTGATTGCTTTTAATGCATCAGCAAGTGCAGTGACAGTCGCTAGAGAATACTTATTAGTAACGGTAAAGCAAATATATTTTAGCTTTCTTTTTTCAGCCAGATCCACAATCTCCTGCGGTTCAGATCCAAGATGCTTAACCGTCTCCCAGCCATTCGCTGTAAAAAAGTCGTTAAACATCATGCAGGGAAAATGAAAGGTTTCACTCTCAATGAAAACGGTCATCACCTTCAGGCGGTTGGATATCATGCTTGAGTAGCATTCTCTTTTCTTATTCAGAATATGGCAAAGGATATCGTCTGCGATGTGAAGACTTGTTCGGCTGAGAAAACGGTCTTTATAGGACTGGGCGAGTTCCATGGCAGCCTTGCACAAGATAAGTCTGTATATATCCTCTACCCGCATCCCGTCTGCCAGCGCTTCAAAATGTGTGAAAGCCATCTCCTTATTTCCGGATACTAATTCAGAGATAAAATGTTCCCAACGTATTTTTTTTGAAACGCTTTTCTCAGCCCCGCTCCAATCGAGGATATTCTCGACCTTCAGTGAAAGGTCAGGAGGAATGGGAAAAAGCTCTCCGCTCTCCAAATTTTCCAGAGATAAAAGATACGGAAAATTGGGTGTATGTCCTTTTACCGCACAGGTCCATCCGTTTGTTAGGACAACCTCTGTTCCAGCAGGGTAAATATGGAGCAGATGCATAAACTGCTTCAGGACTTCTTGGTCGTAAAGGTGAGCGTCACGGGAAAGAGTAGCTAACGCTTCCTCTGCTGGAAGAGGCGCCCGATACATTCTTTTTAAGGTAAGAGCAGAGTAAACGTCTGCAATCATCAAAATTCTGGCAGCTAAAGAAAGATCATCAGCAAGCAAGCCGTCAGGATATCCGCTTCCATCCATCCTTTCATGATGGACTTTCGCAAGTTCGGCATATCCGGCAGTCTCAGGATGACCTTTTAAATAATCGTACCCCAGCAAAGGGTGAGTCTTTATAATGTCAAATTCCAGTTTAGTCAGTTTGTCTTGTTTTAAAAGGAGCATGCCAGGCAAATCTGCTTTTCCAATATCATGGACCAAGGCAGACTTACTTTGCTGTTCGAGGTCTGGCAGGTTCATTTTTTTAGCCAGCAGGGTAAACAGGATAAATACATCCACTGAATGCAGGAAGGTGTTTATATCATTGTTCTTCAGCTGAAGCATTTTTGAATAGATGGAATCTATTTTCATAATTTCTGTAAAATAGGTTAAAAGCAGATAAATGGATTCATTAAGATTCAGTGAAATTCCATAGCGTTTATCATCTGTTATTTTCAAAAGCGATCCAAAAAATAGATCTTGAATGGTTTGTTCATAATGGGTATTGCCTTCAGAAGGAATGCTCTGGATAAGGGTCATAAGCGCAGGTTTTAATTCACTTGCCGGATGTAATGCCAGAACTTGAGTTACTCCCCGTTTTTTCAGCTTTTCAACTAAATAAGAGTCCGTCAAGGTTCCTTTTTTAACAATCAATGTTTGGTCTGCATAAATATCCTCTGCCAATATGATTCCTGGTTGGAGCAGCTCTAATGATGTTTTTCTCATGTTTCATCCCCTTAGTAAAAAATACCCATTCCTTCTTTATAATAGGAGAAGCTGAAAATTCTGTCGATTAGACTGGAGGCATTTTAGGAGGGATATAACGCTTATTGGGATGGATAAACGTCCGTTTGTTCCCAAAAAGAGACATTTTAAGCACAAATAAGAGCACGAAAGTATAGTCAACTCTCGATGCTCTAAATGTGTTCAGCAATTTCCCTGTATGAAATGATGACAAGAGCTTTGCAGCTTTAAATAAATAAAGATAATTTAGAATGGAATTCATTAATCTTTAATTTAGAAATATAAGCATGATGCAAGTACCCGCTGAAAAATACCTGGTAGGTTTCATTTCTGGGAGTAATATGAGACACACGGTTTAAATTAATCGCATAAGAGCGGTGGCTGAGGAAAAATGAATGATCCAGCCGCTCATAGAGGGTTTTAATGCCCTCATATGTTTCATAAACCTGGCTGGGCGTATGAACAAAGCATTTCTTCCCGAGCTTTTCTATGAAAATAATATCGTTAAAGGGAATGTAATAAATGGAGCCTGCAGATTTAAGACTCAGCCGTTTATGCGGGGATGGCAGGGAAGAAGCCTGGCGTTCCAGCAAATTTTTCGCTTTATATAGAGCTGTAAACAGCCGGACCGGTTTAACCGGCTTTACGATATAGTCCACAGCAGATAAGTTAAAAGCTTCAACTGCATAATCATCGTATCCTGTGATGAAGATAAATTTCAAATCAGGATTGATTTGCAGACACTCTTTAATGGCGTCAATTCCATTCTTTTTAGGCATGTTAATATCAGCCAGGATCAGGTCTGGACTTGAATACTGGATTTTTTCAATAAGCTCAAGTCCGTCTCTGCAGATGCCTTCCACTTTAAAATCCTCTGATTGATCAATGTAGTGCTGAATGATTTTCAAAGACTCAAGCTTATCATCTGCAATTACGATCCTTAACGTACGCATGTTCATCCACTCCGTTTAGCTTTCTATGAAAATAGTACACGAATTTAAATAAAATTTAACTAAGAAAAATATGGGTAATTCATCCTCTTTTACTGTAGACTCAGCTTTTTTTTCCATTACAAATGATGGGCAGCTGAATATCATCTCTTTATAAAGGATAACTAGCGTTACTCTCAGGGAGAATCCGGGTACAGATATGAAGGTGAAAAAGGGGGAAGAAACACGATGAGTAAAATGCTGAATGCAGCCGGTACGGATACACTCAATGTCACTTCAGAGATCGGAACACTAAGAACGGTGATGCTTCACCGGCCCGGAAGAGAAGTGGAGAACTTAACACCGGAGCTCTTACATAAATTGCTGTTTGATGATATTCCTTATTTGCCTGTTATTCAGGAAGAGCATGATATTTTCGCTGAAACCCTTAAAGATCAAGGAGTGGAGGTTCTCTATCTGGAAAAGCTTGCAGAAGAAGCTCTTCATTTTGGTAATGCAAAAGAGGATTTTGTTGATCAGCTATTAAAAGAGAGCAAGTCGAATATTAATGGTGCAAGTGAAAGCTTAAAAGAGTTTCTTCTTGATTTACCTGGCGGGCAGCTAATTTCTAAAATCATGTCAGGAGTTCGGACATCTGAAATTGATCAGGGACGGAAACGCCATTTATATGAATTTATGACGGACCAATATCCGTTCTACTTGGATCCCATGCCAAATCTGTATTTTACAAGAGATCCGGCAGCAGTCATAGGAAACGGATTGACGATCAATCGTATGCATGAAGGAGCAAGGAGACGGGAGTCCTTGTTTATGGAATATATTATCCGCTATCATCCCCGCTTCGCATCAAAGGAAATTCCGGTATGGCTGAATCGGGACTATGATTTTCCGGTAGAAGGCGGAGATGAGCTGGTTTTAAGCAAAGACACGATTGCAATCGGAGTGAGTGCGAGAACATCTGCACGCGGAATTGAACGGTTAGCGGTGAATTTGTTTCAAAAACAGGATCAGGTGAAAAAGGTAGTTGCAATCGAAATTCCAAAATCCCGGGCATTCATGCATCTGGATACGGTCTTTACAATGGTGGATTATGATAAATTCACGATTCATCCTGCGATTCAGGGGCCGGCGGGTGAAATGAACATTTACATTCTGGAAAAGCATGACGAAGATCCGAACAGGGTAGCTATTTCCACCCGGACAAATTTAATTGAAACGTTAAAGGAAGTTCTTGATTTGGACGATGTCACACTCATTCCATGCGGCGGGGGTGACGCAATTGTTGCAGCGAGAGAGCAGTGGAATGATGGGTCAAATACGCTTGCAATCGCTCCCGGTGTTGTGGTGACCTATAACCGGAACTATGTGTCTAACCGGATTATGCGGGAGCATGGAATTGATGTGATCGATATTCCAAGCTCCGAGCTTTCCCGTGGCAGGGGTGGCCCGCGCTGTATGAGCATGCCGATTGTAAGGGATAATTTATAAGAACGACTGCCGGCTTTATGCAGAGCCGGCAGTTTTTTTTTACCTGCAGAAAAAATGAAGCGTTTTACTCTTCCAATTCTTTACTGATGCCCCCGGATAATGTTGTCCACAGCCTTGAATAGTGTTAGAATTAACGATAGTTCTATGTGTTTTCAAATTTTGTAAAAGAACGGGTAGATATTTAACAGCAGAGGAGCGTTTTTATATGCTTGGAATCTTGAATAAAGTGTTCGATCCAAATAAACGCACAGTGAACCGCTATGAAAAAATAGCGAATGAAATAGATGCGCTGGGTACTCAGATGGAACAGCTCACAGATGAGGCTCTTCAGGCTAAAACAATTGAATTTAAGCAACGTATTGAAAAAGGAGAAAAGCTAGACAGCCTCCTTAATGAAGCATTTGCTGTCGTTCGCGAGGCTTCACGCCGCGTAACAGGCATGTATCCATTTAAAGTTCAGCTCATGGGGGGGATTGCCCTTCATGAAGGAAATATATCTGAAATGAAAACCGGGGAAGGTAAAACACTTACTTCCACCATGCCGGTTTATTTAAACGCGTTATCAGGAGAAGGCGTGCATATCGTGACAGTCAATGAATACCTGGCTAGCCGTGACGCCGTCGAAATGGGAAGAATCTATGAATTTTTAGGTCTGACCGTTGGCTTGAACCTGAATCAGCTTACGAAAGATGAGAAACGTGCAGCATATGCTGCCGATATTACGTACTCAACGAATAATGAGCTTGGTTTTGACTATTTGCGCGACAACATGGTCCTTTATAAAGAAGAGATGGTTCAGCGCCCGCTTAACTATGCCATTATTGATGAGGTCGACTCCATTCTCGTCGATGAAGCACGTACTCCGCTGATTATCTCAGGACAGGCTGCCAAATCAACAAAGCTTTACATGCAGGCTAATGCATTTGTCCGCATGCTGAAGCTGGAAGATGATTATACGTTTGATATCAAAACGAAGGGTGTACAGCTTACAGAGGATGGGATTACAAAGGCTGAACGTGCGTTTGGCATTGAAAATCTGTTTGATATTTCCCATGTTACGCTGAACCACCATATTAACCAGGCACTGAAAGCCCAGGTTGTTATGCAAAACGATGTTGATTATGTGGTACAGGATGGTGAGGTTGTCATCGTTGACTCCTTTACCGGGCGTTTAATGAAGGGCCGCCGCTACAGCGAGGGCCTTCATCAGGCGATTGAGGCAAAAGAAGGCCTTGATATTCAAAATGAAAGCATGACGCTTGCAACGATTACCTTCCAAAACTATTTCCGTATGTATAAAAAGCTTGCCGGTATGACAGGTACAGCGAAGACGGAGGAAGAAGAGTTCCGCAACATTTACAACATGCACGTTGTCGCGATTCCAACAAACCGCGACATCGTCCGTGATGACCGTGCGGATCTTGTTTACCGCTCCATGCAAGGGAAATTCCTGGCTGTTGTGGAAGAAGTGGCACAGCGCCATGCTGTTGGCCAGCCGGTTCTTGTCGGAACTGTGGCAGTTGAAACGTCAGAGCTTATTTCCCAGCATTTGAAGAAAAAAGGCGTGCCGCACAGTGTCCTGAATGCGAAAAACCATGCCAGCGAAGCGGAAATTATTGAGCTTGCCGGTCAAAAAGGCGCGGTAACCATTGCGACAAACATGGCAGGACGCGGTACCGATATTAAGCTTGGTGAAGGTGTCAGAGAGCTTGGCGGATTGGCCGTAGTCGGCACCGAGCGCCATGAATCAAGACGGATTGATAACCAGCTCCGCGGACGTTCCGGACGTCAGGGAGATCCTGGTATTACCCAATTCTATCTTTCCATGGAAGATGAACTAATGCGCCGTTTCGGCTCTGAAAATATGATGAACATGATGGACCGTCTTGGAATGGATGATACTCAGCCAATCCAAAGTAAAATGGTTTCACGCGCAGTCGAATCTGCACAAAAACGTGTTGAGGGCAACAACTTCGATGCCCGTAAACAGCTTCTTCAATATGATGACGTTTTGCGCCAGCAGCGTGAAGTCATCTACAAACAGCGTTTTGATGTGCTCGATTCCGAAAATCTACGCGGCATTGTAGAAGAAATGATCAAATCCACAATCGAGCGTACGGTTGCCCTTTATACTCCGAAAGAGGTTGTGGAGGAAGAGTGGGATTTCGAAGGACTCGTCGAATTCATAAATGCCACTTATTTAGATGAAGGCGTACTCGAACTGAACGAGATCCGCGGCAAGGATACCGAAGAAATTGAAGAAGTCATCCTCGCTAAGATCAAAGCGAAGTACGATATGAAGGAAGAAGCGTTCGGACTTGAGCAAATGCGTGAGTTTGAAAAAGTTATCGTTCTTCGTGCGGTTGATTCCAAATGGATGGATCATATCGATGCAATGGATCACCTGCGTCAGGGAATCCATCTTCGTGCCTACGGTCAAAACGATCCTCTCCGCGAGTATCAAATGGAAGGTTTCGCTATGTTCGAAGCGATGATCGCGTCTATTGAAGAGGACGTCGCTAAATATGTTATGAAAGCAGAAATCCGCAACAACCTTGAACGTGAAGAAGTGGCTAAAGGCCAAACTGCCGTTCATCCTAAAGAAGGCGACGAAGCCCCAAAGAAAAAACCAACCCGCAAAGTCGTTGAAATCGGACGCAATGAAATGTGTGAATGCGGCAGCGGCAAAAAGTATAAGAATTGCTGCGGGAAATAAATTAGTATCAGCCAGGACCTATTCTTTGGAATAGGTCCTGTTTTTTTGTTTGGGCTGCTAAAGTTTTCAAACGAAAGAGTGAGATTATGGATCGTGAGAAGTATGGTCGGAACCAGGGTTTGTCAGACGAAATTGTCTGAGGAACGGGTGGAACTGTGGTTTGTCAGACAAAATAGTCAGACGAACAGTCGGAACCGGGTTTTGTCAGACAAAATAGTCAGAAGAACGGTCGGAACCAGGGTTTGTCAGACAAAATAGTCAGAAGAATGGGTGGAAGTGTGGTTTGTCAGACAAAATAGTCAGACAAACGGTCGAAACAGGTTTTGTCAGACAAAATAGTCAGACAAACGGTCGAAACAGGTTTTGTCAGACAAAATAGTCAGACGAACGGTCGGAACCAGGGTTTGTCAGACGAAATTGTCAGAAGAACGGTCGGAACCGGGTTTTGTCAGACAAAATAGTCAGACGAACAGTCAGAACCAGGATTTTGTCAGACGAAATTGTCAGACAAACATGAGGAACCAGGGGTTGTCAGACAAAATAGTCAGACAAACTCACCATCTGTGTCGAAAATTGGCAAAATCCATAATCATGTTGTATACTAATGTTCTTTACGAAAAATTTACAATGACCCTATAAAATTAATAGATTTTGGCGATATAAACGTGTAAACGATAGTAGAAAGGATAATGTGAAAGTGGAACAGCATGCAGTACTCCCGGTGAGACAAAGGCAAAACCGCTGGAGAAAAGCGGCCTTTGTGGGATCGGGTTTAGGAATCGTTGCAGCGAACGCGTTTTATGGATTGAGTTCATATATTATTTGGAGAGCGATGCATCCTCCGAAAATTGCACTGAAAAAGCATCCTGAGAATTACGGAATTCGAACGGAAGAGGTTCAGTTTTCAAGCTCAGATGGGTTATCTTTAAAGGGCTGGTGGATGCCAGCAGGGAATAGCAAAAAGGTCGTGGTGTTTTCGCATGCTTACGGTCTTAACCGTTATAATATGCCATTTCCGATTTTTGATCTCGTAAAAGTATTTCAGTCCCAGGGCTACAACGTATTAATGTACGACTTCAGAAATGCTGGGGAATCTGATGGGAATGAAACGACGATCGCTTTGAAGGAACAGCTTGATTTAAATGGAGCGATTGAATTTGTAAAGGCAGAGAAAAACATGGATCACATCGTCTTAATCGGCTGGTCAATGGGGGCGAGTACCTCCCTTCTTGCAGGCTGTATGAATGAGGATGTGAAAGGGATTATTGCGGACAGTCCATTCGCAAGTCTTGATTCCTATGTTTTGGATTCCTTTCAATATTGGACAAAGCTGCCGCGTTTTATCGGAAGAGTTTCTTCTTATGTAACAAAGCTTAATTTTCTTGGCTTTAAGCCTCATCTTGTTAAACCGATCGAGGTCGTGAGAGAGACGAGGAATAAGAAAATGATGATCATCCACGCGAAAAATGATCCGGCAATCTCTTGTACGGAAAGCGAGAGAATGAAGCTTGCTAACGAGGGAATAGATTTGTGGCAGCCGGAAATGGGCGGCCACATCGAAGCATATAGATTAAATAAGCAGGAGTATGAAGAGAGAGTGATTTCTTTTTTGAGGGAATGCTCTTATTAGATACTTTTCCAGATGGCTGTTTTTCAGGCCTTACTGGACTTTTCGACCCCTGTGGTTTATGTTTAACAGTAGCTTAAAAACTTACCGAGGTGACTGAAATGGATTTAGTAGAAATTCGTCAGGAATTAGATAAAACAGCTAAGAGATTAGCGGCTTTTAGGGGGTCTCTTTGACCTCGATTCAAAGGAAGCGCGCATTCAGGAGCTAGATGAGGAAATGGCTCATCCGGCATTCTGGAACGACCAAAATGCCGCACAAGTGGTTATTAATGAAGCGAACGGTTTAAAGGATGTCGTAAATCAGTTTCAGGATATGAGTGAATCATACGAGAACCTGACCATTACGCTTGAGCTTTTAAAAGAGGAACCGGATGATGACCTTCAAAGTGAGCTTGCTTCTGAACTGAAGGAACTCACTGGAAAAATGAATGATTTTGAACTTCAATTGCTGCTTAGCGAGCCGTATGATAAGAGCAATGCGATTCTTGAACTTCATCCCGGAGCCGGAGGAACGGAGTCTCAGGACTGGGGCTCTATGCTTCTTCGCATGTATACACGCTGGGCAGAGAAGAGAGGCTTCAAGGTGGAGACGCTTGATTACCTTCCTGGTGATGAAGCCGGAATTAAATCCGTTACTCTCTTAATCAAAGGGCACAACGCTTACGGATACTTAAAAGCCGAAAAAGGGGTTCACCGCCTCGTCCGTATTTCACCATTTGACTCCTCAGGACGCCGTCACACGTCATTCGTGTCCTGTGAAATTATGCCGGAATTCAATGAAGAAATTGAAATTGAAATCCGCACAGAGGACCTAAAGGTCGATACGTACCGCGCGAGTGGAGCCGGTGGACAGCATATCAATACGACAGACTCAGCCGTCCGGATTACCCATCTTCCGACCAACGTCGTTGTATCATGCCAAACCGAGCGTTCCCAAATCAAAAACCGCGAGCATGCAATGAAAATGCTGAAAGCTAAGCTCTATCAAAAGAAAATTGAAGAGCAGGAAGCACAGCTTGCTGAAATTCGCGGAGAGCAAAAAGATATCGGCTGGGGAAGCCAAATCCGTTCCTACGTCTTCCACCCGTATTCCATGGTAAAAGACCACAGAACAAGCACGGAAATTGGCAACGTCCATGCAGTTATGGACGGAGAGCTTGATCCGTTTATTGATTCATATTTGAGATCGAAGCTATAAGCATGTTGGCACCTGGATAATTCCGGGTGCTTTTTTGTTTGGATAAGTAAAATAAAGGGAATTAAATCGGGGATTTTGTATGGCAGGGGGAAGAAGATGGGCTGTTTAGGATGTTTAGAAAAACCATTGATTGGAATTTTATGCGGAATAATAGGGATAGCGGCGTTTGCTGCCATGTTTCAGGCTGACAGCTGGGAAATGTTTGTGTACTGTATTTCGGTGGTTCTCGGCAGTTTAGGATTTATTCTTATGACATGGAGTGATGGCACAGCAGGGGATTGGGGAGGAGGTTTTTTTACCGCAAGCATTGCCTCAGGAGGAGGACTTGGTTCAATTGAAGCATTCCGGCAGGGTGAATGGGCTCTCGGAGGAATTGTCGGACTCGTCGCAATAGGAGCTGCACTCATTGTGATAGCCCTGCTAAAGGAACGATTCGCTCAGAAACCAGAACGGGATAGCCGGATGTAAACAATTTACATGTTTTTTTACGAGTGTACACCGGGTAAAAGAGTAAAAACTGGGCTGCGGGAGGTGAAGAGGATGAAAACTGTAATGAAAGCAATCTTGTCGATTTTGTTGTTTTTTGGTTTTTTATATGGAGCAGGGGGGATATTCCTCGCTGATATCCCTGAGCAGTCATACGATGCTTTAGCCATTGCATTCGGTACAGGTGGAGCCATCTTCATGCTATGGGCTAAAAAAACGATTTATTTATGGGGGCTTGCCTTTATCGCTTTGAGCGGTTCAGTCTTATTCAGTGTGATTGTCTATCGCTGCTTTCGCGATTCAGAATGGGCAATGGGAATTGGATTCCTTTGCGTTGACACGGGAATGCTTATCATGGCAGTTTTCACCCTTCTAGCCTGTTTAAGAGGAAAAGCTCCGAAAAATATATGAAAAAATTATGGACAAGCCGGCTGATGCCGGTTTTTTGTTGTTTACAGAGAGGGGACGGTCATTTTAATCAATTGCAGTGGATAAATGGTTGGTCAATTGATCAATAGCGTGAAAAAAGAATACCGGTGCATGAGGGGCAGAATCCGCTTAACCGGAACAAATTCCTCATCAGCGGGAATTCTTCTGCCCCCAATTGCCCTTCCAAAACGAGCATAATCACACCGCATCATGGAAAAACTACTCTGGCACTTTACCCCTTTACCACGTTATTTTACCTTCATTTACACCGCCGGATTCCGGTGCTATACTCTTGTCTGGTTAAGTATTCCATTGGAGGGACTATTAAGATGAAACAGCGGAAGCAGTCATTTACTCAGGAACCAGTCGTTGCAAAAATTCTGGAATATGTCTATATTCTCGCAGGCTCTGCTATTGTGGCGCTTGCTTTTAATCTTTTTCTGCTTCCAAACCGGGTCGCTTCCGGGGGAGTAAGCGGAATCAGCACAATATTGAATGACGCTTTTGGCCTGGAGCCCGCATACGTGCAATGGGCTTTTAATATCCCTTTGTTTGTTGCAGGTGTCATCCTGCTTGGGCGTCAATTTGGTTTTAAAACACTGATTGGGACCTTATTTCTGCCCTTTGTCGTTTTTCTCACAAAGGACGCGGACCCTGTCACAATGGATCCGCTTTTGGGAGCCTTATTTGGCGGAATTGGAGTGGGGCTTGGCCTTGGATTAGTATTTAGGGGGAAGGCATCCACCGGCGGGACGGATCTCGCAGCGCAAATTATTCATAAGTATACCGGCCTCACCTTAGGGACGTGTGTTGCGATGATCGATGGAATGATCGTGCTTGCTGCAACTTTTGCCTTTGATATCGAAGGCGGTCTTTATGCTTTAATTGGTCTGTACGTAACGAGCAAAACGATTGATATCGTTCAAATCGGCTTGGGACGATCCAAGATGGCGATGGTCATTACGAATCATGAAGATGAGGTTAAACAAGCAATTCTGCAGACGATTGACAGGGGCGTAACGAAGGTCTCTGCTTTTGGGGGCTATACAGATATGGAGAAGCCGATCTTAATGTGTGTCGTAGACCAGACCGAATTCACAAAACTGAAACAATTGGTAAAAGGGATTGACCCGTCTGCCTTTGTCGTTGTTATGGATGCTTCGGAGGTTCTTGGCGAGGGTTTCAAGCGGGCCTGACTAGGTTATAATAATTTTATCATTCTATTAGGGAGGCACCTGCCTTGAAAAGAAAAGCATTTGCCCTTATATTCACAGCTTCACTAACATTAACCGCATGCGGCGGCGGAGATTCATCAACTAAACAGGAAGCTTCGGCAATGGATGGAGAAAAGCTTTTTAAACAAAACTGTGCCAGCTGCCATGGAGTAGACCTTAAAGGCGGAGCCGGCCCGAACCTGACCCGTGTCGGGGAGGAGCATGATGCGGCAGAAATTGAACAAATCATTAAAAACGGGAAAGGCAGCATGCCCCGGGGGATACTTGAAGGGGAAGATGCTAAGAAAGTAGCAGAATGGCTTTCAGAGAAAAAATAAGAGATTCCTTCACGGAGTCTTTTTTTTTGTGTGAAAATGTCGAAAAAATGACATAGACATTTTGACAGATAGGCAATTGTATATACCCTAAACCATTGAAAAACATTACTTCTTTTACAGACATGAAATGAAAATGTAATATAAAAGGGTCTATTTTTGGCGAATGTTGGTGTTATAATGGACGTTGTGAGAAAAGATTTGGTAATAGGACTATGTTTATACAATCGACAATTACTTACATAAATCGCATTCGCGTTTATGATTCTAAAAAACTAGTTTTGGGTGATTTGCATGATAGAAATGGAAAAGATATATAAAACTTATCCAAATGGTGTAGTCGCCATCAACGGAATTGATGTGAAGATTAACCAGGGTGAGTTCGTTTATGTAGTAGGACCAAGCGGAGCCGGTAAATCGACCTTTATTAAAATGATGTACCGGGAAGAAAAGCCGAGCTCAGGAAAAATCGTCATTAATGGCGTCAATCTTGGGAAGCTCAAAGAGAGCAAGGTTCCCTACTTAAGAAGAAGCATCGGTGTTGTCTTTCAGGACTTCAAGCTTCTGCCCCGGCTGACAGTATATGAAAATGTTGCATTCGCAATGGAAGTAATCGGCGAAAGCAATAAAAACATAAAAAAACGTGTAATGGAAGTGCTGGATCTCGTTCAGCTTAAACATAAAGCGAGAAGTTTTCCGGACGAGCTATCAGGAGGAGAGCAGCAGCGGATTTCGCTCGCACGCTCCATTGTCAATAACCCTGGCGTAGTCATTGCAGATGAGCCCACCGGAAACCTTGATCCTGATACGTCCTGGGAAATCATGAATGTGTTCGAAGAGATCAATAACCGCGGTACGACAGTGGTTATGGCAACACACAACAGAGAAATTGTTAACACGATGAAAAAACGGGTCATTGCAGTCGAAGATGGAAAGATTGTTCGTGATGAGGCCAGAGGGGAGTATGGGATCTATGATTAAGACTCTCGGCCGTCACTTCCGCGAAACCTTAAAATCCCTCGGCAGAAACGCATGGATGTCTTTTGCATCTGTCAGCGCCGTCGCCGTTACATTGATTCTGGTAGGAACCTTCCTTGTTATTATGATGAACCTCAACCACTTTGCCAATAACATTGAGAATGATGTAGTTATTAAAGTACTGGTGGATGAGACAGCCTCCAAAGAGGAACAGTCTAAGCTTGAGACCAATATTAAAGGAATATCTGATATAGCAAGCGTCGAGTTTTCTTCCAAAGAAAAAGAACTTGATAAAATACAGCAGGGCTTTGGTGAACAGGGTGAGGCTCTGGAGCTGAGAGACCAGGACAACCCGCTCCGTGATGTATTCGTTGTAAAAGCAAAAGAACCTCAAGACACGGCTAAAATAGCAAAGCAAATTGATCAATTTGATAGTGCTTATAAAGTGAACTATGGAAAAGAAGAAGTGAAGAAGCTTTTCAAAGGCTTAAATATAGCTAGAAACATAGGAATTGCCCTGATTATCGGACTGATATTCACAGCGATGTTCCTTATCTCAAATACAATTAAAATTACGATTTTTGCACGCCGCCACGAGATTGAAATTATGAAACTCGTAGGCGCAACCAACTGGTTCATACGCTGGCCATTTTTTATGGAGGGGCTTATGCTTGGGACCTTTGGTGCGGTCATCCCGATTGTCATTCTGATTTTTGCCTATAACAGCCTGTACACGTGGGCTGCACCTCAAGTGGCTGATTCATTTGCTCAGCTTCTCCCATTCAATCCTTTTGTGTGGCAGGTATCCTTGATCCTGCTTCTGATCGGAGCCTTGATTGGGGTATGGGGAAGTTTGATGTCCGTTAGAAAATTCTTAAGGGTTTAAGGCGAAAGGGTTTAGACTGGCTGATCCAGCCAGTCTTCCGCAGCCTTACATAGAGATATATCAGGGGAGGAAAAACAGGTGAGAAGAAAGCTTTTAACTTTTGGGGTCGCTGCCATTGTCAGTGTAAACGGCGTTCTGATTCCACTGAACAGTAATCAAGTAATGGCAGAAACATTACAAGAAAAACAGAGAAACATTCAAAATGAGCAATCCGGTGTTCAATCCGACCTGTCCAGCAAGCAAAAGCAAATTGCGGAATTAAAGGAAAAAGAAGCAAAGCTGAACGAGGAAATTAAACGTCTGGATACAGAGATTTCTGCAGCCAATGCAAAAATCCGCGAAAAGCAGGCAGATATTGATAACGCAAAAGTAGAAATCGATTCTCTTAAAAAGCAAATTGAAGAAGTGAAGCAAAGAATTAAAGAAAGAAACGATATTGTAAGAGACCGTGCGCGTGCATTACAGGAGAGCGGCGGTATGGGAAGCTATTTAGATGTGCTTCTTGGGGCTCAGGACTTTGGTGACTTTATTTCAAGAATCGGTGCTGTATCTACTATTATTGGAGCAGACAACGATATATTAAAAGCACATGATGACGACAAAAAGCTACTTGAGCAAAAAGAAGCGGAACTAAACAGTACACTTCAAAAGTTAGAAAATGCCCTGACAGATCTTGAAGCAATTAAAGAAGATCTTAACAAAAAATCAGCAGAAAAAAATACCGTGATGCAGCAGGTAATGAAAGATAATGAAGAAGCAGAGCATGATATGCATGAACTTGAAGATCAGTCTGCATTCTTAAAAGAACAGGAAGCAGCAGTTCAGCAGGAAATGCAGCGTGCAAAAGCAGCAGAAGAAAAACGCCAGCGTGAAGCGGCAGAAGCGGCAGCAAGAGCAGCTGAGCAAAAAGCAGAGCAGGCTCGTCAAAGCAGTCCATCAGGCAGTTCTTCTGACAGCAGCTCCAATCCTTCACCTGCACCGGCACCGGCTCCAAGCGGAAATGCCATTTTCATCTGGCCTGCTTCAGGAGCTCATACATCTGAATTCGGAATGCGTGTTCACCCGATTACTGGACAGAAGAAGCTTCATGGCGGAGTGGATATTGCCAACGGAAATGTTCCTGTACATGCAGCAGCATCCGGTACCGTTATCCGTTCAAGCTATTCAAGCAGCTGGGGAAATGTCGTATTCATTTCTCACGTAATCAATGGTAAGAATTATACAACGATCTATGCTCACCTGGATTCAAGCAGTGTTCACAGCGG
The DNA here is from genome assembly GCF_000732485.2 of Bacillus sp. SJS. GTDB lineage: Bacteria > Bacillota > Bacilli > Bacillales > Bacillaceae > Metabacillus_B > Metabacillus_B sediminis. The sequence continues at coordinate 149,665 of NZ_JAQV02000015.1, read as the reverse complement.
ACAATCTGTCAGCCAGGGACAGCAAATTGGAATCATGGGTACAACTGGAGGATCTACTGGAACACACCTTCACTTTGAGGTGCATCCGGGTGGATATACCGGTAAAGGCAGTGCAGATAATCCGAGAAAATATCTTCCGTAAAAAGGAAGCTCCCTAAGAACGGCCCAAACGTCTAATGACACGGGTCGTTCTTTTTAATTTTATAATTTTTAAAACCTGGTGATTGGAGCAGAAAGCGAGCGCCTGCTCTCGAAGTAACGAGACACTTAAGCGCTGCGTACTCATAACATTATGTTATTGAAACAAATAACTAATCCTATTCCTGATTATCAGTTCACCCATGATACCTCCCAAAATTTACATGTTTTGTACAAGCCCGGCATATACTAGTAGGAGCCTTATACGAAGCTGTAATCAAACGTTTGTTTAAGGGCAGACAAAAAGGAGGAGCTTGATGAATCAGAAGATGACGGCCCTTATGCTTGCAGGTGCCATGATGGTAGGGGCAGGCAGTATGTATACGGGAATTGAACTTATGGAGAAGGAAAAGCAGACCGGGCCTTCAGCCGTTGAACAGGTGGATGTCCTCCCGGCAGCAGCTGTACCCGCTCCAAATGATAGTGCCAGAATCGCTCAAGGGATGGACAAAATCAAGAAAGCTTACGAGCTCATTTCATCTAAGTACGTGGAAAAAATTGATGATGAGGAATTAATGGAGGGCGCCATTCAGGGAATGCTTTCTAAGCTGGAGGATCCTTATTCTGTTTATATGGACCCGGATACAGCGAAGCAGTTCTCCGATTCTCTGGATTCTTCTTTTGAAGGAATCGGAGCAGAGGTAGGAAAACGGGATGACCATATCATCATCGTTTCTCCATTTAAAGGATCTCCTGCTGCAAAGGCCGGGCTTCAGCCAAATGATGAAATTCTCCGTATTGACGGAGCTTCCATTAAAAACCTGGATTTAAATGAAACGGTCCTCAAGATCCGCGGTAAAAAAGGGACGAATGTCATTATTGAAGTGAATCGTCCTGGAACACGCGGGAATCTTACCTTCTCTGTTAAGCGGGATACCATTCCGGTTCAAACCGTATTCAGTGAAGTGAAAACCTATGAAGGCAAAAAAGTTGGCTACATGGAGATCACATCCTTTGCTGAAAAGACTGCAGAGGATTTCACGAAGAATTTAAAAGAGCTTGAAAAACAAAATATTAAAGGTCTGGTCCTGGATGTGCGTGGAAACCCCGGAGGTTATCTTCAAAGTGTGGAAGACATTCTTAAGCAGTTTGTAACAAAAGGGCACCCATATATTCAGATTGCTGAACGGACCGGAGAAAAAACAAAGTATTTTTCTACTCTGAAAGAAGAGAAGGCATATCCTGTCAGCGTCATCATCGATAAAGGCAGCGCTTCCGCCTCGGAAATTCTGGCTGGAGCATTAAAAGAGGCGAGCGGGTATCCGATTGTTGGGGAAACCTCCTTCGGCAAAGGAACCGTTCAGCAGGCTGTACCGATGGGGGATGGAAGCAACATTAAATTAACCCTATACAAATGGCTCACTCCTGATGGAAATTGGATTCATAAAAAAGGAGTAACACCGACGGTTGAGGTGAGACAGCCGGAGTATTACTACGCTGCCCCGATTCAAACGGATAAACCACTCGCTCCCGATACAAACGGGGAGCAGGTAAAAGCAGCTCAAGCACTGTTGAAAGCACTTGGTTACGATCCCGGACGAACAGATGGATATTACAGCAGTTCGACAAAGGAAGCCGTTAAAGCTTTCCAGCAGAAAAATGGAATGAAGGCTTCAGGGATTCTGGATGAAAAAACCTCCTCCAAGATTAATGAAACAGCCGCAGGCAAGCGATTAAATAAAGAGGAAGACCGCCAGCTTCAGGCAGCCATGAAAGTTTTGTTTTAATAGGCAGAAAAAAAGAGCAGACCCGCGTCTGTTCTTTTTTTTGTTCACGAATAAGAGGGTTATCAGATAGAATGAGTAGGAATAGGTAACCATTAAACAAGACTTACAAAACGATTCTTAAATTGGTTTTACATAGAGCAGGTTCGATTAAAAAAACAGAAGGAAAAATGAGCCTGGCTTCCAAAGACCTGTATTTAAAGTAAAATTCGTAAAAAACGTCATACTTACGAAATAATTTATTCTCAAATATCGTGATAAATCCAATAATTCCTAGTTAGATATGCCTTTTAGCTGGTTTCTTCTGCTATTTCCCATAAAAAATGAATCTTTAGGAAGTTGTTGTTAATCTCTTTTAAATTTACTATGAAAGTAGACACTGTTCTACAACACACTTTATATTGGGGGTTTACAATTGAAAAGGGCTAGTGTGATGAGAGAACAAATATACCGCAAGCTGATGGGAGAGTTAAAGAGCCAGTTACAGCCATCGCTTGTCTCTAATGCGAAAACATCCAAATGGCTTCACTTATTTTGTATGTATCTGGCCAACTATACGGAAGTAAAGGAAAAGAAGGAAATTGATGAAGAGATCATTCAGGAATATTTTTCCTACTTGACATCCAACTATAAAAGGCTGTCCCTGGGTCTCAGTGATATCAAACGGTCTATGCAGCTGCTTGAAGAAACACTCAATATTAAAATTGAAGCACCGCTGCTTGATTTCTCCCTTTCTAATTCTTCCTTATGGGGAAATCTTAAATAATCGTCCTAAAACCGGTTCCGGCCGATATTCAATCCGTGCATCTTTTGATAGAATGGATGATAGATACATCTGTCTAGGATGAATATACGCGTCGAATACTGCTGGAAGCAGAGCTGAACAATCTGTTCAGCCTTTCCGGCCGGGATGGTGAAGGTTTAATGGCTTGGATCATGGAGCTGCTAGAAGGGGCCGTGCATTTTCTGCAGCACCCGCTTACATATTATTTTGTTCTCTATGCCCTGCTGGCAGGGTACTTTCGGATAAAAAAAGAACGAAGCTCCTTTTATACAAAGGTAGAGGTCATTTATGATGACTTAATCTTCACGTATACAAAGGGACTTTTTGCAGGACTGATTGTTTCTGCAGCCGTTATTTTGACGGGGATTTCGCTTCCAATCCCAATGATTGTTCTTATTGGGGCATCCACCGTCGTCTTGAGCTCCTTTTTTAGACTTCAATGGCTTTCTGCAGCCTTCATAATGGGACTTGCATTTGCGGCCTCAGTTCTTCTCATGACTTTTGCAGAGAATAGCCTTCCGCCTTTCCTTAATGAGATCAATCAGCTGAATTCAGCTGTTTTTGCTGTCCTTACAGGAATTCTGCTCATTGCTGAAGGGTGGTTGGTGTACCGCTCAGGCCATCTTCGAACATCTCCATCCATATTGAAAAGCAGCAGAGGGCTGCCAATCGGAAGACATTTGGCGAACCGCCTTTGGATGCTGCCGCTTATCCTATTCGTTCCAGGAGGCACATTAACCTCTGTATTTTCGTGGTGGCCTGTATTCGAAATGAATGGACAAAGCTTTTCACTGTTCATCGTGCCGTTTTTTATTGGATTCCATCAAGAGGTTCGAGGGTCCCTGCCGAAGGAAAGCATCCAGGTGACCGCAAAGCGGATCATATGGCTCGGAGTGATCACTTTACTCATTGCAGGAGCATCCATATGGTGGCTGCCTCTGGCATTTGCCGCAATGATCATCGCCATCGGAGGCCGGATTTTCTTAATCATTCGCCAGAAAATAAACGACCAATCCGCTGCTTTCTTTTTCTCAAAAAAAGACAAAGGCTTAATGATTCTTGGAATCCTGCCTAAATCCCCAGCTGAGAAAATGGGACTGAAAGTAGGCGAAACGATCACAAAAGTGAATGGTTCTTTTGTAAAAACAACAAATGAATTCTATGAAGCTCTTCAAAAAAACAGAGCGCTCTGCAAGCTTGAGATCATTGGATTAAATGGTGAAATCCGCTATGCACAGAGGGCTACGTATGAAGGAGAGCATCATGAACTTGGTTTGCTGTTTGTAGAGCAGCAGAAAAAGAAGGGTAGTCAGGCTGTGTAGTTGTTACCCGCACTCATTCATTTGATCATCTATGGGTTAGAAAAAAACTAAACATCCTGAATGGTAAATAAAACCCGGAAATGCTCTCAGCATTTTCGGGTTTTTTCCTGTATATCCGCCGATGTGCACGGTTTTATTCTTAATACTTTTAGTGAGATGTTTCTATTTTTTTACTAAAATCAAACTTATTTGCTTCATCATAACTGAATGTTGTTCGGTCACGTTTTTTGGCCAATCAATAGGAAATCTGCAGGCGTAATGTTTATTTGTAAATATGAACAGAACATCGGTAAAGCAAATCAATTAATACCGAAATTACCCGGGTGATGCAGATTTAAGGTAACAGAACAAAATAGGATAAAAATGCAGGTTTTTGCTGCAAGGTTTTTACAACTTAGATGGAATCAGGACGCTATATGTAAGCGAACTCCTGATGATTAACCCCAATCAAATTGTTAATAAAGAATATTTTGCAGATCTGGATTTGTTTGAGTTTGTTTTTACAATTGGCGGAGATGCAGAAGAAGATACAGCCGTATCCGTCTGGGGTAAAAACGAAATTGGACAGCTAGTTACAGCACATCGATTAATTTATAGTGAACTAGAAGAAGTAATGGTGATCCTCTGACCGAGAGGAGCAACAGGAAGTATAGGACCAGCAGGACCACAGGGACCAGCAGGTGAGCCAGGATTGCCAGGAGCACCAGGAGCGACCGGAGCAACGGGAGCAGACGGATTGCCGGGAGCGACCGGAGCAACGGGAGCAGACGGATTGCCGGGAGCGACCGGAGCAACGGGAGCAGACGGATTGCCGGGAGCGACAGGCGCAACGGGAGCAGACGGATTACCGGGAGCACCAGGAGCACCAGGAGCTGACGGATTACCGGGAGCGACAGGAGCAACAGGAGCAGACGGAGCACCAGGAGCGACCGGAGCAACGGGAGCAGACGGATTGCCGGGAGCGACAGGCGCAACGGGAGCAAATGTTACTGCTGCTTCTATGTATGCTTCGAATACTTCCGGAAGTGTAATTGCCATTGTGTTGGGTGGAACGAATGTACCGCTTCCGGATAACCAGGATCTAGATGGATTTGCTGCAGATGCTGCCAGCGAAACGTTTACAGTGCCTGAAACGGGACGCTATCGTATAGCTTATCAGGTGAATACAACGGCAGCATTGCTTGCGTCATCTCGACTATTACTGAACGAGACGACTCCAATTCCTGGATCAGTCATTACTCCAACGGCTGCTGTTACAAGCTTAAGCAGTGAAGTTATTGTGCCATTAGCCGCAGGAGATACCATCACTCTTCAACTGTTCGGAGTTTTAGCGGCCGCTGTTTTATTGGGCGGGGGAGCGACAGGTGCATTCTTGACGATTAACCGCTTAAGCTAAATATAGAAACGAAATGTGCACCTTCATATTCGAAAACTTGCCTGGTTTTTGGCAAGTTTTTTTATGTAACTTTTTAATTATCCTCACCGGGCTGATAATAAAACGGATCATGTTTATGTTCCTTGGAGGTCTTCGTATCAATATTAAGATTTCCATCGCTTTGATAGGTAGCTAAGAGGACGTTTTCGATAGCGCCTCCTTTGTGGCTTATTTTTTTATCGAGCCACTCCCGGTTATGCTGGAGGTATTTTAAATTATGATCAAGCACTTGCCCGTCCATGATAAGAGGAATCGGGATAAATTCATGACTTACATTTAGTTTTAAATCTTTCGGATTGACGGGACGGTAGTCGGCTTTTGGAATGACACTGATTTCTCCCGAATCCTCCATTAGGGCAATCGCAATGTTTTTCGTTTCGGTAAACCCTTTAATTCGAAGCTGGGCCAGCAGTTCATCAATTGGCATCCGTACCTTTTTCAGTCCTTTTCTGTCAATCTCCCCATTGCGGATCAAAACCGTTGGACTCTCATATAAAATCCACCGCAGCTTGTTATGCAGAGACAGCCTCATGAAGATTTTATAAAAAATGGCTAGAAGGATTGTGTAGAGAACTGCCATCCACACATGGTCTTTTTGTAAAGGCTGGCTAATAATGTTTCCCAAAATGAGAATATAGAGCAAATCAAAGCTGTGCATTTGGGCTACCGCTTTTTTTCCTGTCACTCTTAGTACAAAGTACCCTGCCAGAAATATAATAATGGATCGGTATAATACATCCAATTGTTATTGCCCCAATCTCTTTCGACTTTTAGATAGTATTAGTAATGCTTTCTAATGGAGAATTCATACTTGTTAGCAAAAAAAAGGGAAATATCCGCTAGTTTGAGATTATAAAACAAAAAAACAGGGAAAAGAAGGATTGGAATAATTTTACGAATATGAAGATTGGCGGGAGATTTACTTGATGAACAGAGTAGAGATTCATGAAAACAAAACAAAACTTTGGCTGTTATTTATCTTAATGGCAGTGATTGAGGCAGGCTTTTTAATCCCTATTGGTATGTATTTCCTGGGTCCGGAAGGCTCAATTGATTTAACGATGCTGCTGCTTTCTGCAGCAGTTGTCTTAATAGCTGGATGGGCAATTAGTAAATGCCTGGCAAGAATCCAAAGCAAGTCTCCTTATTTAATTTTTGAAAGGGAATTTATCACAATATTTCCTTTACCCCAGCAGCCAATGAAGATTTTGATACGGGATATTGATGGTGTTATCCCGTACGTTCTGCAAAACCAGAAGTATATAGGGATCGTGCTTAGAAACGAGGAAGAACGGCTCGAAAATGTTTCGCCTCGTGTGAAGAGGATGGCTCACATCAGTAAAAGTGCCGGTTTTCCTGCTTTTAATATTCACTTAAATTATATTGCCAGGGAGGATCTCCCGACTGTTATGGAACGTTTCGAAGCAATCGGTCTGCCGCTTGGAGTTGAAATGGAAGAAAGAAGATCGCAATAATGAGCGGTCTTTTTTCTTTGTCCTGCTTTAAAGCAGGCAAACTGGTCATTTTTTCTCAATGATTTCGACTATTCATACAATTAAACAAATGCTATAATAAAAACAGAAAGAAACCGCATACATAAATCAGAATTCCTATTAATCAAGAGGATCCTCTGATTTACCTGCATGCAGATTTCTTTTGGAAGGGAATGTTCCGGTTGTTCCATGAAGAGACGGTTTTTATAATAGGAGACGCTCAGGTCTCTCAAAACAATCCTATTTCTAAAGTATTCAGCCAGTTTTTTCTTGGGGTGGTTGTTGATACATCAAATAGCCGAATTGTCGACGCAGAATGCTCGGCAACGATTGATTTGACTGTGAGGTTTGTCCGGTCTATATTTGTTGGCCGGTTAATAGAAGATGAAGAAATCATAACGAGTATCCAAAAAAGATACTTTGGCTCTTCCCAAAAGGCGCTCATCGTCGCTTTTCGGGATGCTCAAAGGAAATATAAACAGCAATTTGCTGCTTTGTCTACCTAATCATAGACAAAATCCAGCCTGATGATCATTCATTGGGCTGGATTTTTTTATTTACTTGCCGCCGCCGTTTTTTAGATTAAAAGACGCCGCTGCACGAATTCAAGGAGGTTCCCAATGATTCAGGATGGATTTATGTATGTCAGTGTGTTAACAGCCTTTGCTGCACTTATGGTTGGATTGGAAAGGAAATTCAAGCACCTTAAGTTTTTTAAGTTCATACCAGGTATTGTTTTAATTTACATTGGTGCCGCATTGATGCAGACATTTGGACTGTTTGCCGCCAACGAATCTACAGGTGCAGCGTATGACAATTTGCGCGGTGCGCTGCTGCCCGCCATGCTTTTTCTCATGCTGTTAAAATGTGATATTCGAAGTGTGATTCAGCTCGGCCCGCGGATGCTGGGTGGATTCTTTGCCGCTGTTCTCAGTATTGCTCTAGGCTTTGTGTTTGTTTATTTTCTTTTGCAGTCATTTTATGTGGAGGATACATGGAAGGCCTTTGGAGCTCTGGCTGGAAGCTGGACAGGCGGTTCCGCGAATATGGTTGCTCTTCAAGGGATCTTGGAAGTTCCTGAGAATATTTTTGGCTATGCTTTGATGATGGACACGATTAATTATGCCGTCTGGGTCATGCTTATGTTCTGGCTCGTTCCTTTTGCAGATCGATTCAATAGATGGACGAAAGCAGATACTGGTTTCTTTCAAAGGGGGATGGACGAGTCCGCGGCCGCTTCAGAGGCAGGAGAGCAGTCTATTAAGTTCGAGCATCTGCTTTATCTTTTAGGGATTGGCCTCCTTGTTTCATCCTTATCAACTCTCGCAGGAAACAATCTTCCAGCAGTAGGGGATGTCATTAATGCGACGAGCTGGACCATCATGATTGCTTCAGTGGCAGGCTTGGTATTTGCCCTCACACCTTTGTCAAAGATTCCCGGAGCGCTTGATATATCCAATGTCATGCTGTATATCATTATCGCTATGATTGCTGCTCACTCAGATTTTTCGAATATCGCTCAGGCACCGATCTATCTGCTATCCGGCTTTGCGATTATGGCCATCCACCTGGTTGTCATGATTTTGCTAGGGAAACTATTCCGTTATGACTTGTTCACCCTTGGTGTAGCGAGTCTTGCAAATATAGGAGGAATGGCTTCTGCCCCGATGCTTGCTGCTGCTTACAGCCGTGCGCTGATTCCGGTCGGTGTCATTATGGCATTGATGGGATCATTTCTAGGAACGTATTTTGGAATGCTCATCGCTAAAATCTTATCGGTTCTATAACGAAGAAAGGAATGTTTCGATGTATGTTCAAAGTATAAAAGCCGTCAAAAGGAAAATACCGCTTCTTGCCCCATTTAAAACCGCGCTGCGTTCGGTTACAGAAATTGAAAGCATCGACGTATCCATTATTTTAGACAACGGGATCATTGGACGTGGATCAGCATCCCCGACAATGGTGATTACAGGAGAATCAGCTGAGAGCATAATGGCAGCGGTATGCGGTCCTATAAAAGATGCATTGACAGGGATAAATATCATGGATTTTCAAGACGCTCTTGGCAGAATACAAGCCGCCTGCATCGGAAATTCCAGTGCAAAAGCAGCAGCCGATATCGCCATTTTTGATGCCCGCAGCAAGCAGCTGAACGTTCCGCTTTGGGGACTGCTCGGCGGAAGAAAATCCATTACTACCTGTATGACCATCAGTGTCGATCATCCTGAGAAAATGGCAAAGGATTCATCTCATGCGGCAGGCAGAGGGTTTAATGTCCTGAAAGTGAAGGTTGGAAGTGATCCGGAATTGGATTTTGAAAGGATTGAGGCAATTCGATCTGTCATTCCAAAAGAAACGCGTCTCCGTTTGGATGCGAATCAAGGATGGAAACCAAAGCAGGCTGTGAGCTTGATCAGGAGAATGGAAACGATGGGGTGGGGAATTGAATTCATTGAGCAGCCGGTTAAAGCAAGTGACTGGGAGGGCCTTAAATATGTGACCGAACGTGTTGAGCTCCCTATTATGGCGGACGAAAGTCTTTTTTCTGCAAGGGATGCGTTAAAACTCACTGCCGGAAAATATGTCGATCTGCTGAATATTAAACTGATGAAATGCGGCGGAATTAATGAAGCATGGAAGATTGCGAGTCTCGCAGAAGTTAATGGTATCCCCTGTATGATTGGAAGCATGATGGAATCCTCGTTATCTGTCAGTGCTGCAGCACATTTTGCTGCTGCTCATCCGAATGTTCATTATTTTGACTTGGATGCCCCGCTCTGGCTAAATGAGCAGCCTGAAGGAATGCGATATGAAGGAAGCAAAGTGGAGCTGTTTCATTCTCCTGGACTGGGAGTTCATACAGCCTCGCTTTCACAATAAAAAAGGAGTGATGAGAACAATGAAACGTCTCGGGTTGATGATTCTTGGTGTAATTCTTACTATTTGTACCTTACACTTTCCGGCAAGTGCTGCAGAGCAGCAAACTGCGTATGTGAACGTATCTGCAGCCACACTTTGGACAGAACCAAATATTTTAAGAGAAATTGATAAGCCTTCTGCTGCTCTTCCAGTTGACTTGTGGAAATGGACCCGCTCCATGACACTTTCGGAAAAGCTTCAGCTATCGGATGACGGGATGCTTGAAACTCAAGCCTTATATGGAAATAAAGTCACGATTTTAGAGAGAAAAGAAGATTGGGTAAAGGTTGCCGTTAAAGGACAGTCCACACCAAGAAACGAACTCGGCTATCCTGGCTGGATGCCGGCTAAACAGCTGGTCTACAGCCGTGCGTTTGCGTTTCATGAGGATAAGCCTTTCGTTCTTGTAACAAAGCCGACTGCTTTTCTGAAAGGAAAACAAAAGCTTGAAATCAGCTATAATACAAGGCTCCCTTTTTTGAAAGAGACAAAGAATGCCTACCGTGTGATGACTCCTGATGGGAAAAAAGCATGGATCAGCAAATTAGATGCAAAGGCTTATTCATCAGAGAAGGCTATTCCTAAGGCAACGGGTGCGGACCTTGTTAATGCGGGGAAAATGTTTCTGGGACTCCCTTATCTATGGGCTGGTATGAGCGGGTTTGGCTTTGATTGTTCTGGATTTACATTTACATTGCATCAATCGCATGGAATATCGATTCCCCGTGATTCTTCCGTGCAGGCACGGTCAGGAACCCCGGTGAAAGCAGAGGATTTGCAGCCGGGAGATTTACTGTTTTACGCTTATGATCAAGGAAAAGGCAAGGTGCATCACGTATCCATGTATGCAGGTAACGGGATGATGATTCATTCCCCTAATTCTGAGAGAACGGTAGAAATGATTCCTATAAGCACAAAAGGGTATGCAGAGGAATTTGCCGGTGCCCGGAGATATGTAAATTGATCAATTGGGATGCCTTTCCACGGCATCCTTTTTTTATGAATGTCATCTTTCATTTACATAACTTTAACTTGTCTGTATAGGAACATCCATACTTCTTCCTTACACTATTTTACATAGAACATCAGTAGGCTAATTTAAAGGAGGAATTTTAGTTGAAATTCACGAAACCGTTAGCAGCAGCTGTAATGACTGGAGCATTGCTGATTCCATCCTTTTCTGCAGGGGCAGAAAGTTCGCATAAATTTGAGCAAAAGATCAATCTTTCGAAGATTGCCGGCTACAGCACAGGAGCAACAAGTGAAGAGGGCGGAGTTGCAGAAATCATTAAATATAATCCCGGTAATAAAAAGTTTTACTTAATAAATGGAAAAACGCAAACGATCGACATCGTCAGCCTTAAAGGACTGAAAGCAAATGGGGAGCAGCAGCTTTCTAAAGAAACATCCATTGATGTGGGGAAGGCAGTGAACTCTGAGTCATTTGCATATGGAGATATTACGAGTATTGACGTCAATACAGAGAAAAAAGTCGTTGTGGCGGCTGTTCAGGAAAAGGATTATACCAAAGCGGGCAAAATCGTTGTCATGGATTACAGCGGCAAGATCTTGAAAACCTTTGATGCAGGCGTACAGCCTGACATGGTTAAAATGAGCAAGGACGGCTCATCCATTTTGACTGCGGATGAAGGCGAACCAAGAGCAGGCCTTGAAAAAGGAACCGACCCGGAAGGCTCTGTAACAGTTGTGGATTATAAAACCGGAAAAACGAAGCACATGAAATTCGATAATCAAAAAGTCATTGATAAAGACGTCCACATCCGTAACAAAGAGGGCGGAGCGGCTGCGGATCTGGAGCCTGAATACATGGCCCTTTCCGATGACGGCAGCAAAGCATACGTTACCCTTCAAGAAAACAACGCCATTGCAACGGTTGATGTGAAGAAAGGGAAAATCCTTTCTGTAAAATTCCTTGGGTACAAGGATCATTCCGTAAAAGGCAATGAGCTGGATGCAGCGAAAGACGGTAAAATCAATATGAAAAACCTTCCTGTACTGGGGTCTTATATGCCTGATTCCATTTCCCAGGTGAAGATTGACGGGACAAGCTATTTGATCACTGGAAATGAAGGCGATGCTACAGAATGGGAAGAATTCGAGAATGTGAAAGACTTTAAAGACGTGAAGGATGATATCTCCCTGGACAGCAAGCTGTTTAAGGGTATGTCCAAAAAGGAAGCGAAAGAAAAGCTTGAGGAAATGAAGAAAAATCCGGCTTATGACAAGCTTGAAGTGCTGACAGACAGAGGAAACGATGCGATTTATACATTAGGCGGCCGTTCATTCTCCATCTGGAAAGCTGACACAATGGAGCTTGTGTATGACAGCGGAAGCGATTTTGAGAAAGTTACGGCTGAACGATTCCCTGCCAATTTTAACGGATCTAACGATGATATTGAATTGGACAAGCGCAGCGTCAAGAAAGGTCCTGAGCCGGAGGATGTTAAAATTGGCAAAGCCGACGGCAAGGTTTATGCATTCGTTGGACTTGAGCGAATCGGCGGAATTATGACGTACGATATTTCAAAACCGAAGAAAGCAACGTTTGCGAACTACCTGAACACCCGCAGCTTTGAAGATGATATTGCCGGAGATGTATCACCGGAAGGACTTGATTTCATTCCTGCCGAAGCAAGCCCAACGAAGCGCCCGCTTGTTCTTGCAGGCCATGAAGTGAGTGGGACTGTAGCAGTAAACCAGTTGAATGGTGTGAAGGAAAAGCATAAGAAGAACAAGGAAGAAGCAGATACAAAGGAATCCTCTATGTTTGCTGGAATTGAAAAGCTGATGAAGGATGTATTTGCAGGAAAATAAGAAGCTGGAGCGGGATCCATTGCATGCGGATTCCGCTTTTTGTTTGGTGTAAGTCGGTTTATTCGTCGATCGATTAAAAATCGTCGATATATTTTAATTTTCGTCGATATCTGGATAAAATCGCCTATATATTCTAATCTCGTCGATATCCCGATAATATGGTTCGCCGATCTCTGACCCTATGTACCCAATGAAAACTGCAAACAATCGTATTCCCCGCTAATTTTCCCGCCGTTTTCCTGCCTGCCAAGAATCTCAATCATAAAATTGTTATTTGTATTAAAATTGTAAATTCGTAAAAAAGAAGTGCCGGTTAAAGGGGAACTGTGATACGATACTATTTGTTCAAATTTTCCATTGAAAAGAAGGTGCAGCATGGCTCAAACACAACCTGAATTAATGTCCGAAAGGAAGCCGGCAAAGGAGCTAAGTCTATTTCTCCTCACATGGCCGATCTTCCTGGAAGTCTTTTTATTTATGCTAATGGGGATTGCGGATACCTTTATGCTGAGTGCCATTTCAGACGATGCGGTATCAGGGGTCGGAGCAGCCAATCAGTTCCTGCATATTGCCATACTCGTTCTTGAGGTCATCGGTAACGGGGCTTCCATTGTGGTTGCACAATATATCGGATCAAAACGCATGCAGGAGGCAGCTAAAATATCTGCTCTCGCTGTCGTGCTGAACTTGGCCGCTGGTCTTGTTATCAGTGCATGCTTCTTGCTTTTCAGCAGTCAGATGCTGCAATCGCTTAACTTGACGGGCGAAGTTCTAGCCAATGCACAAGGCTATTTGAATATAGTCGGCGGTGCAATTTTTCTTCAAGCCATTATTAATTCACTTGCCGCAATTATCCGTGTTCATGGGTTTACAAAAGAAGCGATGTTTGTTTCGCTCGGCATGAACATCATTCATATTGCAGGTAATTATCTGCTCATTTTCGGTAACTTCGGATTTCTGGAGCTTGGCGTTCAGGGAGCGGCTATTTCCTCCATTGTCAGCCGATTTGCTGCGTTAATCGTCTTTTTCTGGCTCCTGTATCGAATTATGGAGGTTCGGATCAAGCTTCAAGATTATTTGAACTTTTCAAAGGAGTATGCCGGAAAAATTTTAAAGATCGGTATTCCATCTGCTTTTGAACAGGTCATGTATCAGGCATGCCAAATTGTCTTTCTTTTTTACGCTACTTTTCTCGGCTCAGCTTCGCTTGCTGCAAGGCAGTACGCTTCCAATCTTTCCATGTTCATTTTCCTCTTCGCCATTGCCATCGGGATGGGAACTGCGATCATGGTCGGGCGCTATGTAGGCGGCGGCCACAATCAATCAGCCTATGGCCAGGTGTGGAGAAGTGTAAAATGGGCAAGTGCCGTCACTCTTTTTATGGTGGGAGTTATCATTTTGCTCCGTTACCCGCTTATGGAAATGTTTACGGATAACCGTGAAGTCATTGAGCTCGGAGCAAACGTATTGCTGCTAAGCGCTGTGCTTGAGACGGGAAGAACAATGAATATCGTTTTGATTAATTCACTGAGGGCAGCGGGAGATGCTCAATTCCCTGTTTGGATGGGGATGATCTCAATGGTCGGCATGAGTGTCCCGCTTGGATATCTTTTCGTGTTTCAGCTGGACATGGGGCTTGCGGGAATCTGGCTTGCCATTGCAGCGGATGAATGGACCCGGGCCATTATTATGTTTTTCCGCTGGCGGAGCCGGAAATGGGAAAAATTCGCGCTCGTTAAGCAGACGGGTGCAGCATGACTGGCAATGAGACTATTCATTAAATCAGTTTTCAAAACAGCCATCTCTTTCTGATAGTGGATTGTTTGGACTGATTTTCGCTGCAATTCGACAATACGATGATCGTTATTGAACCCCCGGAATGCTTTAATAAAGCGTCCCGGGGGTTCAAGTTTTTATTGTAAATCCCCATAGACGGGACTGTATTAGAAAGCCTTTACATATGTGAGATAAATGAAGGAATCAAGCTGAACTGGCTTCTCCTCGAAAGCTGGTTTTTGATAAATTATAATTTTGAAAAAAATCAAAGAAATTACTGTTGTAATTTTTCCCTTTATCATATAAAATCATTTTGAAAACGATTTCAAAAATCGATTTCATAAACAAGGGGGGAATGGATAAGGGGGAAGCTTGCTTGGCGACCATTACAGATGTTGCAAATCTTGCAGGTTTATCACGGTCGACTGTTTCAAGGGTGATGAACAACTATCCTTACGTTTCTGAGGAAAAGAAGAGATTAGTAGAAGAAGCAATGAAAAAGCTCAATTACTATCCGAATTCATCCGCTCAAACGCTGAGAAGCCAGAAAACAGATACCATTGCTGTATTTATTCCAATGCTGACAAACCCGTTCTTTTCATACTTACTTGAGGGAATTGATGCAGTTGCTACTGAGAATGGTTTCAGGCTGCTCGTATGCCAGACCAGATATGACAGAAAAACAGAAAGACAGTTTTTTAATTTAGTAAAGTCTAAGCAAGTAGACGGCATTATTCTTACTTCCATCGAGAACGACTGGAGTACTGTTCGGGATTATATGTCATACGGACCTGTTGTCATGTGCAACGAGTATGATCATGAATCAAACACGCCTAATGTCCGCCTTGATCAGGTGTATGGGGGATACATAGGAACAAGGCACCTGATTGATAAAGGACATAAAAAGATTGCCTTTTGCCAAGGAAGCTTTCGAAGCTTTATCTCAAAAGCGAGAGAGGCAGGCTACAGGCTAGCGATGAAGGAAGCCGGACTTCAGATAAGAGATGAATATGCCTTTCGCATTGCAGCCGATTATCACGATGGGAAAGAAGTTTTGAAAAAGATTGCAGCTATGGTTGAACGTCCGACCGCTATTTTTACAGGCAGCGATCAGGTTGCAGCGGGGATTGTCTATGAAGCCAGGCATTTGGGCATAAACGTACCGGAAGATTTAGCGGTTATTGGGTTTGATGATCAGCCCATTGCTGAAATGACTCTTCCGCAGCTGACCACCATTCGTCAGCCGGCTCACGAAATTGGCGAACGGGCTATGAAGCTGATGCTTAATCTTGTACTTCCTGAGGAGGATGCCCCCCCTATGCCGGAAGAGCCTTTGAAACTGGAAATAATAGAAAGATCATCTACTTAAATCCTTAATTTTGTAAGGGCTTACAAATATAAAAACAAAGGGGAATTTATAATGAAAATGAAAAAGACGCGTTTTGCAGCTGTCACAGCTCTATCACTTTCTTTAGCACTTGCAGGATGTTCTTCTGATCAGTCATCAAGCACAGATTCTAAAGAAAAAGAAGGAAGCAAGGATGAAAAAGTAACTCTGACTTATGCACGCGGTAAAGACGTAACGAAGGGTACATCTGAAATGGTCAAGGCATTCGAAGAAAAGTACCCGAACATCGATGTCGAGTTCCGTGAAATGCCTGCAGATACAGGCGCTCAGCATGATGCTTATGTAACCGCGTTCAATGCGAATTCTACTGAAATTGACGTATTCGATATGGATGTAGTATGGCCGGCTGAATTTGCTCAGGCTGACTACGTACTTCCACTTGACCGTTACATTCAGCAGGATAAAGTCGATTTGAGCGAGTACAACGAAGGAGCACTAGCAGCTTCCCAATTTAACGGAAAACAATGGGCTCTTCCTAAATTCGTCGATGCGGGTCTGTTATTCTATCGTACCGATTTAGTTAAAGAGGATGAAGTGCCAAAAACATGGGATGACTTAATCAAACAGGCAAATGCGAAAAAAGGACAGGGCGGAACAAAATTCGGATATGTCATGCAGGCGAAGCAATATGAAGGACTTGTTTGTAACGCGATTGAATTCGTAGCAGCTTACGGGGGACAATTCATTAACGAGAAGAATGAAGTTGTCGTAAACAGCCCTGAGACAATCAAAGGTCTTAACAAAATGGTGGAAGTGGCGAAATCAGGCTTTGTCCCTGAGAACGTAACAACATTCACTGAAATTGAATCAGACCAGGCGTTCATTGAAGGTCAAACCGCTTTCCTGCGCAACTGGCCATATGAGTTTGCAAGTGCAAACGATAAAGAAAAATCAAAAGTTGCAGGAAAAGTTGCGATTGCTCCGCTTCCTGCCGGTGATAAAGGTTCTGCGGCTACACTTGGAGGCTGGCAGGCTGGAATCAACAAAAACACTGAGCATCCGAAAGAAGCATGGGAATTCCTTAAGTTTATGGCAGGCGAAGAAGGACAAAAAATTGATGCGATCCACGGAGGCCATGCACCTACTATCAACAAATTATTTGAAGACAAAGAAGTTCTTGAAGCGAATCCAACCTTCGCAGATAAAAACTTCCAGGAAGGTCTAATGGCAGCTGTACCGCGTCCGGTTGCTGCAAACTATCAGGAAATCTCTGAAATCATTCAAATTAACGTTTCCAAAGCAATTTCCGGATCCATGACAGTGGAAGAAGCTGTTCAGGAAATGGAAAAAGAAATGAAAGCTCAAATCAAATAAGTGTATTGCTAGTTTGAGAGCGCGCTGGCCCTTTCAAAGGGCCAGTCGCTTTATGTTTTATTTGGGAGTATCTTCGTCAAGCTCCATCGCTTTGTTTTGGCTCAGCAGCCGCCTGATTTAAATTAAGGGAGTGAGAAAATGGAAACGAAAACGTCGACTTCTGCCCATGTACCGAAAGATACGAAGCGCAAAAAGAAAAAGAATCCCGAACGGCTCATGGCCTACTCACTAATAGCACCATCTCTGATTCTCATTCTGGCCATTGCTATCTGGCCTGTATTGCAATCATTCTATTTCAGTATGTTTGATCTTAAACTCAGTGATCCCTCTAAATCGGAAACCCATCTAGGCTATGAAATCGATCTCTCCAGATATTTGGACAACTATCCATTCCTCATAAGCGGGATAGATAGCGAAATAAAAGAAAATCCTCAACCAGAGCTAACGGCTATTAAAGAAGATTTGGAGTCTTTGGATAAACAGCTCCAGGATAATCCGAAAGTAAAAGAAAACTATGACCTCGTAAACGACAAACTGCTCAACTTCGAAAAGGTAGATGAAGGAACAGCCGTTGTGGAGATAGATAAAAAACTTGCTCTGGAAATCAGCAGCAAGGCGCAAGAAGCAGAAGCAACACTAAAGGATCTGGAGCTTAAGGATGAAAAGAAAATTACTGGGCTTGCAGACGGACTGAAAGATGTCATACGCCAGCCGAACTTCATTGGATTCAAACATTACTCTGATCAGCTGACTGACGCGAGAATGTGGAAAGCACTAAGCAATACATTAGTATTCACGGTTTTGTCAGTAGGGTTTGAACTCGTCATTGGACTGGCCATTGCCCTTTTAATCAACAAAGCATTCTTTGGAAGAGGACTCATCCGTGCAACCATCCTTATCCCGTGGGCGATCCCGACCGCAGTATCCGCCCTGATGTGGAAATTCCTTTATGATGGCCAGAATGGAGTCATCGCCAAGATGTTTGAAGAGGTAGGAATCGTTAATAAGATGGCCTACTTGCTAACGACGGATACGGGAGCTATGTTCTCGGTAATCTTTACGGATGTATGGAAAACGACCCCATACATGGCACTGCTATTGCTTGCCGGCCTGCAGACAATCCCGGGATCTTTATATGAAGCAGCATCCATCGACGGTGCGAGCAAATGGAAGCAGTTTACGAGAATCACTCTGCCGCTCCTAAAATCAAGCCTGCTTGTTGCTTTGTTATTCCGAACACTTGATGCTTTCCGTGTATTCGACTTAATCTTTGTATTAACTGGCGGGGGACCGGCAAACTCAACAGAAACCATTTCCTTGCTGGCGTATAAATACATGTTCAATCAGCAGAACTTTGGAACTGGTTCCGCCCTGTCCGTCATCGTATTTATATGTGTCGCCATCATCTCGATGATTTTCATTCGTTTCCTCGGAAGAGATTTATTAAACGACGGACCAGGAAAGTAGGAGGGAGAAGCAGATGAATAAAAAACCAGGTATCCTATTCTACGTATTTTTAGCAGTCTTTGTTTTTGTCGTCATGTTTCCGTTTTTATGGATCCTGCTTGCATCCATTAAACCGGCGACAGAACTCTTTGGAGAAAAAGCATTTACTCCCTTAACTGACAATCCCACCTTTAAAAACTATATTTCGGTCTTTGTGGATTATCCATTTTTAACATACTTAAAGAACAGTTTTATCGTATCGATCAGCACAACTTTATATACCGTGTTTGTCGCTTCTTTTGCAGCCTATGCGATTGCGCGGCTGCAGTTTAAAGGGAAAACCGTCATTCTCGGTTTAGTTTTATCCGTCACAATGTTTCCGCAGATTGCAACGATATCTCCGATCTACATTATTTTGAAAAATCTTGGTTTGACAAACTCCTACCTGGGATTAATCATTCCATATACAACAATCGCACTGCCATTATCGATCTGGCTGCTCGTCACGTTCTTCAGGAAGATTCCATTCGAACTTGAAGAAGCAGCAAGAATGGACGGTGCCACGATTATGCAAACGTTCTGGAGAGTCATCTTCCCGCTTGCAGCACCAGGATTGTTCACAACGGCCATCCTTGTGTTTATCGCTGCATGGAATGAGTTCCTGTTTGCCTTGACGATTAATACAGATGTAGCTTATAAAACGGTTCCTGTAGGTATCGCCTTGTTCCAAGGACAATTCACAATCCCCTGGGGAGAGATATCAGCTGCAACCGTTGTAGTAACGGTTCCGCTTGTCATTCTCGTTCTCTTTTTCCAGCGCAGAATCGTTTCCGGTTTAACATCCGGCTCTGTAAAAGAATAGAAAAGTATTGAACCCCGCTTCAGGATGAAAGCGGGGTTTTTTTGGCATTTTGTATTCCTGTATGTGAGAAAAAGGTTCTGAATAACTGGATAAAAGATAAAATTATAACCAACAAATGTTAAAGTGGTTAAATGTTTTATATTACAAGTTTGTAAATGTTGAGGTGCGACTGTTTCGGGTTTCGACAAATTTTTATATAATGCCTAAGGATGCAAAATAAATAGATAAAAAATAATTGGCTCCATGGAGGGATAGAGAAATGGTTTTCTCAAAGAAGAAGGACAAGTTTTCGGATATGCTGATTGAAATTGCGGATAACATAAAAGAGTCATCCGAATATTTCGTCACATATAAAATTTCCAACGCTCATGATTTAAAAGAATTCTTTGAAACGGTAAAAGAGTATGAAAATAAAGGGGATACCCTGGTTCATAACATTATCAAAGAATTAAATCAGGCATTCATTACGCCAATTGAGCGTGAAGACATTCTTCAGCTGGCGATGATTCTCGATGACGTGATTGATGGCTTTGAACAGGCAGCTGCACTGTTTGAGATGTACTCTGTCACTCAGCCTACTGACCATATGAGGAAATTCGTTGTCCAGCTGAATGAAGCGGTCATCGAAATTTCGAATGCAATTGATTTATTATCTGATCGCAAGCTCAATCTTGTCCGTGAACGCGCAATCCGTATTAAAGAAATAGAATCCAATTGTGATAATCTGCTGCGTACATCTGTGAAGAATTTGTTTGCAATGGAAAAAGAAAATCCGATTAAAATCATCCAGCACAAAGAAATCTTTGAAACGCTTGAAGAGATTGCAGACAGCTGTCAGGGCGTTGCAAACACACTTGAAACCATTATCATGAAAAACGCGTAAGGCGGATAACTGATTATGGAAATGACACTCATTATTACCATACTAATTGTCATCTGTGCCCTGGCTTTTGATTTTATTAACGGATTTCATGATACGGCAAACTCTATTGCAACTTCTGTCTCGACTAAAGCATTAAAACCGCGCCATGCCATAATCTTGGCTGCCGTGATGAACTTTGTCGGAGCCTTAACCTTCTCGGGTGTGGCAAAAACCATTACGAAAGATATCGTGGATCCGTTCACCCTGCAGAATGGCTCTGTTGTTATTTTGGCTGCCTTGCTTGCTGCCATTGCATGGAACCTGATTACGTGGTATTACGGAATTCCAAGCAGCTCATCGCACGCCCTGATCGGTTCAATTGCCGGGGCAGTAATCGCAGCTTCTGGTTTTAATGCCTTGAACTGGGCTGGATTTATTAAAATTATTCAGGGACTTATCCTATCTCCAATTCTTGCGTTCGTGATCGGATATATTATATATAGTATTTTTAAAATTATTTTCAGAAAAAATCATCAGCTTTCAAAAACAAACAACCGCTTCCGCAGAATTCAAATTGCAACAGCAGCCCTGCAAGCCTATTCTCATGGAACAAATGACGCCCAAAAGGCGATGGGAATTATCACACTTGCCCTGATTGCTAATGGCTTTCATACAGATCCATCAGAAATTCCATTCTGGGTTCAATTGTCCTGTGCATTAGTAATGGGACTGGGAACATCTGTTGGCGGATGGAAGATTATTAAAACAGTCGGCGGTAAGATTATGAAAATCCGTCCTGTTAATGGAGTAGCAGCTGACGTAACATCTGCAGCGATTATTTTTGGTGCTACATTGATCCATTTGCCGGTAAGTACAACACACGTGATTTCCTCCTCCATTCTAGGAGTTGGATCTTCTCACAGGGTAAAGGGTGTAAAATGGGGGACGGCTAAAACGATGCTCATCACATGGGTAATCACGCTCCCAATTTCAGCCCTGCTTGCTGGAATTATGTACTTGCTCCTGAATTTAATCTTTTAATTGGAAAACCCCCTCTCGCAGGGGGTTTTTACGTTTGTTTTTATCGTGTTTATAATAGATTTATTTCATCGCCGCATAAATAGAATTTGCAAGCAATCGATAGCTGTACTGCGGGTGTGCTTTATTGGTGATGTCGTTTGCAAATAAAGTGATATTTCCTTTCGTGAAGGCAATGGTTTGCCCTTGCAGAGCCTCATGCTTCGGCCACCATCCGCTGATGAAAAAGTCTTTATGATTTGCAACTTTTGCAAGAATTGCTGCATCCTTTGGTACAGCTTTAATGTAGGAGCCTGTGGCAATATATAATTTTTCCTTTTTTGCATATCCGCTTGTTATCATTTGGCCGGCTGATACATCTGTCCACAAAAGGCCTTCATGGGATGCTCGGGAACCGGTTGTGGTGGAGTAATCAAATCCCGGCAGCAGGTTCTCTTTCTCAGCAAAGTTCAGGGAGCTGCTTCCGATACCGATATAGGGCTTGCCCGCCTGGATGAGCGCCTTGGCTGCAAGACCGGAATCATCCACGATAACATCGGCTTCGCTTTCACTTTGGGCAAATTCAAATCCCAGTTCCTTTAGTACATATTTCGAAGCGGCCGATCCGCTGCTGAATACTTTAGGCTGCTTGAGAGCTTTCGTTTTTCCTTTTTTATTATAAGGTTTGAGATCCAAATAGTAGCTGTCTTTAACCAATCCCAATTCTTTGCGGGATATCACATAATCTCCTGCTGAATAGTCCTTGCCCGCAGCCGTCAGCTGCTGAACGGGTGCCTTCATTCTGAGAAGCTTGTTCACAGCTTTTACGGCTTCATTGCTGGAATTCTTAACGATGTAGCTGTCCGCTTTTTCCTTTATCTCCGTCTTGGGAGCCGTCACTTTTTTCACTGGCTGCAATCCTTTTGCAAAAGCATTTGCAGAGCGGACCTCCATTCGGGTGAACCCGCGGAGGTCATGGAAGCTGTTCACCACTTCCGCGTACATTTCTTCCCAATCGGATAGATCCTCGCCGTCATAAAGGACAGCATTGACGAATCCGCGTTTTGCCTGTTTCATATCGATGACGTAAGACCCTTTAGGATACGTTTGTTTTCCAGCCTTAACCGCCTTGGAGGATTGGCTGACTTTGATGCCATTGCGTATCAGATAGTCGGCCATTTTATGAGCTTCCAGGACGTTTTTTTGAAGCTTCTTATCTACAGGAATGACATAGTAATCCGGGAAGAAACTTTTGTTCCCTTTACGGTCACGTCCGATTTCTTCCCCTTCCGGATTGACGAACCATTTGTCTGTAGCCCGGTCGTCCCTGCCCATGACGCCGCGCTCGTAAATATCGAGCTGATTCCTAAATAGCTCCTGTTTGTTCTCCGATACATACTTGGCAGCACCTAAACCAGCATTCACAAGAGCTTTGTAGGATTCCGCATTAAGGTCAGGAATCTCAACCGTATGTCCCATTGCTCCATGGAACATGGAGTAGGTGGAGGTGTAAGAAGGGGTGGCATCATCGAATTTGTTCGGCCAATCCTTTAAAGGAATCAAGTAGCTATCATATTTTGTGTTGGCGATTCCCGCCTTTCCCATCTGTTCTGCCTGTTCGACCATTCCGTCCATGAGCAGATCGTACTCGTAATTCTGATTATGGGGAGGGGTACATGGTTCGATAACAAACTCATCATAAAATCCATGGAAATCAAGCAGGGATACCGGAAGCCATTTTGAGAGCCCTTTTGCAAGATTTTGAGTTTCGATTTGCGTTTGGTACGTATTGTCGCGGTTTAAATCAAATCCGTTCGCATTTTGACGGGTATTGTACACACGTCCATCCGGATTTTGTGTGAAGTTGAAGAGGAAAATGACATTGTCTAATGCTTTGTCAATATTGATATTTGTTTCCTTTTCACGGCCTTGGTTGTCGGCTGTTTTAAAGGATTTGGTCTTTTCTGTGGCAAAAATGCGGTACAGCTCTACAATGGCGTCCACTCCCGGTGACTCGTCTGGATGGATGTTGTTGATCCAGATGGGCACCTTATAATTCTTTAGCTGTCCATTTGCGATTTTTTTCTTCAATTCTGCCGGTTTTTCAAGTTTTTGCTGGGCGATTTGATGTAAATATTGATCAACGGAGGCTTTATCTTTTGCCAGCACCATAAAGTGCATCGGTCTTCCTTCAGATGAAGACCCAAGCGTTTGATAGGAAACATAGCGGCCGTTGACGGCTTCCTTGCTGATTTTATCGATGGCAGGCTTGATTTCGTCCCATTTTAAATATTCATCATAGACGTTCAATTTAAGAGGAACGTTTGCAGTTTGACCCTTTGCAGGATCTGTTACGGATAATTCATAGGTTCCGATTAAGGCAGGGTAAAGCGTACGAAGACTTCTTGGGGAGACATCCTCAGTTCCATAGAGGAGGCTGAACTTCAGTTTCGCTTTAATCTTCGTGGTTCCATCTATGTAGGCAGGCGGCTCTGAAAACGTAATGTAAGGTGAACCGGAGTATTTCTTTGCAGCAGGGTCCCATTGCTTCCACTGATCGAGCGGCTTTCCGCCAAAGGTCCATTGGAGCTTACTTAAATCTGCTGAATAGCCCAGATCGGCTGTTACTTCAATCTCTCTTTCCTCCGTCATGGAGATCAGCGACTGGCTTGCTTTCATCGTCACAGCCGATGCAGACTCACTTGTTGTTATAGCCTGTACGGGGGCGAAACCGAATGTGAAAAATACCATCATTGCCATTAAAATAGACAAGCTCTTTTTACCCATAGTTCCCCTTCCTTCCTATGTATCTATCAAAAAATTACAATACAAGAAAAGGTTATCACAGGATAAGCAGGAGAAAAAGAGAAAAACGAATGATTATTAGTTATTTTGCATATATTTATTGATTTAATGTTATTTTATAAAGATAAATTTATATAAACTTGTATTATTATTCAAAAAAGGTGTCGGAAAAGAAGTGAATCGCTCGTTTTTTGTTTCTTTCTGTCTGAAGTATTTTGGATGAAAAGTCAACTCCGACCTAACATAACCCCTTACTCCCTCACATACACTTGTACCTAAAAGGGGGAGAACGATGATTGAATTTCTTTTAGCTGCAGTGGGTCTTCTATTTGTTGGACTAACGGCAAGCTTGCTTAAGGATCGGTGGGGAATGGAGTACCGCGGGAAAAGCTCCTGGGGACTGCTCATTGAGGAGAAGCGCCAAACAGATGAATATAGAGACTAGTCCGGTTTCTTGTTATTTCTCCCAAATCCCTCTACTATTAAACTAAATAATGGGGAGGGAAGCAGATGAAGCTCGATCATATTGTTCATTATGTAAAGCAGCCGCCCGTGCAAGCGGGTGCTGAATTTCAAATGCTCGGTTTTCACACAGTTCAGGGAGGAAGCCATGAGAACTGGGGGACAGCAAACAGTTTGAGTTATTTTAATCTCGCATATCTTGAATTTCTCGCAATTGAGAATAAGGACAAGGCTGAAAAGTCGGACAATCCGCTTATTCAAATGTGCAGCCGCCTTGAAAATGAAGGCCTTTGTCAAATGGCGATTCGAACCAGCGAGATGGATGATTTAGCCGAAAAATTAAAGGGTGCAGGGCTTACGGTGACAGGTCCTTTTTCAGGAAGCCGGACTAGGGCTGACGGGACCGAAATCTCCTGGAGGATGCTTTTTGCCGAACACCCGGAATCCGAACTGCCTTTGCCATTTTTCATTGAATGGAGCGGCTCGGATGAAGAGCGAAAAGAGGATTTGATACGATCCGGGGCAATTGCGCCTCATCCAAATGGAATAAACACGATCCGGGAAGTCATCTATCTTTCCGAAAATCCTGTGAGGCTTGCGAACCAATGGTCTAAATGGCTTCAGCTTGAGAAAACAGAAACGCACGGAGAAGAAGTGAAAATACAGGTAGGAGAAGCAGATGTCAGCTTTAGAAAACCAGAACATCATCAAGAAAAAGGAATCTACGCGGTTTCTTTCTATCAAAAAAATAATAGGGAGCCCCGTGAAAAAACGTGGCATGGCGGAACCTATATCCTGTAAAAACTTTTACAGAAATCGATTCCTTATGTTAACTTTAAATAAATAACAGTTAACAAAGAGGGGGAGAATGATGGAAAAACAAAGGGTAAAACTGCGCATGCTGATCTTATCCGGAATGTTTGCTGCGATTACCGCTGTATTTGCACAAATTGAAATTCCACTGCCAATCGTTCCGATTAGCGGACAGACATTAGCCGTAGGAATGGCAGCTACTATTCTCGGAAGCCGGTACGGGGCGTTGGCTATGACTGTATATGCTGGTCTTGGAATGATTGGTCTGCCTGTCTTTGCGGAGGCGAAAGGCGGTCTTCACATATTGGCGGGACCAACTGGGGGATACATAATCGGCTTCATTGCGGCGGCGTTTTTAACAGGATATTTCCTTGAAAAAACAAAGTTTACGCTCAAGTTCGCGCTCGCCGCAAACACGATTGGGATGCTGGTTACACTGCTCTTCGGAACGGTGTGGCTAAAAATCGTCCTGGGTTTGCCTTGGGACAAGGCACTCGCTGTGGGTGTCTGGCCATTTGTAGCAGTTGGCCTTATAAAAGCGGTCCTGGCGAGCTGGATTGGAATAGCTGTAAGAAGACGGCTTATTCAAGCGAAACTGCTCAATCAAAAGATTCAAGCAGCCTAGTATTCAGGCGTTCATGCTCTTCCTATTGGCAGGAAGGGCTGTTTTTTGTATGGAGAAAAATTGATTGGCTTCCCTTACGATCAAATCCTGGTCAAAATCCATGGATGCTACATGATAAGAATTTGGAAGGCTAATCATCTTTTTACGATTGGCGGAAATGGACTCCATGATCCTTTCAGAACAGGAGGCAGGAACAACATGATCCTCCGGAGAACAGAATACAACGACTGGACACGAGACTTCTGCAAGCCTGATTTTTGCTTCATTCATAGCCTTTCTCAGCTCGGAAATGGCTTTAACAGGTATTTTTTCATAAGCAATTTCCTCCACAGACGGATCCTTTATATCTGGCCGTCCCTCCTTGATAAAACCAGTATCTCCGACAATCTTTTCGTAATCTGGAACTTCAAGTGCTGCATTAATAAGACCTATTCCATCGATTTGCGTGAATTGGCTGGCAAGCTTAATCGTCAGACTGCCGCCCATGGATTGTCCAATAACAAATACTTTTCTGAATCGGCTCTTTAATTTTAAGTAAGCAGTTTCCAATGAGCGGTACCAGTCTTGAACTGAGCATAGCTCCATATCGGACGGACATGTACCATGTCCCGCAAGTCTTGGAGCATATACAGAATAGCCTAATGAGGCAAATTTCTCTCCCAGTGATTCCATGCTCTGGGGGGTGCCGTTGAAGCCATGGCACAAAAGAATGGCCTGTTCAGAACTTCTATAGATGGAAAAGGACTGAGCGCCGGTAATCACTCTTTTCAGTTCTTTCATAACTGCCTTCCTCCTTTAAACGATTGTTTCACAGCTGAGAGCCAGCCAAATAAAAAAAACCTTCTTTGGCATTGGCTGCTAAGAAAGTTTACGGTCAACATTTCTTTATCGGCCAAAGCACTGCGCTTTGCTGGTAGGAGCACCTTTCCAAATGGAGGTTGCTGTGAAGTCATAGAGCCAGTTCTCTCGTTCACTCTTGATAATTTAATTAATCCTATAAAATTACTTGGTTTTGTGTATATTATCATGGCCTGTTTAATGTGTCAATGAAGACTTGTCCGTCCGAAAGGGATAAAATAGTCTATAACATGGAAGAAAATCAATGAATGGAGTGAAATGATGACTAAGCTAGGAATTGTCAGACATGGCCTAACAGAATGGAATATGGAAGGAAGAGCGCAGGGCAGCTCCGATATTCCGCTTCATGAACAAGGACTTAAAGAAGCAGAAATGCTGGCAGAACGGCTTAAGGAAGAGGACTGGGATCTCCTTTATTCAAGTCCGCTGCTCCGTGCAAAACAAACGGCGGATTTTATCAGTAAAAAGCTCGGTGGTCTAGAGGTAGTAACAGATGAACGCATCCGGGAAACCGGTGGCGGGGAAATTGAAGGCACAACAGAAGCTGAACGTGTGGAAAAATGGGGAACTGGGTGGAGAGAACTTGACCTGGGCAGAGAGCAGTCGGGCCAGGTAACAAAAAGAGGAGTAGAATTTGTTGAAGAGCTTTTGGAAAAGCATCCCGGCAAGAACATTCTCATGGTGACACATGGTTCATTTATCAGACATCTCCTAAAGGAATTAACGCCGATGAATGAAGAAAGCGAACCGCTAAAAAATACTTCGATCACCCATCTTCTGCTGGATGACTCTAAGTGGTCATGCGGGCTTTATAACTGCACAAAACATCTCGAAATTAACTAGCTTGCCGGCCCATTACTCGAGCTTGAAGAGTAGCGGGCTTTTTTTATCGCTTTTTTTTGTTGTTCATATAAACGCTTCCAGCAACCCCGCTAAACAGCGCTAATCCAATCGCGATCCACATTTCTAATGACATGAAAAGACGCCTCCTTCTTTTTCTTACCTTAAGGATAATCTGATATTGATTAAAAATCATCAATCAAAAGACGGAGTGACTTAAGTCATTTTTTCCAATTGTGGGAAAAATAAGCTCGTCCGGCTATATCATTTTTTTATAGAAAGCCTTGATGGTAAATGGATTACTTAAAGCAAGATTCCTAGCGGTGAAATTCTGCAGCGACTGAGGGAGAATCAATGATCAGAAATACCCCTTCACCATCCATCCGTTCGACAGTGAAATTGGAAAAAATCCTGTTGCTTTAGACAAAGTGAAAAGGATTTTTTATATTATATGGCAGTTCCCCTTTTTTGTAAAATCAGACCCATATCATCATAAAAATAAATAGTTTGTCTCATTTTGACAGGATATTACAAATATTTTTATATATTTGTCATGTACGGAAGTAACGATTGTTTGCATTTGTGAATCAAATGGGCCTTCTATTAAGGAAGATAGTCTTATTTTTCTGTTTTTCAGAAAAAAAAAAGAGTTAGACAGAGAGGATTTATCGATGTTAAAAATAAAGTGTGCTTTTCCTGAAAACGGAAAATCAACACAGCAAAAGAGGAGGTGAATTCGATGAACAAAGCAGCATTTCTTAAAAACCCGGTTTTAAGAATGAAATCATCCCTATCTGTAGAAAATCCTGCTGGAAACGTACTTGAAGAGATTTCTGCTCAGGATATGATGTCTCAAGTTGGGGGAACAATCATTACGATTTCTCTATGTGCAACTGCAAGTAAATACTTAGGCAACAAAGGTTATGTGTGTACAGCTACGAAAGAGTGCCAGAATTCATGCCAATAATTTTTACATTTTCTGCAGATAGTGGTTGGATCCGCCACTATCTCTATCAAGGTTAGGAGCAAATGATGATGAGCGCAAACATGTACAGCGAACAATTTCAGGATACGCTTCAATACTGGATGACTCTTTATCCGGAGATTAAAACTGCAGAGGATTTTGAACAGGTAATCGGTGATGTGGGTATGACAAGCCTGAATGATTTGCATAGCCGACTACATACCCCGCATCCAGCTTCAGAGAATATTCCTCAATTCATGCAAACCTTCCAATCCAATTTAAATCAGGACTGGTTTATTGACGAGAAATTCAGCCATGTCCCTTTCTATTTCTTTTTTAAGCCGGTAGTGAAGCATCACCTTGATTTGTTTGAAGAGAAACTAAAAAACTATCCGAGTATTTCGTCCCTGCAAACCTTTATCATACGGGCTGCATCGGAGCTTTTTAAAACCCTTCATAATCTTGCGATTCGCACCCTGATTTTAGAGGTGAATATTGCCCGTCTTCAAAATAAGCTCGAAGGGGAAACCTCTGAAGCTCGTTTTCTCTACTTTACCGGCACCCTTCTTAAAGAGCCTGAATTTACCGGGTCTTTGTATGAGGAATATACGGTATTGACCCGTATGATGGACTCTGCTTCTGCAAACTACTTGAATTTTGTCCTGGAAATCGCTGCACATACGGAAAAGGATCAGCTTCTGCTGGAGGAAGCATTCGGACTGAAGGATGGAATTGGAAAAATCGATTCAATTGATAACAATTTGGGAGATGACCATAATGGCGGCCAAACGGTTTCCATCGTCCGCTTTACATCAGGATTCAAGGCTGTGTACAAACCACGCTGTGTAAAGATCGAGCTTGCTTATCAGCGTTTTATTGACTGGCTGAACGAACAGAAGGCAGGCGATATGCTCGCTTTGAAAACGGTTTTGATTATGGACCGGGGTGAGTATGGCTGGATGGAATTTGTTCCTTACGAGGAGTGCACGGATACAGAGGGAGCGGAGCGGTTTTATAAACGAATCGGTCATCAGCTTGCCGTTTTTTATATCCTTAATGCCAATGATTTTCACCATGAGAATCTGATTGCCAGCGGCGAGCACCCTGTTCCGATTGATCTTGAATCCCTGTTTCATTCCGTGATTGTCGATTTGCCTTTTGCTTCGACATCAGAGGTCATGGCCCATGAACAGCTTGCGCGGTCTGTGTATTCAGCTGGATTGCTGCCGCAGAAAATTGTGAAAAGAGTGGATGGCAAGGAAATCAGTGTGGACATCAGCGGACTTGGCGGAGAGGATGAACAGGCATCCCCATTTGTTTCATTGACAGTTTCCGGTAATTTGACCGATGAGATCAAAATTGAAAAACATTCCGGCACCCTTGATTCGGAACAAAATAATCCGAGCTTAAAGGGAGAGGTTCAGCGCTCCGAACTATTTTCAAAAGAGATCAAAGACGGATTTACAGCCCTTTATGAATGGATTGCGGAGAATAAGGAACTGGTGATCGCCGAGCTTTCAAATCGGTTCGCGGGAAATCAAAGCAGGTACATAGCGAGGCCTACATATGTTTACAGTCAGCTGCTGAGCACGGCTCTGCACCCGGATTTTCTAAGGGATGAATTGAGCAGAGAAATCCTCCTTCACAGAATCGGCATTCATGCGAGCAGATTGAAAAAACCTTTGCTGAAAGCAGAAATAATGGATCTCATGACCGGATCGATTCCGTATTTCACTTCGAGAACGGATATGAATGCAATTGCCTGGAATGGACGTATCCAGATGGATGAGGCGTTTAACCGGACCCCGCTAATGGAAGCAGCCCACAAAATCAGGAGTATGGGAGATCCGGATTTGCAAAGACAGCTGAGTATCATTGACATGTCGTTTAAAGCAAAGACGAGCAGTGCTGAATCTGAAGTAACAGGGATCCAATTTTCTTTTGAACCAGATAAAAAGGAGCCGGAAAAGTGGCTTGAGCTTGCATGCCGGATTGGCGATCACCTGCTTGAAACGAGTGTTGCGGATCAAGAAGAAGGTTTGGACCGGACCTGGATCAGCACGATGCTGGAAGGAAAAGAGGAAGAGACGTGGTCGATTGGTCCTGTCGGAAATGACCTTTATAACGGCAACAGCGGCATCGCTGTCTTTCTTGCCTGTCTAGGTGAGATCACCGGGATGGAAAAATATAAGAAGGCAGCAGCTCAAACGATTTATTCTCCGATTCAGGAAATAAAGAGCCTGGATTTTAAGCATCCATACCTGGTTGGAGCCTATAACGGTTTAAGCGGTTATTTATATGCCATTTATCATACAGGAAAGCTGTTGAAGGACCCGGAAATGAAGGAATTCGCCATTCGTCATATGAATAAGCTGAAATCCCTGGCATCAGGAGACAAGGTTTACGACGTGGTCGGGGGTTCTGCCGGAAGCATAGGGGCTATTCTTTCCTTATACAAAGAGGAGCTGACTCCAGGAGATCGTGAGGTTATCCTTGATTGCGCTCATACCCATTTCCTTCATTTGAGAAAAAACCATCAAATCTTCGGCTCATCCATTGCATGGAAATCAGATGTGACCAATCCCGGATCCGGTTTTTCTCACGGCAATGCAGGGATTGCTGCATATCTAGGAAAACTGTATGAGCTGACAAAGGATGAGGAAGTGCTGAACACCATCCAGCAAGCCTTAGCCTATGAAAGAGAGTTATTTTCAGAGGAGCACGGGAACTGGTACTCAAGTCCGGAAAAAACAAGAATGTCCATTGGCTGGTGTCATGGCGCGCCCGGCATTCTTCTAAGCAGGCTCTTGCTGAAGCGTTCCGGCTACACCGATGACCAGATCGACTCGGAAATTGTCACAGCTCTTTCAACCACTTTGAGCAATGGGTTTGGACATAATCCATCCTATTGCCACGGGGATCTTGGGAATCTCTCAATTGTTCAGCTCGCAGCCGAAACCTTCGGTGATCAGCAGCTGCAAAGCCAGGCGCTGTCGACCTTTCAGCAGATTTTTGATCAGGTCTTATCAAAGCGATGGAAGGAAGGGGTTTTCCGCGGAACCGATTCAATGAGTGTCATGATCGGGTTAACTGGGTTTGGATATTCCCTGCTAAAGCAGTATGCACCGTCTATCGTTCCGGATATTTTATGGTTTGAATAACCATCAGGAGGAGGATCATATGTCCAATATTCTGGTAGTCGATCAGGTGAGCAGAAGCATTAAAAATCAGCTTGTTACAGACAACGTCAGCTTTTCCATCGGTACAGGAGAAATTGTCGGACTGGCTGGTCCCAACGGAGCAGGAAAAACTACATTAATGAGAATGATTACGGGTTTAATTAAAAATTACGAAGGAGAAATCCTTTTAAATAACAGGAGTGTAAAAACGGGTAAAAAGTTTTCCCGCAAGGAAATCGGCTGTGTGATTGAGTCCCCCGGCTACTATCCGAATATGACCGGCTACGAAAATCTTCAATTCTTTGGCGCTTTAACGAAGTCCATTACGAAGGAAGAAATTTTCGAGGCGGCTGAGCTTACGGAAATTAAAGATGCGCTAAACAAAAAGGTGAAGCATTATTCCATGGGAATGAAACAAAGACTTGGAATCGCCCAGGCGCTCATCGGCGATCCGAAGCTTCTCGTTCTGGATGAACCGACAAACGGCCTGGATCCTTCCGGTATGCGGAATCTGAGAAATTATTTAAAGGTCATCGCGGAGACAAAAAAAATCGCCATGCTGATTTCTAGCCACTCACTTGATGAAATCGAAAAAATCTGCGAGCGGGTCATCGTGCTTAATAACGGGAAAGTTGTCAAAACCCTGCACTTAACGGAAACAGAGCAGGATACCGTGTTCTATGTATTTGAGTCTAATGATGAAATGCTGCTGACTGCCTTTCTAGAGGAAGAAGGGTACGAGCCTTCTGTCCTGTCACAGAACCGGATCAGAATCCAAATAAAAAAAGAACAGGTCCAAGCTCTGATTTCAAAAATTGCCGAGCGCGGGATTGGTTTTTCGAGTGTGTATGAATGGAAGGAAAGTCTGGAAACGCAATACTTTGAACTGACAGAAAGAAGTGAGAAGAATGGGTAATTTAGCGGTATTAGAAACGAAAAAGCTGATGAGGAAACCAAGTATTTATCTTGGTGTAATCCTGGCCTCGCTTTTCTCATGCGCGATTGCCTATGTAGCATTTCTCAACCCTGAATCGTTTGGAAAACGAAATGTATATGCATTTTTTGCGGATATAGCGCAGTATGTGCTGATCGTTTTTGCAGCAAAATCACTGGGAGATGAATTTCAGTTTAAGACCTCTGCCATTCTTTTTACGAATCGTTATTCAAGGATGGAGATTCTCTTTTCAAAGATTGTGAGTCTTCTTGGCCTTGGATTGCTGATGGGGCTTGTAAGCGGCATGATTGGAGTCATTTTTTTAGGAGTAATGGGAGAGCTGACTGCATTACATGCAGTGCTTGAACTGACAGGAGTGATTGGCAGATACTTGGTTTATACCTTTTGTGTGGGGAGCTTTGTCCTTTTGTGGACAGTCCTGTCTTCTCATACAATCGCATCTTTATTCTCTGCCATCGGATTTTTCTTTCTGCTGCCGGCGGTAATCGGGATGGCCGTCTCAAAATTCTCGGGGCTTGTGAGAGCGGTTGAGTACATCCCTTTTTACTCAGCAAGCAATGTCATTCATCAACCTGCATGGAATCAGGCGGAGGTGACCGGTCTTATTCTATCGGGAATGATCTTTGCAGCATTGGCCGTCTATTTCCTGAATCGCAAGGATCTTACCTAACTTGAAGGGAGGTGAAAATAATGAAAAAAGGTCTTGAACTTATCGAAATCTATAAAACGGAAGATCCAGCAGGTTTCATCCCTGAAAGCGAGCTTAAAAAGCTTTCTGCTGAAAACCCTGCCGGAGGTACTGCAACCATTACGACTTCTTCTTGGGCTTGCGGAGCTACAGTAGCACTTTCTATCGCAGTATGTTCTACATTCAAATGTACATCTAAATGCGGTTGATGTAAGGACAGGTTCGGTTCCTTCCGGTTTGCAGGCCAGCGAAGGAACCGTTCACTATGATCATACCCTTGTTTTACGATACATATGCCAATTTTTACGAATCTAATTGTGAGAGGTTACCAGATGCTATGAAAACCATTATAACTCCTGAACAGCGATTTGCGGAGAAAATAATCCATCAAACCTATGAAAACACCCCTTATGCCAATCATTTTAATGAAACGGGTCTATTTGATGATTTTTATACACCCTTCATCCGCTCCTTTGAACAAGACCTATCCGCTTTGCTCCATTCCATTCCTTCCATTGATTTAGCTATTAACTTCGAAAAAATCATGATCCGCTGCCTTATTTCTTTAAAGGAAGAGCTCATCAATCTATCGATAAAAACGCTTATAACGGACCTGTATGAAAAAAAGAAATCGGGACAGATTCAAGGGGAGACAAAGGAAGAGCGCTATCACGATTATCATCGATCTCTTCAGACGAAAGACGTTTTTATTGAACTATTTAATAAATACCCTGTGCTGATCTATTTAATAGAAGGAAAAATGAAAACGAAGCTGCAGCTGATCTCTGACGTGCTGAACCGGCTATTGGCTGACCTCCTTCCTGTCCAATCGATGCTCGGCGTTTCACAGATGCTGCTCGAGGATATTCAATTCAGCATGGGAGACTCCCATAATAACGGACAGACGGTTCTGATCTTAACAATCAGCGGCAGAAAAATTGTGTACAAGCCTCATACTCTTTCACCGGAGAAAAGCTTTTATACTCTCCTTAACTGGGTTCAGTCAAAAGGGGAACTGCGCGTCCCATTAAAAGGAGCGAACATCATCAGCTGCGGAGAATACGGATGGCAGGAGTTTATCCCTTATCAGGAATGCCGGAGCACGGAAGAGGTTACGGATTATTATTACCGAATCGGGGTCTTGCTTGCTCTATTCAAAATTCTTAAATGCAGTGACATTCATTATGAAAACATCATTTCAAACGGAGAGTACCCTGTCGTAATCGATTTGGAAACCCTGCTTACCCATGAACCCCAAGGAGAGAAAAGCGGAGAACTGATGACCGCTTTTTTCGAGGAGCTGGATCGCTCTGTTCTTGGAACGCTTTTGCTCCCTCAAAACCTGGAGCAGTCGCCTATTGATTTTGATGTGAGCGGTTTGCTTGGCCATGGCGGGGAAACGTCAGACCGCGTGATCACCTATCAGCTTATCAATCCAGGTACCGATGAAATACGATTCACTCCGGATTTCTTTGTTTCTGAAAGCAATCAGAATATTACTAGATTGAATGGAGAAACCGTTCGGGCCGCTGATTATTTGAACAGTATGGAACAGGGCTTTACGGATGGATACCAAACAGTCGAAAAGCACAAGGATGAACTCATTAGACGGATTGAGATGTTTAACGGGACATACAGGCAGGTACTGAGAGCGACTCACATATATGGACGCTTTCTGGAGGCAGCCGGACATCCCGGCTATATGCGCAGCATAGAAGATCGAAATGCTTTATTTTCCTACCTCAGGGAACACGAAACAGAGGAAACGGCGGCAAAAAACCTGGCTGAGATCGAGTCGTTAATGAGAAACGACGTTCCGTATTTTACTGCGGAATTTTCAGGACTGCACCTGCATGCCGGCCGTGAGATCTGTGCAAGGAATTACTATGAATATTCATTGAAAGATTTGCTCGTTAAAAGAATAGCGGAAGTTAGCATGATGGACTGTAAGAAGCAGATTTCCTACATTCGAATGTCCGTTTTATCAAAGCTTGATAAAAATTGGGGCGGCCGTCATCAGGAAAATCAAGCGGAGATGGTGAATGAAGAAAAGCTCCTTCATTTACCGGCAAGTCCGCTCGATGCTGCCATTCAGCTTGGGGATCTTCTTTTGGAACGCGCAATCTGGAACAGCAAGCGAACGAGCTGCACATGGCTTTCCCCTAATTTAGGAAGGGAAGACAAGCTCCACCTCGGGCCAATAAATGATTCCTTATATGAAGGCGCCGGTGCCGTTTTATTTCTCGCTGCCTTGGCTGAAGAAACGGGTGACGAAAGATACAGGATTTTAGCAAGGGGAGCGCTCGGGGGACTTGAGGAGCTGTGGCCGTTAAAGGAAGAAGAGCGGACGCACTCTGTATACTCCGGATTGGGTTCATTGCTTTATTTGTCCTACAACCTGTCTGTTTTATGGAATGACCAGAAGCTATATGAACAATACCGGACATATGTGAAAATGCTATCGGACATAAAACTGAATTCTGAAACAGAGCTCGACTGGATCGGCGGTCTTTCCGGATTAATCGTCTGTCTTTTAAATATGTATGAACAGGAAAAGGAAGAGGAGCTTCTGGTTCTTGCATGCCGCATGGGAGAACATCTTTTTCTTGAAAGCAGGAAAAAAACTGATTTTCTAACAGGCTTTTCCCATGGATTAGCCGGATATGCTTACGCCCTTTCTTTCCTTGGCAAAGCGGCAGGGGAGGAAAAATATTCAGAAGCGGCTAAAGAACTGGTTGCTAAGGAAAATTCGTATTTTCGAGATGAAACAGGAAATTGGAGAGATTTAAGAACACCTGAAGAAGATCAGGATCTCGTTTTCTGGTGCCATGGGGCAGCAGGAATCGGTTTAGCGAGAGCGAAAATGGTGGTTTTAGCAGCCAGGACAGACGAGGAGCTAATACGGGATGCTGAACGCGCGCTCGAAAAAGTAGTGAAGGATGGATTTGAGGCGGATTCCAATCACAGTCTTTGTCACGGGATCTTCGGAAATCTGGATATTCTCCTCGTAGCAGCCGGAATCCTCGGAGACCAGGAACTTCTTGAAAGTGCGCGAAGGCTTGGAGACCGTCATCTTTTCACGCTTAGTGAAGAAGGCTTTCGTTATGGATTGAATCCTTCGGGTGGATTGATGGGTTTTATGCTTGGTTTTTCAGGTATCGGATATTCGCTGCTCAGGCTTCAGAATCCAGTCTATCCATCTGTGCTTTCTTTGGATGTTATGCCATACAGAGGGGTGGGAAACGAAATTGGGCATTCATCATAGGAAGAGAAAAATTCCGTATATTCCCCAGATGCAGCAGACGGAATGCGGCTTATGCTGCGCAGCTATGATCACGAGATACTACAAAAGCCAGAGCTCGCTGAGTGAACTGAGGGACTTTATTGAAGCAGGAAGAGACGGACTGACTCTTTACCAGCTTAATTCCCTGCTTCTTTCCTTAAAATTCGAAACCCATGTGTACAAAACCGAGTTCGAAGGTCTTTGGCAGCTGGAGCTTCCCGCCATATTATATTGGAATGACAATCACTATGTCATTTTAGAAGAAATCGGACCATCGAAGGCCGTGATTGTAGATCCCGCTTTTGGCCGGAAGAAACTGACGAGGGAAGAACTGCACCAGTCTTTTTCGAACTATGCAGTAACCGTCAAGCCTTCTGATGAGTTCGTTCCAGTAAGGAAAAAAGAAAACATCTGGTACTCCTTTTTCTCTGATGTGTTTCATCATAAGTATCTTTTTTTGAAAATCGTTTTACTTTCCTTCATAACTTACCTGTTTACTCTTTCCATTCCGATCGCGGTCCAATATTTGATCGATGAAGTGGTCATGAAGAATAAATTCAGCCAGCTCAATTCTTTGATTGGGACGGCAGCGGGACTGATTGCTTTTTTCGGTCTCCTCATTTATATAAGAGGAAAGAATTTAATCAGCTTTCAGATGGTTTTGGAAAAATCGCTGATGGGGAAAACGTTTATGCATCTGCTTCGGGTTCCGTATAAATTTTTTGAGGTCCGTTCATTTGGAGATATTTTGTTCCGGATGAACAGCTTGCACATTATCCGTGATTTACTGTCAGAACAGCTAATCAAAGGCCTTATTGATTTTGGATCCATCTTTTTTATTCTCATGTATATGCTGTACAGCTCACCAGTCCTTGCGGGGGCAGCCCTTATTTTATTTTTTATAAACGGTGCCTTAACCATGTATACAAGACCTCACATTCTGGAGGCAAATCAGCATGAAATTGCCGAAAACAGCAAGCTGCAAACCATTCAGGTCGAAGCTCTTTATTCCATCCTCGGAGTCAAAACGACCGGGCTGGAGGATACCGTTTATAAGAATTGGAACCATCAATTCAACCGGGCACTGCAAAAGTTTAAAAAACGTTCGGAGATTCAAAATTCCTACACCTCTGTGCAAACAACCATTCAAACACTGTCTCCGCTGCTGATTTTGCTTATAGGAATCTATCTATTTGCTCAGAAAAGCATTTCGCTTGGAGAAATGATCGCTTTTCATACACTGTCGATCACATTCTTTGCCGTTGGTGTATCAATCTTTCAAACGTACAATAATTTTCTGCTCGCCAATGCCTATTTA
Source organism: Bacillus sp. SJS (assembly GCF_000732485.2). Classification (GTDB taxonomy): domain Bacteria; phylum Bacillota; class Bacilli; order Bacillales; family Bacillaceae; genus Metabacillus_B; species Metabacillus_B sediminis. The sequence goes on along the minus strand of NZ_JAQV02000015.1, from coordinate 111,480 downwards.
GAAAGAGTAAGGGATATTACGGATTCAGAAACAGAGGAAAATCCCGAGAAGCCTGCCGGAGCTCAAATTACCGGGGATATTAAACTCTCGGATGTTTCTTTTTCTTACACAAAGCACTCAGAAAAAGTAGTGAAGAAAATCAGCATGCATATTAAACGTGGGGAAAAGGTGGCGATTGTGGGTCCATCCGGCTCCGGAAAAAGCACGCTGAGCAAGATTCTGCTGGGGCTGTATATGCCTACAGAAGGTGAAATTTATTATGATGACATCGAGCTTGGCCGCTATAATAAGCAGGAGCTTCGTCAGCAAATGGGAATCGTTCCGCAGGATATCAATCTTTTTAACAACTCCATTATGGAGAATATCAAAATGAACAAAGAGGACGTCACAATGGAGGATATCCAAAAAGCGGCTTCTGTTGCGCAAATTGCTGAGGAAATTGAAAGCATGCCAATGGGGTACCATACGCTGGTTTCTGAAATGGGAATGAACCTGTCGGGCGGACAAAGACAGAGGATTGCTTTAGCACGGGCTCTGATCAGCCAGCCTAAGGTGATTATTTTAGATGAGGCAACGAGCTCGCTGGATTCAATCAATGAAGCGCTTGTCGGGGATTACCTGAAGGAAATGGGCTGTACAAGAATTGTCATTGCCCACAGGCTCTCAACAATCTATGACTCAGACCGAATTTTTGTAATGGAGAATGGGAGCATTATAGATGAAGGAACCCATGCAGAATTAATCGGGAATAAAGGGTTGTATTTTGAGCTTTATAAAACACAGTTGGATAGTAAAGAGGAGCTAGCCATTTAATGAAATAGCTCTGTTAAACTTGGCTGTTGATTCAGGCGTTCGCTTATCCTTGGGCGGGCTGCTTGAGCCTTCCCGCCGCTTTGCGCCTGCGGGGTCTCACCTGTCACGCTGCTCTAAAGCACAAGTCTCACGGCTTCCACTCCAATCAACAGGCGTTTTAAACCAATACCATGCTTTAACATAGCCAATGAAATAAGCGATCTGGTGCAGGATCGCTTATTTCAGTTGTTTATACATGACCTGATGAGGTCCGATTCCTTCTATTTCGAAAACTCCACCAACCGGATGCAATCCCTGCTTTAAGTAATACGCTTCAACACTTGTTCTTGCATTGCACCACCACAAATCTGCTTTTCTTTCGGCGAGCACCTGTTCCGCTTTAGTAAGCAAAGAGCTGCCTGCCTTTCGGTTCCGGTATTGCGGGAGGGTAGCCATGCCACGCAAGCGGTATTGATGATCCCCTGGCAGAAGCGGAGTAACTTCTTCAGAAAAGCTCGCGATGCTGATTAAGAGTTCATCTTCATAGCACCCCAGGTGAAAGGAGCTTTCCTTATCATCATTTTCGTAGCGGCAAGCGTCTTTGGGCTGGCCGGGGCGAAGGAGCTTTTGCCTGAGCGGGATCACTTCTTCAGGCTGTATAAAGGCAACAATCATAGTGTCACATCCTTTGAGACAGATAAGATCGATTGAACCAGGCTTTCTACAGACTGGCTGCGGCTCAGCCTCGGGCTTTGTCCGCACCATAATGACATATACTCTGCGTTATTTTGCTCTGCTGCCGCTTTTCGGATTGTCTTTGTTAAATCATTTTGAAGCGGGTAGGGAAGAATTCTTGTTTCGTTTTCCATCTCATATATGAACTGATTTTTAATTCCGCGTGCCTCTTTTCCTGAGAAAGCATCCGTAACGACTACCTGGTCTTCACGTGCATTTAATACGGCTTCTTTGTATGCAGGATGAGCGGCGCTCTCAAATGCCGTTAGAAAAGCCGTTCCCATTTGAACGCCCTGCGCTCCTAAGCAAAGTGCCGCTCTATATCCCCGTGCATCCATAATTCCGCCAGCTGCAATGACAGGTATTTTAACAAAATCGCAAATCTGCGGAATGAGAGACATTAACCCCAGCATATGGTGAGTGGGAGGACCTGAAAAAGTACCGCGGTGTCCGCCCGCTTCACTTCCTTGAGCAACGATGGCATCAACACCTTGTTCTTCAAGAAGAATGGCTTCCATCACGGAAGTAGCCGTGCCAATAACGATGGATCCGTTATTCTTTAACTCCTTGATCATGTGTTTTGCCGGCATGCCAAAGGTAAAGGAGCAAACAGGAACCTTTTCTTTTAAAACCATTTCAATCTGCTCCTCATACTTGCTGGTTCCTTCATTAAATGTTGGGGGATCTTCTTTTATATGCAGTTCATCACGAAAAACACGCAATGCTTCAAACGCATTTTGAATATCACTCTGGGGTGCTTCAGGATGTTCAGGCACAAAAAGGTTGACGGCATAGGGCTGCTGGATGTTTTTTTTGATGTCCCGGATTAATGCTGAAAGGTCTCCGGGGGCCATATAGCCTGCACCGATTGAGCCGAGGCAGCCTGAGCGGGACACAGCACAAACCAGTTCCGGGCCGGTAATGCCTCCTGCCATGGGCGCCTGGATGATGGGATAATTGATGCGAAGCAGTTCTGTTAAGGATGCTGACACGTTCATTCCTCCATTTCATTATAGAAACTTTGACAAAGCCCGCCGGAAATCCTTCCATTCCATTAAAAATAGAGGCGGTTGCCGGCCGCCCCTATTTTTACATTATCTATTAATCCCTCTCATACCTTGCTCATCGTATCTTTCGCCTGCTGTTCTTCCAGCCAATGTATCGAGCATGTCCATCTCTTCTTGAGTAAGCTCGATTTTGACAGAATCAATGTTTTCTTTAGCATAGGTTCTTCTCTTTGTACCGGGAATCGGAACAATATCCTTTCCCTTATGCAAAAGCCACGCCAGTGCAATTTGAGAGGACCTCGCCTTTTTCTTTTCAGCAAGCTGATGCACTTCCTCTGCTAAATCAAGGTTGCGTTTGAAGTTGTCTCCTTGAAAACGGGGGAGGAAGCGCCTGAAATCATTCTCTGCAAAATCTTCGAACTGATTGAATTGTCCGGTCAAAAATCCTCTTCCAAGCGGACTGTAAGCTACGATTCCTGTACCGAGCTCACGCGCTGCCGGTATAATCTCTTCTACATCACGGCTCCAGAGAGAATACTCCGTTTGCAGGGCCGAGATAGGGTGAACGGCGGAAGCGCGGCGGAGTGTTTCGGCTGAAACCTCTGATAACCCAAGATGCAGCACTTTCCCTTCTTTCACAAGTTCAGCCATTGCCCCAACTGATTCCTCGATCGGTGTTTCAGGATCGGGACGATGGAGATAATATAAATCAATGTAATCGGTTTGCAGACGCTTCAAGCTCTCTTCTGCAGATTTTTTCACATATTCAGGGCGCCCGTTAACTCCTCCAGGACGGCCGTTTTCGTCCCTGACGATGCCGAATTTGGTAGCCAGCACTGCATTTTTGCGAATGGGCTTAAGTGCTTCGCCAACGAGTTCTTCATTTTTGCCGTTTCCATACACGTTAGCCGTATCAAAGAAGTTCTGTCCGAGTTCAAACGCCAGCTGAATGGTTTCAATTGATTCCGTGCGGTTTGTTTCCCCGTAAAACTCTGACATTCCCATACAGCCCAGACCCAGGGCAGAAACCTCTAAAGAACCCAGCTTCCTTTTTTCCATCGTCATCCGCTCCTCTGGTTATAGTATTTTCAGTTGAAGTATAACCCCGCAAGCTCTTAAAATCAAAAAATTGAGACAATTTAGCGGATGTGGAATATGATAATTGGGCGCCGGACCCGATAGCTTTTTAACCTTCATTTATGGTATATTTTTTGAAGTGCATCTTGATCTTTGAACCCGACTCTTTTTTAAGAGCTGAATAAACTGATATAGAACGAGGTATATACATGAACTTAAAACAGGAAATTAATAAACGCAAAACGTTTGCGATTATTTCCCACCCGGATGCCGGGAAAACAACATTAACAGAAAAACTGCTTCTCTTCGGAAACGTGATCCGCTCAGCGGGTACCGTAAAAGGAAAGAAATCAGGTAAATTCGCAGCTTCCGACTGGATGGAAATTGAGAAAAAGCGTGGAATCTCTGTAACATCAAGTGTAATGAGCTTCCCATATCATGAATTTCACGTAAATATTCTCGACACTCCCGGACATGAAGACTTCAGTGAAGATACGTACCGTACTCTGACGGCTGTGGACAGTGTGGTTATGATTATCGACTCAACAAAAGGGGTAGAGCCGCAAACGATTAAGCTGTTTAAAGTATGCCGGATGCGCGGAATTCCTATTTTCACATTCATGAACAAGCTGGACCGTGAAGGCCGCGACCCGCTTGAACTCCTGGCGGAAATCGAAGAGGTACTCGGCATTGAGTCCTATCCAATGAACTGGCCGGTAGGAATGGGGAAACGCTTCCTCGGTATTTATGACCGCTATTCCGAATCATTTGTCCGTTTCAACGGGAATGAAGAAGAGACCGTTTTTAAAGTAAATGAAATTGAAGAAAAAGCAGCGGATATTTATGAAAACCCAACCTATCAGGATACACTGGGAGAGCTTGAACTCCTAAATGAAGCCGGTAACGACTTTGATCCTGAACGAGTGAGAAAAGGCGAATTGACCCCTGTATTTTTCGGAAGCGCCTTGTCCAACTTTGGAGTTCAGACCTTCTTTGATACGTTTCTTCAATTTGCCGCTTCACCTCAGCCGCGCCGTACGAACGAAGGCTTTGTCGAGCCTGAAAAAGAGGATTTCTCCGGATACGTATTTAAAATACAGGCAAACATGAATACAAAGCATAGAGACCGGATCGCTTTCCTGCGTATCTGCTCCGGTACGTTCGAACGCGGAATGAACGTAACATTAAGCAGAACGAATAAAGTCATTAAGCTTGCGCAGTCGCAATCCTTCATGGCAGGAGACCGGGAAACAGTGGACATTGCTTATCCAGGTGATATCATCGGAATCTATGACCCGAATGCCTATCAAATCGGGGATACGCTCGTAGCGGGTAAAGACCGGTTTGAATATGAAGAGCTTCCGCAGTTCCCGCCCGAAATGTTTAAAAAGGTCCGGGCGAAGAATGTTATGAAATCGAAGCAATTCAAAAAAGGAATTGATCAGCTTGTACAGGAAGGCGCTATTCAGCTTTTCCGCCAGGAGCTTACAGATGATATCATTCTTGGCGCTGTCGGCCAGCTGCAATTCGAAGTGTTTGAAGAGCGCATGCGTTCCGAATACACCGTTGAAATTGAATGGACGTCTCTTGGTGACAGGATTGCCCGCTGGATCGAGGATGAAAAAGTGGACCGCAAAAAGTTCGATAACCGCAGCATGCTCGTAAAGGACCGCTACGGCCAGTACGCTGTCCTATTTGAAAATTCCTTTACGTACCGCTATTTCAAAGATAACAACAAAGACATCAAACTGATTGATCTGCTTGAGAGCAATGATTATCAGAGCTATACGGCTCAATAAGATGGAAAGACGCCCGGCGGGATGCCGGGCGTCTTTTTAGATGGAAGCTTTGGCGGTTGTCAATAGCAGCGGAATGTCGAATAGCAACGGGAATATGTCGAATAGCAACAGACGGTTGTCGAATAGCCGCCAAGAAATGTCGATTATCAACGGGGTTATGTCGAAAAGCGACCATTCGGCATTTTCCGGCAAAATCAGCACCAACCGAAGCCGCCAAAAAAAGCGCCCCCGAAAAGGAGGCGCTCTGAAACCCTAATTTTCCAGTGTTTTTGGAACAGCAGGAAGATTTTTTTCTTTGTACAGGTGCTTAGCAAGCAGTGTCTGCAGAATGACGAACACTCCTCCAATGGTCCAATACAGAGGAAGAAATGCGGCTGTTCCGAATGACGCAGCCCCCATCATAATTGGCATCACATAGGCGACCATGGCCATTTGCTTTTGCTGTTCCGCCGGCATATCCATTTGGGAGACTTTTGCCTGCAGGAAATAGACAGCTGCGGCAATAATCGGCATGATGGTGTCCGGATGCCCCAGGTCAAACCAGAGAAACGAATGTGCAGCGATCTCCGGAGTTCGTTGTATCGCGAAGTAAAATCCGAAAAGAATGGGAGTCTGGATCAGGATCGGCAGACAGCCCATAGCAAGCGGATTGTACCCATGCTTCTGATAAAGCTGAAGGGTTTCCTGCTGCATAAGACGCTGGGACTCCGGATCTTTTTTCTTGTCTTTGTATTTTTCCTGAAGCTTTTTCATTTCGGGCTGCAGAATCGCCATTTTTTTCTTCATCTGCTGCTGATTTTTGTATTGCTTCATCATAAACGGCATAAGGAGCAGACGGACTAAAAATGTCACCAGGATAATCGCTACTCCATAGCTGCCTCCGAATAGAGAAGCTGTATATTTGATCAAGGCAGAAAAAGGGAATACAACAAAATGGTTAAAAAACCCGGTTGTCTCGCTATTGATTGGTGTATGATCTGCCGAGCAGCCGCTTAGCAGGAGTACTGAAAAAATCAGAAGTAATAAACTTGACCGTTTAAGGAACGTGAACTTAGATGATTGGTTTGGCATAAGTGCCCTCCTCGTATTTTTATCGCCTGTGAATCGTACGAGAAGGGGTGGCGGTCACCGTCATCATCCGGAGAAGAAGCCATTTTCATAATCCTGATTATCCAAGTGTGCAGCTGATCCATGCCGCCGATAAAAAAGCGGTGCGGTTCGGTATCAGATAAGGCCGGCAGCCAATTTCTTTTTATCGACATGTCGGTTTTAACGCTTTTCCCCGATACATAGGTTAAAGCGAGGGTCCCGCCAGCCGATACGACAAGGGATATGAGCAGAATTAAATGGCTCATATCATTTAAAAAATCCAAATCCAAGAACACCCAGTTCACCTCCCTTCATTTGTAATGCTTCTATTATATCATTTTTTACGCCCAGGCATTCAAAAAACCGCCGGATTGTCCCGGCGGCTGATGATTTACAGCTCTGAATCTTTTATATGTGCTAGCGGCATAAGGATTTCCTCCGGACTGAAGGCTTCAAGATCCTTCCCTTTGCTGATTCTCTTCGGTGCATCGGGATTGGCTAAAGCTCCTGTACCCAGGCTTACAAAATCAGCATCCCCAGAGGAAATTAAAGAAGAAGCCTTTCTTGGATCCTGAAGCTGTCCGTTGGCGATAACCGGCAATCCGCTGTACTCTTTTGCGGCGGCTGCAAGTGATTTACTTCCATCACCAAATGACGATGCTGTACCGTTTGCATCCGTTACATGAATATAATCCAGCGGGGTTTTCCCAAGAAGGGAGAAGATCGCTTCTGCATCCTTATCGCCATGAGGCCATTTGTAATTTGGATCCGACACCTTTGCCTGTGAAATTCGGATTCCGATGATCATATCGTTTCCTGCCGCCTGCTGAACGTCATATATGATTTCCATTAACAGCCTCATACGGTTCTGGAGGGACCCTCCATAAGAATCTTCTCGCTCATTTAAGCTCGCTGTCAGGAACTGGTCCAGAAGATATCCGTTTGCCCCGTGTATTTCTACTCCATTGAATCCGGCCTGACGGGCATTCATAGCTGCGGCCGCGAACCCCCTTTTCACATCCGCAATATCCTGTTCACTCATTTCTTTAGGAACGGGATATGGGCCGGAGCCGCCATAAAACTCGAGCTGTTCTCCTTTAGGGGAAATAGCAGAAGGTGCTGCTGTCTGTTTTGAATGAATGTTTCCCTGAGACTGGCCGCCAGCGTGCATAAGCTGGGCGATAATCAGGGCACCGTGGTCCTGAACAGCTTCAGTAATCGGTCTCCAAGAGGCAATATGACCGGCGGATACTAAGCCCGGCTGGTTTAGATAACCCTGGCTGTATAGGTTGTCTGTATAAATACCCTCAGAAATAACGGCGGCAAATCCACCCTTTGCGTAGCGTTTGTAATAGCGTGCCATTCGGGAATTAGCCATTCCGTCTTCATCTGCACTGATTCGCGTCATCGGTGAGACAATGAAGCGGTTTTTTAATTTATAGGGTCCTAGTAGTTGTTCTTCAAAAAGTTCAGGGTAATTTCCCATGGCTCATTCCTCCAATATGATTGCGTGTAATGAAACTTTACCCGTTTTCACGATGTAAATCACTTATCAGCATCCTGCAGTGTTTTGCAGGGGCTGTTTTTGTGAAATATACATAACAGATTTCCCATGGCTCATTCCTCCAATATGATTGCGTGTAATGAAACTTTACCCGTTTTCACGATGTAAATCACTTATCAGCATCCTGCAGTGTTTTGCAGGGGCTGTTTTTGTGAAATATACATAACAGATACAAAGGAGGCCATCTCATGACCATTAAAGCAATTTTATTTGACGCCTACGGTACTTTGTTTGACGTTTACTCTGTAAAAGAAAAATGCGAGCAGCATTTCCAGGGAAAAGGGGAGGAAATCAGCCGGACATGGAGAGAAAAACAGCTGGAATACTGCTTTTTGACACAGATTTTGCAAAAATATGAGCCTTTTGATCAGCTCACTGAAAAAGCGCTGAAAGCTTCTTTGGCGATTCATGGCGCAGAAGGAAGCGAAAAAGAATGTGCAGACTTAATGAAAGAATACGAACAGCTGAGGCCCTTCGAAGAAACAGAAGAAGTATTAAAACAGCTTAAAGGTAAACAAACGTTTATTTATTCTAACGGAACGAGAGGAATGCTCGATCCTCTCATTAAAAATAACGGATTTCAAGATTTAATAGGAGCGTTGAGCGCAGATGAAATCAGGCAGTACAAGCCGTCACCTGCTTCCTATAGTTATGCGATGGAGAAACTTGGACTCGATAAAGCCGAAATATTATTTGTGTCCTCTAATCAGTGGGATATTGCAGGTGCTTCAAGCTTTGGATTTAGGACTGCCTGGATTAACCGCACAGGGGAGCCTGTATCCGCATTAGGATTCGAACCAGCGGCTATATGTTCTGATTTAAAAGGGCTTCTGGAAGAAAAATACTAACCAAACTGCCAGCTCTTCCATAAGGAGGAGCTTTTTTCCAATAAGTTAACGAAGATGAAATGTAATGTTTACATTGCTAAACATCCGGCAAACAGTACCTTAATAATGATGCAGTAATATGTATTTAGGGAAAGACAAGTGAATAGTAAAACGGTTAAATATGAGAAACCATAAAAACAAGGGGATGCTTTAAACAATCCCTGTACGTTTTTATGGATTTTTTTGTTTACGGAGGAAGGAAGGAAGCAGGATGGAGATTCAGCGTGAGTTTATTAAACACCTTGAAAACGATCGGCTCATTTCTTCGATAAAAGATCCTAAAAGTCTTGAGCTTTTTCTTGAGTCGGATATTCAATCGGCTTTTCTTTTAACGGGTAATATCAGTGTGATCAAGCGGTATGTCGATCTTCTCAAGCAAAATGGGAGATTCGTTTTCCTGCACTTGGAGAAAATCCCGGGCATTAGTTTTGACAAGGAAGGGCTTAAATTTATAGCCAAATATGTCAAACCTACCGGGATTGTAACGACAAAAAGTTCTCTGATCCAAATTGCGAAAAAAGAGGGGTTATTGACGATTCAGCGTTTGTTTTTAGTTGATACAGATGCACTCAAGCATGGTCTTCAAACCTCCTGCGAAATTAAGCCGGATGCTTTGGAGCTTATGCCGGGTCTTATTCCTGAAATGATAACAAAAGTAAAAGCGAAAACCGATTTGCCGATTATTACAGGCGGATTGATTTCAAATAAAGCACATATTCAAGCTGCACTAGAGAGCGGCGCAATGGCAGTTTCGACTGGGAAGCCATGGCTTTGGAAAAAGCCTGAATTTTAAAGGATAAGGAGAAAGGTGGAATAATGGATGAAAAGTGTGGAGCTTTCCAGCCTCAGCAAATCCTATGACGGCAAAAATATGGTCATTGACTCTATCAATGCATCCATTCAGCCTGGGGAGTTTTTTGTACTGGTTGGTCCTTCAGGATGCGGGAAAAGCACCATTCTTCGTATGATTGCAGGACTTGAGGAAGTAAGCGGAGGAGAACTGCGAATCGGAGATCGTGCAGCAAACAATCTTCATCCGAGCAAGCGGGATCTGTCAATGGTTTTCCAAAACTATGCCCTATATCCTCATTTATCGGTTGCTGAAAACATTATGTTCGGATTATATACGAAAAAGATTTCCAAACAGGAGCAAAAAGAGAGATGTTCGGAAGCGTGCGAAATGCTCGGACTCTCTAATTTGATGGATAGGAAGCCGCGTGAGCTTTCCGGCGGTCAAAGGCAGCGTGTAGCACTGGCTAGAGCCATCGTTACGCATGCCCCCATTTGTCTGATGGACGAGCCGCTGTCTAATCTGGATGCAAAACTGAGAGCAAAAATGCGCTCTGAAATTCGTCAGATTCAGCGGAAGCTTGGCATTACGATGATTTACGTGACGCATGATCAGACGGAGGCTATGACAATGGCGGACCGTATGATGATTTTGAATGGAGGGAAAATTCAGCAGCTGGGGAAACCGCTTGATATATACAATCAGCCTGCGAATTCTTTCGTCGCTTCATTTATTGGAGCTCCGCCCATGAATCTGGCTGAAGCGAAGGCTGAAGGAAACCTTCTTCACATTGGAGATAAGCATTTATCTAATGTTCCTCAGGAGGTATTGCTGTCTATAGGGGCAGAGTCTGTTGAAGCCGGAATTCGCCCTGAGCATTTAATACAGGCGCCAGCCGGAGAAGGAAAGCTGACGGGATTGGTTGCTAATGCTGAGATACTTGGAACAGAGACGCTGCTGAGCTTTGACATATCTGAGGGGAAGCAATGGATTGCAAGATGGCCTGGACAATGGGATTTGGAACCGGGTGATTCAATCGAATTAACCTTTAATCAAGAGGATTTACTCTTTTTTGATCCTCAAAACGGAACCAGGCTGAGCACCGGCAATAGATTACCATTTGCTTCAGAGGAGCAGCCGATATGAATGCCCTGGTTAAGAAAAATCAATCAAAGCTGAAGATGAAAACAGGAAATGGACTCTCTGATTTAGGCTCAGGTCTCCTTTATCTTCTTCCATCTCTGCTGCTGTTCGGAGTATTCCTGTTTTATCCGATGATCAGAACGATTTATCTGAGCCTATTTTATACGGATCCTCAAGGGAATCCCATCGCATTTATCGGTCTTGAAAATTTCACGTATCTGCTCCAGTCTGAGGAATTTTTAAATAGTGCAAAGGCAACGGGACTGTTTGTCCTGTATACAGTTCCAGCGGGTATTCTGCTTTCATTATTTCTTGCTTTAATCGCTAATTTGAAGCTTAAGGGCATTGGTATATTCCGGACGCTATTCTCATCAACAATGGGGATGAGTGTTGCAGCATCCTCAATCATATGGATGTTTATGTACAACCCCTCCATTGGAGTGTTTAATAAGCTATTGAATTTGATCGGGTTTGAAGGGCACTCGTGGCTGCTGGATCCAAACACAGCACTGCTTGCGGTTGCTTTATCAACGATTTGGATGAACACAGGCTTCGCTTTCCTGATTCTGCTTGGAGGCCTGCAGAACATTGATGAACAGCTCTATGAAAGTGCAAAAATTTCAGGGGCGGGGTCTTTTTATCAGCTAAGGAGAATTACTCTCCCCATGCTGTCACCAACGTTATTTTTCATTACTACCGTTTCTCTGATTAATTCCTTTCAGACATTTGGCCAAATCGATATTTTAACCAAAGGCGGTCCGGTACAATCCACCAACGTGATTGTTTACTCAATTTATCAGGATGCCTTTGTTAATTACAATGCCGGCTCGGCCAGTGCGCAGGCAGTCTTGCTTTTCTTTTGCATACTGGCAGTGACGATTCTGCAATTTCGGCTTGGAGAAAAGAAGGTGCATTATCAATGAGCCTTATGAAGAAAAGTTTATTGTACGTGCTGCTCGTTTTATCCGCTCTGTTCATGATGTTTCCGATTGTATATGCAGTCATGATCAGTTTCATGCAAGGAGGAGAAGTCCTTCAAGGGAAGCTGCTGCCCTCATCTTTTTCCTTTGAAAACTATCAGTCGGCCTTTCAGCAAGTACCGCTGCTTCATTTTTTAATGAACAGTCTAATCGTTTCAGTCACTGTCACAGCAGGTCAGCTCATTGTGTCATCACTAGCGGCTTTCGCGTTTGTATTTATTAAATTCAGAGGAAGAAATACACTCTTCTTTCTGTTTATATCTACCATGATGATTCCTTGGGAAGCGACGATGGTTCCGAATTACTTAATTGTTCAAAAGCTTGGGTGGATTAATCAGTACAGCTCGCTTACCATTCCATTTTTCGCACTAGCCTTTGGAACGTTCTTGCTCAGGCAGCAATTTAAGACGATTCCATATGAGCTTTTTGAAGCATCGCAGGTAGCGGGTATAAGCCGTTTCCGCTTTTTCTGGAAAGTGGTCCTGCCTGTATCCAAGACGAGTATGATAACTCTTGCTATTTACAGCTTCTTAACGACATGGAATATGTATTTATGGCCGCTTCTCGTCACAAACAACGAGAAGGTAAGAACAGTCCAAATCGGTCTGAAGCAAATGCAATCACAAGAGGTTTCTTCCGAATGGGGAATCGTTATGGCGGCTGCTGTCATTGTTGTTTTGCCGACTCTGATCCTGCTTTTCGCAGGACAGAAGCACCTTCAAAAAGGATTGACTCAAGGTGCAATAAAATAACGTTTGTAAAAGCAGCGGGTATTTCTCCCGTCAATTAACTGAATGAGGCATAGATTGGCCAGCTCACCTTTCTGCATATGAAGGGGAATTGCCAGCCGGTCCATGCATAATCAAATAAAAAATCAGGAGTGAAAACAGATGAAAAAGGTATTGATATTGATTACTGCGCTAATGCTGATCGTGCTCTCAGCCTGCGGCGGAACACAGCCGGAAAAAGAAACAGCAAAGCCTGTGAAGAAAAACGCTGAAGGTAAAATTGAAGTAACATTCTGGCATGCAATGGCTGGAGATTTAGAGACTTCTTTAAAAGAGATTGTGGATGAATACAATAAATCTCAAGATAAGATTGAGGTTAAGCCTGTATTCCAGGGAACATACGAAGAAGCACTGACAAAATTCAATACCGTTGCGGGATCTCCTGACGCTCCAACCATTATGCAGACGTTTGAAGTCGGCACAAAGTATATGATCGACAGCAACAAAATCGAGCCTGTCCAAAAGTTTATTGATCAAGATAAATTTGACACATCTCAATGGGAAAAAAATATTTCAAATTACTACACAGTGGATGGCAAGCAGTATTCTATGCCGTTTAACTCCTCAACACCCGTCTTGGTATACAACAAAGATGCATTTAAAAAAGCTGGCCTGGATCCTGAAAAGGCACCTCAAACTTACAGTGAGCTGAAAAGTACAGCACAAGCACTTACGACTGGCAGCCAAAAAGGATTTTCGATCCTGAATTACGGATGGTTCTTTGAAGAAATGGTAGCTGTACAAGGCGGAACCTATGTGGATAATGAAAACGGACGCAAAGGAGACGCGGAAAAAGCGACGTTCAATGGACCGGAAGGAAAACGTGTTTTTGATCTAATCAGCCAGATGCACAAGGATGGTTCTTTCTACAATAGCGGACAGAACTGGGATTCTATGAGAGCGGCATTCCAATCGCAAAAAATTGCTATGTTCCTTGACTCTTCTGCAGGAATTAAAGAATTGATTGATAATGCTCCATTTGATGTTGGGGTTGCTTATCTTCCTGTTCCTGATGGCATCGAAAGGCAAGGGGTTGTAATCGGAGGAGCTTCGCTTTGGATGTCCAAAGGTACGGCTGAAGAAGAACAGCAGGGTGCATGGGATTTCATGAAATATTTATCTACACCTGAAGTGCAGGCTAAATGGCATGTAGACAGCGGGTATTTCTCTATCAATCCAAAAGCATATGAGCAGGATATCGTGAAAAAAGAGTGGGAAAAGTATCCGCAGCTTAAGGTAACGGTGGACCAGCTGAAAAATACAAAGCCTTCTCCGGCTACACAAGGAGCCTTGATTTCCGTTTTCCCTGAATCCAGACAAAAAGTTGTAACTGGAATGGAAAGCTTATATCAAGGGACAGATCCTCAAGAAGCATTGAATCGGGCAGCAAAGGAAACAGAACGATCGCTTGAGATGGCTAATCGCAAGCAGAAGTAAGCTTCAAAGGGCTGGCCAGAAGAATTCTTCATGGCCGGCCCTTTACTTTTTGGTTGATTTTAAACACCTGTTGATTGGAGTGGAAAGCGAACGCCTGCTACCTTCAATCAACAGCCAAGTTTAACAGAGCTTAGTATTAAGAATGGAGTTGCAAACATGAAGATATTTGCTCACAGAGGATGCAGCGGACAGTATCCGGAAAATACGATGCTTGCTTTTAGAAAGGCGATAGAAGCAGGAGCAAGCGGAATTGAATTGGATGTTCAAATGTCAAAAGACGGTGAACTTGTCGTCATTCATGACGAAAGAATTGACCGAACGACAGATCGAGTGGGATATGTAAAGGACATGACATATAAGGAATTGCGGAATGCAGATGCAGGAAGCTGGTTTCATCCTTCCTTTCATAATGAAAGGATTCCTCATCTGGAGGAAGTTCTGGATTTGCTTTTGGAAGACCAGTCAGGCACGGTCTTAAATATTGAATTAAAAAATGATGTATTTGATTACCCTGGTCTGGAGGAGAAAGCAATGCGGATGGCTGAAGAAAAAAATCTGGCCGGCAGAATTGTTTTTTCATCCTTTAACAAAGCAAGCGTGAAAAGAATGAAACAACTAAATAAAGTCTTTGAAATCGCCTGGCTTTTTGAAGGGAATATGCCAGATGCTGCCTTGATTGCTGAACAGCTTGGCTGCAGCAGTATCCACTGTCCTGCCGAATTCAGTCTCTCCGAAGCCGGATTGGAATATATGAATAACGGGGGAACGTTAAGAGTGTATACGATTAATGACCTTGCTTTATATCAAAGTCTTATTCATACAAAAGTGTCGGCAGTGATGACAGACTTTCCGGATTTGCTGTTAAGAACAATTGAAGAATAGGTTCCTCTAAAGCTATTCAGCATTCGCGGAGCATGATAGAATAACGGTAATATCAAGAAGGAAGAGGGCGTTTCACAATGCTGACGAAAGCGATCCTGGCATTGATTTTTCCGTTTGTTCTTGTCGTGCTTTTTACGAGAGTCACGTACAGTTATATAGTTGGGACTGCTTTAACCGCTGCACTCATCATCGCTTCTTATTTTAAAGGATATACAGAGTTTGACTATATTGTGGGGCTTGATGCTGTATCGCTTGTTGCAGGGGCTATGTATGCACGTAAAATGAACCGTAAACCCAACCATTTGAATAAATAGAGAGAAACCGTGCGATGCGCGGTTTTTTCTGTGCATAAAGAGTGCGTTTAAAGAAAAAGGTTGCGAATGTCTAAAAGCGGGAAAACTGATAGACAGCAAGAAAAATACTGCAAACGTCAGTTCGTATCTTTGGAATTTCCCATATAGTGTATGGTAAAATATAAATACGATAATGCGTGAATTGGGGGCCTTTGTGTGGAACATCGGTTTGAGTTAGTCTCGAAATACAAGCCGGAAGGGGATCAGCCTGCGGCAATCAAGAAACTTGTTGAAGGAATTAATGAAGGGAAGAAGCACCAGACGCTTCTTGGGGCAACCGGAACAGGCAAAACATTTACCGTTTCGAATGTCATCAAGGAAGTCAATAAGCCGACCCTCGTGATTGCTCATAATAAAACGCTGGCAGGCCAGCTCTACAGTGAATTTAAGGAGTTCTTTCCGAATAACGCTGTAGAATATTTTGTGAGTTACTATGATTACTATCAGCCTGAAGCCTATGTTCCCCAGACCGATACTTTTATAGAAAAGGACGCAAGCATTAATGATGAAATTGACAAACTGCGCCACTCTGCAACGACCTCATTGTTCGAACGCAGAGATGTCATCATTATTGCCAGTGTTTCCTGTATCTATGGCCTCGGTTCTCCGGAAGAATACAAAGAACTCGTAGTATCTCTTCGGACTGGAATGGAGCTTGAACGGAATCAGCTGTTAAGGCGTCTTGTAGACATCCAATATGAGCGGAATGACATTGACTTTAAGCGCGGAACATTCAGGGTTCGCGGGGATGTCGTGGAAATCTTTCCTGCATCCAGGGATGAACACTGCATGAGAATTGAATTTTTCGGAGACGAAATCGACCGCATTCGCGAAGTGGACGCCTTAACCGGGGAAATACTCGGCGAACGTGAACACGTCGCGATCTTCCCGGCTTCCCACTTCGTAACCCGTGAAGAAAAAATGAGCGTTGCCATAGGAAACATTGAAAAAGAGCTGGAGGAAGAATTAGTCAAGATGAGGGAAGCCGGCAAGCTTCTTGAGGCTCAAAGGCTTGAGCAGAGGACAAGATATGATCTTGAAATGATGAGAGAGATGGGATTCTGTTCGGGAATTGAGAATTATTCCCGCCATCTTACATTAAGACCTCCCGGCTCCACCCCCTATACATTGATTGATTATTTTCCGGACGATTTTATGATTGTTGTCGACGAGTCTCACGTTACCCTTCCGCAGGTACGCGGAATGTTCAACGGGGACCAGGCACGAAAGCAGGTTCTAGTCGATCATGGGTTCCGTCTGCCTTCTGCAAAAGATAACAGACCGCTTCGTTTTGAAGAGTTTGAAAAACATATGACGAACATGGTTTATGTTTCGGCGACACCGGGCCCTTATGAAATAGAGCATACTGACGAAATGGTCGAGCAGATTATCCGTCCGACCGGATTGCTCGATCCTACTATTGAAGTCCGGCCTATTCAGGGACAAATTGATGATTTAATCGGGGAAATCAATGCAAGAGTCGAAAAGAATGAACGGGTTCTCATTACGACCCTGACGAAAAAGATGTCCGAGGATCTGACGAATTACCTTAGGGAAATTGGAATCAAAGTCAATTACCTCCACTCCGAAATAAAAACTCTGGAGCGGATTGAAGTAATACGCGATCTGCGTCTCGGTAAACATGACGTCCTCGTTGGAATTAACCTTCTCCGGGAAGGTCTGGATATACCTGAGGTGTCACTGGTAGCCATTCTGGACGCGGATAAAGAAGGATTCCTTCGCTCTGAACGATCTTTGATTCAGATTACCGGACGCGCAGCCAGAAACTCAAATGGCCATGTTATTATGTATGCCGATAAAATCACGAATTCAATGGAAGTTGCAATAAATGAAACGAAGCGCCGCCGTGAAACACAGGAAGAATATAACCGCGTTCACGGAATTGAACCGAAAACGATTCAAAAGGAAATCCGGGATGTAATTCGAGCTACTATGGAAGCGGTGGAAGAAGATACAGACCAAGCAGCACCGGCAATTGCGAAGCTCTCCAAGAAAGAGCGCGAAAAAGTGATTGCTCAGATGGAAAAAGAGATGAAGGATGCTGCCAAGGGACTGGATTTCGAACGGGCCGCAGAGCTTCGTGATTTGCTAATAGAGCTGAAAGCGGAAGGATGACAAAGTATGGCTAGTGAACACATAGTTGTAAAGGGAGCCAGAGCGCATAACCTTAAAAATATAGATGTCACAATTCCTCGGAATCAGCTCGTCGTATTGACGGGCCTTTCAGGATCGGGAAAATCATCGCTTGCATTTGATACGATTTATGCGGAAGGACAGCGCAGGTATGTCGAGTCGCTTTCTGCCTATGCCAGGCAATTTCTCGGTCAAATGGACAAACCAGATGTTGATTCCATCGATGGATTGTCTCCGGCTATATCCATTGACCAGAAAACAACAAGCCGGAATCCAAGATCAACAGTCGGAACGGTCACAGAAATTTATGATTATTTGAGGCTTCTTTATGCACGTGTAGGACGGCCTGTCTGTCCAAATCATGGCATCGAAATCACTTCGCAAACCATCCAGCAGATGGTGGACAGAATTATGGAGTTCCCGGAGCGAACGAAGATGCAGGTTCTTTCTCCAGTCGTATCTGGACGGAAGGGAACTCATGCCAAAACCCTTGAGGACATTAAAAAACAAGGGTATGTAAGGGTTCGGGTAAATGGTGAAATGCAGGAGATTTCTGAAGAAATCATCCTGGAAAAAAACAAAAAGCACTCGATCGAAGTGGTAATTGACCGGATTGTAATCAAAGAGGGAATTGAGGCAAGACTAAGCGACTCTCTTGAAGCAGCGCTTGCCCTGGGTGAAGGAAAGGTCATGATTGATGTCATTGACCAGGAGGAACTTTTGTTCAGCGAGCACCATGCCTGCCCTTACTGCGGATTTTCTATCGGAGAGCTTGAACCGAGAATGTTCTCTTTTAACAGTCCTTTTGGCGCCTGTCCTTCATGTGACGGTCTTGGGTCTAAACTGGAAGTAGACCGTGAACTCGTTATTCCGAATGAGTACCTAACGCTTAAACAGCACGCTATTGCTCCATGGGAGCCTACGAGCTCACAGTATTATCCTCAGCTCCTTGAAGCTGTGTGCAGCCATTATGGAATTGATATGAACGTTCCTGTTAAGGATCTGCCAAACCATCAATTGGATAAAATTTTACTCGGAAGCGGAAAAGATGAGATCTACTTCCGCTATGAAAATGACTTTGGGCAGGTAAGAGAGAGCTATATTAAATTTGAAGGCGTGATGAAAAATATTGAGCGCCGTTACCGTGAAACGAGCTCGGATTACATTCGCGAGCAAATGGAGAAATATATGGCTCAGCAGCCATGTCCTTCGTGCAAAGGATACAGGCTGAAGAAAGAAACACTGGCTGTTAAAATTGACGGCCGCCATGTTGGGGAAACGACCACCCTTTCTGTTCAGGAGGCACACGATTTTTTCGGTAAGCTTGACCTGACTGAAAAGGAAATGAAAATTGCCAAATTGATTTTAAGGGAAATTTGCGAACGCCTTAGCTTTCTTGTTAATGTGGGTCTGGATTACCTGACCTTAAACCGTTCAGCGGGCTCCCTTTCCGGAGGAGAAGCACAAAGGATCAGACTTGCTACTCAGATCGGTTCGAAGCTGACTGGCGTTCTGTATATATTGGATGAACCGTCCATCGGTCTTCATCAGCGTGATAATGACCGCCTTATTGAAACGCTGCAGAATATGCGGGACATTGGGAATACCCTCATTGTCGTAGAGCATGATGAAGATACGATGCTTGCTGCCGATTATCTGATTGATATCGGCCCTGGAGCGGGCGTGCACGGAGGAAACGTCATTTCCGCTGGATCACCTAAGGAAGTTATGAAGGATAAGAATTCTCTGACTGGTATGTATCTGTCCGGCAAAAAATTTATCCCTCTTCCTCAAGAACGGAGAAAACCGGATGGCCGTTACATTCAGGTCAAAGGGGCAAATGAGAATAACCTGAAAAATGTTTCAGTTAAATTTCCATTAGGAACGTTTATTTCCGTTACAGGTGTTTCAGGTTCAGGTAAAAGTACACTCGTAAATGAAATACTGCATAAGGCGCTGGCTCAAAGGCTTCATAAAGCAAAAACAAAACCTGGAGAGCATAAAGAGATTTTAGGTATTGAACATTTAGATAAAGTCATCGACATTGATCAGTCGCCGATCGGAAGAACGCCTCGTTCCAATCCGGCTACTTATACAGGCGTATTTGACGATATCCGCGATGTGTTTGCTTCGACGAATGAGGCCAAGGTCAGGGGATATAAAAAGGGCCGTTTCAGCTTCAATGTAAAAGGAGGCCGTTGCGAGGCCTGCCGCGGTGACGGAATCATCAAAATTGAGATGCATTTTCTTCCGGATGTATATGTTCCGTGCGAAGTATGCCACGGCAAACGGTACAACCGGGAAACACTTGAAGTAAAATACAAAGGCAAAAACATTTCGGACATTCTTGAAATGACCGTTGAAGATGCGCTCGATTTCTTCGAAAACATTCCTAAAATACACCGGAAGCTGCAAACCATTTACGATGTCGGACTAGGATATATCACGCTTGGCCAGCCGGCAACGACTCTGTCAGGGGGAGAAGCGCAGCGGGTGAAGCTTGCTTCAGAACTGCACCGCCGTTCAACTGGGCGCTCACTTTATATTCTCGATGAACCGACAACCGGTCTGCACGTTGATGACATTGCGAGGCTGCTGAAAGTTCTTCAGCGTCTTGTTGAGAATGGAGACACGGTGCTGGTTATTGAGCATAATCTCGATGTTATTAAAGCAGCGGATTATTTAGTCGACCTGGGTCCGGAAGGCGGAAATGGCGGAGGCCAGATCATTGCCTCCGGTACACCTGAACAAGTCATGGAAGAAAAAGCCTCCTATACCGGTCATTATTTAAAACCGATTATTGGAAGGGAACGCGAGCGGATGAAAAAACTAGTAAAAGAAAAAGAAGCCGTCGCTAAATAAGTTTGGGCCAGCTCATCTATTGAGCTGGCTATTTTCATATAGTGAAACCAATCACCTATTTGAATCGTAAAAGGATGTAAAGGAGATGGAACTTCATGAAAACCGATAAATTACTTTCCGCACTATGCTATTTCAGTGTGCTTTTTGCACCGTTCTTACTGCCGCTAATCGTTTATTTTGTCACTGATGATGCTGTAACGAAATCACATGCTAAAAAGTCATTTTTGTCTCATGTCATCCCTGCGATCACCATTATTGCTTATATGTTTATCTTTCTGGGTGCAGCCTTTGCCGGACAGAATGAGCTGATAGGTATCGTATTTCTTTCTGGATTTCCTGTCGTGTTACTTGTTAATTTTATTGTTTTCGTCTGGAACATTGTTAAAGGAATTAAGATATTAAAAACAGTTTAAAGGGATTGATTTTCATCTTGCCGAATAGGGTGATACTAGGTTGTATTTTTGAGGAGGAGTTACCGTGCAGGAAGAACGCCGAAGAATATTGAAGCTTGTAGAGGAAGGAAAGCTGAACGTTGAAGAAGCGCTCTCTCTCATAGAAAAGCTTGACCATGAAAAGGAAAGCCATGAGAAAAAGTGGGCATCCTTTACACCCTCAATTTTACTGAAAAAAGACGAAAAAGGCAGTCAGCAAAGCGCTTATCAGGAGAACCAGGAAGGATCGCCTTCAGGAAAAACTGCCTCGAAATTAATGAACTGGATTGATTTCGCCGTGAAGAAGGTAAAAGAACTGGATTTGGATTTAGCCATCGGTTCTTCCTTTGATGTTCAGCATATTTTTCAGTTCAGCGGAAGAGGGTTAATGGAATGGGATGTTCAAATAGTGAATGGGAACGTCACATTTAAACCCTGGCCGGAAGATGAAGTTCGGATAGAATGCGAAACAAAGGTTTATCAGACGGAGGATGCTGCACAGGCAAAAGAGGCTTTTCTTAAAAACTTTTATTGCGAAATGGAAGGCAGCAAGCTAAGAATTCAATGCGAGAAAAAATCTATGAAGGCAAATGTTCTCATTTTCCTGCCGGCAAAGGTTTATGAGTCCGCGAAAGTAAAACTGTTTAGCGGTCCTATTAGAGGGGAACAGCTAACTGTGAAGGATTTTAAAGCAAAAACCGCCAACGGGGTGATTTCACTAACGTCACTCAGTGGTGAAAAAGCAGAGCTTGAAACAGCAAACGGGCAAATTAAATTAGCGCAGCATCAATTTCAAACCGTTGAAGCCGAAACCATTCATGGAATGATTGATGTAAGCGGGGCAGGGAGGAAGCTTGATCTGCAGAGCTTCAACGGGAAAATCCTGCTTCACGTGTCAGATCCGGAATGCAAAACCATCCATTGCAGTGCCGCCACCGGCAGCGTAGAAATTTCGATTCCGCAAACCATTAAGGCGAATGGGGAGTTGAAATCAAACCTCGGGTCCCTGCATTGTTACTTGGATGCACTTGAAGTAACAAGTGAAAAACACGAGTCGATCACAAAGGAATTGAAATTCCGATCGAACGAAACCGCTAAAGGTGATTTGTCTGTGTTTGCTGATTCGAAAACAGGCTCAGTTGTTTTAAAGCATATGGAGAGGTGAGAAGAAATGGGAAAACTAACTCGTTCAGTTACGAATAAAAAAGTAGCCGGAGTACTGGGAGGCATTGCTGACAGGTTTGGGATAAATGCGAACCTGCTGCGCGTGATTTATATCATTGCATTGTTTCCGACCGGCGGTGCTCCGTTAATCATTGCTTATTTCGTTTTAGTGCTTTTATTGAAAAAAGAAGGAAATCAAATACATGGTTAGGTGGATCATCAGCGTTTTAAACAATGCAGTCATTTTAATGGTCTGCGCGCTGATTTTTAAAGACAATTTTCAAATTGCCAGCATCTGGGCTGCCGTATTGGCAAGCCTGGTCCTATCCATAATCAATTTTTTAATAAAACCATTTTTGATTATTTTGACACTGCCCGTTACAGTGTTAACACTTGGTCTGTTCCTCTTTGTCATCAATGCCATTACCCTTATGATTACGCAAGCAATCATGGGCGACGCATTTAACATCGATGGATTTGGAACCGCCATTTTAGCCGCTATCGTCATTTCCCTGCTGCACCTTGTCGTGCAAAAAGGGGTCATTGAGCCAATGCGGGAAAACAAGTAGACCAGCGATATGCCGCTGGTCTATATTTTTTGTTCAGATTGAAGCGCCGCCAGTAAAATCTCATTTGTACTTTCGGGGAAAATGGGAATGATAACGACCAGGTGATGAAATGAAATTTATACGCATACTGCTCATCCTGCTGGTTATCGTTGTTTTAATTGCTCTCCCATATAAAGGCCATGCCGGTGAGGATTTCTCTTTTGTATGGATGTCGGATACTCAATATTACGTTAGAGACCATCCAGAGATACTGACAAATCAAATAAAATGGATTTTAAAAAACAGAACGCCAGAAAGGCTTTCATATTTGATTCATACAGGAGACTTGGTGCATAATTCCAGTCAATACAGCCAATGGGAGAGAAATCATCGGGCTTTTCGCAAGCTTGATGCACAAAGGTTTTCATACGGTGTTCTGCCCGGAAATCATGATTTCACAGGCAATGCGGGCGTTCAGCCTTACCATCGTTTTTTCGGGGAGCATCGTTTTGATTCCAAGCCTTATTATAAGGGCTCCTTTTTAGATAATTGCGGTCACTATGACTTAGCCGGAGGCAAGATTTTTCTTTATATGGGCTGGTGCAAAGCAGGCAAAGGGGAAGTAAAGTGGATGAACCGCGTGCTTAAGCATTACCGGAACAAAGAAGCGGTTCTGGCCTTACATGATTACCTTACGTATCAGGGAACCCGAAGTAAAAATGGAGAAAGAATCTATAGGAATGTAGTCGTTCCAAATAAAAATGTAAAACTGGTCCTGAGCGGCCATTATTATGGAATCGCCAAAAGAGTGGATGTCCCTCAAAAGGGCAGAAAGGTCTATCAGCTCCTTGCCAACTATCAGGGACTTCCTAAAGGCGGAGGGGGATACATGCAAATCTTAACCTGGAAGCAAGACGGGATTCAAGTTAGATCGTACTCTCCATATTTAAATAAAGAATGGGAAAAACCTTATTTTTTGAAAATGAATGGAACCTTCTAAATCTGGGAGGTTCTTTTATATTCGCTTACCTGTAGCGGAACTATGGATAAACTAAAATTGAACCTGCAGGATGTGAAGGAGGCTCACTCCCTGTCTAAGGATAAACGATCACGCGCAGCGGATGGAGTTTAACAGAGCTTATTTTTAAAAAAACTCTACTAAAACTTGCTTCGATTCGAGGACCGTCCTGAAAGACTATATCAGCAGAGATAAAAGTGCTAAAATGAAAGAAGATTTCACTTATGGTGTTGGCTAAAGGAGGGCTCATCTATGCCTAAAGTACGTACAAAGGATTTAATGGAAAAATTCAAGATGGAACTGATTAGCGGTGAGGAAGGGATTAACCGTCCGATTATGACAAGTGATTTGTCAAGACCGGGCCTTGAAATTGCAGGTTATTTTGCATACTACCCGAAGGATCGGGTTCAGATTTTAGGCAAAACCGAGCTGTCATTTTTTGAAAAATTATCACGTCATGAAAAAGAAGAGCGGATGACGGCGCTATGCACTCCGATTACTCCGGCAATCATTATTTCTCGTGAACTTGATATTCCTGAAGAACTGAAAGAGGCATCTGAACGAAGCGGTGTACCTGTTCTTCGTTCTTCCATGAAAACTACCCGTCTATCGAGTCATTTAACGAACTTTTTAGAAAGCAAGCTTGCTCCAACTACAGCTGTACACGGGGTGCTTGTTGATATTTATGGTGTAGGCGTGCTGATTATCGGGAAAAGCGGTGTGGGAAAAAGCGAAACCGCACTTGAGCTGGTTAAGCGCGGACATCGTCTTGTAGCCGATGATTGTGTTGAAATCAGGCAGGAGGATCAAAACACACTGATTGGAAATGCTCCTGAACTGATTGAGCATCTTCTGGAAATCCGGGGACTCGGCATTATTGACGTAATGACATTGTTTGGGGCCGGTGCAGTCCGGAGTAATAAGCGGATTACGCTTGTGATTGATCTCGAAACATGGGATGCGAAAAAACAATATGACCGTCTCGGCTTAGAAGAAGAGACGATGAAAATTATTGATACGAATATTCAAAAGCTTACGGTACCGGTTCGCCCAGGACGAAATCTGGCGGTAATTATTGAAGTAGCTGCTATGAACTTCCGTCTGAAACGGATGGGACTGAATGCTGCCGAACAATTCACGACAAAGCTTGCTGATGTAATTGAAGAAGGAGAACGCTGATTAACGGTCAGAAGAGGAGCTGAAGGGAATGTTAGGAACAATCCAGCCGCTTAATCCAATTGCGGTTGAATTTTTAGGGCTGCAGGTCCACTGGTATGGGATCATAATCGGTCTTGGGGCGCTGCTCGGCCTGTGGATTGCTGTAAGGGAAAGTGTAAGGAGAGGCCTTCATAAAGATACGTTTGTTGATTTGGTCCTTTTTGCTATTCCAATTGCCATCATCTGCGCAAGGCTTTATTACGTAGCATTTCAGTGGGATTATTATTCGCAGAATCCCGCAATGATTCCTCAAATCTGGCAGGGAGGTCTCGCAATCCATGGAGGTCTGATTGGCGCAGTGGCAACAGGTGTCGTTTTTGCCAGAATCAAAAAGCTCTCATTCTGGAAAATTGCAGATATTGCCGCGCCAAGTATTATATTGGGGCAGGCAATTGGCCGCTGGGGAAATTTTATGAATCAGGAAGCGTTTGGCGGTCCGGTTACAAGGGGATTTTTAGAAAATCTCCATCTTCCGAATTTTATCATTAACCAGATGTACATAGATGGGCAATATTATCACCCTACTTTCTTATACGAATCCCTCTGGAATTTAGCCGGCTTTGCTTTGCTGCTATTCTTGCGAAAAGTGAATCTAAGAAGAGGGGAACTGTTTTTATCCTATGTCATCTGGTATTCAATCGGCCGTTTCTTCATTGAGGGAATGAGAACAGACAGTTTAATGCTGACAGCAGACCTGCGTATAGCTCAGGTCATCTCGATTGTACTGATTGTAACGGCCGTCGGAATCATCATATACCGTCGCATGAGCGGCCTTTCAAAAAAGAGATACCTGGATTCATAATAAGGAGTGATTCGACTGAAGGCGAGTTTAGCAAATGGCTGGAAGGCGGGGCTTGCTACAACATGGACGCTTGGAAAAGTCATTTTTCCCGTGACGCTTCTCGTAGGGATCCTTCGTCATAAACCTGTATTGGATTGGATTATTCAGCTTATAGCACCTCTGATGGGGCTGATTGGATTAAGAGGAGAGGCGGCCATTCCGCTTGTGCTCGGGAATTTTTTAAACCTGTACGCAGGAATTGCAGGCATCCTGACACTCGATTTATCGGTTAAGGAAGTTTTCATACTAGCCGTGATGCTGTCATTCTCTCATAATCTGATTATCGAATCCACGGTCGCCGCCAAAGTGGGAATTAAGCTTTGGCTGATTCTCATTGTGAGAGTGGGGCTCGCCATTATTTCGGCGGCTGTCATCAATCTGGTCTGGAGAGGCGGCGGCGAAATGGCGCAGTACGGTTTTATTTCAAAAAGCCAGTCTCACCCGGATGGATGGGGAGAAATCCTGCTTGATGCAATCGGCAAGGGTGTGCTTGGCATTGTGCAGCTAGCAGCCATCGTGATTCCGCTTATGATTATCATGCAGTTTATGAAGGATTTTGGCTGGCTGAAGGTATTTTCTAAATGGATGGCCCCGGTTACAAGATTCCTCGGCATGAGAGAGAATACCTCAATGACACTCGTTGCCGGCTTAACAATTGGACTCGCGTACGGAGCGGGAGTCATGATTCAGGCAGTGAAAGAGGATGGAGTCAGCTACCGTGATCTGACACTTGCTTTTATCTTCCTTGTTTCATGCCATGCCGTAGTGGAAGATACGCTTATTTTTGTTCCACTGGGAATTTCGGTTCTGCCATTATTTTTAATAAGAGTCATTACTGCGGTTCTGTTAACCGTGATTATTGCAAAACTTTGGAAACAGCCTGATTCTTCAGCGAGAAAGGAACCTGTTCATGAAAAGGAATACCATTCTGTTTGATTTGGACGGAACATTGATTAATACAAACGAATTGATCATCGAATCGTTTCTTCATACACTGAATCACTACAAGCCCGGCGAGTACAGCCGCGAGCTTGTCCTGCCGTTTATCGGTCCGACTCTTCACGACACCTTCCACTCAATCAATCCTGAGAAAGCCGAGGAAATGATTGGAGTGTACCGGGCCTTTAACCATAAGCAGCATGATGCTTTGGTTACGGAATTTGCCACAGTTTTTGAAACCGTTCAAAAGCTTCATCAAGAAGGATTCAAGCTGGGCATTGTAACGACGAAGATCAGAGACACCGTAAACATGGGGCTTAAGTTAACGAACCTTGGCCAGTTCTTTGATGTCGTTGTTACCCTGGATGACGTTGAACACGCAAAGCCGCATCCCGAGCCGGTCCTGAAGGCGCTGGAACTCCTTGATTCAAAACCTGATGAAGCAATCATGGTAGGAGATAATCATCATGATATCGAAGCGGGCCAAAACGCAGGTACATTAACTGCGGGTGTAGCCTGGACGATTAAAGGCAGAGAATATCTATCAGCATACAAACCCGACTTTATGCTGGAGCAAATGAGTGATTTGCTTCCAATCGCTGGAGTGGAAAAAGCTTGAGACAAACCACACGCTACCCTGTGTCCGGTGCTAATTCCCTTTGGCATATCTATAAAACGGTGCCGTTTTGGAAGGTTGCCAGAAATTTTATTGTCATCCAGCTTGCCCGATACACCCCGTTTCTCGGCATGAAAAACTGGATGTACCGGACATTCCTGGGAGTTAAAGCAGGTGAGCAAACCTCTTTTGCGCTCATGGTCATGCTGGATGTCATGTTTCCGGAAAAAATTCAAGTCGGCCGGAATTCCGTGATTGGCTATAATACGACCATTCTGGCTCATGAATACCTCATTAAAGAATACCGGCTTGGTGATGTGATCATCGGGGATGAGGTTATGATTGGGGCAAACAGCACCATTTTGCCAGGTGTGACGATTGGAAACGGAGCAATCGTTTCTGCCGGTACTCTTGTACATAAAGATGTACCAGCCGGAGCCTTCGCAGGCGGCAACCCCATGCAGATCATTTATACAAAAGAAGAAATGGAAAAGAGAGCGACGATCGAACCCGCTGAACAGAAAGACTGATTCTGTTTGGCGGGTTTTTTTGTGGTGGTGGTGCGGTGCCTGGCATTAGTGGGGCAAGCAGAGATGCGTGGCAGGAATGCATGGCATTATCCTAGAAAAGCAGTAATGCGTGGCAGGAATGCCAGGGATTATCGTGAAAAGCAGCGATGCCAGGCAAGAATGCCAGGCAAACGCCCGAAATCAAGAAATGCCAGGCAAGAATGCCAGGCAAACGCCCGGAACCCAGGAATGCCAGGGGAAAATGCCAGGCAACATCGTGAAAAGAATCAATGCCAGGGAAAAATGCCAGGCAACATCGTGAAAAGAATCAATGCCAGGGAAAAATGCCAGGCAACATCGTGAAAAGAATCAATGCCAGGGAAAAATGCCAGGCAACATCGTGAAAAGAATCAATGCCAGGCAAGAATGCCAGGCAAACGCCCGGAACCCAACAATGCCAGGGAAGAATGCCAGGCAAACGCCCGAAATCCAGGAATGCCAGGCAAGAATGCCAGGCAAGCGCCCGAAATCAAGGAATGCCAGGGAAGAATGCCAGGCAAGCGCCCGGAACCCAACAATGCCAGGCATAACATCCATCTCCCGCATTTCAAGGTTGATTCTCACTCAAAAGAGGGAAGCATACAAACAGAAACGAATTTTTCCTTGAACGTATAACTTTATTTTGTTAGTATGGTAACATATTAGCGAACTAAAGGATTTTGAACATTTCGTATTAATTGGGGGTGCCGATTCGATGTTTATGTTTGAGAAGCCTCTTGGTATGAGGGATACACTGCCAGCTCTTTATAAAACGAAGAGAGCGGTCAGGAATAAGATTATGAAGGAAATCAGCGGCTGGGGGTATGATTTTATTGAAACTCCTGCGCTTGAATATTATGAGACAGTTGGTGTACAGTCAGCGATTTTGGATCAGCAGCTTTTTAAATTATTGGATCAGCAGGGGAAGACGCTTGTGCTTCGTCCGGATATGACGGCCCCGATTGCGAGGGTTGCGGCTTCAAGACTGGCTGGCAATTCGCCGCTCAGGCTTTCTTATCAAGCGAATGTTTATAGAGCACAGCAAAGAGAAGGCGGCCGTCCGGCGGAGTTTGAGCAGATTGGTGTGGAATTGATTGGGGATGAGTCCATAAGTGCAGACGCGGAAGCAATATCCTTGATGATTTCCGCTCTTAAAGCTTCAGGTCTCTCAAACTTCAGGGTTGCAATTGGGCATATCGGTTTTGCGGATGCTCTTTTCAAAGAAATCCTCGGGAACCAGGAGAGAGCGGATAAATTAAGACGATTTCTTTATGAGAAAAATTACGTGGGGTACCGCGAGCATGTGAAATCCCTGGCTTTGTCTTCCATTGATAAGCAAAGGCTGCTTGATTTTCTGGCGCTGAGAGGGGATACAGGGAAAATGCTGCAGGCTCTTTCCATTTGTGAATCCAATGACTGCAGACAGGCTATAGATGAGCTGCAGAAGCTTTGGAGCATGCTGGAGGAATTCGGGGTTTCTGAGTATATAAAGCTTGATTTGAATATTGTGAGCCATATGAGCTACTACACAGGGATTCTATTTGAGGTTTACACAGATAAGGTCGGATTTCCGCTTGGGAATGGCGGAAGATACAACCGCCTAATGGAAAAGTTTGACCGCCCTGCAGCTGCCACAGGATTCGGTTTACAGCTTGGACAGCTTTTAGAAGCACTTGATGTGCATGAAAAAGAGGAGTCAAAGCACTGTGTCCTGTTTTCTCAAGAGCGTATGAAAGAGGCTATTGAATATGCGGGGGAATTAAGAAAAGACGGTAAAATGACAGTTCTCCAAAACCTCTCCGGTGTGCAGGATGTGGATTTCTTTACGAAGCAATTTGAAGAGGTTGCTTATTTTATTGGTTCGAAAAGAGGTGCTTCTGATGAATGATGTGCTGACGATTGCGATGCCTAAAGGCAGGATTTTTGAAGAGGCAGCTGAGCTGTTAAGGGAGGCGGGCTATAAACTTCCGCCTGAATTTGATGACAGCCGAAAACTGATCTTGGATATACCTGAAGAAAATCTGCGCTTTTTCCTGGCAAAACCGATGGATGTTTCGACATATGTAGAGCATGGTGTTGCAGATGTAGGGATTGCAGGAAAAGATGTTCTGCTAGAAGAAGAACGGGATGTATACGAAGTTCTGGATCTACAGATCAGCAGCTGCTATTTAGCAGTAGCCGGCTTGCCGGATCACCCGATGAGTGATGTAGCACCAAGGATTGCAACGAAGTATCCGAACATTGCATCCGGTTATTTCAGAGAACAGGGAGAGCAAGTCGAGATCATTAAATTGAACGGATCGATTGAGCTGGCTCCTATGATTGGTCTTGCTGACAGAATCGTGGATATTGTATCGACAGGCCGGACTCTTAAGGAAAATGGACTCGTTGAATATGAGCACATTACGGAAGTGACATCCCGCTTGATTGTGAATCCTGTCAGCTACCGGATGAAGGATCTTCAGATTGATGAACTGGCTGAACGGCTTTCTAAAGCTGTGAATAACCGGTAAGGAGGGGCGGCGTATGGTAAAAGAAATCATTGAAGCGGTAAAGAAGCAGGGTGATGAAGCCCTGAGGTATTATACAGAGAAATTTGACGGAGTGCGTCTCGATTCATTCAAAGTGACAGAAACTGAGATTCAAGAGGCGTATCGCAATATAGATGATTCATTGCTTGAGATTATAAGGGAAGCCATTGAGAACATCAGGCTTTTTCACAGCAAGCAAAAGCGTGATTCCTGGTTTATGACAAATCCTGATGGAACGGTATTAGGGCAAAAAGTAACACCGCTCGACTCTGCAGGTGTCTATGTACCGGGCGGGACAGCTGCCTATCCTTCCTCGGTCCTGATGAACGTCATTCCAGCCCAGGTCGCTGGTGTAGAGAGAATCGCCATGGTTTCCCCTCCATCTAGAGATGGGGTTATTCCTGCAGGCGTCCTTGTGGCGGCAAATGAGCTGGGCGTAACGGAAATTTATAAAGCAGGCGGCGCCCAAGCAGTAGCTGCGCTTGCATATGGAACGGAAACCATTAAGCCGGTTGATAAAATCGTGGGGCCGGGAAATATTTATGTAGCGACAGCGAAACGTGAGGTTTTCGGTGACGTCGATATTGACATGATTGCAGGCCCGAGTGAAATTGCCGTTGTTGCAGATGAGACGGCGAGAGCAAATGAGGCTGCAGCGGATCTTCTTTCACAGGCTGAGCATGATCCGCTCTCCAAATGCATGTTGATTACGACTTCTCAAGCATTTGCAGAAGAAGTAAAGCTGGAAGTGGAAAAGCAGCTGGAGGATTTGCCGCGGAAAGACATAGCGAAAGCATCTATCGATCAAAATGGAGAATTTCTTGTTGCTGAAACGAAAGAAGAAGCAATCCGTTTGGTCAACGAGCTTGCGCCTGAGCATCTGGAGCTTTTAGTAAAGGACCCATTTGAATGGCTTGGCTCCATTCGCCATGCAGGAGCGATTTTTATGGGAAGATACAGCTCAGAGCCGGTCGGCGATTATTTTGCCGGACCGAACCACGTCCTTCCCACAAGCGGTACCGCCAGATTTTCGAGCCCTTTGAATGTGGATGATTTTACGAAAAAGTCCAGCGTCATTTATTACAGCAAGGAAGCATTTGAGAAAAATGCAGGGAAAATCGCAGAGTTCGCACGCTATGAAGGCCTCGAGGCCCACGCCCGCGCGATTGAAGAACGATTGAAACAGGGGGAATAACACATGTCCAGAAAATCTTCCATTGAACGGAATACAAATGAAACACAAATTAGCCTTGAACTGAATATTGATGGCGAAGGCCAGTCTAATCTTGAGACAGGCGTTCCATTTATGACCCATATGCTTGATTTATTTGCAAAGCACGGCCAGTTTGACCTGTCGGTTCATGCGACGGGTGACGTTGAGGTGGATGACCACCATACAACAGAGGACATTGGGATTTGTCTTGGACAAGTATTCCGCGAGGCGCTTGGAGACAAGAAAGGAATTAAGCGCTACGGTTCAGCGATTATTCCGATGGACGAAGCTCTTGCCCAAGTGGTCGTCGACCTCAGCAACCGTCCGCATTTTGAAATGAAGGGCAGTCTCCCAAGCTCAAAGGTCGGCACGTTTGATACCGAGCTCGTTCATGAATTTTTGTGGAAGCTCGCCCTTGAGGCACGAATGAACCTCCATGTGATTATTCATTATGGCCACAATACACATCACATTATTGAAGCTGTCTTTAAAGCACTTGCCCGTGCACTTGATGAAGCGTCAACGATTGACCCCCGCATCAAAGGGGTGCCATCGACGAAAGGAATGCTGTAAATGATCGGAATCATTGATTATGGAATGGGAAATATCTTTAGTGTCAGGAAAGCGCTCGAACGTATGGAGATTCCGTATTTTGTCTCCGGTATCCGCGAAGATCTAATCGAAGCAGACGGATACATATTGCCTGGAGTCGGAGCGTTTAAAGATGCCATGCAGAACCTTCACGCAGACAGTCTGGCCGATTTCATTAAAGCAGAGGCGGCAAAAGGGAAACCAATCCTTGGGATTTGTCTCGGGATGCAGCTGCTGTTTGATGAAAGCGAAGAAAATGGCCGTACAAAAGGACTCGGACTGCTGAAAGGAAAAGTCGGCAAGCTTCCAACTAAAATTCCAGACGGAAGACAAAAAGTCCCGCACATGGGCTGGAACGATTTGACTATACAAAATGAGTCATTCCTCATTAACGGGCTTGATGGGCAGCATGCCTACTTTGTTCATTCCTTCTATGTAAGAGCAGACCGTCCGAAAACGGTATTGGCAAGCACAAATTATGGAGTTGAGGTTCCTGCGGTTGTGGGAAGCGGAAATGTGTACGGCACGCAGTTCCATCCGGAGAAAAGCAGTACAGCAGGTCTCGCAATTTTAAAGAGGTTTGCAGAAAAAGTGAAAGAGGGGGCAAATGCATGAAACCGTTCATATTGTATCCGGCGATCGACATGAGGGACGGCAAATGTGTGCGTCTTGTGCAAGGGGATTACAATCAGGAGACTGTCTATGGGGATTCCCCATTTGATATGGCCAAACTGTTTGCTGAAGAGGGTGCTGAGTGGATTCATATGGTGGACCTCGATGGAGCGAAAAGCGGCAAACCGGTAAACAGCCAGTACGTTCTCCAGGTTGCCCGGGAATTGAAGGTAAAGGTGCAAATCGGAGGCGGTATCCGAACAGAGAGTGATGTTGAACGGTATCTTGATCAAGGTATTGATCGGGTAATTTTGGGAAGTTCGGCTATTTCTGATCCTGCTTTTGTAAAGGAGATGCTCTCTAAGTACAGCGGGAAGATTGCTATAGGGCTCGATGCGAAGGACGGATTTGTTTCAACGGAGGGCTGGCTGAATACATCCCAGGTAAAAGCGGCTGACCTCGGGAAAGAGCTTGCTGAGCATGGTGCGGAAACATTTATTTTCACTGACATCGCTACAGACGGAATGCTGTCAGGACCAAATGTTCAATCGACGGCTGAAATGGCAAAAGCGACCGGCAAAACGGTTATTGCTTCAGGCGGAGTCAGTTCAATTGATGACCTTCAGGCATTATCCCGTGAAGAGGGAATTTCAGGAGCAATTATCGGGAAAGCACTTTATACGAAACGCTTTTCACTAAGTGAAGCTCTTCAAGAGGTGACAGGACAATGATAACAAAACGGATTATACCCTGTCTTGATGTAAAGGATGGAAGAGTCGTAAAGGGAGTGCAGTTTGTAGAGCTTAAAGATGCTGGAGACCCGGTGGAACTAGCAAAGTTTTATGACGAAGAAGGGGCAGACGAACTTGTTTTCCTTGATATTTCTGCTTCCCATGAAGGCAGGAAAACAATGATTGAAGTAGTAGAGCAAACCGCTGCACAGCTTGCGATTCCGTTTACGGTAGGCGGCGGCATCAACAGTCTGGAGGATATGAAAGCCATTCTTCGGGCGGGTGCAGATAAAGTGTCGGTTAATACAGCTGCGCTCGTAACTCCCCATCTTATTTCTGAAGGAGCCCTATACTTTGGTTCGCAGTGTATCGTGACAGCGATCGATGCAAAATACGATGAAGAGCTAGAGATTTTTCGAGTATATACACACGGCGGACGCAAGCCAACAGAATGGGAAGCTGTCGCGTGGGCAAAAGAAGCTGTTAAGCGAGGCACTGGTGAAATTCTGCTCACAAGCATGGATCAAGATGGTGCGAAGACTGGTTTCAATCTTGAACTTACGCGAAGAATCAGCGAAGCGGTATCAGTACCTGTCATTGCTTCGGGCGGTGCCGGGAATGCCGATCATTTTTATGATGCATTTACAGAAGGCAAAGCTGATGCGGCATTAGCTGCATCCATCTTCCATTATAAAGAGACATCAGTTAGGGAAGTCAAAAGCCAGCTGAAAGCCAGAGGAGTGAATATACGATGAATACAGATGATATCCGATTTGACGAAAAAGGACTT
This sequence comes from Bacillus sp. SJS, assembly GCF_000732485.2. Classification (GTDB taxonomy): domain Bacteria; phylum Bacillota; class Bacilli; order Bacillales; family Bacillaceae; genus Metabacillus_B; species Metabacillus_B sediminis. The sequence continues at coordinate 77,350 of NZ_JAQV02000015.1, read as the reverse complement.
GTTCCTGCCATTGTCCAGGATGCAGTCAGCAAAGAGGTTTTGACGCTTGCCTATATGAATGAAGAATCGCTGAAAAAAACGATAGAAAGCAAAGAGACCTGGTTCTTTAGCCGGTCCCGCAATGAACTGTGGCATAAAGGTGCAACCTCTGGCAACACTCAATCCGTTGTCGAGCTCCGTTACGACTGTGATAAGGATGCCTTGCTTGTACTGGTGGAACCAAAAGGACCCGCGTGCCATACCGGATCCTTTTCCTGCTTTGAAAAAGCCGGAGGGTCCCAGACACAGCACAATCCATTTGCTATATTAAGTGATCTGGAACGGGTTATTGCCGAGCGGGATACCGAGCGGCCTGAGGGCTCTTATACGACATACCTTCTCACAGAAGGTGTGGACAAGATCCTGAAGAAAGTTGGAGAAGAGGCTTCGGAAGTCATTATTGCCGCTAAAAACAGAAGTCATGATGAACTGAAGTGGGAAGCAGCCGACCTGATTTTCCATTTGCTTGTTTTGCTTAGGGAGCAAAAGCTTCCTTTCAGCGAAGTATTGAAGGCGCTCGAAGAAAGAAAATAACGATTTTCATGGAAGCCCGGCTTTTGAAGCCGGGTTTTATTTTGGATTGAGGATTCCGGCTATCAGAAAAAGGAAATTCTGCTTTTTTGTGGGGGAACTGTCTTCTGCCCTGTTGTGTACGGGTTAAACTATGGTATACTAACGTACGGTTAAATGTATGAAATGGAGGATTTCCGTGGGAAAACAACTATTTGATCGACAGCAAAAAGCGCAGGTTGTTCCTTTTTTCCAGAACGGCGCCTACTATTACCGCAGAGCATTAAAGGCTTATCGGGTGGAGCGAAATCTGGAGAGAGCAAGCAAGCTTCTTAAGCGGGCGGCAGCGCTCGAACCTGATAACTCCAATTTTCTATCCCAGCTTGCAATGATCTATACGGAAATGGGGAATTACCAGGAATCCAATGAAATTTTGACATCCATTATTGAAAAAGTGGACCCGTCCCAGATTGAGTGTCATTATTTCATGGCCAACAATTACGCCCATCTTGGATTGTTCCATCAGGCGTATAAATGTGCGACTGCCTATTCAACTGAAGCTCCTGACGGAGATTTTATAGAAGATAACGAAGAATTGCTTGAATTACTAATGATTGAAGGGGAAGATGAAGATCCTTCTTTCGAAGATTCAGATGAACTGATTATAAAGCAGGAAACGGCAAGATCTCTTCTTGAGAACGGTAAACTCGATGAAGCGATCTCTCTTTTGCATGAAATCATCGAAGAGTTTCCTGAATTCTGGTCTGCTTACAACAATTTATCCCTGGCTTATTTTTACTCGGGAAACGTTGAAAAAGCAAAATACTATCTGGAGCTTGTACTGGAGCTGAATGAAGGCAATTTGCATGCTTTTTGCAATCTGCTTGTCTTTTACTATTACGAGCGCAAGGATAAGGAAGTGCTGGCGCTGACTGAGCAGCTGGCCGCAGTTCATCCAATTATGATTGAACACCGCTATAAACTTGGTGCAACATTCGCCTTGATCGGGAAATACGAGCTGGCGTTTAAATGGCTTCGTTCCCTGCAGCGCCAAGGATTTGAGGGTGATGATACCTTCTTTTACTGGCTGTCCTACTCGGCCTGGCATCTTGGGCATGAGGATCTGGCGAAATCGGCCTGGGACCGCGTCATCCGCGAAAATCCTTCCAAAGCCGGATCTGAGCCATGGGAGAACCAGTCATCGTTAAAGGAAATGACGCTTAAAGAGCGTCTGACACTGGTTTACATTGCTTCAAAATCCAATCAGCTTGAAGAAATTAGGCATCATCATGCTTTAAGACCTCAATCTGATATTGAACAGGAGTTTTTAAAGCATATCCTCTCTCCTGATGCTCACCAAAAAGGAAGCGGGGCTTATTTATATAATGCAGCCGAAGCACTGGAAAAGCAGCTGCATTCAATTGAAGAAAAGACATTTCTCTCCTTCTTTGACACGATGCTTAAGGTTAATTCAGCCAAGCACAGTTTAAAGAATGCAAATGCCTGGTCCGCTGCCTTTTATTACATTCTCAAGGAAAAAGATGAGGAACGGGTGACAAAGACAGAGGTCGCCACTGCATTTGGAGTGACGGTTTCAACTTTGACCAAATATGAACGGCTTGTAAAAGGCCTATAAACATTTCGGGAAAAGTATCGGCAGCGTATGCGGTGCTTTTTTCTTAAATTGAGCAGACCTCATTTAAAAAGATGGCAAAGAAGCCTTACACCATTGATCCCTTTTCATCAAAATGTACTGAACGGACCATCTTCCAGCCTCAGTGCGTTTATTCGTGAGCAAAAAAATAGCGTGTTTTTTTAATATTTAATAGGATGATACTAAGGAATAATAATACGAACCAATCATCCGAATCGGATTTTTTGTAAGGAGTGGAAAAAGTCATGACAGAAGAAAAAATTTACGATGTCATTATTGCTGGTGCTGGTCCCGCGGGGCTGACTGCAGCTGTTTATACATCCCGTGCAAACCTTTCTACACTTATGATTGAGCGCGGAATACCGGGCGGACAAATGGCGAATACAGAAGATGTAGAAAACTATCCCGGGTTTGATCACATTCTTGGGCCTGAGCTTTCTACAAAAATGTTCGATCATGCGAAAAAGTTTGGTGCCGAGTACGCTTACGGAGACATTAAAGGTATTGAGGACGGCGAAGAATACAAAATTGTCCGCGCTGGAAGCAAAGAGTATAAAGCACGTTCCGTTATTATTGGTACCGGGGCTGAATACAAAAAGCTGAACGTACCGGGCGAGAAGGAATTAGGCGGACGCGGTGTTTCTTATTGTGCAGTCTGTGATGGCGCATTCTTCAAAAACAAAGAGCTTGTCGTAGTAGGCGGCGGGGATTCCGCAGTTGAAGAAGGCGTATATCTAACCCGCTTTGCATCGAAAGTAACCATTGTTCACCGCCGCGAGGAACTGAGAGCTCAAAAAATTCTTCAGCAGCGTGCGTTTGACAATGATAAAATCGAATTTATCTGGAATCATACCATTAAAGAAATCCATGAGGACGGCGGAAAAGTCGGCAGTGTAACTTTGGTAAATACACAAACTGGTGAAGAGCAGCCGTTTAAGGCAGATGGAGCATTTATTTATATTGGAATGGTGCCTCTATCTAAACCGTTTGAAAATCTTCGGATTACAAACGAAAATGGCTATATTGAAACAAATGAACGCATGGAAACGAAAGTGCCCGGCATCTTTGCTGCGGGGGATATCCGTGAAAAAACACTCCGCCAAATTGTTACCGCAACCGGCGATGGAAGCATTGCCGCGCAAAGTGCTCAGCACTATGTAGAAGAACTGCAGGAGAAGCTTAAAGCGGTAAAGTAAAACCGTAATTAGGTTTTAACTCTCCTGTAACACAGGTGAAATAAACATGGGGTAAGATATGAATAGTAATTGACCCCCTTTTATAAATAAGTTTAGAGCGCAGGTGCCCTTTCCTGCGCTCCTTTTTTTGTGTAAAAATATATGGTCTGCTCCAAGCCGCTCCGCAAGCTTTTAATTTAGGCTCTGCTAAAGCTGATAGTTGATTTTTAACACCTGTTGATTGAGTGGAAGGCGCGAGACTTGAGCTTTAGAGCAGCGGGACAGGTGAGACCCCGCAGGCGCAAAGCGGGGAGGATCCCTCACCGCCCGCACAAGGATAAGCGAGCAAATCAACAGCTAAGTTTAACAGTGCTTTAATTTAAAAGGTTCGTTCATTGTGAGTGAACTGTATAAATAGTATAATTAAGTGAATGAAATCTGGCTTTTACACAACGAGGTGAAAGACGTTGCAGCGTGTTGCGAATTGTGTCTTAAAGAAAGACAGTAAAATTCTTCTTCTTCAAAAACCGAGAAGGGGATGGTGGGTAGCTCCTGGAGGGAAAATGGAGCAGGGTGAGTCCTTAAAAGATTCCGTCATCCGCGAATATCGGGAAGAAACAGGCATATATTTAAAAAATCCTGAGATTAAAGGGATCTTCACTTTCTTAATCAAGGAAGGAAATGAAATTGTTTCAGAGTGGATGATGTTCACTTTTTTTGCAGAGGACTATACCGGTGAACATGTAGATGAGTCCGAAGAAGGGCTGATCGTCTGGCATGATGCAGACAAAATTGCCGACTTGCCGATGGCTCCCGGTGACCATCACATTCTGGATTTTATGATGAAGGGATCAGGTGTCATTTATGGCACGTTTACGTATACAAAGGATTTTGAATTATTGAGCTACAGACTCGATCCCCAGTAAAAAATACCCTTTAATTTTAAAAGAAGGGGAGGAGGAAATTCCGGATGGAACTGACAAGCCAGAACATTGGACAGGAAGAAAGCACCCAAACCCACTCAGACATTCAGATGGTCATTATTACCGGAATGTCCGGGGCAGGCAAGACCGTTGCCATTCAAAGCTTTGAGGATCTAGGCTTTTTTTGTGTAGACAATCTCCCGCCGACTCTTCTTCCAAAATTCCTTGAACTGATGAAAGAATCAGGTTCAAAGATGAATAAAGTGGCTTTGGTTATGGACTTAAGAGGCCGTGAGTTTTTTGACAGCCTGCTTCAGGCACTTGATGAAATTGGAGAATCAGCTTGGATTACTCCGCAAATCCTGTTCCTGGATGCAAAGGATTCAACTCTTGTTACACGCTATAAGGAAACAAGACGTTCTCATCCTCTGGCATCTACCGGACTTCCTCTCGAAGGGATTCAAATTGAGAGGGAACTTTTGGAGGAGCTTAAAGGACGGGCGCAAATCATTTATGATACATCCGAATTAAAGCCGCGCCAGCTCCGGGAAAAGATTTTAAAGCAATTTTCAGCAGCAGAGGAGCAAACCTTTACGGTAAATATCATGTCGTTTGGTTTTAAATACGGGATTCCGATTGATGCGGATCTCGTATTCGATGTCCGCTTTCTTCCGAATCCGCACTATATCGAGCATATGAGACTGAAAACAGGATTGGAAGAAGAAGTATCGTCCTACGTGCTGAAGTGGAACGAAACCACCAAGTTTCTGGAGAAAGTGCTTGATTTGCTGACGTTTATGCTTCCGTATTACAAAAGGGAAGGGAAAAGCCAGCTTGTCATTGCGATCGGCTGTACAGGAGGCCAGCATCGCTCAGTAACATTAGCAGAACACATCGCGGGTTATTATAAAAAGGATTACAAGGCCCATGTGTCCCACCGCGATATTGAAAGAAGAAGCAAGAAATAGACGTGCTGCCTAAAATCGTCATCATTGGCGGAGGAACCGGGCTATCCGTTCTGCTCCGGGGACTTAAGTCCTACCCCGTTGATATAACGGCGATTGTGACAGTAGCTGATGACGGGGGAAGCTCTGGGCGCCTCCGTGATGAACTGAAAATTCCTCCTCCTGGGGATATTCGAAATGTTCTCGCTGCCCTTTCAGATGTAGAGCCTCTTGTAGAGGAGCTTTTCCAGCATCGCTTCAATAAAGGAGACAGTTTGACAGGCCATTCTCTTGGCAATTTAATTCTCGCCGCCATGACGAACATAACGGGTGACTTCACCCATGCAATAAAAGAAATGAGCAAGGTGCTCAATGTGAGAGGGAAGGTTCTTCCTGCGGCGAACAGCAGTGTCATGCTGCATGCTGAAATGGAAGACCGTTCCGTTGTTTCAGGAGAATCTAAAATCCCTGAGTCTGCGAAGAAAATAAAGCGGGTATTTCTGACTCCTGAAAATATTGATCCTTTGCCTGAAACCATTGATGTCATTCAGGAAGCAGATTTAATCATACTTGGCCCGGGAAGCTTATATACAAGCATCCTGCCAAACTTGCTTGTACCGAAAATTGGACAGGAAGTGTGCAAGGCGAAGGCGAAGAAGGTCTATATTTGCAACGTCATGACCCAGCCTGGCGAAACGCTTGGCTACAAGGCGAGCGATCATATTAAAGCTCTTTATGATCACATGAATTGTGCATTTATTGATACGATTCTTGTCAATGCTGACACGATTCCTGACACGATTAAACAGCGCTATGCTGCGGAACTGGCCCAGCCTGTGCATGCCGATCTGGAGGAACTGGAGAATCTCGGGCTTTCGATCGTCCACGATCATCTCATTACAGATGACCGGGACGTAATCAGGCACGATACGAATAAAGTGGCTAAGCTGCTTTACGGAATTTTACAGAAATCCATCTAAAAAAGGCGTGCGCAATGGAAAATGGAGGTGCAGAATATGTCTTTTGCATCCGAAACCAAAAAAGAACTGACGCAGGTTGAAATAAAGGGCTGCTGCCTTAAAGCAGAGCTTTCCGCTCTCATTCGAATGAATGGCTCCCTCTCCTTCTCAAACAGAAAATTGGTTCTGGATATTCAGACAGAAAATGCGGCAATCGCCCGCAGAATATATATTTTAGTGAAACGGCAATATGACGCTACCGTTGAACTGCTTGTAAGAAAAAAAATGCGTCTGAAAAAGAACAATGTTTACATTGTACGATTAACCCTGCAAGCAAGAGAAATTCTTGAGGATCTTAAAATACTAGGAGAATCCTTCACATTTGTAAGAGAAATTTCACCTGAGCTGATCCAAAAAAAATGCTGCAAGCGCTCCTATATGAGAGGCGCCTTCTTAGCAGGTGGGTCTGTAAACAATCCGGAGACCTCCTCCTATCACCTTGAAATTTTCTCGCTTTACAAGGAACACAGTGATTCTTTGAGCGAGCTGATGAATACATTTCAATTAAACAGCAAGTCGCTTGAACGGAAAAAAGGCTACATCGCCTATATGAAAGAGGCAGAGAAAATTGCGGAGTTCCTGAATATTATAGGGGCCCATACTGCGCTGCTTAAATTCGAGGATATCCGGATTGTCAGAGACATGAGAAACTCCGTTAACCGCCTTGTGAATTGTGAAACCGCTAACCTGAACAAGACAATCGGGGCGGCATTAAGACAGGTCGAGAATATTGAATACATCGATAGCAAAATCGGACTCGATATGCTTCCGGAAAAACTGAGGGAAATCGCAAGGCTCCGCGTAGATTATCAGGATGTGACATTAAAGGAATTGGGCGAAATGGTTTCCAGCGGAACCATCAGCAAGTCCGGAATCAATCATCGTTTGCGCAAGCTTGATCAAATAGCCGATCAGCTCAGAGCCGGGAAACCGGTTTCCATGAAATAAATTTGGGGATTTAGTGCATTTTTGCTCAAGCCGCAATAGCAAGGGCACTTAACATAATTATGATGCAAGGGAGAGGGGATTCATATGGTAGAGAAACAAGTGGAAGTACGCCTGAAGAATGGCCTGCAGGCACGTCCTGCAGCCTTATTCGTCCAAGAAGCCAACCGTTACGGCTCGGACATTTTTCTTGAAAAAGAAGGCAAGAAAGTCAACGCTAAAAGTATTATGGGGCTAATGAGCCTTGCCATCGGTACAGGTTCCACCATCACGCTGATCGCAGAGGGGCATGATGAGCAAGAGGCTCTTGAAGCTTTGACGGAATATGTTCATCAGGAAGTGTAATCATTCAAAAAAAACCGGATTGCCTGGGTAGCAATCCGGTTTTTTCTCTTCTTATTTATCTTTATCGGCAAGCAGGTTGCGTGTCATTACTTTATCAATCAAACCATACTCAAGCGCTCTGTCTGCTGTCATAAAGTTGTCGCGGTCTGTATCGCGTCCAATGACTTCAATCGGCTGGCCAGTACGTTCAGCTAGAATCTGATTCAGTTTTTCACGAAGGAACAGAATGCGCTTCGCAGCAATTTCAATTTCAGTTGCCTGACCTTGAGCTCCGCCAAGCGGCTGATGAATCATAACCTCACTGTTTGGAAGAGCATAACGCTTTCCTTTTGTTCCTGCGGCAAGCAAGAACGCTCCCATGGATGCAGCCATTCCGATACAAATCGTGTTGACATCCGGCTTGATGAATTGCATCGTGTCATAAATAGCCATACCACCTGTAATGGATCCGCCTGGGCTATTGATGTAAATGGAAATATCCTTCTCAGGATCTTCTGCTTCAAGGAACAAGAGCTGAGCAACAACCGCATTCGCTACGTTGTCGTCAATTCCGCTCCCAAGCATGATGATTCGGTCTTTCAGCAAGCGGGAATAAATATCGTATGCACGCTCTCCGCGATTCGTTTGCTCAATTACTGTAGGAATTAAATTCACAGTATAGCCTCCCTTATTTAATATGTAATTTCATTATGTACTCTCATCATACAATTATGGTCAATAAAGGTCAAACAAAAACAACCGGATGACAGCTGCTTTTATCAGTCTATGCTGACTGTATTCATGATACCCGATAAAACATTATTTAAACAGGCGATTGCTTCATTAAAAATGAGAAGCGGGTGAACCGCGTCAGCTTTTTACCGTTATGCACGCAAGCATACTGAAAATGTTTTGGGAAGGGCTCAAATCCCCCAAAAGAATCTTAGAATGGTAAGATAAGATTCAACAAAACGGATTGCCGAATTCGAACAGGAGAGGGCTGGGACGGATGATTAAAATAAAAAAAGAAGCAAAGGCGGATATGGTATCAAAGCTGCAGGATTATTTGTATAAAGAGTGGGATGAAGAGATTGGAGATCTGGCAGCCGAGATATTTCTTGAGTACATTGGGAATGAATTGGGGCCCTATTTCTACAATCAGGGTGTTGAGGATGCAAGGTCTTTATTAAATGAAAAGCTGCTTGATTTAGAGGAAGAATATTATTCTCTTGAAAAACCGCTGCGCAAACGAAAGCTCGATTCATAACTCCCAGGAGCCAGCTCATGTGTTATGGCGTGTATTCCCAAACGATGCTTATTCGTGCAATTCTTGAGGACTGATATAACACCGTACGTTAATGCAGGAGAAAAAGCTTGATTAATCAGCTTTAGTGTCATATAATATTCCTTGCTGACACTAAAGGCGCTCGTAGCTCAGTTGGATAGAGCGGTGGTTTCCGGTACCACGTCTGTCGGGGGTTCGAATCCCTTCGAGCGCGCCATACATAGTAATCACAGTCCTCCTGGCTATTGCTGGGGGGACTTTTTATCATTTTTATGGAAAACACTATTTCAGTTACGCCAGGACGCCCGGCCGCGGAGTCTTGCCCTGTAATCAGCCTAAACGAATAAAAAACGCCCTCTCCTTTTCAGGATGGGCGTTTGTACGTTACTATTTTAAGTTTCATGTCTATTCCAAGGAAAACCGGATCATATGTACACTCCAGTGCACGGGGCACTGGCCTGGAATGGACGTGTGTGCAGCAGCAGAATCTACTGCTGATTAAAGGATCATACCAAATTTTTTGTGGAATGTGAAGAGGGAAAGTTTTCTACTTCTTTTGTTCAGTCTTTACCGTGTTATAAGCTTCATCAAGATGCTGAATCCGTTTAAGCACTTCAGCATTTTTCGTTAGCTGATCCTGAACAAGTGTCGATACAACAGAACGATAGTAGCTGTTCATCGCATCGACCTTGTTCATTTTTCCCGTATTCAGCTCGATATGCTGACGGAAGTTCTGTTCAAAGTAAGGGATTGAAAAAAGTTCACTCATGGAAGGTTCTCCTTTCTAAATTTTCTCCTAAACTCCCCTTGCTTCATGTAAAATACAGTAAGGGGGAATGTTTATGAACATGAAAACAGGATTATCGCAAGAGCAGTCGCTGAAGCTTCATTTATCGCAAGAGCTGAGGCAAGCGATCACCCTTCTTCAATACAATTCAATGGAGTTAGAGCAATATGTACAGGAACTGGCTCTTGATAACCCTTTAATTGAAATAAAAGAACAAATGAATCCTAATACATTTTATCATAGAAGGCAATTTCAAGGAGCTAGCTGGGATTACAGTGAAATTGACTTGATTGGCTCCCGGTCCGGCGGTCTCGCAGATTATCTGTTTGAGCAACTGAGAATGATTGATGAGACAGATCGGATCATAAAAGGAACGAGGATGTTTGTAGAACAGCTTAATGAAAACGGTTACCTTGAGGAGGATGCTGGAATCCGCGGCCATGGTTTTTCGGATGCAGAAGAAAAAGAATGCCTTCTGATTCTGCAGAGTCTGGATCCGGCAGGTGTAGGGGCGAGAAGTTTGCAGGAGTGCCTTCTGCTCCAGATGAACCGCCATCAATCCAAGCCTAAATCAGCAATGGACATTATAAGCCGTTATTTTACGCTTTTTGCAGAACGGTCCTGGAAAGAGCTTTCTAGAATATCCGGTTATAAAATACAAGAAATACAAAACACCTATGACTATATCCAGACCCTTCATCCTAAACCTGGAAGTACATATGAAGGAACTCACGCTTCTTATGTTGTTCCGGATCTCATAATCGAGCGGACAGGAAACGGATTTGAAGCAGGATCCAACGATGCAGCAGTTCCTGAAATTAGCATCAGCTCTGAATACGAGTCTTTGAAAACTCAATCCGGGCAAGGAGAACTGAAAAAATATCTTTCTGCGAAACAGCAGCAGGGTGTGTGGCTTCTCAAAACGCTTGACCAAAGGAAAGAAACAATGGTAAAAGTAATGAAAGAAATTTTGTCTGTTCAGCAAGCTTTCTTTCAAACGGGTAAACCGGAGCTGCTCAAGCCGCTAACGTTAAATGATTTAGCGGAAGCGTGCGGAATTCACGAATCGACTGCCAGCCGGGCCTTGAAGGGTAAATATGTTCAGACACCGTACGGAACGCTTGAAATGAAATTCTTTCTTACCAACAAAATCGGATCTGCAAATGAATCAGACCAGTCTGCAGCCGGTGCAAAAGAAGTGCTGCTTCGGCTTGTAAATAATGAAGACAAAACCTCGCCGCTGTCAGACCAGATGATTGCTGCTGTCATGCTTGAGCGGCATGATTTAAAGCTTTCGAGACGGACGGTTGCAAAGTACAGAGACCAGCTGAAAATTCCTGCTTCTTCTATTAGGAGGCGCTACACGGAGGCAAGCAATGATTAACCTGACTGTGTATTCCAGAGAAGGCTGTCATTTGTGCGAGGAAGCCATTCAGCTTGTACAAGAATTGTCCCATGAGATAGATTTTACTTTTACAATTGTGGATATTCATTGCGAAGATGCATTAGTAGAGAAATATGGATTAATGATTCCGGTCGTCGAATATGCCGGAAAAGAGCTTGCATACGGCAAGATAAAAAAAGATTTTCTAAGTAAGCGGATACATGATCACGTAAGGATTGAATAACATTCTTCTCCCTGTTAAAATGAATTTGTAGCAGGGAGATTTTTTTTGCAGCAAGCGGGACATAATATGTCTCATAGGGACTCAAAAAGTCCCGATGACTCGTTTGAAAGGATTGCGTAGATGAGAGAAATGATAGAGGTACAAAAGAAGCTAGTTCCTGATCTGCTCAGCACGATGCAAAAAAGGTATCAGATCTTGCAGTACATACGACTTATGCAGCCTATTGGACGCAGAAGCCTTTCCATCAGCCTTGGCATCAGTGAACGAATTTTACGCGCAGAGGTTCAGTTCTTAAAAGACCGAAATCTGATCTCAATCGAAACTTCCGGAATGACGCTTACTGAAGACGGAACGAATCTCTTGAGAGCCCTTGAAGAAATGATGAAAGATGTTTTAGGTTTGACTCTTATGGAAAATAAACTAAAAGAGAAGCTGAATCTAAAACGGGTCATTATTGTCTCGGGTGACAGTGATCAGTCGTCTTGGGTAAAGAAAGAGATGGGCCGTGCTTGTGTGACCTGCATAAAAGAACACCTTTCCGGAGACAATACCGTCGCGGTTACCGGAGGCACCACCCTTGCTGCTGTGGCAGAAATGATGACACCTGATTCAAACCGTGATTTGCTTTTTGTTCCTGCAAGAGGGGGCTTGGGCGAAAACGTTGAAAATCAGGCGAATACGATTTGTGCGAAGATGGCGGAGCGCGCAATGGGAAATTACCGCCTGCTTCATGTGCCAGACCAGTTAAGCGCTGAAGCCTGGCAGTCTTTGATAGAAGAACCTTCTATTAAAGAACTTTTGAAAATGATCAAGTCTTCTAGTATGGTTGTACATGGAATAGGAGATGCTATGACAATGGCAGAACGGCGGAGAACTGCTGCTTTTGACATGGAGAAAATTGAACATGGCAAAGCGGTGGCAGAAGCATTCGGCTATTACTTTGATGAAACAGGCAAAGTTGTTCATAAGGTTCACACAGTAGGGATTCAGCTTGATGACCTGGCGAACCTGAAAAATGTTATTGCCGTTGCCGGCGGTTCATCGAAAGCAAAAGCAATCCACGCCTATATGAAACAATCGCTCGATTCCATCCTTGTGACGGATGAGGGCGCAGCAAAAGAGTTATTAAGGGATTAACAGTCCCTAAATATAAAAAATAATTTCTCACTTTAAAAGGAGGAAACATTCATGGCAACTAAAATTGGTATTAACGGTTTCGGACGTATTGGACGTAACGTTTTCCGCGCAGCTTTGAAAAATTCAAACGTAGAGGTAGTAGCAGTAAACGATCTAACAGACGCTAACATGCTTGCTCACCTACTAAAATATGACTCTGTACACGGCAAGCTTGACGCAGAAGTATCTGTAGACGGCAACAACCTGATCGTGGACGGAAAAACAATCCAGGTTACTGCAGAGCGCGATCCTGCTAAACTTTCTTGGGGAGAAATGGGAGTAGAAGTAGTTGTTGAATCAACTGGTTTCTTCACAAAACGTGCTGACGCTGCGAAACATATCGAAGCTGGCGCTAAAAAAGTAATCATCTCTGCACCTGCAACAGATGAGGATATCACTATCGTTATGGGTGTTAACCATGATAAATACGATGCTGCTTCTCACGATGTTATTTCAAATGCATCTTGCACAACGAACTGCCTTGCACCATTCGCAAAAGTATTGAACGACAAGTTCGGTATCAAACGCGGTATGATGACAACTGTTCACTCTTACACAAATGATCAGCAGATCCTTGATCTTCCGCACAAAGACTACCGTCGTGCTCGTGCAGCTGCTGAAAACATCATCCCGACTACAACTGGTGCTGCTAAAGCTGTTTCCCTTGTTCTTCCTGAACTTAAAGGAAAACTAAACGGCGGAGCAATGCGTGTTCCAACTCCTAACGTTTCTCTAGTTGACCTAGTTGCTGAGCTTGATAAAGATGTAACAGCTGACGAAGTAAACGCAGCTCTTAAAGAAGCAGCTGAAGGCGATCTTAAAGGAATCCTTGGCTACAGCGAAGAGCCTCTAGTATCCGGAGATTACAACGGAAACATCAACTCTTCAACTGTAGACGCTCTTTCCACAATGGTTATGGAAGGCAGCATGGTTAAAGTTATCTCTTGGTATGACAACGAGAGCGGATACTCTAACCGCGTAGTTGACCTAGTTGACTACATCGCTTCTAAAGGACTTTAATAAACCCGATTCGGTTACGTTTGGACGAACCGAAGAAGAAACGATATAATGAAATCGGAAAAGGGGAAGGGGATCTACAGCATTTCCCCCTCCCTTTTTCTATGGTTATATTCCGAAACAGCGGAGATCGCTGTGATGGAAGCTTCACCTTATCCGTAAGAAGGAGGCCTTTGAAATGAACAAAAAATCTGTAAAAGACATCGAGATTCAAGGTAAGGTTGTATTTTGCCGTGTTGACTTCAACGTACCGATGAATGAAGGCAAAGTGTCAGATGATACGCGCATACGTGCGGCTCTTCCGACCATCCAGTACATGGTAGAGCAAGGAGCGAAAGTTTTGCTTGCAAGCCACCTTGGACGTCCTAAAGGCCAGGTTGTGGAAGAACTTCGTCTAAATGCGGTTGCAGAGCGTCTTCAAGAGCTTCTTGGCAAAAACGTAGTGAAAACAGATGAAGCTCATGGCGACAGTGTGAAAGAAGAAATTGCAAAGCTTGAAAACGGCGATGTGCTTCTTCTTGAAAACGTGCGTTTCTACCCTGGAGAAGAGAAAAACGATGCAGAATTGGCAAAAGCATTTGCAGAGCTTGCTGATGTTTATGTAAATGATGCATTCGGAGCTGCACACCGTGCACATGCTTCTACTGCAGGAATCGCTGAGCACTTGCCGGCTGTTTCCGGTTTCCTTATGGAAAAAGAACTGGATGTACTTGGAAAAGCACTTTCCAATCCGGAACGCCCTTTCACAGCGATCATCGGCGGAGCAAAAGTAAAAGACAAAATCGGTGTCATTGATCACCTTCTTGACAAAGTGGACAACCTGATCATCGGCGGCGGTTTGGCTTACACTTTCATTAAAGCTCTTGGACACGGTGTAGGAAAATCCCTTCTTGAAGAAGACAAAGTGGATCTGGCTAAATCCTTCATGGAAAAAGCAAAAGCAAACGGCGTAAACTTCTACATGCCAGTTGACATCGTTGTTGGAGATGATTTCTCTAAAGATGCCAACACTCAAGTTGTGTCAATTGATAACATTCCGGAAGATTGGGAAGGCCTTGATTGCGGACCTAAATCCCGTGAGATCTATGCAGACGTTATCAAGAAATCAAAGCTTGTGATCTGGAACGGACCGCTTGGAGTATTCGAACTTGAACCATTCTCCCACGGTACAAAAGCAGTGGCCGATGCTCTTGCAGAAGCAAACGATACATATTCGGTCATTGGAGGAGGAGACTCCGCAGCGGCAGTTGAGAAGTTCGGTCTTGCAGACAAAATGGACCACATCTCAACAGGCGGCGGTGCTTCCCTTGAATTCATGGAAGGCAAAGAACTTCCTGGAGTAGTGGCACTTAACGATAAATAAGAAAAGCGGAAGCGCCTTGGGTTGAGGAAGTTCTGCTGCCGCAACACAGAACTGAACTGCATCCTGCGGGGCTCACGCAAGTTTTAAGAAGCAAAAAAGCAAAAAGGCTGTGTGCGCAGCCTTAAGACCTTTTAACATGAAAGGACGGCTTAGCTATGAGAAAACCGATCATTGCAGGTAACTGGAAAATGAACAAAACAATGGCAGAAGCGAAAAGCTTTGCTGAAGAAGTAAAGAGCCTTGTTCCTTCATCTGAACAAGTAGATGCAGTGGTATGTTCACCGGCGCTATTCCTAGATCGCCTAGTGGAGATCGCAAAAGGAACGGAACTAAAAATCGGTGCGCAAAACATGCACTTCGAAGACAATGGTGCTTTTACTGGAGAAGTAAGCCCTGTTGCCCTTAAAGATCTTGGTGTAGAGTATGTCATCCTTGGACACTCTGAGCGCCGCGAAATGTTTGCAGAGACAGATGAAACAGTTAACAAAAAGACGCTTGCTGCATTCAGCCATGGTTTGACTCCAATCGTTTGCTGCGGAGAAACGCTTGAAGAGCGCGAATCCGGAAAAACAAATGAATTAGTTGGAAACCAAGTAAAAGCAGCTCTTGCAGGTCTTTCTGAAGAGCAAATTAAACAAACGGTTATCGCTTATGAGCCAATCTGGGCAATCGGAACAGGCAAATCTTCATCTGCAGAGGATGCAAACGAAGTTTGTGCCTATATCCGTAAAGTAGTAGCAGAACAATTTTCACAAGATGCAGCAGATGCAGTCCGCATTCAATACGGCGGAAGCGTGAAGCCTGCTAACATTAAAGAATACATGGCTCAATCCGATATTGACGGCGCATTAGTCGGCGGAGCAAGCCTTGAAGCACAATCTTTCCTTCAATTGCTAGAGGGTGGAAAGAATGAGTAAGAAGCCTGTAGCTTTAATTATCCTGGACGGTTTTGGCCTTCGCAGCGAAACAGAAGGAAATGCTGTTGCGCAAGCGAAGAAACCGAACTTCGACCGTTACTGGGAGCAATACCCGCATTCCACTCTTACGGCAAGCGGTGAAGCAGTAGGTCTTCCGGAAGGCCAAATGGGGAACTCTGAAGTAGGACACTTGAATATCGGAGCGGGAAGAATTGTGTACCAAAGTTTAACTCGTGTAAACGTGGCAATCCGCGAAGGCGAGTTCGAAAAGAACCAAACCTTCCTTGATGCGATGGACAATGCCAAGAAAAATGGCACGGCTCTTCACCTTGCCGGTCTGCTATCAGACGGCGGAGTGCACAGCCATATTGAACACTTGTTTGCTCTTCTTAAGCTTGCAAAATCTGAAGGCGTTGAAAAAGTATACGTTCACGGCTTCCTTGACGGACGAGACGTCGGCCCTCAAACAGCTGAAAAGTATATTAAAGCCCTTCAGGAAAAACTTGAAGAGTACGGCGGCGAACTTGCAACTATTTCCGGACGCTATTATTCCATGGACCGCGATAAACGCTGGGACCGTGTGGAAAAAGCGTACCGTGCAATGGTTTACGGCGATGGCCCTGACTACCGTGACCCGCTCGAGCTTGTAAAAGACTCGTACGAAAACGGGATCCACGATGAGTTCGTTATTCCTTCTGTCATGACGAAGGAAGACGGTTCACCGGTTGGAACGATTCAGGACAACGACAGTGTCATTTTCTACAACTTCCGTCCTGACCGTGCGATTCAAATTTCCAATACGTTTACGAATGCTGACTTCAGAGAATTTGACCGCGGTGAAAAAGCGCCTAAGAATCTTCACTTTGTCAGCCTGACTCGCTTCAGTGAGACAGTTAAAGGATTCGTAGCATTCAAGCCAGTAAACTTGGATAATACAATTGGGGAAGTTCTTGCCCAAAACAACCTGAGACAGCTTCGCATCGCAGAAACCGAGAAATATCCGCACGTGACGTTCTTTATGAGCGGCGGACGTGAAAAGGAGTTCGAGGGTGAGAAGCGAATTCTCATCGATTCGCCGAAGGTTGCAACCTATGACCTGAAGCCTGAAATGAGTGCGTACGAAGTAGCAGATGCTTTACTTGAAGAGATTCACGGCGATAAGCAGGATGCGATCATTCTGAACTTTGCCAACCCTGATATGGTCGGCCATTCAGGGAAAGTGGAGCCTACGATTAAAGCAATTGAAGCCGTTGATGAATGCCTTGGTAAAGTAGTCGATGCCATCCTTGAAAAAGGCGGTACCGCTATTATCACAGCAGACCACGGAAATGCTGACATCCTGATTGCAGAAAACGGCGAGCCGCATACAGCTCATACAACAAACCCTGTTCCAGTTATCGTAACGAAACAAGGTCTGGAGCTGCGTGAAGGCGGTATTCTTGGAGATCTTGCTCCAACGATGCTTGACCTGCTTGAAGTGGATCAGCCAAGCGAAATGACAGGTAAATCTTTAATAAAATAAAATTTTTCAACTCAAAGGAGAGAAATTAAATGCCAGCTATTGTTGATGTATATGCACGTGAAGTCCTTGACTCCCGCGGAAACCCAACTGTTGAAGTAGAAGTATACACAGAATCAGGCGCTTTCGGACGCGCACTAGTACCAAGCGGTGCTTCTACAGGTGAACACGAAGCAGTAGAACTTCGTGACGGTGACAAAGACCGTTACCTTGGAAAAGGCGTTCTTCAAGCAGTAGAGAACGTAAACAACGTAATCGCTGAAGAAATCATTGGTCTTGACGTAACAGATCAAGTTGGAATCGATACAATCATGATCGAGCTTGATGGAACAGAAAACAAAGGTAAATTGGGCGCTAATGCAATCCTTGGAGTATCCATGGCTGTTGCTCATGCAGCTGCTGACTTCGTTGGTCTTCCGCTTTACCGTTACCTTGGCGGATTCAATGCGAAACAGCTTCCAACTCCAATGATGAACATCATCAACGGCGGATCTCATGCTGATAACAACGTAGACTTCCAGGAGTTCATGATCCTTCCTATCGGAGCACCTACGTTCAAAGAAGCAATCCGTATGGGAGCAGAAGTATTCCACGCTCTTAAATCTGTTCTTAAAGCAAAAGGCCTTAACACAGCTGTTGGTGACGAAGGCGGATTCGCTCCGAACCTTGGTTCTAACCGTGAAGCACTTGAAGTAATCGTTGAAGCAATCACGAAAGCTGGCTACGAAGCTGGCAAAGACATCATGCTTGGCATGGACGTTGCTTCTTCTGAGTTCTACAACAAAGAAACTGGCAAATACGATCTTGCAGGCGAAGGCCGCAACGGATTGTCTTCAGCTGAAATGGTTGATTTCTACGAGCAGCTAGTTAACGAATTCCCAATCATTTCCATTGAAGATGGACTTGACGAGAACGACTGGGATGGACACAAGCTTCTTACTGACCGTATCGGCGGAAGAGTACAATTGGTTGGAGACGACCTATTCGTAACAAACACGAAAAAGCTTGCTCAAGGAATCGAGCAAGGTGTAGGAAACTCCATCCTGATCAAAGTTAACCAAATCGGTACGCTTACAGAAACATTTGAAGCAATCGAAATGGCAAAACGTGCTGGCTACACAGCTGTTGTATCCCACCGTTCAGGTGAAACAGAAGATGCTACAATCGCTGACATCGCTGTTGCAACAAACGCTGGCCAAATCAAAACAGGTTCTATGAGCCGTACAGACCGTATCGCAAAATACAACCAGCTTCTTCGCATCGAAGACGAGCTTGGCGGTCTTGCAGTATACGATGGTATCAGCTCTTTCTACAACCTTAAGAAATAAGGTTTGTGAATGAAATGAGAAAGCCCTCTATCTTTTGATAGAGGGCTTTTTTAAGGTTTGAACACCTGTTTGATCGTTCCTTTTCCATCAGTTGCCTCCACCTCAGCATGTGCTCCATTTACCAGCGTAATTTGAGGAGGAATATGTCCGCAATCAATATCATAGATGACCGGTATTTGCAGTTCTGCAGACATCTCCTGATAAACATCCTCTGCTGTATAGCCGTCCACCGCCTCATTCGCTGCGCTTCTGCCGAAGACGATGCCGGAACAGTTTTGAAACCAGCCAGCTAATCGCATTTGAACCAGTGATCTTCGCAAGTCCGTCGTGGAAAGCTCACAATTCTCAAAATACCAGAGGATGGGTTCATTCCTGATATACTTTTGGAAACTGGCGAAGTCTCCAAACGGTGTACCTATTAAGTGCCGGACCACATCAATGCAGCCGCCAAGCAGTCTGCCTTCAATTTTCTCGCGAGATTTAGGAATTGTTTTCCACTCAGTCCGTTCAGTCAAATGAAAGACACAAGATGAGGGGTTTGAATGATTCCATTCTTTTTGGTAACTGACGGAAGAATGCTGAAGGATTTCTTCACCTGAACGAGCTGCTAGAACTGACTCCCACATTGTTGTCGTTTCATCGCAATATTCCCCCCGCAAGTCGATCAGATTCGTTCCATGAGCAGTGGCAATTCCTGTTTTAAGGGTAATAGCAAGCAACAGGACACTTAAATCGGAATAACCTAAAATCCATTTTGGCGCTATTTTACTGAAATCTATATATTCCAGTACTTCAATAAGAAGCTCTCCGCCCCACGGAGGGATAATCAAGCCGATCTCATCGCTTTGCATCATTTCCATGAATTCAGCTGCCCTTACACTGGCTGGTGCTGATTTTGCCTTATCCTGAGTCCAAACAGTTTCCCCTGCCACAACGCTGAAGCCTTTCTTTTCCATGCGGTTTGAAGCAAGTCTGACTAAGTCATGCAGTTCCCCGGGAACACCGGAAGAGGGGGCTTACCCCTATGCAGGCTCGATTTTTTAAATGCGGGTATCGAATCATTTGTATTCGCCTCCTTGATTATTGCTATTTTACTGGATTGGGACAGGAAGATGTTGTCTCATTTCGTCGAATTGGCCGTAATCGACACGGATTTGCCCGTAATCGACAAACAATTGCCCGTAATCGACACAAACCTGGCCGTAATCGACACAAACCTGCCAGTAAAGGACAAACATTCCTCCTCAATAGACCTGTCATTCAGGTTTTAGAAAAAAATGCCGTAAGCAGACAAGCACTATTGTTTTAACCCCCTCCATATGGTACATTTAAACCAATGCAAACGCGTTTCAGGAGGTGTAGTACATGCATACCTTGTTAATTGTTCTGTTGATTATTACATGCCTTGCACTTATTACAGTAGTATTATTGCAATCCAGTAAAAGCACTGGTTTATCCGGAGCGATCTCAGGCGGAGCGGAGCAGCTTTTCGGAAAGCAAAAAGCCCGCGGTCTTGACTTGATTCTTCACCGGATTACTGTGGTTTTATCTGTAGTTTTCTTTGTTCTTACCATTGCAATTTCCTACTTTAACCTATAAGATGCGGAAGAGGTCTGAGTGCAGGCCTCTTTTTAGTTTTTCTTCCTGCATGCCGTTCCCCGCAATCGACATATATTCTCATGCAAAACAATTGTCGAAATCTCCCGAAAAATCGATTTACCTCCGTTTTCGTCGATATAATTAAGAAATCGTCGATATATCGAAAAAATCGCCGATTTAAATAAATTTTCGCCGATATATTTTAAAAATCATCGATATATCGCTTGAGACTGTTTTCGGCACTTCATATAAGTATGAAGAACAAAGCTTGTGCCTCATTTTCAGCAGCGCCATAAAGTAACCTAGCGCACCTGCATGAACATCCTCTTCGAAAAAGCCCTGCGCTTTTCTTTTCCCCAAACGTTTGTTTAAATAGAAAAGAGGGAGTTAAGGGAGAATACATATATGGTTTTAGCATGAAACAGACAACGGATAGAGAAGGAGATTCAGCTATGAGAAAAGTGATGCCTAAGCCTTTTTTCTTTGAAGGCGGAGAAAAAGCAGTATTGCTTCTGCATGGGTTTACAGGAAACACGGCAGATGTGCGGATGCTTGGAAGATACTTGAATGAGCGGGGCTATACGTGCCATGCTCCTCAATATAAAGGACATGGCGTGCCGCCGGAAGAACTGGTTCATACAGGGCCGGAGGACTGGTGGAAGGACGTAATGGAAGGGTATGAATATCTTAAGGAAAAGGGCTATGAAGAAATTGCGGTCGGAGGGTTATCGCTAGGCGGGGTATTTTCCTTGAAACTGGGTTACACTGTACCAGTAAAGGGTATCGTGACCATGTGTGCACCGATGTACATAAAGAGTGAGGAAGTCATGTATCAAGGTGTTTTGGAGTATGCACGCAACTATAAAAAATTCGAAGAGAAAAAGCCTGATCAAATAGAAGAAGAAATGAAAGAGTTCGAGAAAACTCCTATGGGAACCTTAAAAGGCCTGCAGGAGCTGATTGCAGATGTACGCAAGAACGTCGATATGATTTATTCGCCGACCTTCGTTGTTCAGGCACGCCATGATCACATGATTAATACAGATAGTGCAAACATTATTCATGATGAAGTGGAATCGGATGTAAAGCAGCTGAAGTGGTATGAAAATTCCGGCCACGTTATTACCCTTGATAAAGAAAAAGACCAGGTCCACCAGGATGTTTATGAGTTCCTGGAAAAGCTGGACTGGTAAGCCCGAGAAGAAGGAGGGATTTAGTTGAACCAGGATATACAAAAACACGTTGACCGCCTGCTTTCATTTATGCGGGATGAAGCATACAAACCGCTTACAATCCAGGAGCTTGAGGATGCATTTGGAGTGGGGGAAGCGGATGTATTCAGAGATTTTGTCAAAGCTCTTGTCCATATGGAAGAGCAGGGCCTTGTAGTCCGTACAAGAAGCAATCGGTACGGTCTGCCTGAAAAGATGAACCTAGTGAAGGCCAAATTGTCAGGACATGCGAAGGGTTTTGCCTTTGCCGTAACGGAAGACCCGGCAGATGATGATATTTTCATCCCGCCGAATGAACTTGGAAATGCGATGCACGGCGATACGGTGCTTGTGCGCGTGAGCTCCAATTCATCAGGCGCCAGAAAAGAAGGTACGATTATCCGTATTTTAGACCGCGGAATGAAAGAGGTCGTTGGGACCTATACGGAGAGCAGAAATTTTGGTTTTGTGATTGCGGATGATAAAAAGATTGCTAACGATATTTTTATTCCAAGAGATGCTTCAAACGGAGCTGTAGAGGGCCATAAAGTAGTCGTCAAGATTACTACGTATCCAGAGGGACGGATGAGTGCTGAAGGAGAAGTTATCCAAATTCTTGGGCACAAAAATGATCCTGGAGTCGATATTCTTTCCGTCATTCATAAGCACGGACTTCCTGGAGGCTTCTCACCGGATGTTCTTAAGCAGGCGAATGATGTTCCCGATGAAATTGATGAAGCAGACTACAAGGGCCGCCGAGACCTTAGAAACGAAACCATCGTTACGATAGATGGTGCAGATGCAAAAGATTTGGATGATGCGGTAACGGTGACGAAGCTTGAAAACGGCCACTACAAATTAGGTGTTCATATTGCCGATGTCAGCCATTATGTGACAGAGGATTCACCAATTGATGTTGAGGCGCTGGATCGCGGAACGAGTGTTTACTTAGTTGACCGGGTTATCCCGATGATTCCTCACCGTCTTTCCAATGGCCTTTGCTCCCTGAATCCAAAAGTAGACAGGCTCACTCTTTCATGTGATATGGAAGTGGATGAAAACGGTGACGTCGTTCATCATGAAATTTTCCAAAGTGTTATTAAAACGACGGAACGAATGACATACAGCGACGTAAACAGCATTCTTGATGGGGACGAAAAGGTCCGCGGAAAGTATGAACCGCTTGTGCCCATGTTTGAAAAAATGGCCGAGCTTGCTCAAGTGCTAAGAAATAAGCGTATGAATCGCGGCGCCATTGATTTTGATTTTAAAGAGGCAAAGGTTCTCGTAGATCAGGAAGGAAAGCCTTACGATGTCGAGCTTCGCGAACGCGGTGCTGCTGAACGCCTTATCGAAGAATTTATGCTTCTTGCCAATGAAACGGTAGCTGAGCATTTCCACTGGATGAAGGTCCCTTTCATATACCGTATCCATGAGGATCCCAATGAAGGCAAGCTGCAGCGTTTCCTGGAATTCATCACGAATTTTGGCTACAGTGTGAAGGGTACCGGAAACGAAATTCATCCGCGCGCTCTTCAGCAGATTCTTGAAGAAGTGAAGGGCCAGCCTGAAGAGATGGTTGTTTCAACCGTTATGCTTCGATCAATGAAGCAGGCAAAGTACGATCCTGAGAGCCTTGGCCACTTCGGATTGTCCACTGAGTTTTATACTCATTTCACTTCACCGATTCGCCGTTACCCGGATTTAATCGTTCATCGTTTAATCCGTACGTATTTAATTGAAGGCAAGACGGGAGAAGATACGAAGCAAAAATGGGCGGAAAAGCTTCCGGTTATCGCTGAGCAGGCTTCCAATATGGAACGCAGGGCTGTAGAGGCTGAGCGTGAAACCGATGACCTGAAAAAATCGGAATACATGCTTGATAAAATTGGCGAAGAGTACGATGGAATTATCAGCTCCGTAACAAACTTTGGAATGTTTATAGAGCTGCCGAACACCATCGAAGGACTTGTTCATGTCAGCTACATGACCGATGACTATTACCGCTATGATGAACGCACTTATGCGATGATCGGCGAACGTACAGCCAACGTTTATCGCATCGGGGATGAAATAACCGTCCGCGTAGTAAACGTGAATAAAGATGAGCGTGCCATTGACTTCGAAATTGTCGGCATGAAGGGGACGAGAAGACGTCCAGTGAAGGATGCTCCTAAATCCATCAGCGCCGGACAGGGACGCAAGAAAACAACGAAAGAAAGAGGCTCAGGCCCCCGTGAAAGAAGCGGTTCAGCAGAAGATGGCTGGTCAACCCGAGGACCGAAGAAGAAAAAGAAAAAAACGTTCGATAATGCGCCAAAGGCAAAGCGGAAGAAAAAGAAGCGGTAACGGATAAGGGCGGTGCCAGGCATCGCCCTTCCCGCTTGATTTCAGCCGTGGTAAAATAGAGAGAATATTGATGCTTGAGAGGGGTTTCACATGCCAAAAGGAACAGGAAAAGTGCTGGCTCAGAATAAAAAAGCCAACCACGATTATTTTATAGAAGAAACCTATGAAGCGGGTATTGTGCTTCAAGGTACAGAGATTAAAGCAATCCGTGCAGGGAGAGTCAACTTAAAAGATGCCTTTGCCAGAATTCAAGCAGGGGAACTATATGTCCACAACATGCACGTAAGTCCGTATGAACAGGGAAACCGCTACAATCATGACCCGCTTAGAACGAGGAAGCTCCTGCTCCATAAAAGCGAGATCAGCAAACTGATTGGCCTTACAAAAGAAGACGGCTATGCGCTCGTTCCATTGAAAATTTATTTAAAAAATGGCTTCGCAAAGGTTTTAGTCGGACTCGGAAAAGGGAAAAAGAAATATGATAAGCGGGAAGATTTGAAAAAGAAAGAAGCGAAACGCGATATCGAGCGTGCCTTCCGCGACCGCCAAAAAGACTAATGAGAGTGTGATTTTGTGTCCATCGTTTACTTTGGAATAGCGGCTGTGCTAATCCTAAGCGCCGTACTCGTCTTCCGCAGAAGCAGAAGGTAACATTATTTTACAATTGCTTTATGCAGGATGTTTGTTATAATAGAACATGTACTGATGATAACTGAATAAGCAACAGCTTATCTTATCACCTGTTCTGTGACGGCCAGACTTCAACCAGGACCTGAACAGACTTTCCCGTATTCCTATTGGGATGGAAGCTTAACGGCTTTTACTCTTATATGGGGACGTTACGGATTCGACAGGGGTAGTTCGAGCTTAGGTTGCGAGCCGAGTCGGCGAGCTCGTTAATAACGCCAACGCCAATAATAACTGGCAAAACTAACAACAACCTCGCTGTAGCTGCGTAACAACAGTTTATAGCGGTTCCTCCCTCCATCGCCCATGTGGTAGGGTAAGGGACTCACTTTAAGTGGGCTACGCCGGATCTCGCCGTCTGAGGGAGAAGGAAGAGAACAATCAGACTAGCTGTCCTGACGCCTGCTGGTAGGCATACGGCACAGCGAAATGCGAATATCCCAGCTACGCTCGTAGACGCTTAAGTGCCGATATTTCTGGACGTGGGTTCGACTCCCACCGTCTCCACCAAATACATATTTTGGTGGCAAACCTACATAGATGTGACTTTAAGCATAATTTTGCCGTTTAGGCATTAATATGCTTAAATGAACTTTTGGCAAAAATATGCTTAAATATAATTCATTTTAAATACTCTTTTACATGCTTGGGCTTTAAAAACATTAATATTAAAAAGTAATCTTAACCATTTCTCGATTTTTTTGAAATGGTTTTTTATTTTTAGGCTATGTTAAAGTTCTTGGTTGATTTTGAAAAAAACGTCCTCTTTTGTAGTATTCTGACTGTATACATTACAAAAGGGGTAATTCAAATGACTTTAACGAACATAATAGCTAATATTTCTTCCTTGAATGATAAGGACAAAGAATACATTTTAGATTATCTAACTCGCCATTTCTCGCCGTCTGCCTCACAACAAGGAGCTTTAATCGGTGAATTGAGAGAGAGAAAGTTTTCTCGTGGTTTTTATTGTCGGCATTGTGGAAGTACATCAGTGGTTCGTTACGGGAAGCGAGATAATCGCCAACGTTATAAATGCAAAGACTGTCATAAATTAAGCAGTGATTTGACCAATTCCCCTATGTATCGTACGAAAAAGGCAGACAAATGGATTCCATTTATTGAGTGTATGTTGAGTGGTCTATCACTTCGTGAAACAGCTTCACAAATTGGCATCACTCACGTAACCGCTTTTTACTGGAGGCATAAAGTGCTGTCTGCTCTCGCAAAAGAAAGTATCGGTATATTTGAAGGACTAGTAGAAGTAGATGAAACATACTTCTTAGAAAGCCATAAAGGACGAAGAGTTATTGCGAATCGCAAACCAAGAAAACGTGGCGGTTCTGCTTCCAAAAGAGGTATTTCCAATGAACAAGTCTGTGTATTAGTAGCGAGAGACCGAAACAAAACACCCCTTTCAAAACGGGTCTAATGCAACAAATTGATAACACCCTTACATCGCAGTTAAAGAATGATACGGTGCTTATTTCCGATGCTCACAAATCTTACAAATCTTACACATCTACTAACGATGTGGAGCACATCATCATAAACGGCAGTAAGAAAGAATATGTAAAGAAAGGCATCTACCACCTCAATAATATTAATAATTACCATTCCCGTTTAAAGAAATGGATAGGTTGGTTTAATGGTGTTTCTACGAAATATTTACAACTTTATTTAGTGTGGTTTCAATTCCTCGACAACAGGAAAATGGAATGTGATTTAAGCAAGAAAAAACAAATGCTTATCTTGGTAAGTGTTCATGGAACATGGGAAACCGCAGACAAGTTAAGGCTGAGAGATTATGCATTCTAAATAAAAATTTACACATAAAAATGAGCTGGGAAATGTATCTCCAAGCTCATTGCATTTTGATGTCCACTTTTTACTAAAGCACCCGTTAGTTCAACAAGAACATATTAACGATTCAAATTACCACTCAATATCCATAAAAATCTCTGAAAGAAGTCTTCCTTCAATGGTTCCATTTTTAAAAAGAGCCTCAGATGTTTCAAACTCTTGAGCATAGGAACCTCTGACTCGCGTAAGATAATATGCACCTGGATTTTGGCTTATCCAGTATTCTTCATTTTGATATGTAAATGAGTATTCTTCCCCGATTGCTATACCTTCTTGGAACTCAAAAAACTCTTTTAAAGTCATCTTCTCACCACCTGTGAGCTTTTATTAAATTATACCTCTTATGCAACTAACCTGCCCTGTTAGTTTAAGTGTAAACCTTCACAAATTTGTACTTATCTCCAGTTGGGGTGATTTGATATAATCAGATGTAGGGTACGTGTCACCATACCATTTCACTATAAATCAACCTTTACCTTTAACATAGCCTATTTTTAAGTTGAAAATCAAATTCTTACGAACGCTGATTATAAAGAACTCTCACTTTAAAAGTTCTCACTTTAAAAGTGTTGTACTGTCATTTTTGTACTGTCATTTTAGCTTGTTCAGAATCTGACTAGTTAATAACCATACTAACATCATACTTATAAAACGCCGAAAACCCTTTATTATCAAGGGTTTTCGGCGTTTTTATAAATTTAATATCGCATTGTAAGTGCGATTAACGCTAGTCAAGTTGAAGTGAAGTTCAACAAAGCTGTTGACGCTTCTACTATTTTTGATGCAAATGGGCATTGATTTCTGGCGTTATTACTGTTAGCAGCCTTGATACAGTACCTGCTGGTGCATTAACTGGAGAACTTAGTGCAGATGGGAAAACACTAACACTAACTTCATCTACTAAATTAGATAAGCGTTACGATGTAATTGTTTATAAAGTAAAATCTACTGACAAGAAAGATCTTGCTAAATCAACAACTACTATTAACGTTGCAGATACTACTCGTCCAACTTTCGTTGGTGTAACTTACCTTCCAAACGGTAATGCTACATTCACTTTCAGTGAGCCAGTTGATGCAACTGCTGCACAAATTGCTGCTGCATTAAATGTTACTGGTCCAACTACTGTAAACGTAGTTGCAGCAGACGTTACTCTATCTACTACAAAAAAATCATTCTCAGTTGCTCTTCCAACTGCAATGACAAAAGATCAAAATTACACATTTACTTTCACTGGCCTTAAAGACTTTGCGGGTAACCTTCTAACTCCAAACCCTGTTTCTGCAACTGTCGTTAAAAAAGATGCAGACACAGTAAAACCAACTGTTACTTCAGTAGCTTCAGCTGGTATCGGTAAAGTTGCTGTAACTTTCTCTGAGCAAGTAGACGGTTCTGCTGCTACATTAACTGTTGGTGGAACTGCTGCGGCAGGATTAGCAATTACAACCGATTCAGGAAAAACAGTTTTTACTTTCAAATCTGCTGATTTGACAGCTGGAGTGAAAAGCCTTGTAATCGGTGGAGTAAAAGACCTTGCAGGCAATACTATGGAAGCTGCTACTAAAGTATTACTGCAGATAACACTCCTCCTGCATATGTTAGCCAAAACATTAAAACTGTAGGTTCTGATCAAATCTTAGTAATTAACTACAATGAAGAAGTAACTGTAGATACTACTAAAGATGTAACGGGCTCTTACGTTGGTTCTGATTCTGTAACTAAATCAGTTACTATCGATAAAGCAAACATTGCTCCTGGAAGCGATAATAAATCTGTAGAAATTAAACTTCCTACAACTGCAGGAGATTACACTTTAAATCTTCCAACAGTAAAGGACACTGCTAACAATACAGCTGCATCTAAAACTGTAACATTCAAGCTTGGTACTGCAGTGGATACTACAAAGCCAAAAGTATCTACAGTTGTTCAAACTAATAATAAAGTAGTTGTAACGTTTGACCGCGAAGTTTCCGCGACAACTGCACTAAATAATGCTAACTACGAAGTTGAAGGAATTTCCTCTACATTTGTAGGAACACCAATCTTCAAAGCTAATGCTAAAACAGTTGAATTGACTCTTAAAGATGATGCTATTGCAACAACTGGAGATCGCAACTTCACTGTTAAAAAAGTAGCTACAGGTGCTGGGGCTGTTATGGATACTGAAGTTAAAGCTCGTACTTTCACAGAAACCGTTCGTCCTACAGCAGTGTCTGCTAAGGTTACTGGTTCAAAAACTATCGAAATCACTTTCAGCGAAGCGATCAAAGATGGTTCTACAGTTGGTAACCAGGGAATAAAACGATTAAGCAATATGATTCATTCGGGAATGCCGTAAAGGAAATTAATCCGAAAGGCTACAGCAAAATCTTCACGTACGACCTGTCGGATCAGCTGAAGAAATTGCAGTTCCAAAATGGCACCGATGTCATCTATGAGTATGATGCGAATGGGAACATACTTTCCAAGGTCATCACCTCTTCTGCAGGGGTCAAGCAGACCTTTAGCTATCAATATGATGAATTGGGGAAGCTGGTTGAATCCAAGGGTCCTTTACAAGATGTGACACGGAATGAATATGATCCGAATGGAAACAAAATTAAGACAACGCTTCCGAATGGAACCATGGTCAACTGGACCTACGACGGGAAGAATCGCATTAAATCCATCGGCTATAACGGCACCCCTCTTTATGAATACAGCTATGACCGGAACGGAAATGAACTGTCCGTAAAAGATTTGGCATCAGGGGGAACGAAAACCCGGACCTTTGACAAAGCCAACCGGGTAACGGCCCTTACCGACCGGGGCAGCCGCCAAACCTGGACCTATCCGACGGAAACCGATAAACTGAAGTCATTCCAGTCCACGCATGGTGGGTTTACCCAGACGAACACCTATGAGTATAATCAAAAAGATCAGAATACTGTGGTTAAAGATGGAGCAAGCACCTACCGTTTCGACTATGATGAGCAAGGAAACATGTCCACCTATATTTCTGGAAACGGATCAGGATCTTCCTTTCAATACGATTCGACAGGTCTGGTAGAACAAATCCACGTCGGTCTGCAGGACGGAACGTCAGTCTTAAGCGAATCCTATATCTATGACGCCAATGGAAACCGGACGAAAATTGAATCCGGCAACGGGTCCAACGTCCACTACCAATATGATGAACTCGATCAGCTGACGAAGGAAACCTATTCGAATGGAACGGTCAATGAGTACAGCTATGACGGATTCGGGAACCGCATCTCTACCAAAGAAACAAGCGGCGCCGGACAAACCACAACGGTCGATGCCCAGTACAACCTGGCCAACCAGCTGACCCGTTTCGGCTCAGAAGAGCTCGCCTATGACCTCAACGGAAACCGGACAGAGGATGGCCGATACCAGTACACCTGGAACAGCCGCGATCAGCTGATGGCTGTCACGAAAAAAGGAGAATCCCAGCCGTTCGCCACCTACAAATACAACGAAGAAGGCAAACGTATTCAAAAAACGGTAAACGGAACCATCACCAACTATTTCTACGATGGGGACAGTCAGAATGTTCTCTACGAAACCAACGGTACCAATCAGGTCGTCCGTTCCTACACCTATTCAGAAGGCGGCCAGCTGCTTTCTATGATGAAAGGATCAAGCCAATACTTCTATCACTATAATGCACGCGGTGACGTCATTGCGTTAACGGACGCCCAAAGTAATGTCGTGTCTTCGTACGAGTATGATGCATGGGGAAATGTCCTGAAAGAAGTAGAACAAGACGAGGTAAAGGACAATCCTTATCGATATGCGGGATACCATTATGATAAAGAAACGGATATGTATTACTTAATTGCTAGATATTATAATCCAACTCAGGGGGTATTCTTATCACTTGATCCATATCCTGGAGATCAAGAGGATATTTTATCTCAAAATGGATACTCTTATGCAAATAGCAATCCGATAAAATATGTTGACCCAAGTGGATATAGGGCACGTGAAGAAGCATTTTTTGATCTTGGTAACAGTTTTATGGATATCAGGAGACAAGAAAAAGGTTCTTGTGCAATAATGTCGGATAAAGCTTGTAAAGATATTACGAAAAAGATTGGGAAAAAGGGATTAAAAGCATTTGATAAAGCAATGGACAAAGGAATTGTAAGCGCAAAGGGGGAAAGTGGAATTAAAAAACTAGGGAAAGGTGCAAAAATAAAAGGGAAAATATACAAAGTGGAAATTAAAGTATACGGGGAATTTAGTAATTATAGAGTATATGGAAATTGGGACAGTGAATTACATTGCTATTATTTTACAAAGTTCGATAAGCATACATGATTTTTTAAAAATTAGTTCTTGGAGTGAATTATTAACTAATGGATATTAAAGAGCTTAAAAGTTTTGTATTAGAAAAAAAACTGGTGGAAGAAACTATTGAAGGATTTTGGGTAGCTTTTAATTATTGGAAAAAAGATTCTCCGAAAGAATTTGTTAAAACCTTCAGAAAAAAATTTGACCCAATAAATCTAAATATTTATGTCAAACACGTTTCGCTTAGAGTAACAAATTGGCCAGACGAAGATTACAATCAGATTATTGTTTCTGCAAACTTCGAATACTCTGAAACGACAATAGGTGAGTATAAAATGCTATTCGATCATGAAACTGGTGAAATAGTAGACGATACTTTGCATGTATACGGTAGAGTGTAATAAATTTAACAAAAACTGTTTTATAGGTGATTCTGTGTAAGCCCAAATAAAAAAACATTCCTCTTTCATAATCTGTTATAGAACTCACATTCCTGTTAGTGTTAGTTTTATTTTATGCTGAGTTATGGCAAAGACCGACACACTAATAAAACGTGTCGGTCTTTTTGTTATCTTTATTTGTATGACGTGATACTTAATCTTATATTCCCCTATAAAAAACGGAAATAGGCGGATCAATGGATGGAGCATTACACTGTTGATATAAATAAATTGTTCTCTAATGTAGATGTTAAAAAAAGATATTGTAAATGGTAAATAATATATCCTTAATCCATTAAAAGATGTTCGAAAGAAGCATATTCTTACTGCTATAGGGAAAAGTAAAAAAACAATACATAAATGCAAAATTGAACTGCTGGACTTTATATGCCCGACAAAAGGTGAGGGAGAAAGTAGAATAACTGAATGCTGGCATTTTAAAGGATATTAACTATGCGTAAAATACTAACTATAAATACGATCTCTTTGGACTAATCACAAATGTAGAAGATAGTCAGGCAGGAAGTGTTCAATATTCCTATGACTTAGGTGGAAGAAAGATCAAAGAAATCCTACCAGGTAATGTGA
Organism: Bacillus sp. SJS; assembly: GCF_000732485.2. Lineage (GTDB taxonomy): Bacteria > Bacillota > Bacilli > Bacillales > Bacillaceae > Metabacillus_B > Metabacillus_B sediminis. The sequence continues at coordinate 45,764 of NZ_JAQV02000015.1, read as the reverse complement.
ATGTATCTTACACATACGACAAGGGAAACAGAATAACTAATATTGAATCAGTTAGGTCCGGCACCCTTTCGGAAGATTATCAATATGTTTATGATTCTGTTGGAAATCTGGTTAAGTCAACCGACAGTCGAGGAAGTACTGACTATTCTTATGACAGCCTTGGCAGAATGACTTCGTACTCATTAAATGGGGAAAATATAATTTACACTTACGATAATGTAGGGAACCGTTTAACAGAGACAGGTGTGCAGGAAAAAACTGCAATTAACCGCCAATTCGCATATGACAAAGCAAATCAATTAGTCAGTATTAAAGAAGGATCTCAGGAAACAAAGTTTACATTTGATAAAAAAGGTAATATGGTGGAGGACGGGAATAATATTTATAGTTACAATTCTCTGAATCAATTAACCAAACTTCAAGGAAAAGGAATTAATTCAGATTTTAAAATAACAACCGGAAATGACACGAAAAATCTTTACTGGCTTGATAATAAAATTGCTTTTGAATCAGATGAAAACAAGTCGCAAATAGCCCGTAATATTAATAATCCTATTGATAGGGTTGCCCGTGTCAATGAAAAGAGTCAAGAAAGCCCTGGCGCAATTTCATTCTATCAATATGATGCCCATAAAGATGTTAGAACCTTAACGGATTTAAATGGAAGTACCCAAGAGCAATACAGCTACGACCCATGGGGAAAACCAATTTTTAGTAATGATACCGTGCATACTAATCCATATTTATATGGAGGAGAATATTACGATGACCAGACAGGCCTCTACAATTTAAAAGCAAGAGATTATAACCCTGAATTTGGAAGGTTTGTCACTAAGGATACCTACCGGGGAGATTTGACTGACCCTCGCAGTTTCAATTTGTATTCCTATGTTTACAATAATCCAGCCAAATATGCAGATCCAAGCGGTCATTTCCCTGTTCACATAGTTGTTGCGGCCGCGTTCGCATTAATGTCTGCATTAGAAACCTATGCTGCCTTTTCTGACCCATGTTCAACTAGCTTTGATAAAGGCATAGCTATGGCAGGATTTTTACCAGGAGTAGGTCCAATCAAAAAAGCGGGCCAAGCGGTTAAAGCTGGAACTAAATTAGCAGGGAAAACAGATGATTTGTTTGAAGGTTTTCAATATTTATCTAAGGGTACGGGTGAATATAGTAAGGTTGGTGGACATCATGTTCATGCAAAATCAGCATTTAAGGACAATGTGAACTATGACCCGAAAAAAGGATTTAGTATAAGTCAAAGTTTTATGAAGGATAATGGACTAAATCATCAGCATAAGACGAATAAGCAAAGAGAGCTGTTTAAAGAACTTAATGAAAGTGGAAGACCAAACTCTCTACAAGAGCATACTCGAATTGCGGTAGAAGCACTAATAGCAGGGGGAGCAACACGTCAAGAAGCTAGGGATTTAGTTGCGGCATCTCACAAAAACTTACGTCAACAAGGAGTAAGAGAACCTAGTAATATACCTTAGTATAAATAAGGAGTGGATTAAAGTGAGTGACAATAAACAAGTAATAGATTTTTTTGGCCAAGTTTTAATGGGAAGAATACGAGATGAAGCTATAGATGATTGGGAAAGAATATTCCAAGGTAAGATGAGAGATAATGAATCAAAAAAAATATTTGAAACATTAAGCACGTTTAGTCCTGAACAAGTTCAATTTATTATTAATTTGTTTCCTAAAATTGTTGATACAACATTACATCATCTTTTGTGGACATTAGAACAAGAAGAAGACATTAATGTATTGGTTAAAGCTGAAGAAAATAAGTATTCTAATATTAGAGAAATCAGTGATGGTTTAGCTGGAGAATTATACACAGAAGATGGATGGATTTCACGTTTTAGTAATAAATAGAAATCTAGAAAACCTTGATTGGCTCAATGCCTTTCAAGGTTTTCTTTTTTGTATATAAGGACAGGACAAACAGGAAAATTGGATGATTTTGAGTAGGATAAAATGAAAATGATTTTGTTTAAGAATCGAAAGCTCATGATGGTAGTACCATCAAGGAGTTTTATTTTAATATTGGCAAGGAAAAAAAACGTGAGAATTGGGCGAGATGACATTTTAAATGGCAGGGAAACTTATGACATGGAGTAACTAACAAACTAACGAGATCGCATAAGCTCGTGGCGATAAACAATGGGCTATGTGAGAGGGTGCTGTTTTATTGTTTAGGGCAAATAACTTTTGTGTTGTAATTTTCCTAGAGACGGTCGTATAATACTCGCTATTCGTTTAGAAAGCGTTACATAAATTGTAATTTTCGTAACGGGAGGGTGAGAAGTTGACCGTTGTCGGGTATATACGTGTCTCCACTCAAGGGCAAGCAAGGATACAGTTTGAAATATCAAGAAGACGAAATTAAAGAGTACTGTAAGGGACAAGGCTTGAAACTGATACATATTTTTAGAGACGAAGGAATCAGTGGTGCCAAACTGAATGAAGAAGCATTAGAAATAGACAGGGTGGGCTTACAGGAAATGTTGGCTCACCTTTCGTCTGTCCAAATACATTATGTGGTAGTGCTGAACACAAGCCGATTATGGAGATCGGATATTGTGAAGGTGCTGATTCAACGAGAGTTAAAGAAATATGGTTGTGACATTAAAAGTATTGAACAACCAATGTATAGTATCCATAAGAAAGACCCCAACGACTTTTTGGTAAATGGCTTAATGGAGTTATTAGACCAATATCAACGGCTTGAAATTGCGCTCAAACTAACAAAAGGGAGAAATAAAAAGGCGAAGGAAGGTGGGTATGCAGGAGGAAGGGTAACCTTTGGATATACGAAACAAAAGGGTGAAAAGGAACTTAAGATACATAACGGTCAAGCTGAAGTAGTGAAACGGTTGTTTGAACTAAAACAGAGACATGATAAATGGTCTTTGTCTAGGTTGGCAGAAGCATTGAATGAGGAAGGCTATCAAACAACGCAAGGTAAAGCATTTACGAAAGTACAAGTGAAACGCATTTTAGACCGAGAAATATTTTATCAAGGGATATATACATACGGACAAATACAAGCAAATGGGAAACATGAAGCAATAATTTAGAAGGCTACTTAACAAAGGGACTCATTTTCTTATAAGTTCTTGTGAAACGATGAAAATGGATAGGCTTTCGTACCAATGCGCACCGATAGGTGAACGCTCGAACTAAGGTTGCCGGCATTTTAGACTCCATGCCAGGCATTGACCTTGTGACAGCCTCAGCTTTAATTGCAGAGATTGGTGACGTTAGACGTTTTCCAAATGCCATCAAATTAGCACGATTTGCGGGTATTGCGCCTGTTTACTTTGGCTCTGGTGGGAAAGGCAAGGAACAAAAAAGCAAACAGGGAAATCGGGCGCTGCACGCTTTATTTTACAACCTAGCTGTACAGCAAGTACAAGTGGCAAAAGGGAGTAAGCTGCCAAGAAACCCAGTATTTTATGCATATTACCAACGAAAGCTTAAGGAAGGCAAAACAAAAGGGCAAGCATTGGTTTGTATTATGAGAAGGCTTGTGAATATTATTTACGGCATGATGAAACACAAAACACCCTATAAATTGCCGATAGTAAATGAGAAAAAAGTTGTTTAATAAGGTAATGATGGCTGCCTTTTTTATTTATAGCTTTTAAGATTACAACATAGGGTACGGTTAAAAATAAACCTGAACTAGCAAAACTTGGAGAGGATTTATTTGTGGGTACCTATAATCAATCTCGATACGGTAATAAAAAGACGGGATTGAATGAAACTCATACGCCTCACCATGTAGTACAAGATGCTGTGAGCCATACAACACATGGTAAAGGGATAACGGTTAACATTCGAAAAGATATTCACGAACAGACAGCAACCTTTGGCTCTAAACGAGATTTGAACAGTCCTCGCGAACATCTTGCAGCAGATATTTTTGAAATGAGGAATTTGCTTAAATAGAATGGATATAACAATTCTACAATAAATACACAGCTACAAGAATTGATAAGACAAAATAAAGCAACAGGAGGTTTCGATAAAAAATATGAATTTAATTGAGGCAGTAGATTTTTTAAAGAAAAATCAACCTCTCCCTGATGATAGGGTATTGGAAACGAATTCTGAGATACTCGAAAAATATAACGAAGTACGAAAATATTTTTTAGAGAATCCTAATCCCATTTGCATCCCATTATTTATAAATTCATTTGGAAATGGCAGTGGGTTTGGGATATATCAACTTATTGAGGATGTGCTATTAAAGTATTCTCCGGAACAAGTAATACTTCATTTAATTAAAGGGTTAAATAGTGAAAAGTATGGTATAAGGTATTGGAGTTCACAAATAGCTTCTTCATTTCCTGACAAAAAACTAATTGAGCCACTTGCAAAATTACTAACAGACAAGGCGGCTGATATAAGGTATGCAGTAATTGTAGCATTAGCTGAAATTGATGATAAAAGAGTTTTAGATTTAATAAAAAATGCACAAAAGCAAGAAGAAGATACTGAAGTGATTGAGCTTATAGAAGAAGTTATGGGTAATTTAGAAATATAGCTTTAAACAAGGACCTTGATTGGCTACACACCTATCAAGGTTTTTTGTTGTTTTTATAGTTTTACGCTTATAAAATCTGATATCAGAATCAAAAACTCATGATGGTAAGAAGACGTACAAGTTTGGTTGCAGTGACATTAATATAAAACAACCACACTTACTACTCGATTTATATTTACATATGAGAATGACAAAGCACGTGGTGATAAAGAAGGAAAAAACTGATATATAAGGCAATTGAACAGAAAAGAAATAAAGAATTTTGAATAGGACAACAGGAAGGATGTTTATCATAATTTTTAATTTCTACTTACTCATTAATAATGATGTCTTCTGCCTCATTGTTTTGTTTATAGAAGCTCCTACAATGTTAACACCAGGAACCAAAAGTATAAGTAATCCTTTTTCAGTTTTAACTACCATCCACTACCCCTTTGCCAGTAGCCAGAAGAAACTATGTTGTATAAAACTTCCTGAAGAAAAAGCCATGCAATGAGCCTTTACCTCATTGCAACAAAAAAGGATTGGCTGGCTAACTGAGACCAATTCTACTTTTAAAAAAACATTCTCAATGAAAGCAGACATCGGGCCTGCTGGCTCCCTGATTAAGTAGCCTCTAATAAAATATAATGAAGTGAAGAAAAACGAGGTATCTCTCGCTTTATCTCACCCCTTTTTACAAGACATATTACAATTAAATGTTATTTGACTGTATGCTATAGGTGTTTTGCCTTGTACAAATTAAAATAAGAATAAACATATAGATGAATGCAGAGAACAGCGCACAGCAAAAATATTTCTAAACAGATGAAGTTTTAATTTTTGCGAGGTTATGGTAGTAGTATTTTTATTTAATTAAAATTACATCCCCCACTCTATAACGGAGACAGAGATGAGTAATACTCATTATGATCAATAATTATATAAATTTAATGGATATTATCTAATTAAAAAGAAAATACTACCACAAAAACATTGTGGTGAAAAATGGAAAGAAGCAAATTGTATAATATTGAACCGGTTGGCATAGGAACCCCTTATGTAGAATCTTTAACTAGTTATATTACCCGGTTAGCAGATGCTCATTGCATAAAGACTGGTACTCTAATTTCATGTATTTATGCTCCATATTTAAAAAAAGACTACCTCAACAAAATATCAATTCGTGGAGGCGGGTTTTATGAAAGTGCAAACGGTATTAATGGAGTAGGTAAATTAGCTGAGGAGTTTAGTGATTTGACTAAAGAGTTAACGGGGAGGTCAGATATAACGAGAACAACCCTTAAGCAGTGGTCGTGTATGTTACCAACTATGGGATTACTAAAAAAAAATAAATCATGGTGCCCTAACTGTTATGAAGAGGCCAAATTAAATAAAAGAATTGTTTATGATAAATTAATCTGGAATTTTCAGCTTGTTAAATATTGTTTATTCCATAAAACTCCTCTTGTTGAATACTGTTGCAGTTGCGGTAAAGAAAATCGAGTTGTAGATAGAAATTCTGCGCCAGGGATATGTTCAAAGTGTGGGAGTTGGTTAGGATCAATTTCTCCACAAGAAATGGTGAATAACGAATTACTTAAAGATATAGAACTAATTGGTGATTTTCTAGCTGTAGATGAAAGTAATAAAATTCAAGGAACAGTGCTTGATTCACTTCAATTTTATTTACGGGTATATTTTGGTTCATCGAAAAATAAAGCAGCTTCAGCTTTAAATGTACCTAAATCAACCTTCAGTACTTGGGTTTCGGGAGATTCCCATCCTAATATTTACAATTTAGTACACATATGTAAAGTATTAGATGTTTCAATTAATCAATTTCTTCGCCGAGAAACTCCAACTTTTAAAAGTGAATTTTCAACAGGTTGCATTAATTCGACAAAAAAAACCCACGACCATATGGAAATATTGAATGTTTTGAAAAGGATTATTAATTCTAAAGAGGCTGTCTCAATAAGTGAAATAGCAAAGTGGGTTGGTTGTGACCGAAGATTGCTTTCGAGAAAATATAAGGTGGAATGTGAGCAGATAAAAAAAAGACATATTGCATTTATAGAACAACAAAAGAATGAAAGATATTTAAAGAAAATTAATCAGCTCAATAGCGCATTTTATTCCCTATTAGAACAAAGCATTTATCCGAGTCGAAGGCAGTTAGAAAGTGTATTAGGGAGTGGATTTTTAAAAGAAACCTCTCTACAGGAATATTGGAACCAACTAAAGAGAGAATCGAAAATAATGAGGAGGTCTTAATCAGAGAAAAAAGCGTAAAGCAAGAAAGGGAAATCCTTGATGTGGATATTTTTGGTGGTTTAAAAAGTATGATTCTTGATCGGAGAGATACTATATGCCAATCCAAATAAATAATTTCTTGAAAAAATTTAACTTTCCAGAAGTAACTATCAAAGCAATAAATAATATTAGAACCTCGGACCCTGCTAGGAAGGTTAGAAGTAAAGGTAGAAATGTATCAGGGTTTTATCCTAGTAAGAAGATGGGCTTAACAATTCAATTTGAAAGCCATAAGCTGGAACTAGCTGGTATTTATGAAAAAGAACATGATTCGAATGTTATGGAATATTATGATCAACCACCTTCATTTACTATTACATATAAAGCACCAGAAGGAACTAAGAAAAAACATTACACTCATTTATATACTGCGGATTTCTTTGTAATAGAAAAGGATTGGATAGGATGGGAAGAGTGGAAGCAAGATGAAGAATTAATTGAATTATCGCGTAAGTATCCTAATAGATATAAATTGGTTGAGAGTGGACAATGGAGATGTCCGCCATGTGAATCATATGCTGAAAGTCTAGGACTCAGCTTTCGAATTTGCTCCTCTAAGGATATTGATTGGACGTATCAGAGAAATATAAAGTTTTTAGAGGATTACCTATTAGATGAAGAACCGAATTTATCTCAACCTTCCCGTTTAATTATAACAAGATTGATGAAAGAGAAGCCTTATACGCTCCTAGATGATCTTTTAACAGATCAATGTTCTTTTACAGCTGATGATGTTTACGCCATGATAGCTCTGGGTGAAATCTTCGTCGACATCAATAATCACTTAATAGTTGATTTTGGAAAGTTCCCCCTTTTCATTAACAAAGAAGCTGCGATTGCTTATAAAAATATGTTAGAGAGTCATGTTAAACCATTGCTAAATCCTTCTGGAATTGATGTTAACGTTGGTGCAAAAGTTACTTGGGATGTAAGGGTTTATACAATCATCAACACAGGAGAAAATGTAATCACACTCTTGGATGACTCTAATAAAATTGTTGATATTCCTAAAAATGTATTTAGTGAGTTAATACAAAATGGTTCTATTAATGGAGTTGAGACGGTAGATGAGACTGAGACTGAAAAACAAGTTACGGATATGTTGTTGTCGGCGGATGAGAAGGAATTAGAAAGCGCAAATAGGAAATACCATATTGTTCAAGGTATGCTAGCTGGTGGAAACTACAATGATTATGACATACCCCCTCGTACCATACGAGAATGGCTATATAATTATCGGAAAGCTGATGAAACTTATCAGTGTGGATATGTTGGCCTGCTATCAAAAAGAAATAAACAAGGAAACAGGACAAGAAGAGTCCAATCAGAGGTTTTAGAATTGATGCAACAATATATAGAAGCAGACTATGAAACGATTATTCAAAAGAGTGCCTATACTGTATATACCGCATTCAAAGAAAAATGTAAGCAGGAGGGATATTCAGCCCCTAGTTTTCCTACATTCTTAGTTGAAATAAATTCTCGTTCAATACATATGCAAACTAAGAAGAGGCAAGGGGAGAAGGCTGCATATGAGACTGAGTCATTTTATTTTGAATTAAAGATGACAACGCCAAGACATGGCGATCGTCCATTTGAAATTGGTCATATTGATCATACTGAACTTGATATAGAACTCATTTGTTCAGAAACAGGAGAGATACTGGGCAGACCATGGATTACATTTATGGTTGATGCTTTTTCAAGAAGAATACTCGCTTTTTACCTAACCTATGATCCACCTAGTTATAGATCTTGCATGATGGTTATTAGGGAGTGTGTTAGAAGGCACAATCTAATTCCAAAAACAGTTGTTGTTGATGGAGGGAAAGATTTCCATAGCATCTACTTTGACACTTTAATTGCTAAATATAAAGGATTAAAAAAGCACAGACCGGGTGCCAAGCCAAGGTTTGGGTCGGTATGTGAACGACTCTTTGGCACAACTAATGAAGTATTCGTTCACAATTTATTAGGTAATACAAAAATAATGAAACTTGTTAGACAAGTTACAAAAGCAGTAAATCCCAAAACACATGCTGTCTGGACACTTGAAGAGTTACATATAATGTTTCAACAATGGTGTTATGAAATATATGATACAACACCACATAGTAGCCTTCTAGACACTCCAAGAGAGATCTTTTTAAGACGTATTGTAAAAACTGGTAAAAGAAAGAGTACTTTTATTAAGTATGATGAAACTTTTAGATTGTTAACACTACCTTCCACCAAAAAAGGAACTGCTAAGGTACTGGTCGGCCAGGGATTGAAAATTAATTATTTTTATTATTGGGCTGAAATCTTGCTTCACCCTGATATTGAGGGTAAGCAGGTTCCAGTAAGATATGACCCATATAATTTGGGGATAGCATATGCGTATGTTAAGAATCACTGGGTAACTTTAAATGCGCAGAATCGGGCTTTATTAGAGGGGCGCACTGAAAAAGAATTAATGTTAATTACTGCTGAAATACGTAAAAAAAATAAACTATATGGCCTAAAAAAATCCATATCGGGTGCTCAGATTGTTGATTTTCTTGAAAGTGCTCAAAATTTTGAATCTTTGCAACTCCAAAAGCTTAAAGACAACGCTCTTCAAAGCACGTTCACTGTATAGAAGGCGGAGAGAAAAAGGAAAGAGCAAAAGTAAAGAAAAATGAGGAGAAGAGGATTGAAGATAAACAAGAGGATAAAAAACAAAACGGTCCACAAACAACTACTAGAACATTAAATGATATCGTAAGTAAGATGCAAGAGCAAAACACACTCAAAGTTTATAGGGAGCTGTGATAATGACACAGTATTTATTTCCGGAGAGACTATTAAGTGAAACCATTGAAGAAAGAAAAACTTATTTTAAAGAATATACAGCAGCCCATCCAGCTTTTGAGCAAGCATACAATGATTTGCTAGATAAGATTTACAACTGTACAGATAATTCAGTGATTCTTGTATATGGACCAACAGGAGCTGGAAAATCAAAACTTATACAAAAGGTAAATGAGAAAATTTATAAAGATTACTTAGAGCAATTAAAACAGGATCCTGGTATGTTTTCTACTTTAATGGTCGAAGCAATACCACCGGATTCGGGGAACTTTGACTGGAAAGATTTTTACTATCGTGCATTGGTAGAGGCCAATGAACCAGCGATTGATTATAAGGTAAATGTTGAAAAATATTTAAGTCGTGAAAAAAAAGTAAAAGAAGACAGTCGCGCTATTTTAAAAAGATCTTTAGAAAATGTTTTAATATACCGTAAGCCAAAAGCATTTATTATCGATGAAGCCCAACACATTACCCTGACAACTAGTGCGAGAAATCTTAAAAATCAAGTCAATATTATAAAATCATTAGCCAATATAACCAAGGTTCCGATAGTCCTATGTGGAACTTATGATATACTCACTTTCCGAGACTTACAAGGCCAAACAATTAGAAGAGGAAGAGATACACATATAAAGAGATATCAGGCTCAAAATAAGGATGATCTAGAGGCTTTTATCAATGTACTGTTCGCATTTCAAAAGCATTTACCTTTGCAGAAAGAACCGGACTTGGTTAGTCATTGGGATTACTTTTATAGCCGGACTCTCGGAAGTGTAGGTACACTAAAGGATTGGATATATTTAACTTATAGCATATGTTTGAGTAACAACCCTGACTTACCGTCCATGGAGATGGATTATTTTAAAAAGTATGAGATCTCTGCTGCCAGAGCTTTAAAGATGCTTAGTGAAGCTAAGTTAGGTGAAAAACGCGTTGAGAACACAACTAATTCTGAGGAAAATAAGTTGTATTTAGAATTGGGGTTAACAGAAGAAGAAGCCTATTTTGCTGATAAGCCAGCTAAGAAAGAGATAAAAAAGCGTAATAAACTAGTGGGTGAAAGAAATCCAAGGAGAGATTCAGTCGGTGTAGACGAACTAGAAGAAGCTCAATAAAGTTTATTCAGCAGGGGTGATTTGTTCGTGAATAACATACCAGAAAGAAGTTATCTCTACCATTTACCTCCTATAGGTAATGGGACAAAAAATATTGAAAGCCTAACTAGTTATGTTACGAGGCTCAGTTCAGCGCACCTGATATCCCTTGGAGTTTTTTTTACAAAAATAATTTATGTTTCTTTGCAAAAGGACAGTATTCCTCGAGATGGTATAACTGCAGCAAAAACTTCGAGCTTTAATAACTTCCACCAAAATGCTAAAGATTTGGTATTTACTTTAGAGAGTCTTACTTTAGTGAAAGGTTTAGACCAGCTTACGTTAATAAACTTTAGTAAGTGTCTTTCTTCCTTCAATGATGTTAGGTCAAAGAAATACTGGTGTCCTGACTGCTTTGAAAAATGGAAAACTAATGGAGAAGAAGTATATGAAAAGTTAATTTGGGTATTTAAAATTGTAGAAATTTGCGAGCTTCATAATAAGAGACTTATTTGTAACTGCCCAAATTGCAATGCTTATCAGTATCACATACATCGGAGTGGACAGATGGGCAAATGTTACAAATGCGGTAATTGGCTTGGTGCTTCAAGAGTTGAAAATAATGATAAATTAGAATCAATTGAATATGTAAAATGGCAAAATTGGATAATAAATAATATTTATCAGCTTATAGTTTTAAAAAGTGAGGAAAGAAATATTATTAATATGTCTGCAGTAAATTTCCAATATTACATTAGGGATTTATTAATTAATATCAAGGAAAAATTCGGGATATCTAAGATGGAATTATCCAAATCCTGTTTAATTCCATGTAGAATATTAATGTATTGGGAAAATGGGACACAACGAGCGAGTTTGCATTCGCTATTAAAATTATGCTTTATTTTAAACAAGTCTCTTATTGATATTTTTTCTGGAAATACCACGATTTATACAGACACCTTAAACGAATTGCCTACTTCTTTAAAAGAAATAAATAATAATAGAAGTTTAAAGAGATATGAAGATAATGTACTAAAAACTTTATTAGAACAAATATTAATGGACAAAGTAAATCCTCCACCTTCACTTTCCTATGTCACCAAAAAATTGGGTTATACAAAATCCGAAACCTTGAAAGAAAAATTCCCCCAGGAAACTCAAGAAATAGTGAAAAACCACAAAAAATATCTATCAGAAAAATCACGTTCAAAGAAAGAAGAAATAAAAAGTATAATTATTGATTTGGTTAACAAAGATGAATATCCTTCACAAAAAAAAATTTCAGAGGCACTTAATAAGACAAATTCTTTCTTTTGGAAAAAAGATAACAGAGAAACTTTAAATGAAATATGTAAGGAACTAAAGGTGGAAAGAAGAAACACAAATCCAAATAATTAATGACTTATTAATTATTTGGATCTTATACATTATCCTTCAGATAAGAATTCGCTATCTAAATTATTTAAATATTTATGCCTAAAGGTAATGAACAGATCGTTTAATAACTTACTGAAACATTTAGGTAGTTTAAACTCTACTCAAAAAGAAAGAGCGTATCATCTGTTGAAACGCTATGTTGATCCTGCATCATCTACTGGTGTAAGTTAATTAACGAAATAAGAGAGCTGGCTTTAAAGAAGGCTTTGAATGCCCCCATTGTTCCTCGGAGCACGTCGTTCGATTTGGTAAATATAATAGTCGTCAACGGTACCGTTGCAAATGCTGTAGTGAAAAATTTACAGACACTACGAACACAATTCTCTTTCGTACTCGAAAAGGCGACGAATGGATTACATTTGTTGACTGTATGTTCAATGGATACTCCCTACGAAAATCTGCTGAAATTGTAGGGGTTACTTGGACACAAGCTGTTAACGGCTCTTAAACAAATGGATTTTGAACAATTTGAAGGTATTGTCGAAGTTGACGAAAACTATTTCCTATACTCTCAAAAAGGGCAACGTGGCATAACTGAGCGTAAACCTCGAAAGCGTGGCGGAAAATCAAAACATAGAGAAATTAGCCACGAACAAGTATGTGTTCTTGTTGCAAGAGACCGTACAAAGTCAACTGCCTCAAAGGGTGACTGTATGGGTCGTGTCGTTAAAACAAAAGTTGAGAATTTGATTGGCTCTAAACTGAAATCCAACAACGTGCTTGTAACGGATGCTTGGAGAGCTTACAAGACCTACGTCAAAGATAAAGAATTAGAACATTACCGGATTAATTCAAACGATGGAAAGCACATTATCAAGGGTTTGTACCAAATACAAAATGTTAATGGTCTCCACTCTAGTTTGAAGCTGTGGATTGAACGGTTTAAGGGTGTATCAACCAAGTATCTCAACAATTATCTTGCTTGGTTCTTGTTTATTGACAGTCGCAGCAATGAAAACAAAAAACATAATATCAAAGATTTCTTGTTATCATCATTCGTATATGAAATGACTGATACTTACAGAAGTCTACGTCAATTAAAATTATCTGTTTAACTTTACTAAATAAGAGGGGAAATCAAATGGCTACTACTGAAAGAAAAATGATGGAGAACGCCATAAAACAGGAAGTAATACCAATTTTGAGAGAGCAAGGATTTAAAGGGTCCTTTCCTCATCTTAGAACAGTCAATGAAACCAATATTGATTTGATTACTTTTCAATTCAACAAATGGGGAGGTTCATTTGTTATCGAGTTAGCAACATGTCCTAAAGAAGGAACAACAATGTATTTTGGAGAAAAAATACCACCAACCAAAGTTACTGCCCACCATATAAATGAACGGTTTAGGCTAGGAGCAAAATTTTTAGAAGATGACGGCATATGGTTTAGTTACGAAGATGCTCTAACAGATGAAGATTACGCTAAAGTTGCACAAAGCGCCCTCAAATTACTTAAAACATCCGATGCAGCTTGGATTAAATCGCTATTCCAATAAATTTGAAGAGGAAATTCCTTTTCTTTTGGGATTCCCAAATTTTATCCTTATTTCAACATTGAACTTTAACAAAGCCGATAATTTAAAAACCACCCTAGGTCAAGCCTAGGATGGTTCGTTTTAATGTTCTTTTATTTTAAAGAGAACTTACTACCCCTTCGTATTCATCTGCATTTTTAACTCCAGATCCACTTGCTCTTTCACTACGCATTCCTACATGGGTACCATTAATATATTTTTTGTATCTTGCAGTACCAACTCCCTTTTGTCCGTCTTTCCAACGGGTAATTTTTCCATATTTATTTACAGGAATCTCTATTGTAAAGGTTACAGTGTTTGATGAAGCTACGTTTTTTTGTTTTTCTACTTCAACTGATGTTGAAGCCTTAAGATCAGCTAAGAACTTATTTCCAAGACTGGCTTCAGCAGTTATATTTGAACTTACTCTCCAATCTACTGTTTCACTATTTTGTTGACTGTATTCTAAAGGAACTGCCTTTGTAGTTCTGTTTTCAAATCCTACTCTTGATACATAGTGAGCTTTAGTTACAGGTGAAGTGCTTGACATTGTAAATGACTCGTATACATATCTAGTACCTGAACCTCTAGCATTGATTATATAAGCCGGTTCTACACCTGTAGAAGTTACACTACCTAATAAGTTATAATCCACTGTTGATATTGGTTGCACTCCAGTATTGGTTATGTATTTACTGTAGTCTGCTGAATCCATTGTATTGCTATATGTTCCAATTTCTGCGCTTGCACTAGAACCGCCATACAGACTTAATCCAGTAATTAAAGCTAATGATGCCAAAACAGTTTGTTTTTTCTTCATCGAACTTCCCCCTAATATATGGTATTGGTTTCTTACTTTTACAATATATTACTTTTTTAAAAAAAAACAACAATTTATTTAAAAAATAACATATTTGTTTATATATGGATATGTATTATAATAGTTTAAAAAATAGGTTGGTGAAGTAATGAGGAGATTTGTGAGATTTTCAATTCTTTTAGCACTTTTTATGTTAGTAGGCTGCAATTTAAATGAAAATCAGGGTGTCCATACAACAACAAAGGTACATGCCGAAAAAAAGAAACCTGAGCTTATAACATATGACAGATATCAATCTTTATTAAACGAGTTAGGAAATTCAATAAAGGTAGAAGGTTTTCAATTTAAAGGGGCATCTACAGATACTCAAATAACCATTGTCGGAAAAAAAGCATCTTTTGGGAAAAGGGAATTTCTTACGATAGGAGGCAAAATGGACGGCAAGGAAACTAATGAAAGAGTTTTTTTTGAAAACAATAATACTAACGTTGTTACTGTACTTGACTTAATTTATTTAGAAAAACCAATGGATAACGATATGCTATATTGGGATCAATCTGTACCTTATGGCTTAAAAAATAAAGAGGTTTTAGCTACTTATGATGAATCAATGTTAGTTTATAAGAATATCATTTTTAAAATTACAGTTCTTAATTTAAACGATAAAACAAAGAATGAACCAATAGCAGTACATTTTACAGATAAATTAGTGGATTTTATTAATTCAAATTTAAAATAAATGATTTGTGTACTTTTCCAGATATCGTAGTCATACTTTCATAATTAAAATTCCATTGCTAAAAACTTGGCTCTGTTAAAGGATAATGTTGATTTTTTATTTAAGAATAGGACTCCAGAATTGGAAGTCCTATTTTGCATTTCTTTTTTACTGTTGCCTTTTTAATAAAAATCTTGGGGAAGGAAGAACTTCTTGCTCAGCTTCAAAATAAACGAGTTTATCTGGGATACAGGAAATGATTGACGGCATCCCCATCCCAACAGCTTGTTCTAAGGCAGTTAATAATGGTAGCTCTTTGCCATCAATTTCTTCATCCCAGGAAATCACATAACAGGAGTTACCAGCACCATTTTGTTCTAACAACTTTGCTATTGCTTCAGGGGCTGAATTTGGCTTTGGAACGTCAAACATATACTCTTCACGTAGAGTTGTGTAGAAGAGGAATATGAATATTTGGTGCAGCAGCAGCCTAATCAAGACCGAAAAGAAAGAAAAATTATCCACTTTTCAATTTTGATTCTTATTGGTCTGGGGCACTTTCTCCAAGCCTTGAATTCTGACAGTGGACCAAGTAATCGCAGTCATTATAAAATAGACGAGAAAAATAATGAATATGGTACAGACAGAGAACTTGGAGAATATATCGAAAATTATCAGCAGGAAAGAGGGGACAAACAATAGCCAATGATGTGGTTATATATGTTTAATCATAATTTTGCCTAAAGTTTAAAATTTAAGCAAAACCTTGCCTAAAGTATATTAAAATCCCGCTTTTAACTTTAATTTTTTATTTTGCTTTATATATTTTATCATTTAGATTTTTTAAAATCCTACATAGCCCATGTAGCTCAAGGGCTGGCAACTTTATGCTTAAGTTTTTGGCGAAAATATGCTTTAAGTCACAATAGATGCAAAATAAAGCATAAATTGTCCAATGCGACAGTTTATGCTTTATTTTATTTGAGGACTGCCTAAATTCACAATGAAATTCCTAGTATTCATAGCTGAAGCTTAGCATTTCTCATTGTCCAATAATACAGAAGGTGGTAAAATTTCAGAAAAGTGACAAAAAGGAGTGGGGACGAATGATTCAAAAAATTGGACAAATCATGCTGTATGTAAACAACCAGGATGAGGTTGTGAAATTTTGGACGGAAAAAGCAGGCTTCCAAGTCATTTCTGATGAAGATAACGGTCAGGGAATGAGATGGATTGAAATTGCTCCAGCCAATGATTCAGAAACCACAATCGTTCTCCACAACAAAGAATTCATTGCAAAAATGTCGCCTGAATTAAATTTAGGGACACCGTCCTTATTATTTTTCACTGACAACTTGGATCAATTATATACGGATTTATCCAGCAAACACGTGACAGTTGGCGAGTTAGTGGAAATGCCATCTGGCCGGGTCTTTAATTTTGCAGACTGTGAAGGGAATTATTTCGCTGTAATGGAAAAGAAGTAAGAGGCCACTATAAAAATGAAGCACCATCCATTTTAATGGATGGTGCTTCATTTTTACGTCTGTCACAGTGAGATTAGGTTAAGATCATATCCTATAGTGATCCGCTCTCCAGTCCAGAATAAGCTTCTTAATATCATCAGGCTTTAAGTTCTCTGCCGCTGCTTTTTCACTTAAGGCTGGCAGCTCTTTGTCAGATGCAAACCTTAAAGCGACGGCTTGTTTCACAGTCAACGAGGGATTCAGCAATTTTCCTGTTAGAACATAGTGGCGCAGGTTTTCTTCCGCACGTATAGCTCGGTCCTGTGCTTTTAACGTGTACGTCCGCACGAGCACACCAATGATGACAACACTTGCTGCAGTAAGCAGTATGATAAAGGCCTGGAACACATTTTCCCCGCTGCTCATCGCATTGACTGCATGAATAACTGCTGAGATCAGCATACCGAGAAGCAATACGGTTAGAACATAATGATAAAGCGGGTGCATCCGTGTGTGGTTTTTGTAATTTTGTGTCTCCATTTTACCCTCTCCGTTTACATTTTTATATTTTATTTCCTCTTTAGTTTACTTATTGGAGCCTGAGTATTCAATTAAATTAAGTCTATGCAGGTTTCAATCCATTCTGACCCTATCACCTTCATTAGTCATCCTGCAAGAGGATATGAGCGGGAATTTCTCTTTGGAGCAGGTAGGCCCGGAGTGGGTAAACCATCTGTTTTATTTCGGCCAGGTTAAATAGACAGAGCAAGATGGACTGCAGGGGATCAGGAGAAGCTGATCCTTTTGTAAACTTAGGCATACATAAAAAATCGGATTCCTTTCCCCAGAAATATTTTACACCAGCGGTTTATATACTTAAGAAAGGTATGGATTGAGGAGGGATGAGATGGGGGAGGTCCTGCATGTTGATGTCCTGATGAAGCTGAGCTTTTCGGCCATTGCAGGCATCATAATTGGATTGGAAAGAGAATTAAAGGGGAAACCCCTGGGCTTGAAAACATGCTTGATTATTTCAGTAACAGCTTGCCTGCTAACACTTGTTTCATACGAGTCTGCTTTTATGTATGCAGAAGCCTATTCCCGTCCAATGGATCCTGGCCGAATTCCCTCGTACGTGATTAGCGGCATTGGTTTTTTGGGAGCAGGTGTCATTCTGAGAAGACACAACGAGGTTATCTCCGGGCTTACAACTGCTGCGCTCGTATTTGCCTCAGCTGCAATCGGAATTACCATAGGAGCGGGCTTTTACATGGAAGCCCTTGCTGGAGTTGCTTTCATTTTTTCTGGTGTAAGAATCCTTCCTTTTCTGCTGGAGAAGTTTGTGATTAGACGCTTGGGAGAAAAAGAATTCAAAGTGAAAATTTCTATTTCAAAAGACACCAACCTTACGAAGCTGCTTCATGAATTAGAGGCTCTGAAGCTTGGCATTAAACGGATCAGAATTAAGGAAGAAAAAGAAGCAATCATGATTTATTGCGTAGTCGTTTCCGAAAAAATAGACAGCCCTGCAGAAATCTTTTATGAAATCAGGAAACCAGCGGGCGTTTTTAGGGTGGATGTAGAGAATATGGAATAGGACTCCGTTTTTTTGCTGAAACTGATAAAAAAAGTGGAGGAAATGTATGCTGAATCAGATAATTTTATGGTCCTTATTCATTTGCCCTTTTTTTCTCCTCTTTTTCTCTCATAAGAAAAACCTGAAGCGATTCGTTGGTTCTGCATTATTTGGTTCTATTCTCCTGACGATTCTTTTCCAGATGGCAAACCGGTTTCAATGGTTTGAGGTTAAAGAAAAAATTCCCATTCTAACCGATGTAACTTCGTTTGTTTATGGAGTGTTTTTTATAGGCACCACCCTCATATTAGCACTTACATATGGTGATTGTATGCGCTATATGCTGCTAAACGCTGCGATCGATGCTGTGCAGGCCTTTATACTCAATGCCGTATTTGAACATTTAGGCATTTATAAGCTCGTGAACATGACTCCACTTTGAGTATATATGCTTTGTTTGGCGGTAGCTGTGCCTATCTATTTATTTCAGAAGTGGATGGATGATGATTTTATACCGTCAGCCAGCGAATAACCACCTGTTTCACTAAGAAAATTTCATTGTGTTTAAAGTGGGTATTATTCCCTTGTAAAAAAATGTAGAATAAAAGAGCGAGTTATTTTGCATTTATGAGGAAGGGGAATATATCAGATGACTGAGACGGCCACAAATACTTCCGAAAACCGCGGCATAAAAAAGACCAGATTGCGGCGGATAAATATATTGTTTTTTGCGGTATTCTTTGTTTTTGTTCTGGTGATCATCCGTTTAGGGATTGTGCAGATTGTCCGGGGAGAAGAGTTTAATAAGGAACTATCCAGAACGGAGACCAATGTATCATCCTATCCTGCTCCAAGAGGCAAAATGTTTGACCGCTATGGCAGAGTGGTTGTTGATAATATCGGGGTTCCTGCTATTACATATACGGTTGATAAGAAAACGAAGCCGGAGAATAAAATAAAAACCGCAAGGGAACTGATTAACTATATTGAGATCGAATCAGAAGCTCTTAAAAAGATTCGGGAGCAGGAGAGCAGCAGGGACATAAAGGATTACTGGCTGTCCGCTAATCCGGAAGAAGCAAAGAAGCTCCTTAAGAAAAAAGAGCTGGAGCTGGATGGAAAAGAGCAATATCAGCTTCAAATTGAAAGGGTCCCTCAAGCAGAAATTCAAAAAATGAAGCAAAGTGAAAGGCAGCTATCCATTGCCGTTCTTTTTAAACGGTTTTCCTCCGGGTACCAATATGAGCCGCAAATTATTAAAGCTCAGATTCTGCCTAAGGATGAAAAGCCAGGACCGGATGTCATGCTGACCAATGATGAGATAGCCCGAGTCTCGGAAAATCTTGAAAAAATGCCGGGATTGAACATCATCACGGACTGGGACAGGCAATATCCTTATGGCAATGTACTAGGGCCAATTCTCGGCAAGGTCACAACCTCTCAAGAAGGCCTGCCGCGAGAGCGCATGGATTATTTTCAAGCCCGTGGGTATTCAAGGAATGACCGGGTCGGCAAAGGGTACATTGAAATGCAGTATGAGCAGTTTTTAAATGCCTCCAAGTCTAAAATCCAATATACAACCGACCGGGACGGCAACGTGTCTGAAGAAGTTATCAGTACTGGCAGACGGGGCTACGATCTGCAGCTGACATTTGATATGGAGCTTCAAAAAGAAATTGAGAAAATTCTTGAAGAAGAAATTATTAAGGGAAGAAGAACAGCTGGCAACCGGCTTGTGAGCAGTGCTTTTGCAGTGGTAATGGATCCTAATAATGGAGACATTCTTTCAATGGCTGGAAAGCAATATGATTTCAGAAAAAGCAGCAAGCCGCTGGATTATTCTTATGGAGCTTTTACAGGACAGTATGAGATGGGATCCGTGGTGAAGGGCGCAACAGTTCTCACGGCTTATCAAAATGGAATGCCTGTCAGCAAAGTCTATTATGATGCTCCTATGACATTTAAAAATACGGCCACCAAGTCCTCTGCCGGCAATCGGTCACTTGGCTCGGTAAGTGATATAACAGCGTTAAAAAAGAGCTCGAACATCTACATGTTTAAAGCGGTCATTGAAAATATTGCCGGATTCTCGTACGTGGAGAATGGAACGTTTAAAGGGAGCTTTAAAGATTTCGAGACCTTGAGAAATGGGTACTATCAATTTGGTTTAGGGAGAGAAACCGGAATTGATCTCCCCAATGAATCGCATGGATACAGAACAGACCCTGATAATGTCGGACAGCTCTTAGACTTTTCCATCGGACAGCTGGACACCTATACACCGCTCCAGCTGGCTCAATATGTTTCCGTTATAGCAAACGGCGGATACCGCATTCAGCCAAGAGTCGTAAAATCGGTTCATGAACCCACATCTGAAAAGGGGCTGGGCCCGTTTCATCTGGACAAGGAACCAAAGGTATTAAACCGGATTAACAACACTTCAGCAGAAATCAGACAGGTCCAAAGGGGATTTAAAGCCGTAACACAAACGGGCGGAACCGCTGCCGGCAAGTTCCCAGGCCTCGATGTATCCGGTAAAACCGGCACTGCTCAAACTACCTACAGATACCCTGATTCAGATCTTACGGAAAAAACCTATAACATAAATTTTGTAGGCTACTATCCCACCGATGAACCGCAAATTGCTCTTAGCGTAGTCGTCCCATATGCCGAGAAGAACATCAACAAAGACATCGCTGCCAGGGTAGTGAAAGCTTATGTGGATTTGCAGAAGAAATACGGCGAAGAGCCCCCTGTTATTAACATTGACCCGGCTGAATAAGCAATGACATAAGGCCGCCATGAACTGGCGGCCTTTTTCTGCATAGTTCGCCCTAGATTATTCCATATTAAAAAGAAAATAAGAATTCAGGAGGCGGCGTAATTGAAAATAAACGCAGCTGAAACAGTGGTCAGCCTCCCATGACCGAATTTCCCGTCATTCACACCAATTTTTGGGACGCGGTCCTGGCAGTGCCGGTGATCATCATTGTCACGCAGCTCATAAAAATTTTTCTGCCAATCCCAAGGGCTTACATCCCAGCACTGGCTTCTTTTTTAGGGTTGATGATGTCGGTCTTTTACAGTCATCGTCATAATCTATGGGCGGGATTGTTCATGGGTTTTTTTTACGGCAGTGCTGCGATAGGAAGCTATTCGTCATTAAAAACTTCTATTTTAGCCTACCGGAATGGGTCTGGAAATAAGAAAAAGAAGACTCATCCATAAAGTCATCCTGCCAATATAAACTTGAAAGGTATGATATTTTTGTTAAAACCGATATATTCATCTTATAACACCTGAAAGTGAGGAAAGAGATGTCTTTTAAATTATCGGTTGGACAAGTAAGCAAACTTTATGGTATCAGCATTGATACTCTTCGATATTATGATAAAATCGGCTTGCTTCAGCCAGAAAAAGATCCGCAGAATGGATACAGATACTACTACGTTCGGCATTTGGATCAACTGGAAATTATTTTAAATGCGAGATCATTAGAGATTTCAATTCAGGATATACAGAGAGCGATTGATCAGGAATCTATTGAGGTATATATAGATTTGATGAAAAGACAGGAAAATATTATTTCAGACAGAATTTCACAGCTTCAGAAGCTGGAGAAAAAGTTAGCCGAAACGAAGAAAGGAATCATCGAGGCAACTGCTCACCACAATTCTCATGATTTCTCCAGTCTTCCCGTGTTTAATTATGAGTATCGCTTTTACGCGCTGAATTTTGATTGGCTAAAGGATAAAAATCACTCTTACTATGTAAAATTATTTGAAGAGGAAACCCACTATTATTATGCATATGATTTAAGTGAACCAAGCGAATTGCGTGTGAATGACCAGCTGATTTTGATTGATGCAATACATAAAAAGGAATCAGAAATTGATTCATGGATTAAAAAGCATCAGCTGGAGGCTGAAAAAATAACGATAACCGGCATGTTTGTAAAAACTCATTTTTATGGGAACATTCCTGATTTGGAGCAGTATATTAAAAAGATTTGTGCCTATTTTTCGCTAAAGGAAACAAGTATTTATATAAAAGAGGAATTCTATCTTCAGAAAAAGGAACAGGACGAATATTTTTCTGAAATAATCTTAAACGTTATGGATTGACCCTGGAGCAGCTCCACCCTTTATCATCACCTTAGGAGATAAAGGAGGAGCCTCTATGCGATTAATTAAAAATAAAGTGTTTATGACGATACTTGCCACTGATTTTATTCAGCAGTTCGGAATCTGGGTCAGAAATATGGCAATCATGTTTTACATTATGGATGTAACGAGTGGAGATCCGCTCGCAATCTCCACCCTGAATTTTCTGGAATACGTACCCCTGATTATCTTTACGTTTATCGGAGGATTGATTGCTGATCGAACCAATCCGAAAAAAATTATGCTGTTTGGTGATTTTTTAAGTGTAATTTCCTTTGTTATATTAGGTATGCTCCTATCAAATGGCGTGGTGTGGAGCATATTTGCAGCTGTATTAGTTTCAGCGATTATTACTCAATTTTCTTATCCTGCTTCACAAAAATATTTTAAAGAGTATGTGGCAAAAGAGGACGTTGAGAGTGCCATAGGTATTTCTCAGCTGATGGGATCACTTTTTTATGTGTTGGGCCCGTTTTTAGGGAGTTATTTTTATTTTGAATTTGGTATTCATACCACTTTGTGGGTCCTCGCTGCGTTGTTTTTCCTATCATTTATGCTTATCCTCACCCTTCCAAGAACGGCGTTTCAAAAGATCGCAGAATTGCGTTTCAAGGATGAGCTGAAGGCCACTTTCCGCTATATTAAGCGAAAAGAGAGAATCAAGCAGCTCATGAAAATTTATATCCTTTTATCCTTTGCCATGGGAATTGCGATAAATCTTGATATCTTTATTGTGACTGAAAGACTCGGTTTGGGCGAGCGCTACTACCAGCTTTTTTCTGGTGTTGCCGGTGTCGGGGTCATAGCGGGGGGAGTATTATTTATTTTGTTTAAGCAGTATTTATCCAATACAAAAGTGCTCACAGCACTTATCTCCGTGCTTGCGGTAACCCTGTTTTTTGAAGGGTACTCAACGAACTTCGCTTTTACACTCGTTTTGCAGTTTATTGATAATGCGCTGCTGGGCATTTTAAGCGGTTATATTGCAGCACTAATGCTCAAAGAAACAAGACAGGAATACTTGGGGAAAGTAAATGGACTTAGTTCCACAATCATGTATTTGGGAATCACATTGGGAACCCTCTTTTCAGGCTTTGCCATGAAAACCGTGTCGCTCGTTTTTGCTTATGGAGTGGGGAGCGCAGCACTAATTGTTCTCGTTGTCATGCTGAGTATGAAAAAAAAGCAGGTCCTGTGAAAGGATCTGCTTTTTCTGTTATTCACCAAGGTCTACGTTATGATAAACCTGCTGAACGTCTTCTAAATCTTCAAGTGCATCAACCAATTTTTCAAATTGAGCCTGTGCATCTTCAGGAAGCTCTACGTCATTTTGTGCAAGCATGGACAGCTCGGCTACAGTAAATTCTGTAATGCCGGCGCCTTTGAATGCTTCCTGCATCGCATGGAACTGATCCGGCTCAGCATAAACGATGACCGACTCCTCTTCTTCCTGGATATCGCGTGCATCAACATCTGCTTCCATAAGAAGTTCAAGTACGTCATCGGAAGACTTCCCTTCAACTCCGATTACGGCTGTTGCGTCAAACATGTAAGCAACAGAACCGCTTACCCCCATGTTCCCGCCATTTTTCCCGAATGCTGCGCGAACCTCGGAAGCCGTTCGGTTTACGTTGTTTGTCAGTGCATCTACGATAACCATTGACCCGTTCGGTCCAAACCCTTCATAACGAAGAGTATCGTAGTTTTCCTCAGAACCGCCTTTTGCTTTCTCAATCGCACGGTCAATAATATGCTTCGGCACATTGTATGTTTTTGCCCGTTCAAGAACGAATTTCAAGGCTTGGTTCAATTCAGGATCCGGCTCGCCCTGTTTAGCCACTACATAGATTTCGCGTCCAAACTTCGCGTAAATCCGGCTCGTGTTTTTATCCTTAGCTGCCTTTTTTTCCTTAATATTATTCCACTTACGACCCATACTGCTCACTCTCTTTCGGTATTAAATCTAAAATATGATTTGGATTCATTACCTTTTATTATAACGTATTTGGGTGGGTGGTTACGAGTTTTTCTTGAGGGATAGGGGGAGGGGGAAACTAAGAGGTTGCGGGACTTGTCGGTTATTGTCGGAAAATCGATATATAGATAAAATCGTCGATAAATGAAAAATATCGTCGATATACTGAATTTATCGACGATATAAATTTTTTTTCGTAGATATGTCTAAAAAAACGTCGATATACGAAATTGAGCTAGAATATTGGCTAGAGGAATCTGATAAGCAGCGGCGAAAACAAACAATAAATCCAAAAGGAGGGACGTTATGATAGCTAAAGAAAGAAAAACCCCGCTTTCCATTCTGAAATTGCAAGCACTAATACGCAGATTACCCCCGAATCACGAAAAACTTCCTTTAATTAAGGAAGAACTCCTGAAAAGAAATGCAGGTTATAAAGGAGAACTTAATGCAGACTATCATCTAAGCACAATAAAGGATGGGATAACTTATCAGTTTAATGATCTTCGCCTGATAGATCAATCTGTCTCTTTTCAAATGGACACTCTACTATTAACAGCAAGTTTTGCGGCAATCTTGGAAGTGAAAAATATTGCTGGAACGCTGCATTTTGACCCTGTTTTTAATCAATTTATCCGAACGAAGGATGGTCAGGAAACTGCATATGCGGATCCAATTCTTCAAACTGAGAGGCTTGAACATTATTTTAAAAGATGGACTGCAAAGCATAGAATTAAACCGCTCCCTACTTATTCTTTTGTTGTGATCAGCAGTCCAAAGACCATTATTCAAACTGAAACCAGGTTTCAGAATATGCTTAATAAGAAGGTTATTCATGCAGAGAAACTTCCTTCAGTGATACAGAGCATCCGAAAAATGAACCACGAAAAAATTCTGACAGAAAAAGATCTTAAAAAAACAGTAAAACTTTTTCTTAAATCCCACAATGAAGCAGATTATCCAGTCATTCAAAAATTTTCAGTTGAGAAAGATGAAATCATAAAGGGAGTCATCTGTGTTCAATGCGAAAATATAATGGAGAGAATTCACGGCGGATGGAAGTGCAAGGAATGCAAGTCTTCTTCTAAGTCTGCTCATATTCAAGCATTAAACGATTATAGACTGCTGATCAATACTTCTATTACTAATAAAGAGATTCGAGAGTATCTTCGAATTCCTTCCCAAGCGGCAGCTACTCGTCTCCTCCATTCCCTCAACCTAAAATCCACCGGCCAAAACAAAGGCAGAGTTTACGAACTCTCTCTCAATGAAAAAAGCACCCCATAAAGAGGTGCTATCCAATCATTTCGTACCTTTTTTCCATTTCTCGTCCTCTATCAGCATTTTTCCCGGCCATGTATAAGCCATAATTCCGCCGTCCGCGGTAATGTCTTCGCCTGTTACATAGGAGCTGTCGTCGGATGCAAGGAATAGAGCGACGGTTGCCATTTCTTCCGGACGCCCGAGTCTGCCCATTGGGGTAATCCATTTGTTGGCTTCTCTGAATTTCTCGCCCATATCTTCGTCTTTGCCGCCTACAAGGGTGTCAATTAGCGGCGTTTCAATTGTTCCAGGAGAGAGGGAGTTGACCCGGATTCCATCGCGGGCATAATCAATAGCCATTGCCCGTGTAAAGTTTGTGATTCCGCCTTTTGCAGCATTGTATCCAGAGCGGTCAAGGTCAGCTGCTCTGCCTGACATTGAGGAGGTATTAATAATCGATCCTCCGTTATCAAGCATGAGCGGGATTAAGTATTTGCTCGCAAGGAACGTTCCGCGCAAATCGACGGCTATAATTTTATCGAAAAGCTCAACCGGGTATTCGTGAACTTTGCCGCCTTGCTGATCAACGCCTGCGTTATTGAATAAAATATCGATCGTTCCGTAGGATTCCTTTATTTTTTCGGCAAAATCATCAACGCTATCCTCGCTGGAAACATCGAGATAAGCCGCTTCAGCCTGTCCGCCATTTTCTTTGATTTTTTCCACGGTTTTCTTCATTTCAGCTTCATTGATATCTGCACAGATCACTTTAGCGCCTTCTCTGGCAAAAACTAGAGCGGTCGCCTGTCCGATTCCTGTTGCAGCACCGGTAATGACGGCTGTCTTGTTTTCTAATCTTCCCATTTTCAAAACCCTCCTAAAATATTCTCTGTCTGCTAGATTCCCTGTATGTGAAGGAGTAAACATACGGATGTGTCGGAGGAGAAGCAAAAGAATATTAGAATTCCGAAGGCTAAAAATCCCGATCAGTATAGGACGTATACCAAAATAGCATTGACGAAAAACCCTAAATCCATGTACATTCAAATCAAAGTTTCCTGGGTTCCGCGCACTTTTAGCCGGGTTGGTCCGAGAGGAGACGCACGATGCGAGTACACGGAGATAAAAGCACGGAAGGATCTATACCGTGCAATTTTGCTGAAAAAGGAGAGGTTCAAGTTGATCGTTCATTATTTACAGCATGTTCCCTATGAGGGTTTGGGATATATACAGGATTGGGCAGATGAAAGAGGGTTCCATCTGACGAAGACAGCTTTATATAAGGATGATATCCATTTCCCTGAACTGAGTGAGTTTGATCTCCTTATTGTTCTAGGCGGTCCGATGAATATTGATCAAACTGATGAATATCCTTGGCTGAAGCAAGAGAAAGAGTTTATCTCCAGGGCCATACATTCAGGCAAAAAGGTGCTGGGAATTTGTATGGGATCTCAGTTAACTGCGACTGCTTTGGGCGCGATAGTAAGCAAAAACGCGTTTGAAGAGGTAGGCTGGCATGAGGTGAAAATGAGAGAGACTCGAATTCCTGGTCTGCCGGCCAGTTTCAAAGCGATGCAATGGCATGGGGATACATTTGATCTCCCGGAAGACTGCATTTGGCTGGCAGAGAGCGAAGCTTGTTCCAACCAGGCGTTTCTTTACGATGACCGTGTCATCGGTCTCCAGTTTCATCTGGAGTTTACAGAAGAAATTGTTTTTAAAGTTGCCAAGAGTGAAACTCCTTCAAAGGGACAGTATGTTCAAAGCTTGGAAGAAATTGCAGAAGGCAGACATTATTTTCAGCAATCAAAAAGATTAGTTAGCTGCTTTTTAGATTACTAAAATCAGTAATAGGAAACTATCGAAAAATTTCAACTTCTCGGAGACAGGTTGCTAAATACCTATACCTGTTTTAGAATAAGCTATACTCAATTAACCTAATTTTATATCCTTGTATAATATCAGTTAAGATTCGGTCTGATAGTTTCTACCTGGCAGCCGCAAAATGCCGGACTACAAGGAAGTATGATCATATAAGAGAAACAGGGGCATGCCGTTTACAATGGGCAATCCCTGTCTGCAGGCTCTAATTTTCATGCTTTCGGTCCATTTGGCTGAGGGTGAAAATTAGGGTTTTTTTATTGGGTCAATACATCTGGGAGTTGAGATCATGTATTTTTTAATTAACCTGCTGGGCATTTTCGTTGTGATCGCTCTTGTCTTTGCCTGTTCTCCTCAAAAGAGAGAGGTAAAATGGAAGTCGATTGGAATTTTGCTCGCGGCTGAACTGCTTATAACCTGGTTCATGCTTGGTACAGAAATAGGCGGTAAGGCAATCAGCACGTTTGCTTCATTTTTCACTTGGCTGATTGCATGCGCAAATGAAGGGATTTCGTTCGTCTTTCCTTCCGTCATGGCCAATGACACGGTAGATTTCTTTTTTAGTGCACTTCTTCCTATCATTGTAATTGTCACCTTTTTTGATATATTATCTTATTTTGGTATCTTGACTTGGATTATTGATAAAGTAGGGTGGGTAATCTCGAAAATTTCCGGGTTGCCGAAGCTTGAAAGTTTTTTTTCCATTCAAATGATGTTTCTTGGAAACACAGAAGCACTTGCGGTTATCCGTCAGCAGCTGGTCGTTCTAAAAGAAAACCGGCTTCTAACTTTTGGAATCATGAGTATGAGCAGCATAAGCGGATCGATCATCGGAGCCTATTTAACGATGGTTCCGGCTGAGTATGTGTTCAGTGCGATTCCGCTGAACTGCCTGAATGCACTCCTTCTTGCAAGTATTTTGAATCCTGCAGTTGTCCCTAAAGAGGAAGACATTGTATACGTTCCGCCAAAGAGCGAAAAGAAGGATTTCTTTTCGACCATTTCCAACAGTATGATGGTTGGAATGAACATGGTGATTGTTATCCTCGCGATGGTAATTGGATATGTAGCCCTAACGGCTGTCTTGAATGGTTTTCTTGGATTTTTCGTAGACGGTCTGACCATTCAAAAAATCTTCTCCATCATTTTCAGTCCTTTTGCGTTCCTTCTTGGTTTGTCAGCAAAGGATACGATGTATGTGGCTCAGCTTATGGGAATTAAGATGGCGACAAATGAATTTGTGGCTATGCTTGATTTGAAAAACAATCTGAATACGCTAAGCCCGCATACGGTTGCCGTTGCGACGACGTTCCTGACCTCCTTTGCAAACTTCAGTACTGTAGGAATGATTTACGGCACATTCAGCTCCGTTTTAGGAGAGGAAAAATCCTCGATGATCGGGAAAAATGTCTGGAAGCTGCTTGTCAGCGGGTTGGCAGTTTCCCTGTTGAGTGCGATGATTGTAGGCTTATACGTCTGGTGAAATAAAATCCGTCTCCTAATCAGGGAGGCGGATTTTTTTGAATGGCTGATACTCTATCTGGCTAAATTATTTTAAGAGGCACATATACATAATGGAGAGGGGGGATTTGGTGAAATGGATCATGAAGCAAACGTGGCGGAATCTGCTGTTTGTGCATTGGCCGGTTGACCCTGCATGGCTGCAGGAAAGGCTTCCTCATTCATTAACAGCAGATGTATTTGAAGGCCAGGCTTGGATAGGACTCGTGCCGTTTGAAATGGATGACATCAGATTCAGGGGATTCCCCTCTATCCCTCGCCTGTCTAACCTGTTAGAGCTCAACATACGGACGTATGTAACCTGCAGCAGCAAGCGGGGTGTATATTTCTTCAGCCTTGACGCGAGCAGCGCGATTGGAGTTGAGGTGGCAAGGTCGTTCTTTCATCTGCCATATTACCGTGCAAAAATGATGGCGGAGAAGGAAGGAGAACGGACGCAATTCACCTCGGAAAGACTTCATAAGGGAGCTCCTTCTGCAAAACTTCATATAGAATATGGACCTGCTTCATCTGAGGTGATCATGAAGCCATCCGCACTCGATCTTTGGCTGACGGAACGATATTGCCTCTTTACCGAAAAAAGAGGTCATCTATTCCGGGGAGATCTTGATCATGAGCCTTGGAAGCTTCAATTAGGAACGTGCATTATTCACACAGACACCATCACTGTTCCCTTCAGAAGAGATGAGAGCGAATCCTTACATATTTTATATGCCGAAGAGCTGAAAACTCAATTCTTTCCATTTGTTAAACTGTTCTAATTTTTCAGGTGCTGAACTCAGTCACAGCAGTCATTTGAAGAATGTTTCCGATATTTTAACTCTTTATAAAATTAAAGCATCTAGTTTTATGGAGCCAAACATAGTAAGATGGGAGTAGTTCATGAAGATAAAAATAACAGCTGTTTAGCTGAAAATAGATCACGTACCTAACCCTCGAGGAGGAAGATATGTCTAAACAAAAACAAGTAATGCTCAAAAAAGACATGGCCCCATTTGAAAAATCCAGTGTGAAATCAAGCGTAAGACAGCTTATTAATACATTTCCGCCATTTTTTCTCCTTTGGTTTGCAGCCTATCAATGTTTGTCCGTTTCCTATTGGCTGTCCCTTGCTCTCGCGATTGCAGCTTCAGGTTTTGTCATTCGAATCTTTATCATTTTCCATGACTGCTGCCATCAATCGTTTATGAAGACCCGCAAAGGCAATGACATTCTTGGGATTATCAGCGGTGTCCTCACGTTATTCCCTTATGAAAAATGGAAGAGAGCCCATTCCATTCACCATGCGACAAGCAGTAACTTAACAAAAAGAGGAACAGGCGATATTTGGGTATTAACGGTTGATGAATATGTTTCTTCGTCTTTTTGGAGAAAAATTGGTTATCAGCTATACCGCAATCCGCTTGTGATGTTCGGACTTGGCCCAATCTATCTTTTCCTTATTTCGAACCGCTTTAACCGTAAAGGAGCAAGGAAAAAAGAACGCCTCAATACGTACTTGATTAACTTTTTGATTGCCGGATCTTATGCGCTCATGTGCTGGTGGATTGGCTGGCAGGCGTTCCTGCTTATCCAGGTTCCGATTGTCTTTGTATCTGGTGCTCTTGGAATTTGGCTGTTTTATGTACAGCATCAATTTGAAGATTCCTATTATGAGAATGAAGAAGAATGGGATTATGTCAAAGCGGCTGTAGACGGCAGCTCTTATTACAAGCTCCCGAAGGTTCTTCAATGGGTAACAGGCAACATCGGCTTTCACCACGTTCACCATTTGAGCCCTAAGGTGCCAAACTACAACCTGGAAAAAGCGCATCAATCCACTCCGCCGCTCCACAAGGCGACAACGATTACGCTGCTTTCCAGCTTTAAATCCCTCCGTTTTCATCTGTGGGATCAGAAAAATAGAACGTTCGTCCGTTTTAAGGATATAAAACATCTTCTCCGTAAACCGAATTCAGAAATGTAATAGCCCTGAAAAACCTGCAGACCTGCTCTGCAGGTTTTTTGCTGTTTACGGGTTTCCCAGGCTGTATATTTTCAGACAGAATCGAAAATGCTAAAAATAATCGAGGTGAAGCGGATGAGCTCAAGCTCTCATATCAATCATGATCCATCGGCTAGAACAGGCAGCGGGAACGGGCCGCTCTCTTCAGGAAGCCCGGACGAAACGATTTCATACATAAAGAATTCGTTCTTCCAGGCGGATGATCTGAAAATAAAGAGGTTTATTTTCAATGAAAAAAATACATTTATTCTCTATATTGATTCCATAGCAGACCGCGAGATCATTCAGACGAATGTTTTAAAACCTCTCTTGAATAAGCAAAAAGGAAAAATTGAAGACATTGTGACCATTACCGTCATGCATAGGACCTTGGAGCTTGATAGCGCTATTGAATCCATGGTGGAAGGACATTGTCTTTTATTTATAGAGGGAGAAACAGAGCTCTTTTTATTAAATGTATACAAAAAAGAGATGGATACCGGCCAGGAACCGAATAATGAGAAAGTAATCAGAGGATCACACCAAAGCTTTTCTGAAAATGTATTAAAAAACATTCATTTTATCCGCGAAAGAATTAAAAGTCCTTCCTTAACTGTTCAGTTTCGTTCAGTAGGAAGGACGGGCCATTCGAAAATGGCAATTGTCTATGTAGGGAAAATTGTGAATCCATCCCTCGTTAAAGAAGTGGAAAGAAGGCTCAGCTACCTTCAGGTAGATTCTGTTCAATCACCGGGTTATTTTGAGGAATTTCTCGAGGACTACCCATTTTCTCCGTTTCCTCAGTTTTTAAGCACGGAAAGGCCTGACCGGGCAGCGTCGAATTTAATGGATGGAAGGATCGCAATTTTGATGGAAGGAAGTCCGACTGTACTGATTCTGCCTGCCCACTTCTTTACATTTTTTCAGTCATCGGAGGATTATAACCAGCGGACGCTAATTGGATCCTTTTACAGAATTGTACGAATGGTCTCTTTTTTAATTGCATTGGGGCTGCCCGCCTTCTATATCGCCCTCGTTTCCTTTAACTATGAGGTAATCCCGGTGGAAATTGTTTTCTCCATTAAAAGCTCACTGGAATATGTTCCATTCCAGCCGGTTCTTGAAGCCATGATTATGCAGCTTACTCTTGAATTGCTTAGAGAAGCAGCGATTCGCCTTCCAAATGCCATTTCCCAGACCATTGGCGTCGTCGGAGGTTTAGTGATCGGAACGGCAGTAGTGGAAGCTCATTTTGTTTCCAACACCATGATTATTGTAGTCGCCATTACTGCCATCTCTTCCTTTGTCATTCCTTCCAATGAGATGAGCAATACAATCAGGATTTTAGGCTTTCCGATTATGCTGATGTCGGCCCTTTTTGGTTTCTTCGGAATTGTGATTTCTTTTATGCTTATATTGATTCATCTTGTGAAATTAAAGCCCTTTGGCTGTCCCTATTTTTATCCTCTGGCACCTTTTGACTTTAAGTTTTTTAAAGACACGGTCTTCCGTGTTCCAATCTGGATGATGAATGAAAGGCCGCGTGATACGAAGCCGGTTTATTCATGGAAGGAATCAAAGTCAAGAGGGTGGAGAAAAAATGAATAAAAATCTATCTCCTTTTCAGCTCTACTTCTTCATCATTCAAACCCAAATTGGGGTGGGGATTCTTGGACTTCCTTATGAGGTTCAAAGTGAAGCGAAAGGGGATGCGTGGATTTCCATTGTGGTAACAGGCATCCTCATTCAGATGGTCATCACGCTATATTGGCTATTGGCAAAAAGGAACCCGGAAAAAAATCTGTTCCAATACTCAGTCAGCATGCTAGGGGGAATTGCGGGGAGATTCATCAATGGACTGTACGTTTTGTACGGAATTACAGTCATGGTTGTCATTCTTGTTTTTGCAGTGGGAATCATTAAGGACTGGGTGCTGGATGAAACGCCAAGGTGGATTATCGTAGCAATGCTTTGCCTTGTAGGAGTATACCTTGGAAAAGAAGAGGCTGAAGTTATTGCGAAGTTTCATGTAATTGTATCGGGATTGATTATTCTGCTATTAGTGATTACGGTCATTGCTCTTTTTTCCTATCCATTAGATTTCAGGTATCTGCTGCCCCTGTCGCAATCGGGCTGGAAAGAAATTTCAATGGGAATCACCAAAGCTTATTTTTCAATGATCGGGTTTGAAGTCCTTTTAATTTTATATCCTCTTGTCAAGACAAAAACGGCAGGAGCCATTTTAAAATCCGCCACATGGGCAAATTTTACAGTCACTGGAGTTTACACGTATTTAACAGTCGTCTGCCAAATTGTTTTTAGTCCGGACGAGATGGATATCATTCCGCAGCCGCTTCTTTATTTGGTAAAGGCCCTTTATATTCAGGTCGTGGAAAGGTTTGATTTGCTTTTCGCATCCATCTGGATTGTCAATGTTTCCACCTCTTATGTAAGTTACTTATTCCTATCAACAGAAGGGTTGAAAACGGTTCTTATGAAACTGAAAAGGCCGTATCTTGCTTATGGTCTTTGCGCCGCAACATTTTTCATTGCTTTGTTTTTAAAGGATGAAAAACAGATGCATATAGTGAACGATATTTTGCTTAAATGTAGTGTGATTCCTATTGTGATCATTCCTTCTCTTCTATTGATCATTAGGTTGTTTTTTTACAAAAAGAAAACCAAAGGGAGTATGTGAGATGAAGAAAATCATGCTCGCGGTATTGGCTGGTTTGCAAATCTTTATATCTGGATGCTGGGATCAGCGCCTGCTCAAGGATAGCAGACTTGTTTTTGGGACGGGAATTGATCTGGTTGAGGATGAACAATTATACGTGACGGCCACGATTAGAGACTTCATTGGCGGAATTCCGAATAATTCGATTGTCCATACAAAAGCTCATACATTAAGGGAATCCAGGATGATCATGGACAGGAAAGTATCCGGCCAATTTGATCCTTCAAAAAACAGAATTTTTCTCCTTGGTGAAAATCTTGCAAAAAGTGATATCTATTCATATCTGGATGTGCTGTACAGAGACTCCAATAGTTCGGTTTCTTCCAAGGTGGCTGTAGCAAAAGGGGATGCAAGTGAGATTTTGGATATGGGAATGGTTGGGAATGTGCTCATTTCCGAGTATTTGATTGAAGTCATTGAAAGCCAGGAAAAATCGACGGTTAGCCCTATTCATAGCCTGCAGACGATCTGTACCCTGATGTTTGATGAAGGAAAAGACTTTGGTCTTCCTTTGGTAAAAAAAGAGTTAAATGAAGTAACCGTAGATGGCATAGCTCTTTTTCATGATAAAGTTCTGTCTGGATATCTTTCTGTTGATGAATCAACGCTATTGCTTTTATTAATGGGGGCAAAGGCTAAATCTGCAAGATATGTTAACCGTATTCATGATGGAGAGAAGCCTGAAAAAAATAACTATATCACCTATTCATTCCTAAAAGTGAAGTCCGGAATGAACGTAATCCATGCAACTCCCGGAAATATAAAGGCTGAAGTAAAAATGAAGGCTGAAATTGATGTGGCAGAATACCCGCAGGATTCTTTGACAAATGAAAAATTAGTTAAAGCAATAAATAAGAAAATCTCAGAGCAGCTGACAGCCGAAGCTAAATCCGTCATCAGCAAAATCCAGGAAGCCAACAGTGATATGTTTGGAATCGGGAGAGAATTAATGGCTTACTATCCTCACGTATGGAAGAATCTTGACTGGGAAAAAGAATATCCATCCATAGAAATCCTTCCAAAAGTTGAAGTTACAGTGACAGAGCATGGGGTCATCAATTAAAAAATTTTGGCTCTGTCAGAGAGGGTTGTGTTAAAGATAAATGTAAATAGAGCTGCCCTTAACCTCCCAAACTATTTGTCAAAACAACCATGTTTAAGAAAATAGCCAAATTTTTTTGAGTAAATGACAAAATAGTGATCCAAACCTAAATCTTTTCCGTTAGCTTATCGAATACACAAAATTAATCGTTACTGCATGAAAAATGACTTTTCAAGGAGGAGGTGAAAACATAAGGTGCATAAGCAAGTAATTCAGGCTGCATTAGTCTTAGGAATCTTAACGGTTCCTGCATTCGCTTCCGCTGAAGGCTTGCTGAGCTCAACTGTGAAAAATACCACTGGAATTGTGGAATCTGTCACGAATGAAGTCATTGGTGTTTCAACAGAAAAAGAAGATTCTGCTATGGAAGAAAAGCAGGCTGCTCCGATTAAAAAGGAAAGCAGCACCCAAAACGCATTAAGTAAAACGGTTTCTTCTGTAACAGAGTCTCTATCTACTACAACGGACAAGGTGACAGATTCCCTATCCGACGGCAAGCCTTTAGTGGATTTAAATCTATCAAAAGATCCTTCTTTAAAAGTGAACGCTGGAGCAGTAAACGCAGATCTTTCCAGAAAGCCAAGCGTCAAGGTTGAAACGGGAATCGCTAATGCAGACTTATCAGAAAAACCTTCTGTCAAAGTGAACACCGGCATAGTCAAAGCAGATGTATCGGAAGAACCAAGCATTAAAATCGATACAAACGTGATTCAAGCCGATGTATCCAAAGAGCCAAGTATCAAAATCGATACAAAGATTGTTCAGGCTGAAGGAAACAAAGACAGCGTCTCAGTAAATACTGGCAGCACTCCAGCCAAATCAGACATCCCGGTAAAAGAGGAGCAGCCTAAAAGTGAAGCAGATCCAAAACCTGCTGTAACTCCTGTAAAGGATCAAGCTCCAGCTGAACTGAAAGAAAAGGATACGAAAGAAACAATAGAAAAAGAAACATCCAATTCCTTGCAGGCTGCCGATAAACCGGAAGCAAGCAAGAAACCTGCAGCAGCCGTTCAAGCGCCAGTAAAAAAGGTAATCAGCCAAACTGAGCCAGAACGTGCAAAAATCACGGCTAAGCCTTCCGAAACAAGCCCTGCAAAAATAGTAAAGGGTACGGAAGATCCGGCAAACGGCCCGCCTGAAATGGTGAAAGAAAAACTAACCGCCATTACAGTAAGCCAAAGTGCTCCGTCATCCTCTACAACAACGATGACAGGAAGCAGCGCAGCCAGTTCAGGATTGGCAGCGATCGGACTGCTGAATCCGATGCAGGGGGAATTTATTTTCGCGGATCCAATCCATAACAGCCAGAGTAAGAACTACTATGACCAATGGTTAAATGCTCCGCCGGCACAGCCGCCCCAATCTTCTCTTCTTTTAACTAAAAGCATATAAACAAAAAACTTTTATTAAAAGGAGAGAATTTTATTATGAAAAACGTACTCAGAACATTAACCGTTACAGGTGCTCTTGCAGCAAGTCTATTTGTTGGAGGCCAAACAAGCTACGCAGCGGAAAAGGATTCTTTGCTGGACTTGGATAGAATCAATATCTTGGAAAGCGGAGAAAATCAAAGCTTGCTCGAAAACATCAATATCCTGGATCGCAGTGACGATCAGCGTGTAAAAGCAGATACGGTTACAGATGGAAACATTAAATCCGATGTGAAAGAAACAGAAGATACGAAGACAACTGTTTCAGAAGCAAAGGGGACAGCGGGAGCCGCCGCAGCCGTTGAAGGCGAAGACACATCTGCCGCAGCGAAAGCAGAAGGCAGCGGAAAAGTCTCCAATGAAACCATCGTGAATGAAGAAAACGACTCATATTCTTCTAAAACTGATGCCGATGCAAAAGGTGAAGCAGGAGCCGTAATTAAAGGCGAAGATACATCAGCTGCAGCCAAAGCGGAAGGCAATGCTGGAGTTTCCAATGAAACCGTAGTCGAAGATGATAAGTATTCTTCTAAAACCGATGCCAAAGCATCTGGTGAAACTGGAGCGGTGATTGAAGGCGAAGACACTTCTGCTGCAGTCAATGCAAAGGGTGACGCTGGAATCTCCAATGAAACCGTAGTCGAAGATGATAAGTATTCTTCTAAAACAGATGCCAAAGCATCCGGTGAAACTGGAGCAATGATTGAAGGCGAGGATACATCTGCTGCAGTGAATGCAAAGGGTGACGCTGGAATCTCCAATAAAACCGTAGTAGAAGAAGATAACTACTCTTCTAAAACAGATGCCAAAGCATCCGGTGAAACTGGAGCAATGATTGAAGGCGAAGACACTTCTGCCGCAGTGAATGCGAAAGGTGACGCTGGAGTTTCCAATGAAACCGTAGTAGAAGAAGATAACTACTCTTCTAAAACTGATGCCAAAGCATCCGGTGAAACTGGAGCAATGATTGAAGGCGAGGATACATCTGCTGCAGTGAATGCAAAGGGTGACGCTGGAATCTCTAACGAAACCGTTGTTGACGAAGAAAATGACACATACTCTTCTAAAACTGAAGGGAATCTTGCTGGTGAAACAGGTGCTGTTCTTGAAGGTGAAGACGCTTCTGCCGCTGTAAAAGCGAAAGGAAACGCTGGAATCACTAATGAAACAGTGGTTGATGAAGAAAATGATTCTTATTCTTCAAAAACAGAAGGCAGCCTTGGAACTGGTGTAGGAACTGTTTTGGAAGGTGAAGACAGCTCTGCCGCTGCAAACGCTGATACGAACACAAAAATCTGGAATGTTTTCGAAACAAACGATGATTCTTCGAAAGCTGCAATTGGAACAGATTCTGCTACAAACTTTGGACTTGGTTTGCAAGGGGAAGATAATGAGTCTGTTATGATTAATGGAATGTCTGATATCCTTACTGGACTATGGGTACAATCAAATGAAGAAAATGATTCGTATGAAGCTGGACTAAACTCCAAAACAAACAATCAGCTTGGTTTAAACCTTACAGATGGTGAAGAATCTATGCTTGGTGCGAACGTTGGACTTATGACAGATCTTCAAGCGATGTTCTCTGACAGTGAAGAAGGAGACGATAGCGAAAGCAGCTTCAACAGCGGCTTGAACCTTGGTCTTAACCTTATGCTGAATGGAGTAACTGACTCCGAAGATGGTCTTGATTTAGGACTATAAGATTTATCCTTTTAAAAGGAAAGGCCTGACGAGGTCTTTCCTCTTTTTTTGTAAGGAAGTACATGAGTGCCGGACATCGCGACTAAAACAAGACGTTACCTGACCTCCTTCCCCCCGTACAACAAATCACCGCAAAAAAATGGAGAGGTCATAAAACCTCTCCATTCCAAACATTTATTCCAAATTCGCATGCTTTCCATACATCGTTTTCGAATCGAGTCCTTTTTTCTCCATGAACTTCAGGATTACGGCATCGAAAAAAAGAAGCAGGGTTTGTTCAAAAAGTGAACCCATCGGCTGGATCGTTTCTTTCCGTTCTCCGGATTGATCCTTTGGTGCTCCAGGCAGTTTTACGGTGAAATCCGCTATTTTGCCAAGAGTGGACTCGGGTGAAATAGTGACACAGGCTATGCTGCCTCCGATCGAATGCGCTTTTTCAGCCATGGAAACAAGACTTTTGGTTTCTCCTGATCCGGATGCGATGATGATAAGATCGTTCTCTTCAAATTGGGGAGTAGTCGTTTCGCCAACGGCGTAAGCGTCGAGCCCCATGTGCATCATTCTCATGACGAAGGATTTGGCCATTAACCCGGAGCGGCCGGCGCCTGCAACAAAAATCTTGTTCGATGCCAAGATTTTATCGACAAGCTCAGCGGATTCCTGCTCGTTCAGTGCATCTGCTGCAGCATTCAATTCATTGAGAATGGTGCGGAAGAATTCAGCGGTCTGCATGGGATTACCCTTGCTTTATCAGTTTTTGCATTTTAGCGGCTGTTGCTTTTTTATCATCTTGACCAGTGATGCCGCCTCCAACAATGACTAAATCCGGGCTGGCTTTGATTACTTCTGGCAATGTATCCATTTTAATTCCGCCGGCTACTGCTGTTTTTGCATTTTTGACGACACGTTTAATGGCTTTAAGATCTTCAAAGGAGTTTTGGCCAACTGCTTGAAGGTCATATCCAGTATGAACGCAAATGTAATCTACGCCGATTGCGTCCAGTTCTTTTGCACGTGTTTCAATGTCTTTAACAGCAATCATGTCTACAAGAATTTTTTTGTTTTGTTTTTTTGCTTCTTCTACAGCGCCTTTTA
Source organism: Bacillus sp. SJS (assembly GCF_000732485.2). GTDB lineage: Bacteria > Bacillota > Bacilli > Bacillales > Bacillaceae > Metabacillus_B > Metabacillus_B sediminis. Next base: position 6,588 of record NZ_JAQV02000015.1, on the reverse strand, counting down.
TAGACATATCTTCAGCTGCTCCAAGAATGGTAATGATGTCTGCACCAGCTTCAGAAGCCTTCATCACTTCGTATCCGGCTGCATCCATAATTTTCAGGTCAGCTAAAACCTTCAAATTAGGAAATGCTGCTTTCATTTCTTTTACTGCCTTAAGTCCTTCATTTATTACAACGGGCGTGCCGATCTCGACGATATCGATGTGTTCCTCTACTTCTTTAACCAATTCAATGGCCTCTGGAATGTTCACGAGGTCTAATGCGAGCTGCAATTCCATCTATAATCACTCCTGTATATTAGTGTGAGGCAATCCTTTTTACTGTTCCCTAAAAAACTGCCTGAAATAAGCATACTCTCAAATTTATTATTTTGTAAGTACTGACTTAAAACTCACATAGTGTTAAAAAGTATACCATGAGTTATAATAAGACTTGAGGTGATTTAAATGACACGAACGAAAGATAAATTTTTTAATTGTGAAAAAGAATTAACCCTTTCCGTTATCGGCGGAAAGTGGAAAATGCTGATTCTTTGGCATCTTGGAAAAGAAGGGACAAAGCGTTTTGGAGAACTTAAATCGCTCATGCCTGGAATTACACAGCGTATGCTTGTAAACCAGCTTCGGGAGCTTGAAGAGGACGGGATTGTGCACAGGGAAGTATATCCTGTAGTTCCGCCAAAAGTAGAATATTCCCTCACAATTCAGGGAGAGAGTCTGATGCCCATTCTTGAAGCTATGTATGACTGGGGTAAAAATTATATGAGTGAGTTAGAAGAGAATCCGCTTGAAAAAACGGCTCAAAAATAAAAAGACTTGCCGCGTCGGCAAGCCTTTTTGATTAGATTTCAATATCTTCCGGTCCTTCAATGACCCGTCCGACAGCCGATTCAAGCTTTTCAATCGAATCGCTCTTTTTAAGATCTTTAAACTGAAGGCCTGTTAAAGACTCGATTTTTGATAAAGGAACCTGATACGTTTTATATTCTCCGTATGCAAATTCCAGATCATCAATTAAATTCTTTTGTGACTGAAGGTAGGCGGTAGCGGAGAGGGTGTCGTCTTCTTTTACCATGACCGCCACTTTCCAAAACTCAGCCGGAATTTGAATATCGCGATAGACAAGATCATCATCTCTGAAGACCGGCCCAGTAAAAATGGTGGCTTTAAACTGATGGTTTTCGGCATTGTCCAGGATGTAATTTTCAAGCTCAAGCCACGTTTTTTGGTTCAAATTTTTATGCTGAGGGGAGCAGTTTGTAAAATGGAACGTATCATCATTTGCTTTTTTTGCATCTGATCCCCATACCGGATCTCTTCTTCTAACCAGATGGCCGCGATCCAAGTCGTTACGGCTGTATAATTCCTCACCTGCTTGATACTTTTCATCAATACGGGGATCGTAATACCAGGAGTCTTTATCCCGTTCGATCTCCTTCAGCTGTTTTCCATCTATATTGACAACCGTATAGTAAGCAATTCTTCTCTTTTTACTCATAACAAGGGAAAAATGTGTGTAATCAAGCACGTTCCCTCCGGCTTTCACTGGGGCGGCATCCGCTTCCTGATCCTTTGAGAGCTTAGGCAGTGAAACCGCGTGTTTGGTGCCAAGGAATTTGCTGTCATATCCAGTTGCTTTTTCATATCGGGAAGGCTTTAATTTTTCCACTTTCACCGGTTTAGGATTCGCTTGCTCGGCTTTTATATCTCCAAGGATTTCAGATAGCAGCTCCTTTTGGTGCTCTTTAAGAGATGCTTTTTGCTCTGAAAGAAATTTAACGATGCTGCTGATTCGAATTCCTTCATTTGCTGTATATTCCTCCGGATTTTCAGGATCGGGTACGCCGGCATGGTGAAGAGCCACTATGACCCATTCATCGTTTAAAACGGGTGACCCGGAAGAACCTTCTTGTGTATCAGTAGAATAATGAATGTAATCATCGAAAACATCCGTTATTTTATTATCGCGAATAGCTAAGGATTTAGGTGCGCCTGACGGATGCTGAATAATTGAAACATATTCTCCAACAAGCCCTTTTCCAGACTGGGCATGCAGCGGAAGAAAGCCAAAATCACTTAATGGAGAGCCATCGGCTGAAATTTCTTCAACAGCTGTCAGTGTAAAATCCATTTCTTCATTCGTAATGAACAATCTTTCAGGAGTAATCCGAAAGCTTTTAATCTGCTTTTCTCTTAAATTTAGATCCAATTCATAGTTGAATTGAGCCAAACTGTTTAAAGCAGCATCTTCGTCAACCAAGACGTGGTGATTTGTAAGCAGAAGGGAAGGTGAAACAAGAAAACCTGTGCCATGTCCAAGCACTCTGCCGATCCGGTCTCTCACTTCAATTCTGCACACAGATTTTGAAGCTTGAATTCCGGATTCCAAATAAGAAATCGGAAACAGGTTGTTTTCACCAACAATTCGTTCAAGTGCTAAGCCATCTCGAGGATTGACAAGTGCTTGCCGGTAAGCGGCTCTTTCAGGCGTATCGACTTCAAGAGGATTCTTTGTCTCCAGCTTTTTTGCCAGTTTTTCACGTTCATTGGAACGATGCTCATACCTTTTCATCGCCTGCTGTTCCTGTTGGGCTGAAGATGCTTGGTTCCACTGCTTCTGCGGCTCTTTCACACGAATGATTGTCATGATTCCCTCCTGAACTTTTTTATCCGCCTTTATGGCGGACAATTCCATTATAGAAGGGTTTTTCCATAAGCTCAAACATTGGCACTGAAAGTTAAGGGTATGATAACCTAATGAATATTTGAATAAGGTGAAAGCAGGTGGAAGGTTTGGATTTAAATCTAAAAGGTAAATTAGCTGTTGTAACAGGATCAACAGGGGGTATAGGTAAAGAAACAGCAAAAAGCTTTCTTCAGGAAGGTGCCACAGTCATTGTTAATGGAAGAACAGAAGAAAAAGTACAAAAAGTTGTGGACGAGCTATCCGCATTTGGAACGGTGCATGGAATTGCAGCGGATCTTTCAAATCTTGAAGGAAGCAATGATTTCATTTCAAAAGTGAATGAAATCGGACCAGTTGATATATTGGTCAACAATCTTGCCTTTTTCGAAGTGAAATCATTTGAAGAGGTGACAGATGAAGAATGGGAAGATTACTTCCAAACCAACATTATGAGTGCCGTAAGACTCTAACGCAAATTTTTGCCGGATATGCTGAAACGAAACAGCGGACGCCTTCTTAACCTTGCAAGTGAAGCCGGAGTCAAGCCTTTGCCGCAGATGATTCCTTATTCGGTAACCAAAACTGCCCTCATTTCTCTTTCAAGAGGATTGGCAGAATTGACAAAGGGAACAAACGTTACAGTAAACTCAGTCCTGCCGGGGCCAACCTGGACTGAGGGTGTCGAGAACTTCATGAAAGGCGCAGCCGAATCGGAAGGAAAAGATCTCGAGAAGTTCACGAAAGATTATTTTAAAGAAAATGAGCCAACTTCATTGATTCAGCGTTTTGCAACTGTTGAAGAAGTGGCCAGTACCATTTTGTTTTTAGCTTCGGATAAGGCTTCTGCCATTAATGGCTCTGCCCAGAGGGTCGAGGGAGGCATTATTCGTTCTTTATAATAAGGAGGAATTCACAATGATTAAGCTAACCGAACAAGCAAAACAGAAGCTGAATGAGGCGCCGGAGGGCACAGTCTTTGCCATCCCTTTTGATCCCGGAAGCTGCGATATCGTAAACAATGTTTATGAAATCAAGGGAATGAAGGACCGCGATCTGGAAGGCCGCGAAAAGAAAATTTCAGCCGAAGGATACGATTTTATCGTTGACAAGGATTTCGAAGAAGGCTTTGATCATGAGCTGGAGATTGACTTCTCCAACAACCACTTTGTCCTCCGCAATAAAAATCAGATTTTTAACAGCCGGGTGAGATTAACAGTCGAATAGTAAGGGGGAAGCGGACCGCAATGGGTTCGCTTTTTTTATGGAGATTTCCGGAAGATGGTAAGGAATAAAGCATAAAAGTCCCTATTGGATGTTGACAATTTCTGAATTTTAGAATAATTTGGTCTTACCAGCATATATTTTGGTCATACCAAAAAGGAGATGGGGAATGTGGAAAGGGCATCAGATTTTGTTGAAAAAGAACTCGTTCAATCCATTCTGGCGCACAAACTTTTGCCGCACACCTCTTTAAAGCCTGAGAGAGAGCTTGCTTCAATCTATGGGGTTGGCAGACCGGCTGTCAGGGAAGCGATCCAAAGAATGGAGCGTGATGGGTGGGTTACTTTGAGAAAAGGAATGCCGCCGACTGTCAATGATATTTGGCAGCATGGGAATCTGATGACAATTGCCAGCCTGCTCAAATCCTATGAGAATATTCCGCGGGAATGGATTAGCTATATGCTGGAGCTGAGGATCTCACTCACCCCTGCCTATATTCGGGATGCCGTTGAAACGAATCGGGCAGAGGCCGCTGCTCTCTTAATCAAAGCCGATACTCTTAAGCATGCCGCTGAAGATTTTGCGGAATTTGACTGGGAGCTTCAACGGGGAATGGCGAGATTGTCCTCTAATCCAATATATTTGCTCATTATTAATAGTTTTACAGATTGTTATATAGCGATGGCTGTGCAGTATTTTGATGAGGAGAATCATCGAATTGCTTCGAGGAAGTATTATACGGATTTGCTGGAGGCTGTTCTCGCCGGGAGTTCAAGGGAAGCGGAAGCAATCGCAAGGAAGATGATGCAGGATAGTCTGGTGTTATGGGAAGCTAAAAATGAGGAGCTGAAAAAATGAAAAGTAAAGGATTGTATCGTGATTTTTTCCTTCATTTTGATATTTTAGTAATGGGACTGATATTTATTGTCCTTGGTGCTGCTGTTCTAATTATGAATCCTTCCTGGCTGAATTTCGTTTTTTTCTGTACTGGATTAATCGTTTTTATTTTCAGCGAGTATTTAACACACCGCTTTCTTTTTCATCTTAAACCGCCAAAAAATCGTTTGTTTCTCCAGTTTTTAAAGCGTTTACATTACGATCATCACAAATATCCGAATGACTTAAAACTGTTATTTCTGCCGGTCTGGTACAGTCTTCCGAATTTTATTGTTTTGGCGGCCATTTTTTATCTTTTCACAGCGAATGTAATAAGTACAGCCGCTTTCGGCATGGGGCTGATTCTCATGCTGCTCACCTATGAGTGGAAGCACTATGTCGCCCACCGGCCGATCAAACCGCTTTTCGGATTCGGAAAATGGATGAAAAAAACCCATCAGCTTCACCATTTTAAAAATGAAAACTACTGGTATGGCGTCTCCAATCCAATCGGAGATGTTCTGTTTGGAACATTAAAGGATGAAAAAAAGGTAGAAATGAGTCAAACAGCGAAAGATTTAGAGGGAAAAGGTGGATTGTGATATGAATAAAATCGCGCTTATTACGGGGGCCTCCCGTTTAAATGGTATTGGAGCCGCTTTATGCAGAGAGCTGGCGGCGGCAGGACACGACATTTTCTTTACAGCATGGTCTCCATTTGATCAGGCTGTGTACGAGAAAAATCATGTAAATGAACCCGGGTTATTGCTGGACGAACTGCGCACAATCGGAGTCCAAGCGGAAATGATGGACGCTGATTTATCTGACCCTGCGGTACCTGAAATGATTTTTAGTGAAGTAATAAGGAGATTCGGTACAGAACCTGACATCCTCATTAATAATGCCGCATTCAGCATGAATAAAGACATTTTGGAGATGACCGCCCTGGACATGGACCGTCATTATCACGTCAATGTCAGAGGAACCGCCCTCATGTGCGGAGCCTTCGCCCGCCATTTTTCTAAGGCGAGCGGAGGCCGCATCGTCAACATGACGTCCGGCCAATCACGCGGTCCCATGCCGGGTGAAATTCCATATGCCGCAAGCAAGGGAGCCATCGACGCTCTGACTGTATCCATTTCAGCTGAACTCGCACCAATGGGCATCACCGTAAACGCCGTCAACCCAGGACCCACCGACAGCGGCTGGATGAACCGCGAAGTAAAAGAGCAGCTGGCGCCGATGTTTCCCTTCGGCCGAATCGGACAGCCTGCAGACGCCGCGCGGCTCATCCGATTTTTAGTTAGTGAGGAAGCAGCCTGGATCACGGGGCAGGTGCTGCACTCGGAAGGCGGGTTTCGGAGGTAGTGGGATGGATGGGGGGGACCGCTGAGGTTGGGGGGAGGCGGTCTGGTCTTCATTCAGCTTCGCCGATATCGGGAGGGCTGTGTCCGAAAAAAGGAGGTCAGAGTCTGATATCCAGAAGTGAGTGACCGATATAATAGCGTGAATGTCCGATAACCGATTCAATGTCCGATATAAGGCTGGTTGTGTCCGATAAAAGGTAGCGAGGGTCCGATATCCTGAAGTGAGTGATCGATAAAAGAAGGGGAATGTCCGATAACTCATTCAATGTCCGATATAAGGTTGGCTGTGTCCGATAAAAGGTAGCGAGGGTCCGATATCCTGAAGTGAGTGATCGATAAAGGAGCGTGAATGTCCGATAACTGGTTCAATGTCCGATATAAGGCTGGCTGTGTCCGATAAAAGGTAGCGAGGGTCCGATATCCTGAAATGAGTGACCGATAAA
>NZ_JAQV02000014.1 GCF_000732485.2 Bacillus sp. SJS | reverse complement strand
AAAATGTAAATGGTGAGCCATGAAGGACTCGAACCTTCGACCCTCTGATTAAAAGTCAGATGCTCTACCGACTGAGCTAATGGCTCGGATGGCTGGGCTAGCTGGATTCGAACCAACGCATGACGGAGTCAAAGTCCGTTGCCTTACCGCTTGGCTATAGCCCAATATTCTCTAATCGTCCAAAGGAATCTAAATCCTCTGTACGCATCAGAACTTGTCCGAAAACAAAAAATGACCCGTACGGGATTCGAACCCGTGTTACCGCCGTGAAAGGGCGGTGTCTTAACCGCTTGACCAACGGGCCATGTTGAAAATTAGATGGCGGAGAAGGAGGGATTTGAACCCTCGCGCCGCTTACACGACCTACACCCTTAGCAGGGGCGCCTCTTCAGCCACTTGAGTACTTCCCCATCTGTGTACTGATTAATAAAAATATGGCTCCGCAGGCAGGACTCGAACCTGCGACCGATCGGTTAACAGCCGATAGCTCTACCACTGAGCTACTGCGGAATAATAAACAGCAGACTTTCTTTATTATAGGTAAATTATGACTCGAAGTCAATACTATTATTCAACAATTAATCATGAAGCCTGTCTCTCAACGACGGCTTTTATAATTTACCATACATACCAACCGCCGTCAACACCTAATTCAACTGTTCAATCCGGCCTCCGCACTTTCCGCACACATACTTCTTCGTATCCATTCTTCGTTTCCGTTCGAAACGCTGAAGACATTCTTTGCATTTATATAGATGAAGGGGCTTTTGAGTTTTCAAAGAAGGAATTGGTGTACAAAAACGGGGAGCTCCCACCTGCTTAAGCAGTTTTCTGAATTCCTGATCCCGATGACGGTATCCTTTTCCCTCCAGATGAAGATGGTAGTGACAGAGTTCGTGCTTAATAATACCTTCAACCGCTTCTCTTCCATGCTCATCAAGCTGCTTTGGATTGATTTCAATATTGTGTGAGGAAAGCATATATCTTCCGCCAGTTGATCTGAGCCTGTTATTGAATACCGCTTTATGGGTAAATGGTTTATTAAAATACTTGGAAGATAGTTCTTCAACAAGCACTTGCAGCTGCTGCTGATCCATATGAATGTAACACCTTTCTTTATTCGGCCTTGTTCAAAGAACAGGACATTTACTCATTGCATACATTAGCTAATACCCATACTCCATTATAACGGCTAAGGAGGTATGAGCAATGCCATCATGGTTAAAAAATCAGATGATGCGTGCTTTTCATGAAAAAAATTGCTATCAGATAAAGCTTCTGAATCAATGCTGGTATTTTTACAGAAAAAAACACTGCTAATCGGGAGCAGTGTTTCCTCGCTTACGTTTTTTATTGATCTGAGAGCATCGTTAATGAAACTCTTCCTTTATGAACGTCAACTGAGTCCACCCATACGGTCACTACATCGCCTACGCTCACCACATCCAGAGGATGCTTTACATACTGCCGGCTCAGTTTTGAAATGTGAACAAGCCCGTCCTGTTTTACTCCGATATCTACAAACGCACCAAAATCGACTACATTCCTTACTGTTCCCTGAAGTTCCAGCCCTTTGCTTAAATCCTCGAGCTTTAATACGTTTTTCTTCAGGAGAGGCTTCGCTACTTCATCACGAGGATCACGTCCGGGCTGAACTAATGCATCGCAAATGTCTTTCAGGGTCAGCTCTCCTACACCAAATGCAGCAGATGCTTTTTTAATATCGAGGTTCTTTATTTTTTCCTTCAGGCTTTCGCTGCCCAGCTCAGCAGGCGAAGAATCCAGGTGCTTTAGCAGCGCTGTTACGACCTTATAGCTTTCAGGGTGAATCGACGTCCGATCAAGCGGCTGTTCCCCATCAATTACCCGAAGAAAGCCTACTGCCTGTTCATATGTTTTAGCACCTAAACGGGGGATCCCTTTGAGCTGGGTTCTGCTTGTAATCTTACCCAGCTCTTCCCGCTTTTTCACAATGTTTTGAGCAACTGTCTTCGAAAGCCCGGAAACGTATTGAAGCAGGGCAGGCGAAGCGGTGTTTACGTTCACTCCAACCCTATTTACCACTGTTTCCACAACAAACGTCAGGGAATCATTCAGGTTTTTCTGGCTTACATCATGCTGATATTGTCCGACACCAACCGATTTTGGATCAATCTTTACAAGCTCAGCGAGTGGATCCTGAAGCCTTCTTGCAATAGAAACCGCACTTCTTTCCTCTACTTTCAGGTCAGGGAATTCCTCTCTTGCCAAATCAGATGCCGAATATACACTCGCTCCTGCTTCATTCACAATAAGATAAGCTAAATCTTTTCCGGATTGCTGGATTGCGTCGGCCGCGAGCTGTTCGCTCTCTCTCGATGCCGTTCCATTCCCAACAGCGATTACTTCAATTTGATAGTCCTGAATCAGCTTAAGAATGGTTTGCATCGCTTCTTCCCGCTTATTGACGGGCGCATGCGGATAAATCACTCCAATATGAAGCACTTTTCCGGTTTCACTTACAACCGCGAGCTTGCAGCCTGTCCGGTATGCAGGGTCGAGACCAAGCACTACCCTTCCTTTCAATGGAGGCTGAAGGAGCAGGTTTCTTAAGTTTTCCGAAAAGATATGAATGGCCTGTGCATCGGCTTTTTCCGTGAGTTCTTTTCTAATTTCCCGTTCAATTGAAGGCTCGATCAAACGTTTATAAGCATCTTCAATTGCTTCTTCCATAAGCTGTTTCACCGAGGTGTGCTTGGAACCAAGCTCCTGTCTGACCAGGTAAGCGAGCACTTGGTCCGCAGGGGTTTTCACCGATATGCGGAGAATGTCTTCTTTTTCCCCGCGGTTCATAGCTAATACTCTATGAGGTGCTGCTTTATGAACAGGCTCTTCATATTCGTAATACATCTCAAAGACATTCTTTTCATCTTTCTCCTTGTCTTTGGCTGCCGTTACGATCATGCCTTTTTTAAACGCTTGCTCCCGGATCCACTTTCTATAGGCAGGTTCATCCGCTATTTTCTCTGCTATGATATCCTTCGCCCCCTGCAAAGCGTCTTCCACTGTCTCAACACCTTTATCCCCATCTATAAAGGCTTTAGCTTTTTGTTCGGGTTTTTCAGAAAGTGGCTGCTGCATAATCCATTGTGCAAGGGGCTCAAGCCCTTTTTCCTTCGCTGCTGTTGCCTTAGTACGTCTTTTTTGTTTGTATGGTCTGTATAAATCCTCAACCTGCTGCAGCTTTACAGCAGCTGTAATGTCTTTTTTCAGCTCATCCGTTAATTTCCCTTGTTCTTCAATCAAACGAATTACTTCCGCTTTTCTGCCTTCAAGGTTCAGCATGTATTGCCATGATTCAGAAATGTCTCTGATCTGAACCTCATCCAATGCGCCTGTCATCTCTTTTCGATAACGGGCGATAAAGGGTACCGTGTTTCCTTCTTCAAGAAGGGCAATCACACTTTTCACTTGTTTATAAGGAATCTTTAAATTTTCGGTCAGTACTTTTAATAAACGATCCTGATTTTCAAGTTCCATCGTAAACATCCTCCGATTTGCGAGATGTTTCTATCATAACAAAAAACGGAGGACCGTTAACAGAAAGCAAAATAAATAGCCGGCCAATTTTTTAAAACTTTAAAAAATTTGACCGACTATATAGGTTAAATCATCATCACGATCGAGCGTGTATGATTCTAATGCGTCTGATATATGTTCCACCGTATCATAATCCGTCAGCAATGATTTTATTGCCGAGATTTTCAGACCATCCGAATGGACGATAAATTTAGCACCCGGCTGATAAGAATAAGAATTAATTTTAAATTTTTGAGGTTTGCCGGACATGTACCCGAGGACAGGCAGAGGATAAACGAAGTCTCCCGCAGGGTTATACAACACAAAACGTATATTCCCAATTGATCCATAGGATAGCTGCTGATCTGCAAACGCCATTTTAAAAATAGAAACTGTTGCTCCGCGCTTTTCTTTTAATGCCTGATTGCAGCGGATTAATAGCTGTTCGACATTTTCTTCATGATGCATTTCCACCAAATCACTGATTGCCTGCGAGGATTCATGTGCCAATTCCCCGCTGCCAAGTCCGTCTGCAAGGGAACAAACAAAATAATCCTCTGTTGTTTTCATAAAGAAACTGTCTCCGCAGAGAACTTTCCCTTTTTTTTGGAGCTGAAAGGCTAAAGCGCGAACCCGTTCATTTGTTTCCCGCTCAATCATTGATAGTACTCCACAGATTTATCAGCTGCCAGAGCTTCTTTCAGCTTATGAATAGCTCTGCGCTGAAGCCTTGAAACATGCATTTGAGAAATACCTAATTCCTCTCCGGCTTCCTTCTGGCTTTTGTTTTCAATAAACGTCAGCTGAATAATTTGCTTTTCCCGCTCAGAAAGAACATGGAGCACACTTTCAAGCATCATACGCTGGTTAACCCGTTCGAATCCATCGTCCTGAGAACCAACGATATCAAGAATGGTAACCGTGCTGCCGTCAGGATCTGCTTCAATCGAGTGGTCAACAGATAAAGCCTGATAGCTTTTTCCCATTTCCATCGTTTCGAGCACTTCTTCCTCTGACACTTCAAGGTATTCAGCAATTTCATACACTTTCGGCGAACGCTGAAGAGTATTTGTCAGTTCATCCACAGCGGCCTTAATCTTCGGTCCGAGTTCTTTGATTCTTCGCGGTACATGGACGCTCCATGTCTTATCGCGGAGAAATCTTTTGATTTCGCCGATTATCGTTGGAATGGCAAAAGCTTCAAACGATTTCCCAACTTCAGAATCGTACCTCCTAATCGCACCTAAAAGGCCGATCATTCCTACCTGAAGCAGGTCTTCATGAAAGCTTTTCCCACGGGAGTATTTCTTGGCAAGGGTTTCAACAAGACCTCTATAGTGATGGACTAAATCCGTTTGAGCCTGATCATCCTGTGTCTCCTGGTAAGCGGTTATTAGTTCATTTACTTGTTCTTTAGTTAGCTTCGTAGTTTGTGACGGTTGTGTCATGGTTCACCCGCTCCCCGTTTAAAAACTTGGTTAAAAATACGGTGACTCCAGTGCTGATCTGCACACGGACCTCATCCATGAGCGTTTCCATCAAATAAAGGCCTAACCCTCCTTCCGGCAGGGAATCTACACTGGCGTTTGAAGAATAAGGCCCTAATTCCTTCTTCTTCGCTTCGAAATTAAAGCTCTGTCCAGTATCAGAAACCATTACTTCAAGCCGGTCTTCATACAGACCAAATCCAATGGTCACTTCGCCTTTTTCAACATTCTTATACGCGTGCTGCACAGCGTTTGTGCAAGCTTCACTTGTAGCAATTTTAAGATCTTCAATTTCATCATAAGAATAACCCATGCGGCTGGCAATCCCTGAGAGTGTAAGGCGGACAATGCCCACATATTCAGGTCTTGCAGGAATTTTCATTTCAATGTAATCCACGATTGAATTCATTGTACCCCACCTTCTGCTTTTGATGAAATATCGATGATGTCATTAAGTCCAGTGATTGTAAATAATCTTTCAAGACGGTCGGAAAGTTCAACAAGGCGGAGCTCGCCTTCATTTTTCCTCACTGTTTTTAAAAGTCCGACAAACACACCGAGACCTGTACTATCCATATATGATACATCACGCAGGCTGATCACTAGCTGCGGTTTGGTTTGTTCTGCAAGCGGAAGTAATTCTTCTCTAAGCTTTGGCGCTGTATAAGCATCAATTTCTCCTGAAACTGTTACTTTCGTCATTTGTTCCATATTCTCAATAGTTGTTTTTAAATTCATTAAAATTCACCTCAGACAATACGATTTATGCTACTAGTTTCCTACCCTTTTCCAAATACTATTAAACATTTCTGCGGATAATAATAAAGGTAAAATCATCCCTTAGCTGAAAATCCTGCATAGATAAAAATTCCTGATAAATCGTGTCTGCAATTTTCTGCGCGGGAAGGTGTTCATATTTTCTGATTAAATTAGAAATCTCGCATCTCTCAACAAATCCGTCTTCAGATCTGCTCTCGGAAACACCGTCAGATAAAAGAACAATTATGTCTCCGCATTCCACTTTTTTATCATACTGCTTGTATTTCACGTTCTGATCAACGCCGAGAACCAGTCCCCTTGCATCAAGATCATGGAAAACATCTTCCCGCTTTGAATAATAAAAACCGGGTTCGTGCCCCGCAGATGCAAATGAAAACAAATGGCTGTGCAAATCGTACATTCCGTAGAACATCGTAATAAACATACTTGGATCCACGTTCTGTTCAACTACACGGTTAAGGTTTTCCAGCACAAATCCAGGATCTTTACGTGATTCCGGAAGGCTGTCCATCGTGTATTTAATCATCGACATACATAAAGCAGCCGGAATTCCTTTTCCAATTACATCGGCCAGTGCAATGCTAATGTGATTCTCATCCTGGACAAAATGATGATAATCTCCATTCATTTGTTTGGATGGTATACTCACTGCACCGATATCCAGTTCTTTGCAGTTCGGAATTTTCGTTTCCAGCAATGTCTGCTGCACATTAGCGGCTATTTCAATCTCCGACTTAATCTCAAGCTGTTTATCCCTTAAAATTTGATGCTCCTGATAGGCAAGTCCATACCCCATCATCACTTCAAGGAGAAAATCAAGAGAGTTCAGCACATCTTCCTGAATATCAGGATACAGTTCCTGAAGCACTTTCCGGTGGATGCTGACAATTTCCTCAGGAGGAATTTGCTGCTGAAGCGTTTGTCTGCTGAATTTTTGTCCTTGATATAGTGCTGTTTCTGTTAGTTCGCTTATATAATTGTGAAGCAGCTCTCGATATTTAGTTTCTACAACTTCCTTGAATTCCATAAGGCCAGCCTCCTAGCGAAGCCATTTGACCGCTCGTATGTCGGTCCCTTCCCCAGAAGCAGACTGAATGTTAAACTCATCCATCAGCCGTTTTACACCTGGCAATCCGGCACCGAGTCCTCCTGAAGTTGAAAAGCCGTCTTCCATGACTTTGCGAATATCAGGAATTCCGGGACCACTATCAATGGCTATTATTTTCAGTCCTCTTTTTCCGTACTCTTCTATCTGTTCTATGCAAAGCTGGCCCTGGCCAGCGTATAAATAAATGTTTCTTGCCAATTCAGATATGGCGGTGGTAATTCTCGCCTGGTCTACAGTTCCGAAACCAAGCTCTTTCGCTACGTTGCGCCCAAGCTGGCGTGCTGCAACGATATCCCATTCCGTCACTATTTTTACACAGGATTGGTTGTCCATTGGCTATTCCCCCAATTCCTGCTGAAGTGTCTCAAGTCCTTTTTCTAAATCTAATGCGGTCTTCACGTCTTCAAGCTGAATGCCGAGCTCGATTAGAGTGATCGCTACTGCAGGCTGAATACCTGTAAGAACGACTGTAGCACCCATTAGCTTGGACATGCTGATCACATCTCCAAGTACCTTGGCAATAAATGAATCGATGACATCAACAGAAGTCAAATCAATCACGACACCGTTGGCACCCGTTTCATGAATTTTATGAAGAAGGTCTTCCTGAAATTGCAGAGCAGTCTGATCGTCCAATTCCCATTGAATTGAAATGAGAAGGCAATCTTTCAATTTTAAAATGGGTATTCTTGGCGTTCTCATACTAATTCCCCCGTTGAGACGATATTTCTATTTGTCATTTCCAACGCAGCTTCAATACCTTTTTGAAGTGAGTTCTTCGTTGTTATCTGATTCAGGTTGATTCCAAGATTCACAATGGTCTGGGCAATTTCAGGACGAATGCCGACAAGAAGACATTTTGCTCCTACAAGGCGCACTGCCTCGGAAGCCTGAATTATGTGGTGGGCGACCATCGTATCCACTACCGGAACCCCGGTTATATCAATTAATACGACTTGAGAACGGTGCTTCACAACACCATCCAACAGATTTTCCATGATGCGTTTGGCTCTTTCTGTATCAATCGTTCCCACCAGGGGCATCACGGTTATATGTTCAAATACAGGAATAAGCGGGGCGGATAGTTCCTGAAGCGCTATTTTCTGAAGCGAAACAGTTCTTTCCCATGAAGCGGCATATTCCAGCAGAAGTTCTTCTGTGAGCGGAGAAAAATTTTGGTCAAACTCCCAAACCAATTTCATCTTGTCCTCTTCGGCAGCATCTTCCGTCATCTTTGAAAAGATAATAAGCCCCAGCTGCTTAACACCTTTTGTAATAAAGGTCAGCGACCAGCCGGCTTGTACAAGTCGGGAAGAAAAGTTGGTTACTAGCTGATCATGGTTCTCAGCGGTTCCCTCCATATGCTGAAGCAGAACATTGATGAAATCCTGCGCTGTATTCATATAAGCAGAATCCGACATGAGTTCTGAATATTTACGGTCATCCAATTCCTTAAGAGCTGCAAACCAACTTTCTGCAATCTCCGTCTGATTCTCGCGTAAAAATGCTAAAATCGGGTTGTATTCCTGATTCATGTAAATCCCCCCTTATTCCCTAAAATCTATTATATATACACTCATCACATTATACCTATTTATGTAAACAAAAAAAAGGAATGTGCCGGCGAAAAGGAGTTTCCAAGTTGTGGGTTTCGCTCTCATCCCCGGTATAACAGTCTGTGTCTAATTATTTTCATTATAAAATAAAAAGGGAGCCGCTGGATATAGCAACTCCCTTTTTATTTTGGGTATTCGATTAAAAATCAATAAGTCCGAGGCTTATCTGCAAGGCTTCATCCACTTTATCCATCATTTCATCATCAAGATGAGTAATCTTATCGGTTAGTCGCTGTTTGTCGATTGTCCGGATTTGCTCCAGCAAAATAACAGAGTCCCGTTCAAAGCCATAGCGTTTTGCGTCAATCTCGACATGAGTCGGCAATTTCGCCTTTTGGATTTGGGCAGTAATAGCTGCAACAATGACAGTGGGGCTAAACCGGTTGCCGATATCGTTTTGAATGATTAAAACTGGACGAACGCCTCCCTGTTCAGAACCCACCACAGGAGATAAGTCAGCAAAATAAACGTCGCCGCGTTTAACAATCAAAGGATCAACCTCCGCTTACTAAGCGGTCTACGGTATGATCAGCCTCTGATTCTGCCATGAAAGCTTCGGAAGCAATATTGAGGTTAATCTTGGCCATTTCCATGTATCCGCGTCTCATGGATTCACGAATTTGGCGCTTTTTGCGTTCACGAAGATACATTTTTGTCGCCTGATAAATAAGCTCGCTTCGATTTCCGTTCTCTTGTTTGACAAGACTGTCCAATTCTGACACTAATGTCTGCGGTAAGCGGATCATAATTTCAGTCGTTGCGCTGGATTCAGACACAAACATACACCTCCACCAAACTTGCACACCCGTTATTCCATTCCATAGTCAATCATACCACTATTGATGCGAGAAGCAAACTATTTTCTAAATAATCTCTTAATGCCTCAAGTATGATTAATCCCCATCTATCAGCCTTTTTTTAGCTGATTATGATTGGATAATGGGGTTCCTAACTTCCATTATACTCTTATTTCGCAAAAACATACGGGGGACTCTGGCCGACAAAATACAAGGAACTTCGTAATTGATGGTTTCCAGACGCCCGGCAATCTCATCAATGGGAATATATTCTTCTGATTGTCTTCCAATCAGGGTAACTTGTGTTCCAATCGGCATTTTTCGAGGAAGTCGAATCATGCACTGATCCATGCAGATTCTGCCGACAATCGGCACCCTCATTCCGTCAGCAAGCACCTCGGAATCCTTAAGACGCCGAATCCATCCGTCGGCATATCCGACAGGAAGCGTTCCGATCCATTCATCTTCTTCCGCTGTATAGGCTGCCCCATAGCTGACCTTTTCACCTTTTGCTATTTTTTTAACGTGAACCAGTTTTGTATGAAGGGACAGGGCTTCCTCCAATGGATAAGGCAAATTTTCTTTGAGCTCCATGGAAGGGGCAAGGCCATACATGGAAATTCCAAGCCTTACAGTATTGAATATCCGTCCGGGAAATCTAAGTCCTGCCGCGCTGTTTGCGCAATGAATCATCCACTCCGGAGAAGCGATCCCATCGATCAGTTTTTCAAATGCTGCAAACTGATATTCCGCGTAATCAGAATCCAGTTCATCAGCCGTTGCGAAATGCGTGAAAATCCCGCCAAGTTTCAGATGGGCAGAGGTGCATGCAAACTCAATGACAGCCTCCAGCTCTTCTCTCTTTGTGATGCCAAGGCGTCCCATTCCTGTATCCAGCTTAATATGGAAAGCAAGCTCCCCGTCAGCTGCATATTTTTCTGCCTGCATAACCCAATCGAGAGATACCGCAGTCAGTGTAAGATCATAATCGATGCTGATTTGCACATCTTCAGGCCGTGATGCTCCAAGGACAAGAATCGGCGAACGCATCCCTTTTTTCCGAAGCGCTATTCCTTCATCCACAAATGCAACGGCGAGCATATCAGCTCCCGCCTTAATAGCTGTTTCAGCCACCTCATAATCTCCGTGCCCGTATGCATTTGCTTTGACGACCGCAATTACTTTACCATCCCGGCCAAGATGCTGAATCATGCTCTTTACATTATATTCAATGGCGTCTAAATTAATTTCCGCCCAAGTATCCCGATAAAAAGTAAGATCCTCACTCATTCCCTACACATCCTCTGACAAAATTCATGCTATAGAAGATTATCCGACTATGAACAGGCTCTTGTCAAACGGATTACAGGAAGGTGTACCCCTATACAAAATTTAAGGAAGGTGCGAATCGCACCTTCCTGTTTTCGCATCATTTTGCAGTTTGTCCTTGAACCGACCTCGCTGCATTCATCATTTCGTCAGGAGTCATATCCTCTGATGCAATCATGTACTCCACTCCCTCGGCAGTCCAGGTGATGGAATTTTCGTTAATTGCACCAACTGTAAACCCTAAATCGGCCGGATCCCCATTGACCGTCACAGCCTTGGCTGAAGAGGATACACTGGCTCTTTCCTGAATCATCGTAAAGTTCTTCTTGCCTGCAAACGTCATAACAATTCGTTTGCCATTGTTTGTTTCAAGCTCTTTTTCCTGAATCAGCTTGACTCCCTCCGGCATTTCCATCGGATATTTAACAGCAAAAGGCTCCTTGTCTACCGGTGCGGCAGCCGGAAGGTCCATCATACCGAATGACATGTTTTTCTCCATATTGAAGGAGTCTTTATCGAAGGAGGGGTTGAATTCAAAGTCTTTAAATTCGACCGTGACCAGGGCGTTGCGATCCGGATCCATCACTTTCACGCTTGCAGGTGACAAATCCTTCTTATTAAACGTTATTTCCTGCATCGGCAGCATGGAATTGTTTTGATAGTTGGTTTTCGTTTCAAATACATACTGCTTTTCCGTCGCTTTAAAGATCGCTGCTTTGTCAGAAACAATATCTTTCACTAAAGATTCGAATAGGTACGCCTGGCTGCTGTTTTTCGGCCAGTCGCTTTGGAAACGGAAGCTTTTGTTGAGAGAAGGTGTCAGGACATAAACGCCTTCCTCATTGCGCAAGATCATCTGGCTTTGCTCTTTCGCTGGATTCTTCAGGTTTACACGGTAGAAGGAAGGTTCCTTGTACCAGATTTCCACATCATAGACTTGAGGTTCACTGCCTGTCTGAAGCGTCATTTTCGCTTTCGTTTTATAGCTTTCAGTATCCTCAACCTTCTTATCCAGCCCTTTCACTACGTCATTCTGGGATTTGTTTCCGCAGGCAGACATTAGAAAGACAGCTATCAGCCCTACCAGCAACAAACTTAAGCTTCTTTTCACCCTTTTTCAGCCCCTTTGCTTTATCTCACAATAAAGTGTAAGAAAAACAGTGCCAAAACACTTGTCTCTCCCATTCCGATACAAATATATGAGACAGACCGGGTGAATATGCAGACTAGCTTGACAGGCTTTCCATGATAATCTGGGCGGCGGCATATTCCTTCGTATGGGTAATGGAGACCAAAATCCTTGCATCGCTGAATCCGGAGGCTATAACAGCGGGCTTTCCGCTTTTTTCTTTAACTATTTGAATGTCTTGAAAGCTAAGGGATTTTCCGATTCCAAGACCGGACGCCTTTGCAAAAGCTTCCTTGCAGGCAAACCTGCCCGCCAGAAATTCCGTTTTGCGGACACCTGTTAACTGTTCATAAATCAGCCATTCTTCTTTGCCAAGTATTCTTTGCGGAAAGCGCGGGTGACGATTTTCCAGAGCCCGAATTCTTTCCATATCTACTATATCTAACCCAATCCCCGTTATCATCCAATTCTCCTTTCCAATTCCCTTGTACTATTCATTGTCCCGTTCCATATAAATGAACTAAACATCTAAAGGAGGCGGGTCCGAGTGTTTATCCGAACTGAAAGCTTTTCTTCATTCATGGCCAAATTTCCGCTGACCACCTTCATTATAGGACTGCAGGTCCTTCTATGGGCATTTTTTTCCCTTCCATTCAAGGATGCCCCTTACTGGTTTTCACAAGCTGATGGATTCAATGCCGCCATATCAGACGGACAGTGGTGGAGACTGATTACACCCATTTTCCTTCACGCGAGCTTTACCCATTTGTTTTTCAATACTCTGTCCCTTATCTTATTCGCTCCTGCCTTGGAAGAAATGCTTAAAAAAGGGCGTTTCGCACTGATTTATTTCGGATCAGGCATCGCCGGAAATGCGGCCACCTATTTCATTCAGCCTCCTGATTACAGCCACGTCGGAGCTTCCGGAGCTATTTTCGGTTTGTTCGGCTGTTATCTGTTTATGGCCTTTTTCCGAAAAAGCAGAATGAGTCAGGCAAATGCGCAAGTGCTTGTTATTATTCTAGCCTTAAGCCTTCTCACTTCATTCTTTTCCCCTTCCACCAATGCTGTCGCTCATTTTTTCGGATTGGCTGCCGGATTTGGACTGGCTGCCATCCTTCTAAAAAAAGAAGCGTTTGCCCACTATACTTTTTATAGTGAAAGCAAACGCGCAAAGCCAGTTAAATGGGACCGGAAAACCATTTTAATCGCGGTCATCGTCCTGCTGGCTGTTATTGGTATCATCGCCAGCATCACTTGATAGACGACGATTTGAATACCAATCATAAATCCGGCTGCCGTCTTCAAGCTCCAGGTCCTTTACCGAGAAATGGGCTCCAAATACATTAGACATAACAGAAGTCCCGGCTGTTGCAAGATCTCCCTGCTTTTGAAAAACACTTTGGGTAATCTGCATCTGCTGCATTCTCTTTTTAGGCAAAACAACGGAGTATTTGCTGATTGCCCTTGCATGGAGGGTCAGCTGCTCCCCACCTATTCGATACCCCGAATCTTTATGAGCCCAGAAACCAAACAAAGCAAACAACGGGATTAGAATAAGCGAAAACCATCCCCAGTGCGGAAACAGGAAAATCAAAATCCCAGCAGGAATAAGGGAAGGCCACGTATACCTAAAGACGTATTTTCTTAACGCTCTCTTAGGAACAGAGATTTTTTCCATGCTGTATGTATATTCAGGAAGAAATTCCTCAAGCAGCTTCACAGCTTCCTTTGTTTTAACAAATGGAAAAATGGCTGCTGAGAGGCCGTCATTATCTGCCTTGCCGCTCGCACATATGAGCTGTACGGTGGCATAGCCAAGAGGCTGCCTCAACGGATTTTCCGTAATTTTCACTGCCTGAATTCGCCTTATCGGAATTGTAAGCTGGTTTTTTTCAATCAGCCCCCGTGATATGACGAATTCATCTCCTGTTTTTTCAAGCTTAAACCCGGAATATTTCAAGAGAATTCCCGCTATACTGAGGAGCCAGGCAATGAAAAATCCAAGAAAAATGACAAAGGCCAGAAATGGTACACCTGAATGAGTCAAAAACTCAAACCTCTTAAATATAGAATCTACCGGAAGCACTTCATCAAGCTGAGATCCGAATGCAAATATCGCTGATAAAACGACGCCGATTCCGCTGCTTGTCGCTGCCCCGATGAGCAGCTCCTTCCGCGTCATCTTGTAGGTCAATTTTTCATCCAACAGTTCCGACTGATCCTCAAGCCGCACTTCCCCAGTATTCTCCGCCTTTATTACGTTTTTCCGTTCATTCAATGCATGCTTAATCGCTGCCGCTTCACTCTTGGAAATAGCGGTCAGTTCAATTTCTGCTTCTGCCCCGCCGCTCGCTGTTTCGATTTCCAAACGGACAAGTCCGAACAACTGCTGTATGACTCCGGCTCTCGTATTAATGGTTTGAACTCTTTCCACAGGAACGAACCGCTTTTGCTTCACAAAAAGCCCTTGCTCTATCCGAAGCTCATCCTCTTCAATGCGGTACGTGAACTTAAGCCACCTGATCAAACTGAATGCAATCAGCAGGAGCAAAAAAAGCCCCGCACCCGAATACATCAGCACTCCAAGAAGTCCATCTCCTCTGTTCGCAAAAATAAAGATGACAAGCGGAATAATCATTTCTTTTAACAGTTTAATAAAATTAATAATGGCTGCTGCCGGATGGAGGCGTTTCGGTTCAGACATCATCGTCCGTCACCCTCGCCAGTTTTGAAATGGAATCCCTCAGGCGATCTGCCTCTTCCATATCCAAAGCGGGAATTTCGTGTTTTGTAGCGGCCGTCGAAATCTCCACAGATGCCAGCTTATACTTTCTGAGCAGCGGCCCCTGCTTCGTATCCACGTGCTGAACTCTCACCATCGGGATAATGGTTCTTTTTACGGTGAGCCACCCATGCTGCAAATCAATTTCTTGCTCATGAACCTCGTACCTCCAGAATTGCTGCCTATACATAGGAACGAGCCAAACGCTAAAAATCATGTAAACGGCAGTCACTGCAATTCCAATGGCAGCCGTCCAAATAGGCCAAATGTGAAAATAAATAAGCAGGCCAATTCCTATGTCAGCCAATATAAAAATGGCAGAGGTAATGAGGCCGGTTATTTGCCAAACGGTTTTTGCTTTCAAACTAATTTGATTTTGCGGTCTCTCTCTCAATTGTATCCGCCCCCTCTCAAAAGCTATCTGTAAGTACTGAAAAAAGAGCAAAGCTCCTCTATCCTAAAATTTCCTTCCAATTAAGTATAATGGGATTCATCCCCAAAATCTATTACTGCCCAAAAACAATACTGCCCCGGGGTGAAAAAACTCTTGAAAAACCGCAAAAAAACAGCACCCGTCACCAGGTGCTGTTTCTGAATTAGTTAGAATAAGATTTGCTTTTGCTGCTGCTGCTTCCGCTGCCGCTTCTTCTTTGCTGTGAACGGCCTTTATCGTTGTACGAACGGTTGCCTTTTTTAGCTCCGCCGCTGCGCTGGCTGTTATAGCTGCCGTTGCTGCGATTGCGGTTTCCGCCTGAACCTTTTCCGCCTCTTTTAGAGAATGCAGGAGGCTCATCCGTCAATTTGATTGGAGTTTGATCCGGCTCTTTTGTCATAAGCTTGATCGCTGCTGCTACAATCACTTCGGAATCGAATTCTTCAAGAAGCTGTGCTGCTGCTTTTGAATAGTAGGAAAGGTTTCCTTCTTCAATAACAGAACGGATCTTCTCAGAAGTCATCGTTTGCTGTCCTTCAAGTGCCTGATCAAGAGTTGGAGGCGTCATTTTATCCATTTTGCGCTTCGTTGTGCGCTCGATGCTTTTCAGCATATCCATTTCTCTTGGCGTGATGAACGTCATCGCAATACCTGTTTTGCCTGCACGGCCAGTACGTCCAATACGGTGAACGTAGCTTTCCGGATCTTGAGGCACATCGAAGTTGTAAACATGTGTTACACCGGAAATATCCAGTCCGCGTGCAGCAACGTCAGTCGCTACAAGAACATCGATGTTTCCGCTCTTGAATTTACGAAGTGCAGACATTCTGCGCGCCTGGCTCAAGTCACCGTGAATTCCTTCAGCTGTATATCCGCGAAGGTTAAGAGCCTCGGAAAGCTCATCAACACGACGCTTTGTACGGCCGAAAACGATTGCCAGCTCTGGAGATTGAATATCCAGAAGACGTGTAAGCACATCGAATTTTTTCTTTTCATGTGTATCAATGTAATATTGCGTAATGTTTGGAGTTGTTACTTCTTTCGCCTGCACTTTTACAAGCTCAGGATCTTTCATGAAGCGCTCAGCGATGCGGCGGATCGGATCCGGCATTGTTGCTGAGAACAAAAGTGTTTGGTGATTTTCAGGCACATTGGATAGAATGGATTCGATATCTTCGATGAATCCCATGTTCAGCATTTCATCTGCTTCATCCAATACAACCGTATGAACTGTTTCCAGTTTTAACGTTTTGCGGTTAATGTGGTCAAGCAAACGTCCAGGTGTTCCTACGATGATATGAGGGTATTTCTTCAGCGCGCGGATTTGGCGGCTGATGTCCTGTCCTCCATAGATAGGAAGAACGCGTGCACGCTTGTAGTAGCTCAATTTATAAAGCTCTTCAGATACCTGAACCGCAAGCTCGCGAGTTGGCGCAATAATAATTGCTTGGATGTTTTGATCTTCTGTGTTGATTTTTTCGATAAGCGGCAGACCGAATGCAGCAGTTTTACCCGTACCGGTTTGCGCCTGTCCAATGATGTCCTTACCTTGAAGGCCTAGTGGAATCGTTTGTGCCTGGATGGGAGTTGCCTCTTCGAATCCCATTTTGTTAATTGCCTTCATTGTACCTTCGCTTAAACCTAGATCTTGGAACTTTGTATTCAAATTTATTCATACTCCTTTATTTATCTAGTCTTCGCAGACTTAGTTATAGTCTTCACAGACTTAGTTATCCCGTTCATACTTCATTAAGAAGCCCGTAAACACTTAAATTCAATCATAACACGATATGCAGGTTAATACAATCAGGCAAAAAATCCAATATTTTATTCCTCATGATACTCATAGTGAATAATCACACAGATGGACGCTTCCTTTTTACCTGCTCATGCTGATCGCTACGTCTGCGAGATTGAGGTAACCCCCAGAAAATTTCCCGTCTCATATGCCAGTTCTTCAAAATCATCTCCGTGGCAGATGAGATGTGCAGAGGAAGGCAGAAAACAAAGCTTCTTCTCCTCTGATCCAATTTTTTTGTATAAGTAATGGGCGCTCTTAATAGGAACAATTCCGTCACATTCACCTTGCACTATCAAGACTGGAACGGTGATTCCAGGAAGTCTCGGCTTTACGTAATTCACAAGCCTTCTAAACTGAAATGCAGCCAGAATCGGTGTTTCTGTTACTTTTTTCCTGTAGCGCATGTATACTTCATTTTCTTCCAAAAGTCCCCTGAATTTATCCTCAATGATACACCTGACATCTTTCATAAACTGCCGGGGATTGACATAATACGCTGCCGCACTTAAAAGAACCAATTTACTTACCGGATATTTGGCAGCAAGATACGAAGCGATCATCCCTCCCATTGAAAACCCTATGACATACACTTCCGAACAGGTTCGACCTAACATTTCGAGCTCCTGCTCCGCACATTCAATCCACTTCTGAAAGCGAATTCCTTTTAGAGACCCCGCTTCTTCGTGGCCTGGAAGACAAGGTGTTCTGACCTCCCAATCCGTATGCTTTCTCAAATAATCGGCAAGCGGTTCTACTTCATACGGGGCACCCGTAAAACCATGTATACATAGACAGCCAATCATCTTATCCCTCCTGAATCAGGCCTTTAATAAGCATTACCCTTCATCAGGAAAAAGAAAAGATGATTTAGGCCCTTTTTTTGGAATGGCTGACTTTAGTATCGCCAAAATCCCCAAAAATTTTTCAGTCCTCCTGCAGTGCTTCTACCGCCTCTTCAAGCTTCATGCCTCTTGAAGCTTTTACGAGAAACAGATCGCCGGGGCGGGCAAATTTTTTCACAGCCGAAATAAGCTCCTCTTTATCGGTAAAGCTTTGAACGTTCTCATCCGGGAGATTCTTTTTCGCTCCTGCAGCAATACATTCTCCAAGCTTCCCATACGTAAAGACATGGTCCGTTTTGCCGGTACTGATATGCTCACCTGTCTGTTCATGGAATTCAGCTTCCCGCTCACCAAGCTCCAGCATGTCTCCCAGTATGAGGATTTTGCGGGAATACCCTTTTAAATCCTCTGTCAGTCTGATTGCGGCCTTCATAGAGGTCGGGCTCGCATTATAGGCATCGTTAATAACAGCCCAGCCTTTAGAGGATTTCAGCAGTTCCAGACGCATCGCTGTCATGGCAAGGCTGCTTAAACCTTTTTTAATCGCTTCATCCTTCAATCCAAAGTGGCGGGCGACAGCGATTGCAGCAAGGGCGTTCCATACGTTGTGCTTGCCAAGTACAGGGATCACAAACCGTTCTCCCTCCGGCTGGACAGTAAATTCCACTCCAGCATCAGATTGAACAATATCAGAAGGATACAGGTCATTTTCCGCAGTTTCACCGAATGTCATCGTTTTTCTGCTCAATGCCGGCACTCTTTCCTGTAACAGCGGTTCATCACCAAAGTAGAAAAGAATTCCATCCTCCTTCAGGCCGGAAGCAATTTCAAGCTTCGCTTCTGCAATCCCTTCACGGGAACCAAGATCCATTAGATGAGATTCTCCGATATTTGTAATAATGGCAGCATCCGGCTGGGCAAGCTGTGAAAGGAATTCAATCTCGCCCCTGGAACTCATGCCCATTTCCAAAACAGCAACCTCTGTCTCCTCCGGCATTGCAAGCAATGTAAGCGGAAGGCCGATATGGTTATTAAAATTCCCTTTGGTTTTATGTACGTTAAAGGACGGGGAAAGGGCCGATGCAAGCAGATCCTTCGTTGTCGTTTTGCCATTGCTTCCAGTAACCCCGGCAACCTTAACGTTAAGCTGTTCTTTATAGGCTTTCGCCAGTTTCTGAAGTGCCTTAAGGGTGTCTTCGACAAAAATAACCGGAGCATCAGCAGGAGGATTAAATTCCTTTTTTGCCCACAGGACAGCAGCTGCACCTTCACTCAATGCCTTCTCCGCAAAACGATGCCCATTAAAGTTCTCTCCCGTGATCGGGATGAATAAAGAACCTGGCAAAACGCTGCGCGAATCGGTTGAAACACCGGCAGCTGACCGGTCCTCATATTGTGCGGCAAGACCTTCGCCTTCAGCCATTTTCTGTATATCTTTAAGCGTTCTCTGAATCATGCAGGTATTCTCCCTTCTAAAATCGAGATAGGCCGGCTCCTCGTTGCCTGCCTATTGGCAAACGCGGATTAGCCAGCCCTCCTTTATTAAAACGTGTGTCTGATCTGCTGTTTTTCTTCGTGTCGTTCGATGGCAAGCGATACGAGCTTCTCAATGAGCTGAGGGTATTCCAATCCAGTATGTTTCCAAAGAAGCGGGAACATGCTGTATGGTGTAAAGCCCGGCATTGTGTTCACTTCATTGATCAAGGCTCTTCCGTCTTCTGTAAGGAAAAAGTCGGCGCGCACAAGCCCGGAACCGTCGATGGCTTTAAAAGCAGCAATGGCCATTTTTTCAATCATTGCATATTCTTCATCCGTAACTTTCGCCGGAATCATCATGTCTGTATCGCCGTCCACATACTTCGCTTTATAATCATAAAATTCTTTTTTCGGAGCGATTTCTCCTGTAACGGAGCATTTAGGCTCATCGTTTCCAACTACGCCAATCTCAATCTCACGTCCAATAATTCCTTCTTCAATAATAATTTTGCGGTCATAGGAGAAGGCTTCCTCAAAGGCAGCTTCCAGTTCCCCGCGGTTTTTACATTTGCTGATTCCGACACTGGAGCCAAGGTTGGCAGGTTTGACAAAGCAAGGATAGCCCAGTTTGGTTTCTACGTTAGTATATGCCGATTCCGGATCTTTTTTCCACTCACTGCGAATCAGCCAAACGTATTCAGCCTGCTCAAGTCCGGCTTGCGCAAACAGATTTTTCATTGCTACTTTATCCATTCCTGCTGCAGAAGCAAGAACCCCGTTTCCTACGTACGGAATATTCATTAGTTCAAGCATTCCCTGAATGGTGCCGTCTTCCCCATTAGGTCCATGAAGAAGCGGGAAAATCACATCAAAAGGCTTCTCCGGATTTTCACCGGCAGTGGACGGGAACAATTCCGTGTTCAGTGCAACAGGCAGAATCGCTTCGCTCTCTTCATGTCCCAGTTTTAAAGCAGCCACATTTGAAGCAGGCTCGTTCAGCTGTACTCCGCGGATCCATTCGCCCTTTTCCGTAATATAAATAGGATGTATATCAAATTTGCTGAGATCAAGCGCCTTGATTACAGCAAGAGCTGTTTGCAGAGAAACTTGATGTTCTGCGGATTTCCCTCCGTATACGAGGCCAAGTTTAATTTTCATTATTTATTTCCCCCTCAATCTTTCAGGTGCAGTCATTTTTTAATCACTCTCACCATTTTATCACCTTCCGGCATTTTTGTTATAGATGACCCTGTTTTTATCTCAAAAGATTCGTATCGCATTATTTTTTTATGCATAGCGAATTAGTCGTTAAATGACGCAGTTTGTATTAAAATAAAGGCAGGAGGGATTTTCACATGGAAAAAATTACATCATCCGAGCAGTTTCAGCAGCTTATTTCAACAGATAAGGAAGTCTTAATTAAATTCTTCGCAGATTGGTGTCCTGATTGCACCCGAATGAATTTCTTCATCGATGAAATCATCGAAGAATACAAAGAATACCAATGGTTTGAAATTAATAAAGACGAATTTCCTGAGATTGCCGAGCAGTATCAGGTAATGGGGATTCCAAGCATCCTGATTTTTAAAAACGGTGAAAAGCTTGGCCACCTTCACAGTGCGAATGCCAAGACACCTGAACAGGTTCAGGAATTTCTCGCTGAAAAACTTTAAGCACAAGCTCTCGCTTGTGCTTTTTTAATGCGTATCTTCGGAATTAATAACCACCGCAAAAGATTCACCCAAATCTCAAACAGATAAACCCACATTACGGTTATAAAACTCATAGACAAAGCTTTACAATCATTTCTCAAAGTAGTTCTTTAAATCGTCATTCCTCGTTAAAATCAGTGGAAAAGGGCGGTTATTTTCCAGGAAATAATCTGTCCCATCCCTCTTCGACATCTTTATTCCCTAAAATCCGGAGTGTCCAGTTCTTGACAAACCGGTCCTTCGGTCATATGATGTATTTTAATTAAATAGTACTCTTATCCAGAGAGGCGGAGGGACATGGCCCTGCGAAGC
This sequence comes from Bacillus sp. SJS, assembly GCF_000732485.2. Taxonomy (GTDB): domain Bacteria; phylum Bacillota; class Bacilli; order Bacillales; family Bacillaceae; genus Metabacillus_B; species Metabacillus_B sediminis. Next base: position 17,266 of record NZ_JAQV02000014.1, on the reverse strand, counting down.
CTCGGCAACGGATCACGATTTTTGTGAAACCGTGCTAATTCCTGCAGACGCATTCATGTGTTTGAAAGATGAGAGAAGAGCCGGTCTGCTTTTCAGATTGTTCCACCCCTCTTCTGCTCATGAAGAGGGGTTTTTTGCGGTTTTTATGACATAAGGAGATGGGTAGATTGACAGATTTTCTTATAAGAGGAACAGAATTATGGAACCAGTTAAAGACACTTCCGGAAGACAAGCATCCTGCTATTATTTTCAACTCCCATATCACAGGGCTGGCTATTTCCCGGGCTCTCGGAAAAGAAGGTATTCCAATTGTCGCGCTGGACAGAGATGGACGGGCGGTCGGGCTTCAATCTAAATATGTTCATACCGCTGCTTTATGTCCTAATCCATTTACTGAAGAGGCGGAATTTATCAGTCTGCTGATGGAAATCGGACGGAACCTCCCTCAAAAGGGTGTATTGTTTCCGTGCAATGATGAATGGGTGCTGCTCGTCAGTAAACACCGGACCGAGCTTGAAAAGTATTTCTTATTCCCGTTCGCTGAGTGGGACAACGTTGAATCTCTGTTAAATAAACGGAAGCTTTATAAAAAAGCCGCTTCCTTAAACATTCCGATCCCTGCCACGTGGTATCCGGAAGAGTTTTCAGGAGGATACCCGGAAGATCTTCCTTTTCCATGCATCGTTAAACCTGTGGAACAGCGCAGTTTTTATGAAGCTTTTCAGACGAAGGCTTTTACTGCAAACAGTACGGAGGAGCTCACCGCCATCCTGGCTAGAACAGCCAGCCATGAGGTTGTGATCCAGGATATCATCAGCAGCTCTCTTTCAGACTTTTATTCTCTCTGCACCTATACGAGTATGGACGGGGAAATAAAAGGCCAGTTCACCGGCAGAAAGCTTGAGCAATATCCTTTGAACTTCGGAACGGGCTGTCTTGTAGAGTCTGCTGAAGGCGGCCGGTTTGTCTCATACGGTGCTGAAATATTAAAAGCGCAAGGGTATTACGGAATTGCGGAAACAGAATTCGTATATGACAAACGGGATGACACATATAAATTACTGGATGTGAATACACGAGTTTGGAAATGGATCGGACTTCCGATTTTCTCCGGAGTTAACCTGCCTCTTCTCGCTTATAACGAAGTGACCGGGGTGAAAGGAGAATCCCAATATCCAGTATTGGACTATTCAAAATGGGTATATTTCGATGACTATTTAAAGGTTAAGCAGGAACGTCCCGGTACTTTCCATGGGCACCTGTCCGATTCCGAAATGGCTTCGGTGCTCTTCGGGGAAACCTCCACACATATAACAGAAGCTGTATTTTCAGCTGAAGACCGCGCACCTTCTGTACAGCAAGTGAAAAATAAATTCAATCAGGGGTATGTATGCCCGTGCTAGGAAAGGTGTGAGTGGGATGAAATACGGATTTTGGCTTCCCCTTTTCGGGGGCTGGCTTAGAAATGTTCAGGATGAAAAGATGCCTCCTACATTCGACTATGCAAAAAAGGTCATTCAGTCAGGAGAGAAATGGGGCTATAGCACAACTTTGATTGCAGAGCTTTATTTAAACGATATTAAAGGCCCGGAATACGATTCGCTTGAAGCGTGGACAACGGCAGCGGGACTTGCCGCAGTGACTGAAAGAATTGAAATTATGACGGCTATCAGACCGGGCTTTCATAACCCCGCAGTGGCGGCCAAGATGGCGGCCAACCTTGATCAGATGAGCAATGGCCGGTTTACGTTAAATGTCGTCTCCGCCTGGTGGGAAGAAGAAGCGAGACAGTACGGAGGCATTTTTACCGAGCATGATGAGCGCTACAGCCGGACAGAGGAGTTTGTTGAGGTTCTGAAAGGCCTTTGGACGGAAGACTCATTCTCCCATAAAGGAAGGCATTATGAATACAAAGAAGCAAAGCTTTTTCCGAAACCAGTTCAAAAGCCGAATCCTACTGTGTATGCAGGAGGAGAAAGTCCGCGCGGTAAAGAAACAATTGCCCGCTATTGCGACGCTTATGTGATGCACGGAGGAACGGTGGATGAAGTCCGTTCAAAAATCGGAGAAATGGTTCGTTTAAGAGAAAGCGTGAATGAAAATCCATTCGCCTCCTTTGGAATGGCCGCATATGTGATATGCAGGGATTCGGAAGAAGAGGCCGCTGAAGAGCTCGCTCGCATAACCGATGTAAAAGAGTCCTCCGCTTACGCAGGCTTTAAAGACTTCACAAGCAAATCCCAGCTTGAACAGCAAATCCAGCTTCAGGATTATTCGGTGTCAAATCGGGGACTGCGCCCGAATCTCGTCGGGACACCGGAACAGATTGCAGAGCGGATCATCCAGTTTGAAGAGGCAGGTCTTGATTTGCTGCTGCTCCAATTTTCGCCGCAGCTTGAAGAAATGGAGCGTTTTTCTAAAACAGTCATGCCGATTGTGGAAAGAAAGAGGACCGCAGTTCGATAAACTATACACCCGTATCTAATCAGTTTTATACTTTAGTAAGGATTTATAAGGAGGAACCAACATGACAACCACACAATTAGAAACGGCTACATTCGCAGGAGGCTGCTTTTGGTGCATGGTGAAACCATTCGACGAGCTTCCAGGCATTCACGGCATTGTATCCGGCTATACAGGCGGCCATAAAGAAAACCCGACCTATGAAGAAGTAAAAGCACAAACAACCGGCCACGCGGAAGCAGTGCAGATTCAATATGATCCCAGTCTTTTTCCTTATGAAAAATTGCTGGAGCTTTATTGGCAGCAAATTGACCCGACTGATGACGAGGGCCAGTTTATTGACCGGGGCGAGTCATACCGGGCGATTATTTTCTATCATACGGAAGAGCAGCGGCAGGCAGCCGAAGCCACTAAAAAGGAACTGGCGGAAAGCGGCAAGTTTAAGAAACCGATTATAACGCCAATCAGAGAAGCAAGTACCTTCTACCCTGCTGAAGAGTATCATCAGGATTTCTATAAAAAGAATCCTGAAAAATACAAGCAGGAACGAGTGGAATCCGGCAGGGATGCTTTTGCAAAAGAGAATTGGAACTAGGGTGCGGGAAACCGCACTCTTTTTTATTTTTCTCTACATGAATTCTTCGTTTTTGGAAAAATTAGGTGGTAGTACATAAACAAAGGAGGCATCCCTTTGCCAAATCAACCGATTCCCTCAACTCCAGAACCATATTGGAAAGAATCCGCCGAGCTTCCATCCTTCCCCAAGCTCCAGCAAAGTCTGGAAACAGAAGCTGTTATTGTCGGCGGCGGCATTACCGGAATTACTGCTGCCTATTTGCTTGCCAAGGAAGGAGTCAAGGTCGTTCTTCTTGAAGCGGATGTGTTATTAAACGGCACAACCGGACATACCACGGCTAAAATCACGACCCAGCATGACCTGATCTACGATGAGCTGATGCACCACATCGGCGAAGAAAAAACGAAAAAATATTTCCGTGCGAATGATGAAGCTCTTGCCTTTATGCGTGATTATGCCGCCAATGTTTCCTGTGATTTTTCGAACCAGGATGCCTATATTTACACGACGGAAAACAAAAATGTGACGAAGCTTGAGAAAGAATACAAAGCCTATGTGAAGCTCGATGCAGATTGTGCAATGGCGGACACCCTCCCTTTTGATTTATCCATCAAAAGCGCAATCATGATCCGGAATCAGGCTCAATTCCATCCTATCTCCTATTTAAACCAAATGGTTCAGGAGCTTCAGGAAATGGGTGCCCAAATCTATGAGCATACTGTTGCTGTAGATGCAGAAGCATTTGATGGTGGAGCAAAGGTCATCACAAGGGATGGCAGCCATATTAAAGCCAAGCATGCCATTTCCTGCTCACACTTCCCTTTCTATGACGGGAACGGCTTTTATTTCACAAGAATGTACGCTGAGAGGTCCTATGTCCTGGGCGTTAAAACCAGGCAGCCGTATCCCGGCGGAATGTATTTAAGCGCGGACAATCCGACCCGGTCGATCCGCGCTACCCCTATGAATGGCGAAGACCTGATTCTAATTGGCGGGGACAGTCATAAAACCGGACAAGGATTTGATACAGAAAAGCATTACGAGAGCCTTGAATTGTTTGGAAAGGTCCATCTTGGGCTAAAGGAAACGGTGTACAAGTGGTCGGCACAGGATTTAATTACGCTCGATAAAATCCCTTATGTGGGACCTGTCACGAAGGGCAAACCATCAATTTTGGCAGCTACCGGATACCGAAAATGGGGCATGACGAACGGGACGGCGGCTGCAATGATGATCCGCGACCTCGTGCTGGAAAAAGAAAACCCATATCAGGATGTGTTCTGCCCATCCCGCTTTATCGCTGATCCAAGCATCAAAACATTCCTATCGCAAAACCTGAATGTGGCCGGCCATTTAATTGGCGGCAAGCTGGATTTCGGTTCTCGGAAAAAAATAGAAGAGCTTCGGGATGATGAAGGGGCTCTCGTCACACATAAAGGCCAGAAAGCGGCTGCTTATAAAGATCAGCAAGGCTGCCTCCATTTAGTTGACTCCACCTGCACCCATCTAGGCTGTGAAGTGGAATGGAACCATGGGGACCGTTCATGGGACTGCCCTTGCCACGGTTCGCGATTCTCCATTGACGGAGATGTGATGGAAGGTCCTGCAGACAAGCCGCTGAAAAAGCTGATTACAGATGAAGCATAAAAGTTGTGCTTTGAATGAACATCGTATACAATTCAATTGTGCACAACTTAATTAGCAAAGGAAGACCATGATCATGGATAACGATTCAAAACTGAAGCTTGAGAATCAGCTTTGCTTTGCACTCTATGCAAGCTCAAAAGAAATCTCAAGCATGTACAGACCGATGCTTGAACCTTTAAAGCTTACCTTCCCTCAGTACCTTGTCATGCTCGTTCTTTGGGAAAGCAATCATCTGAGCGTTAAGGAAATCGGCGAGAAGCTGATGCTTGATTCCGGAACTCTCACCCCGATGCTGAAGCGACTCGAAGCAGCGGGGTTCATACAGAGAACGCGTTCGGCAGAAGATGAGCGCAAAATGACGATTAGCCTCACCGGCAGCGGGGAAAAGCTAAGAATAGAGGCATCTTGCATTCCCGATCAGGTTGCCCCCAAATTGGGGTTATCCATAGAAGAGTACAAACTGCTTCTTAAAACCTTAAGAAATCTGACATTTCATCTAAAACAAGGAGGAAACAAATCATGAATGCACTTTACACAGCAACAGCAACGGCAACAGGCGGACGCGAAGGACGGATCCAATCTTCAGACGGACAGCTTGATTTCGCTGTCGCTATGCCAAAAGGTCTTGGCGGACAAGGCGGAGACGGAACAAACCCTGAACAGCTTTTCGCAGCTGGCTACTCTGCTTGCTTCGACAGCGCCTTGAATCTGGTTATTCGCCAAAAACGCATTAAAACTGAAGGCACAAAAGTAACGGCCAATGTTTCCATCGGAAAAGATGAAGCGGACGGCGGATTCAAGCTTGAGGTTGAACTGGAAGCAATCATAAAAGGCGTAGATGACGCGACAGCGCAAGAACTAATCGAAGCCGCTCACCAAGTGTGCCCTTACTCTAAAGCAACTCGCGGAAACATTGATGTAGACCTTAAAGGCAGAGCGGAATAATAGAATGAATGAGAAAAGCTGAACCTTAACCGGTTCAGCTTTTTTGTTTATTTTTGATTGGGCTGCGCCGGTGGAATATAGCTTTTAGGCGCGCCTGACCCGCTCCGCTTTAAAGCAGCGGGGGAAGGAGACTGCGGTCTTCAATCCCATGTCTCCCAAGGGATTGCACGGTACGGTGGCGGAGCTTTAGTCTGATAGAGAGCAGCGGGACTGGCACGGTGCCAGTCCCGTTATGCTTTACCGCATCCGGGGACAGAGACACTCTGTTGCGAAGCCTTATGCACCAGCAGTCTGCAGCGTCGGTGCCAGAGCTTTAACCCTTTAGCGAAAGCCGGGTCAGACACCTGCTCAGCCTTAGTTCCGCCGATTAAAGAAAATCCCGTTTAGCCAGTCATTTCCAAGGCTTCCTAGCCGTCACACACACCGTCATTTCAGGCTTCACCCTTTTAAACTTCATTGAAATTCGTCCAAATCCGCATGCAGATAAATCATCATAAATTTGCTTGCCGAACATTTTCGTTTTGTTGGGGCTCGCGTTTTCTTCGCGCGGCTGCATGGTGATGGCAATGGTTCCGCCGGGAATCATGGCTTCATATAGATGGGATAGTCCTTTTCTCGGTTCGTCCCAAATCGTGTAATTATTGACGGAGAGAATTTTATGATAGGAATTCGCAGGGATTCGAGCTTCTCCAATATCCGCGGCCGAGAGTTCTGTTTTACCGGCTTCTATATGATCCTTTAGACGGATCGAAGCCTGCTCCTTCATTGTTTCAGAAATATCAATCCCGTCTGCTTTCACCACAGGATAATTTTTGAGAATGTATTCAAGAGCGTATCCTGGACCGTATCCAACCTCAAGCACCTTGTCGCCCCGCCGGACTCCCAGTCTGGATATGGTCCATTGGTTGATAAACTGATTTTCCCGGGCCATGATTTTTCCGGTTATGACCCCAATCCAGCCTTTCGGTTTACTGAAATTTCTCCTGATCATGCTTATCATCTCGGCACCTCTTTGTTTCGTTTTACTTATTACTATCACGAAACGCTGAATTCTAAACTATCCTATGCTTTTTAATTTTTTATAGTTGCAAAGAACGGTCCATCCCTTCTTCTCTCTTGCTATGAGAATCCGAATCGGACAAAATAAAGACAGCAAACTAAAGAGGAGTCCGAACCCATGAATACGATTATTCTTGCCGGCGGCGGGCATGCCCATCTTGCCGGAATCGCGGATGGCTCATTAAGGCATTTTCCGCATACAGAAATCATCCTTATTTCTCCGTCTCGCTATCAATATTATTCCGGCATGTTTTCCGGGTTTACGGAAGGTATTTACAGCGAGGAGCAAATCCGCATAGACCTTAGCGTTTTATCCCAAAAGCATGGCTTTACCTTCATTGAAGAAGAAATAACGGCGATAGATGAGGCAGCTAAAGAGGTCATAACATCCTCTGGGCGTTCTTTTTCCTATGGCTTGCTGTCATTGGATATAGGCTCCGCTCAAGCAAGTTCTCCCTCCATTCTGCCGATTAAACCGAATTACTCTTTTCCGGAAGCGATCCGTTCCTTTAGAGAAGCAGATCAGCCGGTTATTGTAGGCGGTGGTGCTTCAGGAGTGGAGCTTTCTCTTGCAGCAGCTGGTTATCGGCGTCTGAACGAAATCGGGAGCCCTGTTACGCTGATCAGCGGAGGACCCCTGCTTTCTTCCGCACACAATCGAAAACTTCTTCAAATCTGCCAGCAAAAAGGGGTTACCGTGATTCAAAATAAAAAAGCCCGGCTGCTTGGCAGCGAGGCGATTGATGATGGAGATACACGGATTCCTTTTTCCCATTTGCTTTGGCTGGCCGGCCCCGAGGCTCCTTCTCTTTTTAAAAACTCCGGACTTCGTATTGACGGGAATGGGTTTTTACCGGTTGATGAACGCTTAATGCATAGCCCTTCCATTTTTGGGGCGGGAGATTGCGTGTCCATCAATCGATATCCAGAGCTCCCGAAAAACGGAGTTTACGCAGTCCGCCAATCCAAAGTGCTGTGGGAAAACCTGAAAAGAACGGCTGAAAAACGGGAGCTTGTTCCTTTTCAGCCTCAACGGCGGTTTCTCGCTATTTTATCGACTGGCGGAAAAGCGGGACTCCTCACCTACGGCCGATTCCATTACCATGGAAAAACAGCTTGGAACCTAAAGCACGTTATTGACCAGCGGTATATGAATTCTTTTTAAGCCGGCGGCGTTTCATCGGGTGTACCGGAGACTCCGAAAACTCGAAGGAAAGAAATATGTCAGGCATGAGCAGATCGCTCATAAAGTAGGGGTTTACCTCGGGACGATCGATGCTCGGAATTTAACGAATGTTCATGTGACAGTTCCGACGAAAGCTTCCGTTTATACGATGCAGCATAATCTTCTCCTTAATGATCTGGTTCTCTTTTATGAGTTTCAGGCGGAGAACCAGGGAGTTCAGTTTACTTATCGGACGGAAAGAGAGATTCGTCACTCCATGATTGGAGAGGGAGATAATCAAAGTAAATTAAAGGCGTATAACGCGAGCCGGGAACGTATTCCGGATGCGGTGTTCTTTTTCAAAAATGCGGAAGGAGTGGTCACAACTACCTGGGTAGAGCTAGAACTCAATAAAAAAGAACGGAAACGGTATGATGAAAAATTTAAGCTTTTTGAGGAATTACTCTCTAGTAAACGCTTAGACGATCAGCCATATTCTTATGACCAAGTGATCTATTTCGCAGATGATGTGAAGATTCATAATGTAGTCAATGACGCCAAGCGACGATTAGTTAACGCAGATAAAATTTCAATACGGAAAATTCCATCTGTTATTATTCATGAACGTTGGGAAGAGGTGATGCCAAGTGGATCCAATGGCGAAAGGCCAGGACCAGACGCAACAGACTGAAACGGATCGAATGATTGGTGATGTGGTCATCTACGGTTTGATTGGAATGATCGGGATTCTCTTTTTTATTCCGGCCCTACTGGGAATGCTGATTTTTGCTGTATTGCACATGTTCAAGCGAGAATGGTTTTTCTATGTGGGTTTAGGATCCGGATTTCTGATTCTATTATGGCAATTTCAAACCGGGATGCTTCTTACCTATTTTGGATTGATTTCAGAAATGAATATCCCGTACCTTTCAACTGGATCTGAACGACTACTGAATAATGGAAATCCTATCTCGGTTTCTGCGTCATCTTATTGGGTATTAATGGGACTCTCCTTTCTCTTTTCCTTTGGATTTTTCATCTTTGCCAAATTCTTTTGGAAAAGGCGAGTCAAGACCAAATCCGGAGAGGTGCAGAAGCAAAAGGCGCAGCACCGGTATAAAACGTTCAGAAAGAACCGGGTGAAGTTCTTAGAGAATAAACAGCACTCCGCACTTGGTGGCTCTATTATCCGCATTAGGTGGCTCAAAAGTTTGCACTAGTGGCTCATTCTTTCTGCAATATTCAGGAACAGCGCTGACGATGATTCTCTAGTTCAATCCAAATGAATTCGATATGCCAAGCATAGCTATGACGGACTCGTCGAATTTTCTTACCGTGGCGGTGGATTTTTTCAGGGCTAACGGGTCATAAAATACACTGATCTGGTTCCCGGACAGGGAATACCGAAGGTTTCTCTGATGAAGAAGGAAGCGTCAAGAATGAAAGTGGCAAGGATAACAGTACTGTAGACCCTTGTCGGTGCTAGAAAAGTTCCATCTGTTAAATTAGTAAATTTCTTCTTTTTTCAGAAGTTCAGTTTTGAAAGATATTACAAATCAATCATTAAGTACACAAAAAAAGAAGAGTGAACAAACTCTTCTTTTTTAGTAATTAAGCACGATTCCCCAACGAATTTCCTTTAGTTTAAATAACCATCTTCAGTAGTGTGTATATTATACTAAAACCTGCTCAAACAGGTTTCACTTTAGTGTTTACTACAAAGAAGCAGATTTCTTAAGAAGAAATGAAATACATAAATGTAGGTTGAACGAGAATATACAAATAAAAGCTAGGAGCAAGCCTTCTAAAATAGTGACGCCTTTAATTACATAATAAATTAAAACAATAATTGGGAAAATATTTACCATAGCAATACCGTTTTTTATTGATCTTTTCGTAACAAAATAAAAAACAGCTACAATACTAGAGATGAAAACCATTATTGATGGCACTACAACAAAAAACACAATTGCAACATCGAAATATCTATATTCGTTCGTAAAGTGTGTAAAATCTCTAAAGTACACTATAGAATATCCTGATAAAAGTATTCCTGGGATAATCCATAACCAAAAGAATATGTTAAATAATGTTTTAGATGTTTTCAAATGATACTCTCCTATACTTTAATAATAGCGTTTAGTGTTCCATATCTTTTTATAGTGAAAATCTGTCACCTTTGTTTCATCTGTAATCAAGTATCCTTTATTTTTAGCTGCTGTAAAAGCAGAACTAACACTGCTAAATTTATTTGCATAGTTACGCCCATAGTGATTATTATTAAAATCCATAATGTTACCTTTAGAGAAAAATTTTTTAAAAAAAGCGTAATTAGCCTTAGAAATAGTTAGTGCATATTCCTTACCCTCAGTCAACCAACCTAACATATCAGCAAAAGCATATTGTGCTGATTTATTTGATTCCCAACCTTTTTTCTTATAATAATTGTATTGAGAAGTGTAATAATTTCTTGAGGGATTTAGTAGTGCCATTCCCCATTCATGATTAGTTGTTACTATTTTAGCAGCTTTGTATCCTGTCCCCTTAAATGAAAGAAAATTCCAAGTGAAATGGCGATAGGCATCCTTTAACCATTTACTATTTGGATATTGGGCAGCTGATATATCTTTCGCTTGATACTGATAATTCACACCTATTTTAGTTATGTTAATTTTGGAAACCCCTTCATCTAAATCTAAATAAGTTTCGATGAGATTTCCATTTATTCTATCAAAATTTATCTGGTATGGTGTCAGTTTTAGAGGTACAGCGGTGCCTTCATTACTTAGGTCTTTAATTGGCTCTATATTATCCTCTTCAAACACAACTTCTTCTTCAGTATCTATTTCTGGCTCAGGCATCTCAGAAAAAAAAGGTGTCAATTCATTATAATATTGGATACTTACTTCTGTCTCAAGAGAAGATGGTAAGCCATAAATATTTTCTTTAAAATCTGTATAGTTTTCATCTGTAAATTCATCTATATTTTCAGGTAAGGGAATTATGGTAGGCATAAATGCAGCCGACATTTCAGATTCTCCAAACTCTCCATACCCACTAACTCTTATCCAATAGTTTTTGCTATCCCCATATTTCCCTAGTGAGTTTTTATAAACTTGCGAAGGATCCAATGGCAAATCCTCACCAGTCCCATCTAAATGAAGCTTATAGTGTCCTAATTGCCTTTCTTCAATAGTTGGCCATAAACCTGCATCCAGACTACTCCAAGATGTAGTATTACCTACATCAATAGGTTCGTATTCTTTTCCATTAAACAACCAGACTTTATAACCTTTAGCACCTGAAATTTCATCCCATTCTATTTCTATAAAGCCTTTGTTCAGGTCATCATCTAGAGTAAATGCACTGCCCTCTGGGCTAAATATTTCAGTAGGAAGAGAAGGTGTTACTGGTACTGAAGGGATACTTTCACCTTGACTATTATATGCACTTACCTTAAACCAATAATTCTTATTTGTGGGATATCTCCCACCAGAATTTAAATAGACTGGAGAAGGATTGGTAACCATTTCACTACCTATTTCTGTTGGCAAATGGTGCAAAAGATATCTCCCATTTTCTATCTCCGATTTATTGGGCCAAATATGCTGTTCTTTCGTAGACCATTGAGTGACATTACTAACATCAAAGGACTCATAACTAATTCCATTAAAAATCCATACTTTATAACCTGTAGCATTCAATACTGGTTTCCATTTAAGATCAAAATAGCCTGTTTCATTCCCATTAGAATATGCCGTTACTTCAGGAGCAGTGGGCTCTGAAACTAATGGTATATAAGGGGTGATAGGATCGGCAAGTAAGCTCTCTTCTCCTGAAGTCATGATTGCACTAACCGAGATGGCATAATTTCTTCGATCGATATAAGTGTCTCCACCTGAACTTTTGTAATAACTTTGAGGATTTGTTGGTAAATTTTTCCCCTGATCAGGCCATATACTCCGATCTAGAGTAGACCATGAGGTACGATTCCCTACATCATATGGTTTGTATTCTTTTCCATTAAATATCCAAACTCTATATTTAATTGCCCCTTTTACTTCATTCCAGGATAAATCAATATATCCCGTGTTATCCCCTAAATTATATGTGCTAGCTTTGAAATTTATAGGAGCTAAATAGCTATAGGAAATGTTCAAATGTGGTGCCTTGTCATAACCAGTGTTTTCAGATGATACAAACTTTTTCCAGTAACTTTGTCCATTCCCATTGGTATGAAGCATAAATCCGTTATTTGCTTGCTTACCGCTTACCCAGTCCTGCAGAGTATCGGTAATATCGAACGTTGCCCATTGCCCTTTATACACATTAACAGAAGTTAGGTTGCTGGTAGAAGGCTTTGTATTCCACGTGAGCGTGCCAGCATTCCAGCTTCCATTTACTTTATCCAACCATACTCCTGTTGGTGTTGTTGGATAGTATGAATGGGTAGTAAAGACATTGAGCTTTGCCCAATCAATGTTTGCATATTGATATCTTGTTACATCTTGCTTTAAGAATGCAAAGTTGTTTCCTGTCGTACTATCGTAGTTCCCAACCTTTAAAACATACATACCAAGGCCAGAATCCCATGCTCTGCTGCCCTCGTAGTTGGTTGTTGGATAAGCACTTGAAACATAGGTATCCGTGGTTTCAAAGATCTTGGTTGTTGGATCAATATATACTGGGTATACTCGAGATTCATCTTTTAACCAGGCATCGTCCGCTATAACGGATAAGATCCAGCCAGTCGATGACTTTTCAAGATGATATTGTACATTTTCAGATTTTTGCGATTCGCCAGAAGCTGAATCCATGTTCGAGTCATTCATGAACGGTTTTGGCAGACGGTAAATTTCTTCCTCATTATTGTCTAAGAAGCTAATCTCGCCTTCCTCTGTTATACGTGCAGTGAGATTGGTTTCGATATTAAAATTAAATGTATTGTGCCCTTGATATTTTGAAAGAATGATATCTTCTTTGACTGAGTCATTAAAAACGACATTTCTCAATGATAGATTTGGCAGGATATTCTCGTACGTGATTTTGTTATCCGTGTACTCTGCGTTTACTGCAGGTTGGCTACTTGTGGTGATTTCACCTGCTTCCCCTTCAGCAGAGAGCAAGCTATAGGACAATTGATGCCCGTTTTGCTTGAATGTCACATAATGACCTTTCTCCGCAATTGGTTTAAAAAAGAAATCAATTAACGTAGATTTCGGCTGGATGACCTCCTCCGATTTACCAGACTGTTGTATGACTTCCTTATCAACATCGGTGGAAATTTCCTCTAGGTTTCCCTCTTCTTCTACAAACACGGGTTTACTGAAGATTTCCTTTGTGTAAGATCCATCGCTATTTTTAAACGTGGTGGAGTTTTCCGTTCGAAGATTTGTAACCTCTTTCGAAGCGGTTTTTGGAAGCTCTGGAGCTGGTGGATCAAGTGGTTCTTCTTGAACTCGTGGTTCTGCCTGAACGGGTGTCTGTTCCCCTTCAGCAGCTGAAGCGTTGATTTGATTAAACGGTATGCTGGTAAATGCCAGCAGCAAGGCCAACAGTAGACTTAAAGTCTTAGTAATGGTTCCGGACCTCATAATATCCCCCTACAATATAGTAATATTTGTCGCATAAAGGAAATTTATGCTCACGAAGATATATATTACTTTTATGTAAGGGTAAAGGGAATAAGCCTATTTACTCATGGGTTTTAGAGTAAAAAATCCAATTTTAGGAATTTATTTAAATATCTCTCTATTAAAATGTAAAATTTGTTTATAATGGTTTATTAAAGAAATTACTGATGTTATTATACCTAGTTACAGTGAGAGTCTTAAGGTTCAATCTAATTTTACCCTGAAAATTTTGTCGATTTTTCTTCTAAGAAACAAGAAAATCAAACAAAAAGCATGTTATAGTTTTATATAAAAGATTGATCATTTCAAACAAAGTTCGATCATTTAAAATAAAGATTGATTAAAAGTAATAACCTCAAATTATATATGCCCCGTTTTATATAAAAACTAAATTCAAATTCACATAAAAGGAATTCATTTTAATCAATCTCTTTTCAAAAAATATTCCTTTTAACTGCCGTAAAGTGCAGGTTCGAGCGATATTTATGATCAAACTTTATTTCAAAGCTACATCAGCATTGTAATTTTTTATGTGATTGACTGCAATTCCACCTCTCTTTTCCACCGTTTTATGACTTCAGTAAAGGTAATTTCTTTCCAAGGCTGCTGCCATTCGTTATTAAATAAAATTGACTGCGATTTAGGCTCTGGATTAGGTTTTTCCATCTTAATAATTGTAGGCATTATTATTGAATCTCCTACAACAATGCACTCGCCAGGAGATAAATTTGGTAATACTTCTCCAATAGTATTTGTACTTTCAGGCATCAGATTTTTAATATAATTTTGATCGCTGTTATTAGTTAATCTCAAAGATATAAAATTATTACATTGAGCAAAAATTGTTTCAGATACTTCAGACGGCCTTTGACTCACTACCATTAGGCTTAGACCATATTTTCTACCTTCTTTAGCAATTCGCTCTATCGATTTTTTTGAAGACTTAAATTCTGCATTATTCGATCTTGGAATGTAATTATGTGCTTCTTCACAAACTATCATAACCGGTACATCATTTAGTTGTTCTTTATCATGTTGTATTTTAGAATAATGAAAACAAAAGTCAAAGACTAGTCTGGAAATTAGACTAACGGTAATGCTCAGTACCTCAAATGGAATTCCACTTAAATCAACGATTGAAACATTAGCTTTATTAATATATCCCATAAATTGCTTCATAATTTCTTCGAAATCTTCACTTACAAAATGAGTAGAATCAGATTTTTGAGGATTTAAAAGAAAAGCTAATCTCTTGTCCGATAGTTTTGTTTCCAAACGAGACGAAAAACGGTTGAATTCTCCGTAGAAAGGTCCGTTTGAAGCTTTACTGTTGGCAGAAGTGGATTGAGGTACAAACTCATTTATTTGTTCAAAGTAGTATTGTTTTCGATCCCTTACTAATGTCCCATCATTCAATTTAGGGCAATTTTCTCCGCTTAATTTACTAACAACTTCTCTGTTCATGTTCTCAATATAATTGTAAACTTCCTTAATACTGAAATAAACAGGTGTATCGTAGGTTATATCATTTAAATTTTGGTTGTACTTTTCTTTATTTAAAATAACAGCTTGTTTAAATATGGATACTTGATTATGTGAATTGTTTTCGTTGCTTTCAATAAATAGGCACTCTAATTCCTCAGAATTCATTAACCAATATGGTAATTTTAAATTATCTATTGTAAGGTTATTTAATACAAAATTATGTTCCTTGGCCAATGTGAACGCAGCTGTATATTCAGAGTGAATGTCAAAAATTATTATGTGTGAATTTTTTTGTTCACTTAAATTTAAATTACCTCCATTTTGGATACCAACTACATTTTGCAAAATTTTTGCAACAGCACTTGATTTACCTGAACCGGTTGAACCAACAATAGCAACATGTTTACCAAAGAATTTATCGCCGCTAATCTTTACTTCTATTTCTCTATTTTGAGCGAGTAATCCTAATGGAAAATCATACTCATGAGATGTACTGAAAATGCGATCTAACTCCCCCTCTCCAAGTATATATGCAGGTTCAGTAGGGACAGGAAGTGTGTTGCTTCCTCTTTCAAACTTGTCATCTATTAAACTGCCTATTGGTTGACTCTCAATATGAAGTTTTAAATCAGTATCGATTTCATAATTTATTACTCTTATATTATTGATAACACATACTACAAAATTATGATTACCGTCAGCAATTTTCATATGTTTGCCTACTTGCAGATAAGTTTTATTTGCTTCAAAAATGGTAAGAGAATTAATTTCGATAATAATTGAGCTAGGTGAACTTGAAAGTACTTTTCCAATTGCATTACTCATATGTATCACTCATCCCCATAATAAATTTAATTTTCTCTATTTCGTTAATATACATATGTTCAATATTTATATCTTCAGTGTCTAATTCACCCGGTAAATTCTCCATAAATAAAAAACAATCTTCACATTTACATTCATTAATAATCCCAATAGCCTCTTTATCAAAATGTATTAACTTTAAATCAAATTCCCTGTAAAAAGACTTACTAATCTTTCCTCTAACAGGATCAATAATGAATTTACCTTTATCAAAAATTCCTGCAACCAAACCATCATTTACTTTTACTTTTTTTCTATGTAATCTTTGTATAATGTTCAGATAGATATCCAACGGGCAATCTAAGCAAAAAACAGGAGTCTTATCGTGTATTTCTTTGAAATGATACTTAGTTAGATATTCGCAAATAAAGGTAACGATATTCTCATTAAAATTTTCTATAGTGTCTACGGAGATAATAAAGTATCGTAATCTTGAATTTTTGGTTAAGTTAATACGTAGTTGTTGTTTTTTTAGTTTCATAATCTTATCTAATGTTCGCAACTCTTTAGTCCATCGGGAAAGAGAAGCTTTCTTTACTTTTAGTAATTCATTAAGTAAGTCTTTTTTTAGTATTACTCTTTGATGAGGTTCACGAAGAATGCTAAGTTCTGCTATTTTTTGAATTGAATTTGGGTAAATTAAACTTTCAAGGTCGCTTTCTGGCATACCATTCTCAACAAGTGCTTTATAAATACTTTTTATTAATTCATCAAGAGATGGTCCAAATTCAACAGTAAATCTTTTGCAAAACTCAGTATGATTTTTTTCAGAATTTTTTTCGATTAGTTTTTTTAAATTCTTATCACTAGATTTAAATATCGTTTCAATATCTTCACTACTTAAAAATTGTTTGGTCCCTATTTTTTCATTCGGGAAGTGAACAAATAGCCTATACTCTATGTCTGCGTTCGAATTACTGTGAAAATGATCCATCATTTGTAATATTGGTTTATAAATACAACTTAATGTGAATTTCTCTTTTGTTTCATGGTACTTACACTGAATTGCTTTAGTAACTAAGTCAGTTTTCACTTCAATATCTTCTATAATTCCTTCAACTGTTATTTCTGATTCATCCGATCCATTTAATACCTCCAGAAGTGTTTTGTTGAATTGATATATAAAACCTTGAATAGTGTAATTTGCACTCCGTGACATACACTTCCTCCATTAATAATCATTTTAATATAACCAACTCAACTTTCGCAGGACAAATTAGGTAGGTAAGCCTTGATATAATTGGGCAGACCAGCAATCCATTGCATAAGTTGACTTTTAATCATGTTCCTGACTTTCTTTGAACTCATTTTAAGGGCATCTTCAAGAAGCCCAACCAACTGCTGAAGGGCTTCGGCCCAATCTAAATCATGGATTTCGTCGCATAGTTCATAAAACATTCCTCCGAGTGTTCTCTGGTCTGTAATGCA